>NZ_CP170663.1:280000-1253581 GCF_042938965.1 Azospirillum sp. A23 | reverse complement strand
CCAAAGAGCCCGCCCGATGCAGAAACCGCTGCCCCGCCGAACCTGTGGGGTTCGACTGTCAAGCGCCGGTTTGTCGGGCTTCCCGTTCGCGGGTCGGTCGCTGCCGTTTCGGCGGCGCCGGCGTCGTTCGCGTCGGGAGGCGTCTTATATGCGGCCCAACCCGGACCGCGCAAGAACTTTCTGCATCGGATGGCAAAAAACTTTGGCCTGCTCCTGTGGCCGGACTGCGGCGCCGGGCGGGCGCCGCACGGGGCCGGTCAGACCCCATCTGGTCAGACCCCATCTGGTCAGACCATGGAGTCCAGTTCGCGGCGGCGGGCTTCGGTCAGGCCGAGGCGGGAGGCGAGATAGGCCAGATACTGGCGGTCGACCTCGCTGCCGCCGCGCACCGCCAGTTCGGACGCGAGATAGACCTGCTCGGCCGTCTCGGGATCGCGGACGTCGCGGACGATCTGGTCCAGCGGCCGCGGGGACCGCAGTTCGGCCTCGACGATGCGCCGGTCCTCCGGCTCGGCCTGGGCGGCGTCGAGGCTGTCGAGGATGCGCCGCTGCTCGTCGGGCGAGATGTGGCCGTCGGCGTTGGCCGCCGCGATCATGGCGCGGATCAGCAGCAGCGCCTTGGCGTCGCCGAGATCGGGTTCCGGCTGGCCGCTACGCAGCACCCCGGCCAGACGGTCGCCCAAACCGCCGCCCGAACCGCCGGCGACACCGGCCGCGCCGGCCCCTCCAAGCACACCGCCCAGCACGCTGCCGAGCGCACCGCCTCCGGAACCGGCAATCGCTCCCCCGCCGGCCACACCGCCAAGGCCGAGCCGGTCGAGAAGCCCTTCCAGCGGTCCACCCGCTGCCGGAGCCGAGGTTGGAGCCGGTCCAGACGGCGGATGGCCGGAGGTGGCGGGCGCCTTGCCGTCCTGATAAGCCCGGTAGGCAAGATAGGCGAGCGAGGCGAGGCCGGCCTTCTGCAGCAACCCCGAACCGGCGGCCGGGACATGGGGCATGCCATGGCCGTGGCCGTAATAGCCCTTCATCTTCTTTTTGCCCTTCTTGCCGAGGAGCAGGGGCATGGCGGCGGCGAAGGCCGGTCCCCGGCCGGTTCGGCCGGCCAGCCCGTTGGCCAGGATGACGCCGAGGACTTTGCTCAGGTTGCTCATCGTTCCCTTCCCCTACCGGCAGCGGATGACAGGCCCCGGCTGCGGACGGGAGCCGCGACCGGGAGCCGTAGAGATGGGGACGGTCCAGGTCATTGAAACCGGCATCACCCGCAAGAGCGGCGGGGCAAGAGCGGCGGGAAGGCCGGGGGCCGCCGCTCGGACGGCCCCCGGTATCACAGACTGGACATCACGGACTGGGCGTCACTTGACGAGCGGACAGCCGCTGTCCTTCGGGTCGATGTAGGCCTGCGCGCCGGGAACGGTCTTCAGGATCTTGAAGTAGTCCCAGGCGTATTTCGACTCTGCCGGCGTCTTCACCTGCGCCAGATACATGTCGTCGAAGACGCGGCCGTTGGCGGCAATCTTCACCTCCTTCATCATCATGTCGGTGACCGGCATAGCACGCATCTTGGCCGCCACCTTGTCGGGATCGTCGGTGCCCAGTTCCTGCACCGCCTTCAGGTAATGGCGGACCGACGAATAGACGCCGGCCTGGTTCATCGACGGCTTGCGGCCGGTCCGCTCCTCGAACTTTTTCGACCAGCCGCGGGTTTCCTCGGTCATGTCCCAGTAGAAGGAGTTCGCCAGCATCAGCCCCTGCGAGGTCTCCAGCCCGAGCGCCTGGATGTCGTTGATGTTCAGCAGCAGCCCGGCCAGCGTCTGGCCGCCCTGGGGAATGCCGAACTCGGCCGCCTGCTTGACGCCGTTGATGGTGTCGCCGCCGGCATTGGCGAAGGCGACCACCTCGGCCCCCGATGCCTGCGCCTGCAACAGGTAGGAGGAGAAGTCGGACGCCCCCAGCGGATGGCGCACGCTGCCCTTGATGGTGCCGCCCAGCTGCTTGACCGTGCTGGCCGCCTCGGCTTCCAGCGAATGGCCGAAGGCGTAGTCGGCGGTGATGAAGAACCAGCTCTTGCGGCCCTGCTCGACCAGCGCGCGGGCGGTGGCGGAAGCCACGGCGTGGTTGTCCCAGGTCCATTGGAAGCCGTAGGGGCTGCATTCCTTGCCGGTCAGGTCGGTCGAGCCGGGGCCGGACATCAGGAACAGCCGCTTCTTGTCCCGCGTGATCGCCTGCACCGCCAGCGCGGCGGCGGAGTTCGGCACGTCGGCGACGACATCGACCTTCTCGGTGTCGATCCACTGGCGGGCCAGGTTGGCGGCGATGTCCGCCTTGTTCTGGTGGTCGCCGACGATGATCTCGATCTTCGTGCCGTTCACGGCATTGCCGAATTCCTCGGCCGCCATCCGGGCCGCCACCGCCGATCCCTCGCCGTTGATGTCGGCGTAGATGCCGGAGCGGTCGGACAGCATGCCGATCTTGATGACGTTGTCGGACATCTGGGCCTGGGCGGCGCCGGATGCCAGGACGGCCAGGGCGGTGCCGGCGAGAAGCCCGGCAACAAGCGGTTTACGCATGGTTCGCTCCCCAATTGGACGGTTTTTGGTGTTTTGGTTTTGCTGTTTGGGACACCCGTCCCGGCTGGACGGCCGGGAGGCAAAGATCAATGGGTGGTATAGCCGCCATCGACGGGAAGGGCCGCTCCGGTGATCGACCCCGCGGCGTCGGAACACAGGAAGGCGATGGCGGACGCGACCTCCTCAGGCGCGATCAGCCGGCCGGTCGGCATCCTTTCCAGGAACACCGCCCGCAGCACCTGATCCTCCGGCAGGCCGGTGACCTGCGCCTGCTGGGCGATCTGGCGCTCGATGATCGGGGTCAGCACGGTTCCGGGGCAGATCGCGTTGCAGGTGATGCCGTGGGGCGCCAGCTCGATCGACACCGACTTGGTCAGGCCGATGATGCCATGCTTGGCGGCGACATAGGCCGGCTTGTGCGGCGCGCCGACCATGCCCAGCACCGAGGCGGTGTTGACGATGCGCCCCCAGCCCCGCTCCCGCATCGACGGCACCGCCGCCTTGATGGCGTGGAAGGCGGCGCTGAGGTTGACCGCCAGCAGCAGGTCCCACTTGTCGTCGGGGAACTCGTCCAGTGCCGCGACATGCTGGACACCGGCATTGTTCACCAGGATGTCGACCGGTCCCAGCCGGTCGGCGGCGTCGGCCATCATGGCGCGCACCTCCTCCGGTCGGCTGAGGTCGGCGGCGGAATAGACGATCCGGCGGCCGGTCCGCTCGGCGATCTCGGCACAGTTGCGGTCGATCTCCGCCCGGTCGCCAAAGCCGTTGACCATCACGTCGCAGCCGCGGCCGGCAAGCTCCCGCACCGTCGCCAGCCCGATGCCGCTGGTGGACCCGGTGACGACGGCGATTCTGGCGGCAGCGATTCTGTTCTGCATGTTTCTTCGTTCCTCGGTCGGATGATTGTGCGTCAGAACGCCACCTGATCGGCGCCCTTGAGGTCGAGCATGGCGCGCGCCTCTTCCGGGGTGGCGACCTCCAGCGACAGCTCCTCCAGGATGCGGCGGATCTTCGCCACCTGCTCGGCGCTGTTGCGGGCCAGCCGGCCCTTGGCGAGATAGAGGCTGTCCTCCAGCCCGACGCGGACATTGCCGCCCATCACCGCGGCTATGGTGGTGAAGGGGATCTGGTGGCGGCCGGCGGCCAGCACCGACCATTCGTAATCCTTGCCGAACAGGCGGTCGGCGGTCTCGCGCATGAAGACGAGGTTGCGTTCCTCCGCCCCGATGCCGCCGAGGATTCCGAAGATGGTCTGGATGAAGAGCGGCGTCTTCACCAGCCCGCGGTCGAGGAAATGCGCGAGATTGTAGAGATGCCCGACATCGTAGCACTCGAACTCGAAGCGGGTGCCGCAGCCCTCGCCGAGATGTTCGAGGATATAGGCGATGTCGCGGAAGGTGTTGCGGAAGATGAAGTCGTCGGTGCTGCGCAGATAGGGCTCCTCCCAATCGTGCTTCCAGTTCTTGTAGCGGTCGGCCAGCGGGAAGATGCCGAAATTCATCGACCCCATGTTGAGCGAGCACATCTCCGGCTTGGCCAGCAGCGGGGCGGCGAGGCGTTCCTGCACCGTCATGTTGAGCGAGCCGCCGGTGGTGATGTTCAGCACCGCGTCGGTGGACTGTTTCAGCCGCGGCAGAAACTCCATGAACACCGCCGGGTCGGGCGTCGGCTGGCCGGTGCGGGGATCGCGGGCGTGCAGATGCAGAATCGCCGCCCCGGCCTCCGCCGCGCCGACGCCCTGTTCGACGATCTCGTCCGGCGTGACCGGCAGGGCGTCCGACATGGTGGGGGTGTGGATCGATCCGGTCAGCGCGCAGCTGATGATGACCTTCTTCTTCGATACGGCCATGCAAGGCCCTCCTGTGCTGGTCCGGGCGGGAAGGCCCGGACGGTTCGGGTTTGGCGTGGCGGCTATCCGCGTTCGGGGAGGTCCAGGCGCTGGAGATGGGCGGCGAGACGGGCGGCGACCTCCTCCCGCTGCCCCTCGCTCCAGACCCGGAAACCGGCGCCTGTCTTCATGCCGAGCCGCCCGGAGGCGACCAGTTCGCTGAGAAGGGGCTGCGGGCCCGGCGTGCGGTCGAGGTCGGGCAGGACATGGCCGTGGACCGCCAGCGTCAGGTCGGTGCCGACCAGATCGGCATTCTCCAGCGGCCCCAGCACGGCGAGCCGCCGGCCGAAGCTGGCCTTGACCACGGTGTCGACCGTCTCGGCGTCGCACACGCCGTCCTGAACCAGCGCGATGGCCTCGCGCCACAGCGCATGCTGCAGGCGGTTGCCGATGAAGCCGGGAACATCCTTGCGGACCTCCACCGGCAGCTTGCCGATGGACCTTAAAAGGCCGGTCATCGCGGCGACCGCCGCGTCGGCGGTGTCGCGCGTCCGCACCACCTCGACCAGCGGAATCAGATGGGCCGGGTTCCACCAATGGGTGCCGAGCGCGCGGGTGCGGTCGCGCAGCGGTTCCATGATCCGGGTGATCGGGATGACCGACGTGTTGCTGGCGAGGAGCGCATGGGGTGGAGCCGCCGCTTCCGCCGCCGCCAGGATGCGCTGCTTGAGGCCGAGATCCTCCGGCACCGCCTCGATGACGATGTCGGCGGCGGCGACAGCCTCCCCCAGCGTCTCGTGCGGCCGGATACGGTCGACGATGGCGGTGTCCTGACCGAGATCGCCAAGGGTCCGGCGGATGCGGTCGAGGATGCCGGCCCGGCGAACGGCATCGGGTTCCTGAATCTCGACGCGATGGCCGGCGGCGGCGAACGCCTGCGCGATCCCCTGCCCCATCATCCCGGCACCGATGATGGCGATGCGCTGGTGTGTCATGGTCTGTGCATTCCCCCGTCCCGCTTGACCGGCGCCCATTGAGCGTTGCCCTGATTGTTCGACATGGACGCTGTTTGGAATGCTTGGTAAGCAATGGTTGTGCCAGGGAGCCAAGCGCCTGTTAAGTCAGGATTTTGTTGAAAGCCTGCTCAAGCATGCCGGCCCGGTGTTTGCGAGCGCGTACAGTCCGGCCCGCCAGGATCCCCGGTTTCCCAGGAAATCAGCCCTTCCATCGTGTTCATTTTTCTGACAGATACTGTGCGTAATATTGACAGTCTGCGCCAGGGAGGGCTGGGAATGCCAACGGATCGAAGCGAACAGTTCGCTGCGGCGTGCGCGTTGATGGCGATGGTCGACGAGATGATCGACGGCGCCCTGCTGGTCGACTGCGACGCCCGCATCGTCTGGTCGAACGACAAGCATGTCTGGTTCACTGAAAAGCTGATGGCGCAACTGGGGCTCCAGTCGCGGGCGGACGCCATCGGCCAGCCGGTGGAGCGGGTCATCCCGCACAGCCGGATGCGCGAGGTGGTGGAAACCGGCCGGTCGATGCCGCTCGACATCATGCGCTATGGCGAACACACGCTGCTGGTCAGCCGCCTGCCGCTGCGCGACGAGCACGGCGAGGTCATCGGCGCCCTCGCCTTCGCCCTGAAGAACAGCCTGACCTATCTGCGGCCCATCGCCGACCGCTTCAACAAGCTGCAATCCCGGCTGACCAGGGTCGAGCAGGAGCTGGCGGCCAGCCGGGCGTCGAAATACACGGTCGAGAACCTGATCGGCTTCAGCCCGGCGATGCTTCAGGTCAAGCGGCTGGTGCGCCGGGCCGGCCAGATCAATTCGGCGGTGCTGCTGCTGGGCGAGACCGGCACCGGCAAGGAGCTGGTGGCGCAGTCGATCCATGCCTGCTCCGACCGCGCCCACCGCCCCTTCGTCGGCGTCAACACCGCCGCCATCCCCGAAAACCTGCTGGAGGCGGAGTTCTTCGGCGTCGCCCCCGGCGCCTATACCGGCGCCGGCCGCCAGCCGCGCCCCGGCAAGTTCCAGCTGGCCGACGGCGGCACGCTGTTCCTCGACGAGATCGGCGATATGCCGCTGCCGTTGCAGGCCAAGCTGCTGCGCGCCCTGCAGGAACGCGAGGTCGAGCCGCTGGGCTCCAACCAGGTGGTCAAGGTCGATGTCCGCATCATAGCGGCGACCAGTCGGCCGCTGGCCGAGATGGTGCGCAGCGGCGCCTTCCGGCCGGACCTCTATTACCGGCTGAACGTCTTCCCGATCCAGCTGCCGGCACTGCGCGACCGCAGGGACGATCTGGAGATCCTCGCCTCGCTGTTTTCGGAAAAGGTCGCGCTCAGCCTCGACCAGCCGATGCGCGACCTCACCCCGTCGGCGCTCGACGTGCTGCGGCGCCACGACTGGCCCGGCAACATCCGCGAACTGGCCAACGTCATCGAACAGGTCTATGTGCGCACCGAAGGCGACCGCATCCTTGCCGACGACTTCGCCGACATCCTGCCGGACGCTCCGCTCGACCGCCCCGCCGCGGCGGAGGGAAGACGCCCGCTGGCCGCCGCGATGGACGATCTGGAACGGTCGCTGATCCTGGAGGCGCTTGCCGACTGCCGGGGCAACAAGCTGGAGGCCGCCCGCAGCCTCGGCCTGTCGCGCACCAACCTCTATGCCAAGCTGCGCAAGCACGGCATTCCGGTGCAGCCGGACGACTGAGACCGTTGCCCTCGTGTCCTTAGATCGGATCGCGTAAAATCGGAATCGATTTTAAGCGTGAATCCGATCGTCAAACATAAAGCTATAGCTCCGTGCGTTTCATATTAAACGCACGGAGCTATAAACGGCGAACGTCCCGCTCCTGATGAAGCGGGACGTCCGGTGGCGGTGGACTGACGGCCGTTTGCGGCGGTCACATCAGCTTCGCCATCGCGATCAGCGACAGGGTGACGGTGATGGCGCCGCCGATCCGGGTCGCGACCTGGGCGAAGGGCATCAGCTGCATCCGGTTGGCCGCCGTCAGGATGGCGACGTCACCGGTGCCGCCCTGGCCGCAGTTGCAGGAATTGATGATCGCGGTTTCGATCGGGTACATCTTGACCATGCGGCCGACGATGAAGCCGACGCTCATGTGCGTCGCCACCGTGCAGAAGATGATGATCAGGTTCTGGATGGTGAAGGCGGACATCAGCTTGTCCCACGGCGTCACCGCGACACCCATGGCGAACAGCAGCGGATAGGTGACCGCGACCTGGAAGAACTTGTAGACGACGCCGGCGCCGGCCTCCAGTGACGGCGAAGCGAGCTGGAACACCTTGATCAGCACGGCGATGAACAGCATCGCCACCGGGGCCGGCAGGCCGACGATCTTCTGGGCCATGACGCCCATCAGATAGAGGGTGACGGCGAACAGCCCGGCCGCGGCGACGGTGTTGGCATCGACGGGGCCGCTGCTCCTGGCCGTCGTCCTGGTGAAATCGGCACCGCCGGGCTGGAGCTGGCCGTTGCCGGTCAGCTGCGGCATGCGCTTGCCGATGAAGTTCAGCAGGCCCGACATCAGGATCGCCATCAGGCTGCCTAGCATGACCATCGGCAGCACCTGCGCGAAGATCTCGCCCTGGTTGCCGTTCATGATCTCGGCATAGCCCATCGACAGCGGAATGGCCCCCTCGCCGACGCCGCCCGACATGATCGGAACGACGATGAAGAAGAAGGTGTGCTTGGGATCGAGGCCGAGCAGGCTGCCGACCAGCGTGCCGACGCAGGCGGCGGCGATGGCACCGCTGGCGAGCGGCGCGAAGATCTTGAAGAAGCCCTTCACCAGCGCGTCGCGGTTCATGCTGAGCACGCTGCCGACGATGATGCAGGCGATGAACAGATAGAGGAAGTTGGTGAATTTGGTGAAATCGACCACCGCCTTCAGCATCGGCGCCGGCAGCACCTGATAATAGGCCAGTGCCGAGGGGATGAAAGTGGCGAAGATCGCCGCGGCGCCGATGTGGCGGAAGACCGGAAGACGCTTGCCCAGCTCGCCGCAGCTGAAGCCGCAGACCGCCAGCACGGCGATCATCATGTTGATCTCATGGGTCAGCGATCCGGTCGCGACCGCCCCGGCGAACACCGCGAGCAGAACCACGAACACCGGGATCGGAACGATGCCGACACGCTGGTCGAGCAGCCCCCACCAGACCTCGCGCCAGGACCGGCGGGCGGCGGACGCGGACGAGACGGGCTCGTCGAGGGCAAGGGAGGAAAGAGAGACTTCACTGGGCATGGTGTCCTCCGGACATTCGGTTTTGTTTGTGCTCCGGCAGCGGTCGGCAAAGACGGGACGGGACGCTGCCGGGTCCGGTCCTGGGCTGGATGGCTGGAAACAATCGGCGCAGAGCGTTTCGCAGCGCTGCGATTCAATCGCCAAAAACAAAACGTGACGATTGGACGGCAAAAAATGCCGTTTTTCTTACCGATGAACGCAGAATATCAATATTGAATCGAGAAGAAACGCATCTATAGGTTCCGTAATCATCAATCTCCTGATACTTATTCCTCTGAACACCCGATGATTTCTTCTATCATTTGGAACTGTCAGAAGCCTGTCAGCGCAGGGAAGGCCGAAGAAAATTTTGAAAAACTCACTGGCCCCGACTCACTGGCCCTGGATGCGGGCGGCCTCGATATGGCCGACCAGGGCATGCAGAATCCGGAGGCCGTAGGGCCAGGGACCGAAGCCGGCTTCGGCGTTGATGTGCCCGGCCTCGCCGAGATCCACCAGATCGGCCTGCCAGACGCCCGACCAATGGACGGCGCGCGGAAAGCGCATCACCGGGTCGTTGTGGCTCGCCACCACCACGGCGGGCACCCCCAGCGCCAGCGAAGGCACCCGCTCCTCCGCCTCGAAACGCGAGGGCTCGGCGGGCGCGACCAGCATCAGCCCGGCGATGTCGTGGCTGCGGTCGCCGGCCACGCAGCAGGAGGCCAGCGCGCCGAAACTGTGCCCGACCAGGATGGCCGGACGCGCCCGCTGGCCGAGCAGACGGCGGACGGCGCCGACCCAGCGGTCGATGTCGGGGACGTTCCAGTTGCTCTGGGCGATGCGCAGCCAGAAGGGGTGGCGGGCCTGCCAGAAGCTCTGCCAATGTTCCGGGCCGCTGTCATAGAGCCCCGGCACCAGCACGAAGCTGTAGCGCGCCGACGCTTCCATCAGGGCCGCATCCACCTCGCGCATATGATCGAATTCCATCGGCCCCGGCGGTCGTCGGCCCGCCCCCTTCTTGTCCGCAACGGTCAGTGGCACGGCGCCCGGCGGCACGGCACATGGTGGGGCATAATCGCCGGCAGGTGGGCCAGGAACCACGTCACCGCCAGCAGGTCGGCGCTGCCGCCGGGGCTGAGGTCGCGGCGGATCGCCTCGTCGTCCAGCGCCGCCAGCCGGCGCAGATAGTCCGGTGCCGCGACCCCGCCGTCCCGGCGCAGGCGCATCGCCTCGCCCTGGAGGAAGGCCAGCCCCGCCAGTCCGCCGCGCGACACCACATTGGTGTCCGCGTTGAAGGCCAGCAGTTCCAGCAGAGCCCCATGCAGCGCCGTCCGCGAACCGTGGGGGCGCTGCCGCTCGAAGGCCGGCAGGGCATGGTTTCGCACGGTGGCGAAGCCGGAGGCCGCCTCGCCGCGCGCTCCGGTCAGGCCGTGGCGGCGGTAGAGATGCTCGCCCGCCGTACCGGCCTCCCCCGGCCGCCGCAGTTCCCCGACCACCTCAGCGCAGATTGCCGCCACCTCCGCGCACAGCGGCTCGCGGCGCAGCGCCCGCCCCTGCCCCACCAGCCGGCCGGCGGCGGCGCAGAGCAGGCCGAAGGCGAAGATGCTGCCCTTGTGGGTGTTGACCCCGCCGGTGGCATGCAGCATGGCCCTCTCGCAGGCCATGCCGTCGGCGCGGATCCCCGCCAGGAACAGATCGGCCGGCACGGCACAGCCGTCCAGCCCGCGCTCGAAGAACCGGCGGAACCACGGGGCGATGGCGCGGGCCGACGCCAGGAAGCTCGACA
Organism: Azospirillum sp. A23; assembly: GCF_042938965.1. Lineage (NCBI taxonomy): Bacteria > Pseudomonadati > Pseudomonadota > Alphaproteobacteria > Rhodospirillales > Azospirillaceae > Azospirillum > Azospirillum sp. A23. The sequence continues at coordinate 1,243,143 of NZ_CP170663.1, read as the reverse complement.
GATCCATGTCGCGGTGAGAGCCGCAATTGCGGCGGTCCACCAGACCCGGCTTCGGCGTCAGCAACACCTCATGCAGCAGCGAGCGGTGGGCCAGACGGGCCAGCCGGTTGCCGAGCGAGCGAGCGCCCTCCATCCCGCCGGGACCAGGGGCCGCAAGCGGCTCCCCCACAGCCCCGAGCCGGTCTTCAATGGATGCGATAGGCATTCACCCTCTCCTCGATGGCCGCCAGAAGCTCGTCCAGCGGATGGCGGCGCGAGCGGGCGCAGCCATGGGCCGGCTCCCCGCACACCAGACAGCGCCGCGGCCCCAGCCCCAGCGCGCTGCGCGACAGGCCGCCCTGCATCGGACACAGCACGTCCAGATCCCACAGCCGGCCCAGCGGATGGTCGTCCTCCAGGGTCGCTGCCGCCCATTTCAGCACGCGGGCCTCGGTGTCGACGGCATAGAGCGCCTCCAGCCCGGTCGGCTCCCGCACCGGCAGACGGGCCGGCACCGTCCAGCCGGTGCGGCGGAACAGCCGGTCCAGCTCGTCGGCCGCCGTCTCCATCACGAAACGGCTGGTCGCCGTCACCTTGACCGGCCCCGGCGTCACCAGCGTCACCGACAGCAGCGGCAGGCCATGGCGGGCGAACAGCACCTGCTGGCGTTCTGCCCGGCGGTCGCGCGCCTCCAGCATGTCGGCCAGCGAGACGGCTATCCCGTCCATGCCCACCTCGTCCATGCCCACCTCGTCCATGACGGTCAGCCCTTCACCTGCCGGACGATGTCGATCACGCTGCCGTCGCGGTAGCGGACGATCCCGACCACCTTGTCGAGGAACTCGATGGGCCGCGGCTCCCCGGTCAGGGAGTCGGCACGCTGCTGCAACGCCTCGATGGTCATCACCGGCAGGCCGGCGGCCTTCAGCCGCTGGGCGATCTCCGGCCGGCGCGGGTTGACGGCGATGCCGTGGTCGGTCACCAGCACGCCGATGCACTCGCCCGGCGTCACCACCGTGGTGCAGCGGCGCACCACGGTGGGGATGCGGCTGCGGATCAGCGGCGCCACCACGATGGACAGGTTGGCCGCCGCCGCCACGTCGGAATGCCCGCCCGACGCCCCGCGCATCACCCCGTCCGACCCGGTGATGACGTTGACGTTGAAATCGAGGTCGATCTCCAGGGCGCTCAGGATCACCAGATCCATCTGGTCGACATAGGCGCCCTTGGAGCCGGCATTGGCATATTCGTTGGTCGAGATCTCGATGTGGTTGGGCGAGGTCCGCAGCGATTCCGCCGCGTCGCCGTCGAAGCTCTGGGTGTCGATCACCCGCTCGATCAGGCCCTTCCTGTGCAGATCGACGATGCCGCCGGTGATGCCGCCCAGCGCGAAGCTGGCGGTGATCCCCCTCTTGCGCATGTAGCCTTCGAGGAAACGGGTCGTCGCCGTCGCCGACGCGCCGGAGCCGGTCTGCATCGAGAAGCCCTGCTCGAAATAGCCGGAATGCACCATCACCTCGGCCGACAGCCGGGCGATCAACAGCTCGCGCGGGTTGGTGGTGATGCGGGCGGCGCCGACGCTGATCTTCGACGGGTCGCCGATCTGATCGACCTTCACCACATAATCGACCTCGTCCTGCGACAGGCTGGCCGGCGCGTTGGGGAAGGGCACGATCTCCTCGGCCAGCAGGATCACCGTGCCGGCATGGCGGGCATCCACCTTGGCATAGCCGAGCGAACCGCAGCGCGACCGCCCGCTGATGCCGTTGGCGTTGCCGAAGCAGTCGGCGGTCGAGACGCCGAGGAAGGCGACGTCGATCTTGAGCTCGCCATCCTGGATCAGCTTCACCCGCCCGCCGTGGGAGTGGATGTTGACGGGATGCGCCATCAGCCCGTGGCTGATCGCCTCGGCCAGCTTGCCGCGCATGCCGGAGGTGTAGATGCGGCTGATGACGCCGTTGCGGATATGCTCGATCAGCGGCGCGTTGCAGCTGAGCAGCGAGGACGGCGCCAGCGTCAGATCCCTGAAGCCCAGGCGGGCCAGCAGATCGACCACAGTGTTGATCGTCTTGTCGCCTTCGCGGAAGGCGTGATGGAAGGAGATGGTCATCCCGTCCTTAAGGCCGGACCGCCGGATGGCGTCCTCCAGCGACGGGCAGACCTTGCGGGAGCGCTTCAGCTCCGGGTCCTTCAGATGGGGGGTCCGGCTGGCGAACCCGTCGAAGCGGGGCAGCCGGTCCAGCAGGTCGAAAGCGAGGTCGGTCACGGCAGAGCACTCCAGTTCACTTGCGGGTTCCCGACGCCTCGGCCCGCTGCAGCACACGGCGCGCGTGGTCGATGACGGGACCGTCGATCATCTTTCCGTTGAGCGAGACGACGCCGAGCCCCTTGCGCTCGCCCTCCGCCGCCGCGGCGACGACGCGGCCGGCATACTCGACCTCTTCCTCGGTCGGGGCGTAGGCGTTGTGCAGAAGCTCGATCTGGCGCGGGTTGATCAGCGACTTGCCGTTGAAGCCCAGCCGCTTGATCAGGTCGACCTCCTTGAGGAAGCCGGCCTCGTCGTTCAGGTCGGACCACACCACGTCGAAGGCGTCGATCTTCGCGGCACGGGCGGCATGCAGCACGGCGCAGCGGGCATAGAACAGCTCGGTGCCGTCGCCGCGCTCGGTCTGCATGTCCATGACATAGTCGAAGCCGGCCAGCGCGATGCCGATCAGCCGCGGCGACGCCTTGGCGATGGACAGCGCGTTGATGACGCCGCTGGCGCTCTCGATGGCCGCCATCAGCCTGGTCGAGCCGATTTCCCGGCCGCAGGCGCGCTCGATGCGCTCGACCTCGCGCTCCAGCAGTTCGACATCCTCGGCGCAGTCGGTTTTGGGCAGGCGGACGACATCGACGCCGGCCCGCACCGCCGCCTCCAGGTCGAGATGACCGAAGGGCGTGTTGAGCGGGTTGATGCGCACCACCGTCTCGGTCTCGCGGTAGACCGGCAGTTGCAGGGCATGGAAGACCAGCAGGCGGGCGGAATCCTTCTCGCGCAGCGAGACCGCGTCCTCCAGGTCGAACATGATCGAATCCGGCTTGTAGACGAACGCGGTGCTGAGCATCGCGGCGTTGGCGCCGGGCAGGAAAAGCATGCTGCGGCGGAGCTTCATGACAGCGCACTCCAGTCGATGGTTTGGGCCTCGGCCCCGCGCATCACCGCCGTCTGGACGCGGGCCTGGATGGCGCAGTCGAGCGCGCCCTTGTCCTCGACCACCACCAGCCCGGCGGTGACGCCGAGCCGGAACAGCGTGTCGCGCACGACGCGGTCGATCTGGAGACCGAACTGCTGCATGACCTCGCTGCTGATGACGACTTCCAGCCCGGCGCCCGGGCCGGGCGATACCTTGACCAGCAGGTCGCTCGATTCGAGCGTGCCCGCCAGGGCCTCCTTGACGATCTTCATCGGTCCCACTCCAGAGGACCCGGCGGCGGGCGCACCAAGCGTCGCGCCGCCGGGCCGGTTCAGATGCCGGCCGCCACGGCCCGGCGCGCCGGCGCGTCGGGCTCGCTGCCATGACCCAGCGGGTCGGGCGCGAACGGCAGGATTTTCGACAGGTATTTCTCGCGCAGCAGCTCGAAGGTCGGCGCCGGCACCAGGGCGCGGATGCGGTCGAGGTCGCGGCTGCGCAGAAGGCGCCGCACCTCCGACGCCGAGATCGGCGTGCCGCCCGACCGGGTGCGCGCCTCTTCGATCACCGTCACCGCCGGGGCCGTGCTGCCGGCCCCTTGCAGCCAGAACTTCATGTCGGCGTTGTATTTGCGCGTCGTTTCGCAGAAGGGCTCGGTGCCGACGAAGCGGTGGGTGATGCCGAGCGCAGGCGCGATGTGGTTGCGGAACAGCAGCAGGTCGATCGCCGTGCAGCAATCGCCGACCACCCCCTTCTCCTTGAAGAAATAGTCGGGGAAGGTGGCGCGCGAGACCATGTATTGCGAGCCGTGGTGCAGGGTCAGCCGCTCGATCCCGCGCACCCCCTGCTCGACCAGCGCATAGCGGTCGCGGTAGGAGACGAAGGAAACGTCCTCGCTGACCACGAACAGGTGCAGCCAGTCGCACTGCGCCGCCGCCAGCCTCACCAGATACTGGTGGCCCAGCGTGAAGGGATTGGCGTTGATGACGACGCCGCCGATCCTGGCATCCGGCCGCAGGCCCGGCGGACGCTGGGCGCGCAGCCGGTCGCAATAGGCGCGGATGCCGACCGGCGTGTTCTCCATCAGCGTGACGTAGCCCGGCACCTCCGCCAGCGCATAGAAGCCGCAGCCCTGGAAGAAGGAGACGTTTTCCGGCCGGGTGTAGAGGAACAGGTGCGAATGGCCGCGCTCGTAGGCGAGATGGACCACCTCGCTCAGCAGGGTCAGGCTCAGCGACCCGCCGCGCAGATCCGGGTCGATGGCGCAGCATTTGACGATGTTGCTTTCCAGCCCGGCGCAGGCCACCAGCCGGCCGGCGTCGCGGCAGACCACGAAGACCTGGATGTGCTCCTCGTAATCCAGGCCACAGCGGCCCAAGAGCGCTCTGATGTCCCGGCGCTCCCTGGCGCTGGTCGCCGGATCGACGGCGTAGAAGTCGAGTTCGTCAGTCACGGATTCATGCTCCTTCTGGAGCTTCCGACAGGGTGGTCGCGGCTTTTTTGGGTTGGGCACTCCCTTCCCCCGCGCCGGTAATGACGCCTCCGCGGCGTCCGATGGAACCCAGTGTGGACCGGACTTCTGTCAAATCGCTGTCAGGCCCGGTTCCCCTGTTGGTCCATTTTGTCGCGGGTTCGCGGACTGGCATCACCACCGGTCCGCAAAACTGCCGCCCTTATTCAGCCGCTTGCCGCAGCGGAACCGGGGTGGTGTCGATCTGGGCGTCGACGACGGCCAGTGCGGTGACGTTGACGATGCCGCGGGTGGTGATCTCCGGCGTCACGATGTGCGCCGGGGCGCTGACGCCGAGCAGGATCGGGCCGACCGACAGGCCGTCGCTCAGTACCCTCAGCATCTCCAAGGCGATGTTGGCGGCGTCCAGCGTCGGCATCACCAGCAGGTTGGCCTGTCCGCGCAGCCGGCCGTTGGGCAGGGCCGCGTCGCGCACCGCCTCGCACAGCGCTGCCCCCGCCTGCATCTCGCCATCGGCCTCCAGCTCCGGCGCCCGACGGCGCAGCAGGTCGCAGGCCGCCCGCATCTTCTGCGCCGACGGCGAGTCCGAACTGCCGAAGTTGGAGTGGGACAGCAGCGCCACCTTCGGCTCGATGCCGAAATGACGGACCTTCTCCGCCGCCAGCACGGCGATCTCGGCGATCTCCCCGGCGCTCGGGTCGGGGTTGACGTGGGTGTCGGTCAGGAAATAAGTGCCCTTGCCCAGGATCAGCAGCGTCATCGCCGCGGAGACCGGCGCGTCGCCGCGGCGGCCCAGCAGGTCGCGGACATGGCGGTGATGCTCGGCATAGCGCCCGGCGGTGCCGCAGACCATGGCGTCGGCCGCCCCGCGCCGCACCATCAGGCTGGCGAAGACGGTGGCGTCGGCCCGCACCATGGTGGCGGCGAAAGTCGGCGACACGCCGCGCCGGCCCATCGCCTGCCGGTAGACGTCGGCATACTCGTGACAGCGCGGGTCGCGCACCGGATCGACCACCGTGACGTCGCGGCCGGGAACCAGCCGCAGGCCGAGCTGTTCGATCCGCCGCGCCACCACCTCGTCACGGCCGAGCAGGATCGGCCGGGCGATGCCCTCGTCCACCGCCACCTGGGCGGCGCGCAGGACGCGCTCGTCCTCGCCCTCGGCATAGACGACGCGCTTGGGCGCCTGGGCCGCCTTGTGGAACACCGGCTTCATCACGAGGCCGGAACGGAAGACATACTGGCCCAGACGCTCGCGGTAGGCGCGCAGGTCGGCAATCGGCCGGGTGGCGACGCCGCTCTCCATCGCCGCCTCGGCGACGGCGGACGCCACATCGACGATCAGGCGCGGGTCGAAGGGCTTGGGCAGGATATAGTCGGGACCGAAGCGCAGCTGCTCGCCGGTGTAGGCGGCGGCCACCACGTCGGAGGCCTCGATGCGCGCCATGTCGGCGATGGCCTTGACGCAGGCGATCTTCATCGCCTCGTTGATGGTGGTCGCCCCGACATCCAGCGCGCCGCGGAAGATGAAGGGGAAGCACAGGACGTTGTTGACCTGATTGGGATAGTCGGAGCGGCCGGTGGCGATGATGGCGTCGGGGCGGGCGGCGCGCGCCTCCTCCGGGGTGATCTCCGGATCGGGGTTGGCCAGCGCCAGGATCAGCGGCTTGGCCGCCATCGTCTTCACCATGGCACCGGTCAGCACGCCCGGCCCCGACAGGCCGAGGAAGATGTCGGCGCCGACCATCGCCTCGTCCAGGCTGCGCACGGCGCCTGCGGTGGCGTAGCGGTCCTTGTAGGGGTTCATGCCGGCATTGCGGCCCTGATAGACCACGCCCTCGCGGTCGGCCAGGATGATGTTGGCGCGCTTCACCCCCATGCCGACCAGCAGATCGAGGCAGGCGATGCCCGCCGCCCCGCCGCCGGTGGAGACGATGCGCACATCGCCGATGCGCTTGCCGACCACCTGCAAGGCGTTGTAGACGGCCGCGGCGACGACGATGGCGGTGCCATGCTGGTCGTCGTGGAAGACCGGGATCCTCATCCGCTCCTTCAGCCGGCGCTCGACCTCGAAGCAGGCGGGGGCGCCGATGTCCTCAAGGTTGATGGCGCCGAAGGTCGGCTCCAGCCGGGCGATGGTGTCGACCAGCGCATCGACGTCCTTCTCGTCCAGCTCGATGTCGAAGACGTCGATGTCCGCGAACTTCTTGAACAGGACGGCCTTGCCCTCCATCACCGGCTTGGCGGCCAGCGGCCCGATGTCGCCCAGCCCCAGCACCGCGGTGCCGTTGGAGATCACCGCCACCAGATTGCCGCGCGCCGTCACCTCCGCCGCGTTGGCCGGATCGGCGACGATGTCGGTGCAGGCGAAGGCCACACCCGGCGAATAGGCCAGCGCCAGATCGCGCTGCGTCATCATCGGCTTGGTGGGTACGATCGCCAGCTTGCCCGGTTTCCCGAGGCGATGGTAATCGAGTGCGCGCTCCTTCAGATCGCCCGACATGGCATTCCCCAATATTGATTGTCTCGCGGACGCATGTCGATGCCGAAGGCGGCATTTCTGCGGCTTGCCTGTCCGCTTTTTGACGAAGTCTTGGGGTTATAGGCGCGATATCTGTCAGAAGCCTGTCAGTACCTGTTGGTCATCATGCGCCATTGTCGCAGGAAGCGGGCGCGCTTGCTGTCGTCGAGAAAGACGAGAAGGCCGGGGTTCAGCGTGGTGTGCTGGAGCGGACCGTTCAGCTCGGCCAGCAGATGCGCCGCCGAGAAGGGCCCCTCCACACTGGGCGAGATGGCGTAGAAAGGCGTCCTGTTGGCGATCTGGGTCTGCCCCTCCTGCGACAGCAGATAATCGATGAACAGCCCGCCCAGCCCGGCGAGCGCCGCCCCCTTGGGGATGGAGGCGACGCGCGAGGTGACCAGCGTGTAGTCGCTGGGCAGCACGATGCCGATGGGCGCCCCCGCCAGCTGCCGTGCCCGCGCGTAGGATCCCAGCAGATTGTAGCCGATCAGCCGCTCGCCGCGCTCGATCTGGTCCAGCATCTCGCCGGTGCAGCAGCGCTGGTCCATGTGCCGGTCGGCCATGGCGTCCACCAGCTGCCAGAACTGGCTGTTCAGCACCGAATCCTGGGTGGCGAGCAGGAAGCCGATGCCGCTCTGGGCGATGTCGTAGGTGACGATGCGGCCATCGTAGACGTCCTTCTCGCGGATCAGGCGGATCAGGTCGTCGCGGGTGCGCGGCACGTCGGCCTCCGGCACCCGGTCGCGGTTGTAGACGATGACCGCCGGTTCCTGGGCGAAGCTGAACGCCTCGTCCCGCCAGTTGGCCCAGCGCGGCAAGGCTGCGGTTGCCGGCGAGAGATGGCGCTGCATGTAGCCGTCATTGACCAGCTTCACCTGCAGATCGGCCGAGGAGCTGATGACCAGATCGGGCAGCCGTTCGCCGGGATTGACGATGCCGTCGTAAAGCTCGACCGCCGTCATCTCGTCATACTGGATGGCGATGCCGGGATGGCGGTGCTGGAAATCCTGGATCAGCCCCTCCATCACCGGCCGGTCGGTGGTGGAGGCGATGACGAGCGTCGCGGTGCCGGCCCCCTCCGCCGCATAGAGGGTGCGCTTGGCGAAACTCTCCCCCGGCCAGAACAGCAGGATCGACAGCAGCAGGATCAGCGACGGCAGCCAGCAGCGCTGCGCCTTTCCCGCGGTTTGCCCCGTGCCGCCATGCCCCGCCGGGCCGTCCGCCCCTTCACCTGTCCGACAGGACTGGCAGCGATGGTCGAGCGGGAACGCCATGCGGGCGATCAGCCCGCCGCCGGGGCGGTCGATCAGCGAGAAGGACGCGCCATGGCCGTCGGCGACCGCCGCGACGATGGCGAGCCCCAGCCCGCTGCCCACCGTCCCCGCCGCCGAGCTGCCGCGGCCGAACCGGCTCAACACCTTGGGCTTCTCGTCATCGGGCACGCCGGGGCCGCGGTCGGCGACCTCGACCGCCGGGCCGCGCTCGCCGTTGGCGGGGCACAGCCGGACCACCACCGCGCCGGCGTCGCCGCCATATTTGATGGCATTGTCCACGAGGTTGACCAGCGCCTCGCGCAGGATCACCCCGTCGCCGCAGACGGCGATGTTGTCCTCGCCCTCCTGCTCGACGCGCAGAGTGGTGTCCTCGGCGATGGCGGCGGCCCGCTGCACCACCTGCCGGGCCAGCACCGTCAGATCGACGAAATCGGGGTGCAGCGCCTCGCTGCGGTGGACGACCATGGCATGGCTGAGCAGCTGGGTCGTCAGTTCGCTCGCCTCGACGGCGTTGCGGTGGATGCGGCCGACGATGCGCTGGAGCCGGGCGGGATCGGTCTCCTCCGACGCCAGTTCCGACTGCGAGCGGAGTGCCGCCAGCGGCGTCCGGATCTGGTGCGCCATGTCGGCCAGGAAGGTCTTGGTCGATTCCAGATTGCCGTGCAGCCGCGCCATCAGAATGTTGATAGCGCCCAGAAGCTGGCGCACCTCCGCCGGGGCCGACACCTCGATGGCGCTGAAATCGTTGGGCCGGCGGGCATGGATCAGCCGCTCCAGAAACCCCAGCGGCGCCAGCGCCTGCCGCACGCCGAACCACACCAGCCCGATGCTGACCAGCATCATCAGCATCACCGGCAGGAAGGAGTTCAGGAAGAACCCGCGGGCCAGCGTGTCGCGCTCCTCCCGCGTCTGGGCGACGACGATGGTCACCCAGTTGGTCCGCCGCGCCTGGACGATCAGATGGCCCAGGGCGACGACGCGCACCGGCTCCCCGCGATAGACGGTGTCGGTGAAGCTGGCGACGTCGTCCTGCCGCACGGCGCCGGGCAGGTCGCGATAGCCGATGACCGGGCTGCCGTCGGTGTCCAGCACCTTGTAGAAGGCGCGGTCGCGCTGCGCCATGGCGAGGATGCCGAGCGAGGAATAGGGAAGATCGACCACCACGGCCCCCTCCTCCACCCGCACGGCATCGGCGATGGCGAGCGCGGAGGCGAGGAGAAGCTGATCGTAGGCGCCGTCGGCGGCGCGCCGCGCATCGCTGCGGATCAGCAGGAACAGGCAGCCGGCGACCAGCGCCAGCACAAGCACCAGCCGCACCATCAGCCGCCGTTGCAGCGACCCCGCGGTCCGGCCGTCAGGGGGCATCTTGCCGTTCCGCGACATAGCCCTGGCCATGCACAGTGCGGATCACGACCGACGCGCGCTCCAGCTTGCGGCGGAGACGGGAGACGTACAGCTCGATGGCGTTGGGCGCCACCGGCTGGTCGAGGCTGCACAGCCGGTCGATCAGCGTGTCCTTGGCCATCACCCGGTTCAGGTTCGACAGGAACAGCTCCAGCAGGCGGAACTCCCGCGCGCTGAGATCCACCGCCTGGGCCTCGACCGTCACCTTCTTGGTGGCGGTGTCGAAGACCATGTTGCCGAAGACCTGTTCGGAGGCGGCGATGCCGTGATGGCGGCGCAGCAGGGCGCGGCAGCGCGCCTCCAGCTCGCGGAAATCGAAGGGCTTGACGACGTAATCGTCGGCGCCGAGGTCGAGCGCATCGACCTTGGTGTCGACGCGCGACCGGGCGGTGACCACCAGGACCGGCGTCTGGTCGCCCTTGCGGCGCAGCTGGCGCAGCAGCGTCTGCCCGTCCGGGCCGGGCAGCATCAGGTCGAGGATGACGAGCTGATAGGTCTCGCCCGCCAGCAGCTCCTCCGCCTGATAGCCGTCGGCGGCCCAATCGATGGCATAGCCATGCTTGCGCAGGCGCTGGATGATCGCGTCGGCGAGATCCTCGGTGTCCTCGACCACCAATATGCGCATGTTACCAGCCTCCGTCGACAGAACCGGCCGTGCCGCTGCGTCCGCGGGGGAACCGCTCCTCGCGACACCATCAAAAGGCGCGGATCACCGGTGCCCGGCGCCGCTTCAGACAGGCTGGCCCAGTTCGATCCTGCGCAGGCAATGCAGCACCCGCGCCGTCCCGTCGCCGGTCTCCACCAGTTCGCCGGGCTTGGCCCCGAGCAGGCTTTCCTTGCAGCCCATCCACTCCGCCGCGCGCTCGGCCGTGCCGAGAACCTCGACGGCCCGATCGAATACCAGACCGCCATCCACCATGGCATTGACCCCAATCATAAGACCACCTCGACTTCGGAAAAGGCCGACTGCCGGATCGTTCGCCGGTGCATCCGGCCCACGGACATCGTGCCGGACACCATGGTAAAGACCGCAGCTGTCAAAGACCTGTCGCCGATCATGTCCATGTCCCCAGTGTCGGCGGCTTGGGCAAAGGCGGTCTGGCACCCCGGCCGCGAAGCCCTTACACTCGCCCCGCGACCGAGCGGCCGGAGGAACAGTGGCGGGGGAGCGGAGGCGGGCGACCGCAGTGGATGTGGCGCGGCTGGCGGGGGTATCGCAGTCCGCCGTGTCACGGTGCTTTACCGAGGGGGCCAGCGTTTCGGCCGAGACGCGCAGCCGCGTGCTGGAGGCGGCACGGCAGCTGTCCTACCGCCCGAACGCCATCGCGCGCAGCCTGACGACCCGGCGCACCAACCTGATCGGCGTCGTCATGGGCGATCTGGACGGGCCGTTCCAGCCCTATCTGTTCGAAACGCTCACCCGCGGCCTGGCCTCGCGCGGCAAACAGCCGCTGCTGGTGCGCGGTGACCCGGCGGATGCGCTGGACGGCACGGCGATGGCCGCTCTCGACTATCAGGTGGATGCGGTGGTGGTGACGGCCGGCAGCGTCTCTCCGGCGGCGATCCGCGGCCTGATGGCGCTCGGCGTCCCCTTGCTTCTCTACGGCCGGGCGGTCGAGGCGGACGGGGTGGACAGCATCTGCTGCGACAATCCGCTCGGCGCCCGTCTGGTGGCGCAGGCTCTGGTCGCGGCCGGCCACCGCCGCATCGCCTATCTCGGCGGACGCCCCACCGCCTTTTCCGAACAGGAACGCGGCAGCGCCTTCCGCGCGGCCTTGGCGGAGCTTGGTCTGCCGCTGGCCGCCGTGGGAGAGGGCGACTACACCTACGACAGCGGCCATCGCGAGGCCCTGCGGCTGCTGGCCGGTCCGGACCGTCCGGACGCCCTGTTCTGCGGCAACGACGCCATGGCCTTCGGCGCGCTCGACGCCGCCCGCACCGCGCTCGGCCTTCGGGTGCCGGACGACCTGTCCATCGTCGGGTTCGACGATGTGCCGATGGCCGGCTGGCCGAGCTTCTCCCTGACCACGATCCGCAATCCGGTCGAGGACATCGTGGCGACCCTGCTCGACATGCTGGAACGCCGGCTGGCGGACCCCGACGCCCCGCCGGTCCTGCACCGCCCGCCCCCGCTGCTGGTCAGGCGTGGATCGGCGCGCCTTTGACTCGGCTTTGACGCCACACTCCGCCGCATTCACCAAAGCATCACAATTCCATCATTCTGGCTTCACGCTTCCCGCCTAAACCCTGCGTCAGCGGCTTTGCATACGCATGCAACGACGCTGACCACTTCGGGAAATGCGGGAAGTCTGCGGCGATGGCGGAATTGCATGTCGAGAATCTGACCGTCGCCTATGGCGACTCGCGCGTGCTGAACGGCGTCAGCCTGCATGTCCGCCCCGGCGAATTCGTGGCGCTGCTGGGATCGTCGGGCTGCGGCAAGACCACGCTGCTGCGGGCGGTGTCGGGCTTCGTGCCGATGGACGGCGGGCGCATCGCCATCGCCGGGCGCGACGTGACCAATGCCCCGCCGGAGCGCCGCGACACCGCGATGGTCTTCCAGTCCTATGCGCTGTGGCCGCACATGACCACCGCCCAGAACATCGGCTACGGCCTGAAGCTGCGCCGCTGGCCCCGCCCGCGCATCGCCGAGCGGGTGGCCGAGATGCTGCGGCTGCTGAAGCTCGACGGGCTGGCCGACCGCAACGTCACCCAGCTGTCGGGCGGCCAGCGCCAGCGCGTAGCGCTCGGCCGGGCGCTGGCGGTCAATCCCGACATCCTGCTGCTGGACGAGCCGCTGTCCAACCTGGACGCCCGCATCCGGCTCGAACTGCGCCACGAAATCCGCGCGCTGCAACAGCGGCTCGGCATCACCGCGGTCCATGTGACGCATGACCGCGAAGAGGCCATGGTGATGGCCGACCGCATCGTCATCCTGAATGCCGGCAGCATCGCCCAGATCGGCACGCCGGAAGAAATCTACCGCCGTCCGGCCAGCGCCTTCGTCGCCAGCTTCCTCGGCGCGGACAATGTGGTGCCCTTGCAGGCGACACGGACGGAGCGGACGCTGGAGATCGCCGCCGGCCCGGACCACGACGCCGTCAGCCTGCCGCTCGGCGGCGATGGCGTGCAGGGTGGCGAACAGGGCGGCGCACAGGTCGAGATGCCGGGCAGCGGCCCGGTCGCCGCGCATTTCCGCACCGAGTCCGTACGGCTGGCAGCGGCCGGACAGGTTCCGCCCGACGCGCTGGTCCTGCGCGGCCGCATCACGCAGGCCGCCTATCCCGGCGGCCGCTGGCGCTACGGCGTCGCGGTCGGCGGCACGGTCTTCCTGGTCGACGACGACGACCGACGCACGGTCGGCGACGCCGTCGCCATCGTCATCCCGCCTTCGGCCCTGCATTGCTTCCCGCTCCGCCAGGAGGCGGCGGGAACGGCCTGAGGCGATCTCAACCATCCGGTCCACCATCAGGAAAGAAGGGGGATTTTTCCATGACGCTCACGACGCTGAGGACGCTGCTCGCCGGGGCCGCCGGTCTGGCGCTCGCCGCCGGTCTTTCCGCCGCACCGCTGAAGGCCGAGACGGTGCTGACCGTGCTCACCGCCGGCGACCAGAACATGGTCGATTACGTCAACGAGTATCTGGCGCCGAAGTTCGAGGCGCAGAATCCGGGCGTCAAGGTGCGCGCCGCCGGCACCGGGCCGGGCGATGGCGGATCGCAGAAGATCTACGAGAAGCTGAGCGCCGAGGCCGCCGCCGGTGCCGCCAGGTGGGACGTCGACGTCGCCGTCATCCACCAGAAGATGGCCGGCCAGATGGTGCAGGAGAAGATGCTGTCGGCTTATGTCGGCGATGTGAAGACCGGCACGCTCGCCAGCCGCGACAGCGCACGCAACGCGCTCGGCACCGACGTCACCGGCTATGTCCTGCCGATGTTCCACAGCCAGATCGCGCTGGCCTACAACCCGGACCTAGTGAAGGCGCCGCCGAAGACCTACGCCGAGCTGGCGGAATGGGTGAAGGCCAACCCGAAGTCCTTCGGCTACAACGGCATCAAGGGCGGCATGTCCGGCGTCGGCTTCGTCACCGGCTGGGCCGCCGCCAACATCGGCGATGCCTCCCGGCTGGAGAAGGGCCCCTACGACGCCGCGATGAAGCCGGCGATCGAAAAGGCGCTGTCCGGGTTGAGGGAGTTCAACAGGAGCGTCACGCTGACCCCCGGCAATGCCGGCACGCTCGACATGCTGAACCGCGGCGAGATCGCCATGGGGCCGGTGTGGGTCGACATGTTCTACAGCTGGCAGGCCGACGGCCGCCTCAACCCGGCGATGAAGCTCCAGCTGATCGGTCCGGGCATGCCCGGCCAGCCGATGTACTACGCGGTCCCGGCCAAGGCCGCCAACCAGGACGCCGCCCGCAGGTTCATCGAATTGGCGACCAGCCCCGAGGTGCAGGCCGACGGCATCGTCAAGCGCTTCAACTGGTATCCGGGCATCGACGCCACCTACGTGCAGCCGAAGCTGGATGCCCAGACCTGGGCCAAGCTGTTCACCGACGTGAAGCCGGACGAGCTGGCGAGCAAGGGCAAGCCCTTCCCGCTGTCGGGCTATTTCACCGACATCATGGAAGCCTATGAGCGCACCGTTGCCAACTGAGGCGGCCGGCCGTCCCGCTGCCCTCCCCCGCTCGTGCGGGGGAGACGGCGCCCCCGCCCTGCCCGCCGCCAGGACTGGTCCCGACTGGCTGTGGGGCGTGCTTCTGGTCCTGCCGGCGCTGGCGATGGTGGCGCTGTTCTTCCTCTATCCGCTCGGCCTGTCGGCGGTCAGCGCCTTCCAGGGCCGTGACGGCGGCTGGACGCTGGCGAACGTCGTGAAGGCATTCGAGCTGTACAGCCTCGACATGGCCTTCACGCTGGCCATCGTGCTGCTGTCCTCGGCGCTGGTGGCCGTGCTGTCGGTGGCCATCGGCGGCTATCTGACTCTCGGCGAGAACCGGCTGGCGGTGACCCTGCTGCGCTGGCTCTACCGCTGGCCGCTGTTCATCCCCTTCATCGTCGCCGCCCAGATGATGCGCTCCTTCCTCGCCAAGAACGGCTTGATGAACAACCTGCTGATCGGCGGCGGCATCATCGAGCCGTTGCAGGCGGCGAGCCTGCTCGACTGGCGCGGCGTGGTGGTGACCTTCGTCTGGAAGCAGACGCCCTTCGTGGCGCTGATGGTGGCGGGCGCCATGGCCTCGCTCGACCGCTCGACCATCGAGGCGGCACGCGATCTCGGCGCCGGGCGGCTGCGCATCCTGGGCGAGATCGTCGTTCCCCAGGTCAGGCCGACGCTGGTCGTCGGGCTGATCCTCAGCTTCGTGACCATGCTGTCGGTGATGTCGGTGCCGATGATGATCAACCCCAACAGCCCGACGATGATCACGGTGGACATGGCCTATCGCATCAACGCCCACGGCGATTACGGTGTCGCCAACGCTCTCGGCTTCGTCTCCTACGCCATGGCCGGCCTGGTCGGCTGGTTCTACCTGCGGCACGGCGTGCGCCAGGGCGGTGCGCGATGATCACCACTCTTGCACCGGCGCGGGCCCTCGCCTGGATTCCGCGCGGGCTGGCCCTTGGGCTGCTGGCCTTCGTCATCTTCGGGCCGCTGACCAATCTCGGCCTGTGGGCGGTGGCGGAGAAATGGTACTTCCCCCACACCCTGCCCCTGCAATACGGCTTCTCCTTCTGGGAACGGGTGTTCGCCCCGCGCTCCAACGCGATGGCGTCGCTGGCGACCAGCGTCACCATCGCTCTGCTGACGGTGGCGGCCTGCCTCGCCGTCTCGGTTCCCGCCGGCTATGCGCTGGCCCGGCTGCGGCTGCCCTGGCGGGGTGCGATCCTGCTGGCCTTCCTGCTGCCGCAGGCCTTTCCCAGCGTCGCCGTCTACATCAACGTGGCGCGCATCTTCTACACGCTGGGACTGAACGGCACGGTGGCCGGGGTGGTTCTCGTCCACACGTCCATGGGCTGGTCTTCTCCGTCTGGATCACCGCCGCCGCCTTCGGCGCCGTCGACCGCTCGCTGGAGGAGGCAGCGCGCGACATGGGCGCCGGTCCCCTGCGGACCTTCTTCGGCATCACCCTGCCGCTGGCGGCACCGGGGGTGATGGCAAGCTCCATCTTCGTCTTCCTGGAATCGCTGGACGAGTTCACCGGCACCTATTTCGTCGGGGTGCCCGACATCTCCACCCTGCCGCTGCTCATGTTCAACGCCGGCATGGGTGGCAATTTCCAGATCGCCGCCATCACCGCCCTGATCCTGCTGGTTCCCTCGGTGGGCTTCATGCTGGTGATCGAACGTTTCCTCAAGGCCGACGTGCTGGCCAAAGTCGGACATTGACCCCCATGGACATCCAGGTTCTGGGCGTCGGCGAAGCAGCCGACCCCTCCTTCGCCAATTCCTCGCTGATCGTCGCCGCCGACGGCTTCCGCCTGATGATCGACTGCGGCCATTCGGTGCCGCCCGTGCTGTGGCGCAACGTGCCGGACCCCGACGCCATCGACGCGCTCTATTTCACCCACCATCACCCCGACCATTGCTTCGGACTGGTGCCGACGCTGATCCGCTGGACCGACGACCGCCGCAGCAAGCCGCTGGACATCGTCACCACCGTCGGCGGGTGGAAGCAGCTGGCCTTGCTGTTCCAGGCCGGCGCCACCGATCCCGAACGGTCGCTCTCCTTTCCCCTGCGCTGGATCGAAACCCCGGAGGACGGCACGCTCGGCCCCTTCCGCCTGCGCACCGCGCTCACCCGCCATTCCATGCCCAACCGTGCCATCCGGCTGGAGGCGGGCGGCGTCGCCTTCGCCCATTCCGGCGACGGCCGGACCACAGCGGAGTCGGAAGATCTCTTCCGCGGTGCCGACCTGCTGTTCCACGAATGCCTGACGGTGGAGCCGGATCCGCTCCAGCCCTTCCACGCCGCTTTCAGCCAGCTCGCCGATTTCCCCGAGCGGCTCGGCGTCCGCGCGATGCGCCTCTATCATGTCCGCATGGGCGAACGGGACCGGCTGGCCGCCGCCTGCGCCGCCACTTGCGCTGGCGACACGCGGGTGAGTCTCGCCCAGCCGGGGGAGCGGATCGTCCTCCAGGCCCAGGCACCCGCAGCCTGACCCGGCTTTCCGCAGCAAGGCCGGTCAGGCCAGCTGCGGGATCGCACCGGCCTGCCAGCGGCGGCGGATGACCGCGGTGCGCTTCTTGCCGCTGGAGGTCTTCTCGATGGTTCCCTTGGGCACGACGGCGATGTCGGTCGGCACGAAGCCGAAGCCGTCGAGGATGCAGCGCCGGATCGCCGTCAGCCGTCCGCTCACGACCGGCGGCGGCGACGTGGCGTTTCCTTCGACCAGCAGCACCTGACGCGGCCCGCCGGGCTCGTCGGCGGCGAACAGCACCGCGCGTCCGGGGCCGACGAACGGCAGCGATTCGACCTCCAGCTCGACATCGGCGGGAATGACGTTGCGGCCGCCCACCACCAGCATCTCGTCCTTGCGGGCGACGAAGAACAGCTCGCCATCGTGCAGGAAGCCCAGATCGCCGGAGCGCATCCATCCCCGGCCGAGCGCCCGCTGCGTCATCGCCTCGTCCCGCCAGTAGCCGGGGGTGAGGCAGGGGCCGGCGACCGTGATCTCGCCCAGCCTCATCTCGCCCAGCGGACATCCCGCCTCGTCGCGCACGACGAGGTCGCAGGCGTCGTTGGGCCGGCCGACCGAGACGAGTTCCAGCGCTTCACCATCACCACCATCACAGCCGTCGCCACCGTCCGTCGACACCCGGCCCCCCGGAGCGATGCGCACGCGCAGCCGGCGCAGCCCCGGTTCGCGGCTGTGGGTGCAGCCCAGCGTGTATTCCGCCATGCCATAGCCGGCGCGCAGCTGCGACGGCGGCATCCCCAGCGGCGCCAGCACCGCCGCCGCCTCGTCCAGCACCGCCGGGCTGATCTTCTCGGCGGCGACATAGAGGATCAGCGCCGACAGATCGCAGCCGCGGCCATGCAGACGGCGCACCCCGCGCAGCGTCGCCGCCAGCACCGAACTGGTGGAGAACGTCAGATCGCTGCCCCGCGCGGCCATCGCGGCGAACCAGCGTGCCGGATTGCGCATGTACCAGGCGGGGGGTGCGACCATGGCATCGGCGCCGGTGAACAGCGGCAGCAGAATGCCGATGAACAGCCCCATATCGTGATAGAAGGGCAGCCAGGACGCAATCGAGCCCGGCTGCCGGCCGCTGCCGGCAGCCGCATAATTGTCGGCGAGCTGGCGGAGCTGCGCCATCACCATGGCGTGGGTGACCATCACGCCCTTCGGCCGGCCGGTGCTGCCCGAACTGAACTGGATCAGCGCCAGCCCGTCGGCCCTGCACTCGCCATCGCCAATCGCCGCCGGTAACCGTTCGAGCGACGCCTCCAGCGCTTCCACCGTGGTCAGCAGCGGTTCGAGCTGCGGAACGGCGGCGGGACGGTCGGTCACCACCAGCCGGGCATCGCTTCGCCGCGTCACCTCCAGCAGGAAGCGCAGGAAGCCGCCCGCCCGGTCGGTACCGCCGGCCCTCTCCGAACCCGTTCCCGAGTCCTCACCCGAAGCCGCCCCCGACCAGGGCCGCAGCGGCACCGGCACGGCTTGCAGCTGCCACAGCGCCAGCAGCAGGCAGATCGCGGCCGAGCCGGTGTCGAGCAGCATGACCACGCGGTCGCCCGGCCGGATGCCGCGGACCGCCAGCCCGGCGGCGATGGCGCCGGAGCGGGTCCGCAGCTCCGAAAGCCGCCGGTCGATCCCTTCGGCGGGAAAATGCCACAGCGGGTCGCCGTCGGTCCCGCCATGGTCGAGCCAGTTCAGAAGCCCCGCCATCGCCGCCTCACACCGCCCGCACGGCGATGGCCGCATTGACGCCGCCGAAGGCGAAGGACTGCGAGACGGCGGCGCCGAAGCGATGGGCACGCGCCTCGTTCGGAACGCAGTCGATGTCGCAGTCGGGGTCGGCGCCCTGATAATTGACGGTCGGCGGCACCACGCCGTGGGTGAGGCCGAGGATGGTGGCGATCAGCTCCAGCGCACCGGCGGCGCCGAAGGTGTGGCCGATCTGCGATTTGGTGGAGGACATCATCAGCCGCGCCGCATGGGGACCGAACACCGCATGGGCCACCGCCGTTTCCACCCGGTCGTTCAGCGGTGTCCCGGTGCCGTGGGCATTGAGATAGCCGATCTCATCGGTGTTGAGCCCGGCATCGGCCAGGGCCTGCATCACGGCCCGGACCGGGCCGCGGATTGTCGGCTGCACGGTGTCGGTGGCGTCGCTCGACATGCCGAAGCCGGCGATCTCGGCCAGCACCGGGGCGCCGCGCCTGTCGGCGGACTCCATCGTCTCGATGACCAGGATGCCGGAGCCTTCGCCCAGCGCCAGCCCGGAGCGGCCGGAGGAGAAGGGGCGGCAGGTGTCGGAGGCGATGGTCCGGGCCGCGTCGAAGGCGCGCATCACCGCATAGATGACGTTGGCCTCGGTCCCGCCGGTCAGCGCGCGTTCGGCATAGCCGTGGCGCACCATCATCGCCGCCTGCGAGATGGCGTGCGACCCCGAGGCGCAGCCGGTGGCGATGACGAAGGACGGCCCGAGGATTTCGTGCTCGATGGCGATCATGCCGCAGGCGGCCTGATGGTTGGTGCGCGGCACCGTGGTCGGATGGGCGCGCGGCCGCCGGTTGGCGAACAGGTGGATGGCCGTCTCTTCGCGCGAGATCTCGCCGCCGCCGCCGCAGCCGAGCACGATGGCCGCATCGGTCAGGTCGGCGGAGGTCAGGCCGGCGGCGGCGATGGCCTCCCTTGCGGCCAGCAGCGCATACTGCACGAAGGGTTCGCAGGTCAGCAGCTGCGCCTCGCTGAAATGATCCAGCGGCCGGTAGCCGGCGACGGTCGCGGCGGGACGGACGACCTCCATCGCCTCGAAGGTCCGGCGGGTGGGCTGGATGGCCGTGCGCGCCTCGGTCACGCCCTGCCAGAAGGCCGGAAGGCCGACGCCGAAGCCGGTGACGGCGCCCACGCCGGTCACCACCACCCGGTGCGAGCCGTCGGGGCGGCGGTACCGACCGCCTGTCATGCCGTCACCTCTCTGGTGGCGGCCAGACGCCGGACCAGCACCTCCAGCTCGCCGCAGGTCTCGAAGACGTCCAGCCCCTCGTCGACGATGCCGACGCCGAACAGCTCCTCGATCTCGAAGGTGATGGTGATGACCTGGATCGACGCCAGCCCCAGCCGGTCGAAACGGGTGTCGGGAGTGAACTCGGTCTCGCGCAGGCTGGGCACGACCTTGACGATACAGTCCTTGATACCGCCCCAGACCGGGCTGTCGGCGAAGGGGGTGGAGTCGGGCATCGGGGTTCCTTCGGTTGAGGTCGATCGGGTAGCGGGACGGCGGCGGCGCTGGCCGCGTCAGCCGGTGGTGACTGGCAGGTCCAGCTCGCTGGAGACCGGCGCCTGCCCGTTACCGGAGATGGTCAATGTTAGCACAGTCGAGGCCGATGGCGCTGTAATGGTTGCCTGTCCCGTCTGTTTTGTCGTGTCGAGCGGAACAGACATCGCGGCTTGGTTGCCGATTGCCAGGGTTGCCGACGTCGCGTTCAATGTCTGGTAGCTGACCGTCACGGTGGCGCCGGGGGTGGCCGGGCTCGGCGTCGCGCTGAGGAGCTGGACCTGGAGATACGGCCCCGGACCGAGATGGGCGACCAGCGGCCCGCTTCCCGCACCCGGACCATAGGCGGTCAGCGTGTAGTCCTGACCGCTGCTGCTCACGGTCGGCGATCCGGGAGACGGATTGACCACATTGTAGGTGACCTGGGTCAGGGTGGAGTCGGTGTAGCGGAACCAGCGGATCCGCACCGGGTTGAAGGTGACCGTCGCCGTCCGGTTGACCGGCCCCTGGTAGCCCAGCGCCTGCAACGAGAAGGTCACGCTGGACTGGTTGCCGCTCAGGTAGCTGCCGGGAACCACGGTCTGCTGCCCCTGGGCGCCGACGCGCTGCGCGCCGTTGGGGGTGGACAGATAGAGCGGGGTGACGGCGTAGGTGCTGCTCCAGCTCAGCACCGCGCTGGCATCGGTGTCGATCGGGCCGCTCGGATCGCAGGACAGCGTGGCGCTGACCGGCCCGAGATAGGCGGTGGTGACGGCCTGCTTGAACTGACGGTCGTCGGTGTAGAGCTGGAGCGTGTAGATCGTCTGCGCCTGCGACACCGGCATCTGCAGACTGTCGGTGAAGCTGCTGCCCTGCACCGGGCGCTTGATGTTGCCGGGCTGGATCAGCACGTAGCTGCCGCCCGAGACCGTCCAGTTCAGCGTCGTCGACTGCCCCTGCGCGACGGTGATGGGGTTGGCGTAGAATTGCTGGATCGCCAGCGGCTGGTTGGTTTTGGCGATGGTGACGGCCGTGGTGCCGCCGCCGGTGAAGCTCTCCTGGATCGGGAAGGCGGCGGTGCCGACGGCGTCGTTGACCACCAGATTGTTGATGTAGACCGACAGGCTGGCTCCCGCCGCCAGGGCCGGGCCGGTCAGCTTGATGTAGGGCGGGTTGGTGCTGAAGAAGGGCAGGGCCAGCCACGCCGTGGTGCTGGTGGTCACCGAAACCCCGCCCAGGCTGGTGGCGATGGAGTCTGCGCCGGTGCCCACCGGGATCTTGACGTAGATGGTCTGGGTGCCCGTCAGCGCGGTGGTCGCGTTGGGGTTGGTGACGGTCAGCGTCGGCGCGGTCGTCGCGCCGATGATCAGGCTGTTGGGGTCGAACCGGTATTGGTAATAGGGCGGTGTGGTCGCCGTCGGGGCCGCTGCCATGGTCTTGTACCTCTCATGGAACTGCATGTGGGCGAGTTTCTGGTCGGCGACGGGCCGGGCGGTCGCGAGCGATCCGCCGGACTGGCCGCTGGAGGGGGTGGGAACCAGCCCCAGCCAGCCTTCGCGCGCCGCCGGTATGGCCGTCGGCAGAAGCGCCTGGGGCTGGCTGCTCTTCAGGTTCGCGACCGTCTCCCACACGGTGACGCCGGTCCTGGCGATCCACGACCAGGTGCCGGAGACGTTGCCGGGCAGCGGCATCTGCACCTCGCGCGGGTCGATCAGCAGCGGCCCGACGCGGAAGGTGGCCAGCAGGGTGTTCATCGCCGAAACGACCCCCGGCGGCAGCGAGACCGTCTCCACCGGCAGGATGCCCGAGACGGCGGGGATGGAACCGCGCGGGTCCATCAGCACCGTCAGCCGGTGGACCGGCCCGTCGGGCAGCAGGGTGAAGGACGGATCGGGGTTCAGATAGCCCGAGGTCGCGGCCGGGCCGCCCGCCGCCAGCAGGGTCGGCAGCCGTGCCATCGCCCTGCCGAGGTTGCTGCGCGGGTTGCCGGTCCGCGAGGACAGGGCGCGGCGCACGGTGCCAAAGGCGGTGTCGAAGCCGCGCAGCGGATTCAGCAGCGAGTAAACGTCGTCGAGGAAGAAGCCGAGCGCACCGTTGCCGTCATAGGCGATGTCGCCGACATAGACGGGGAAGGGCATGGCGGTGACGCCGCCGTCGTCGTTCTTGCCGGTGGCCGCCCAGGACTGGTCGTAGGCCGGGTCGCCGTCGAGATTGAGGGAGATGTCCGCCCGCACCACCGCCACCGGCTGACCGATCAGCACCGCGAGATTGTCGCCGTCCGGCTGCGGCGTCGCCGTGGTGCGCCACAGCGTGACGTCGATCACGTCCAGCAGATCCTGCAACGCCTGATCGCCGGAGACCGGTCCCTGGGCCAGCAGCCCTTGCACGAAGCCGAGAAGGTGGGCGTTGCCGATGGCCGGCGGCGAGCCCAGCGGCAGGTTCAGCCCCGGCGCCGGATCCCAGCGGATGCCGCGGCCGTTGTCGGTCTCCACCGGCAGGATCTCGCCCAGCGGCGTCCCGTCGGCGGCGAACACCTGCACGCTGTTGTCCAGATGGTTGGGCAGCAGCCAGCCGGCGACCGGGCTGGTCAGGTTGGACGAGTTGGTGGGGATCGCGTCGTCTTCGGCGTCCAGCAGGTTGAGCGCCACGCGGGCCGGCTGCTGGATGCGCGGCGCCACCTGGACGAAGCGCTTGTTGTCCTGACCGCCGGCGTCGGGGGTGGTGACGCTCTTGGAGCGGATCGGCAGCACGTCCTGGCCGGGGTTGGTGGTGCGCAGGATCTGTCCGAAGGCGTCCACCACCCAGAGCTGGTTGATGACGTAATGGCCGGACCGCACCGGGTAGAAGGCCGGCGCGCTGCCGTCGGTCCCGCTGCCCGGCAGCGGCACGATGGACGGCGCCAGCTCCAGCCAGCTCTCGACCGCCGGATCGTCGCTGGTCAGCTCCGTCATCTGGCCCTGCTGCATCAGCATGAACCCGCCGAAACCGCTCAGCGCCTCGGTGACGATGTCATACTCGGCGATGTCGGCGGCGGCCTGGGTCAGGGCGTCCTGCTGGTACTGCGGCAGCTCGTCGAAATTGGGATTGAGCGTGACCAGATCGTTCAGCTTCTCCGCCAGCCCGGCGGCGATCTGGGTGCCCACCAGCGACCGGCCGCTGATGGTCTCGCTCGCGGTGCCGATGGCGGTGCCTGTCCAGCTGTAGTCGAATCCCTCCAGCGTCCAGCCGTCGAGCATGCCGGCGGCGGCGTCCGCGGTCGGATACCAGGTGACCTGCCAGTCGATGTAGAGCGGCGTCCAGGGCGGCGACCAGGGCAGCACCGACCGCTTCAGCGGCACGACGCCGGTGAAGCCGACGGCGGCGCCCACCGTCTCCTCGTTGTAGGGGGTGGCGGGGGTGGCGTTCCACGGTGCCGTCTGCTGGGCGGCGATGGTAGCGGCCAGCGTGTCCAGCTGCGCGGATGTCGGCGTGACCCCGGCCTTCTGATAGGCGATGGCGGCCAGGAAGCGGGCGTTCGAGGTGTCGAACAGCATCACCTCGACCAGATAGTCGGTCATCTCCT
Source organism: Azospirillum sp. A23 (assembly GCF_042938965.1). Lineage (NCBI taxonomy): Bacteria > Pseudomonadati > Pseudomonadota > Alphaproteobacteria > Rhodospirillales > Azospirillaceae > Azospirillum > Azospirillum sp. A23. The sequence goes on along the minus strand of NZ_CP170663.1, from coordinate 1,219,338 downwards.
TCGGCACGCCGGAACTGGCCGGCGGCAGGGTGGGGACGCGGCTGGTGAGATCGCCGGCATCGATGGTCTGGGTGGTGCCGCCGACCGGCTCGATCACCGTCAGCGCCGACACCGTCTGGCCGGTGAAGCGGCTGAACAGGCTGTCCTCGGGGCCGCCGTCGGTTCCGGGCGGCAGCAGGCGGGTGTCCTGCTGGGCGCCGGCCACCATGACCGTCGTCGCCGCCGGGGCGTGGAACCGCGTGTCGCCGTTGCTGGACAGCACGAACTCGGTGCCGATCAGGCCCAGCAGGGTCGTCTTGTCGGTCTCGACGGCGGCGGCCTGGGCGGTGCGCTGGGCGTCGAGCGTCGTCAGCGTGGCCATGACGGCGTCGATGGCGTCCTGGACCGTCTGGGTATCCGGCGAGAAGGGGCCGAGCTGCTGGAGCTTGTAGACCAGCGCGAAGAGCTGCCAGACATTCGAGGCGATCAGCTGGCTGGTGCCGTCGAGCGCCGCCTGATCGTCGTTGAGCGCGGTCAGCGCCTGGGTCTGGGCCGGCGACAAATCCACCGTCTGCAGGGTCCGGCCACGGTCGGAGGGGTCGTAGTCGGGCCGCGCCACCAGCCAGACGGTGCCGCCGTCGGCCTTGGCGAAGCGCGCCTCCAGCGTCCGGGTGGCGAACACCGAGGGCTGCTGGAGATAGTCGAACACCAGATCCTGCTGCACCGCGAGGATCAGATCCTCCAGATCGGGCTGCTTCAGGATGGTGGCCATCCAGGCGGCGATCGCCTCGACGCCGGTGCCGCCGACGGCGACCGACACCGGATTCTGGCCGTTCAGCACCGGGTCGCGCGGATAGCTCTGCTGCGGTCCGTTCCACGCCATGCCGAACACCATGCCGTGGCACAGCGTCTGGCTGGCGAGCTGCATCTGGATCGCCGGGATGGTGGCGCCGCCGCTGATCGGATTGGCCGCCTGCCACGCCTGCCAGGCCGCCTCCGCCGCCGCCAGCCCGGACTCGCCATGGACGTTGAGCAGCAGCGTGTTCAGGATCGACTGCCACTCGTCCTGGGTGGTGAAGCCCTGCGGGTCGGCGTCGGTGACGCCCAGCAGCGGATCGAAGCCCGAGGGGCTGTACCAGCCGAGCATGGCGTAGGTGACGCTGCCCGAGGACACGTCCGACAGGCTGTCGTAGAAGCTCAGCACATTCAGCGTGTTGTCGTAGGTGACCACCCAGCTGACGGAGCCCGGCCCGACCGACCGCAGCAGCGGCTGCGCCGGACCGGCGGGATTGGTCCAGGCGTCGAAGGTGAAGGCGCGGCCGACCCACTGGGTGTTGCCGGTCTGGACGGGATCGGGATAGGTGTTGCTGCCCTCTCCCATGTCGCCCAGGAAATCGCCCTGCAACACCCACACGGTGAACACCGGAGCGGCGCCGGGCGTCGTCACCACCGAGCGGGCCACCAGCCAGCGGTTCGGGATCGGCGGGAACAGGACCGATCCGTCGGGCTGCTGCTGCCCCTGGCGGTAGCCCATCGGCAGGGTCGCCTGCAAATGGGCGCCGGTGCCGGGCGGGGCGTTGGCGGGACGGAGCTGGAAGGGCTGCGGCTCGGGATCGACGTTCGCCGGAACCTTGCGGTAGTCGATGCCGAGGGCGGCCCAGCTGCCCTGCTGGTTGGGAACGCCGACCAGCAGGCATTCGATGCCGATCGGCACGAACAGGCTGGGACCGGGCCACAGCGGGTCGACGATGGTGTCGGACGCGGCGGCGGCAGAGGCGGCGGCGGTGTTGGACTGGGTATCCGTCATGGTCTGCGCTCCGATCAACCCGCGATCCGGCCCACGGCGGGGGCGGTGGCTTCGGCCGGGGCGCTGACGCCCCATTGGCCCGTTGGGGCGGTAACGCCCCATTGGAAAGACTGCATGCCGGCCGCCCGCACCATCTGCACGGCGAACTCGGCGGCGGTGAAGGTGCCGGCGCTGTCCAGCGCGCCCAGGGTCTTCATGGCCGTCTGAAGCGACGCGGCCGAGGCGGCGACGTCGAGCACGCCGGCCGCCGCGCCGCTGCGCATGGCGACCGCCGCCTGCTGGCCCTGGATCTGCTGGCCGGCGGGATAGCCGCCATAGCCGAGTCCGCGCAGGAAGCTCATGTAGCCGCTGGCGAAGCTGGTGGTCGGGCGGACGCCGAAATGCAGGCTTTCCGGCGGCTGGAGGAAGTTCACCACCCGGGGCAGCCCGTCGAACAGGGCGATCAGCACATCGTCCGACAAGCGGTCGAGCCGCAGGAGCGGCAGCTTCTGGGTGGCGGCATCGTCGGCATAGGCGCTGACCTCCACCCCCGGCCAGCCGGAAACCGCGGCCGAGCGGATCAGCAGCCCGGTGATCGGGCCGGTCGCCGTTCCGCCCTCCGCATTGGATTGGGCCGCCGCGGCCTTCAGCGCGGCACCGGCGCGGCTGTGGCCGCTGGTCGCCTTGGCGCGCAAGGACGGACGCACCGTCGAGCTGTGCGACAGCGCCTGATCGACCAGCTGTTCGATGGTCGCCATCATCTGCACGGAATCGGCGCTGGTCGACAGCCCGATGCTCACCGCCCCCTCCAGCAGCCGGTGGATCCAGTTCAGATCGACGTAGAAGAAGCGGATCGATTCCTTGGGCAGCATCCGCCCGTCGGGCGTGATGTACTCGAACGGCACGCCGTAGAGCAGCGCCGCGCGGGCCAGCCAGTCGATGACGGCGGGAGGCGGGTCCGGCAGCTCGACAGTGGGCTGCGTGGCCGCCGCACCGGAGGCGGCGGGAGCGACGGCGGCCGGCAGGGCGACGCGGGCATGCGCCGGGCCGGACCGCAGCGCGGCCAGCGCCGGGGCGGTCGCCGTGTCGATGAGCGCCTGCAAGGTGGCGGCGCGGTTGCTGATGGCACGGTCCATGACGATCACTCCGCGGAAGGGCCGAATACGTGGTCGAGCAGCGCCTCCAGCGGATCGGCGGCGCCCGCCGCGGACTCCGCGGCAGTGGCAGCCTTCACGCCGGTTGTCCTCGGGCCGTTATTCCTCAGGCCGGGAGCCGCCGCGACCGGCGGCCGGTCCTCGCGGCGGAATCCGGCGGGGAATGCCGGACAGGCTTCCGCCGTCGGCGGCGGGAACCGCCACCTCCCGCCCCGCCAGCCCGGCGAACGCCTCGGCCAGCGCCACGGCGGCGGTCTGGTGCGAGAGGGCCAGCGTGCGCCCGCCGCTCCCCGGCCCGGCGGCCGGCAGCGCGCGCATCGTCTCCGCCGTGACCGGCAGTGCACCGGCGACCTGCCCGAGCACCACATTGGCGGCGACCGCCTGGTGGAACTCCTTGCGCCACAGGAACATCAGGCGGGCGAAGGTGGAGTCCGACAGGGCGAGCAGCCGGCCGATCTGCCAGGCGGCGGCCTGCGACACGTCGAACAGCGCCGTGGTCGGGTCGTAGCGGATCGCCTGATCGCTGAAGACGAACGGTCCCAGCCCGTCGGCCTTGGTCGGCACCGCGCTGGCCGGGCCGCGATACCAGGCCGTCGCCTGCTCGCCCACCCGCATGCGGTAGGTCAGCGGCACATAGCCCATCCCGAGCCCCATGGCGGCGATGGCGGACGGGTCGTCGGCGTCCCCGGAACCGTTGCCGCTGCCGGAGCCTGGGATCGGCAGGTGGGGCATCTGCACCAGATCGACGCCGCCATTGTCGGGCAGGGCCTGCATGATCTCGATGAAGTCACCCTTGGAGACATCGGCCTGCACCTTCCACCACGCCAGCGACGCGAAGCGGATGGTGGTGTAGGAGGAGGGAATGGTGCTGCCGGCCAGATGGTCCTGGTGCCCCTCCAGCGAGACCAGGAACAGATAGTTCACCGCCCCCGGCTGAAGCGTCCGGTTGCCGACGACGATGGAGAAGGTGCCATCCTCGTCGAGCCCCAGGATCTCCTTGTGATCGGTGTTGACCTCGCGCACATGGGCCAGCCAGGACAGGTCGGCCAGCGTCGGGGCCACCGACTGGAACAGCGCCACCGGCAAATCCAGCAGCAGCAGGCCCGTCTGCATCTCGGCCTGCGAGACGCCCGACAGCTGCGGTCCCAGCACCGCCGGGTTGGTCGGCTGGACCAGATCGGACACCGTTCCGCTGTGCACGGGCGAGGGGGCGGCGACCGCGCCGGCATCGCCGCCCAGCTCGGCGGCGGTCACCGTGAGCAGGCCGATCCACGGCGCCGGAACGCTGTCCGCCGGCGGGACGCTGCCGTCCAGCGTGCGTTCCCACGGCAGCGTGCGCCGGCGCAGCACCACATTGGGCAGCGTGTTTTCCCAGGAGCCCGTCTGGTTGGCCGGCGGCATCACCGATTGCAGGTCGCCGGGCGCCAGGGCGAAGCGCGGCCCCTGGATCTGCAGCGTCTGCACCGCCGTGTAGGTGGGGGGCGTGTCCTGATCCTTGATGCCATCCACGGTCTGGGTGGCGCTCAGCCGATAGGTCCCGGCAGGCAGCGGCGGCAGGGCCGCCTGGCTGAACCGGATCTGGCCGGGTTGCAGCGCGTCGCCGTCACCGGCCAGCGCGATCGCGTTCGACATGTGGGATCCCCTTCCTCACGAACCTGTCCTGCCAATCGTCCCCACCCCGCCGGGGCGGGGGCACCCGCACCCCTACGCCGCGTCGCTGCGGACGAACCGCAGCACGGTCGGGCCGCCGGCCTTCGCCGATCCGGCCCGTCCCAGGCCCTGGCCCAGGCCCGGACGCGGCGCCACGCTGCGCCCCAGCGCCGGGAGCGACAGCCCGTCCCAACCGGCCTCCACCTCGGCCGGCGTGCCGGCCAGCCCGTAGACGCCGGCCAGACCCTCGACGCCGCGCACCAGAACGGCATGCCGCCCATCGTCACCGGCCACCGCGGCAAAGGCCGCGGCGTCGTAGAGCAGGATGGTGCCGTCGCCGGCGGCAATCCGGGCCACCGGGGTCGCCGCGACGCCGTACTCGACCGTCCAGGGGGAACCGGTCGCGGCGATCTTCACCGTCACCGCATCGGCGTCCGCCTTGCGGTCCAGCACCACCGCGACGGTTCCGACGGTGTGGCTGAAGACCGTCTCCACCCAGCCCGGCGCGGTGGTGCCGACGCCGGTCTGGACGCGGTTGCGGGTCAGCATCGCCGCACCTTCCACCGGTCCCCGTGTCCCAATGGGTGCTGCAATCGGAGCCGCATCGCGCGAGACCCGCTGCGGGCGCGGTCCGGCCTGGGGCCGCACGGTGCAGCCGCCGCCGAGCAGGGTGTAGCGGTCGGCCTGGATCAGCGTGCTGTGCCGGTTCCAGCCCGCGACCGGCGCCGTTCCGGCACTGTCCACCCCGACCAGCGTCACCCGGGCGGTGTCGGCAGGCAGGGGCTCGGCAGCGCCGGCGGCCGGCGAGACCAGACGGCTGGACAGGATGCGGCCGGCCTTGTCGAAGGCGTGGACCATCACCGGGGTTCCTCCCTGCAATTCCAGCATCGGCGCTCCGGCACCCCGTCCGGCATCGAACACCGCGACGGATCCGGGCTGGAGGCTCAGGCCGGCCTCGATCGCGGACGGCGCGGTTCCTGCGCCGGTGAGCGTCCGGGCACCGCCGCGCGTCGGGCGGACGTCGGCATCGGCCCAGCGCATCGCCACCCGCGGCGCCGGCAGCAGCACCGATCCCTTGCGGGCGGCGCCACCGGTCAACTGGATGCGCCGCGGCGCCGTTGCGGGCAGCGCGTAGGCCTGCGAGGTGACGAGCAGCCGCGGCGCGAGCGGTGCCTCCACCGCCGCGGCCCTGGCGGCGCGCTTGGGCTGCGGCGCCGCCAGCGCCTGCGGACCGGAGGTCGCGAGGTCGAAGCCGAGCTTGGCGAGGCTGGGCGCCGCCTGGAAGATCTGGTCGGCGAAGCTCGCCATCACCGACAGGTTCTGGTCGACGATGACCGCGACCTGGGCGTCCTCCAGCGCCTGCATCACCTGGCTGCGCAGGGTCGAGGGCGTCGGCGCCATGATGCTTCCCATCAGGACGGCGAAGCGGCCGTCCTGCGACAGCGCCGCCGGTGCGGTGTAGACCGGGGTGACGGCGAAGGGCAGCGGCAGCGGGTCGGCCTGCTCGTAGCCGAAGGAGGTGAGCAGGTCCATCGGCTCCAGCGTGTCGACCACATGGTCGCCGGTGGCGGCCAGGGTCATGCCGAAGGCGGCACCGGCGATGAAGTCGGAGGACGGCTTGCCCACCGGGTCGAAGGCCTGCGTCGACCACATCGCCGCCGCCGCCCCGCCGGACAGGGTTGCCGGCGTCAGGCCGGGCCGGTCGATGGACAGGGTGGTCCAGGCCCCCTGATCGTCCTGCGATTCCAGCGTGACGGCCATCCCGGTCGCGATGTCCGGCAAATCCATCGGCGGGATGCCCAGCGACGGGCTGGAGGCCTGATAGCTGGACTCCGCCACGGTGACGGTGGAGGCCGGCATCACCGACCGCAGGTCGATGGCGAAGGGGGCGGACTGGACCGTCGGCCCGAACTCCCCGGTTTCGCTCAGCAGGCCGCTGCTGACCTGGATGTTGACGACCACCTGGGTGGCGTCCGCACCGTCCGTGTTGCCGGAGGATGTGCCCTCCCCCTCCGCCGCCAGCATCATCGACGCCGTGCGCGCGGTGGCCAGGGGAGCCGTCTGCGAGTCCGGCTGCGGCAGCATCCGCGCCTCGAACTCCTCCCAGCTCAGCGGCTGGGTGCTGGACAGGTCCTGATCCTGGTTGCCGAAGGGAATGGTGAAGGAGATGACGTACCAGCTGACCTTGACCTTGCCGGCGGTGGGCGGCCCCCACAGCTCCAGCCCGGCCCCCAGCTCGGCGGTCAGCGTCACCTTGACGCCTGCGACCTCGAAGCCGAAGGACACGCCGACCGACACCTGCACCCCGGCATAATAGTAGAAGGGCTGCCAGGCGATCAGGAAGTCGGCCCCGGCGTTGAACCAAGCCTTGAGCGGCCCGGCCTTGAACAGCGCCTTGAGATAGCCGCCGGCCATGATCATCGACGGCGTCAGGGCGAAATAGGTGCCGCCCGACACGCCGACCGTCATGGCCGAGGTGCTCAGCACCGGCCAGTCGAAGCCCAGGCGCGGCACGTTGGGATAATGGTCCGGCGGCTGGAAGGACGGGTTGTAGCCGCCCAGCGTGATGACGAAGTCGCCGGCATAGGGGTTCGAGCCGAACCAGAATTTGGCAGCGAAGCCGCCGGTCAGCTTGCAGTTCTTCGCCAGCAGGAACGAGCTGGGGGTCAGCTGGGCGGTGACCGAGATCTCGCCCTCGTCCGGCTTGAACGAGGCGACCAGCGCCAGCTCGATGTAGGCCAGCGCCGCGGAGGGCGAGACCTGCGGCGGCAGTGTGGCGGTGGCGACGCCGATGACGTCGATCTCGAACTCCCGCCCGAACTTCACCAGCAGCATGGCGAAGACGTCGAGGATCTGGAAGCTGGAGAATTTCAGGCCGGCGGCGACCCAATAGCTGCCGATCTGCGGGTAGACGTCCTGCGACAGCACGGCGAGCGCGCTGGCCGGCGTCGGGTCGCTGCCGAAGGTCGCCTGGGAAATGGCGCCCTGGATCAGCGGGAAGGACATGATGTTCCCGGCATCGGGAACGATGATGTTGCGGTTGACCGAGAAGCCGCCGGCCACGCCGTTGACGAAGAAGGCCGGCACGCCGCCCAGTGGCGCGTTCAGGTTCAGGAAGACGAAGAAGGACACCGCCTTGTCGCCGTCGGGCTTGTCCGGATCGACCGGGATCAGCGCGAAGGAGCCGACGGCGTAGAGCGAGAAGCTCCCCGCCTTGACCAGAAGCTGGCCGTCGTAGCGCAGCGGGTCGTTCTGCTTCAGCAGCCCGCCCGACACGCTGACCGAGCCGCCGCTGAACGACACCGACAATCCCGCCAGATCCAGGCTGTACTGGCTGTAGTCGGTGATCTGGGTGACGTTGACGCTGACCGACAGGTCGATCAGCTCGACGTCGAGCCCGGCCAGCGTCAGGCCGCCGTCGAACAGCACGCTGCCGATCTTCGTCGGGTTGTCCCAGCCGATGCCGACCTTGTTGGCATGGACCGGGCCGAAGCTGCGCTGCACCGGCAGCCAGATGCGGGTCTGGCTGCTGCCGCTGCTGTCGTACAGGTCGACGCCCAGGTCATGGCCGGACATCCAGCCGGCACGCATCGAGAAGCCGGGATTCGCCGCCGGATTGCCGGCCGAGGCGGTGTCGCCCGACCCCAGCAGGTTCTGGGCGACCGGGTTGGTGTTGGCACCCGGCGTCAGCGTGTCGGGGGCCAGCGAGATGGCGATGTCCTCGACATCGACGCCGCCGCCATAGGCGGTGATGGGGTTGGACTGCGCGAAGTCGAAGGTCAGCAGGCCGCGCGGCTTGATCTTCGCCAGCTGGAAGCGGCTGAGATCGACCAGCGGCGCGCCCGCCTTCCCCTGGAAATCGACGCCGATGTTGATCAGGCGCAGCTTGACCGCGGTGAAGTCGGGGATCAGCCCGTCGACCGGCAGATAGGCCGCGACGCCCGGCTGGTACTGCGACGGGTCCGCCCCGGTCAGCGCGATCCATTCGGTGTCGGTGGCGCCCAGCTGGAAGACCAGATAGGGCACCTGCTTCAAAGACAGGCCGGTGGCGGCGAAGCGCACGCCATAGCTGCCGTCCGGTCCGGGCTCCAGCCAGATGCCGCCGCCGTCGGGGAAGGACAGCACCTGGATCTGCGTCTGGGTCAGCGCCTTGAGGAAGCCGGCCAGGAAGCCCTCGACGCCGAGCGACTGCAACGACGCCAGATCGTTCAGCGCATAGGCCCCGTCCTCGGTCACCAGAAGCTGCGAGGCGGTGAGCACCTGCCCCGCCGTCAGGGTCGAACCGGTGAACAGCGGGGCGTTCAGCCAGCTGACCACCGTCTGGGTGTTCAGCACCACGACCGAGACGTAGCGCGGCAGCGCCTGCACCATCACCCCTTCCAGCCAGACGGCGAGCGCCGCCTCAAGCCGGCCGGCATAGCCGTCGCCCGTCGCCACCCCGAACGGCAGCGGCAGCAGCTCCGCGTTCAGGCTGCTGGAGACGCCCGCCTTCATCAGCGGGTCGACAGCCGCCGCGACGCCGCCGCCGGCACTGTCGTAGGTCACCGTCAGGCCCGGCCCCTGGCCGAGCGCGATGATCGCCTGGGCCGACAGGCCGAACTGCACGCGCGCCTCGGGGGTGCCGGTCAGCGGCACGCCGACGCCGGTCGGGGTCAGCGCCACCACCACGCTGTCGGCGGCGGTGACCGACAGGGTCGCCCAGATGCCGGCGAGCGTCTCGGCGCCCACGGTGCGCACGCCGGCCATGACGGTGACCGGCACCGATTTGGACGGCGCATAGACCAAGAGGCCGCCGTCGCTCGACACGCCGCTCAGCGCCAGCTGCAACAGGCCGGCGACGGCCGACGCGGTGGCGGCCGCCTGCTCCGGCTGCAATCTTTCGCGCAGCCATGCCAGCGCCGCCGCCTCCAGCGCCGCCGCGTCGGGCTGTGCCGCGATGAGGGACTGCACCAGCCCGGCGATGTCCAGCGAGGCCGCGGTGCTGCGCAGCGCCGTGACGAACTGCGTCAGCGTCGTGTCGCCCTCGGCGGCGAGCTGGTCGAGCAGCTTCTGGGTCAGGGTCTGCAACAGCGTCTGCGCCACTTCGGCGGCGACCTGGAGAACGAAGGTCTGCCAGCCGCCGAACGGCACGAGGTCGAGCACCGGCTTGCCGTCGCCCTCCTCGCCGACCGTCAGCGTGAAGCCCTTGTCGTAGCCGCCCTGCAGGAACAGCGGCTGGTCCAGGCCGGGGATGGCGGCGGTCAGCCGGCCGCTGCCGCTCAGGCCCGGCTGGTAATTGGCGGTCAGCGACAGGCCGAAACCCATCGACTGCAATTCCGCCCCGGCCAGCAGGGGCATCGCCTCGCTCAGGGCCGGCGCCACCGTGAACAGGCCGGTCGCCGGGTCCGCTGTCACCGCAACCTGCAACCCATAGGGCAGGCCGGACAGCAGTACGCCGTTGGGCGCCTGCGCCAGGGTCAGCCCCCCCGCGGTTCCGGACGGCAGGCTGCCCAGCACCTTCTGGATCTGCGCGATGTTGAGCAGCCCGTCGCTGCCGACCACCGCGTCGGACAGCAGCCAGTCCACCGGATCCTCGAACAGCCCGAGCGCCGACTTCATCTGCCAGACGCCGGTGTCGGGATCGGGGTCGGCCAGTCCGAACGCCTGGAACAGGCTGCGCGCCAGCGGATATTTGGCGAGCAGCATGTCGTCGACGACCTCGGCCACGAAGGTCGCCAGCACATAGGCCGGGCCGACGGCGGCGAGCTGGTCGATGAAGGTGCTCTGGTCGAAGGGCCAGATCACCAGCGGCGTGGGCTGCGGGACCGAACCGTCGCCCCAGACCAGCGAGACCGTCACCGTGGGCGCGCTGCCGCCGACCGTGTAGGTCAAGGTGGACAGGACGCTGAACCCGGCATCGGGCAGGAAGCAGTCCAGCGTGGCGGCGATGGTGCCGGTTTGCAGATCGACGCGCACGGTCATTGAGGGGTCGAGGAACGATCCCACCGTGAAGCCGCCGCGCGGCAGCGTCAGCGTCATGATCCGGCCGTTGGCCGTGGTCAGGGTGCAGGGGCCGACAGTGAAGCTCTGCGTGCCGTGCGTCATCGCCGCGATGACCGACGAACGGGCATCCGGATCGGACAGCAGGGCGGTCAGGCGCTGCGACAGCTGGGAAGCGGGGGCGCGGGCGACCGCCAGGATCGCCTCGGCATTGGCGGCATAGCCGTGATCCGCGTCGGTCACCAGCCCGAGCCCGGCCAGCATCGCCAGCAGCGGCTCCGGCATCGCCGGCAGCGAGAAGCCCAGCGTCGCGTCGATGGCCTGGAACAGCAGCGGCCGCACCGTCGCGTCGGCCAGCGCCGCCATCAGCCGGTCGGTCAGGAAGCCCAGGGGGCTGGACACCAGCGCCGTGAAGCCGCCGGGGTCGATGCCGTAGGGACCGTCGACGCTGGCGGCCGGCACCGCCAGCCCGAGATCGGCGAGGACGCCATAGACCAGCTGGAAGGTATCGTCGCCCTTGAAGGCCGCGGCGGCCACGCCGATGACGGCGTTGACGATGGACAGCAGGGTGCTGTTGGCCGACGGATCGAGCGTGCCGTCCAGCACGATCACCGTGCCGTCGGTCTGCTTCGCCGCCAGGACCGGGGTCGCGGCGAAGCTCGCCGTTCCGCCCGACAGGTCCATCGTCAGCACGACGCCCAGCGTCACGCTCTCGACGGCGACGCCGTCGACCGTGACCAGGGTGCCGCCGGCACCGCTCAGCACGGTCTGCACCGACAGGCCGGGAACGCCGGAGGCGGCGACCGGCTCGCCGGTGCTCCAGGAGATGCCCATCGGGTCCAGCCGCACGCTGGTCACCGCGGTGACGTCGCCCGCCGTGTAGGACAGCAGCGTCGACAATCCGGGGACCGCCATGGTCTGGCCGGAATCCTGCCACAGCGTGCCTTGCAGGTTCCACGGCACGTCGAGCGGCACCCGGTAGGGATCCAGCTGGGTGCCGGTGCCGGCGACGGGTGCCGCGGTTTCGGCCGTGCCGTCGATTGCCCAGCCCAGCAGGCCCAGCACCGCGGCGGCGCGGTCCGGCGTGGACAGCACCGCCTTCAGCTGGGCCCGGACCTGAGCGATGGGATCGGTGAAGCTGGTGGGGGCCAGCACCGGCATGCCGTCGGGCCAGTCGATGCCCTGCGGCATGAACGGCCCCAGGTTGGGCAGCAGCCCCAGCCAGCCGTCGAGCGCCAGCCCGCCGCGGCGCTGTGCGCGGTAGAGCGCCACGCCCAGCACCCCGGTCAGGATCGCACCGAAGGTGGCGGCCTGCTCGGTGACCAGCTGCGACAGCGCGGTGGCGTCGGAATAGTTCATGTCGGTGCCGACCGGCTCGGGCACGCCGTCGACCACCAGGGTCGGGGCCGCCACCGACATCGACCAGTGCCAGCCGTCGTAGGGGCTCCAGTAGAGCGACAGCCCGCCCTTGTCGATCTGCAGCGAGGCTCCGGCCACCGCGGGCGTCGACACGCCGGACGGCAGGGCGCCGTAGACGCCGATGCCCGGCAGGATCTGCGCCGACTGGATGCCCTGGCCGGCAGAGGCGCCGGCATCGAGCCCCAGCGCCTCGATGCGGAAGGCGAGGTCCAGCGTGTTGCCGGCGATCGGCAGGGTCGCCCCGACGCCGAGGCCCAGCACCAGCCGCTTGGCCGCACCGTTCGAGGTCTGGGCGTCGGCGATGTAGGCGACCAGCGCGGCCGGGCTGCCCGCCGGGCCCAGCGTCATGCTCCAGGGATCGCTGTCGGTGCCGGACCCGGTCACGCCGCCGCTGCCGCCGCCGACCTGCCGCAGCACGGTGCCCAGCGCTTCGACCATGAAGGAGAAGGGCGGCTGGCCGTCGACCTCGACGTCGCCGCGGATCAGCGCCGCCCAATAGCGGCTCAGCGCCTCGACGGGAAACTGGATGGAATTGGGCAGCCCGGACAGGCTGAAGGGCGGCGTCAGCGACGACGGCCAGGCTGTGGCGCCCGGCGGCGGAGCGACGCCGAGCAGTGCTGCCAGCGACGGTCCGACCTCGCTGTCGGTGCCCAGACCGAAGAGCGCGTTGAAGGCATCGCCGATGGCGGCGTTCAGCTCGGCCTCGGCCGCCGCGACGAGGTCGCCGGGCTGGGTCAGGTCGATGGTGGGATAGCTGCCGGTGGGCGTCGTCACCGACAGCAGCGAGAAGGCGGGCTGAACGGTGGCGCCGCCGTCGGCGACGATGACCGACATGCCGCCGGCCAGCGCGCCGAAGCTGTAGGTGCCGCCGAGGATGGTCCCGCTATAGAGCGGCTGGGCGATGTCCTTGTTGGCCAGCAGGATGCCGGCCTTGAAGCGGCCGGGCGCGACGCCCTGCACCCCGCCGCCGGTGGCCAGCGTGAAATCGAGGATTTCCAGCCCGGCGCTGCCGGTCACCGCCGCGCTGGAGCTGCCCAGCACCAGCGCCGTCGAGGCGAAGGCCAGACCGGGATAGAAATGGCGCAAGCCCGCCGTGTCGGTCCCGGTACCCGCGGTCAGCCGCAGGGTGCCGACGCTGCTCACGCTGAGGACGGGCACGGCGAACGGATCGTCGCGCGTGCCGCTTCCCGACACCGTCGCGTCGGTGCCGGTCAGCCCGCCGACGGCCCCGCCCACCGCCTTCATCCAGGCGGACAGGGTCGGCCCGTCGGTGGCGAGTGCGGTGAACCAGTCGACGAAGGGCCGCGCCACGTCGCCGCCGCTCACCGCCAGGGCGATGAAGCTGTCCCAGCGCAGGATCGGCAGCAGCACGCCGTCGACGCCGGGCACGCTGGCGCCCAGCCCCAGCGCCGGCAGCAGGTAGGACAGCGACGGCTGGTCGCCGACCAGCTTGCCCAGCGCCGTCACCGCCAGCGCCGCGGCCGTCGCCAGGATCTCGGCGCCGCTGATCGCCTGGAGGTCGGCCAGCGTGAAATCGCGGGCGCCCGGCGCGGTGGGCAGGGTCAGCTGGGTGATGACCAGCGAGACGTTCACCGCCGGGTCGGTCGCGGGCGACAGGTCGACCGTCAGCCGCACGCCGGTGAAGGAGAAGCCGGCCGCGTCGATCAGCGGCCCGTCGCTTCCGGTCACCTCGAAGCCCATGGTGAAGGGATGGCCGGCCTGCCCGACCACCACCTCGACGCCGCCGTTGCCGAGCAGGGCGACCGGCACCATGCCCCAGACCTTCAGGTCGATGCTGGAGGGGCCGTCGGCCACCAGAATCCAGCTCCGCCTTCTCATCCGTCCCCAGCGTCACCGTGGTGGTGTACATCACGCCGAGGCCGAACACCGTCGGCGGCTCGCCGCTGCCGTTGCTGTCGGACGACACCGGCTGGGTCGCCAGATAGAGGCCGCTCGGCGTGTCGGTGCCGGGCTTGTTGATCGGATACCAGGTTCCCAGCGCTCCCGGCTCCCGCACCGGAATGCCGAGCGAACTGCCCGAGGCCTGGCCGATCAGCTGGGCGATCACCAAGGCCAGCGTGACGGCGTTCTCGCTCATTCCCTGGCCGGTCTTGCCCACCGGGTCGGTGAACCAGTCGGGGTTGAGCTGGTAGACCCCCTCCTGCCCATCCACCGGAAGCAGCAGCCCGCAGGCGACCGCAAGCTGGATGGCCGGAGCCTCGACGCCCGCCGCCTCGATCAGGATGGGGCTGGTCGCGCTGGTCAGGTCGACGGCCAGAAGATTCTCGGCCAGAAGATCCGCGGCTGCGGCCCCCCGCAGCGCATTGGAGCGCGCCGGGACGATGCCGGTGCGCGCGGTCTCTGTGGTCTCGGGCTCTATGGTCACGGGTGTCACTCCCCTGTGCGAAGCCATTGCACCAGCGCGGACCGGCCCGGCCGGCCCGGCGCTCCGTCGCGTCCGGCATGTCCTGTCAGTCCATCGGGAAGGCCGATCCCCCCGGCCCCGCCGGCTCCCCCCGCGCCGCCGGCGCCGGGCGCGCCGTCCGCGACGTCGAGGTCGAAGGCGGACCCCGGCTGACGGACATGCACGTCGAGCCGCAACAGCCCGGCATCGCCGCCGGCCCCGCCCTCGCCGCCCTCGCCGCCATGGCCGCCGTCGCCGCCCCGGCCCATGCGGTAGAGTGCTATGGCATGGCCGTAGGCCCCCGGCCCGCCATTGCCGCCGCCGCCGCCATTGCCGCCGCGGCCCGGCCGCACCAGCAGCCGGGAACGACCGGTCACCGTGTGGACGGTGACCGCCATGTCCCGCAGCGGCATGCCGTTCAGACCCGGCTCGCCGGCACTCCCGCCGCTGCCCCCGCCGCCGTCCGGCCGGTCGAGGCTGCCCATCGGACCGGTCCCGCCGCTGGCGCCGGGGTCGCCGTCGCGGCCGTCGGCGCTGGCCAGCAGCAGCGTCGCCGGTTCGACGCTGTCCGCCGTCTCCGGCCGCGCCCCGACCAGCTGCCCGACCACCAGCCGGGCCGCCCCGCCCTGCACCGTCAGCCGCGCGCCCTCCATCAGGGTCAGCCGATGCACATACAGCTCCACCGGGTCGCCGAACGGCGTTTCCAGCGTCAGCTCGGCGCCGGGGCGCAGGACGATGCCGTCCAGCGCATAGCGCACCCAGGTGTGGCGGAAGGTCTGCGCCGGTTCGACGAAGGAGCGCTCGGGCACCCAGGAAATCCGGATGGCCGATCCGTGCCGGGCGCTGTCGAGCCAGCGCCGCCGGAAGCTCTCCGGGTCGATGCCGAGGAAGGACAGCTGGCGGTCCATGAAGGCGCGGGCGTCCGCCGGCATCTCCTCGTGGGCGATGGTCTGCGGCCCGGAATAGCGCGGCAAGGGCGGGTTGAAGGGATCGATCACCCGGTTCTTCGCCGGCCTGGGCCAGCTGGAGACCACGGCGGGCCTGTCGGGCACGGCGGCGGACGCCTCGGCCTTGTCGGGCAGGGTCTTGGTGGGCATGGCAGCGCTCCGAACCGGCCGTCAGGATGAGGAGGGGATGAATTGCAGGGTCGACGGGGTACCGGGTTGCCCCGGCAGACCCGGATTGCCCGAAATTCCCGATGTGCCGGGGGGTTGCCCGGCGCCGCCCGGCCCGCCTGCGCCACTCGCCCCGCCGGCTCCCCGCAGCCCGCCGAAATCCTCGAACACGACGGTGGTTCCCGGATCCATGGTGTCGTACTTGATGACGATCGCGGTGCCGTTGGCGCCGTTGCCGCCCTGGCCACCATTGCCGCCGGTGCCGCCCCTGCCGCCGGCGGCACCGGAGCCGCCGCTGCCGCCGGCACCTCCAGCCCCGCCCTGGCCGCCGTCGCCGCCCTGGCCGCCGATAACACGGACGATGAAAGTGCCGCTGATGGCGCCGGCGTAGAAGGTAATGGGCGATGGCAGGATGCCGTTGGCCCCCCACCCCCCGTTTTGTCCCGTTCCGCCGTTGCCGCCCGGATAGCCCGGAGCACCGGAAGCCCCTGTCGCGCCCTGCCATCCCGGGCTGCCGTTGGTCCCGTCGGTTCCCAGCACGGTGATATTGGGGATGGCGGCGGCGCTCGCCGCCACGGAGGTCATGGAGCCGACGGCAAGATGCGCCGGGCTTTCGACCGACAGGGTCGCACCCGGCTCCAGCAGGATGGAGCGGGCGAGCAGCCGGAAGGCCGGGCTGCCGGGCGAGCCGACATGCAGGGTCTGCCCGGCCCGGACGATGATCGTGCTGGTGGCGAAAACCCGGCTTCCTCCGGTGAAGACCTGCGCCGGGGCGAGCGTGCTGACCCTCGCGTCGGCGGACAGCACGATGCGGCCCTGATGATCCGCGGTGTCGAGGACCGGACCGCCCAGATGCCCGGGATGGAGCCCGTGGAACTCCGCCATCCGGGACAGGAAGGGCGTCAGCTCCGGCCCGGCCGCCGCGACGATGCGCGGCGCGGCGGTGGCGGCGAGCAGGCCGAGCCGGCGCGCATTCGCCGGCAATGCGGCCACCGGTCCGGCGGCAGGCCGCACCGCGGCGAAGGATTGCGCGGTCGCCGATGCCTGGGGGTTCAGCAGCGAGGTGTAGAGGGCCAGCGCATGGCCGGTGGTGCTGTTGACCGGGCTCAGCATTCCGCCGGAAAGCCGCATGGTCGTCGGCAGCGGAGCCATCAGCGACAGTCCCGGATTGGCCGCGATCACGTCGTTCGGCCGCAGGAGCTGGTAGCTGATGCCGCCGAGCGCCGTCTGGTAGGCGCTCTGGAAGGCATAGTCGCTGAAACGGACGGTGCCGAAACCGTAGACGGCGGACGCGGCGGGGATGCCGCTTTGGGGAGCCAGCTTCAGATTGTAGGCGGCGAGTGCGGCCAGGGCACCGCCGAAATCATGGCCGGCGAACACCAGCGGCTTGCCCGCCACGCCGGAAACCCTCGACAGTGCGGCGAACAGCGCCGCCGCATAGCTTGGATAGAAGGCGTACAACCCCTGCAGGATACGGCCGCCGGAGGTGAACCAGGGCAGCGGCAGCAGGGACCCGTTGCCCATGAAGGCCAGAAGCTCGATCCACGAGCAGGCGCCGCGCGATGCCACCACCGTGCGGTCTCCGGAGCTGTAGATCGACGCCCAGACCACGCCGTTGACCGCGACGTCGGCCGCCCGCGTGTAGCCCGACGGCAGCGGCTGCGACAGATCCGGATGCTGGAAGCGCCCATAGGTCGCCGTCGTCAGCAGAGCCAGCGTGTAGGCGAGGTCGCCGCTGTAGCCGGATACAGGCGTCACCGTTCCGCCGCCGGCCAGCTGCGGCTGCGGCGCGCCGTAGGCGGTCTGGTAGAAGGCCGGCGTGCGCTCCAGCCAGGGCACGTCGGAGGTGGTGGGGACCGACGCGGTCAACGTCTGGACCGCTCCGCTGTAGGCGAAGCCGGTAGGAGCCCCGGCGATCGACGGATAGAAGTCGATGCCATCGAGGTTGCACAGGAAGACCGACCCCAGCGCCGCCGTCACCGCCGCCGCATAGGAGGCGTTGCCGTAGGCCGGGGTCGAGAAGGCGTAGCCGCCGGCCGCGCCGACCGGGCTGGTCATTGAGCCGCCGTTGCCGTCCGGGCCGGTCTGTCCGGGCCGCAGGTCGAGGGCGGCCAGCTGTGCCAGCGGCCCGGCCGGACCCATGCCGACCACCAGAAGCGGCACGTTCGAGGCGTATCCGGGCACGAGCTTCAGCTTGGCGATGGCCGCCCAGATCTGCGTGTGGATCGCGTTGTAGGCCAGCGAGTAGCCCTGGGCGATCAGGGAGTCGTTGCTGCCGACATTCAGATAGGGGGGCGGCGTGGTGGTGGTGGTGAGGAAGGACTGCTCGAAGAACGTGATGAAGGCGGGCCAGTCGACCGCGACCGCCAGCACCGCGACGGGCCCGTCGATGCCGGGCATCGTGCCGGTGGCAAGCAATCCCTGGCCGCCGCCCGATGTGACGGAGCCATTGGCGAAGGTGGTCACGAGATTCAGGTTCGCCGGGAGATAGGCCTGGCTGAGGTCTCCGCCCGCAATGTCGACCAGATCGAGCAGGGCGTTGGCGGTGGTCGCAGAATACTGACTGACGCTTCCCATGGCACCAGGGCTCCCGGCGTGAGGATGTTGGCGAAGGAATGGGGAAAGGAAGGCGGGGAAAACCGCCGGGAGGCGCCGGGACAAAGCGATTGGCTGAGCCCGGCGCCTCCCGGCCGTCGATCAGGCCGCCGATGCCGCGGTGGGATACTTGACGATGGTCTGGGTGCCGGACTGGCCCGGATTGCCGGGGGTTGCCGCACGGCCCGCGCCGGCGTTCGCACCGGACACGGCGTTGCCGCCGGCCTCGTTCGCGCCGCCGGCACCGCCGGCACCGCCCACGCCGGCAGAGCCGCCGGCCCCGCCGCTGCCGCCCGGCGTCAGCACCAGGATGTCGCCCGGATCGGTGTCCCAATAGACGGTCACCGATCCACCGTTCCCGCCATTGCCGCCGTTCGCACCGTCACCCCCGGTGCCGCCATTGCCGCCGGCACCGCCCTGCGAGGTCGGGCATTGCGGATTCTTGCCGCTGCTGTCGGTGCAGACGGCCTGGTTCTTTCCACCGTCGCCCCCGGTGCCGCCGGTGCCGCCGACACCGCCGTCGCCGCCATTGCCGCCGTTGCCGCCCTGCGACAGGACGGTGAGCGAGCCGGACAGGCTGCCGTAATGGAGGATGAAGGGCGGCGGCGCCCCGCCCGAGGTGCCGGCGGTGCCGTTGCCGCCGGCCGCACCGCCGCCGCCGGCCGTGCCGTTGGTGGCGCAGGTGCAGGTGTAGGTGGTGCCGCAGCAGCCTTTTTTGGGAGTGGCGCTTCCGGGGCTCCCGGCCACGCCCGGAGTTCCCGTACCGCCGGGCGTGCCGGCCGCGCCGTCGGTTCCGCTGGATCCGCTGATCAGGATCTGCGCGTTGATCGAGTTCGTCATGTCAGGTGTCCGTTCTCGACGATGTTCGTGGGATGGCGGTCAGCCGTTGTTGGGCCGCATGGTCATCGTCGGTCCCTGGCCGGCCGGCGTGTTCTTGCCGGTGGCACCGGGCGACCCCGGACTGCCGCCCGCACCGCCGGCGTTGCCGCCTGCACCGCCGGCGCCAGCCTGGCCGAACGTCGTCGCGTCGAGGCTGTAGGTCGGCGAGCCGACGATCTCGTCGTACAGAACCAGGATGGCGGTGCCGATGGACGCGCCGTTGCCGCCCGCGCCGCCATTGGCGCCGTTGCCGGCGGTGCCGGTCTTGCCAGCCGGCATGCTGGACCCGTACTGGCTCTGGCAGCACCCGACCACGGTGATGCCGGCACCGCCGTTGCCGCCCGCGCCGCCATTGCCGCCATTGCCGCCGGCTCCGCCGTTGCCGCCGGTGACCAGGGCATTGAAGGCGCCGGAGACGGTCCCGACGAGGAAGGTCAGGCTCGCCGGGCAGCTGCCGTCACTGCCGGGCGAACCGGACGTCCCGTTGCCGCCGGTGCCGCCGTTTGTCGCGCTGGTCGGCGCCGTGGTGCAGGACGCGTTGTTCTTGCCGCCGCAGACGCCCGCGGTGGCATTGTTGCCCCAGTAACCCTGTCCGCCGGGGCTGCCGCCGGTGCCGTTCGTCCCATTGGTACCGGTGACGGTGATGTTGTAGATGACACCCATTGGGCAGCCCTCACAGCATATTGATCTGGGCGGCCTTGAAGGTCACCGGGATGAGGATCTGGATCTGTCCGCCCTGCTGCACGGTGACGGTGCCGAAGATGGCGACCGCGCCGAGGACCGGGTCCTGCGTGACGTACGGGCTGTTGGGGCCGATGATCAGGGGGTTGCCCGGCGTGACGGTGATGTCCTGACCGGTGGTCAGCAGAACCTGGTTGGGGAAGCGCAGGGCGTTGATCACCGGCTCGAAGGCCTTGACCTTCTGGCTGTTGCCGTGGATGAAGGCCATCATCGCCTGGCCGATGGTCTTCTGGTCGGCGGGATGGATCAGGCTCTCCAGCGCGCAGTTGTCGTTGCGCGCCCGTTCGATCGCCTTGTCGAAATCGGTCTGCACCGGCTGGGTCGGGTAGCGGACGCTGCGGTCGGCATGCGGGTTCGCCGCGAAATGATCGTCGGAAATCCCGGCGATGTCCTTCAGATGCTGGACCGACTGCAGGGTGACCAGCTTGGAGCCCAGATTGTCCTCCGACGGGTCGGAGGAGATCACCATCGGGCCCTTGTGGGTCTCCGGACCGAAGGACCGGCCTTCGAGCTGATCGAGGGTCAGGTCGACGGGCTTCACCGCCTTGTTCAGAAATGCGACATGCTGCTCGCGGTACGAGGCAAAGCTCACGATTATTCTCCCATTCATATATGGATGTTTGTCAGACACACGCCGATGCATTTCGGCTCGACAAGCTGCTGCCTGACGATCGGGTTCCGGCTTTCGTGGGAAAGTATTTGTTTTTATGTGCCGGCAAAGTGTGCAATTGATGCTCTTATTGTGTCAATAACAAACAAACATAATTTTTTCGATTATCAGAACTATGACAACAATTTGAAATTAAAAGGCTATTTGCATGCGAATGTACTGTTTAAAATCACACCAACGTGGGCAAATTCTTGAAATCAATGCCTGTGTATGATTATGAAATATCTCCACGCCCCGTGGACATCGAAGCAAAACATATGTCTATATAGTGGAGATTAGCGCACAACCCGGCCGATCAGGAGGCCGCGAGGGCCGGTGCTTCGGCGGCCCGCCTCCCATCATCCTTGTTTCCAAGGGGACTCCAGTATGCTGACCCTGCAGAAGACCGATCCCAACGGGCTGATCCCGACCCTGCGGCGCTGGCGCCGCAACATGTCGCTCTACAAGTCCGGAGCGCTGTTCAACCCGCTGTTCGACCTGCACACCGGCGGCGCCTCCCGTCCGGTGTTTCACGACATCGACCGGGAAATGCCCGCTCTGCGCCGGATCGATGCGGCCTACGACACCATCCGCGGCGAATTCGACCAGGTGCTGGCCGCCTACGAGCGGCTGCCCTCCTACCACAGCATCGACACCGACGTGATCCACTCGTCGGGCCGGCTGCAGCGCGACCGGCGGTGGAGCGTGTTCATGCTGACCTGTTTCGGCCGTGTGCCGCAGGCTGCCCGGACGCTGGCGCCGCGCACGCTGGAGCTGGTCCGGGATATTCCCGGCGTCTATCAGGCGATGTTCTCGATTCTGGAGCCGGGCAAGAGCGTGCGCGCCCATGAAGGGCCGTCGCGCATGTATCTGCGCTATCACCTGGCATTGCGCGTGCCGACGGTCCGGCCGCCGCACATCCGGGTGAAGGACCGGATCCATCAGTGGAAGGAGCGCGAAAGCGTGCTGTTCGACGATTCCTGGGATCACGAGGTGGTCAACGACAGCCCGGAACTGCGCGCGATCCTGATGATCGATGTCGCGCGCCCGATGCCGGCCCCCTTGCGGATGGTGGCCAAGGGCATGGCGACGATGGCCTCGCTGCATTATGCGCCCCGCATCGTCCGCACCATGGATGCGCTGGTGCCGCCGCCGGGCCGCTGAACGGGGCGCGGCCGCCACGGACGGGCGTGCGCCCGGATTTCGACCCTCATCCGAAAAAATGAGAATCCTTCGCATTTCATCCTGAGGCTGGAGGCCCGCCCGTTCGTCTGAAGGGGAAGGGCGAGGATGTCCCGTGCGGAGAGGATCGAGATGAGTGGTGGCAAGTCGCGCACGCGGCTGTGGTTCCTGTGGCATTCCTGGCTGGCGATGCCGATCTGGGCCTTCCTGTTTTTCATCTGCGTCACCGGCACCATCGCCGTGGTCAGCACCGAGATCACGTGGCTGGTCGATCCGTCGATGCGGGCGTCGGGCGAGGGGCAGCCGCTGCCGCCGAGCGCGCTGATCGCCGCGGCCGAAGCGGCGGCGCCCGGCGGGCGGGTCGAGTCGCTGAACTGGGGCGGATCCCACATGGCGGTGGGCGCCGAGATGGCGCTGCCCGACGGCACCTTCACCACCGCCTGGGTCAACCCGGTGACCGGCACGGTGCAGGGCCTGTCCCCCGGCAATTCGTTCCGCCAGTTCATCCGGGCGCTGCACGGCTGGCTGATGACCTTCCCGACCGGCTGGTATCTGGTGACGGCGCTGGCCATCCCGCTGGCCGGCTCGCTCGTCACCGGGCTCGTGGTCTACAAGCGATTCTGGAAATCCTTATACCAGCCGCGCATCCGCTGGAAGCAGGCGCCCCGCGTGATGTGGGGCGACCTGCACCGCGTCGCCGGCACCTGGTCGATCTGGTTCATCGCCGTGATCGCCGTCACCAGCCTGTGGTTCCTGATCTACATCGCCCTGTTCCATCTCGGCATCGGGCTGGGCGGCGGCAAGGCGCCGGTGATGGTGGCCCGCGACCAGATTCCACTGTCGGCGGTCAGGCCGAAGATCGATGCCGACGCCGTGGTGGCCGCGGCCATGACCGCCCTGCCCGACATGCGGCTGCGCTACCTGCGGCTGCCCGGCACCGCCTACGACACGGCGTCGGTGATCGGCTCCAGCGGGCAGGTGCCGCTGCTGCCGGACATCGTCCGCGTCAACCCCTACACCGCCGAGGTGATCGCCGTGGAGGGCGGGCTGGAGGGCGCGTCGGGCGTCGAGCTGACCCGCACCATCATGCGGGCGCTCCACACCGGCGATTTCGGCGGCCTGCCGGTCAAGCTGATCTGGTTCGCCTTCGGCTCGCTGATGAGCCTGCTGGTGTTCAGCGGCATGCTGATCTGGACCAAGCGGACGGCGCGCGCCACGGTCGAGGCGGTGCGCGGGCTGAGGACGGCGAGGGCATCCTCCAATGCGTAAATTTTCAATGCCTAAATTATGGCACCGCGGCAAATTCCATCTCAGCGCGCTGATGATGCTGGTGCCGCTTCCCTTCCTGCCGAACTATTTCAGCCCGAAGCCGATCTTCGCCCCGCCCGAGATCCGGCGGGACGTCAGCGCCGGCCCCTTCCCGATCACGCTCGTCACCTACGACGAGTCGCCGCATTGGGCCGGCAACGGCGAATGGATGAAGGAGTATCACGTCCATCTCCGCCCGGCCGACATCGACAAGGTGCGCGGCGTCTTCCTGCGCGTCGGCAAGCCGCGGAACCTGCGCGCCGCGGGCGCGCTCGGCTTCGGCAACCCGTACGAGCGCGAGGCCGAAGTGGCGGTGCCGGCCGAGCCGGCCGGGACCGAGGAGCTGTGGGTGACGGTCGAGGACTGGAGCGGACGGATCCATCAGACCTCGACGCCGCTGGCCGGTTTTCTGGGAGGAAAGCGATGACTGCCCGTATTCATGCCCTGGCGGTCGCCGCCGCCCTGTCGGCCCTGTGCGCCGCCACCGCCGCCCACGCCCATTACCCGGTCTGCGACTGCAGGATGGCGGACGGCCAGACGGTGGTCTGCACCGGCGGCTTCTCCGACGGCTCGAAGGCGCCCGGCGTGGTGCTGGACGTGATCACCTATGACGAGCAGGTGCTGGTCAAGGGCAGGCTGGGGGCGGATTCCACCCTGTCCTTCCCGCGCCCGGCCCAGGATTTCTACGTGCTGTTCGATGCCGGCCCTGGCCACACGGTCGAGATCGAGCACAGCGCCATCAAATAGGGTTCTCCACCCCATGCATCGCCAGATCGTCCGCCGCGCCGGCGCCGAGCGCGAGACCTTGTGGGTCCTGCTCGCCGCCGGCATAATCCTCGCCACCGCCACGGCGGCGGTCGGGCTGCGGCCGGCACCGGAAGCGGAGGCCCCCCTGGCCGCCCACCGGATCGACTCCCGCACCGCCCTGACCGCCGCCGAACAGGGGCTGCACGCCGACCTCAAAATGGCGGCCTACGAGATCGCCGCCGAGATCGCCGCCCTGCGCAAGGCCGACGGCACGTCCAACGGCCGGGCGCCCTCCCCGGCCGAGCTGGCGGCCCAGGCTTTGCCGCCCTTCGCCGCCGACGCCAGCGCCGCGGCACGCGGCGGCCATGCCTGGACCCTGGCGGAAGCCGGCGGGACGGTCGCCTATGCCGGCCTGTCCGCCGATCCCGGAATAGCGGGGTCGCTGGTCCTGCTGCTGGACGGGCACGACGATGACCATGGCGACGGCCACGGAATCTGGCTGAAGCGCGCCGCAGAAGCACCGCCCGCCCGCCTCGACGAGGCGTCGCTGGCCGCCGCCGGCTGGAAGCGGATCACCTCCACCTTCACCGCCGGCGTGACCCGATGAGTGTGCCCTTATGAGCCTTTCCCTGAGCCGCCGCCGCTTCCTCGCCGCCACCCTGGCGGCCGGCGTTCTTCCCGCCGGCGCCAGCGCTGCCGCCGAGCGCAAGCGCTTCGGCATCACCCTGCACCCCTATTATTCCTACGTCGCCAACATCGTCGGCGACAGGGCCGAGGTGGTGCCGATCATCCCCGCCGGCTTCAACCCGCATGCCTACGAGCCGCGGCCGGAGGACATCCAGCGCATCGGCAGCCTCGACGCCATCGTGCTGAACGGCATCGGCCACGACGATTTCGCCGGACGGATGATCGCCGCCTCGTCCAAGCCCGGCCTGCCGGTGGTCGAGGCCAACGCCGACGTGCCGCTGCTGCCCGCTGCCGGGTCAATGGCGCAGTCGGCGGCGCAGTCGGCGGCGCGGGGCGCGGCCAAGGTCGTCAACCCGCACAGCTTCCTGTCGATCACCGGCTCGGTGCTTCAGGTCGCCACCATCGCCCGCGAACTGGGACGGCTCGACCCGGCCAACGCCGAGGCCTACACCGCCAACGCCCGGACCTACTCCCGCAAACTGCGCCAGCTGCGCGCCGACGCGCTGGGCAAGCTGGCCAGCGCCGGCGACACCCGCCTGCGGGTCGCCACCATCCACGGCGCCTACGACTATCTGCTGCGCGAGTTCGGGCTGGAGGTCTCCGCCGTCGTCGAGCCGGCCCACGGCATCGAGCCCAGCCCGGCCCAGCTTGCCGAGACCATCGCGACGATGCGCAGGCTCGACGTGCAGGTGATCTTCTCGGAGCTGAACTTCCCCAGCGCCTATGTCGAGACGATCCGCCGCGAGACCGGCATCCGGCTCTACAGCTTCTCCCACATCTCGCATGGCGACTACACCGCCGACCGGTTCGAGCGCGAGATGACCCGCAACATGGACACGCTGGTCCAGGCGATGCTGGAGACCAAGCCGTGAGCGGCAGGAGAGCGAACGGCCCCGCCATCCTGTTCGACCGGGTCGACCTGACGCTCGGCCGCACCGCCATCCTCGAACAGGTCTCGCTCGCCGTGGCTCCCGGCGCCGTCCATGCGGTGGTCGGCCCCAACGGCGGCGGCAAGTCGTCGCTGATCCGCGCCCTGCTGGGACAGGCGCCGCACCGCGGCACTATCCGGCTCGACTGGCCAGGGGATGGCGGAAGGGATGGTCCCGGCACCATCGCCTACGTCCCGCAGGCAGTCGAGTTCGACCGCGGCCTGCCGCTGACGGTGGAGGATTTCCTGGCCGTGCTGTGCCAGCGCCGCCCCGCCTTCCTCGGACCGGACCGCCGGCTCGGCTACGGCGAGGCGCTGGCCCGCGTCGGCATGGCCGGCAAGGGCCGCCGCCGCTTCGGCGCCCTGTCGGGCGGCGAGCGCCAGCGCGTGCTGCTCGCCCAGGCGCTGATCCCGGCACCCGACCTGATCGTCCTCGACGAGCCGATGACCGCGCTCGACGAGGCCGGCGTCGCCATCTTCGAAACCCTGCTGGCCGAACTGACCGCCGCCGGCACCACCATCCTGTGGGTCGAGCACGACCTCGCCCAGGTGCGGCGGCTGGCGACTCGGGTGTCGGGGCTGAACCGGCGCGTGCTGTTCGACGGCCCGCCGCCGGAGATGCTCTCGCCCGACCGGGTGCTCGGCCTGTTCTCCGCCGTCCCCCGCACCATGGCCGGGACACCGGCGTCATGAGCTTCGAAACACTCCGCGCCCTGATCCAGGGCTGGGCCGCGGCCGGGTTGCTCCCCGCCGGACTGACCCACGGTTTTCTGGTCAACGCGCTGCTCTCCGGTCTGGTCATCGGCCCGGTGCTGGGCGGGCTCGGCACGCTGGTGGTGACCAAGCGGCTGGCCTTCTTCTCCGAGGCGGTCGGCCATGCCGCGCTGACCGGGGTCGCCATCGGCATTCTGGTGGGGGAGCCCTACACCGGCCCCTATGCCAGCCTGTTCGGCTACTGCCTGCTGTTCGCCCTGCTGGTCAACTACACGCGCAACCGCAGCAACCTGACGTCGGACACGCTGATCGGCGTCTTCCTGTCGGTGTCGCTGGCGCTCGGCGCCAGCCTGCTGCTGGTCCTGGCGAGCCGGGTCAACATCCACATTCTGGAAAACGTGCTGTTCGGCTCGGTGCTGACGGTGGACGACCGCGACCTGACGGTGCTGCTGGCGGTGGCGTTGGGCGTCACCCTGCCGATGCTGGCGCTGTTCAACCGTCTGCTGCTGGCCAGCTTCAACCCGGCGCTGGCGCGGGTGCGCGGCGTGCCGGTGAAGGGGCTCGACTATCTGTTCATCGTGCTGGTGACGGTGGTCACCGTCGCTTCGGTCAAGATCATCGGCGCCATCCTGGTCGGCGCCCTGCTGGTGATCCCGGCCGCCGCCGCACGGGTCGTCGCCACGTCGCTGCGCGGCTTCTTCCTGCTGTCGGTCGCCTTCGCCAGCATCGCGGCGGTGGCCGGCATCCTGCTGCCGGTGCAGTTCGCCCTGCCGGTGCCGTCGGGCGGCGCCATCATCCTGGCGGCCGGGCTGCTGTTCCTCGGCGCGCTTCTGGCGCGTCTGGTCATGAGAGGGGACGAGGGATGAAACGTGTCACGCTCGCGGCGCTCCTGCTGCTGGCGACGGCCCCGGTCGCGCAGACCGCCGGCGCCGAAACCGTGCTGGCCGGGCATCCGGTCACCGCCGGGCTGGCCCAAGCGCTGACCCGCGGCACGGCGGTGGAGGTCGAGGCGGCGGTGCCGCCCGCCATCCCGATGGGCCGCCAGCAGTCCTTCCTCAGCGGGCGCGGCGAGGCCAGGTTCGCCGAGGCGGCTCGCAAGGCCGACGCGGTGCTGACCCTGCGCTCGGTCTGGGCGGAAGACCCGCTTTATCCGCTGGCGCGGCGCGCCAACATCCGGCTGGTCGAGATCGACGCCGCCCGGCCGCTGGACGGCGCCCTGCCCGGCATCGCGCTGCGCGACGGCGCCGCCTTCCCCTGGCTGGGCGTCGCCAACGCCGGGCGGATGGCCGACATCCTGGCCGCCGACCTGCGGCGGCTCTACCCGGCCTCGGCCGTCGCCATCGACGCCAACCTCGCCACGGTGAAGCGCAGCCTGCTGGCGCTGTCCTCGCGGACGGCGCAGAGCTTCGCCGCGCTGCCCGACCCGTCGGTGGCGGCGCTGTCCGACCGTTTCGCCATGCTCGCCGCCGATTTCGGCCTCGACCTGCGCAAGGTCTGGACCCGCGACGACCGCGACTGGACGCCGGAGCGTCTGGCCGAACTGACCGCCTTCCTCCGGGCCGAGCGCATCCCGGCGGTACTCCACCACCGCCGGCCCGCCCCTGAGATCGCCCAGGCCGTCGCCGACGGCGGCGCCCGCCTGATCGTGCTGGACAGCCTGGAAAGCGGCCCCCCCGCCGCCATCGACACCGCCCTGGCGAAGATCGCCGAACAGCTGGAGGCGGGGCTGCGCTGAGCCCCGCCCCTCCCTGCCTTCTCCCCCCGCCCTACTCGCTCGACAGCGCCGCCACCGGGTCGAGGCGGGCGGCGCGGCGGGCGGGGATCAGGCCGAAGACCAGCCCGGTCACCACGGCGGAGGTCACCGCCCCGGCGATGGCGGTCGCCGTGAACAGCACCGGCATCACGAACAGCCCGACCAGCGCCCCGCTCGCCAGCCCGAGCGCCACCCCGACCAGACCGCCCAGCCCGGCGACCAGCGCCGCCTCCATCAGGAACTGCCGCTCGATGTCGGCGGCCCGCGCCCCGGCGGCCATGCGGATGCCGATCTCGCGGGTCCGCTCGGTCACGCTGACCAGCATGATGTTCATCACCCCGATGCCGCCGACCAGCAGGGTCACCACCGCGGCGCTGCCGAGCAGCAGCGTCATGGTGTCCTGCGTCTCGGTCGCCGTCCTGATGCGGGCGGTCACGTCGCGGATCTGGAAGTCCTCCTGACCATGGCGTTTGGTCATCAGGGCCTTGACGGCGTCGCGGGTCTCGGCGATGCGCCCGACATTGTGGACCGACACCAGGATCAGCTGGAGGTCGGGCTTGCCGACCAGCCGCTGCACCCCGGTGGACAGTGGCACGAACACCCAGTCGTCGGTGTCCTGGCTGCCGGTGAGATCGCCCTTCTGTCCCATCACGCCGGTGACCTGGAAGGGGATGTTGTTGACCTGCACATGGCGGCCGAGCGGCGACTCCCCGTTCGGGAACAGCCGTTTCGCGACATTGTGGCCGAGCACGGCGACCGCCGCCCCGGCCCGCTCGTCGGCTGTGGTGAAGAAGGAGCCGAGCGCCACCGGCCAGCGGTGGGTCAGCGGCAGCGAGGCCGAGGTCGCCAGCCCGCTGGTGCGGTGGTCGATGTTGCCGTACCGCACCATCACAGGCATGTCGAGATAGGGCATGACGCTCTCGACGTTGGGAAGCCGCAGGATGGCCTCGCCGTCCGCCTCGGTCAGCGGCGTGGTCGGCAGGCGGGGATCGCCGCTGCCGGCCAGCACATAGACCAGGTTAACCCCCAGCGCACCGACCCGCGCCATCACCGCCCGCTTGGCGCCCTCGCCGATGGCGAGCAGCGCGATCACCGACGCCACGCCGATGACGATGCCGAGCAGGGTGAGCGCCGTCCGGAAACCGTTCGCCCCCAACGAGCGCACCGCCGCCGTGAACGCCTCCCCGGCGCTGGTGCAGACGGACGCGGCGGTATGACGCTCCGCCGGAGCCGGAGCGGAAACAGGGGCGGCGGGTCTGGACCGCCGGCCGCCATCGGTGCCGGTATCGGCGACGGTATCGGCGACGATCCGCCCGTCCCGCATCTCCACCACCCGGTCGGCGGCTTCGGCCACCTTGCGGTCATGGGTGATCAGGACGATGGTGCGGCCCTCGGCGGCCAGTTCGCGCAGCAGGGCCACCACCTCGGCGCCGCTGGCGCTGTCGAGCGCGCCGGTCGGCTCGTCGGCCAGGATCACCGGCGCGCCGTTCATCAGCGCCCGTGCGATCGACACGCGCTGCTGCTGGCCGCCCGACAGCTGGTTGGGCCGGTGGTGGCGGCGCTCCCCCAGCCCGAGCCGGCCGAGCAGCGCCGCGGCGCGGCTTTCCCGCACAGCGGCGGGCAGGCCGGCATAGCGGCCCGGCATCTCGACATTCTCCAGCGCCGAGGTGCCGGGGATCAGGTGATAGTGCTGGAAGACGAAGCCGAAACCGTCGCGCCGCAGCGCCGCGCGCTCGTCGCCCTCCAGCTCCGACACGTCGCGCCCGTTGACCCGATAGCTGCCGGAGGTCGGGCGGTCGAGCCCGCCGAGGATGTTCATCAGCGTCGATTTGCCCGAGCCGGAGCTGCCGACGATGGCGACGAACTCCCCCGCCTCGACGGTCAGCGAGACGCCGCGCAGCACCTCCACCGCGACGCCGCCGCCGGTGGCGTAGGTCTTGCGGATGTCCTCCAGGACGAGGAGGGGGGCGCTCACAGCCGGAACCCGATGCGGGGCGGCCGGCCGTCGTCGGTCCGCCAGCCCACGACGATCCGCTCGCCCTCGGCCAGCCCTTGCAGGATCTGGGCGTTGAAGCGGTCGCGCACGCCGATGCGCACCTCGCGCGTCACGACGGCGCCGCCCTCCCCGATCATCGCGACGCTGTGCCGCCCCGACGCCTCGTCCGTCGCGGTGAGCGCCGCGACCGGGACGGTCAGCGCGTCCTTCGCCTCGGCGGCGACGAAGAAGACCTGGGCGGTCATTTCCGGGCGCAGCTCGCCGCGCTCGTTGGCGACCTCGAACAGGGCGGTGTAGAGCACCACGGTGCTGGCCCCCGTCCCGCCGCCCGACGAGGCCGCGCCGTTGGCGGACCCGCCGGTCACCGGCTTCGGCGGCGCCGGCAGGATCTGCTGCAGCCGCGCCGTCCAGCGCCGGCCGGGATGGCCGAGCGTGGTGAAGTAGAGCGGCATGCCGTCGGTCAGGCGGGTGACGTCGGCCTCCGACACCTGGGTCCAGACGGTCATGGCCGACAGGTCGGCGATCCGCATCAGGACCGGCGCCTCGTAGGTCGAGTTGATGGTCTGGCCCTGGCGGGCGTCCACCGCGATCAGCGTGCCGCTCATCGGCGCGTAGATGCGGGTGTAGCCGAGCTGCGCCTCGTCGGCCTGGAGGGTCGAGTCCGTCTGGCGGATCTGGGCGAGCGTGGCGTCGACCTGGGCGGCGGCGGTGCGCGCCTCCATCCGCGCCTGATCGTAGGACTCGCCGCGCCCGGCCTCCACCCGGCGCAGCGCGGTCTGGCGGGCAAGCTGGGCCTGGGCGAAGTCGGCGCGCGCCCGCAGCTCGTCCAGCAGGGCGGTCAGGCGGGCGCGCTCGGCGCGGCCGGCCTCGACCTTGGCCTGTTGCAGGGCGGGGTCGATCTCGGCCAGCAGGTCGCCCTCGCGCACCATCTGCCCGACCTTGACATGCAGCCGCATCAGCTGCCCCGACACCTGGGCGCCGACATCGACATAGGCGCGCGGCTGGATCTTGCCGAGTGCGGTCACCGTGTCCTCGACCGTGCCGCGCCCGATCGCCGCCAGTTCGGCGGACGCCGCCGGGTCGCCGGGTCGCAGCAGGGCGGCGGTGGCGAAGCCGGCGACGACCACCCCGACGGCGAGAACGGCCCTGTACCGGCGGCGGGCGGGCGGGGGTGATCTGGTCATGGCGGCGGTCGCTGTCCCTGGTGGAGATGAAATGCGCGAATGCGTATCGTTCTCAACCATAGACGTTTGCCGGCCCCTCGATCCTCACCCCTGAAGCGACGCCATCCACCGGACGGAAACGGGCGCACAGAGCGCCTCCACGTCATGACGACCGCCGCCGGTCACCCCCTCACCCCCGTTTCGCAAAGTTTTTTCCAAAGGACGATGTATTGATTGCGAATGATTCTCATTCATGGTTAGGACTGGATTTCCGATGGATCGCTGGAACGGGTGTCGCCGAGGTCATGGCTGAAAGAGACCGGTCTTCCCTGTTGGGTCTGCTGATCGTCCATTACGAGGAGATGACCGGCCATCTGGCCCGGCGCCTCGGATCGCTCTGCCTTGCCGAAGACGTCGTGCAGGACACCTACCTGCGCCTGCGCAGCCTGACCGCCCTGCCGGAGATCGACAACCCGCGCTCCTACCTGTTCCGCATGGCCGACAACATCGCGCTCGACCGGCTGCGGGCGGAGACCCGGCGCGGACGCCGCTTCGCCCCGGCCGAGCTGGGGATGGAGCGCCCGCTGGAGGAGCCCGACGCGGAAACCGCCCTGGAGCACAAGCAGCGGCTGGAACGGCTGAGCCACGCGCTGGCCGAACTGCCGCCGCGCTGCCGGGAAGTGTTTCTGCTTCACAAATTCGACGGATTGAGCCATGCCGACATCGCCGCGCGCCTGGGCATTTCGCGCAGCATGGTGGAGAAGCATGTGATGAAGGCCTTGGCCCATTGCCGCGACCGGCTGGCTCTGTGAGCGGTCGCGACGGCAGACCGCCGGAGCCGTCCGGCGACCCGCGCGAGGCGGCGCTGGCATGGTTCGTCCGGCTGGAGTCCGGCGACGCGGACACCGCCGACCGGGCGGCCTTCGCCGACTGGCTGGCACGGGATCCCGCCCATCGGCAGGAGTTCGACCGGCTGTCCGGCGTCTGGGACGATCTTGATCGCCTGCCAGACCCGCGCATGCCGACACCGCGCTTGCCGGACCCGCGTCGCGCCGTCCGCCCGCAGCCGACCCGGCGCCGGCTGCTGGCGTTCGGCGTGGGCGGTGCCGCGGCCTGCGCCGCCGGGCTCGGGGGCACGGTGGCCCTGACCGGCTGGCCGGGCGAGATCCGCACCGGCACCGGCGAGCGCCGCTCGCTGGCGCTTGCCGACGGCTCGTCGGTCGAGCTCGACGCCGGCAGCGCGCTCGCCGTGGAGTTTTCCGCCGCGGAGCGCCGGGTCCGCCTGATCGACGGCCGGGCGCGCTTCGCCGCCGCGCCCGATCCGGGCGCCCCTTCGCGGTGGCCTGCGCCGACGGCAGCGTCACCATGGTGGACGCCACCGTCACCGTGCACCGCCGGCCGGACGATGTGGTGGTCGCGGTCGAAAAGGGCACGGCCACGCTGGCGGCGGGGAACCGGCCGCCGGTCCATCTCGCCGCCGGCCATTGCCGCAGCTACGGCCCCGACGGGCCCGGCCCCCTGCTGCGCGACGGGCTGGCGGCGGAGACCGCGTGGCGGCAGGGGCGCCTAGTCTTCCAGGCCCAGCCGCTCGATGCGGTGGTCGCCGACCTCAACCGCTACCATCCCGCCCGCATCCTGCTGTGGGACCGTCCGCTCGCCGCTCTGCGGGTCGATGGCAGCGTCGACATCGCCCGCCCGGACGCAGCGCTTAACGCCATCATCCGCACCCTGCCCGTGCGCACGATGCGGCCTTTTCCCGGATTGGTCATCATCCGTTCCGTCTAGCCGGATCCGGAGAGTTTTTTTGCGAAGGGGGGTGAGGGACCGCCCTTCGGCCAGCGTCCTGACTCACCGAATGGCAAATGCAACTCATTCGCATTTTTTGGGGGTCGTAGCGATGGTTGGTACTGGGGGGCGCCCGACAGGACGGGCGGTCGGCGGACGGGTGGACGGGGGACGGGCGGTCATGGAACGGGCAGCCGGCCGGATCGGTTGGAAGCCGGTCATGATGGGGATGCTGCTGGCATCGACCGCGCTGCATGGCGCACAGGCGGCGTCCACCGCCGCGGCCGTTCCGCAGGTGGCGCAGCAGACCGGCACCCGCGCCTTCGCCATCGCCGGCGGTCCCCTGCCGGGCGTGCTCGCCGCCTACGGTCAGGCCGCCGGGCTTCAGGTCCTCTACCCGACCGACATCGCGCAGGGCCTCTCCTCCCCCGGCGTGACCGGAACCATGGCCCCGCGCGAGGCGCTGGTGCGTCTGCTGGCGGGGACCGGACTGACCGCGCGCTTCGTCGATGCCGACACGGTGACGCTGGAAAAGCCGGTCAGCGGCGGCGACGGCGCGACGATGCTCGATACGATGACGGTGCAGGGCGTCGCCTCCAGCGACCGCGGCCGCAGCGAGGGCAGCGGCTCCTACGCCGCCGCCGGTCCGTCGACCAGCGCCACCAAGCTCGACCTGACCCTGCGCGAGACGCCGCAGTCGGTCAGCGTCATGACCCGCCAGCGCATGGACGACCAGGGGCTGAACGAGATCGGCGACGTTCTCAACCAGACCGTCGGCGTGTCGCGGCAGCAGTCCGCGGCACTCGGCAGCGACGGCTCGGAGATCTATGCCCGCGGCTTCGCCGTCAGCAACTATCAGGTCGACGGCATCCCGCGTTCGACGGTGTACGGCTTCGGCGACAGCATCTCCGACATGGCGCTGTTCGACCGTGTCGAGGTGGTGCGCGGGGCGGCCGGCCTGCTGAACGGCGTCGGCGATCCTTCCGCGGCGGTCAATCTGGTCCGCAAGCGTCCGACCCCCACCGTCCAGGGCTATGTCCAGGGACAGGGCGGTTCCTGGAACCGCTACCGCGGCGAAGCGGACCTGTCCGGCCCGCTGGTCGAGAACGGCCGCCTGCGCGGCCGCGTCGTCGGCGCCTATCAGGACGGCGACAGCTTCATCGACCGGCTGCACGAACGCAAGAAGGTGCTCTACGGCGTTCTGGAGGCCGACGTCAGCGACGACACGCTGTGGACCGTCGGGGTGGAATACCAGAAGCACAGGTCGGACAACGCCTCGCGTGCCGGTTTCCCGCTGTTCTTTGCCGACGGCGGTAGGACGGATTTTTCGCGCTCCTTCAACAGCGGCGCCGACTGGGCCTATTTCACGCACGACAACCTGACCGTCTTCAGCGACGTGAAGCACCGTTTCGCCAATGGCTGGACGGCGACGCTGAATGTCGAGCACAGCACGCGCGAATATGACGGCCTGCTCGGCTACGGCGTGCGCGGCACGCTCGGCCGCGACGGCACCGGCATGGGGATCTGGCCCGGCCGCTGGAATTCGACCCTGCAACAGACCTCCATCAACGCCGACGTCACCGGCCCCTTCGAGCTGTTCGGGCGGACCCACGATCTGATGGCCGGCGTCGGCGGCTATTACGCCAAGCGCAGCGGGCTCGATTATCCGCTCTGGTTCATCGACGGCTACGACACCTCGATTTCCAACTATTTCACCTGGAACGGCCGCAGCGCCCAGCCGACGCTGAACCCGACAGGCTGGTCGCAGACCAACGAGCGGCAGATGGCGGCCTATCTCGCCACGCGGCTGCGGCCGACCGACGCCCTGTCCGTCATCCTCGGCAGCCGCATCAGCCGCTGGGAGCAGAGCGAGGAGAGCCACCCGAACGCCGCCGCCGGCACCGCGGAAAAGCGGTCGGAAAACGGCGTCCTCACCCCCTATGCCGGCGTCGTCTTCGACGTGACCGACATCTGGTCGGTCTATGGCAGCTACACCAGCATCTTCAAGCCGCAGGACTACAAGGACATCGCCGGCAAGAGCCTCGATCCCATCGACGGCGACGCCTATGAGGCCGGCGTCAAGGCCGAATTCTTCGGCGGCCGCCTGAACGCCAGCGCCGCCGTGTTCCTGATCCAGCAGGACAATCTGGCCGTCGCCGACAGCGGCCGCTTCACCCCCGACGGCGGGCAGGCCTACAAGGCGGCCAAGGGTGCGAAGAGCAAGGGGTTCGAGTTGGAGCTGACCGGCGAGGTGCTGCCCGGCTGGCAGGTCGGCGGTGGCTTCGCCCACACCACCGTGAAGGACGCCAGCGGCCAGCGCCTGACGACCTATGTGCCGCGCGACACGCTGAAGATGTTCACCACCTACCGGCTGCCGGGCTCCTGGGACCGCCTGACCGTCGGCGGCAATGTCAAATGGCAGGGCGACATCTACAACGGCACCGGCAGCCGGCGGACCGAGCAGGGCAGCTACGCGGTGGTGGATCTGATGACCCGCTACCAGATCACCGAGAAGGTTTCGGCCACGCTGAACGTCAACAACCTGTTCGACAAGAAATACATGACCAGCGTCCAGACCTACGGCTATTACGGCGAGCCGCGCAACGCGATGCTGTCCCTGCGGGCGACCTGGTAAGCGTCGGGCGGAACCGGAACTCTCCGCATGGCTTCGCCGCTTCGCCGAAGCCCGATCATGACTCCGCCGGCCGGCCGAGCAGCTCCGTCAGTTTCAGGAACTGGCCGGCCAGCGGACTTGTCCTGCGCCAGACCATGCCGATGGTCCGGGAGGGCTGGGGATCCTTGAAGCGGACGACGGAGACCGCGCCCGAACCGGTCTCCACGGCCACGGCCATCTCCGGGATCAGCGTCACCCCCATACCGGCCCTGACCATCTGGACCAGTGTGGAGAAGGAGTTGGCCTCCAGCGCCTTGCGTGGCGTGGAGGACGGCATGTTGCAGAAGGACAGGGCCTGATTGCGGAAGCAGTGCCCTTCCTCAAGCAGCAGAAGCCGCATTTCCCGCAGCATTTCCCCGGTGGGCACCGGTTTTCCCGCATCGTCGGCCGGACGGACCAGCAGGAAATCCTCGGTGAACAGCGCCACCTCGGTCAGTGACGGCTCGAACACCGGCAGGGCGACGATCGCGGTATCGAGCCGCCCCTCCGCAAGTTCTTCGATCAGTTTCGAGGTCGTCGCCTCGCGCACCTCGATCTCGACATGCGGGTGCTCCCGCGTGATCGCCCCGATCACGGCCGGCAGCAGATAAGGGGCGATGGTGGGGATCATGCCGATGCGCAGCCGGCCGCTGATCCGGTTGCGCGAAAGCAGGGCAAGCTCCCCCAGTTGATCGACCGACCGCAGGATGTCGCGGACGCGCAGGGATGCCTCCTGCCCGAAGGCGGTCAACCGGATGCTCCTGCCGCCCCGCTCGACCAGTGCCGCCCCCAGTGCCTCCTCCAGTTCCTTGATCTGCATCGACAGGGCGGGCTGCGAAACGGCGCAGGCCGCCGCCGCGCGTCCGAAATGGGCGTGCTGCGCCAGCGCGTCGAAATAGCGAAGCTGCCGGAGGGTGACCGAGCCGGGAATCATAAGCTTGCCTTATCGCAGCAATCACCAAAGACCATTTTACCTGATCGTGCGTTAACCATACAGTTTTATCCACAGAGCATTCAGTGCCGCCACGCGAATCCCTAAGCGAAGCAGGAGGAACCGATGGACGCGAAGACCGACGAGAGCGCGGGCAAGTGCCCGTTCAGCGGGGGAGGCGGGGGAAGCGGACGAAAAGCCGGGGGAGGCCGGGGCCACAGAAACCGCGACTGGTGGCCCAATGCGCTCGATATCGAGATGCTTCACCGGAATTCGGCCCTGTCCGATCCGATGGGCAAGGATTTCGATTACGCCAGGGAATTTCAGTCCCTCGACCTCGACGCGGTCATCAAGGATTTGCATGCCGTGATGACGGACTCGCAGGACTGGTGGCCTGCCGACTTCGGTCATTATGGCGGCCTGATGATCCGCATGGCCTGGCACAGCGCCGGCACCTACCGCATCACCGACGGCCGCGGCGGCGCCGGCACCGGCCAGCAACGGTTCGCACCGCTCAATTCCTGGCCGGACAACGCCAACCTCGACAAGGCGCGCCGCCTCCTGTGGCCGGTCAAGCAGAAATACGGCCGCAAGCTTTCCTGGGCCGACCTGATGGTTCTGGCCGGCAACGTCGCCCTGGAATCGATGGGCTTCAAGACCTTCGGCTTTGCCGGCGGCCGCGTGGACGCCTGGGAGCCGGAGGAGCTTTTCTGGGGGCCGGAGGGCAGCTGGCTCGGCGACGAGCGCTACAGCGGCGAACGCCAGCTCGCCGATCCGCTGGGCGCGGTGCAGATGGGTCTCATTTACGTCAATCCGGAGGGGCCGAACGGCAATCCCGACCCGGCGGCGGCGGCCCACGACATCCGCGAGACCTTCCGCCGCATGGCCATGAACGACGAGGAGACCGTGGCGCTGATCGCCGGCGGCCACACCTTCGGCAAGACGCATGGCGCGGGCGATCCATCCTTCCTCGGCCCCGAACCCGAAGCCGGGGCGCTGGAGGATCAGGGTGTGGGCTGGAAGAGCAAGCACGGCACCGGGTTCGGCGCCGACGCCATCACCGGCGGCCCGGAAGTGATCTGGTCCCAGACCCCGACGCGGTGGAGCAACCACTTCTTCGACAACCTGTTCAAATTCGAATGGGAGCTGACCAAGAGCCCGGCCGGTGCGTGGCAATGGCAGGCGAAGGACGCCGAGCCGTCGATCCCCGGCCCCGCCGCCGGCTCCGCGAAGCGCCTGCCCACCATGCTGACGACCGACCTGTCGCTGCGCTTCGACCCGGCCTATGAGAAGATCTCGCGGCGCTTCCACGAGAATCCGGACCAGTTCGCCGACGCCTTCGCCCGCGCGTGGTTCAAGCTGACCCACCGCGACATGGGGCCGGTCGTCCGCTATCTCGGCCCGCTCGTCCCGAAGGAGACGCTGATCTGGCAGGACCCGGTCCCGCCGCTCGATCATCCCCTGGTGGAGGATGCCGACGTCGCCGCTCTCAAGACCCGGATTCTCTCGTCCGGCCTCTCTGTCCCGCAGCTGGTTTCGGTCGCCTGGGCGTCGGCGTCCACCTTCCGTGGCTCCGACAAGCGCGGCGGCGCCAACGGCGCGCGCATCCGCCTCGCCCCGCAGAAGGATTGGGAGGTCAACGAGCCGGCACAGTTGCAGACCGTGCTGCAAACACTGGAAGCCATTCAGAAGGACTTCAACGCGGCG
Organism: Azospirillum sp. A23; assembly: GCF_042938965.1. NCBI lineage: Bacteria > Pseudomonadati > Pseudomonadota > Alphaproteobacteria > Rhodospirillales > Azospirillaceae > Azospirillum > Azospirillum sp. A23. Next base: position 1,181,434 of record NZ_CP170663.1, on the reverse strand, counting down.
GCCGGCGGCGGCAGGAAAATCTCGCTTGCCGACCTGATCGTGCTAGCCGGCGGTACGGCCATCGAAAAGGCGGCCCAGGATGCCGGCCTGACCCTGCAGGTGCCGTTCTCGCCCGGCCGCATGGACGCATCGCAGGAACAGACCGACGTCGAGTCCTTCGCCCCACTCGAACCGCGCGCCGACGGCTTCCGCAACTATGTCAACGGCGGCAGGCAGCAGTTCATGATCCCGGAAGAGGCGCTGGTGGACCGGGCGGCATTGCTGCGGCTGACCGGCCCGGAGATGACGGTTCTCGTCGGGGGTCTGCGCGTTCTCGGCGCCAATGCCGGCGGCGCCAGACATGGCGTTTTCACCGGCCGGCCGGGGACGCTGACCAACGACTTCTTCGTCAACCTGCTCGACATGGGCACGGAGTGGCAGCCGCCGAATGCGGACGGCATCTACGAAGGGCGGGACCGCAGGACGGGACAGCCGAAATGGACGGCGACCCGCGTCGACCTGATCTTCGGGGCGCATTCGCAGCTCCGCGCGGTCGCGGAGGTCTATGGCTGCCGTGACGCGCACGAGAAGTTCGCGAAGGACTTCGTCGCCGCCTGGACCAAGATCATGAACGCGGACCGCTTCGATCTGGCCAGACCGTCCCACTGACTCGGACGGACTTCACCGGGAGGCGCCCGGCCCCTGAAAGCGGGGCGCCTCCACAGGTCAACTCCGCAGGTCAACTTCATGGGCGGACCGATGAGGGAAATGGGAGGCTCGATCATGAGCGACCGCCAGACACAGACCGACCGCGAGTGGCTGATCTTCATCGAGAGGGACATCGATGCTCTCGACCGGCAGATCTACCACGCGCGATGGACGATCACCCAGTCGAAGACGGCCCTCGAACGGCTGTGCGCCGCCCGCGACTCCCTGTTCGCCCAGGCGCAGGAGATCCTGGACCGCCTCGACGGCAAGCCATCTCCATAGAGTGTGATCGTTTCAAGCGGAATCGCTTGAAGCGTGGATCACACGGAAAACCAAAAGCTCAGAATCTGTCTGGTGCTTCAATAAGCACCAGACAGACTCTGAGCGGCAGCGGCACTCCGCCACCGGCCCCGTGACAACGCCCGGTCCGGGCAGGCGGGACGGTTTCCGATAATAAGAATGGTTCGCATTCTAAGCTCGGTGCGGCTATACCGGTGTGACCGGCGTTCCGGGCGATGGCCCCAGCACTGCCGGCTCCCCTGCACCCGGCAACCCGCGCATCCGTGACCGACACTTTCCGCCCTCCCCTCCCCGCCGACCTCCAGCCCCGGCGCGCCCGATGACGGGCACCGTCGGCACATGGGCGCGCAAGATCGCGGAGCTGTTCGATGCACATCGGCTGCGGGTGGAGCGTGCCATCGCGCGGCGGACCGGCGATCCGCAGACGGCGGGCGATCTGGCGCAGGACGCCTTCCTGCGGCTGGCCCGCCTGCCCGACGGCGAGGCGGTCCAGAATCCGGCGGGCCTGCTCTATGTGGTGGCCGACCGCATCGCGCTGGACCATTGCCGGGCCGCCCGGCGCCAGCGCCTGCGCGAGGCCGGCCCGCCCGACGATGATCTGCCGGCCACAGGCCCCGCCGCCGACGCGGTGGTCGAGCGGACCCAGACCATGGCCCGGCTGCGCGGCGCCATCGATGCCCTGCCCCCCAAAACCCGCGAGGTGTTCCTGCTCTACCATGTCGAAGGGCTGCCCTACCGCGCCATTGGCGAGCGGCTGGGCATCTCGCCGCGCACCGTGGAGTACCATCTGCGCACGGCGCTGGAACAATGCCGCGCCCACATGAGGCGGCGCCCGCTGCGCTGACCGGCGGGGTTCGCGTCCCGACCGGTCATTTTCTTTGAGGGATCGGCCTCCGCGGGTCGTCTTCCACTACACGAGGCAAACAGGAGCTTGCGGCAAGACGTGACGGATCATCGGGACGACCAGCGCAGGGGGCCGGCAGAAAACGAAACGGCGGACACCGGATCCGATGGCACCGGATCCGATGGGGACCGGCTGTTTTCCGAAGCCAACGCGTGGTTCTTCCGCCTGCAATCCGACGATCACACCCCGGCGGAGCGTGCCGCCTTCGCCGAATGGCTGGCCCGCAGCCCGGCCCATGCCGATGCCTGGACCGGCCTGCAAACCCTGCTGCACGACCTGAAGGAGCCGGCCCGTGCTGCCTATGCCGGGTCCCACAGCGCGCCGTCCCGCCGCCCGGCGGCGGCCGGTGTCCGGCGCTTCGCCGCGGCGATGGCGGTCCTGCTGGCGGTCGGCGGGCTCGGCGTCTGGCGTGGGCCGACGCTCTACCAGAATGCCGTCGCCGATCAGGTGACCCCGGCCGGACAGCGCCGGACCTTGACCTTGCCGGACGGCTCGACGGCCGACATGAACGGCGGCACCGCACTCGCGCTCGATTTCCGGGACGGCGAGAGGCGCGTCCGCATCCTGCGCGGGGAGGCGTGGTTCCACGTCACCCGCGCCCCCGACCATCCCTTCGTCGTCGATGGCGGGGCCGGCGCCGCCCGCGTGCTGGGCACCCAGTTCAGCGTCCGGCGCGAGGACGGGCGCACGACCGTCACCGTCGGCGAAGGGCTGGTCGAGGTCTCCGCCCATCCCGGCACCGACAGCCACGCCCCCTGGCCCGACAGCGTCCGCCTGCATCCCGGCGAAAGCGCGGAGGCCGGTCCGCTCGGCCTGAGCGGGCCGCGGGCGGCCGATCCCGCCGTCGCCTTCGCATGGCGCCAGGGGCAGATCGTCTTCCGCCAGCAGTCGCTGGCCTCCGTCATCGCCGCGCTGAACGGGCAATGGCCGGGCCGAGTGGTGCTGCTGAACGACGAGGCGGCGGAGCGCGTGGTCTCCGGCGTCTTCGCACTCGACCGGCCCGATGCCGTGTTCGATGCGCTGGAACGCGGCCTCGGCGTGCACGCCACCCGCATCACCCCCTACCTGACCCTGCTCCGCTAAAAAATTCGGCAGGCCTGAAAAAAAATCGGGAAGCCTAAAAAACCTCCCAGGGATCTCCGCCGTCCCATCGTCATGTCCGGGAAAGAAGAGAATGAGACGCAGTCGCAGAATGCGGCGCGGTCTCTCACCGGATATCAGAGGCGAGCGATGGCATTGGCGAAGTTTGGGGCGAAGTTTGGCGTGAAGGGTGGATGTCGGGGCAGCGTCCGCAGCGGTTTGTTCGACCGCCTGTTCCTTGGGCAGCTGCTGGCGACGACGGTGCTGATCGCACCGGGGCTCCTGCTGCCCGGCGTTCCCGCGGCAATGGCGCAGACAAACCCGGCAAGCGCCGTCAGCTTCGCCATCGCGCCGCAGTCGGTCGACGGGGCGCTCGCCGCCTTCTCCGCCGCCACCCGCATCCAGGTGCTGACCCCCGGCGCCGTGACCCAGGGCGTCGCCTCCCCCGGCGTCAGCGGGGCGATGACCGCGCGCGAGGGGCTGAACCGCCTGCTGTCCGGCACCGGGCTGGTCGCCCGCTTCCTCAACACCGAAACCGTCACGGTCGAACGCGTGGCGGCCGGCGGCGCCGTCCAGCTCGATCCGGTGCAGATCGAAGGCAACCGGACCGCAACCGGTCCCGGCGCCCTGCCCCCGGCCTTTGCCGGCGGACAAGTGGCGCGCGGCGGGCGCATCGGCGCGCTCGGCAACCAGGACGCGATGGACGTTCCGTTCTCCGTCACCGGCTACACCGCCGAGACCATCCGCAACCAGCAGGCGGAGACGATCGCCGACGTGCTGGCCAACGACCCGGCGGTGCGCAGCAGCCTCGGCTACGGCAATTTCGCGGAGAGCTTCGTCATCCGCGGCTTCCAGCTGGCGGGCGAGGATTTGTCGGTCGACGGCCTCTACGGCACGGCGCCGCGCCAGATCGTCGCCACCAACATGTTCGAACGGGTGGAGGTCCTGAAGGGCGCCAACGCCTTCCTGAACGGGGCGGCCCCCAGCGGCTCCGGCATCGGCGGCGGCGTGAACCTCGTGCCCAAGCGGGCGGAGGACGAACCGCTGACCCGCCTGACCGCCAGCTATGCGATGGACAGCCGGCTCGGCCTGTCCGCCGATGTCGGCCGCCGCTTCGGCGACGCCAACCAGTTCGGCGTGCGCGTCAACGCCGCGGTCCGCGGCGGCGACACCGCCGTCGACGACGAGAAGCGGACGCTGAAGCTCGGCTCCCTGGCGCTGGACTACCGCGGCGAGCGCGCACGCGTGACGCTCGACGTCGGCACCCAGACCCAGCGGGTGGAGCAGGGCCGCCCGGTGGTCTATTTCGGCAGCTTCGTGCCGCCCGTGCCGTCGGCCTCGCAGAACTACGCGCAGCCCTGGACCTATTCGCAGATGCGCGACACCTTCGGACAGGTCCGCGCCGAATACGACATCCTGCCCAACCTGACCGCCTATGGCGCCTTCGGCCTGCGCAGCATGCGCGAGGACGGCGACTACGGCTCCCCCACCGTCACCCGTCCCGACGGCACCGGCACGGTCAGGCGCCTGACCGTCCCGCGCGAGGATTTCACCAGCACCGGCCAGGCCGGCGTCCGGGCCGACCTGCACACCGGCCCGGTCCGGCACCAGCTGAATGCCGGCGCCTCCGCCCTGCGAACCACCAACAACAACGGCTTCGAATTCGGCACCACCACCGCCATCAACCTCTACCGCATGGTCGGGATGCCGCGTTCGGCGACGACCTCGGCCAGCGGCATGACGGGCGACCTGCCGAAGGTCAGCGAGTCGGTGCTGCGCAGCCTCTACGCCTCGGACACGCTGTCGATCCTGGACGACCGGGTGATGCTCACCGCCGGCCTGCGCCAGCAGAACATCCAGGTCCGCGGCTACAACCGGGCCAACGGCGCCCGCACCTCCGATTACGACCAGTCGGCGCTGACGCCGGTGGTCGGGCTGGTGGTGAAGCCGCTGAAGGAATTGTCGCTCTACGCCAACCGGATCGAAGGGCTGGCGCAGGGTCCGACCGCCCCGTCCACCGCGGCCAATGCCGGAGAGATCTTCGAGCCCTACCGCTCCGTCCAGTACGAGGTCGGCGGCAAGCTCGATTTCGGCAGCTTCGGCGGCTCGCTGTCGCTGTTCCAGACCACCCAGCCCAGCGGCGTCACCGACGCCTTCACCCGCCTCTACAGCGTGTCCGGCGAACAGCGCAACCGCGGCATCGAGCTGATGCTGTATGGCGAGCCGGTGCAGGGCCTGCGCCTGCTGGGCGGCGCCACCTTCATCGATCCGGAACTGACGGACACCGGCAACGCCGCGACCGAGGGCAAGGACGCCGTCGGCGTGCCGCGCCACCAGTTCAACGCCAACGTCGAATGGGACCTGCCCTTCCTTCCCGCCTCCTTCCCCACCGTGACGCTGACCGGCCGCGTGATCCACACCGGGTCACAGTATCTCAACACCGCCAACACGCTGAAGATCCCGAGCTGGACCCGCTTCGACGTCGGCGCGCGGATGATCGCCGACGTCCAGAACCGTCCGGTCACCATCCGCGCGGCGGTGGAGAACGTGACCGACAAGGCCTACTGGGCGTCGGCCTATGGCGGCTACCTGAGCCAGGGCGCCCCGCTGACGGCCAAGCTGTCCGTCTCGGTCGATTTCTAAAGGCGGTTTTCTGGCCGGTGGCCTCCTGACGGCGGCATGAGGAGCTTGCGATGACCAACCGAACCATCCGGGTCTGGACGCTGATCCACAAATGGACCAGCCTGATCTGCACGGTCTTCATGCTGCTGCTGTGCCTGACCGGCCTGCCGCTGATCTTCCATGACGAGATCGAGGCGCTGACGGCGGAACACACCCTGCCGCCGATGCCGGCCGAAACGCCGCTGAAGTCGCTGGACGAGGCGGTGGCCACGGCACTGGCCACATACCCCGGCGAGCGCCCGCTGTTCCTCAGCTTCGACGAGGACCGGCCGGTGGTGAACGTCACCACCGGTCCGGGGGCCCGCCCGCCGGTGGCGCAGATGCACATCTCCGCCATCGACCTGCGCAGCACGCGCATCCTGGCCGACCTGAACGACGACAAGGGCTTCATGCATGTGATGCTGCGCCTGCATGTGGACATGTTCGCCGGCCTGCCCGGCGAGCTGTTCCTCGGCTTCATGGGCTTCCTGCTGTTCGTCGCCACCCTGTCGGGCGTGGTGATCTACGCTCCCTTCATGCGCAAGCTGTCCTTCGGCACCGTGCGGGCCGGGCGCAGCAGGCGGCTGAAATGGCTCGACCTGCACAACATGCTGGGCATCGTCACGCTGATGTGGGTGGTCGTGGTCGGGCTGACCGGCGTCATCAACACCCTGTCGGTGCCGCTGGTCGCCTACTGGCGTTCCAACGAGCTGGCGGCGATGATCGCCCCCTACGCGGGCAAACCGGTCCCGGAGCGTTTCGCCTCCGTCGATGCCGCCGTCCGCACCGCGATGGAGGCGGCCCCCGGCATGCGCCCGCAATTCATCGCCTTCCCCGGCGTGCGCTTTTCCAGCAACCACCATTACGCGGTCTGGCTGAAGGGAGCCACGCCGGCCACCAACCGCATCCTGACCCCCGCCCTGATCGATGCCGAGACCGGGGCCTTCACCGACATGCGCTCCATGCCCTGGTACATGCTGGCGCTGCGGCTGTCGCAGCCGCTGCATTTCGGCGATTACGGCGGGCTGCCGATGAAGATCCTGTGGGCGGTGCTGGATGTGCTGACCATCGTCATCCTCGGCAGCGGCCTCTATCTCTGGTTCGCCCGCCGCCGCACCGCGCAGGACCACGCCGCCGCTCCCGCCCTGCGCAGCGCCGTCGGGGAGGCCGGGGAATGAAGCCGCGCGCGCCCCTCCCCCTGCTGGCGATCTTCGGCATTCCAGCCGCGATCGCACTCGTGACCGCCGCCGGGCTGGTCACCGCCTTGCTGGACGACGGGCTGGTGGACGCCCTGTCCTGGGCGGCGCTGTCGGTGCCCGTGCTGGCCGCCACTCGGTCCTGGCGGAACCGCGAGCGCTGACGGCTCCTCCCGAATTCGGCAGCAAGCGGGGGCCCTGGTTTCCCAGGCCCCCGCATCCCCGTTACGCCGGCACCGGCTGTTCGGCCGGAACGAACGGCTCCAGCCCCGCCCGCCGCTCCACATCCGCCAGCAGGGCGGCGAGGCGGTCGGCTTCGGCCTGGACCGCCGCCGCGTCGTACCAGCCGGGCAGGTTGTCCAAGTCGGTGCGCGCCGTCGGGGCCTGCCCGGTCACCTGCACGAGGTTGGTTTCCTCGTTCGGGTCCCGGTTCAGGTCGTACATCTCCCATTCCAGCAGAAGCGGGTTCGCCGGGTCGAAATAGCGGGCCAACTTGGCGCTGCCGGTGCGCACGCAGCGGATGTGGTTGGGCTGGCGCACCGGGCCGGGGGACAGCTCCGGCACCGGCTTGACCTTGAAGTCGCCGCTGCGCACCGCCTCGACGGTCCGGCAATACACCTCGTAGGCGCCATAATAGTCGGGCTCGGCGATCCGGCCGCCCTCGGACGGCTGGGTCACCTCGTCGTCGGTCATGAACAGCACGCCTTCGCGCGGCTGGCCGTTGGGGTAGGTCACCGGCGTGCCGGGGGCCTTCAGCACCGGGGTCAGGTCGACGCCCGGCAACGGCGCCATGGTGTGGCGCTTGGCCAGCTCGTCCGCCGCCTTGTCCAGGGCCCTCCGGCCGACGCCGGTCAGGCCCAGCACGGTGGGCACGAGGTCGGCATGGCTGGTCACGGCCTCCACATGCCTCAGCGAGGTCCCGTCGCCGCCCATCGAGGCCGGGAACCGCACCACCATCGGCACATGCACGGCCTCCTCATAGGCGACGTGCCACTTCTCCAGCATCATGTTGTGGGCGGCACCCAGCTCGCCATGGTCGGCCACGAAGATCACGATGGTGTTGTCGGCCTGGCCCGAATCCTCCAGGGCCTGGAGCACGCGGTTGATCTGCGGATCGACCTGGGAATGCAGCCAGGCATAGAATTGCAGCAGCTGGATGCTGTACCCCTCCGGATCCTCGGAGAGCTGGAACGGGATGGTGAATTTCAGCGCCATCGCCACCGCGGCCTCCCAGTCGGCGGACCCGGCCGCGTCCCCGGCGGCGCTGACGGCGCCATGGCTCGCCTTGGCCGACAAAGCGAGACCGATCTTGTAGGCGGCGTCGAACTGACAGGACGGCTTGGTCGACAAATCCTCGTTCCAGGTCGGAATCCGACCAGCGCAATCCTGCGGGAAGCCCTGCGGGTTGAGCGGCATCGCCATGGTGCCCTCGGTCGGCGGGTACGACGACTGCCCCTGGAGGGGCACATCGAGCGGGCCGAACACCGGCTGGGTCTTCGCCGTGCTTCCATCGGTCGGCGGCAGGGCCTGCGAAATCACCGTGGGGTATGTCGCGATGTCGTGGGGGTTGGTGAAGGACACCACCGCGAACCACGGGCGCTCTGCCGCATCGGTGGCGGGGGTGTTGGAACCGGGCCGCGCCTCGTCCGCCGAAACCCCGTAATTGTAGGGCAGCGCCAGCCCGCGGCGGCGCAGGAACAGGCAGGCGTTGTCGGCGAAACCGGCATCGCGGTAGAGGCCCAGGTTGTTGATCGCCGCCCCATGGGGCTCGGGATAGGACAGCTCCCAGTCGGAGAAGCCGTAGCGCTGGAGCGAATGGCCGGCCGGGTTGCTGACATGCCATTTGCCGAAATAATGCGAGGAATAGCCGATGGCCTGCATCCAATGGCCCATGGTGGGATGGCCGTCGGCCTCCAGCCACGGGAAGCGCGCCGCGTTGCCGTCCTTGAACATGCCGTCGGTCTGGGTCACACCGGTGCGGTTGCCGTACTGGCCGGTGAACATCACCGCACGGCTGGGGGTGCAGGCGCTGGACGCGATGGTGTGGTTGTGCAGCGCCACCGCGTTCCTGCGCAGCCGGGTCAGGCCGGGAAAGAAGCGCGCATAGTCGTTCTCGCCCACATCCGCCTCGCCCCGGAAGCCCAGGATCCGCTTCAGCGGTTCCGCCAGCCCGCCCTTGGGGCCATAGGAGAAGCGCGGGTAGCGGTATTGATCGACGGAGATCAGCAGGATGTTGGGCTGCGCGCCGTTGCGCTGCGGCCGGTTGGCGGTCTCGGTCATGGCAGTATTATCCTTTGCGATCCATATCGGGGAAAAGCAACGTCAATGGGCAATCGGTCTTCGGAAAAGGAATGAATTTCCGTTGAGGAAGCTGGAGTGACTCCAGTCTTCTCCGTTTACCCCTTAAGGGTAGTTTGATAATATTCAGAGCGTCAAACGGTATCTGCGGCAAACTTCACTTAAGAGCTGTAAACTTTATTCATACAGACGCATGCGTTTTCCTTAAATATCACCTCCTATCTTTTGACGTCATTGTTGCAATGCAGGAAATCGGCTTTGCCATAGCACACCGCGCGCCTGTGGCGGCAGGCCTGCTCCCGGCAGGTCGCAGCGCCTCATGGCGGCGTTCCTGCTGCATGGCCGTGGTTGCCGCGAGAGCCTGACAGGTATAGGGTTATCGTTATATCTTTCAGAATATAACTGTTTGAGGCTGCCGAGGCATGCTCCCACTCTTCCGCAGGATCGCCGCGCCGCTGCTCGGCACCATTCTCATGTTCGGTTCCGGAGCGGGCTGGGCGTTGGAGGACCGGGTCGTCGTGATGACCAGCTACCCGGATGAACTGGTCCAACGCTATGAGCAGGCGTTCGAGCGCGCCAATCCCGGCACCGACCTGCAAGTGGTCTGGAAACCGTCACGCGACGCTGCGCTGGACGAGACGGCTGGCCGGCCTCCTGGGCCGACACGTTGATCTGGCCGAGCGTGAAGACGCCGGCCCCGGCATTGACAGCTGGATCGTTGGCGGCATCGGCCGCAAACACCTCGCCAGCACTCAGCGCCCCAATCGTAAACGTAATATACAGACAGGAATTATGCATCTCGCCCCCAATGGTAGCCGTTTCCCTCTCACCGATGCGGCAGCCCCCTGCGGACCCCACCTGCTAGCCGCAGACGATATATCTGTACGGATATATCGTCTGCGGCCACTCTGTTAAGAGGCTCTCTGCCTTAGAAGCAGGATGATCCGTCACCTAGACAGGGTGTGCGGTCACGCGGGGGGCGCTTTCAGCGCCGCTCCATGCTGCCCGGCCGGTCTTCCATCACAGGAGTCGGGCACAGGACTCGGTCCCAGGACGCAGGTTATCGCTGCACCACCAATTCCGGTCACTGTGGTCCGTGTGGCCTTGTGGGGACGATGTCGCCATAGCAATCGGAATGATGGGCGCAGGCATCGCAGACGGTTGGCCGGTCGGTGGGCCGGCCTTCGGCGAGGAGCCGCTCGTAGAAGAAGCGTTTCCAGCGCAGCTTGCGGGTGTTGGCGGACGCCAGCGGATGGAAATGGCGCAGAAGCAGATCCGCCAGGGAGTTGCGCCCCACCAGCCCGAGGGAGCGCCAGAGATGATCGTTTTCCACGCAGGCGCGCGCGATGATGACGGCGAAGGCCGCGGCAATCGGCTGATCCGTGCTGCGGTTGCGCAACAGCAGACCGAGGAAGTCCTCCTCCTCGCGCTTCGACCGCAGGATCTCTGGCCGCAGGATCTCCGCCCGCAGGATCTTCGGCGCGGCGATGTCCATGGGGACGGCACAGGCGTGGCGATGCTCCGCTTCCGCGTCGGCCAGACGATGGACGTGCCGGGAAAAGCAGTGCCCCGGCGTCCAGCTGGCGGCCGCCTCCGGGAAGACGGTCCTGACCAGGGCGCCCAGGCTGTCCGGGGGCAGCCCCAACGCGCATGGGTAGGATGCCGACGCGTCACTGCAACGGCGCAGCAGCATGCGCCCGAGATCCTGCGTATCGGCAAAGTCGCCGGATACCGAACACGCCATCAGGCGATGGTAAGCCGCAGAGTCCGTCACACCCGCCTCTCATCGGTCATGGTCATCCGTATCTAGCGACCGATGACCGCTCGTGCCAAGGGGATGCTCTCGGGTCGGGCGCACCGCCCGGCGCGTGAGGGGCCGGACCCTTGCTGTCTGACGATGATGGCGTGGAAGGGAGCTCGGTTACTTGTCGCGCTCGCACGCCGTCGGAGGACGTCCGCCCGGCTGTGCCCGCCACAGCGACACCCACCAGCGGTCCAGCGCGGCACGGTCGCAGGGCAGCCTGACGGTCAGCCCATTGGCAAGCTCGAGCCAGTGGGGGAACAGCGCCTCGGGCACCGCGATGACCGCCGGCAGCTCGCGCAGCATCGCGAGTTGCAGCACGTCGAGCAGGCCGGAGCCGTTGAGTTCCTGCCAGCCGAAGCGGTTCAGCACAACGATGTCAGGCCGCCCTTCGACCAGGACCGCCAGCCGCCGTCCGATGTCGGCCAGCGCCTCGCCGCCGGGATCCTCATCGGGAGAGGGGCTGCCCTGGCCGGAAAGCAGGCGGAAGCCGTGCGCCGCCCGCCCCTCCACCGGTGCCTCCCGGCGGACCTGCACGATCCCCACCGCGTCGATACCCTGCGTCTGGAGGTCGAGCAGGAAACCGGAGAGCAGCCTGTCGGGGTCGTCCGTGCCGCCATAGACGACCGCCGCGACGTCCGAGCGGTCGTCGAACGGAGGCCGGACCGGAGGCATGCGAGCGAGGGACGGATGTTCGTGGAGGGGGCGGGGCACGGTCAGTGCTCCCCGCCCGACGGCAGGCCGACCGGGTCGAAACCGAAGCGTGCCAGCGTCGCCTGCCCCTCCGGCGACAGGATCGCCAGCATCAGCCCGACGGCGGCCGGCTTCTGGAGGCTGGTGATCGCCAGGCCATATTCGGGACCGGTGGCGTAGGGCGGCGGAACCGGCACCACCTGGAGGTCGGGCGTGGCCTGGCGCCGCTGCTCGGCGCCGCTGCAATAGGCGATCATGACGGTGATGTCGCCGCGCGCGAAAGCCGAGGCAATCGGGTCGGGATCGGACGGGTCGGCGGCGGTGCTGCCGCCGACGATCTTCCTGGCCTTGGCGTCGAGCGTGGCGAAAGCGCCGGGATGGTGCTGCCCGATCCGCTGGAACATCTCCCAGGTGTAGTCGCCGCCGGGATCGGCCTTGGGCGTCGAGGTGCCGATCCGCACCGATGGGGCGAGAAGCCGCTCGGCGAAGGAAGCCGGCTCCAGCCGCGCGTCGGGTTTGGCGAAAGCGCACAGCCGGTTGCGGGTGAACATCGCCACGGCGGCGGCCCGCCCGTCCTTGCGCAGGGTCAGCGCATGTCCCATGTCGGCCGAGGTGAAGAGATCGACCGCCTCGCCGGCCTCGATCCGGTCGCGCATCAGACCTGACGGTCCGAAGGCGGTGCGCACGCTGTTGCCGGTCGCCTTGGCATAATCGGCGGCGATGGCGGTCATCGCGGCGCGCAGGCTGCCCGCCCCATAGAGGACCAGCTCCTCGGCGCGGGCCGTGGACACGGGGATGGCGGACGAGGCCGCGGCGGTGGCGGCCAGCAGCGTCAGGGCGGCAAGGCGGCGGAGCGGAATCATGGACTCTTGACCTCGATCGGTGGGGCGGCGATGGCCGCGATGAAGGTGGCGATGCATTTTCCTGCGCTCCGCAGGGCTTCCTCCGGCTCCACGAGACGCGCGGCGAGGGCGCCTGCCTGTGCTTTCTCGTCGTTCAGCTTGCGCCACAGCGGGCCTGCGAAGAACCGGGAGATGGAGCATCGGGATGTCCGCACCTCTATATTCGAATGAATATAGCGTAACAGGCTCGGCGAGGATCGGGCAATCATCCTGTTGCGTGACCGTGGAAGCGGAAGTCGGGCTGGGCTGGGCTGGGCTGAAAGGAATCGTAAAATGCAATTAGGGGCCTTTGATTTAATTGGGAGATCGGCGGATTCTGGATCCATAAATTTGTTGAGTGTAATTCCAAAATAAACAGAATGATGACGTGATTTCCAAGCATGTTTCTGCACACGCATTGCGAGTTAATTTTTACTATGTGCTTGTGCTTGCGATTTTGTATCTTGCCATCATGCCTAAATACGCTGCGATTAGGCGCACCGTGAGCCCTTGGAAGCATCATCGGCGCAGGCGGGATTTCGCTTGAGTTTCCGTGCGGTAGAATGAGCAGTTTCCCCGGTGCCGCCTCACGGCCCTTTGCGCGACACTCTTTGACGGACACGCATCACAGAAGATCTTGCGGATGTGGTGCGATCACGCTTCTTCCGCGCCAGCAATCTACCCCAAACTTCCGGCAAAACGCTCGGCAAGACGGTCCCGGCGGAACAGGTCGAGCAGCGTGTCGATGAAAACCCGTGTCTTTGCCGGCATCTGGGCCCGGCTCGCATAGTAGAGCGAGATCGCGCCTGCGTCCGCGTACCACCGGGGTAGGAGGCGTAGCAGATCGCCCCGCTCAAGATGCTGAAGCACGTCCGGTACGGCAAGAAGCGCAACGCCCAGCCCGAGCAGTGCCGCCTCGCGCATGGCGGCCGGATCGTTGACAACAATGCTCTCCGGCAGCATCGCCGGCAGTTCGACACCTGCCGCGTCACGCATCGCCCATTGGCGCACTCGGCCAGTGTGGACGGAGCGCATGACGATTCCCTGGTGCTCCGCCAGTCCGGGTGGATCGACCGGCGCGATCCGGTCGGTCATATAGGCCGGCGACGCCACCGCGATGATGTGGGCGGGCGCCAACGGGCGTGCCACCACGCCCGTCGCGAGGTCAAAGCCGCCGCCGATCGCCGCATCATATCCTTCGGCGATCAGGTCCACCGGGCGGTTCTCGAAATGCCATTCCGGCCGGATGAGCGGATAGCGGGCCAGAAAGCCGGGCAGCAGGGGCAGGACATGCGTGATGCCGAAGGTCGGCGGCAGGCTGACCTTCAGCACGCCGGCCGGTTGTTCCGCATTCGTCGCCACATCGGCGATGGCGGCCTGCAAGGTTTCGAGAGTGCCGCCGATCGCCGACAGGAAGCGCTCCCCGGCCTCGGTCAGGGTCAGCTTGCGTGTCGAGCGGTGGAACAACCGGACCCCGACGTTGCGCTCCAGCATCGCAACGTTGCGGCTCACCGCCGCCGGCGTCAGGCCCAGGCGGCGGGCCGCGGACGAGAAGCTGCCGGTTTCGGCGCTGCGGACGAAGGCTTCCAGATTGGCGAGCGTTTCCATCCAGCTATTTTAAATGGATACTTGAAGATAATCCAAGCCATTCCCTGCTAATCATGGAGAGATGAAAAGGCGACACTCCCGTCATCGAAACCCAACGGAGTGTTCCCGCGATGAGCAGCCTTTCTCCCCTGACCGGCAAGGTCGCCCTGGTTACCGGCGGTTCGCGCGGCATCGGCGCCGCCATCGTCAGGCGCCTTGCCAGGGATGGCGCGGACGTCGCATTCAGCTACGCGCAGACCAAGGACAAGGCCGACGAGGTGGTGGCGTCCGTGGAGAGCCTCGGCCGCCGCGCGGTGGCGATCCGTGCCGATCAGGCCGTGAGCGCCGATGTCGAACGCTTGGTGAAACAGGCCCATGAGCTGTTCGGTCGGCTGGACATCCTGGTCAACTCGGCCGGCGTCTTCGTCACCGGACTGGTCGGCGATCCCGCGGCGGACGTCGCCGCGTTCGACCGCCAGATCGACATCAACATCAAGGGCGTCGCGACGGCCGTGCGCGCCGCGGCACCGCTGCTCGGCGATGGCGGCCGGATCGTCTCCATCGGCACGACCGGCGCCGACCGCATCGCTTTTCCCGGCGTGGCCGACTACATCGCGACGAAGGCGGCGGTTGCCGCCTACACCCGTGGCTGGTCGCGCGATCTCGGCCCGCGCGGCATCACCGTCAATCTGGTCCAGCCGGGTGCGATCAACACCGACATGAACCCGGAATCAGCGGGTCATGCCGACGCCCTGCGCGCCATGACGTCGCTCGGCCGCTATGGCCAACCCGAGGACATCGCCGCCGCGGTCGCGTTCCTGGCCGGTCCGGATGCCGGCTACATCACCGGCGCGACCCTCACCGTCGACGGCGGCCAGATCGCCTGATCCCCATTCCTTCAAAGCAGGAGCATGATCCATGACCAGCATCGGCATCATCGGCGCCGGCAACATCGGCCGCGCCATTGCGACGGCTCTCGCCGCCAGAGGCATCGCCGCCATCATCGCCAACAGCCGCGGCCCGGAGACCCTGGCAACGCTGGCGGCTGACCTCGGGCCGTCGATACGGGCGGGGACGCCGGCCGAGGCGGCGGCCCAGGACATGGTGTTCGTCGCGGTGAACTGGTCGAAGCTGCCGGACGCACTCGCCGGTTTGCCCGACTGGGCGGGGCGCATCGTCGTCGACGCCAACAACCCGATCGAGGCACCGCTGTTCAAGCCCGTGCCTCTTGGCGACCGGTCATCCTCGGAGGTGGTCGCCGGTCTTGTCCCCGGTGCGCGGCTGGTGAAGGCGTTCAACCATCTCCAGCCGCATCTGCTTTCCGGCGATCCGTCCGGCGATGGCGGCAAACGCGTGCTGTTCTATTCGGGCGACGATGCCGACGCCAAGGCCCGGGTGGGCGCTCTGATCGACCGTCTCGGCTTCTTCGGCATCGACCTCGGCTCGCTCGCCCTCGGCAGCCGCCTGACCCAGTTCCCCGGCGGACCACTCCCCGCTCTGAACCTGGTGAAAATCTGAACCGTTCCACGGCGGCCGGCAGGCCGCTCCAGCAAGGGGAAGCACAATGTCCAATGCGGATCACACGGCGCATTCATCCGAAGAACCGGACTACAACCGCCTTCTGCGCTCGAACCTGGAACACGTCTTCAATGAGCGGGACGCCGGGAAGCGTGCCGCAGCCATCGCAGAGCTCTTCGTGGCCGAGCCGATCATGTACGAACCGACTGATATCGTAAGGGGACGTGCGGCCATCTCGGAGGTCGCGGGCGCTCTCCTGGAGCGGTTCGGACCTGCGTTTCGTTTCCAGCCGCAGGGCGACGCCGTGGGCCATCACGGTCTCGGATATCTTTCATGGAAAGCGGGTCCGGCCGATGGCCCGGTTGCGGTCACGGGAAGCGATGTGGCGGAAGTCGTCGATGGCAGGATCGCCAGACTGTGGGTGCTGCTCAACCCGGCGAAAACCTAAGCTGGACTTTGCGCATTGTGCCGGGAAGCAGACGGCCTGCAAGAGGCGGTTGAGAATGGGATCCGGCGGCTTCGCGATCTCCTGGCGAAGGGCTGCCGATGAGAAAGCTGTTTCACGCCATAGCTGGACGCATACGGTCGCGAAGGCATCTCAAGTTGCCGCTCCCCGTCACTGAGAAATGGCCTGCCCCATCCCCCCACCGGATGAGCGTCCCATCCTTTGCAAAAAAATCTGCGTGGCACGGAATAATCGCGTTGTCGGCCAGTCCACCCCGTCAAGACCGCGACGAGACAGACCGAAGAGCCTCCTATGCGATATCCGATAGTGGCAGCCGTGCCCCTCGCCCTGGTGATGGGAACGGCGGCACCAACGCCTGCCGGCGCCCAAACCGCCCACACCCACTCAACCGAGCCGGCCACGGCATCGGCGCTCGACGATGAAGCGCCGTTCCTTGCGGAAAACAACGCCGCCATGGACAGGATGATGTCCGGCATGGCGGTGAAACCGACAGGCGACGTCGACGCCGATTTCACGGCGATGATGATTCCCCACCATCAGGGCGCAATCGACATGGCGCTCGCCGAACTGCGGTACGGGAAGAACGAGCAGCTTCGGCGCATCGCGCAGGAGATCATCGTCGAGCAGCAGCAGGAGATCGCCGCGATGCGCATGGCCCTGGGCCAGCCGCTGCCGCCGTCCCTGCCGGTACCGACTCAGGTCCCGCCTCACTCGCCTGCCTCGCAGATCCCTCCGTCTGCAATGCACATGCACATGAAAGAGGGCCAGTCCCAATGAAGGGTCGTCTGCTTTCCACCCTGGCGATGATCGCCTGCACCATGCTTGCCGGACATCTGCCCGCCTATGCCGGGCAAGCGCCCTACGCCAGCACGGCGCCTGATTTTCCGATCAGCCACCGTGATCGCATCTACGCCGCCGAGCAATTCTCGAACACGGTTTCGGTCATCGATCCTGTTGACAACAGATTGCTCGGCGTCATTCGCCTGGGAGACCCACAGCCGGCGAACTTCAGCCCGCTCTACAAAGGCCAGGTCCTGGTCCATGGCATGGGTTTCTCTCCCGACCGCAAGACCATCGCGGTCGTGTCGATCGGCTCCAATTCGGTCACCTTCATCGACACGGCCACCAATTCGGTCAAGCACACCACCTATGTCGGACGCTCGCCTCACGAGGCGTTCTTCACCCCGGACGGCAGCGAGGTCTGGGTCACCGTGCGCGGCGAAGACTATGTCGCCGTCCTGGATGCCAAGACCTTCGAAGAGAAGACCCGCATCAAGACGCCGAACGGTCCCGGCATGCAGATCTTCTCACCGGACGGAAAATACGGCTACATCTGCTCGTCGTTCAACCCGGAGACCGATGTCGTCAGCGTGGCGGATCACCAGATCGTCGCCCGCATCCCGCAGGCCAGCCCCTTCTGTCCGAACATCGCGGCGACGCCGGATGGCCGGCAGGTCTGGTTCACCCTGAAGGATGTCGGCAAGACACAGGTCTTCAATGCCCAGCCGCCGTTCGATCCGATCAAGACGCTCGATACCGGCCCGATCACCAACCACGTCAATTTCGCACACAACGCCAATGGGACGTTCGCCTACGTCACCATCGGCGGCCTGAACGAAGTGAAGGTCTTCCGTACCGACAATTTCGAGCAGGTCGCGACCATTCCCGTCGGCAACCTGCCGCACGGCGTCTGGCCGTCGGGCGACGGCAGCCGCATCTATGTCGGGCTGGAGAATGCGGACGGAATGACGGCTATCGACACGATGACGAACACGGTGACTGCGACCGTGCCGATCGGCCAGGCGCCGCAGGCGATCACCTATGTGCCCGACGCCGTACCCGAAGGTGCCGGAACCGACAACCTGACCCCGCTCGGGGTCGCCGGGCAGGCGACGCATCTCGACCTCGCGGTCTCGGCGAACGGGAAGCCCGGGAAATCCGTCACGGCGGTGTCGCTGTTCGACCAGGGGTTGATTCAGGTTCTTCAGGCCTCGGTGACGAACCTCGAACCCAGGAAGCCCTATGTGCTGGCGCTGGCCGAGACGGAAGCCGGCCACGGCGCGCTGCAACCGCTCGCCGCGTTCATGACGAATCCGGCCGGATCCGCGATTGTCAATGCGTCGGGACCGATCCGGCAGATCGTGCAGAACACTGCGAAAGCCGAGAAACGATATCTGGTCATAACCGAGGGCACGGCGGCCCAGCCCGGTGCCGTCGTCCAAATCCAGGCGCGGTGACATTCGGCCGGCCCGCCCTCAAACGCGGAGGCGGGCCGGCGCACGTCTCAGTATTCCCAGTCTCGGTATCCATGGTCGCACGATGCCCGATGATGATCGAACTGCTTGAACCCCTTATACCGGCGCTTCGCCGATACGCGCGCTCGCTGCTTCGTGATCGCACGGCGGCCGACGATCTGGTCCAGGACTGCCTGGAACGCGCCATCGCCCACTGGAACCAGCGCCGGGTCGACGGCGACACCCGCAGATGGGTCTTCACCATCCTGCACAACCTCGCCATGACGGAATTGAAGCGCAGATCCACGCGATCCTCGGACATCGACGTCGACGCCGCCGAAAACTGGCTCTCGACGCCGCCGGCGCAGGAGGATGGCCTGCATCACCGTGCCCTGTTGCATGCGCTTGGCACGCTTCCCGAGGACCAGCGCGCGGTCATTCTGCTCGTCAGCATAGAAGACCTCTCCTATGCGGATGCGGCCAGGATCCTCGATGTTCCGATAGGGACGGTGATGTCACGATTGTCCCGTGCGCGTGAAAAACTGCTGAAGAGCATCAGGGAGACGCCGGCCGAACCTGTCGGACAATCCCATTTGCGGAGGGTGAAATGATCAGCCGCCCGATCACCGAGGACGATCTCAATGCCTTCGTCGACCAGCGCCTCGATCCGGTCCGGCAGGCCGAGGTGGCGGCCTATCTGGAGGTCCATCCCGACGTGGCGGAGCGCGTGTCGGGCTATGCCGCCCAGCGCGACGATCTCAGAGCCCTTCTCCTGCCGATAGCCGACGAACCGGTTCCCGCGGCACTCAATGTCAGACACATCGCGGAAGGCCGAGGGCGCCGATCCCGCTTGCCGTGGTGGGCCGCCGCCGCGGCCGTTGTATTGATAAGCTTCGGCGGTGCCGGAGGCTGGGCACTTCGGGGATTGTCCGATCCGCCGCTGCAGGGCGTCGCCTCGCTCGGCCAGGAGGCTGCCGACAATTACGTCGTCTTCAGCCCTGACCGCCTCCGGCCCGTCGAACTGCGTGCCGGCGCCGGTGCCGAACTTGCCGATTGGATTTCCGCCCGTCTGGGACGGCAGGTCGGGATTCCGAACCTCGAAGCATCGGGCTACCGCTTCATGGGCGGACGTGTCGTCGCGACCCCGCATGGGCCGGCGGCGCTCTTCATGTATGACGATGACCACGGCACGCGTCTGGTCATGCTGAGCCGCCCCATGGCGGTCGATCGGGATGTCCCGATGCAGCCCTTGAGCCGGACGTCGACCAGCGGCTTTTCATGGGCGGCCAAAGGCATGGGCTACAGTTTGGTCGGACCCGCCGATGCGCAGGCGCTTCTGCATCCGATTGCCGACGAGGTGCGGCGCCAGATCGGTGAGGGCGTGTAGGGTCGGGAGATTTCAACTCAACCCCCTGCCCAGCCGACGTATCGAGAACGCCATTCGGCCTTCTGGCAGGCTTTGTCACGGCGGTTCCGTCAGCCCCCGCACCATCTTGCTTGTAACCGTGGGGCTGACGTGGAGGATCACCTCAACTCTGGAGGAGATGGATGCGCTGCCCGCCGGGCGTGATCCGCGTCTCCTTCAACCGCGACACCCCGAATGCCGCAACCGAAGGCCTTGGTGCAACAAGGCCCCATAGTGCCCGACGGGGCACCGGAACAACCGCTCGACGCTACCCAAAGGGACGCTCGTGCCGCGCGGCGATCCACGATAACCTCTGGTTATGAACATCCGGCAGCTCGAAGCGTTCAAGGCCATTGTCGAACTGGGAAGCTTCACGCGGGCGGCCGAAAAGCTGCATCTGTCCCAGCCTGCGGTGAGCAAGCTGATCCTGCTGCTAGAGCGTTCCTGCGGCTTCTCCCTGTTCCATCGGCAGAAGAACGGCGTCATTCCGACCGCCGAAGGCGAGATGCTGTACTCCGAGGTCGAACGGGTCTTTCTCGGCGTCGATTCCGTGTCGGCGCGAGCCCGCGCCATCCGGCAGTTCGACTATGGCGAGATCGAGATCGTTGCCTTTCCGTCGCTCGCGACCCGCGTCCTGCCGCCGATCCTGGCGGACTTCCTGCGGTCGAAGCCAGGTCTGCGGGTGACGCTGTCGAGCCGTAATTCCTGGCTTCTCGTCGACCGGGTCGCCTCGCAGGGGGTCGATGTCGGCTTCGGCATGGTCGCGTCCGAGCGCCCCGGCGTCCGTTTCGACAGGCTGTGCTCGATGGACGCGGTCTGCATCCTGCCGGTCGGTCACAGGCTGTCCGGTTGCCCGGTGATCGAAGCCGGGGACCTGCATGGCGAGCGTTTCGTCGCGATGGCCGAGGAGGACCGGGCCCAGCTCAAGGTCGATCAGGCCTTTTCCGAATGCGGTGCCGCACGCGACATCGTCCTGAAGGCACAGTTGACCGAAGCCTGCTGCTCCTTCGTGGCCGCCGGAGTCGGCGTCGCCGTCGTGGACCCGTTGAGCACGGTCGATTTCGCCCCGTCCCAGCTTGTCGTGCGCCCCTTCCGGCCGCTGGTGACCTACGACATCTGGGTCGTCACGCCGAGCTTCCGCGACATCTCGCTGGGTTCGCAAGCACTGATCGCGCATGTCCGCACCCGGCTGACGGCCAGGATCGCGGAGCTTGCGAAGCTGATCGGCGCGCCGGAATAGGCACCGCGAGGGGCATATCTCCTGGTTATGGCTGAGCCGCGACAAGCGATTTGACCCGACCGGCGCCCGAGTCCTCAATTCCAGCGGAGCAACCGGATCGCCGGCAGGAGCGCAGTGCCTGCCCGATCCCCCCTTCGTTGACGATTCGAGGTGGTTGATGGCCGCGATTACAGTGCTCACCCCGACGGGGACGCTAGGATACGGTTTCGGCGACGACGCTTTGGCCCGCGGCATGTCGCTGGGACCGGCCGTCATTGCGGTGGACGCCGGATCGACCGATCCGGGACCGCATTACCTCGGCTCCGGCAAGCCGCTGGTGTCGGACGTCAGCATCAAGCGGGAACTGACCGCCCTCATCCGCGCCGGCCGCGCGGCCGGCATCCCGGTCATCGTCGGCAGCGTCGGCGGTGCCGGGTCGGGCGTCCAGGTCGAGCGGACGGCCCGGCTGGTTCGCGAGATCGCCCAGGAGCAGGGCCTGAACTTCAGGCTTGCGACCATCCGCTCGGACATCCCGATCGAGCGGGCCAAACGGGCGGTCGCGGCGGGCGAAATCGTCGATTTCGAAGCCGGCACCCCCCTGACCACGGAGCTTCTGGACGAGACGGTGACGCTGGTCGCGCAGATGGGGCACGAGCCGATCTGCGAAGCGCTCGACGGCGGCGCGGACGTCGTCATCGCCGGCCGGGCCTGCGACGATTCGGTGATCGCCGCCTTCCCGATCTGGCGCGGGGCCGATCCGGCGCTGGCGATCCATATGGGAAAGATCCTCGAATGCGGAGCCTTCTCGGCCGAGCCCTTCGCCATGGACGTGATGCTCGGCACGGTGGAGGAGGACAGCTTCCTGCTGGAGCCCGGCAGCACGGCGAGGCGCGCCTCGGTCAAATCCGTCGCCGCCCATTCGCTGTACGAACGCGAGAACCCTTTCAAGCAATCCGGCCCTGGCCACGAGATCGATCTGTCCGGCTGCACGTTCGAGCAGGTCGGTGAGCGTCAGGTCCGGGTGCGCGGCGCCACGTTGACGGAAACGACCGATTACTACGTGAAGCTCGAAGGGGCCAGGCTTGCCGGCTACCGCTCCATCGCCATCGCCGGCATCCGCTGCCCGACCACGATCCGGGCGCTCGACGCGATCCTGGACGACGTCCGCAGGAAGGCCCTGGATTACTTCGCCCCGGCGCCGGTCGCCGTGGCCTTCCACGTCTACGGCGGCAACGGCGTGATGAAGGAATTGGAGCCGGAAACGGCGCCCCAGCGCGAAATCGGCCTCGTGATCGAGGTGACGGCCGCCGACCAGGAACTGGCCCATGCGGCGTGCCACCAGATCAGCGGCGCGATGCTGCATTACCATTATCCGGGCATCATCAACACATCCGGCAACCTCGCCTTCCCCTATTCCCCTTCGGACCTGGATCTGGGACCGGTCTACGAGTTCAGCGCCTACCACCTGATGAAGGTCGACACCCCGACCGAACTATTCCCCGTCCGCTACGAGGATCTCTGAGATGAACACACGCCCGCTCAAGGATCTGGCCGACATCGTCCGCAGCAAGAATGCGGGCCCCTACCGGATCACCTTCGACATCCTGTTCAAGGACAAGGATCGCTACGAGGCCGTTCGCGCGACCGGTGCGATCAGCGCGGAGTCGGTCGCCAGAGCCTACGGCATCGACGTCTCGCAGGTGTCGTCCTTCTTCGAGATCGACATGGCCAACGCGATCAAGATCACCATCAGGCGCCCGCGCGCCCAGGGTTCGTCCGGCGATGGCGACATGTACGGCTGCCAGCATCATGTCCCCCTGATGCTCATCGCCGTCCCGGTGGGCTGACCGCCGCCGATTGTTCGCCTTGATGGAGGGGTGTGAACCCTGTTTCGAACGCGGCGCCCGTCCGGCGCCGTAAGCCAGCCCATTCCGGTGGGGAATGAGAATCCGCTACCGGTCCGGCGCGGTCTCCTCCAGCAGCCGGTTCCGGACCGCGACCAGCGGGGGTACAGGTCGCGGTCCCCGGGGCGGAAGAGGTCGTAGTGCCGCCGAACGGGTGGGCGCCGGGGCGGCCTTCAGGCTGCGTTGAGGGTCGAAGCGAAAACCTCGAGCCGCTCCAGCGTGAACGAGACGAAGCTGTCCACCAGATTGAACGAGCGCGCCGCCTTCGGCCGGATCAGCCAGATGTCGAATTCGACGGTGGGCTCGAACCGGCGGACGGCGATGCGCGTGTCTTCGTTGTTGAAGGCGCTGATTGGGTCGACCACGGCGACACCGGCCTTGGCCGCAACGAAGGAAAAGGCCGTCTCCGATTGGCCGGCCTCGATGCGGCTGCGCCGGGGCACCTTGAGTTCGTCGAACACGCGGTCGATCATGAAGCGCGAATGATCCTGCGGACCGAGCGAGATGAAATCCTCGTTCGCGAGGTCGTGGGCGTGGATGGTGTGACGCTCGGCCAAAGGATGCGCCGCCGGCAGGATGCAAACCCCGCGCAGGCGGTGCAGATGCGCGCTGACCACCTCGGGACGGTCGCCCGGCAGGATGCTCAGGCCGAAATCCACATGCTGGGCCGCGACCGCGTCGATCAGGCTGCGTGAGCGCATGCTTTCCAGACGGAAGCGCGTGTCGGGATGCGCCTCGCAGAAGCTCCACACGATCTCTGGCAGCACCCGCCGGGCGATAGCCGGGAAGGCGCCGACGCTGACGGATCCCCAGTTCTGGTCGCGCAGCGCCGTAGCCACCCGCGCGATCTGGCCGACGCCGATGAACATGCGCTGGACCTCGTTGTAGAGCGCTTCGGCCTCGCGGGTCGGCGTGATCTTGCTGCCCTGGCGGTTGAACAAGCGGAAGCCGCAGCTCCGTTCGAATTGCGCGATCAACTGGCTGACGGCTGGCTGCGAGATGCTCAGCCGCTCCCCCGCACGCGTCACGCTGCCGCTTGCCATGACTGCCTGGAAGGCCTCGATCTGTCGGACGTTCATCGGACTCAGCCATAAGTTCAGCTTATTCTCAGGGGCAAATTATCTATTATGACATTATGAAAGACAACGCGATCATAGGCTCCGAAGCGCCGATCCCATCGATTTTTCGTGCGCTCAAGCAAAAGGGGATCTTCATGACGCCTCGTTTCGCCAAGCCGCTTGCACTCCTCTCCCTGCTGGCGACCAGCCTCGTCTTTTGCGCCGAGGCAAAGGCCGATCAGCTCGACCGCGTCAAGCAGCGCGGCAAGCTGATCGCCGGCATCCGGAACGATTACGTGCCCTTCGGCTTCCTCGACCAGAAGGGCGAACTGACCGGCTTCGAGATCGATCTCGCGCGTGCCGTCGCCAAGGACATATTCGGCTCGGAGACCGCGATCGAGCTGGTTCCGGTCGTGGCCTCGAACCGCATCGAGCTGCTGAACGCCGGGCGCATCGACGTGATCTTCGCGACGCTGGGCAAGACGGCCGAGCGCGAGAAGATCATCGACTACACGGCGGAATACTATCTGATGGCCGGGATGGTGCTGCTGACGCCGAAGAGCGCGGAGTACAAATCCTGGGAAGACGTCAAGGGTCACAAGCTCTGTGGAAGCCAGGGCAACGTCTACAACCGGACGCTGATCGAGAAATACGGCGCCGATCTGGTCCTGTTCACCGGAACCTCGGAGATCTACAAGGCCTTCCAGGACAACCGGTGCGACGCGATTGCGTATGATGGCCCGAACCTTCACATGAAGGTGGCCGAGGAGGGCTGGAGCGACAAGTACAAGATCGCGCTCGACACCTTCGACTACATCCCCATCGGCGGCGGCGTCCGCAAGAACGAACCCGCCTTCCTGAACGCCGTCAACAAGGCCATCATCCGGGCCGAGGCGTCGGGGCTGATGGTCGAGGGCGAGAAGAAGTACAAGCTCGGCGTCAGCGATTACGTGACCAAGCGGGCCGCCGACGCGAAGGTGAAGGCCGCCGCGGCGAACTGAGGCCCTCCACGGCGGCCGGCTCGTCCGCATGATCGGAAAGACAGCATGCACAAGATCGAGGTCACGTCGCGGCGAACGCCACGGGTCGTGGAGCAGGCCCTGTGCCTGAACGACTTCGAGCCGTTGGCGGAACGGAGGCTGCCACGGGCGATCTTCAAATACGTCTCCGGCCACGCCGAGGACGGCGCGACGCATCGCCGGAACCTGCAAAGCTTCGCCGAGCGGTCCTTCATCCCGAACGTTCTCGTCGACGTCTCCCGGACGGACGCCACGACCCGCATCTTCGGGGTCGATTACGCCAGCCCGTTCGGCATCGCGCCCATGGGGTTCAGCCGGCTGGTGGCGCCGGATTGCGACGTGCTCTTCGCCCAGGAGGCGGCGCGGGCGAAGCTTCCGTTCATCCTGAGCGGGGCCTCGCTGACCCGGTTGGAGGAGGTGCGCCAGGCCGGCGCGACGAGCTGGTTCCAGGCCTACATTCCCGGCGACGAGGCGCGCATCCTTCCGCTGGTCGAGCGGGTGGAGCGCGCCGGCTTCGACACGCTGGTGGTGACCGTCGACACGGCGGTGCATGGCCAGCACGAGCTCGCCGCGCGCCACGGCTTCCGTTCGCCGGTGCGGCCGACCGCCGATCTGGCGTGGCAGGGGGTGACGCGGCCGGTCTGGCTGTGGCGCGTGCTGCTGCGCAGCCTGCTGACGCGCAACGCGCCGCATTTCGAGAACATGGACGCGGAGCGGGGGCCGCCCGTGTTCTCCCGGACGCTCGTCCGCGACATCGGCCGGCGGTCGAGCCTGTCCTGGGCGCACATCGAACGGCTTCGGCAGCGCTGGAAGGGCAAGCTCGTCCTCAAGGGGGTGATGTCCGCTCCGGACGCGCGGATGGCGGAAAAGATCGGCGTCGACGGCGTTATCGTCTCCAACCATGGCGGCCGGCAGATCGACTGCGCCCAAGGCTCGCTCGACCTGCTGGAGCGCATCGCCGATCAGGTCGACCGCTTGACCGTGATGTTCGACGGCGGCGTCCGGCGTGGCAGCGACGTCCTGAAGGCGGTCAAGCTGGGCGCCCAACTGGTTTTCGTCGGGCGGCCGTTCCTGCTGGCGGCGGCGGCCGGCGACCGGGTCGGCGTGGAGCACGCCCTGTCCCTGATGAAGGACGAGATCGCCCGGACCATGGCTCTGCTGGGCATCAACCGGCTCGACGAGTTCGACGCGGTTCCGCTCATCCGTAACGGCCGGGGCTGAACGCATGCAGAAACCCGTCAAACGTCAGACCGTGAGGATTCCGGCATGACGCTCGATTTCAGTTGGCTGCTCGACCCCCTTTATCAGACATGGTTGCTGCGCGGCGTCGGCACGACGATCCTGCTCAGCCTGCTGGGCATGGTCCTGATGTTCGTCATCGGCATCGCCGGCGCCGCCCTTCTTCATTTGAAGGTGCGGTTCCTGCAATCGCCGGTCACGATCTTCGTCGAACTGTTCCGCAACACGCCGCCGCTCGTCCAGCTTTTCTTCCTGTACTTCATGCTGTCGGAGATCGGCCTGACGCTCACCGATCCGGTGACGGGCGGACGGATCCCGCTGTTCACCGGCTTCACCTGCGTGGTGCTCTCGCTCGGCCTCTACAACGGCGCGATCGCCGTCGAGATCATCCGCTCAGGGCTGCTCGCCGTGCCCGCCCAGACCGTCGAGGGCGCCCGCTCGCTGGGATATTCGCGGTTGCAGACCTTCCGCCACGTCGAACTGCCCATCGGCCTCAGGATGAGCATCCCGCCCATGACCAGCAACATCGTCAGCCTGATAAAGACCTCGTCCCAGGCCGTGCTCGTGGCCGTGGCGGACATCATGTACGGCGCGACGCAGATCATGCTGGAAACCTTCCGCAACCTGGAGGTCATGCTGCTGATCTGGGTCATCTACCTCGTGATCGCCAGCATCGCCGTGCTGGTGGTGCGCCGGATCGCCGCCGCCTTTCGCATCCCCGGCTACGGGTCGTGACGGCCATGAACGCGGAACTCAAGCTCTTCGCGCTGGGCACCGCCGGTGTCACGCTGGTCCTCGCGGCGCTTCTCGTCACAGTCTACGGCGCGGAGACCGGACGCGTCCTCCAGGCGCTCGCCGCGCGGACGCCGCTGCTGCTGAGCGGCTCACCGGACTTCAGCCGGTTCGAGGGCGGCTTCGCCGCCAACATCGTCATCAGCATCTGGGCGATGATGATCGCCGCCGTCGCCGGCACCGCACTCGGCATCGGGATGATCTCCCAATCCCTCCTGGTCCGGGCCCCGTCGGTCCTACTCATGAACGTGCTCAGGAACTCGCCCTGGCTCGTCGTGCTCTACGCGATGCTCTATCTGCTGCCGTTCGAGATCGAGGCGTTCGGGACGATCTTCTCGTTCTCGCCCGTGATCAAGGCGATCATCGGGCTGGCGCTGCCGGTGACGGCCAACATCGCCGAGGTGTTCCGCGGCGGCGTGGAGGCGGTTCCGACCGGCCAATGGGAATCGGCCCGCTCGCTTGGCTATCGCCGGCTGCAGATCCTGCGCCGGGTGGTGGTGCCCCAGGCGATCCAGTTCATGACCCCGAACCTGATGACGACCTACGCCATGCTGTTCATCGGCACCAGCCTGGTCGTGGTGACGGGCGCCAACGACATCCTCTCGGTCGCCCGCACCGTCATCGCCAGCGACGGCGCGCATTACGCGACGGCAATCTATCTCTACGTGCTGTTCCTCTTCTTCCTCTTCTGCTTCCCGATCGCCATCCTGACGCGGTGGCTGGAGCAACGGGTGCGAGTTCGCCAATGACCCATCACCGGCATTCCCAGCAATCCGCCCCGCTCATCGAGATCCGGGACGTCCACAAATCCTTCGGCCCCGTCACGGTCCTCAAGGGCGTGTCGCTGTCCGTCCGCGACGGCGGCGTGGTTTGCATCATCGGGCCGTCCGGCTCGGGCAAATCGACGATCCTGCGCTGCATCAACGGTCTGATGTCGATCGACCGGGGAACGATCCGCGTCGGCCCCTTCGCGGTCGAGACGCTGAAAAGCGACAAG
The DNA here is from genome assembly GCF_042938965.1 of Azospirillum sp. A23. NCBI lineage: Bacteria > Pseudomonadati > Pseudomonadota > Alphaproteobacteria > Rhodospirillales > Azospirillaceae > Azospirillum > Azospirillum sp. A23. The sequence goes on along the minus strand of NZ_CP170663.1, from coordinate 1,153,495 downwards.
GCGCTGGTGCCGCTGCGGCATCAGGTCGCCATGGTCTTCCAGCAGTACAACCTGTTCCCGCACCGCACGGTGCTGCAGAACCTGACCATGGCGCCGGTGCAGGTGCTGGGCGAGAACCCGGCCGCCGTGCGCGAGCGGGCGCTCGCCCTGCTCGCCAAGGTGCGACTGACGGGAAAGCAGGACGCCTATCCCGGCGAACTGTCCGGCGGCCAGCAGCAGCGCGTCGCCATCGCCCGCGCGCTCGCCATGCAGCCCAAGGTCATCCTGTTCGACGAGGTCACCGCCGCGCTCGACCCCGAGATGGTCAGCGAGGTCCTGAACGTCATCCGCGATCTGGCGCGCGAGGGCATGACCTGCGTGCTGGTCACCCACGAGATGCGCTTCGCCCAGGAGGTCGCGGACGAGGTCTTCTTCACCGACCGCGGCGTGATCGTCGAGCACGGCCCGCCCGGGACGCTCTTCCAGAACCCCACCGACCCACGGCTGAAAGCCTTTCTCGAAAAGGTCCTGTGACGGCCCTTTCCTCAAGGAAACCCCATGACCCACCCTCTCAAGGTCCTGGTCCCCGACGTTCATCTCCGCGACCTCGACATCGAGCGCGGCGTATCGGGAGACCGGCTGGACTACCTTGTGTTCGACGAGACCGACCCGGCGGCCATCCCGGACGAGGCTTGGCGCTCCTGCGACGCGATCCTGGTCTGGCACCGCATGCGGATCACACCGGAGGTCGTCGCGAAGCTCGACAAATGCCGCCTGATCGTGCGGGTCGGCGTCGGGTTCGACAACGTCGACAGCGCGGCGTGCCGGGCGCGCGGCATTCCGGTCTGCAACGTGCCCAATTACGGCACCTCGGAGGTCGCCGACCACGCCCTTGCCATGCTGCTGCACCTCGTGCGCGGGCTCGGCTCCTACGAGGCGCGGCTGAGGGCCGATCTCGTGGCCGGCTTCCTGGCCGAAGACGTCCCCGTGGTGCGCCGGATCAGGGGGTCCACCTTCGGCGCGATCGGCATGGGGCGCATCGGCACCGCGGTCATGCGCCGGGCTGCCGCCTTCGACATGAAGGTGATCTACGTCGATCCCTATCTCCCGGAGGGCCATGAACTCGGCCTTGGGATCGAGCGGGTCAAGTCCCTGCCGGAACTGCTGTCCCGCTCCGACGTGGTCAGCCTGCACGTGCCCTTGTCCGAACAGACCCGCAACATCATCGGCAAGCGGGAACTGGCGTCGATGAAGCCCGGCGGCATCCTGCTCAACATCGCGCGCGGCGGCCTCGTCGACGTGGACGCGGTCCACGACGCGCTGAAGAGCGGGCATCTCGCCGCCGCCGGTCTCGACGTGCTGCCCAAGGAACCGCCCATGCCGCCGCCGCCGCTGATCGCGGCGTGGCAGGCGGAGGAGGCCTGGCTTGCCGGGCGTCTCGTCCTGACGCCGCACGCTGCCTTCTACTCCGAGGCCGGCTATCGCGACATGCGCGTTTTCTCCGCCGAGATCCTGCTCGACTTCCTGTTCGAGGGACGGCTGCGGAACAACGTCAACCCGGGCTGGGACGCGAAGGCTTCCTAAGCAGGATCCCGCCCTCCATCATCAGGAACGAGCCATGGCCTTCCAGCAGCACGACACCCAGTTCCGGGTCCTGAGCGACGAGGAACTCGACGCTTGGCGGGCGATCCCGCCGGCGGTCGCCTCCGACTGCATGAACCGCACCCAGGTGATGAACGCCGCGATCAAGCCGATCGCGGATGGTCAGGTTCTGTGCGGCCAAGCCCGGACGGTGACGACCATGGTCGGGGATTGCGGCCCGATCTGCGCGCTCATCAGCAACGCCCGGCCGGGCGAGATCGTGATGGTCGATGCCGGCGGTGTCGAGGACACCGCGGTCTGGGGCGGCGTCATGGCGGAGGAAGCCATCCATCGCCGGCTGGGGGGCGCCGTCATCGATGGCGCCATCCGCGACGTCGCGGACATGCGCAAAGCCGGTTTCACAATGTTCTGTAGGTCGGTCGTGCCGCGCGGGCCGCATCACGGCTTCGGCGGCATCATCGATGGGACGATTTCAGTGGCGGGGGTCCCGGTGCGCTCCGGCGACATCGTGTTGGGCAACGACGACGGCGTGGTCGTCGTCCCCCTGGAGCAGGCCGCCACGGTGCTGGCGGCCGCGCAAGCCCACCTGCTCAAGGAGGAAGGCTGGATCCGGAACATCCGGGCTGGCGTGCCGATTCCGAAGATGTTCGAGATGCCGAGCGCCAAATGACACCGCCGCGCGCTACCGCCCTCATCGGCACGGCTCCCGCTCAGAGGTTAATGCGGCACCGTCTACGTGTCGAGGGCCGGACGGATTGAAGGCGCGGCGGGCTGGAACCGTCTGCTGATTAAGGCGGCCAGCGGCGCGCCGGCGACCGCGGCCCAGGCCCGGAACGCCTGGGTGCGAGCCTTCCGATGGTCGACGGCAGGGCGGTGGTCGCGACGACGGTGGAGGAGGTTGGCGATCGGGTCGTGGATGGAGAGGAAGCGCTGGACCTGGGCGGGGTCTTTGAAGCGCTTCCTCTGCCGTTCACGCCGCCGGGCGGGTCGGTGGGAGTTCTCCGCCCGGTTGTTCAGCCCTTTGTGCTGGCGGTGTTCCCCGCCCATGCCCGACTGCTGCCTGGCGGCGTCGGATTTCAATTTGTCGGTGATCAGAACGCGCGGCGCTGCCATTTGCCGCCCCGCCGTGGGACCCGGCGGTTCAATGAGAACTGCTGCATGCCCCTTCCATGTGGGCAATCCCAAGTCTGCTCGCCACCGCAACCCAGACCATCCACGCAAACTGCGCAAGAACAGTTGAACCGGGGCAAGATCATCCCACTTCGAAATCCCGCTTCAGCAACCATTCGAGGAAAACCCGGCCGGCGCGGTCTTTCGCGGTGCCCGCGCTGTAAAGGACGTGGAAACCGGGCCCGACCAGCCTGTGTTGCGGAAAGGGCGCGACGAGCCGCCCTGCGGCGAGATCGTCCTTGATCAGTGCATAGGGCCCGATCGCCGCACCCAGACCGCTGATCGCGGCCTGGAGCGACAGGAAGAAGTGATCGAAGAACGGTCCGGCGATCGCTTCGGGCGTTGCCACATGGGTGGTCCTGAACCACCTTGTCCATGCGTCGGGCCGTGACTTCAAATGCAGCAGCGGCACCTCAAGCAGATCCTCGGGAGACGCAATCCGCTTCTGCTTCAGCAGGGTCGGGCTCAGCACGACAGTCGACACGTCATCGAGAAAACGCTGGCACACATGGTCGGGGCGACTCATGACATCGCGCCTGACAACGAAGTCGACCGGCTCGTTGAGATGGCCGATTCCATCCGTCGCCGAGGTCGAGATGCGCAGCTCGATCGAAGGGTTTGCAAGCTGAAACGCCGAGATTTGCGGAATCAGCCACCGCAGGGCAAAGGACGGGGTCGCGTCGACTTTCAGCACCCGCCCGCAGGTCCGGTGCGACAGTTGCTCCGAGGCGATGGCGAGGCGGTCGAAACAGGATCGCACATCCTCCAGGAAGGCGGTAGCCCCCGGTGTCGGACTGATGCCGCGTCCCGAACGCACGAAGAGGGGCTGCCCGAAATGATCTTCCAGCTGCTTGATCTGCTGGCTCACGGCACTGTGTGAAACCGCAAGCTCTTCGGCGGCTCTGGTCACGCTCGCGTGGCGTGCCACCACCTCGAAGACCCTGAGTGCGCGGAGCGGTGGAAGGCGTCTCATTTCCCAAGCCTCCTAACAGGTCGGTCAGATTTTCGAACTGGAGCGCCGACTGATTTTCTTACATACAGACATCGTACGGCGCAACCGATCAACCAAGAAAAACAATATATTTCAACGCATTCGCTGCTGGTACCGAGCAGCGGCCGTGCGGTCATGCGTCAGATCCACAGTGCCCGTCGCGGTCCGATTCTGAAGAACAGGGAAGATTCATGGCTGCAATCACCATCAGCAAGGTGTCGAAAGCCTACGGCAAGGCGGCTGTGCTCCAAGGCGTCGAGCTTGCAATCGACAATGGCACGTTCTTTACGCTTCTCGGGCCAAGTGGCTGCGGCAAAACCACGTTGCTGCGAAGCATCGCCGGCTTTATCTCTCCCGACACGGGGAAGATTCTCTTCGACGGCGAGGACATGACCCACGTGCCTGTCCATCGCCGGGACATCGGCATGGTGTTCCAGGATTACGCGCTGTTCCCCGACAAAACGGTGTTTGCCAACGTCGCCTACGGTTTGCGCGCCCGTGGCCATGACCGGAGCACCGTCGAGAAATGCGTCGCTGCGCACCTCGACCGGGTCGGCTTGGCGCATCTCGGCGACCGGTACCCGGCCGAACTCTCTGGCGGGCAACGCCAGCGTGCCGCGCTGGCCCGCGCGCTCGTCATCCGCCCGCGCGTGCTCCTGATGGACGAGCCGCTGTCGAACCTGGACGCAAAGCTGCGCGTCACCATGCGGGAAACCATCCTCGACCTTCAGCGGGCGTCCCGGACCACCACCATCTTCGTGACGCACGATCAGGAAGAGGCTCTGTCGATGTCCGACCGGATCGCCATTCTCGATCGCGGTGTCATCGCGCAGGTGGGCACGCCCGAGGATCTCTACGAACGGCCGGCCAACGCCTACGTCGCCGATTTCATCGGTGCCGCCAACGTGCTGCCGGTGCGGATCCTGCGGGCGGCGGGCGAAGGCCACGTCATCGCCGCGATCGCCGGACACGAATTGTGCTGCCTGGGCAGCGGCGCGGCGCGCGGCGGCGAAGACGGCAAACTCATTGCCCGGCCCGAATTGCTGGTGCTGGGCGAAGCCGAAGCGGCGCCCGGCACGCCGAACGTGCTCAAGGGCCAGGTTGCACGGCGGCAATATCTCGGCGCCCGCACGGTCTACACGGTGCGGATCGGCAACGAGTTCACGATCACGGCGGAGCGGCACGCCGGCGCCACGCACCAGCCCCTGCTGGCGCCCGGCCAGCCGGTGGATGTGGTCGTGCCGAGGACATCCCGCGTCGTGGCGGCCTGAAGGGAGGCGTATCCATGCGACAGCGTATTCTGCCCTGGGGCGCCCTGACCACCCTGTGCATTGCGATCAACGCCCTGTTCGTGCTCTTTCCTCTGCTGACGCTGGTGGGAAACAGCTTCAGCGGCGCCGACGGCCTCGGCTTCGACGGGCTTGCGAGGTTCCTGGCGACTCCCGATTACCTCAGAGGCCTGCGCAACACGGTGGTGCTCGGCGTCGCGGTCACCATCGCCGCGACTCTCGTGGGCGTGCCCTTCGCCTACATCGTGGCGCGCTATGATTTCCCGCTGAAGAACTTCGTAGCGCTTCTGCCGGTCGCCACCATCATCATTCCGGAAGTCATCACCTGTCAGTCCTGGCTTCTGGTGCTCGGCAACAACGGCTTCGTCACCAAGGCCCTGCGCGACTCGACGGGGATCGAGCTTCCAAGCTTCTACGGCTGGGGCGGCATGATCTTCGTCATGACGCTGGTGTACTACACCTACATCTATCTGGGCACGCTCGCCGCGCTGCGTGGATTCGATGGCCAGTTGGAAGAGGCGAGCCGGTCGCTAGGGCGCACCCCGGTCGAGACCGTATTCCGGGTGGTGATTCCCACCGTTGCGCCCGCCATTCTCGTCAACGCGATGGTGGTCTTCACCCTGGTCGTCGGAAATTTCGCGGTCTCGATCATCCTTGGCAACCGCATCCCGCTGCTCTCGATCCAGACCTACAACGCCTTCGTCAACGAGATGGGGGGCAGTCCGGTGATGCAGAGCACGCTCTCCCTGGTGATGATCACGCTGGTCGCCATCGTGCTGTTCGTGCAGAAGCGGTTTGTCGAGCGGCGGCTCGTGCAGATGGCGCAGGGGCGCGCGCCCGCTGCGGTCCGGGTTGCCTCGTGGCGGGGCATGGCCTTTGCCGGCCTCGTGATGGTGGTCGTCCTGCTGTCGTTCCTGCCGCTCGTCACCGTGTTCGTCGCCGCCTTCAGCGAAAGCCGGGGTCCACTCGTCCGCTGGGGCACGTTCTCGCTGGCGGGCATCGAGCGGGCGCTCACCGCAGGGGTCGACCCGATCCTGAATTCGCTCAAGTTCGCATCGGTCGCGACGGCGGCGGGCATCGCCTTCGCGGTGTTGGCGAGCTACCTGATCGTCAAGAAGCGGTCGGCCGCGACCCAGGCGCTCGATTACCTTGTCGTGCTGCCGCTGACCATCTCCGGTACCGTGCTGGGCATCGCGCTGGTGCAGGCGTTCAACAGCGGCAGCATGGTCCTCACCGGCACCGCGCTCATCATGATCGTCACCTATGTGGTGCGCCGGATGCCCTTCTCGATCCGTTCGGCCGCGTCCTCGCTCTACAACATTCCGGACTCGCTGGAGGAGGCGTCGATCAGCCTCGGCGTCCCTCCCCTGAAGACCTTCATCAAGGTCGTCGTTCCCGTGATGTGGGCTTCCGTCGCGTCCGCCTTCGTCCTGATGTGGGCGAGCACGCTGTCGGAGCTCAGCGCCTCCATCGTCGTCTACGGCGGCGGGCTGGAAACGCTGCCCATCGCGATCTTTCGCCAAGTCGACAGCGGCCGCATGGGGCCGGCTTCGGCCTACGCCGCCGTGCTTGTCGTCCTGATCGTCGTGCCGATCGCGCTGAGCGTGAAGCTGCTCCGCATCCGGCTGTTCGCCACCAAGTGAAGGATCAAAAACATGCTTGATCGCCGCAGCTTTGTCCTTGCCGCCGGTGCCGGCCTTTGCACCGCTGGCTTCGCGTCGTCCTCCCTTGGGCAGCAGGGCGCGGGCAAGGTCGTCCTGTACACCTCGAACAACACCGAGGTCGTCCAGAGCGCCCTCGACGTCATCCGGACGCGAATCCCCAACCTGCGGGTGGAGCAGGTCACCGGCGGCACCGGCATGCTGATGAAGCGCATCGAAGCGGAGGCCACGAGCCCCGCGGGCGACGTGTTCTGGAGCGGCGGGTTCGGTACGCTCGGCGCCTATGTCAGGCACTTTGAAAGCTACCGCTCGCCCGAGATCGCCGCCATCCCCCAGAACCTGCAAGGCCCCGGCGGTCTTTGGACCGGGACCAACGTTCACGTCATGCTGATCATGGCGAACAAAGGCCGCGCCGCCGGGGCTTCCCTTCCGAAATCCTGGACGGACCTGTTCGATCCCCGGTGGAAGGGGAAGGTCGCCATGACCGACCCCAACAACTCCAGCTTCACTTACATCACCGTGTACGCTCTCCTGCAGAGGTTCGGCGTCGATGGATTGCGCAAGCTTGCGGCCAACCTCGTGATCACCGGCACGACCGGGCAGACGAACAAAGGCGTTTCCGACGGAGAATACGCCCTCGGCATCACCTCCGAAGCCGCAGCCTACGAGTATGTCGCTGCCGAGCAACCGGGCATATCGCTGATCTATCCAGCAGAGGGCGCTGTGCTGTCGCCGGAGGGGGTGGTGCTCATCAAGGGCGCCAGAAGCCCGGACGCCGCCCGCCGTCTCTACGACGCCTTCCTTTCGAAGGAGGTGCAGGAGGCTGTCCTCGAGACGACGTACCGGCGCCCGTCCCGCATGGACATCAGGGTCTCATCCATCGTCAAGCTGCCGGACATGGCCGACATCGCCCTGCTCGATGTCGACCAGAGCGCCGCCTCCCAGGGGCGCGAGGAGATGCTGAAGGTGTGGAACACCATCGTCGCCGACGCCCGGCGCTGACCAACGCCGACCTGCGGCGCGGGCTCGCGCCGTCACTCTTTCATCAAGGATAATCATGGGAATCGTCGCCAACCACGTCAAAGCCGTTCGTCCTTCGGAAACCAAAGCGATGACGGCCCGCGCCGCTGCGCTTAAGGCGCAAGGGCGGGAGATCATCACGTTGAGCCAGGGCGAGCCGGATTTCGATACTCCGGATAATGTTCTTGAAGCCGGCATTCAGGCGATCCGCTCCGGAAAGACGCGCTACACGGCGGTCGCTGGCATCACTCCGCTGAGGGAGGCGATCCGCGATAAGCTGAAGCGCGACAACAGCCTCGATTACAACGTCGACCAGATCACCGTTGGATGCGGTGCCAAGCAGGTGGTGTTCAACGGCCTGTTCGCCAGCCTCAATCCAGGCGACGAGGTGATCATCCCCAGCCCCTGCTGGGTGTCCTATCCCGACATGGTGCGGCTCGCCGGCGGAACGCCGGTCATGGCGGAATGCTCGGAAGTCCTGGACTTCAAACTCGGGCCTGAAAGCCTCGAGGCGGCCATCAGCCCGCGTACGAAGTGGTTGATGCTGAACTCCCCGCTGAACCCCACGGGAGCGGTCTACAGCGCCGAGGATTTGTCCCGCCTCGCCGAGGTGCTGCGCAGACACCCTCACGTCTGGGTACTGGCCGACGACATCTACGAGAAGCTCGTCTACCCGCCGGCCCGCTTCGCAACCATGGCCGAGATCGCCCCCGACCTCCATGACCGCACGCTCACCGTCAACGGCGTTTCCAAGGCCAACTGCATGACCGGCTGGCGGGTTGGTTACGGCGCCGGCCCCATCGAACTTATCAAAGCGATGAACACGATCCAGGGGCAGACCTCGTCGCACACGAGTTCAATCTCGCAGCACGCCGCGATCGAGGCGATCGCCGGTGACCAATCCTACATAGCCAGCTTCGTCGCCGAATTCCAACGGCGCCGGGACCTTGTCGTGGCGCGGCTGAACGAGGCCCCCGGTTTGACGTGCCGGACGCCGGAGGGTGCGTTTTACGTCTATCCGAACTGCGCGGGCGTGATCGGCAAGCGCACACCCTCGGGCGACACCATCACATCGGACACCGACTTCGCCATGCATCTGCTCGACGACGCCGGGGTCGCGGTGGTGCCCGGCTCCGGCTTCATGGCTTCGCCCTACATCCGGATTTCTTACGCCTCCTCCTTCGAGGAGCTCGAACGTGCCTGCGACAAGATCATCAAAGCCTGCGCGGACCTGCGTTGAAGGGTAATGACATGAGCACGAAGAGCAAGAGCCGCATCCTGCGCGATGCGATGGCCGACAAGGGCCTCGTCCACATCATGGCCTCACATGCGCCGCTGTCGGCGCGACTTGCCGAGGAGGCCGGGTTCGACGGCGTCTGGGCGAGCGGGTTCGAACTGTCCGCGCTCTACGGTCTACCAGACGTGAGCCTGGTTTCCATGACCCAGCACCTCGACATGATGCGCGCCATGTCGGAACAGATGGACCTGCCGATCGTCGCCGACATCGACACCGGGTTCGGCAACGCCGTCAACGTGATCTACGCGGTCGAGCAATACGAAGCGGCGGGCGCGGCAGCGGTCGTCATCGAAGACAAATCCTTCCCCAAAGTCACCAGCCTCGTTGCCGACGGCCGCCAGGAGTTGCTGCGGATCGAGGAATTCCAGGGCAAGATCGAGGCCGCATGCAAGACCCGCAAGGATCCCGATTTCCTCATCGTCGCCCGCGACGAGGCGCTCATCGCCGGCCTGGGCGAGCCGGAGGCGCTCAAACGGGCCGCAGCCTACGAGGAGGCGGGCGCCGACATGATCCTGATCCACTCCAAGAAGAAGACCCCCGACGAGGTCGAAAGCTTCGTCAACGCCTGGCATGGAAGGGCGCCGATCGTCATCGTGCCGACCGCCTATCCTGAGATGAACGCGGAACGGATCCGCGTGCTCGGCAAGATCCGAATGGTCATCTACGGCAACCACGCCATCCGCGCGTCGGTGACGGCCATGCAGAAGACCTTCTCCGCCATCATCAAGGATGGCGGCATCCAGAAGGTTAATGAGGAGATCGTGTCGGTCGAGGAAATCTTCCGTCTCCAGAGAATGGACCGGGTGAAGGCGCACGAGCGGGCCTATCTCCGCTGACGGCGATGGGACGGAGGCCGCCTCGTCCTCGCGACGGTTCCGGGGGCCGCTTTCCCGGCGGCAGTGGTCCTGCGTCGGTTCCGTCAACTCTCGCGCCAGGATGGGCGAGTGGGCGCGAAGACTGACGGAACTGATCGGCCAGGGGTTCAGCCGAGAAGCGGGGCGGGATCGGCACGGGTGAAGCCGGGGCCGTTGAGACCGGCCAACCAATCGAGGTCACGCTCCAGCGCCAAGTGGCCGCTCTCGCGGGCAAGGAAAACGGGACCACCCTCCCAACGGGGAAAGCCGTAGCCGTTGACGAGCACCAGATCGACGTCCGCGGCCCGCACGGCGACGCCCTCGGCCAGCAGAAGGGCGGCCTCGTTCGTGATCGCGAGGAGGGCGCGGCGCCGGATTTCATCGTCGTCCATGCTCCGGGGTGAGATGCCCGTCTCGGCGCGGGCGCGGTCGATCAGGTCGCGAACGACTGGGTCGGGCTGCCGGCCCTTGCCGCCGTCGGCATAGCGGTAATAGCCGGCCCCGGTCTTGCGTCCCAACCGGCCGACCTCGCACAGCCGGTCGGGAATGGTGACGTAGCGGGCCTGCGGATCGCGGGTCGCCGCCCGCGCCTGCCGCATGCGCCAGGCGATGTCGAGGCCGGACAGGTCCGCCACCGCGAAGGGACCCATGGCAAAGCCGAAGGACTCCAGCACCGCATCGACCTGCTCGGGATAGGCGCCCTCCTCGATCATGAATTCGCACTGGCGACGGTAGGCCGCATAGATGCGGTTGCCGATGAAGCCGAAGGCGTTGCCGGTCAGGATCGGCAACTTGCCCAGCCGCTTAGAGACGGCGAGGCCGGTCGCCAGCGCGTCCGCCGCACTCGCCGCCGCGCACACCACCTCCACCAGACGCATGGCGTTGGCGGGGCTGAAGAAATGCAGGCCGATGACGTCCTGAGGCCGCATTGTCGCCGCCGCGATGGCGTCGACATCGAGATAGGACGTGTTCGTCGCCAGCACGGCACCCGGACGCGCCACGGCATCAAGGCGCCGGAACACCTCCTGCTTGACCGCCAGATCCTCGAACACCGCTTCAATGACCAGATCGACGTCGGCGAGCATCGTCCAGTCGGTGCCGGCGGTCAGGCGGAAGCGCCGGCCGGCCGCATCGGCCTCGCCGAGCCTCCCGGTCGCGACACGGCTGGCGTAGTGATCCGCGATGCGCCGGGCGCCACGCTCCAGCGCCGCGTCGTCGGCCTCCACCAGCACCACCTGGAAACCTCCGTCCAGCGCGGCGATGGCGATGCCCGTGCCCATGGTGCCGGCGCCGATGACACCGATGCGTTCGACTGTCCGCCGCATGGCTCCGGCCAAGTCGGGGTGCCGCGCCGACTCCCGTTCGGCGAAGAAGAGATGGCGCAACGCCCTGGCATCCCGCGACAGCCGCAGTTCCTGGAAAGCGGCGCGCTCGCGGGCCAGTCCCTCGTCAATGGGCAGACGAGCGGCCGTGCCCACAGCCTCCACAGCGGCACGGACCGCCGGACGGTTACGGCCGGCCTTCAACGCGTCGCGCGAGGCGGCGGCGATCTCCCCGTCGTCCGCGACCGGAACGCCGCAGTCGCGCAGGGGAGTCTTTCCGTGGCCGAGCCGGCGGGCGAAAGCGACCGCCGCCGGACGCAGGTCGCCGTCCACCACCGCGTCCACCATGTCGAGCGCCAGGGCCTTCGCCGCCGGCACCCGCTCGCCCGACGCGATCATCCGGATGGCGGCGGGGATGCCGACGATCCGCGGCAGGCGCTGGGTGCCGCCGGCTCCCGGGATGATGCCGAGCGTCACCTCCGGCAGTCCGACCACCGTGCCGGCCAGGGCGATGCGGCCGTCGCAGCCGAGCGCCAGTTCGAAGCCGCCGCCGAGCGCCGCACCGTGCAGCGCCGCGACCACCGGCTTGCCACAGGTTTCGATGGCTGCGATCACCGACGGCAATTGCGGTTCCTGCAGGGGACGGTCGAACTCCCGCAGGTCGGAGCCGGCGATGAATGTCTTGCCCGCTCCGATCAGGACCGCCCCCCGGATGGACGCGTCGCCCCCGATCGTCTCGATGGCGGCCAGCAGGCCGCGCCGCACCTCGGCCGAGCCGGCATTGATGGGAGGATTGTCGATGACGATGACGGCGATGTCGCCGTCCCGTTCGATACGGATCACTTCGGTCATGGTCAGCGTCTCACGACAGTTGGAGGCTGTACGCATCGCCGTCCAGCCAATCGAAAAAAGGGTGAATGCGATTGATCTGAATCAGTGCCGCGGGTCCCCGGATTAATAAATAATCCGTCCATTCGGTCTTTAATGAAAGCCTCGCCATGATCACTTTCGACACGGGATTTGCCGGGCCTGACATCCCACTCGCCCAATCGCTGATGACCGTGCTTGGCATCGACGAGCGGCGGCTGAGCCCGGACTATTGGGGCGCCATCCAGGATGCCGGGCGCCTCTGTCCGGTCTGTGCCGACCGCGGCCGATGCCGTGCTGCCCTGGCGGACAGCACGGCGGCCTTGAGTTATATGAGCTTCTGCCCGAACGCCGACCTGCTGGGAGAGCTGGAAGCCGCTGCCGCGGGCGGTCTCGTCACCGACCGCGCCTGACGATCATTCGGCCGCCTGGGGAAGGGCGGGCGGCTGCCGCCATGCGGCGAGCAGCTCCGCCTTCCGCGCCTCGGCCGCGGCGACTGCCGCTTCCTTGACATGCCCATAGCCGCGGATGCTTTCCGGCAGCTTTGCGAGGCTGACCGCAAGCCCATGCCTGTCCACCGTCAGATCGGGTAGCAGGCCGGACACCATCGTCCGGTACTCTTCGATCAGCCGGCGCTCCATTTGCCGCTCCGCTGTGCGGCCGAACGGATCGAGCGCGGTGCCGCGCAGCCGCTTGAACTTCGCCAACACCCTGAACCCCACCAGCATCCAGGGACCGAAGGCCCTTTTGTGCAGATGCCCGGTCGTCGGATCGCGCTCCGCCAGCACCGGCGGAGCGAGGTGGAAGCGCAGGCGGGTTTCACCGTCGAACTGTCCCCGCACCCGGTCGAGGAACCCGGTGTCGGTATGGAGCCGTGCCACCTCGTACTCGTCCTTGTAGGCCATCAGCTTGAACAGGTTGCGGGCCACCGCCTCGGTCAGGGTGCTGTGGCCGGGAACCCGCCCCTGCTCGGCCGCTTCGACCTGCCGGACGAAGGCGCGGTAGCGCTCCGCATAGGCCGTGTCCTGATAGTCGGCCAGGAAGCTGACGCGGCGGTTCACCATTTCCTCCAGGGTTTCCGACAGGCTGTGGCTGTCCGGCACAGCCGCCGTGGCCGCACCGGCGCGAAGTGCTTCCACCGCCCTGCGGTCGAGGGCGGCGCGGCGGCCCCAGGTGAAGGTGTCGCGGTTGGTCTTCACCGCCACGCCGTTCAGTTCGATCGCCTGAAGGATCGCCGTCGCCGACACCGGGATCAGGCCCTTCTGGTAGGCGTAGCCGAGCAGGAACAGGTTGGTCGCAATCGAATCGCCCATCAGGCCGGTTGCGAGTGCCGTCGCGTCGAACGCCTCGACCCGGTCGGCCCCCAGCGCTTCCACCAGCGCCCTCACCATGCCGTCGGTCGGAAAGCGTGCGTCGGCATTGCGGGTGAAATCGCCGGTGATGGTTTCGTGCGTGTTGAGGATCGCTTTGCCCCGCTCCGGTGCCACCTTGGACATCGTGCCGTCGTGCAGCGCCACCACCAGATCGCAGCCCAGCAGCAGGTCGGCCTCGCCGGTCGGCACCCGCACCGCCTGGATCGCGTCGGAAGTTCCGGCGATGCGGACGTGGGTCACCACCGCTCCGCCCTTCTGCGCCATGCCCATCTGGTCCAGAATGGCGCAGGCCTTGCCCTCCAGATGCGCCGCCATGCCAAGCAGTGCGCCGATGGTCACCACCCCGGTGCCGCCGACGCCGGTGATGAAGATGTTCCACGGCCGGTCAAGCGACGGCGGCATCGGTTCGGGCAGTGCCTCGCTGCCCGGATCGCTCTTCTTCGGACGCTTCAGGCTGCCGCCCTCCACCGTTACGAAGCTGGGGCAGAATCCCTTGAGACAGGACAAATCCTTGTTGCAGCTGGACTGGTCGATGGTCCGCTTGCGCCCGAACTCGGTTTCCTGCGGCACCACCGACAGGCAGTTCGAGGTTTTGGAACAGTCGCCGCAGCCCTCGCAGACCAGATCGTTGATGAAGACCCGCCGCGCCGGGTCCGCCATGGTGCCGCGCTTGCGCCGCCGCCGCTTCTCCGCGGCACAGGTCTGGTCGTAGATCAGCGCGGTGACACCGGGACGCTCGCGCAGCCGGCGCTGCACCTCGTCCAGCCGATCACGGTGCTCCACCGGCACGCCGCGGGGAAGCATCGCGCCAGTGCCGTACTTCTCCGGTTCCTCCGACAGCACGACGATCTCGCCGACCCCCTCGGCGCGGAGTTGGGCAGCCAATTGCGGCACGGTCAGCGGCCCGTCCACCGGCTGGCCGCCGGTCATGGCGACCGCGTCGTTGAACAGCAGCTTGAATGTGACGTTGACCCCCGCCGCAATGCAGGCGCGCACCCCCAGCGATCCGGAGTGGAAATAGGTCCCTTCCCCCAGATTGACGAAGGTGTGTCCCGTCTTGCTGAAAGGCGCCTGCCCGATCCAGGCCGCCCCCTCCCCGCCCATCTGCGGGAAAGTCGCGGTGTTTCGGTCCATGCCTACCGCCATGTAATGGCAGCCCACCCCGGCGATCGCCCGGCTGCCGTCCGGAACCTTGGTCGAGCTGTTGTGCGGGCAGCCGGAACAGAAATAGGGTGGACGGGCGACCACCGGGCGGGCCTTGGCGAGCAGCGTCTCCTGCTGGTCCAGCAGGGCCAAGCGGCGGCGGGCGGTCTCGCCGAGGCCGGCGGTTCCCAGCTTCGAAGCCAGCACCCGTGCAATACGGTCGGGAGACAGCTCCCCGACCTGCGGAAACTGCCACGACCCATCCTCCGCCCGCTTGCCGGTGATCTTCGGCGCGCCGGGCCGGCCGTAGAGCAACTCCTTCAGCTGGCTTTCGATGATCCCGCGCTTCTCCTCCACCACCAGGATCTCGTCCAGCCCCTCGGCGAAACGTCGGATTCCCTGCGGTTCCAGCGGCCAGGGCATGCCGACCTTGTAGATGCGCAAGCCCGCAGCACCCGCCTCCTCCGGCGGGATGCCGAGGTCGGACAGCGCTTGGCGCAGATCGTGCCAGGACTTGCCGGCGGTAATGATGCCGAGCCGCGGGACCGGACCGTCGGCAACGATCCGGTCGATGCCGTTGGCCCGCGCGAACGCCTGTGCCGCCTCCAGCTTGTAGCGCACCAGCCGCGGTTCCTGGTCGGGCCAGGGATCGGGCCAGCGTATGTGCACCGCCCGCTCGGGCAGGGTGAAATCGTCGGGCTGCCGGATGACCAGCCCGTGCAGGTCGGCATCCAGCGAGGTGGAGCAGTCCAGCATCTCCGCCATCGTCTTCAGCCCGACCCAGCAGCCGGAATAGCGTGACATCGCCCAGCCGAGCAGGCCATAGCTCAGCACCTCGCCGACATCGGCAGGGCTGAGGACCGGCATCATAAGGTCGGCGAAGGTCGGTTCCGAGTTGTAGGGGTGCGTGGAGGATTTCTGGGCATGGTCGTCGCCCACCACCGCCAGAACGCCGCCCTTGGGGGCGGTGCCTGCGCCATGGGCATGGCGCATCACGTCGCCGCAGCGGTCAAGTCCGGCCCCCTTGCCGTACCACATGGCAAAGACGCCGTCATAGGCGGCGTCACCGGTGAGCGCGATCTGCTGGGTGCCCCAAACGGCGGTGGCCGCCAGAATCCTCATTGATCCCCGGCCAGAAGCGGATGTCGTGCTGCTCCAGCTGCTTGCGGGCGCTCCACAGCTCCCGGTCGAAGCTGCCGAGCGGCGAGCCGCGGTAGCCGGATACGAAGCCGCCGGTGGTCAGACCCTCGGCCTTGTCGCGCAGCTTCTGGGCGATCAGCAGGCGCACCAGGGCCTGGGTGCCGTTGATGTAGACCCGACCCTTTTCCAGCCGATAGCGGTCATCCAGAGCGAGCTTCGCCAACGCCAACTCCATCGTCCCTTCCTCTCCCATATGCAGGGGTGCGGACAGTCCCGCACAAATAATTGACCGTCCAGTCGGACTATGTCAAGCTGGACGCCTTACCCTCTTGAAAATGTGGATTCTCTTCCGGAGAGGCGTCCGAATGCTGTTCTGTGTCACCTGCATCGACAAGCCGAATTCGGCTGCGCTGCGCGCCGCCACCCGCGCGGTTCATCTCGAATACATGATCGCCGCCGCCGGGCTGCTGCGGTACGGCGGCCCTCTGATCGACGAACCAAGCGGCGGCAGCGCCGGAAGCCTGTTCGTCATCGATCTGCCCGGCCGCGCCGAGCTCGACGCTTTTCTGGCGGACGAGCCCTACAACCGCGGCGGCCTCTTCCAGTCGGTCACGGTCCGGGTCATCCGACAGATGGTGCCCGAAATCGAACCCGGCTTCCTGTTGCAAGAGCTGGCGCGTGAGCGGGCGGCGGAAGCTGTGTCGGTGCGGGCCTAGGCCCGCACATCTCCGCTCCGAGCGCCGAACGGTCAGGAGGTTGGACCGAACAGCTTGCCGGGGTTCATCAACCCTTTTGGATCGAGTGCCTGCTTCACGGCCGCCATGACCTCCACCGCGTCACCATGCTCCTCGCGCAGCTCGTCGATCTTGCCGTAGCCGATGCCGTGCTCGCCCGTGCAGGTGCCGCCCATGGCGATGGCCCGGCTGATCATCCGCCCGTTCACCGCGCGCACCCGCCGCATCTCGTCGACATCGTCGGGATCGAGCACGAAGCACAGGTGAAAGTTGCCATCGCCGACATGGCCCAGCACCGGGGCGATCAGCCGGTTTTCCGCAATGTCGCGGCTGGTCTCCTCGATGCATTCGGCAAGACGGGAGATCGGGACGCAGACGTCGGTCGGCCAACCCTTGGCGCCGGGACGCAGCGCCAGCGCCGCCCACCAGGCATCGTGACGCGCCTGCCACAGCCGGCTGCGCTCCTCCGGTTTCGACGCCCAGCGGAAGTCTGTTCCTCCCGCCTCCGCGGCGATGGCGCGGACCTGCGCCACCTGTTCGGCCACGCCGGCTTCGGTGCCGTGGAATTCGAAGAACAGGGTCGGCTGCTCTGGATGGTCGAGCTTTGAATAGAGATTGGTCGCCCGCATCTGGACGGCGTCGAGCAACTCCATCCGGGCCACCGGGATTTGCGACTGGATCACGGCGATGGCGGTGTCGACCGCGCCGGACAGGGTCGGGAACGGGCAGACAGCGGCGGAGATGGTCTCCGGAATGCCGTAGAGGCGCAGCGTCACCTCGGTGACGATGCCCAACGTCCCCTCCGATCCGACGAAGAGGCGGGTCAGGTCGTACCCGGCCGCCGACTTGCGCGCACGCCCGCCAGTCCGGATGATCCGCCCGTCGGCCAGCACCACGGTGAGGCCCAGCACGTTTTCGCGCATGGTGCCGTAGCGCACCGCGTTGGTGCCGCTGGCCCGCGTCGAGGCCATTCCGCCCAGCGAGGCATCGGCTCCCGGATCGATCGGAAAGAACAGGCCGGTGTCGCGCAGATGCTCATTCAACTGCTTGCGGGTCACCCCGGCCTGGACCGTCACGTCGAGATCATCCGGGCTGACCCGGAGAATGCCGCACAGTCCCGACAGATCGATGCAGACGCCGCCCTGCAGGGCCGCGATATGCCCCTCGCATGAGGTGCCGGTGCCGAACGGGATCATCGGAACCTGATAGCCGGCGCACAGGGTCGCCACGCCGGCAACCTCTTCCGTTGTATGGGGGAAGACCACCGCGTCCGGCGGGAACGGCTTGTGGAACGAGACGTCGGTCCCGTGATGCATCCGAACCGCCATCGCCGTCGAGACCCGTCCCGGTAGAAGACGGTGCAAGTCCTCGATACAGCTTTCAAACATGATGCTCTGCTGAGCGCTCCGGCGGGGCTCGGCGTGGGTCATGGCAATCTCCGTCGGGTGGAAGAACTCCGGATGAACCGGAGTCAATCGGCAGCGCGCAGGTGGGCGGCCCGGTTGTCGTAGGATTCGGCGGTCACACGGTCGGCGGGAACGCCGAGTGCGGCAAGCGCGCCCCGGCACGCCTCGACGAAGCCGGGTGGGCCGGCGACCAGAACGCGGCGGCCGGACAGCTCCGACGCACGCTCGCGCAACAGGTCGGGCACACGGGCGGCGCGGCAGTATGTGGCCGGCGGCTCGCCCTCCTGTCGGGTCAGGGCCGCCCAGTAGCGGAAATTGGCATGGGTGCGCGCCAGCCGCTCCAGCTCGTCCACGCCGAACAGGTTGGCGGCGGTGCGCACCGACAGGCCGAGTTCGAGCGGGGCGGCGAAGCCGCCGGCGAGGAGGTCGCCGGCGACCGACAGCAGCGGCGCCAGCCCGGTGCCGCCGGCCAGCAGCAGCAGCCCGTCGGTTCCGGCCGCCGCGCGGTCGCAGCCGAAGGTGCCGTAGGGGCCGCGCAGGGTCAGCTCGGCCCCTACGCGGGCATTCTCATGCAGCCAGGGGCTGGTGCGTCCACCCGGCTGCAGGGTCACCTGCACGGTGAGCAGGCCGAGCGGCGGGGCTCCGTCCGCACCGGGAACCGTTGCAATCGAATAGGGACGCCCGCCGTCACCGGCCTCCTCCCCCAGCTCCACATGCATGCCGGCATGGAAGCGGAAGCCGCATTCCGGGTCGAGCGCCAGGGTGATCTCCCGGATCTGCGGGGTCAGCGGGACCGAGGAGACGACCAGGGCGCGGGTGGTCATGGGTGCGATGGGCTGGGCGTCGGCACCGGGAACCGGGTTGTGCATCGAAACCGTCACCTCGTCGCCCAGCGGCTTGGAGACGCAGACCAGGCATTGCCCCTCCTCCTTCTCCTCGTCGGTGATGGCGAAGCTCATGACCCAGCCATGCTCGACCACACCTTTCACGACATCGGCCTTGCACTGGCCGCAGGCGCCGCCCCGGCAGTTGTGGGGCAGGGTGACGCCCTGGCGCAGGGCGGCGTCGAGGATGGTTTCCCCCCGGCCGCAGGAAAAGCTGGCGCCCGTGTTGGCGATGGTGACCCGGCACTCGTCCATTCTGTTCCTCGTTCGGCGATTGCCTATGCCCCCGCTCCCGCCCTGGGAGAGGGGCGATGTTCAGTTGCCCGGCGCCACGCCCGAAACCCGCAGTGCCTCGATCTCCGCCTCGCCGTAGCCGAGTTCCCGCAGCACCGCCACGGTGTCGGCGGCGAAGGCGCCGGGGGCCAGCCGATAGCTGGCCGGGGTGCGCGACAGGGTCGCCGGACTGGCGATGCCGCGGTACTCACCGATGGCGACCGTCAGCCCGCGTTCGACCGCGTGCGGCTGGGCAACCGCCTCGTCCACACCGAGAAGGGCGCCGCAGGGCACGCCCTGCTCCAGCAATTCCACCGCGAACGCCTCGCCATCGCGCGCGGCCAGCGCCGCCTCCAGCTCCGCCCGCAGGGCGTCGCGGTTGACCACCCGGTCGCGGTTGGTGGCGAAGCGTGTGTCGGAGGAAAGCTCCGGCCGTCCGATCGCGGCACAGAAGCGCGCGAACTGACCGTCATTGCCGACGGCGAGGAAGATCGGCCGGGTCCGGGTGGGAAACAGGTCGTAGGGGCTGATGTTGGGATGCGCGCTGCCGGTCCGCTTCGGCGGCTTGCCGGAGAGGAACCAGTTGGCGGTGTGCGGGTGGGCCAGCGCCAGCGCGCTGTCGAGCAGGGTCGCCTCGACGAACTGCCCGCGGCCGGAGCGGTGGCGTTCCTGCACCGCCAGCAGGATGGCGATCGCCGCGTTCATCCCGGTCGCCAGGTCGACCACCGGAATGCCGATGCGCACCGGCGCCCCATCGGCCTCGCCGTTGACGCTCATCAGCCCCGACATCGCCTGTACCGCCGCGTCGTAGCCAGCCAGCCCGCCGAGCGGCCCGTCCGCCCCGAAGCCGGACACCCGGCAATGGATCAGCTGCGGGAAACGCTCCGCCAGCACCTCTCGATAGCCGATACCCCACTTCTCCAGCGTGCCGACCTTGAAGTTCTCCACCAGCACGTCGGCGGACTCCAGCAGGCGCATCAGCACCTCCCGCCCTTCCGGACGCGAGAGATCGAGCGCGATGCACCGCTTGTTGCGGTTGGCGCCCAGGAAGTAGGAGGCCGTGCCGTCGCGGAACGGCGGCCCCCAGCCGCGCGTCTCGTCGCCCTGCGGCGGCTCCACCTTGATGACCTCGGCACCGTGGTCGCCCAGCATCTGTGTGCAGTAGGGACCGCCCAGCACCCGCGACAGATCGACCACCCGCAGACCGTCCAATGCGCCGGCCATGGTCAGGCCACCGGCGTGGGGCTGCGGACATGGACGCGCACCGCCTTGGCCTCGTAGCGCGGCAGGACGCCCTCCTCCTGGCATTCCACCTTGCAGCGGATGCCGAGCCGGGCATGGATGCCGGACACCACCCGATCCGCGATCAGGTCGGCACTCAGCTCGCAGCCGGCTTGCCGCTCCACCGCGACGGTCAGCCCGTCGAGGTCGCCCTCCTTGCGGTCGACGTAGATGTGCCAGGCCTCCTTCACCGTGCCGGGGGTGGCGGCGACGATGTCTTCCACCTGCGAGGGGAAAACCATCACGCCGCGTACCTTCAGCATGTCGTCGGAGCGCCCGATGATGCGGCCGATCAGCGGCAGCCCATGCCGGCCGCAGGGGCAGTCGTGCGGGTGGTCGGACAGGCGGACAAGGTCGCGGGTGCGCCAGCGCACCACCGGCGAGGCCTGCTTGTCGAGCGTGGTCACCACGATCTCCCCAACCTCGCCCGGCCCGACCGGCTTCATCGTCAGCGGATCGACGATCTCGGTCAGGATGCTGTCCTCGTTGATCAGGTGCATCTCGTCGCTGCCGTGCGAATGCGGGCAGGAAATGCCGACCACCGGACCACCGGCCTCGGTCGTCCCGTAGATGTTGTGGGCGACGAAGCCGTCCGGCATTGCCGCCTCGATCTCGTCGCGGAACTGGCGGGAAACCGACTGGCCTCCGAACACGCCGATCCTGAGCTTCCAGTCACGCTTGGGGTCGATGCCCTTCTCCTGGGCCAGCCGAGCAAGCGTCATCAGCCACAGGGGCGACATGGTGCAGGCGACATAGCCATGGTCGCGCAGCCACTCCACCACCAGTTCGCCACGCCCCGGTCCGATGCCGAAATTGGTGGCGCCATAGGCCATCAGCGCGGAGTCCATCGCGACGCCGCCGATCCACATGCCGTAGCCGTAGCCCTGATAGACCGGGTCGCCCGGCCGGATGCCGACGGTGCGGAAGATGCGGCCGAGCTGGCGCGGCACCAGTTCCATCATGTCCTGCTCGGTGTAGCCGAACAGCACCGGCAGCCCGGTGGTGCCCGACGTGGCGCAGAAGCGCGCGACCTCGGGCAGCGGAACCGTCAGGAAGGGATAGGGATACTGCGCGCGAAGGTCCGCCTTTTCCAGGGTTGGCGCATGCTGGAGGTTGGCCGGGTCGGCCAGATCCTCCGGCGCCATGCCAGCCCCGGCGAAATGGGCGCGCCATGCCGGGTCGGCGCCCAGCCGCCGGCCGAGTGCTGCCAGCTTGCGGCGCTGCACCGCCAGCACCCCGTCGCGGTCCAGGAAATCGGACGCATGCCTTTCGCTCTCATCCATCGTTCCCTCTCCTGTCTGTGGTCTTCGGCTTTTGCCGGCTTCTTCATTCGGTTGGGTGTGGGGGCCGGCATCACGCCGGGCGGCGCGTCTGAGCGACCCGGAAGCGGGCGGCGACGAACGCCGTGTCGGTCAGGCTGGCATTGCCCGCCGGGTTGGCCCCGCTGACGTGATAATCGCTGTAGGCCGCCGACTGGTTGACCAGCAACGGCCCGGTCAGGTTGAAGGCAAGGCTGGCCCCGGCCGCCGCGGCGGCGTCCATAATGCGCTCCGCCACCGCATCGTCGGTGCTGTGCGCCACCCAGGTGATGGCACCGGCCCGGCGCGTCAGGTCGTGGGCGAGACCCACCGCGGCGTCGATCCCGTCGGTGGCGACCAGCACCGCGATCGGCCCGAACAGCTCCCGCCGGGCCAACGGATCGTCGGCGGTGGCGCCGAGCAGCAGCGGGGTCCGGACCCTCGCGTCGGGGTGGCGGAGATGGGTGATCGGGCGGGAGGGGATCAGGACGCGCGGGTCGTCGGCGAACCCCTCCAGCCGGGCCAGCGTCGCATCGCTCTGGATGGCGCCGAGCAGTTCCACCGCCCCGGCCGGGTCGGCGGTCAAGGCCCGGATCGCCTCGTCCAGCGCCGCGACGAAGGCGGCAACCGGCATCACGCCATCGGGCGTCCGGATGCCGTCCGCCGGGACCAGCAGGTTTTGCGGTGTCGTGCACATCTGGCCGGAATAGAGGCAGAGAGAGGTCGCCAGATTGCGCACCATCCCCTTGGGATCGTCGGTGGAATGCAGGATGGCAAGGTTGACGCCCGCCTTCTCGGTGAAGACTTTCGCGTGGGGCAGGTTGCGCTCCAGCCAGTCGCCGAAGGCCGGGCCGCCGGTGAAATCGACCAGCGCCACCTCCGGCCGCTCGACCAGCTCGACAGTGCGCGGCCGTTCCGCCGTGTCGGCCAGCAGGGTAACGAGATTCGGGTCGAAGCCGGACTCCCCCAGCACTTCGCGCGCCACCTCCACGGTGATCGCCAGCGGCAGGATCGCCTGCGGATGCGGCTTCACCACCACCGCATTGCCGGTGACGAGGCTGGCGAACAGGCCGGGATAGCCGTTCCAGGCTGGGAAGGTGGCGCAGCCGATCACCACGCCCACCCCGGCCGGAACGATGCGGAAGTCCTTCTCGATCACCAGCGGGTCGCTCTTGGACTGCGCCTTCTCCCAGCGAACATGGCTCGGGATCCGCGACATCTCGCGCCATGCATAGGCAATCGCCTCCAGTGCCCGGTCCTGGGCATGCGGGCCGGCCGCCTGGAAGGCCATCAGGAAGGGCTGCCCGGATGTGAACATGCTGGCATGGGCGATCTCGAAGGAGCGCGCGTTCAGCCGCTTGACGATCTCCACCGCCACGCCGGCCCGCGCCTCCGGCCCCGCAGCAGCCCAGCCGGGCATGGCCTTGACGGCGGCGGCGAGCAGCGCGTCGAGGTCACAGTCGGAATAGGTGATGCCAAGGTCGAAGCCGTAAGGAGATTGCTCCCGCCCGGTCCAGCCCCGCGTGCCCGGCAGATCGAGCGCGAAAGGTTGGCCGAGCCGCGCCCGATAAGCAGCCAGCCCGTTGTCCTTAGCAGTCTCACCATAGATCCGACCGCTCGGCGCCTCGGGAAAGGCGCTCCAATAACCGCGTGCCTCGATGGCGGCGACGGCACGGTCGAGCAGAGACCGGTGGGTCTCGAACAGGGCGGCGGCGACACTCATGGACATCACTCCTCGTTTGCGCTCACAGCGTCGCGGCGGTGCCGAAGATGGCGGTGGACTGGCTGGACATGAAGCCGCCGGGGGCATGCGCCAGCCCGACCTGCGCCCCCGCCACCTGCCGGTCCCCCGCCTCGCCGCGCAGTTGGCGGACGGTCTCGATGATGGTGAAGATCCCGTACATGCCCGGATGCCCGTAGGACAGGCCGCCGCCGTTGGTGTTCATCGGCAGGGCACCGCCGGGCGCGATCCGCCCGCCGGCGACGAAGCCCCCGCCCTCCCCCTTGGCGCAGAAGCCGAGATCCTCCAGGAACAGGATCGGGTTGACGGTGAAGGCGTCGTAGAGCTGAAGCACGTCCACCTCGGCAGGCGCCAGCCCCGCCATGGCGAAAGCGCGCGCCCCGGACTGCGTTGCCGCGGTCACGGTCAGGTCGGGCATCTGGGCGATGGAGCGGTGGCTGACGGCCTCCCCCACCCCCAGCAGATGGACCGGCGGGCGGGCGAGGTCGCGGGCGCGGTCGGCGCGCACCAAAACCACCGCTCCCGCCCCGTCGGTGACGAGGCAGCAGTCCCGCACCCCAAGCGGATCGGCGACCCGGCGGGCCCCCAGCACCTCCGCCACGGTCAGCGGTTCCCGCATGGTGGCACCCGGCGTCAGACCGGCCCAGGCGCGGGCGGCGACCGCCACTTCAGCCAGTTGTTCCGGCGTTGTGCCATAGAGGTGCATGTGCCGGGCGGCGATCATCGCGTTGGCGGCGACCGGACCCGGCACCCGGTAGGGCCGCTCGTAGGGGTTCGGCTCCGAATGGGTGACGAATTTGGCGCCGCCGCTGCGCTGGGTGCTGCCATAGGCGATCAGCGCCACGTCGCACAGCCCGGCCGCCAGCGCCGCCTGGGCATGGTTGAGATGGGCGAGGAAGGCGCCGCCGCCGACCTGCGTGCTGTCGGAATAGCGCGGCGTCAGCCCGAGATATTCCGACAGGCTGAGCGTCGGCATGAACAGTTGCAGCCCGGCGGCGAACACCCCGTCCACCTCCTTCAGCAAGAGGCCGGCGTCGGCGACGGCGCGCACCGCCGCCAGCGCCATGGCATCCACCGGGGTGGCCCCCTCCGGCAGAACCGGAATGCCGGCTTCACCCACTCCGACGATGGCGGTGGCCCCGCGCAGCGCTCCGCTCATCGCGCACCATCCCGCAAATCGGTCTCCGGACAATCGGTCACCGAACCATCGGTCAGCGGATCGAAGACCGGATAGGGGTCCTCCCCATCGTCGGTGCGCATGCGCACCCGGACCTGCTGGCCGATGCGCACCGCATCGGGGGCGGTGCTCTCCACCCGGCTCAGCAGGCGGAACCCCTCCTCCATGTCGATCAGCGCCACATTGTGGTCGCCGTCGCGCGAGCGGACGCAGGTGGTGCTGTAAACGGTGCCGATGCCGGCCGAGACCTCCCACGGCGGATGCTCGGCCCCGCTGCCGGGAGCGGCCATGCGGGGATAGAAGATCGCCCGGCCGGTCGCCGGGTCACGCTGGAAGGCCAACTCGCCCTTCGCGCAGTGGGCGAGAAACCGCGCACGCGGGGACAGGGTGGAGAGGTTTGGCCGGTCGGTGTGGGGGACGCCTGTCATGGTCAGGTTCCGGTGAAGACGGGTTTACGCTTCTCCTGGAAGGCGCGGATACCGGCGCGGGCGTCGTTGCTGCGCAGCGCCTCAGCCTGATAACGGGCCTCCAGTTCCAGCGCGTCCTCCAGCTTGCGGGCCACGCGCAGGATCGCCTTGGAGAAGCCGAAAGCGAGCGTGGGCCCGGCGGCGGCGGAGCGGGCGAACCCGCCGGCCGCCTGATCGAGATCCAGCCCACCGAAGGCCCGGTTGACGATGCCCATCGCCGCCGCCTCCCGGCCGGAGATCAGCCGGCCGCTGACGATCAGTTCCATGGCGCGGTGCGGCCCGATGCGGTCGGCCAGGAAATAGTGCCCGCCGGAATCGAGGATCGCCCCGATATTGCGGAACGGACTGCCCAGCACCGCGTCCTCCGCGACATACGTCACGTCGCAGGCGAGTGCCAGGCCGAGCCCGAGGCCCAGAGCGGGTCCTCTCACCGCGGCGACGGTCGGAATCGGCAGGTCGCGCAACTTGAGGAACACCGGGTTGATCACGTCGCGCAGGATCGCCAGCGTGTCGTCGGTCTCCGGATCGGTTTCCTTCAGGTCGCGCCCGGCGCAGAAGGATCCGCCCTCGCCGCGCAGCAGAAGTGCGCGCGCGCCACGGCCGGGAATGTCGTCCAGCACTGCCGACAGCCTGGAAATGTCGGACAGGCGCAGGCTGTTCTTCAAGTCCGGCCGGTTCAGCGTCACGACCGCGACGGCTCCCTGGCGGTCAAGCCGGATGGCATCGGCGCTCATCTCACTGCCCTCCCGCATAAGCCATCAGGATTTGCAGGTCGCTGACCATCACGGTGGTGCCGTTCTGGTTGATCGCGTTCCATTGCAGCTTGACCACCCCGTCGCGCCCCTCGCGCTTGACCGTCTTGGCCAGCACTTCGGATTCGAGATGGATGGTGTCGCCGATGAAGGTCGGGGCGACGAAACGCAGAGTGTCGGTGCCGTAATTTGCGATGATCGCCGGGGCGTCCGGCGGCACACCGAGACCCGTGGTCACCGCATGGACCAGCAGCCCGTGCGCCACCCGCTGGCCGAAACGGCTGCGGGCCGCATGGTGCGCATCGGTGTGCAGCACGTACCAGTCGCCCGACAGCGAAGCCCAGGCGACGATGTCGGCCTCGGTGATCGTCCGGCCACGGGAGACGAAGCGCTCCCCGACCTCCAGCTCGTCGAAATGCTTCTCCAGAAAATTCCGCAACCCTGGTCCCTCCCCTGATTTTCCTGTGCGGTGCGAAAAAGGGCCGCCGGGAGCAGGCTCCCGCAGTCCGAAAAAGGCCGCCGGGAGCAGGCTCCCGGCGAGGCCGAGGGAGGACCGTCAAAAGACCGGGATGATGTCTTCGGGATCGAAAGCCACGGTTTCACCGTCGATGCCGACCTCCGGCAGGGCCGGGAAGACGATCCCGTGCGGCTCCAGCAGGCCCTTCATCTTGAGCACCGCGTTGCGCCAGTTCTCGCGGCGCTGCTCCAGCGTCAGGATGCCGAGCCCAGCGGAACGCGCCACCTCCTCCAGCCGCCGGTTGGCGTCGTTGAAGGTCGGCGGCAGTTCCCAGAAATCGCGCGGCGGCTCGTACAGCACGGCGGAGAGGAAGACGAAGCCGGCGCGGATCTGCTTGGTGATCATGGTGCGCTGTTCGTCGGTCAGGGCCGGCAGGATGCGCTCCAGCACCGCGATGCAGATGCCCATGTGCCGCGCCTCATCCTGGCCAATGCAGCGGAAGGCTTCCTTGAAGACCGGAATGGTGGTCGACTTGTACATGCCGTTGAACAGCGTCGCCGAAGCCACCTCCCCCATCAGGAAGGAGGTGAACAGGATGGGCAGCGGATATTTGTGGACCGCGTTCTTGAAGCTGTCCCAGTATCGCGCGCCATTGTGGTAGAGCCACTGCACATTGTTCTGGGCCAGCTTGCCCAGCATGGTTTCCGGCACGTAGCCGAGCGGCCCGCCGGGGGTCAGCGTCTGGATGGCGCGGCCGCAGACCTCCTCATGGTGCATCTCGTCGCGGGTGATCGAGAAGAAGCACTTGCGGACCGGATCCTCCTCGTGCGTTTCGAAGGTGTGGATCATGGTCCGGGCGAAGACCACGGGACCCGAGCCGTCGAAGGTGGACAGCAGGCCCCACCAGTAGGCCAGCGCATAGCGCTGATCCAGCGTGTAATCTTCCACATTCAGCGTGTGCCAGGGCAGCCGCGACGGGTTCCAGCCTGGATCGCGGGAGGATTCGTACAGCTCGTTCAGCTTGGGCGTCTCCGTCCGCCAGCTGAGCGGGAAGATGTTGAGATCCGGAAACGGCGGCGGCGCGGCGCCGTCGAACAGGATCGCCTCGGCATCCGGTTCCTCGGTCGGGTTGCCGGGCGGGGTTCTCAGCAGGTCGGCCGAATGCTGCGCTGATTGGGTGGCGGTGCCGTCCATGACGTCATCCTTGTTTCTAACTTTTGACTGGTTGCTTCCGAACCCGCCCCCTGGAGCCTGCATCGGGCGGGCCGGCATCGTTCGTTCGTGAAACCAGCTTATGAAAGACCGTCCGGTCGGTCAATGTATTTTTCGTCCGGTCGGTCGGGAAATGCGGCGACGCCGGGCAACCGCCTTGACTGTGTCCGATCCAGTTGCCCGCCAAGTGCCTTGCAGCGTCCTCGCCAGCCGCGGCTCGTCTGGGGGGCCTGAACAAGCAAGGTTGTCTGAAAAGGGCGCGCAACCGGTGCCGGCCCCTCTTCAACGAGTTTTGAAAATTGAACCCGGTAGGGCCGTGCCAGCACGCGGACGCCCCCCGCGGGCAGCACTCGGGCCGAAGGGTTAGTCCCGATTTTTAATTGCAGATTGCAATTGACACGCAAATAAAACGCTGATTTCCTCGGGATCGGCATGCTGCGATCACAAAGGTTCCGACATGCCGGACTGGAGCCAACCCCGGAAAATTACGCAACGGCGCCGCGCAAACCCTTGCGCGCCGAATGCCCGGGATCGTTTGGGCTAACGGTTAGGGATGCTTCCGTATGAAAATTGCAGAAAATGAAACTGGTCGGATACCGACCGCGCCGCTGCTGCCAACCGGCGCAGGGCCGCGGGACCAGGCGGATTGCTTGGGACGGACCGGACCGGGCGAGACTGCCATCGACTGGATCGGCCGTCTGATCGCCTTCGACACCACCAGCCGCAATTCAAATCTGGGATTGATCGAGGAGGTCCGGGACCGGCTTTCCGGGCTCGGCTTCGTCTGCCGCACGACCCATGACAGGTCCGGTGCAAAGGCGAATCTCCTGGCCAGCCTTCCCACCGGCGACGGACGGCTGGACGGTGGGCTGTGCCTGTCCGGTCACGTGGACACAGTGCCGGTCGATGGCCAGACCTGGTCCAGCGACCCGTTCTCCGCCGACATCCGGCAGGATCGCCTGTATGGTCGGGGAGCCTGCGACATGAAGGGCTTCGTCGGTACGGCAATCGCCGTGGCGGTCGCCCACGCCGACCGCTCCCTCGCCGCGCCGATCCATCTGGCCCTGTCCTATGACGAGGAGGTCGGCTGTCTGGGAGCGCCTGCTCTCGTCGAGGACATCGTCGCCCAGGGGCTCATACCCGACGGCTGCATTGTCGGCGAGCCGACCATGATGCAGGTCGTCAATGCCCATAAGGGCGCCAATGTCGCCCGCTGCCGTGTCGGAGGATTGGCTCGCCATTCCTCGCTGGCGCCGGAAGGCATCAATGCGATCGAATATGCGGCAAGGTTGATCGTCCATATCCAGTCGATCGCCGGCCGCTTCGCCACTGAAGGGCCCTTTTCCGAAGGGTTCAACGTTCCCTTCACCACCTTGCAGACGGGTCTCGTCACCGGTGGGATCGCGGTCAACACGGTTCCGGCCGACTGCGACTTCACCTTCGAGTTCCGCAATCTTCCCGGCGTCCCGGCCGATGCCATTTTCCGTGAGATCGAAGATCACGCGCTTGGCCGGCTTCTTCCCGAGATGCGGACGCGCAATGCCTGCGGATGCATTACCCTGGAGCGGCTTGCCTCCGCACCCGCGTTCGAAGCGGAGGATGGATCGCCCTTCACCCGGCTGGTGCGTGAGCTCACCGGCGACCACATGGGGCGCAAGGTCGCCTACGGCACCGAAGCCGGCATTTTCCACCAGGCGGGCATTCCCACGTTGGTCTGTGGACCGGGAGACATCGCCCAGGCCCATAGAGCGGATGAATTTGTGGACCTCGCGCAAATCCGGCGCTGTGAACGTGTGCTGACGGAGCTTGTCGCCAGGATGTGCGGTGCCGTTGCGGGCTCCCCGATTTCCGCTCCTTCCCAAGATCCCGCACCCACAGCATCCGGGACCGGCGACGGCAGGAGGATGATCGGATGACTTCGACCGGAAACAGCCGTGTGGTCATGTCCCCAGGCGCGACACAAGCGCGCCAGACCGGCGTAAGCGCCGCGCAATGGAAGGTCATCGTCGCCACGTCGGTGGGCAACGCATTGGAATGGTTCGACTTCGCGGTCTACGGCTTCTTCGCCGGGGTCATCGGAAGACTCTTCTTCCCAAGTGACGATGAGACGGCCTCGTTGCTTCTTTCCTTCGCCACCTTCGGTGTCGCCTTCCTGATGCGGCCGCTGGGCGCGATCCTGATCGGAAGCTACGCGGACCGGAAGGGACGCAAGGCGGCGCTGAACCTGTCCATCCTCATGATGATGATCGGGACGGCGATCATCGTCGTTCTTCCGACCTATCAGACGATCGGAATTGCAGCACCGATCCTGATGACGGTCGCACGGATGATCCAAGGGCTTTCAGCCGGCGGAGAGTTCGGCAGCGCCACGGCATTGCTGGCCGAACAGGACCCGGCGCGGCGCGGG
This sequence comes from Azospirillum sp. A23, assembly GCF_042938965.1. Lineage (NCBI taxonomy): Bacteria > Pseudomonadati > Pseudomonadota > Alphaproteobacteria > Rhodospirillales > Azospirillaceae > Azospirillum > Azospirillum sp. A23. Next base: position 1,123,698 of record NZ_CP170663.1, on the reverse strand, counting down.
TTCTTCGCCAGCTGGCAGGTCGCCAGCCAGGGGCTGATGATCATGCTCGCCGCAGCCTTCGGCATCGCCATGTCGGCCAGCCTGTCGGCGGACGCGATGGGCGATCTGGGCTGGCGCATTCCGTTCCTGTTCGGCCTTTCTATCGGGCCGATCGCCGTCTACATCCGCCGCAGGATCGACGAATCGCCCGAGTTCAATCCGGACAATGTTGCGGACCGGCCGCTGCGCACCGTTCTGGTCGATCAGACGCCACGTCTGGCGCTGGGGATCGCCACCGTCATTCTCGCTACGGTCTCGGCCTATCTGGCGCTCTTCATGCCCACCTTCGCCATCCGGCAGCTGGGTGTCCCGGCCTCGGCCGCTTTCAGCGCCGTCGCCCTGATCGGAGTCATCCAGCTTTGCCTCGCGCCGGTGTTCGGCGCCTGGTCCGACCGCGTCGGGCGCTTTGCCATCATGGCTCCGGCCGCGGCGCTATTCCTCGTCTGCATCTATCCGCTGTTCGTCTGGCTCGCCGCGGCCCCCACGGTCGAACGGCTGGTCGTCGTGCAGATCATTCTGGGCCTGCTCGCGACCGCCTATTTCGCCCCCCTCCCGGCATTGCTCGCAGAGCTGTTTCCGGCCGGAACCCGGACCAGCGGCCTTTCGCTCGCCTACAATTTCGCGGTGACGGTCTTCGGTGGATTCGCCCCTTTCATCATCACCTGGCTGATTTCCGCCAGCGGCAGCAAACTTGCCCCCAGCCTTTACGCCGGAGCGGCCGCTGCGGTCAGTCTGGTCGCCCTCATCGTACTGCGGGTGCGCTATTCGGCAATCGCCCCACCGATGACGACCTCTTCCGCACTTATGAGGGAACAACAGAAATGACCCGTTCGGCAGACCCGCAATCGATCGCGGATTACCGCGAGGCTGCCCGCCGCCGCCTGCCCAGGATGATCTTCGACTTCTATGATGGCGGCGCCGACAGCGAGAACACGCTGGCCTACAACCGTGCCGCCCTGGATGCCCGGCGGCTCCTGGGCTCCGCTCCTGTCGATGTCGGCCGGCGCAGCCAGAAGACGACGCTGTTCGGGCGGACGTTCGAAATGCCGCTGATCATCGGTCCGACCGGCCTTGCCGCCGCGGCCTGGCCGAAGGGGGATGCGGCCCTGGCACGGGCGGCCGGGCGGGCCGGCATCCCGTTCGTCATGAGCACTGCCGGCACCTGCACGCAGGAAGAGGTCGCCGCAGCGGGCGACGGTGCCAAATGGATGCAGCTCTACCTCTTCAAAAATCGGGAATTCTCCGCCCGCATCGTCGACAAGGCCGACGAGCTTGGCTTCGAAGCGATCGAGGTCACCGTCGACAATGCAGTGGCGGGAAAGCGTCTGCGGGACGCACGCAACGGCTTCACCCTCCCCTTCCGCTGGACACCGGCGAACCTGGCGGGCCTGGCGCGGCATCCGGGCTGGAGCCTCCAGATGGCGCGTGCCGGCGCGCCGCGGCTGGAGGTGATGGCCGCCGGTCTCGGGTTGGAGCGGACCGACACGATTGCCGAATTGATGCAGAGCCAGCTCGATCCCTCGGTGTGCTGGGACGACATCGCGCGGCTGCGCGACCGCTGGAATAAGCCGCTGATCGTCAAGGGCGTGCTCGATCCCGCCCACGTCGCCCGCGCGCTGGCGATCGGAGTCGACGGGCTGGTGATCTCCAACCATGGCGGGCGCCAGCTCGACGGCGCCGTGGCTCCCATCGATACCCTGCCGGATTTCGTGGCCGAGGCGCGCGGGCGCCTGACCCTGCTGATCGACAGCGGCTTCCGCTCCGGTTGCGATATCGCCCGCGCTTTGGCGCTCGGCGCCGACGCGGTCCAGATCGGGCGGGCCACGCTCTATGCCCTGGCGGCTGGCGGCGAAGCCGCGGTCTTCCATGCCCTGGGCCTGCTGAAGGCCGAGCTCGACGTCGTCCAGGCGCTGACGGGGGCGGCCGCTATCGCCGATTTCCATCCCGGCATGATCCGCTCGCCGGCGCCTGATTCCGCCCTTGCGCGGCGCGATCCCGGCAGCCTGCTCCAGCCGTCCGGCTCCTTGGCCCTCCAAGCCTGAAGGGGGAGGGTCAGCGGCAGGCGGTCAGCCTGCCGGACTGCGGGACCTGTTCGGGAAGGCGACGGGCCGCACGGTGGACGACGACCAACTCATGCTTGCGTGACCGCGGCAAAGGAACGAAAATCCGACCATCATGCAGAAGAAGCGCTCCGCCAAGGCCCCGGAGAAATCCGGCGACCAACGCCTCCATCTCGACCAGTGGCTTCCCTATCGCCTGTTCATCATCGCGGCGCGGGTGGCCGAACCGCTGGCCGATTACTACGGCCCCCGCTACGGCCTGTCACAGGCGGCCTGGCGCATTCTGGCGACCGTGGGCGACAAGCCGGGAATGAGCGCGCGGCAAATCCGCCACGCCGCGGGCCTCGATCAGTTCGCCACCAGCCGCGCGATTGCCCAGTTGTGCGAGCTTGGCTATGCGGAGCGCAACGCCGCGGAACGCGACAAGCGGCGGGCCGAGGTCCACCTGACGCGGCAAGGTCAAACCGTTCTCGATGACCTGACGAAGATCTGCCTTTCGATCGAGAACGAGCTGTGGGCCGGTCTTAGTGAAAAGCAAAGAGGCGAACTCAGTGCGCTGCTCGATGTGATCGACAAGGGCAGCGTCGGCATTGCCTCCCGTGGACTGCGGGGGATCGCCGGCGATGCTCCCGCCGAAAGCGTCCCGGACGATCGATAGGATCGGGCCAATAGGATCGGGCCGGCGAGCAGTCGGCGTCGGAGGCGCCGTGCCCGGATACCGGCCGGGATGCTGGCAGGGACCGCGGCGATCGCCCCGCGATTTGTCAATCTGGAGGGTTCCAAAACATGCTCGACCCCAAGTCGGTACCGCTGTCCCCTGCCCGACGCGCGGGCAATCTGCTGTTCCTTTCCGGTCAGGTCGCCTTCGACGAGGCGGGGCGGATGGCCCCGCCGGACATCGAAACGCAGACCCGGCAGATCTTCAGGAATATCGAAGCTGTCCTCAATGCGAACGCCGCGTCGCTTGGCGATGTGGTCTCCGCCAGCGTCTTCCTGGCGAACGAGAAGGATTTCCAGCCCTTCAACGCCGTCTACGCGCGCTATTTCCCCGCCAATCCTCCCACCCGGACGACGGTGATCGCGCAGTTGCTGGCCGGGGCGATCGTGGAAATCACCGTCGTAGCGGATTTGGGCACCGAACCGGACGCTTGAACGCGGCGCGGGCCCCTGCGGGGGTCCGCCGCGACGCGGTTTGCAGAAAGCATGTCCGGGGCGGACCCGTCAGGCGGCGGAGGCCGCCGGTTTCCCGTTTGCCGCCGACAGGCCGATGAAGCCGTTGAGGAACAGGTCGCCGATCCGGTCCGCCAGTTCGCCGGGTGCCAACGGCCCCTTCTGGTCGAACCAGGTATAGGTCCAGTTGACCATCCCATAGAACAGCATGGCATAGACCTTCTGCGCCTGCCGCTCGTCGAGCAGTCCAGGATTGAGATCGCGCAGCAGGCGGATCAGATGCTCCACCATGCGGCGCTCCAGAGCACGGATTTCGTCCTGCTGCTGCGGCGGCAGGTTGCCGATGTCGTTCAGCAGCACGACGTGCTTGCTGCGCGCCTCGGCATAGATATCCATGATCTCGTGCAGGAACTTGCGGAACCGCTTCTCCGGCGCATCCGCCTCGTCGAACACCTCCACGGCACGGACCAGGATCTCCTTGATGTGGGTCGACAGGATGGCGAAAAGGATCGCCTCCTTCGATTTGTGGTAGTGATAGAGCCAGGATTTCGATGCGCCGCAGGCCACCGCCACCTCATTGATGGACGTGCTGGCAAAGCCCCTGCTGGCGAACAGATCGGCGGCGGTGTCCAGGATCAACTGCTGCTTGTCGTCGAAATCGATTGCGCGCGTGCGGGCCACGGCCAAAAACTCCTTCTCTGCAAAATCCGACCGCTCAGTCGGGATATCGCGCCGTGCCCGTCGGCTTGTCAAGTCCGGTAAACTTTTCCACGCAGCCCGTCATCACCCCGCGTGCATACGGCCGAAAAGTCCGGCAACTTCGGTGTTGAGCGCGTGGATCACGGCGGCCACGCCGCCGGATCCGTTATGATGGACGCCCTTCTGAAACCGGATTGCGGAAATCGACGCCGACGCACCGTGCTCTAGCTCCCAGCAGTCCGCAGCCGGGGATGCGGAGCCGGGACAACGTCCTCGTTCGACGGCGCCGGATTCCGCCTTGCGGGTGCCGAGGTAGGAATCGACGACGCGGGGATCGCGGGCCACGGCTTCGGCCGGTCCCTCCAGCATGATGCTGCCCGTCTCCATCACATAGGCGTAGTCGGCGACCGCGAGCGCCGCCCGCGCATTCTGCTCGATCAGCAGGATCGACACCCCGTGATCGCGCAGGCCCGCCACGGCGGCGATGATCTCCTTGGTCACCAGCGGCGCCAGACCCAGACTGGGTTCGTCGAGCATCAGCAGCTTCGGCTTCGCCATCAGGGCGCGGCCCAGCGCCAGCATCTGCCGCTCGCCGCCGGATAGGGTGTTGGCGGTCTGGCGCCTGCGCTCCTTCAGCCGGGGGAACAGGGCGAACACTTCCTCCAGGCTTTGCCCGGCCGAATAGCCGCGGTCCCGCCGGCGGCTGAAGCCGCCGAGCCTCAGATTGTCCTCCACCGGCATGGTGCCGAACAGATCGCGGCTTTCCGGGACGAGGCAGAGGCCGGCGCCGATGCGTTCCTGCACCGACAGGGCTGCATTGGGCCAGCGCGGGAAAGCGATGCGCCCGGTGTGCGGCAGCAGCCCCATCAGCGCCGACAGCAAGGTGGTCTTGCCTGCCCCGTTGGCGCCGACGACGGTGACGACCTGCCCCTCGTGGATGCGGACGGAGAGGCCGTGCAGCGCCTCCACCCGGCCGTAGCACACGCGCAAATCCTCGGTCTCGGCAAGAATGCTCGCAGCCATCACTCGGCTCCCAGATAGGCCAGTTGCACATCGGGGTTGGCCTGGACGTCGCGCGGCGCACCCTCGGCCAGCTTCTGGCCGTAATGCATGACTACCAGCCGGTCGGTGATCCCCAGGATGAATTCCATGTCGTGCTCGACCAGCAGCACCGCGACCCCTTCGTCGCGCAGCCGCAGCAGCAGCCGGGCGAGCGCCTGCTTCTCCTTGTAGCGCAGACCGGCTGCCGGCTCGTCGAGCAGGAGGACCACCGGATCGACCGCCAGTGCGCGGGCAATCTCCAGGACACGCTGTTGGCCGAGTGGCAGGTTGGCCGCCAGTTCGTCGCGCTGCGTCCACAGTCCGACCCGCTCCAGCTGATGCGCCGCCTCGGCGAGCAGACGGGCCTCCTCCGCCCGGTCCAGCCTCAGGAAGGAGCGGAGCAGCCCGCTGCGCCCCCGCAGATGAGCGCCCAGCGCCGCGTTCTCCAGCACCGTCATCGACGGCACCAGCTTGACGTGCTGAAAGGTCCGCGCAATGCCGCAGGATGCTATGGCACGGCTGCGCAACCGGTCGATGCGGCGGCCGAGGAAGCGGATCTCGCCGGCGCTGGCGTTCAGCACGCCGCTGATCAGGTTGAACATGGTGCTCTTGCCCGCCCCGTTGGGGCCGAGCAGGCCGAGGATGCCGCCGGCCTCCACCTGAAAGGACAGCCGGTTGACCGCCACCAGACCACCGAAATTCTTCTGCACCCCCTCGATGCTCAGCACTGGCTCGCCGCGCGCCGGGAGGGTGCGGATGCCGGGCATCGCCATGGGCGCCACAGCGGAGGCCGGACGGCGGACGCCCAGCCGCTCGATCAGCCAGGGCCATAGCCCTTGCCTGGCCCGCTGCAGCACCAGCAGCATCAGGATACCGAACGCCACGATCTCGAAATTGCCGGTCTGGCCGAGCAGGGCGGGCAGCGTGTCCTCCAGCACTTGGCGCAGCAGGGTGACGACGACGGCGCCGACGATGGCACCCCAGACGCTGGATGCGCCGCCGATCACCGCCATGAATAGGTATTCAATCCCCATATGGATGCCGAAGGGCGTCGGATTGACGAAGCGCTGATCGTGGGCATAGAGCCAGCCGGCCAGGGCGGCCAGCATTGCGGCCAGCGTGAACACGGCGATCTTCAGCCGCGCCGGATTGGCCCCGACGCTCTCGGCCAGCGCCCCGCCATGGCGGATCGAACGGATCGCCCGGCCGATCCGCGAGTCCAGCAGGTTCAGAACCCCCCGGAAGCTGGCGGCGGCACACAGGAGGATGACGTAGTACATCGGTACCTCGCCCCGGAGGTCGAAGCCGGCCAGGGTCAGGGGCGGAATGCCGGACAGCCCGTTGAAGCCGCCGAACCAGGGCAGATTCCCGACCAGATAGAAGAGGCTTATCCCCCAGGCGAGCGACGCGATGGCCAGGAAATGGCCGCTCATCCGCAAGGTCACCGCTCCGATCGCCGCCGCCGACGCTCCGGTCAGGAGCAGGGCGATGGGAAGCGTGAGCCAGGGGGAAAGCTGCCACCTAGTCGTCAGATAGGCGGTCGTGTAAGCGCCCATCCCGACGAAGGCGGCCTGCCCGAAGGAAACCAGCCCGGTCACGCCGGTCAGCAGGGTCAGGCCCAGCGTCACCAGCGAAGCGATCATGATGTAGCCGAGCAGCGCCACGTGATAGGGACCAAGCACCAGGGGAAGCAGCAGGGCGGCGGCAAGCCAGGGAAGCGGCCCTTTCAGGCACCGGGCATAGGGGCGGTCATTCATGGTCGTCATCCACCGTGAGATGGGCATAGGAACGCCAGAGCAGGATCGGGACGATCAGGGTGAAGACGATGACCTCCTTGTAGGCACTGGCCCAGAAGGAGGAGAATGCCTCCAACAGCCCCACCGCCAGCGCTCCCAGTGCGGCCGCCGGGTAGGCGGCAAGCCCGCCGATGATCGCCCCAACGAAGCCCTTGAGACCGAGGATGAAGCCGGAATCGTAGTAGATCGTGGTGACCGGCCCGATCAGGATGCCCGACAACGCCCCAATGGCGGCGGCCAGCGCGAAGGTGACCTGTCCGGCATAATCGGGACTGACGCCTACGAGCTGCGCGCCTCGCCGGTTGACCGCGGTCGCCCGCAAAGCCTTGCCCAGCAGCGTGAAGCCGAAGAAGGCGAAGAGCACGAGGTTGAGCGCCAGGCTGGCGGCGACGATCAGCAGCGTCTGGAACGCAACCGGCATCGCCAGGATTTCGGTCGAGCCGTCCAGGATGGCCGCGGTGCGCACCCCCTCCGGCCCGAACAGGTAGAGCCCGCTGCCGACCAGAACGAAATGCAACGCGATGGCGGCGATCAGAAGGTAGAGCGGACTGGCCATCGCCATCGGCTGGAACGCGACCCGGTAGAGGATGGGACCCAGCGTCGTGATCATGGCGCAGGTCAGAAGCACCTGGGCCGCCCATGGCAGGGCGTTTCCGACCAGCGCCGCTGCGGAAAGCGCGGCAGGCAGGGCGAGAAAGCTGAAGGCGGCCACCGCCAGTCCGCGGCGGGTCCGGCGGCGCCATGCGCCGTACAGCTCCATTGCGAAGGCAATTCCGCCGGCGATCAGCAGGATCCAGGCGAGGCCCGGCCGTTGCCCCTGCTCGAAACCAGCCAGTGTCAGCGCGGCGAAGGAGACGAACTCTCCCTGCGGCACCAGGACGATCCGCGTGACGGTGAACACCATCACCAGACAGACCGCCAGCAGCACATAGACGGCCCCGGTGGCCAGACCGTCCTGAACGAGAAAACCGAAGATCGACAGGTCCATGATCCGGCCTCTCCCAGAGTTGACTGGAGTGTTGCCTGGACAAATGCGGGCTGGACCGGCTTACCGGACCAGCCGCCAGGTGCCGCTCTCGATGCGGACCATCACCCGGCTGCGCTCGTCGAGACCGAGATGGTCGGTCGGGGACATGGTGTAGACACCGTTGGTCGCGACCACGTCCTTCACCTCCTCGATGGAATCGCGCAGCGCCTTGCGGAATTCCGACGTACCGGGCTTGGCGGTTTTCAAAGCGTTGGGAACCGCGGCCTTCAGGATCAGCGCGGCATCCCACAGATAGGCCGCGAAGGTTGAGCGCATGCCGGCGTTGGGCAGCGCCTCGTACAGTCGGACGAATTCCAGCGCCGGCGCCTTGGCCGGGTGGCTGTCGGGCAGCTGCTCCGCGACCAGAACCGGACCGGCGGGCAAAAGCGTGCCTTCCACATTCTTGCCGCCGACGCGCAGGAAGTCGTTATTGGCGATACCATGCGTCTGATAGACCGGCTTCTTGAAGCCGCGCTCGGCCAGCGTCGCCTGCGGCAGGACGGCCGGCGTGCCTGATGCGGCGACGAACACCGCGTCGGGATTGGCGCCGATCAATCGCAGGATCTGACCGGTGACGCTGGTGTCGGTCCGCTGGAAGCGTTCCGAGGCAACGATCTTGATGCCGTTGCGTTCGGCGAGCGCGCCAAGCGACTTTGCCCAGCCTTCGCCGTAGGCATCGTTGAAGCTGATGAAGCCGACGGAACGCACCCCATGCGAGGCCATGTGCTGGACGATCGCCTGGGCCATCTGCCCGTCGCTCTGCGGTGTCTTGAAAGCCCAGCGCCGCTTTTCATCGACAGGTTCCACGATCGCACCGGAACCGGCGAGGCTCAGCATCGGCGTGCCGGTTTCGGAGAGCTGGTCGAGCAGGGCCAGCGAGTTCGGCGTCAGGCTCGGCCCGACGATGATGTCGACCTTGTCCTCGCCGATCAGTTTCCTCGCATGCTTGACCGCGGTGGTGGTGTCCGATGCGTCGTCCAGCAGAATCCAGTTGACCTTCTCGCCGCCGAATTCTCTCGGCAGGATTTGTACGGTGCGCTGCTGCGTCACGCCGACCGACGCCGCCGGTCCTGTGGCGGAAACGATCACGCCAACCGTGAGATCGGCTTTGGCCGGGAAGCTCGACAACAACGCCGAGCCGATCGCCAAAGCGGTAAGCGTCTTCCTCTGGAGCTGCATCCAGCCGTCTCCTTCCCTGATTTGCGCGTTTTTCGCGTTGCCACGGCGTCATGCGCCGTCTGGGCATTGGCGCCCTTGCATCAAAACTATTATAGTCCGTCCGGTCGGTCAATAGTTGGTTGATGACACTGTCCGGGGATGGCTCTGTTGCAAAGTTTGATGGCAGGCGCGAGGTTATGGTGGTGATGGACGTTGGTGCACAAGGCCCGGGCGGGTGGAGGTCGGGAGGGCGAGCGGGTTTAGCGGCGGCCCGCGGAAGTCGAGCCGCTGATGCCGTACAAGGCCAATGAGACCCGCCGCCACAAGATCCCGCGGGCCCGGTGCCGTGTGGAGAACTGGTCAGCCTACGATGCGACGCTGCGTCGGCGCGGTGACCTGACGATCTGGGTGACGCCGGAGGCGATCGCCACCTGGACGCCGCCGGCTTCGGGCCGACGCGGGCGGCCAGCACGTTACTCCGACGTCGCCATCGAAGCGGGGCTGATGCTGCGTCTTGCGTTCGGCCGGCCATGGCGGCAGACCGAGGGTTTGCTGGGCTCGCTCATGCGCCCGCTCGGCCTGGATTTGACGGTTCCGGATCACACGACCTTCTCCCGGCGCAGCGCCAATCTGGAGGTCGCGTCAGCGCTGTCCAGGACGGACGGGCCAGTCAATGTGGTGATCGATCCGACCGGGCCGAAGGTGTTCGGGAAAGGCGAGCGGCACCTGGAAAAGCATGGAGGCCAGGCGCGCCGAAGCTGGAGCAAGTTCCACTTGGCGGTCGATCCCGATACCGGCGAGATCCTCGCCTCGGAGCTGACGACCATGCAGGACGGCGATGCCTCGCTGGTCGGCCAGCGGCTCGACCAGATCAAGCGCCCGATCGGCACGGTGCTGGCGGACAGCGCCTAATGACGGTGAGCCGGTCTACTGCGCTGTCGCCGCCCACACACCCGACACCGAGGTGATCATTCCACCGCGGTGCCGAGCGAGACCGCTGCCGGCGCCCCCAGCCAACGCGACGGCCACATCCGTGGGATTGCCGCGCGTGGTCGGCAGGGCTGGCAGCCGGACGTCCGCTACGGCCGCCGCTCCTTGGGCGAGGTCGCGATGATGCGCTACAAGCAACTGATCGGGCGCACCCTGCGCGCCCGGACTCTGCCCACGCAGAAGGCCGAGACCGCCTGTGGCTGCAAAGTCATGAACATCATGACCAGCTTGGGAATGCCCTCCTCCCGCAAGGGCGCCTGATCACCACCGGCCGCGGGTGGACTCTGCTCTCACGCCGAATTGTGCGCCAAAGTCGCGGCCGGCCGGAAGCGGCGGCTTGTGACGCAAAACGGCATCTGTCAAAGCTTCAGACGAGCGCCGGGTTCACTCCGGCAACCCAGCCAGTCTCAGCCCCTCCGCAAACCGCGTGATATCCTCGGTACGGTGGATCGGCAGCCACTCCTTGAGCGTGGAGACGCGCAAGGTCGGGTCGAGTGCGCGCAGCCCCCGCATCGCCTGCCGCGCGTCCTCCATCCGCCCGGCGAGCGCGTGGCTCGCCGCCGTCAGGGCGATAGCGACCAGGAGGCCGGGGAGGTTCCCCAACGCCTTGTCCGCCCAGGCTGCGGCGCAATCGTAGCGCCCGGCGAAGAAATGAGCGAGCGCCGTTCCTGCCTGCATCCGGAACATCTCCGGATCCAGCGGGCTCAGGCGGGCGGCATGGGCGAAATGCTCGCTCGCGCTTTCCGTTTCACCGCGGAAGGCGCGCAGGTAGCCGCCGAGGAACCAAGCCGGGGCGAAATTTGGGTTGAGCAACACGGCGCGGTCGATGAGCGCGATGCCGCCATCGAGATCGCCGGCGAAGTGACCGAGCGCGTGCCCGGCTCTCGTCAGGGCGACCGCGTCGTCGCGGCCGAACTCCACCGCCAGCCGCGCCAGCCGGACCCCCTCGGCGATCTCCCGGGGCCGGTCGGTCATCCAACCGTTCACCTTGCGCCAGAGATGGCACCAGGCCGCCCCGCCATAGGCCGATGCGAATTCCGGGTCGAGTTCGGTCGCCTTGTGGAACAGGGGCAGCGCCGCGTCGATCGCCTCGCGGGTTCCGCTGTGCAGCTTCGCCATGCCGCGGAGGTAGTAATCGTAGGCGTCCAGGCTTTCCGTCGGCTTGCGCTTTGCGCGCTCGATCTCCGCCCGCTCGAGCTGCGGCGAGATCGCGCCGACGACGCTTTCGGCGATCCGGTCCTGCAGTTCGAAAAGGTCGTCGAGCATGCCCTCGAAACGCTCCGCCCAGAGATGCGTCCCGCTTGTCGCGTCGATGAGCTGCCCGGTGATGCGCACCCTGTTCCCGGCCTTGCGGACGCTGCCTTCGAGCACGTAGCGGACGCCCAGCTCGCGGCCGACCTCCGTCACATCCACCGCCCGGCCCTTGTAGGCGAAGCTCGAGTTGCGCGCGATGACGAACAGCCAGCGGATGCGCGACAGGGCAGCGATGATGTCCTCCACCACCCCGTCGGCGAAATAGTCCTGCTCGGGGTCGCCGCTCAGGTTCTGGAAAGGCAGCACGGTGATCGAGGGCCTGCCCGGCAGGGCCGGACCGGACGGTGTCTCCCTGCCTTCGCCGGACGCGCGGCTGGCGATTTCCGCTCCGCCAGGCTGCCATGTCTCCCCGGTCGCGCCGCCTTCGATCGCCCCGACGAAGCGGAACCCCTTGCGGGGGACCGTGCGGACCAGGCGCTGCTCATCGCCGCTGTCGCCGATGGCCTTGCGGACCGCGTTGATGTGGCTGGTGATGGTCGATTCCGAGACGATCCGTCCGTTCCACACCGCCTCCAGCAGGTCGTCCTTGCTGACGACGCGGTCGTGGTTGCGGACGAGATGCAGCAGCAGGTCGAAGACCTGCGGGCCGACGCCCACGACCTGCCCGCGCAGGGTCAGTTCCCGGCGCTCCTGATCGAGCACACACTCTCCGAACGTGAACCGCAAGGTCGCCATCTCCCCGGGGCCGATGCCCCTCGGCTCCCTGTCCGGGACGACGGGCGAACGCTCCATGCCAGTGATAGCACAGCGGCGCATTGCCGGCTTCACCGTTCGCGTCAAGGCGCGCCGCCTGGCTCGCTTGGACGGAAAAACAAGCGTTCTTGAACGGCAATCCAAGCCCGCCGCAAGGACTTCCCCGGTACGCCCAGGCATTCTCCATCCCATCGGCGGCGCTGGTTCCCGTCGGGAAAAGCGGAGAGACCCCATGAAGATCGTCGTCATCGGAGGCACCGGCCTCATCGGATCGAAGCTGGTGAAGACGCTGCGCGAACGCGGCCACGATGCGCTCGCAGCCTCCCCGAAGACGGGGGTGAACACCATCACCCGCGAGGGTCTGGCCCAGGCGATCGACGGAGCCGCCGTCGTCGTCGACGTGGCGAACGCGCCGGTGTGGGAGGACGAGGCCGTCCTCGACTTCTTCGAGACCTCGGGCCGCAACCTGCTCGCCGCCGAAGCGGCGGCCGGCGTCCGCCACCACGTCGCCCTCTCCATCGTCGGCAGCGAACGGCTTCCCGGCAACGGCTATTTCCGGGCGAAGGTCGCCCAGGAAAGTCTCGTCAAGGCGTCCGGCATTCCCCACACCATCCTGCGCGCCACGCAGTTCTTCGAATTCGTCGGCGGGATCGCGCAGTCGGCCATCGTCGGCGGGGAAATCCGCCTGTCGCCGGCGCTGATCCAGCCCATCGCCTCCGACGACGTGGTGGCGGCGCTCGCCGACGTCACCCTCGCGCCTCCGGTCGGCGGCACGCTCGAGGTCGCCGGTCCGGAGGCGATCCCGCTCGACGATCTGGTCCGGCGCTTCCTGCTGGCGACGAAGGACACGCGCAAGGTCGTGCCGGACATCCACGCGCGCTACTTCGGCGACGTTCTCAACGATCAATCGCTGACCCCCGGCCGGAACCCCCGCCTCGGCACCGTCCGGTTCGAGGACTGGCTTGGCCGGCAGACCGCGCGCTGAAGGACTTCGAAGACACCCCCGCGGCGGCCATCGGCCGGCGAAGCGGGCACCGCAATCGATCATATCCAGTAAAGGTAAAGAACATGGCACGCTTGGCTTGGCACGAGGTCGCGCCCAATGGTGCGAAGGCTCTGTTCGGCGTTCATCACTACGTCACGAAGAGCACCAACCTGCCCGAGGAACTCATCCACCTGGTGTTCCTCAGGGTCTCGCAGATCAACGGCTGCGCCCACTGCATCGATCTGCACAGCCGCGACCTCCGCAAGACGATGTCGGTCGACAAGGTCACGCTGGTGCCGGTGTGGGAGGAGGTCCCGCATTTGTTCTCCGATACCGAGCGCGCGGCCCTGGCCTGGGCCGAGGAGGTGACCCGCGTCAGCGAAACCCACGCGTCGGACGCTGCCTATGCGGCGGCTTCTGCGGCGTTCGAGCCGAAGGATTCTGGTCGATCTCACCATCGCCATCGCCGCGATGAACGCCTTCAACCGGCTGGGTGCCCCCTTCCGTCTCCCAGTGGCTGCCAAGGCCTGAGCGGATGCGGAGGGGAGCGGCAGCGATCGGCCGCCGCTCCCCTCCGGGGACACCCCGACGCGGCGGTGGCGGCCGGTCACACCCAACAGGGAATGAGGAAATGGACAGGATCGAGGGCAGGGGGGCCGCCGTCGCCGATGCAAGCGTCACCGGCGACCGTTCCGCGGTCGGCGCCGCTGCGGCGCCCCCCGGAAAAAACAGGACGGCAGGCGTGCTGCTATGCCTCGGCGCAGTACTGTCAACTTCACGGTCGGTTGGTGAACTGACGGTCTGAACAACCTGCGTTCTGGATGTTTCAGGCGGTCAGTGCGATGCCGGTCCCCTCGCACCAGATGGTGAAGGCGCGAGCTCGGGCGGCACGTTACCACTTGGCGGAGATCAGATGGAAGCGCAACTGCAAATGGTTGTGGATTGGGTAGCAGGTGAAGAAAATCGTTAGGCATGCCTAACGGACTTGAACCGCCCCATGTGCCGTTCGCGCCGGCGGGTCGGCTGATGCGAGACTTCGCAGGCGTTGTTCAGATATCGGCTTTGTCGGTATTCGCCGCCGATCTTCAGATCCGACTTCGCTGCCGCGTATGACTTCAGCTTGTCAAGCACGACGACACGCGGGTCGCACCACAACCCTTTTAGTAGCTTGCGAAAAAGCGTTTGGCCGCCTTCTTGTTGCGCCGGCTCTGGAGCATGATGTCGAGGACCACGCCGTTCTGGGCGATGGCCCGTCACAAACAGTGCTGTTTGCCGCGAATGCGGATGAACACCTCGTCCAGCAACCACTTGCCGCCCGGCCAGGGTCAACGGCGTTTGAGCGTGGTAGCAAACTCCCGGCCAAAGCGCAGGCCCCACTCCCGGATAGTCTCGTAGCTTACCTCGATGCCGCGCGCCGCCAGGATCAGCTCGATTTCGCGCAGGCTCAGGCTGAAGCAGCGATACAGCCACACCGCATCGCTGATGATCTCGGCCGGGAAGCGGAAGCCGCGGTACGGGTTCGACAACGCGCCCATGCCTTGGAACCTGCCGTATCGGGCCACCAACCGCCAACCTGACAGTGAGCGCAACTCGACCGCCTCGGCGGTGTCTGTTGCGAGGGCTACGACGTCGCCACGGTGCACACCGGAGAAATCGGGGCAGGGCGTCCATCCCTGGGCCGACGACGACGCGCGGACCGAGCGGCTGTGGCACCGGTCGGAAAAGCTAGGCGGGGCCTCGCTTCCCTAAGCCGCCCCGGTACCGCTCACTCACGCACCCCGCTTCATCCGAGGTGGCGATGAAGCCCCGATCGATCGCGGTCAAGAGCCCGGCTCCGCCTCCACCCGCCCTGCGGTATGGAAAACGGGAGGCTGCGGAAGGCCGAGCATCGACGCCATGCTTCGGCGATGCCGGACGATGTCGGCCAGCGTGTAGTCGTCAAGGACAGCCAGGAACGCCTGCAACGCCTCATGCAGGGCGCTGCGCAGGTTGCAGGCAGGACTCAGCCGGCAGAGGGGCGCGTCCTGCAGCGCCCCCATGCAGTCCACGATGGCCATGTCCTGTTCGGTGTAGCGGACGACCTCGCCGATCCGGATCTGGTCGGCCGGGCGGCCGAGGCGCAGCCCGCCGTTCCGTCCCCTCACCGTTTCGATGTAGCCGCCGCGTCCGAGGTCGTGCGCCACCTTCATCAGGTGGTTCTTCGAGATGCCGTACACCTGCGCGATCTCGCTGATGGTCGGCAATCCCTCCTGCCGCACAGCGAGGTACATGAGCAGCCGCAGCGCGTAATCCGTATAGCTCGACAAGCGCATCGCCAATCAAACCTGCATAAATTCTACCTCATTATACCCGTACCGTTGAGAACCCGCAATCGACCGATCCGGCCGTTGCTTTCCACGCCGGCATTACAATGGCGGCAATTCCGGTTGCGGGCCGAGCCGTTCATAGAGGTCGACCGGTTCTGTAAACCCTTTCAGGCTGTAGGTTCCGGCAAGCGCGGTGCGAGCAGGCGGCAGCATTTCGGCAAAGCGCCGGGACATCAGCAGCGGACGATCGGTAAGGCTGCCCACGGCTTGGATGCGGCTGACCAGATTCACATCGGGTCCGATCAAGGTGAAGTCCAGCCGTCGCCCCGACCCGATGTTGCCATAGCTCACCTCCCCGTAATGCAAGGCGATGGTCGCAGCCAACGGCGGATCGGTCGCGGCGAAGGCGGCGAGACGGGCGAAGGCCTCCTCGGCCGCGTGCAGCGCCGCCGCGCAGGCCGCTTCCGGCGGGCTGCCGGGGAAGAAAGCCAGGACGGCGTCCCCCATGAACTTCAGGACTTCACCACCGGCATCCGCCACGGCCGGCAACACCTGATCGAAATAGAGATCCAGCAGTTCCAGCACTCGGGCGCCCGGCAAACGGTTCGACAGGCTCGTAAAGCCGCGCATGTCGCACAGCATCAACGCCGTGTGCAGCGTCTCCATCTGGCCGCGCCGGATATGGCCGGCCAGGATGCGCCGGGCCGTTCCCGGACCGACGAATGTGTCGAGCAGCGTCAGCTCCACCTGCCGCAAGGTCCGCAGTTCGCAGCTGTTGCGCAGCGCCGGCAGAATCCGGTCCAGCGCGGCGCGTTCGCCGGCGGAGAATCCGCGCGGCTTCACCGTGCCGAAGGCGGCGGCGCTGGCCGGTCCATCGGCGGTGTCGAGCGGCACGATCAGCAGTTCGGACAGGCCGCGCCCGGCAAAGACGTCCATCAGCGGCCAGGGCGAACCCGTCGGATCGGTCGGCCGCACCAGCAATGTCTCGCCACTGTCCATCACCCGCCGCACCGGGCTGCCGAGAAAGCCGGCCGACACCTCCATGCCATGCTCCCGGTCGTGAATTTCCACCGGTTCGTTCGGAGCCCAGGCGACGGTGCGGCCGAGAATTTCCGGATGCAGCGTGCGCAGGTGCAGCGTCAACCGGTCGACGGGCAACCCGACCGACCGCAGGCGTCGTCCCAGCCCGGCGATGAACGCCGCTTCGTCCATGGCATGGCAATCATCGCCAGCCAGCCATTCCACGATGTCCAGGATCGGTGCGGAACCGTGAAGCCGGTGGCGTTCCCCGGCACCGGCAGGCCAGGGATGGGTGGTCGCCGGTCGGCTGGATAGGTGTCTCATGACCTCCCTCCGGATTGTCGGGCGAGAGCCGCCGTTCAATGGGCGCCGCCCCCGCCCAAATGGTCGGGTTTCTTCAGGAGCAGGGTCGCGAACAAGGCGACCAGCAGGGCGGTGCCCAGCAGGAAGAAGGCATCGCTGAACGCCATGACGAAGGCCTGTTTGCGCACCACCGCGCCGATGGCGACATAAGCGCGGCGCCCGGCGTCGAGCGGGTCGGTGATGCCGTGCGACTGGAAGTACCGGGTCAGCTGCTCGATGCGTGCGGCTGTCGCCGGCTCGAACAGCGACACCGCGTGCGACAGGATGTTGGAGTGGAACTGCTCGCGTTTCGTCAGGAAGGTCTGCAACAGGGCGATGCCGACGGCGCCTCCCAGGTTCCGCATCATGTTGAACAGGCCGGAGGCCGAGCCTGCATTCTCCTTCTCGATCCCGGCGGTCGCCACCGCCGACAGCGGCGCGAAGACCAACGCCTGCCCGACGGCGCGCACGATGTTCGGGACCAGCAGCTGGTCGGCGGCATAGGAGGCGGTCATGGCGATGTTCATGAAGGCGCTGCCGGCGAAGAGCGCAAAACCAACGGCGATCAGCAGGCGCGCATCGAACCGCTTCATCAGGCGCGGAACCAGCGGGATCAGCAGAAGCTGCGGCAGCCCGGTCCAGGCCAGCACGCCGCCGATCTGTTCCGCATTGTAGCCCTGGATGCGCGACAGGTAGACGGGCAGCACGAAGACGGATCCGTAGAGCGCCACGCCCAGCATGAAGTTCGCCAGGATGCCGAAGCCGAAGTTGCGACGCACCAGCAGCCGCAGATTCAGCAGCGGCCGGGCGCTGCGCAGCTCGATCCACAGGAACAGCCCCAGCGAGACCGCCGCCACGATGCTCAGCCGCAGGATGAAGGGGGAGCCGAACCAGTCCTCCTTGTTGCCCTCCTCCAGCACGGTCTGCAACGTGCCGAGCCCCACCGCCATCGTGACGATCCCCGGCCAGTCGCCCGTCTTCAGCAGACCGAGCTTCATGGGCGCTGGATCCAGCGAGAAGGCCAGCAGTCCGACCATCACGGCACCGGGGATCAGATTGACGTAGAAGATGTACTGCCAGCCCCAGTTTTCCGTCAGGTAGCCGCCAATGGTCGGCCCGATCGCCGGGGCGAAAGTCGCCGACAGGGCGAACAGGGCAAGCCCGGCGGACTGCTGCGCCTTTGGCAGAAGCGTGATGATGATGGTGAAGGCCATCGGGATCAGCACGCCGCCGCTGAAGCCCTGGATCGCGCGCAGGATGATCATCTGCTCCAGGTTGGCGGCAAAGGCGCAGAGGACGGAGAAGACAAGAAACAGCACCGCGTTGGTCAGCAGATAGCGGCGGATGGAGAAGACCTGGGCCAGCCAGCCGCTCAGCGGGATCACGATGATCTCGGCCACCAGATAGGCGGTGGAAATCCAGCCGCCGTCGTCGATGCCGGCGCCGATCGCACCCTGGATGTCTGCGAGCGACGCATTGACGATCTGGATGTTGAGCACCGCCATGAACGCGCCCAGCGTCGAGCCGGTCACGGCGAGCCAGTTGCGGGTGGAGGCGGTGCCGGCCGGGCCGGCTGCGGCAGGAATGGACATGGTGTTGGTCCTTTGTCCAGAGGGAGGCTCAGCCTGCGGGCGTCGCCGCTTCGCGGGTGTCGATGGTCGGCTCGACCGACATGCCGGGGCGCAGCAGGCCCGACAGGGGCCCCGGGTCCAGGACGATCCTCACGGGAATGCGCTGCACGATCTTGGTGAAGTTGCCGGTCGCGTTGTCCGGCGGCAGCAGGGCGAACTCCAGGCCGCTGGCCGGCGACAGGCTGTCGACATGGCCTCTCAGCTCGACGCCGGGGAAGCCGTCCACCGCGATCTCCACCGGCTGCCCGGCATGAACGCTGGTCAGCTGGGTTTCTTTGAAGTTCGCGACGACATAGACCGCCTGCAGCGGCACCACGGCCATCAGCTGCGTGCCGGTCTGCACATATTGGCCGATCCGCAGCGAGCGAGCGCCGACCGTGCCGGAGATCGGGGCGGCGATGACCGTGTAGGACAGGTTCAGCCGCGCCTGCTCCAGCGCGCTGCGGCTGCGGTCGCGCTGTGCCACGGCCTTGCCGCGCTCGGTGACCAGCACCGCGATCTTGTTTTCAGCGGCGGCCAGAGCGGCGTGGTCGCCGTTTACCTTGGCCTGTGCCTGCCCCAGGGTCGATTCCGCCTGCTGCGCCCGCTGTGTCGTGCCGTAGCCGGTCCGCATCAGGTTGCTGTACCGCGCGTTGTCCTTCTGCGCGAAAGCGAGGGCGACCTCGCTCGCCGCCACGTCGGCCTTCTCCTGCTCGATCAGTGACCGCTGCAGCACGATCTGGGCGTCCAGGTTGCGGATCGCCGCCTCGGCCGTCTCCAGGTCCGCCCGTGCCTGGTCCAGCGCGACGCGGAAATCACGGTCGTCGATCCGCGCGAGCGGCTGGCCGGCGACGACGCGCTCGTTGTCCTGCACCAGCACCTCGGCAATATAGCCGGACACCTTGGGCGCGATCACCGTGTGATCGGCTTTGACATAGGCGTCGTCGGTGCTTTCCAGATACCGCCCGACCGTCCAGTAGCGATAACCGGCGTTGCCGGCCGCGGCGACGATGCCGAGCAGAGCCAGCGCGAGCGCCATGCGCTTCACCGCCTTGCGCGTGCCGAGCGCGTCAGGCGCCGCTCCGGCCTCTTTGCCGTGAGTGAGTTCAACCATGGCACCCATCCTTTTCCGAGGTATTTCCGGGAGCCGTAGGTCGTCCCGGACCGCGATGTCAGGATGGGTGCGGGGACGCCGGTTGAGAATTTGGGAAAGGCTGGAAAGATTATCCGGTGTGAGTGGATAATCGTGGCGAACCAAGGCGGCGGGGGTGCGCATGGACCGGCTGACGAGCCTGACGGCCTTTGTGCGGGTGGTGGAGTGCGGCGGCTTTTCCGCGGCGGCACGGCGGCTGAACCTTTCCGTCACCATGGTGAGCAACCATGTCCAGGCGCTGGAGGACCGGCTGGCGGTCCGCCTGTTGAATCGGACCACGCGGCGGGTCAGCCTGACCGATGCCGGTCGGGCCTATTATGAGCGCTGCGTCACCATTCTCGCCGAGCTGGAGGCCGCCGACGAGTTGGCCGTGGCGCTGACCGCGACGCCGCGGGGCACACTGCGCCTGCACATCGGCACACACCTCGCCCGCTTCATCGCACCGGTCATCGGCGATTTCGTCGCGCGCTACCCGGCGATTTCGGTGGAGTTGACCATCGGCGAGGCCTCGGTGGACATCGTGGACGAAGGGTTCGACTTGGCGGTGCATCCGTTGCAGCCGCAGAACACCAGCCTGATCTGCCGGCGGCTGACGCCCTGGCGACACGTGCTGTGCGCGGCGCCGGCCTATCTGGAAAGGCACGGCATTCCCCAAAACCTGGAGGATCTGGCGAACCACAATTGCCTGCGCTACAGCCATTACCCATTCGGCAATGAGTGGCGTTTCACCGGCCCGGGCCAATCGGACCTGTCGGCACGGGTGTCGGGCAATCTGGTGACCAACAGCGCGGAAACCCTGCTGCTGGTCGCATTGAGCGGCGAGGGTCTGCTGCTGCTGCCCAGCTTCATCGTACTGGACGCCTTGCGCAGCGGAGCCCTGTGCCGGCTGCTGCCGGACCACCGGCCGGTGGAATTCGCCATCAACGCCATCTATCCGCACCGGGATCACCTGTCGACCAAGGTGAGAACCTTCATCGACCTGCTGGCCGTGCATTTCGTCCGCCATCGCGAATGGCTGAACCCCTTCGACCCCTCCTCCACGCGGTCGGGAGCCGGACCCGACGGATTGCCCCCGCACCAGGACTGAACGGTCCCACAGGCGGCTTCGCCACTCGGCCGCCAAACGCAGACGAAGATAGTCTTCGTTTTCTGCTTGCTCGACTAAACGCGGACTGATACTGTCTGCGTTATCGGATGGACAGCCGGATCGCGGTGATCCGTAGGGCTCGAACGCCCGCCGCCGCCATTTCGGGCTTTTCAATCGGGCACCGGATGCCCGTCGGACAGGAGAGGGACTCATGAAAATCGTCGTCATCGGTGGAACGGGGCTGATCGGCTCCAAACTTGTTGCCATCCTGAGCGCCAGCGGCCATGAGGTCGTGGCCGCCTCGCCCAGCAAGGGCGTGAACACCATCACCGGCGAGGGATTGGCCGAGGCGCTGGCCGGCGCTGCGGCCGTCGTCGACGTGTCCAATGCCCCGTCCTTCGACGAAAAGGTCGTGACCGATTTCTTCCGGACCTCCGGCGGCAATCTGGCCGCGGCCGAGGCGAAGGCCGGCGTCCGCCACCATGTCGCCCTGTCGATCGTCGGCACCGACAGCGTTGCCGACCTCGGCTATTTCCGTGCCAAGGTGGAGCAGGAACGGCTGATCGCGCAGTCCGGCATTCCCTACACCATCGTCCGCGCCACCCAGTTCCTGGAATTCCTCGCCGGCATCGCCGACGGCCATGCCGATGGCGATACCGTGCGGCTGGCGCCGGTGCAGTTCCAGCCGATTGCCGCGGATGATGTGGCCGCCATCCTGGCCGAGACCGCCCTGGCGCAGCCGCTCAACGGACGCATCGACATCGCCGGTCCGGACCGCGGTCCCTTCGCCGACATCATCGGCCGTTATCTCAAGGCAGCGGGCGACCGCCGCAGCGCCGTCGGCGATCCGGCAGCCCGCTATTTCGGCGGCAGCGTCACCGAGTTTTCCCTGGTCCCCACCGGCCCGGCCCGCCTCGGCCGGATCGGCCTGACCGACTGGCTCGAACGGTCCAAGGCCGGCGCCTGAACGACTTTCCGCCCCCGGGCGTTGCTACCCGGCGTCCAATCAAAACCGTCGATTGCCAAAGGAGCAGACCCATGAAGCGCTTTATCGCCCCCCTGCTAGCCCCCCTGCTGATCGCGACCCTGCCGTTCGCCACGGCCCTTGCCGATACTCCCCAGTCGAAAAATGCCAAGGTGACCTTGGTCTACGAACACGCACTGCCCGACGTGCCCGGCAAGAGCGTCAAGGGCGTGCTGGTCGAATATGGTCCGGGCGGATATTCGCCTGCCCATACCCATGCGAAGTCGGCGCTCATCTACGCCACCGTGCTGGAGGGGGCGATCCGCAGCAAGGTCAATGACGGCCCGACCAAAACCTATGGGGTGGGCGAGAACTTCACCGAACTGCCGGGCGACCATCACGGGGTCAGCGCCAACGCCAGCGACACCAAGCCGGCGAAGCTCCTTGCCGTCTTCGTTGTCGACACCGCCGATACGGAGCTGACCACGCCGGACAAGAAGTGACGGAGAGGCTGTGGGACAGGGACGGCTTGCGCTTTGAAACGCGGATTATTAATGTCCCTGTTCCCTATTTTCTATCGGAACCGGCTATGGCACATCTCACCGTCAGCGTCGAGTACGGCATTCACTGCCTTCTCTGGCTGGTCTCATCGGGCAACCAGCCACTGAGCAGCCGTGACCTGGCCGAGTTGCAGGGCATCTCGCCGTCCTTTCTGGCCAAGATTTTCCCGAAGCTCGAAAAGGCCGGACTCGTGATGGCCAGCGAAGGCGTACGCGGTGGCTATCGGCTCGCCAAAGCACCGGAGGACATCACTTTTCTGGACATCGTCGATGCGATCGAAGGCGACAAGCCGCTTTTCGATTGCCAGGAAATCCGCGGTCGCTGCGCGGTGTTCGGTCAGCGACCGCCCTCCTGGGCGACATCCGGCGTCTGTGCGGTCCATGCGGTGATGATGCGTGCGGAAAAGGCGATGCGGGCAGTACTGGCCCAAGAGACCCTTGCCAACGTCGCCAACACATTCGGCCGCAAGGCCCCGGCGGAATTCTCCGACGAAATCGCCCATTGGATCCAGGACCGGCTCAGCACCCGGACCACGACACGCCCATCGCGATCCAGCTGAAACGCCCCTCGATCGGGAAGCGGAGGGCCGCGCATCAGGCATCGAGCCTGAAGCCGGCACAGCGAACGGCTCGCCCCTCATAAACATATATCACAGATGAAGCTTTACCGATCATCGACCCTCGCGTAGCGGCACGCTCCGCCTGACATCGGTTTCTGTGCCTGATAAGCACTCAATAGGGTAACGGACACCCAGAGCTTTTTTCGAACAGGGGTGCGACAATCTGTCCGTTCTTAAAGATGTATTTTCCCAGCATATTATAGCCATGACATCGCGCGATTGGCGCCGTCGGCGACACGCCCGATCCACCCGACGCCCACTCACGCTGAAGACGCCGTCGGCCATCGTCGACCGGGCGCGCCAGCGCACCAGAGCCAAGGAGCTCACATCATGAAGACACTCATCCTCACCACACATCACACGCCACGCGACATCAGCGACCGCATCGCCCTGGGCTTCACCAAGGCGCTACGCCTGCTGGCCGACACCTTCTTCGCCAAGCGCTACGGGCATCGCGCCATCGTGCTGGAAACAGTGGCGGCGGTTCCGGGTATGGTCGGCGCCACGCTGCAGCATCTGCGCTGCCTGCGCCGTATGCAGCATGACCAGGGTTGGATTCACACCCTGCTCGACGAGGCCGAGAACGAACGCATGCACCTGATGACCTTCATCGAGGTGGCAAAGCCGAACTGGCTGGAACGGGTCCTGATCCTGCTGACCCAGGGTGCTTTCTACAACGCTTTCTTCCTGCTGTACCTGATCTCGCCGAAGACGGCCCACCGCGTTGTCGGCTATTTCGAAGAGGAAGCCGTCATCAGCTACACCGGCTATCTCGCCGAAATCGACGCCGGCAGGCATGCCAACCCGCCGGCCCCGCGTCTTGCCATCGATTACTGGCAGCTCCCCGAAACCGCGACCCTGCGTGACGTTGTGCTCGCTGTCCGCAACGACGAAGCGAACCACCGCGACGTGAACCATAACTTCGCCGATACGCTGGCGGGCCAGCCTTCCGGTGCGAACCACCGCGAGGAGCCGCGCAAAGCCGCGTGACCGGAACCTTGGCCCCTCCCCTGCCCAAGGGGGGCCGACAGTCCAGCCCATCCCAATTTGCCAAGACGCCTTCACCGCCCGAAATCCAGGAGAGGAAAAGAGATGACACACCGGATGGACAACCGCGTCGCCGTCGTCACCGGCGCCAGTTCCGGCATCGGCCGGTCCATCGCCGAGCGATTCCTTGACGAAGGCGCCAAGGTCGCCGTGTTCGCCCGCAACGCGGAAGCCCTGCAGGAAATCGTTGCCAAGGCTCCCGACCGGGTGCTGGCCGTCGTCGGCGACGTGACCGTACGCGCCGACCTGGAGCGTCTGGTGCGGGAAACGACCGGACGTTTCGGCGGTGTGGACATTGTCGTTCCGAATGCCGGCGTTGCCAAGGTGGTGCCGTTCGCCGACAGCGACGAGGATGCCATCCAGGATCAGTTCTCGGTCAACGTCGTCGGCGCGCTCCAGACGGTGCGGCTGTTCCTGCCGTCGATCCGCCGGAACGGGTCCATCGTCTTCATCACCACCTTCCTGGTCCAGGTCGGCTTTCCGGGCCTCGCCGTCTATAGCGCCAGCAAAGCAGCCATCAGCTCGGCAACGAAGACGCTGGCCGCCGAACTCGCACCGCAGGGCATCCGGGTGAACGCCGTGGCCCCCGGCCCGATCGCCACCGCGATCTGGAGCAAGGTCGGCCTGCCCGAGGCTGCGCTCAGCCAGGTCGCGGCCAACGTTACCGCCCGCCTGTTCCCGGGCGCCTTCGGCGCTCCGCAGAGCATCGCCGACGCGGCGCTGTTCCTCGCTTCGGACGAGGCGAAGAACATCTACGGGCAGGAACTGGTCGTCGATGGCGGTTACACCATCGGGTGAGGAAGTGCTGTCCGCCTCGGAGCGGGCTGCGGAGCGGGCGGCGGCCCCGCTCGCCCGCGAGAATGCCTGTTCCGGCCCGGAGCATGACCAAAGCGATTGTAGCGGGTGCAACGGACCGCCAACCGCCCCTTTCACGACACAGCGGCCGGACGATCCCGGCCGCTCCTACCCCGCCGTCCAGCCGCCATCAATCATCAGTGAACTGCCGGTCATCAGGCTGGATGCGTCAGAGGCCAGAAAAAGGGCTCTGTTGCAAAGTTTGATGGCAGGCGCGAGGTTATGGTGGTGACGGTTACGGGCGTCACCGCCAACGCTATGCGTCCTGAAGTTTCAGCTGCTGGCTGATGAACTGCACAGCTTCGGCGAGCACACCGGGTCCAAGGTTGAAGGCGCGTTCGACAAGGCGCGCCTCGCCCGGGATGTCACGAGTGATGTTGAAGCTGGACGCTTGGCCTTTGCGGAGCGCCCGCATCGCCTCCAATCCCTTGATCGTTGCGCAGGCGTCTTCAGGGTCTTGAAGCCCCGCACCGGGCGGATCCAACGGCACGGTACAGGTAAGTCCACTTGCCACCGACCTTCACGGAGGTTTTGCCGACCCGCCAGCTGGTTGACCTCAGGCAGCGCCACTGCCAGCGTAGCCGCTTCTCGATCTCCGGCGCGTACTTGTGCACCCAGCGGTAGATCGTCGAATGATCGACCGTGACGCCGCGCTCGGCCATCATCTGCTCGGGATCACGGTAGCTGATGCCATATCGGCAGTACCAACGTACCGCCCGGAGCACGATCTCACCCTCGAAGTGGCGCCCCTTGAAGTCCGACACGGCTTGGCTCCCAACAGCGTCCAGCCATTCCGCCGCCTGCCGGCCAACTTTGCAACAGAGCCCAAGCAACTCATCATGTCTGCCCAGCTCGACGAGTTGCCCATGATCCATCACAACGATCAGATCGGCATGCCGGACCGAGGAGAGCCGATGGGCGATGGTGATTGTGGTGCGCTCCCTGGCAATCGTTTCAAGAGCCTGCGACATTGCCCGCTCCGTGACGGGGCCCAACGCGCTGGTCGCTTCATCCATCAGCAGCACACGTGGACGCCGCAGTATGGTGCGCGCCGGTGCAATGCGCTGCTTCTCGCCGCCGGAAAAGCGATAGCCACGCTCCCCGACCGGCGTGTCGTAGCCGTCGGGAAGCGCCGATATCATATCGTGGACCTGCGCGACTTTGGCGGCCGCAATCAGATCCTCATCCGAAGCATCCGGTTTGGCGAAACGGAGATTGTCGGCGATGGTCGCGTTGGGCAGGTACGGTTCCTGGGTGACCACGCCGAGCATGTCCGTCAACGACCGGAAACTCAGATCGCGGACATCGACGCCGTCGTAGCGGATCGAGCCGGCATCCACATCGTAGAGCCGGGCCAGCAGGTAGCCGAACGTTGTCTTCCCTGATCCGTTCGCGCCCACGATCGCCACATGCGATCCGGCGGGAATGTCAATCGAGACGCCGTCGATCGTTGGCCGCCGAGATCCGTCATAGGCGAAGCTGACCTCATGGAGGCGGATCGCGCCGCCGATGCTTTTCTGATCGGGAACCGTCGGGTCGGGCCGTTCACGGTTTTCAACCGGCCGGTCGAGATAATCGAAGATGCGTGCAATCAAGGCACGCGTCGTTCTGATCTCGACCCCGGACCTCAGAACCTCTTCCAGCGGCCAGAGCAGTCGCTCCTGCAGGGCGATCATGGCAACCAGCGTGCCGATGGTCACTGCCGCTGTTCCCTGGCTCATCAGGAAGCCACCGAGCAGCAAGGTCAACGCCGGCAATGCCTGCAGCACCAGATCGACCACCGCCCATTGCCACTGACCGGCGGTGTGGGATCGCACCTCAAGCGCCGCCACACCCTCGGAGGCGCTGACGAACCGCCGTGTCAGATGGTCGGTGCGGCCCATCGTGCGTGCGAGGATGATGCTGGAGATCGACAGGGATTCCTGCACCATCGACGACAGATCGGCGATGCGGAGCTGCTGCTCGTAGGTGATCTCCTCGCGCAATTTCCCGACACGATGGCTGATCCAGATCGCGGCCGGCAGAACCAGGAAGGAGAACAGCGCCAGTCGCCATTCCAGGGCCAGCATGGCGATCATCGTCATCACCACCGTGCTGACGTTGCGCGTCAGCTCGCCGGCGGTGTGGGTGCGAGCGCCTGCAGGCCGCCGATGTCGCTGGCGATGCGGGACTGCACCTCGCCCGTCCGCGTCGTCGTGAAGAAGCCGAGGGACAGGGATTGCAGATGCGCATAAACCCGCACCCGCAGGTCATGCATGATCGCCTGCCCGACCCTTGACGTGACCGCCACCTGAAGGGCACCGATCACGGTTCCGAAACAGGCAAGAGCGATCAGGCTGCCGGCGAGAAGTGCCAAAAGCCTGAGATCGCCGTTCGGCAGCGAGTCGTCGATGATGGCGCGCAACAAGAAAGGTAAGGCGATGCCCAAAGCCGACGAGGCGGGCGCACGGGCGCAGGCAGGCCGTCCGGTGCCGGACCTGCCGATGGCCGGGCAGCATGCTTGCGGACTTATGGGCGGAGTTTCGGCAACCGGATTTCGAACGTCACGCCTTGGGGATCCGACGCCATCGCCACCGCGACGCCGCCATGAGCCTGCGCGATGGCCTGCACCACCGCCAGGCCCAGGCCACTGCCGCCGCTCTCCCGTGAACGGGACGCGTCGCTGCGCCAGAAGGCGTCGAAGACCTGCGTCTCCGCCCCCTTCGGCAAGCCGGGGCCATGGTCGCAGACCCGCAGGATGGCATGGTCGCGCGTCACACGGGTTTCGATGCGGACCTCGCAAGGGGCGGCATAGCGCCGGACGTTGTCGAGCAGGGCGGTCAGGACCTGCCGGATGCGGACGCAGTCGCCGCGGATCACCACGGACCCCAGGTCCATATGGATCGACACGCCGGCCAGCTGAAGCATGGGCGTGGTGACGGCCACCACCGAGGCGACTTCCTGGGCAAGGTCGATGGTCTCCAGCCTCAACTCAAGACGCCCGTTCTGCGCCAGGGTCAGAACCTTCAAATCGTCGACGATCCGGCTCAGCCCCTCGACCTGGACAAGAAGCCCCTGGAGCGACGGTGTATCGGGTGTAAAGACACCGTCGACGTACCCCTGGATCTGGCCGCGCAGAATGGTCAGGGGCGTGCGCAGTTCATGGGCGATCGCGGCATGCCAGGCTCGCATTTCCGTTTCCGCCCGGTCCAGCTGCCCGGCCATGTGGTTGAAATCCTCGATCAGCTGGCGTGTTTCGGCGAAGGACGCTTTCGTCGGCGCGGCGCGCGCGCTCAGATCGCCGGCTGCAACCCGCCGGGCCGCTCTGGCGACCGCCTCCAGGGGCTGGATCAGCCGGCGGGCGAAGCGCATCGCCGCGAGGATCGCCCCTCCCATGCCGACGGCCCAAAGCACGAGGTAGGCGGTCCACTCGGGCGTCGTCGGCCAATAACTGTCCGCCTCGGGAATGCCCTCCAACCCCTCGGGTGCCCAGAACCGGAAATAGACGAACTCGTAGAACAGGATGGACCCGGCGCACATGATGATGAGCGCCAGCCCGGTTACGCCCGCCATGGACGCAACCAGCTGCCGGTTCAATGACTTGGCCGACTTCATGGAACGGTCGACAGCCGATAGCCGACGCCCCTGATGCTCTCGAAGAAATCGTCGGTTCCGGCCGCATGAAGTTTGCGCCGGATGTTGCTGGCATGGGTGTCGATTGTCCGCTCCAGTGTATTGCCTTCCGGCAGGCAGGCGTCGATCAGGTCGGCGCGGCTGAAAACGCGCGTGGGCTGGCGTGCCATATGCGACAGGATGCGGAATTCCGTCGCCGTCAGGTCGATGCGGATCCGACCATCGGCGCCGTGAACGGTGACCGCATGGGCCGTAAGGTCGATTTCCAGCGGACCGACCCGCAGCACCGCGATGTCGCTCCGGCCCATCGCGCGACGCAGGACCGCCTTGACCCTGGCAACCACCTCCAGCGGGTTGAACGGCTTGACGATGTAATCGTCGGCACCGATCCGCAAAGCCTGAAGCTTGTCGAGATCCTCGTCGAGCGCCGTGACCATGATGACGGGGGTATCGCTCCGACGTCTGATCGCCGCCAGAACCTCGTAGCCGTCGAGCTTGGGGATCTTGACATCGAGGAGCACGATGTCGGGTTGCAGCTGATGATGCAGATCGAGGGCGATCTGCCCATTCTCCGCACGAACCGTCCGCAGCCCCTCACGGTCGAGATACCCCGTGATGATCCGGGCGACGTCCGGCTCATCCTCCACAACCAACACCAGCACGCTCATTTCCTGCTCCAGATTTCGGCTGTGGGACTCATGGTAGCGCCGCTTTATGGACGTTCCGTGGAGAATGTGCAGAGACTGTCGCGCCGTTCGCCGAATTACGCGCCGGACTTATCCGGACACCGAAGGGCAGCCGCCCAAGGCACGGTAGAGGGCGGCAGCATTCTCCAGCCGCGCCCGCCTGGCGTCCAGCAGCGCCTGGTCGGCGGCGAACAGGCTGCGTTCGACGTCCAGGACTTCCAGGTAACCGACCGCACCGGCCAGATACCGGTTCATCGTCATCGTCCGGCGACGTGCCTCCACCTTGCGCAGGGCGGTCCGGGCCGCGACATCGCGCTCCAGCGAGGCCTGCCCGGCCAGGGCATCGGACACCTCGCGGAAGGCCGTCTGGATGGTCCGTTCATACTCAATGACGGCTGAGCTTTCCCGCGCCCGCGCCAGATCCAGATTGGCTTGGTTCCGCCCGCCGTCGAAGATCGGCAGGCTTACCTGGGGAACGAATTGCAACGCGCCGCTGCCGGCGGTGAAGAGGCTGCTGAGTTCACCGGACGCGACACCTCCCATGGCCGTGAGCCGGATCGAGGGGAAGAAGGCGGCGCGGGCGGCGCCGATCTGGGCATTGGCGGCTTGGAGCCGCTGCTCCGCCGCGACGATGTCGGGACGCGCCGTCAGCAGTTCGGAGGGGAGGCCGGCCCGCGTCACCCCCCATCCCACACCGAAAGCGGCGGAGGTGAAGGGCGGCGCATCCTTCGCTCCCGCCCTGTCGCTGTAGCCGGTCAGCAGGGCCAGGGCATGGTCGGCGCGCGCATGGACCAGCTGCTGCTCGATCAGGTCGGTGTCCGCGGTCCCGACCAGCGATCTGGCCTGCTCCAGTTCCAGCGGGGAGGAAACGCCGGCCGCGACGCGCCGACTCAGCAATGCGACCGCCGCCGCCCGCGAGGCGATGGCACGCCGCGCAAGGTCGACACGGGCCGCCGCCGCGCGCTCCAGCACGTAGCCCCGCACCACCTCGGCCACCACGCTGATCCTCGCCGCCTGCCGCGCCTGCTCCGTCGCCAGATACTCGTGCAGGGCCGCCTCCGACAGGCTCTGCGCCTTGCCGAAGAAATCCAGCTCATACGCCGCCAGGGTGACTCCCGCCTGATGGGCGGACTCGTTGTTTCTCGCCGGATGGGTGGTCGTGGCCTCAAGGGCGACGGTGGGCAGGCGGGAGGCCGATTGCACCCCGTGCAGGGCACGCGCCTCCTCGACCCGTGCCGCCGCCAGCTTCAGATCGCGGTTGTGCTCCAACGCCGCCGTGACAAGGCGTCTCAGCACGGGGTCGGGGAATTGCGTACACCAGGCCGTGCTCCGGATGGCGGATGCCGCCTCGTTCCCCGATGCCGGCTGGTTGGCCGGCCGGGTGTCGGGCGATTGGGCGTGGGGGGATTGGGCAGCGACCGGATAGCTGGCCGGGATCGGCGCGGCGGGCCGCTCGTAGAGGGGGGCCAGCGAACAGCCCGACAACAGGGCAATCGCACAGACGGCGGCGAAGGTCGCCGGCCGGCGATGAGTCCTCGACGGAGCGGTCATCCCCGGACCTCCTTCGGGGTCCGCAGCGCCGGTGTCTCCGGCCGGGCATCGCCGGGGAGTGTGCGGGCGGTGAGGAACTTCGCAAGTCCGCGCTGTCCGATCAGGAAGCGTTGGCCGGTGCGGGGCGACAGGGCGACCACCACCTCCACCACACGCTCGTCGACACGCTGCGTGGCATCGCTCGGGTCGATCTTCCTTTGCCCGAGGATCTCGCCGATGCGCAGAACCTCGCCGGACAGCGGCTCGGACGTGCTGTCCAGCGTGACCGTCACCGGCTGGCCGGCATGGACCTGCCGCATCAGCCGCTCTTCGACATCGACGCGGAAGATGAAGCGCTCGTTGGGCACCAGGGTGAACAGCGTCGAGACGCTGAGGGTCGAGGCGCCGCTGCCCGGCCGGGCCTGAAGCCGGACGATCCGCCCATCGACCGGCGCCCGGATCTCGCGCTGGGCGATCTCCATGTCCGCGGTCGCCAGCCGTGCCTGGGCGAGGCGGATTGCCGCGTCGTGGGCCTTCAGGTCCGCCTCGGCCTCCTCCAGGCGGCTTTGCGCCTCGTCGACCAGCTTGACCGCTTCGGCGCCGTCCCGGCGCAGGCGGTCGAGCCGGTCGCGGTCGCGGCGGGCGGCGGCGGCACGGACCCGCAGAACGGCGCCGCGGGCCTCCGTTTCGGCAAGGGCGGCACGGGCTTCGTCCAGCGTGGCGCGGGCCGCCCGGTCGTCCTGCCGCGCCAGCAGATCGCCGGCGCGCACGTCGGCGCCTTCCGACACGAAGATCGCCGAGATCACGCCGTCCCGCTGGGCGGCGATCTGGATCATGCCGCCTTCGACGTCGATCCGGCCGCGACCGGCCGCCGCGACCGGCACCTCCACCGACAGAATTTCCTGGTCTCCCGAACCGGCCCCGGACAACTCGTCCGTCATTGCGGTGGAGACGGCCAGCCCGACGCAGGAGCCAATGGCGATCACCGCCAATCCGCCCAGCATCAGGCGCTTAGGACGCAGCATTTTCAATGTCCCAATGATGGATGGTGTCAGGCGTTTCGGGCCGTTCGTCGGACAGGATCCGCCCGTCATCGATGATGACGATGCGGTCAGCGTGGCTGACCAGACGGCTGTCGTGGGTCACGCACAGGACCGCCGCCCCATTGCGGTGGGCGATCCTGCGCAGGATGCGGATCACCAGGTCGCCGTTGGTGCGATCCAGGGCGGAGGTCGGTTCATCGGCGAACAGCAGGGTCGGCTGCTTGACCAGGGCACGGGCGATGGCCACCCGCTGCTTCTCGCCGCCGGACATGGCCGATGGCTTGAGGTGGGCCCGGTCGCCCAAGCCGACCTCCTTCAAGCTCTCCCACGCGCGGTCGTCGATGTCCGCCGCCGGGGCGCCGGTCAGCTGGAGAACCAGCCGCACCTGATCCAGGGCGCTGAGAGCGCCGAACAGGTTGGGGCTCTGAAAGATGAAGCCGCAGTGGCGCAGGCGCACGGCAGTCCGGTCGGCCTCGCCGAGATCGGCGATCGGTTGGCCCAGAATGCTGACCGTGCCGCGGTCGGGACGCGACAGGCCGGCCAGCACCGCCATCAGCGTGGATTTGCCGGAGCCGGACGGCCCCATCAGCAGGGTCAGTTCGCCGCAGCGTGCCGTCAGGTCGATCCCCTTCAGGATGTCCATCCGGCTGTTGCCGCTGCTGTAGGATTTGCAAAGGTTCCGGGCGGCGAGCGCCGGCGTGTCCGAGGAAACGAGCATTGTTGTTCTCCTATCGCAGCAGATCGGCCGGCTCGCTGCGGTACAGCACCGACAGGGCGACCAGTCCCGACAGACAGGCGATGGCGGTGACGAACAGGGTCGTGACGCCGCCGAGCCACCATGTCAGCACCAGCGGGATCCCCATGATCCAGGCCAGCCCGCTGAGCAGGCCGGCGATGACGAACATCAGGAGGTTGCCGACAAGAGCGACCCACAGGGATTGTTCGAGAACGATGGCGCGCAGTTGGCCGACCGTGACGCCGAGGGCACGCAACGCCGCATATTCCTTCAGCGAGGCGATCACCGCTCCACGCAGGGTCTGGCCGGTTACGCCGACGCCGACCAGAAGCGCCAACAGCATGGAGAAGCCGAACGAGGTGCCGGCACCGGACTCCTCCAGCCAGAACAGAGCGGACTTCGTGGTCAGCTCCTCCGGCGTCGCGACGCCATAGGTCTGCACCCCACCCGCCGTTTCCAACTCGTCCCGAACCTGTTGGACATCGAAGCGGGGGTCGAGCTTCAACAGGAAATACGGAGGCCCGCTGCCCATCCAATCGGAATTGATCCGCCGGAGGGACTCGGCCGAAGTGAAGACGAGCGGCATGAGATTGCTGCGGAATCCGCGAACGAAACCGCCGACCGTCACGCGCTTTCCGGCGATCTCCGCGGTGCCGCCGATGGTTGCCCCCAGCTTGGCCGCGTCGGCTTGGTCCACCAGCACCGTCTCGGGATTCGACAGGACTGCCAGCGTGCCTTCCGGAATGCCGTCAAGTCCGCTGAGTTCGCCCGGCCGGATGTTGACGCCGACGATCATGACGTTCTGCCGCGCGCCATCCCCGGTCCGCCAGTCCGTGTATCCGAGGCTCATCTCATGAACCTCCCGAACGGCGGGGTGGGACCAGAACAGGCCTTCGACACGGGCCGGGACGATTGTCGACTGGTCCCAACTCTGAATGTTCGGGGCGGTGATCCACAAATCCGCCTTGGACCGCGTGAGCGGTAGGGTGAAGGCGTCGAGCTGGCCCAGCAGCAAACCAACCTGGACCAGAATCAGCAGACCGGAGAAGGCCAGCGTCAGGATCGCCGCGGCGAACCGCCTCCATTCATGCACAAGATTTTGTCGAGCAAGCGAAACCATCGAATGTCCCCGGGCTATCTGCCCGAACCAAGTGCCATCCGGTCGTGGAGGGAGCATCCATCGATTGTCGAGATTGTGCAGAGACGGCGGAACCGGGGGTGAAATGCGGGAGCCGACCCGGCCTTGATCGAAGCTCCATGAAATCTGCACAGAGCGATGGAAGGTTTCCGGCAAGCCAAAGTCGCCGCAGTGCGATGCAGCAGCCTTCCATCAAGGACACGATACAGATGACGACTGTTCTTTTGACCGGCGCGACGGGATTCATCGGCGGCGCCGTTCTCGCTCACGGCCTCTCCCACGATCCGGATTGGCATTGGATTCTGTCTTGTGCGGGGCAAGGGGGAGGAGCAGGCCCGTGCCCGGCTTGTCGAAAACCTGATCCGCTTCATGGGCGCCGATGGAGCCCGCAAGGCCATTCGGCGGGTCGAGATCGTCGTCGGCGACATCACCGATCCGACAAGCCTCGAAGACGGGCGTCTGGATGCCGTGACCCACATCCTGCATCTCGCCGCCGACACCTCCTTCCGTGCGCAGGAGCTTTGCCATCTGATCAATGTCGAGGGCACCAGGGCGCTTGCCGTGCGGGCGCGGCGCATGCCGCATCTGCAGCGCTTCCTCTATGGCGGAACCGCAATGATCTGCGGGGGCAACCCGCCGCCCGTGGTCACGGAATCCGATGCACCGGCTGAGGCAGCGCAGCACCTCGTTCCCTACACCCGGACCAAGGTCGCCGCCGAGGCGATGCTCCGGCAGGAGTTTGCCGACCTGCCCGTCGTCATGGTGCGCCCCTCCATCGTCACCGGACACCGGACGCTCGGCTGCATCCCCAGCAGCAGCATCTTCTGGATGTTCCGTGCCGGCGACCGGCTGCGTCTGGTGACGGGCGAGCTGGCGGGCGGCATCGACGTGGTTCCGGTCGATTGGACCGCCGAGATCCTGGTCGGGCTTCTGGCCAAGCCGACGCTGGCCCATGACGTCTATCATCTTTCGGCCGGCGAGGCGAAACGCACGACCTGGGACAGTCTGGCCGCCGCCTTCGAGCGCTGCGACCCCCAGGGCGGCCCCCGTTGCTACAGCCGGTTCGACGACGGCGATTGGAAGACGCTGCGGGCGCGTTTCCAGGCGGTCTTCGGCCTCGACCAACCGATCAAGCTGGCGATGCTGCGGGCGATGCGCGCCTATTACCAGTTCAGCACGCTCGGCGTCGTCTTCGCCAACGAGCGGCTGACGGCGGAGGGCTTTTCCCTGCCGCCGACACTGTCGGACTATCTGCCCGCCTGCCTGTCGGCCCCCGCCAACCTCTCGATCCTCGACCAGTTCGCCGACGATCTCGGCATGTTCGACGAAGCCCCTGCGGTTCAGGAAAATTCGGTTCAGCCGACCCCGGTGGCGGCATGACAGCGGTCGGCGCCTATGGGCTTCTCGGCCTCGCGATCCTGGCGGAAATCACCGCCACGATCGCGCTGAAGGCCGCCGACGGGATGAGCCGGATCGGCCCGATGGTGGTCGTCGCCATCGGCTATGCCCTGTCCTTCTGGCTGCTGTCCATGTCCCTCCAGCGCTTTCCCATCTCGCTCGTCTATTCGGTCTGGGCGGGGTTCGGCATGGCCGGTGCCGCCATCGGCGGCTGGTGGCTGTTCGGTGAGGCCCTGGCCCCGGCGGCGCTGCTCGGCATCGCGGTCATCGCCCTGGGCGTCTTCATCCTGGCAAGCGCGATGGAACCGTCCGCGGCCTGACCTCCGCGGCGCAACCGCTCACGACCACCCTTCACACATCGAACGCCCGGGATCTCGGCTCCGGTTCCGCCCGATGCGCGGGGCGGGGCAAAGCCTCTTCCCGTTAGGGAAGCCTCGACGACCATCATGCTGAAACGGTTTGCCACGCTACAGCCTTTGCAGCTGCCCTTGTGCTTGTCCGATACCGATACCCTGGACCTGCCAATCACAACCGGTCGTACCGCGCCCCGCCTCAGGCTTGGGCTCTGGCTGTGGGCGATAATGACCGCGGTGATCTCGATCATCGCGGTCATTCAGCCACACCGCTGCATCTCCTGGATCTATCGGCAGGCAGCCGAAGCCTGGGCGACGGCATCCCCGCTTTACGCGCCCGGACTGCACGGGTTCCTGTATTTTCCCACGGGCACTCTGGTGTATGGGCCGTTCGCCCTCCTCCTCCAGCCGCTCGACAGCCATGCATGGCGCCTCTTCCTCTCCGCCAGCCTGGTTCTCGCCGTGCGGCGCTACGCCCATATGCTGGCTCCCGGTGCCGGCGCCGCAGTCGCCGGGATGATCCTGGCGCTCACCATTCCCGCGGCGGTGATCGACCTGCTGCGTGGGCAGATGACCTTGCTGATGGCCGCAATCCTGCTGGTCGCCGCGGCGGACGCGGCGGATGGCAACCATCGGCGCGCCGGTTTCTGGCTGGCCCTGGCGGTCTTCGTGAAGCCTCTGGCACTTGTCCCGGCCATGCTGATCATCGTGGCGCTTCCCGCAGCCGGCCCAAGCTTTGCCGCGAGCCTGCTGATCGGGGTGGCGGCCAGCATGCTCCATCCTCATCCCGATTACGCGATGGCGCAATGGGTGGCGATGATCGACAAGCTGCGCTTCGCCGCGGCCCCGGACAGCGGTACCTGGTTCGACATCGGTGCGCTGCTCAAGCGGTTGGGACTGATCGGGCCGACGGAACCTCTCTTCGGACTGCGCCTTGCCGCCGCCCTGTCCACCCTGATCCTGGCTTTGCTGGCGGCGCGCCGGTTCGAAACGCGGACCGCCGTGATCTGCTGCCTCCATCTCGGCTGTTGTTACCTCCTGCTGTGGAATCCGCGCGTCGAGGAGGGGTCTTACGTCATGCTCGCCCTGCTTGTCGGCGGTCAGGCCGCCGTTGCCATCAGGACACCCGGCCATGAAAGACAGGCCTTGTTTGCCATGTGTCTGTGTCTTGCGGTGGGCACGCACCTGTACGGCGACTGGATTTACCGGCCGACCGCGTTCTGGATCAAACAGGTGGCGGCGCTCATTCATATGGCGGCGCTGTCATGGGATATCGCCGTCGCAGACCTATTTCATCCCCCTCCACAGAACATACACGTTCCCTCCATCGAAAATTGGCAGAAGTAGTAAATGATATCCCCTGTTACAGTTGATTGGCATCGCAACAGATTTAGAGGTGATTCTGGTTTTAATTAACATCACATCAATATAAATCGGCATCTCTCGACCATGAATGCGAAAGGTGGTCGAGATTTTGCCATGATTATCTCCTTCGCTTTTCGGAATTATTTTGAACTCTTTTCGCAAAATTCGCAAGATAATCTGTATTTATGCCGAATTTTGATAAATTATTTACGGATTTTGCCGGTCGATCGTGTCTGACAAGCCAGACTTCCTGTCGCCAAGGGACAAGGGCAGTGTTATCTGCGGTACATCTGGCAATAACTGAAATTAATTATTGCAGAATAACGTCTATAGATCGCAGTAAAATCAAATACAAATAATTCAAAAAGTCATCTGCACACTATAAATCATCAATTTCCTAGTTTTGCTTAGAAATTTTGCCAAAAAAACGACGGATAGGCGTCGTTGGCTTGCCATGCCTTAAACGAGGTGAAACAATGTCAAACGAAGTTTCTCTGAGCGCCTCCATGAGGACAAATCTGCTTCAACTGCAGAACGTCCAAAAGACGATTGCCCAGAAGCAGAACATCCTGGCGACCGGCAACAAGATCAACAGCGCCCTCGACGGGCCGACGGAGTTCTTCGCGGCCAAGGGCCTGTCACAACGGGCCAGCGACCTGACGTCGCTGAAAGATGCGATGGGGCAGTCGATCAGCACGATCAAGAGCGCTGACAAAGGCCTGACCAAGATCTCCGATTATGTCGACCAGGCCAAGGGCTTGACCACTGCCGCCTACGCGGCGCTCGGCACCGACGCCGCCTCGGTCGCCACCCGCAAGGCTCTGGCCGCCCAGTTCAACACTCTGCGCGACCAGATCGACAAGATGGCCGGCGACAGCGGCTATGGCGGCAAGAACCTGATCGCCGGCAACGGCATGAGCATGGACAGCACAAGCGCGTCCCGTGCCGCGGTCAATACCATCGTCGGTATCGACAACGCCCGTGTCACCAACGTCGTCTCCGCCGACACTTATTCGATCCGCATCAAAGGCAGCGGCTCCATCGAGGGCAAGACCGCCGACATCTCCAAGGCGGAAAACAGTCATGGCTTCACCGGCCTGAAGCTGTCGGGCACCCTGTCGACCTCGCTGGGCAGTTTCTCCGACGTCCAGTTGGAGGTTCGCGGCGCCAATGGCCGCAGCCGTGACTTCATCGTCTCGGACGGCAAGGAGAGCCGCACCGTCTCCTATTTCGACAACAGCCAATCGATCAAGGCGAACCTTTCGTCCGCCGCCAAGACCGGTTCGGCGCAGGTGTCGACGGTGAATATCGGCGGGACCGTCGAAGAAGGCGACATCTTCACCATCACGGTGGCGGGGCAGACCTTCAACTACACCGCGACTTCCAGCGACGTCGCCGTTGGACAGAATGCCGCGAAGAACATTGCGGCCAAGCTGCAATCGTCGATCAGCACCGCCATCACCGGCGGCCGCCTGCAGGGCAAGGACGTGGCGAACGCAGCCCTTGGCGCCAACGGCACGATCACCCTGACCGGCGCCACCACCACCGGCGTCGTGCGCGACTTCACGCTGACCTCCGGCACGACCAATGCGCTGACCA
This sequence comes from Azospirillum sp. A23, assembly GCF_042938965.1. Classification (NCBI taxonomy): domain Bacteria; kingdom Pseudomonadati; phylum Pseudomonadota; class Alphaproteobacteria; order Rhodospirillales; family Azospirillaceae; genus Azospirillum; species Azospirillum sp. A23. The sequence continues at coordinate 1,085,702 of NZ_CP170663.1, read as the reverse complement.
AGAGGATCTCGGAAAGCTTCGCGTCGGGCACCATCGTGTCCTTCACCATCGACCGCAAGCTGCTGGAAACGGCGAACAACCAGGGCAATGGCGTCTCGGTCATCCAGAAGAAGATCGACCTGCAAATCCAGGTCACCAACTCCAACGGTGCCCAGGTCACCCGCAACGCCATGTCCGACCGTGGCGACGGAAAGCTGGCCGGCGGCGAACAGGCATTCACCTTCGACAGCGGAACGGTGCGTCTGAACGTCGACGAGAAAACCATCAAACAGGCGGCGTCGGCCAACTGCTCGGCCAACATCGTTACCAAGCAGCTTTCCGATGCCAATACATCGAACGACCTGACCGTTCAGTTGAACGAGCGCAACACCAACTCGATCACCGTGAACGCGGTCAACCTGACAACCAGCGGTCAGGGTCTGAAGCTGGACGGCGCGCAGAATGACTGGATGGACCGCTCCGACATCGACAAGGCGGTGGCGGGTCTCGACAACGCCAAATCGACGATCCGCTCCGCCTCGCAGCAACTGTCGACCAACCTGAACATCATCACCACCCGCGAGAGCTTCACCAAGGAGTTCAGCGACGTTCTGACGGAAGGCGCCAGCAAGCTGACGCTGGCCGACCAGAACGAGGAAGGCGCCAGCCTGCTGATGCTCCAGACCCGCCAGCAGTTGGGCACCATCGCCCTCTCGCTCGCCAACCAGTCGCAGCAGTCGATCCTGCGCCTGTTCTGATCCCATCCGATGAAAGGGCAGCACCATGAGCATCTTCGGAGCGAGATCGAGTGCTCTCTCGGGACTCAACGCTCAGTCGAAGGCACTTGGCAACATTTCGGACAACATCGCCAACGCCTCGACCCTTGGTTACAAGCGGGTGGACACGACGTTCCGCTCTCTGGTGCTGCAATCGGGGCAACGCCACCATGCGCCGGGTGGCGTCGTCGCCCAACCCGCCTTCATGAACGACGTTCAAGGCAACCTGACGCAGGTGGCAAACAACACCAGCGCTGCCATCCACGGGCAGGGCTTCTTCAGCGTTTCAAGGCTGACCACACCGCCTTCACCAAGCGGGGGCCGGACCGGTATCCCACAGACCGGCACCCCGACCGACAGCGCCGCCCTTTACACCCGACTGGGCGACTTCCAGCTCAACCGAACCCGGCATCTGGTCAACAGCGCCGGCTTCGCACTGAACGGCTGGCCGGTCGATCCGGTGACGGGCATGCTCCAGAAGGATCGGGTTGGGCCAATTCAAGTCAACAGCCTGATCGACAAGCCGGTGGCGACCAGCACGATCGATTTGTCGGCCAATTTGCCGGTGACGCCCACACCGGGAAAGAAGGTTCCCGACAGCAGCATCCAGATCTTCGACAGCCAGGGCAATCCGCGCACCGTCAATCTCCGATGGCGTCAGATGGCCGACAGCAACTGGCGCATGGTGGTGGACACACCGGGGTCCAACACCAGGCCGGTCGACGGTACCTTCTCCGGCAATCCGGCCACCATGTCCTTCGGCCAGAACATCGCCGGCCAGACCGCGGTGGCGCAGGTCAACGTCATCACCATCGCCGGCAACAACACCAACGGGCAGGACAACCTGCGCATCGGCGACACCTATTCGGTAAAGGTCGACGGCGCCACCTACAGCCTCAAGGTCACGGCTGACAACATCGGCTCGATCCGGACCTATTCGGGTCTGGCCGGCACGCTTGCCAACCAGATCAACTCCGCATCGCCGGCGGCCTCGGTGCTCGCCACCTCGTCGGGCCAGACGATCCGCCTGACCGCCCGCAATGCCGGGACGCCGTTAAAGCTGAACACCGAAATGGTGTCCGGCACCAACACCACCAACACCATCGTCAACCAAACCTCGACGGCGGCGACCGCGCGCGCCGGCGAGATCGACAAGTTCCAGTTTCCGCAGACCCAGGTCGAGGTCGGCGACTCCTTCACCATCACCGTGAACGGCACGCCGGTCAGCTACACGGTGACCGCCGCCGCCTACCAGAGCTACCCGACGGTGAGCGACATCGTCTCGCAGCTGGCCGGCAGGATCAACCGGGTGCTGGGCTCGACCGTCACCGCGTCCTCGGCCGGCAACATCCTGTCGATCCAGGCCAATGCGGCGAACACCACCGTCACCACGTCCGCAACCGCCACCAACGCGGCCGCCGCGGTGAACACCATGAGTTCGCTGCCATCGGTCGCCAGCGTGGCCGGCGTGCGCCAGAGCCGCACGGTGACCCTCACCGGCACGCCGGGCGACATCGGCACGCAATACACCCTCAGCATCAACGGCACGGCGGTGACCTACAGCACCACCGGCGAAGAGATGACGATGGAGGACATCACCGCGGCGCTGGCGAACAAGATCAACTCCAACACCGCCTTGCCGGTGACGGCAACCGCGCAGGGCGGCGTCATCACCGTCACCGCCAAGACCGCGGCCAGCCCGACCGGCACCAACACGCTGACCGCTCCCGGCGCAACAGGCGCAGTCTCCGACGCCCCCGCCGCTCAGTTCACCCTTGGACAAAGTGCCGTCGCCGGCCAGACGCCGGCCCACATCGGCCTGACCTTCGGGAAAACGCCGGAGACGGTCGGCACGCTGACCAACATTTCCACAGCCCTGGTCGGCACCGGCACCGCAGTCAGCGCCGCCGCCCACTCGGTAGGCTCACCGGCGACCATCAGCTTCACTGTGGATTACGGCTTCGGCCCGCAGCAGATCACGCTCAACCTTGGCAAATACCAGAAGCCGGGCGGTTTGACCCAGTATGCCGGAAAGGAGATCAACGTCACGCAGTTGGTCCAGAACGGCGCGCCACGCGGGCAGTTCAAGGATGTGGTCTTCGGCGACCACGGCACCGTCATGGTCAACTATGACAACGGCCGGTCCAAGATGATCGCCAAGGTTCCGATCATCACTTTCAACAATTCCAACGCTCTGCAGCGTGAAACCGGCGGCATCTTCCTCGAAAGCGAGGGGGTCGGCAAACCGAACGTCAACGATCCGGAGACCAACGGCGCGGGGGCAATCGTGGCGAACAGCGTGGAGGCCTCCAACGTCGATATCGCCAGCGAGTTCACCAAGATGATCGTCACCCAGCGCGGCTACTCCGCGAACGCCAAAGTCATGACGGCCTCGGATGAGATGCTCCAGGAGGTGCTGGGACTTAAGCGCTAAGGCTTCAGGTCGGTTTGCGCGCAGTCGGCTACCCTCACTGTCCCGACCGGGAGGTCTTGCAGCATGTCCTCACTCCTGTCGGCTCTGAACAGCGCAACGGCGAGCCTGCGCACCGTCCAGACCAGTTTGAACCTTGTCACCAACAACATCGCCAAGGCGAACGATCCGGCCCGGACCCGCCACACCGCCCAGCAGCAGATGGACGGAAGCGGCCAAACGACTGCCACGTATCGGCGGGAGATCGACGATGCCCTGCGGAGACAGCTTGAAACGCTGACCACCCGTGAGGGTAGGACCGCCACTCAGGCCGACTATATGCGTGACTTGGGCAGCCTGCTGCGCACCACCGGCGGCAAACCGCTGTTGAACGACTATGCCAGTGGCTTTCAAGCTGCCTGGAAGACGCTGGAGGCGTCGCCCGAAAGCCGGTTCGCCCGGCTGCAAGTGGTCCAGTCCGCCGATCGCTTCGCCGGCGAGATCCGCCGGGTATCGGAAGGTGTCGAAGGGCTCGGCCGTTCCATGCAGTCGGACCTCCGTCGCAGCGTGACGACAGTCAAGGGGCTTCTGAAGGAGATCGGTGCGCTCAACGACAGCGTCGGCTCACTGAAACAGGGGGAGGCTGCCCTGGCGGCGACGGATCGGCGCGATCAACTGATCAAGGAGTTGAACGGCTATATCGGCGTGCGAAGCCTTGCCCGTGCCGATGGTCGGGTCGTCCTCTTTACCGGGTCCGGCATGGCGCTGCTCGACGCAACGCCGGCATCGCTGTCCGTGGAGGGCAATGATGTGACGGTGGCCGGCGGAAGACAGTCCAAGCCGGCCAGCGGTCATCTGCTCGATGGCAAGATCGGTGCCCTGGTGTCGATGCTGCGCGATGGCTCGACCACCACGCCGCCGACACCCGCCGACGGCGCCCCGACGGCGGAGATCATCCGCAAGCTGCGATCCCAGCTCGATGCGTTGGCCAAGGAGTTCACCAGCTCAACGAGTCCCAGACAGCCGCAGAGTTTCCGTGACGCCTACGACAATGCCAAGCCGGCGAAGGTCGGGGAGGCATCGTCCGGCTTTTTCGAGGGCAACGACCGCTTCACGGTGTCGGTCAATCGCAGGCTGCTGGAGGATAAGGAAACCATCAAGCAATCCGCCACCGCTCCGACGGTGCGGGCGCTGAACGCGGTTGGACGCCGGCTGGACGCCGATGGGCTGACGCTGACCGACACGTCCTATGGCGGGATGGCCAACGCCATCACCGGAACGTGGATGAGCGCGGCGAAGATCGTCAACGACCAGCACAGCCAGGAAAAGGCTGCCCGCCAACTGGTCGATGAACGGTACCATGCGAAGACCGGCGTCAACCTGGATGAGGAGATCGCCGATCTGCAACGACTCCAGACCGCTTATGCCGCTTCGGCGCGTGTCATGCAGGTGGTGAAATCGATGCATGAAACGCTGGAAGCAGTGATCAAATGACATTGTCCAACGCTGCGATGCTTGTTCCCGGCCAGACGTGACGCGACAGCTGACAGAACCTAGTTGGAAGCGCGGATGCCGTCCGACAGTCAAATCATAAAGCAGCGCATGACCGGAACCCAGCATCTTCCATTTTTACCAAAGCGTTTCCATACCGTTTTACAGTCAGATGGTCACACTTCGGTGATGTTCTTGATATCCGAATCGGTCCTCTGGAAACGCCGTTTGCACCACTGGCCAGCTAGAGCGGATTGATCGGCATCTGAATCGGGGGATTCCCATGATATGGGAAATGTGATTCAAGATTAGGGCTGGTGAAGGAGGCTGGCCCGCATGTCTAAGGCGCTTTCCGTCGATCTGCGTCAGCGCGGTGTCGATGCCGTCCATGCCGGTTCTTCCTGTCGGGCGGCGGCGGCGCGCTTCGGTGTCGGCGATCCGCTGGGTGGCACGAGAGCGCACTCGCACCGATGACGCTGGGCGGCGCCATGAACGGCGCGGCCCTCACTTACGTCAAGCACGTTCTGGTGCCCACGCTGACGCCCGGCGACATCGTCGTGATGGACAACCTGCCACCCCATAAACTCCCCGCTGTTCGACACGCCATCGAAGCAGCCGGGGCGACAGTGAGGCTCCTGCCGCCCTACAGCCCCGACTTCAATCCGATCGAGATGGCTTTCTCCAAAATCACCCCCCCTCAGGGCCGTCGCTGCCCGCACCTTACCCGATTTCTGGAATGCCATTCGCGACGCCATCAACGCCGTCACATCTGCGGACTGCAGATCCTACTTCGCAGCCGACGGTTGTGGCGAGCCATTTTATGGTTCCAGCGAGTGCGGTTTATGGGTGTTCCCGTAAGGTTTTATGGTTCCATCCAGACCGGGCTGGGCGATGCACGGCCATATGGCATGCCTTTCCTTGACCATTGTAGCGTCTACCCCTACCCTCCGGCCCGGTTCATGCTGGGGAGGGGACGGTGAAGGGCGACGAGTTGCGGACCCATCGGGAAGCGAAAGGACTGTCGCAGTCCGAGTTCGCCGTCTGGCTGAACGAACGGCTGCAACGCCGCTACGACAAGCAGAAGATCAGCCGCTGGGAAAATGACGCGGAGCGTATCCCGGCGGCGGTCGATGCACTGATGACGCGCGAGATCAACGGGCCGGAGCCGGAAAGGCTGGGCGGCCCGGCGCTGGTCGTCGTCGTGGCGAACCAGAAGGGCGGCTGCGCCAAAACGGTGTCGGCGGTGAACATCGCCTCGGCTCTGGCGATCAAGGGCTACGCCACCATGCTGATCGACTGCGATCCGCAGGCCAATGCCACCCAGCATCTCGGCATCGACTCCTACACCATGGAGACTGAGGGCAAGACCCTCTACTACGTCATGCATGGCGATCTGGAGCTGGACGACATCCTCGTCACCGTGCCGGAAAGCGGCCTGCGCGTCGCCCCCTCCTCCATCCGCCTCGCCGAGACCGAGGTGGAGCTGGGCAAGGAGGCCGGCGGCGACTTCATCATGAAGGAGAAGATCGCCGCGGCGAAGCGCAGCTTCGACTTCATCGTCATCGACACGCCCCCCAACATCGGCGAGCTGACCAAGAACGCCATGGTCGCCGCCCACACCGCGGTCATCCCCTGCCAGACCGAGAAGTTCAGCCTGCTCGGCATGGCCTTCCTGCTGGAAAACGTCACCAAGATCCGCCGCCGGATGAACACCGGCCTGTCGGTGCTCGGCATCGTGCCGACCATCTTCAAGCAACGGGAACGAAACGACCGCGAGGTTCTGGAGCAGATCCACGAGGAATACGGCCCGCATCTGCGGGTTTTCGATCCGGTGCCGAAGGCGTCGGTCTATGCCCAGGCGACCTCGGTCGGCCGTGCGGCGGTGGAAGCGATGCCGGACGTGGCCGGCGCCGCCGTCTACCGCGATGTCGCAACCGCGCTGGCCGAGGAACGCACCGCCCGCATCAAGGAGGTCGACCGTGTCGCGTAGTCTTCTCGGCAAGGCAACCAAGCCGGCGCAGAGCGCCACCGCAGCCGCCAGGATGAAGGACGCCCTGTTCGGCCTCAGCCGCCATGCGCCGCATCTGGTGGAGGTGCCGGTCGACCGCATCGCTCCCAACCCGAACCAGCCGCGCCGCGAGTTCGACGAGGAGGAATTGCGCGGCCTCGCTTCCTCCATCGAGCGTCACGGCCTGCAACAGCCCATCGGCGTGCGCCAGACCGCCGACGACAACTGGCAGCTCGTCTATGGCGAGCGGCGGCTGCGGGCGATGCGGATGCTGGGGCGGGAGACCATCTTCGGCATCCTGTTCACCGGCGACGACGACGAGGAGATCGCCATCGTCGAGAACCTCCAGCGCAGCGACCTGAACCCGCTGGAGGAATCCGACGCGCTGGCCCGGCTGGCCGAGCGGCACGGCTATTCCCACCGCCAGCTTGCCGAGGCGCTGGGCCGCAAGAAGACCTATGTCACCATGATGCTGTCCTTCCAGCGTCTGGCCCCGGCGATCCGCGAGGACTATCCCCTGCTGCGCCCGACCAAGGCGAGGTTGGAGGCGCTCGCCGCCATCGACGACCGGGACGAGCAGCTCCGCGCCTGGGAAAAGCTGAAGCGCGCCGAGATGGGCCCCCTGCCCTCCTCCCCGGCGGCACCCGCCACCGGCCCGTTGAGGCGCGAGCCGGTCAGCGCCCCCGCCGGCATCGCCTCCAGCGCCCTGCCCGCCCGGACCGCCAAGCCGGTGTTCCAGGCCCGCGACGTGCTGCGGGAACTCCAGGCCAAGCCGCAGTCGCTGTCCGACACCGACCGGCAGGCGCTGGCGGACATGCGCAACGCCATCGACGCGATCCTGGCCGCGGCCGGACAGTAAGGCCGGTCGGAATCCGACCACCTGTCTTGCAGTGGTCGGATTCCGACCGGGAGCGTAAACTCTCCAAAAATTGCCCTCTCCCGGGACGGGAGAGGGAATCTCACCGCCCCTCCCCACTCCCATCCGCCAGCCAATGGCCGATGGGCTTCTGCGGGGTGTCGGACACCTCGCTCCAGCCCGGCGGGACGCCGTGCATGTCCGGCAGGCGGTGGGCGATGCCCTTGTGGCAGTCGATGCAGGTGCGCTCCCCGGTGAACAGATACTGTTCGTGGATGCGCGCCGCCCGCGCCCCCTGCTTGGTGATGTCCATCGAATCCGCGCTGTGGCAGTTCCGGCATTCCAGCGAGTTGTTGGCCTTCAGCCGCGCCCATTCATGTTCGGCCAGCTCGCGGCGTTTCGCGACGAACTTGTCGCGGGTGTCGATGGTGCCGAAGATCTTGCCCCAGACCTCCTTCGACGCCTGCATCTTGCGGGCGATCTTGTCGGTCCACTGGTGCGGCACATGGCAGTCGGGACAGGTCGCCCGCACGCCGGACCGGTTGGTGAAATGGATGGTCTGCTTCAGCTCCTCATAGGGGTTGGCCTGCATCTCGTGGCAGCCGATGCAGAAGGCCTCCCGGTTGGTCGCCTCCAGCGCGGTGTTGAAGCCTCCCCAGAACACCACGCCGGCGATGAAGCCGCCCAGCGTCAGGAAGCCCAGGCTGAAGGTTCGGCTGGGCCGCGAGAAGGTCTGCCACGCCGTCTTCAGGGACACCGGGATGCGCGCCTTCATGGACGGTCCCCCCGGTCCGAGGGCCGGCTGACCAGGGTGTCCAGATCCTTGAAGGTGTTGGGGACGATGAGCTGCGCCGTGGTCTGCGGCACATGGCACTGCATGCAGAAATACCGCCGCGGCGACACCGCACCCAGCGTCTGGCCCTCGCGGTCGACGTAATGGGTGATGCTGACCATCGGCGCCTGCACCGCCTCGGTGAAGCGGCGGCTGTGGCAGGTCAGGCACTGGTTGTTGTTCAGCGTGATCTGATAGTCGCGGACATTGTGCGGGATGACCGGCGGCTGTTCGGGATAGTTGCGGGCGACGCGGCGGTCATCGGTGACGTCCGGCGGGATCGGCGGGGCAGGGTTCTGCTCGACGAAATTCACCGGCGGGCGGAAGGGCGAGTCCAGGCGGCGCGGTTCCGTATTCTGCGCCGCGAGCACCGCCGGCACGAGGAAGGGCAGGGCCGCCAGCGCGGCGAGGTGGTGGGGACGCATGGCTCAACTCCTCCCTCACACGGCCACGATCTTGGCGGCGCATTTCTTGAAGTCGGTCTGCTTGCTGATCGGGTCGGTGGCGTCCAGCGTGCATTTGTTGATCAGCCGGGCGGAGTCGAACCACGGCACGAACACCACCCCGCGCGGCGGCTTGTTGCGCCCGCGCGTCTCGACCCGCGTGATCATCTCACCGCGTCGGGAGACCACCTTCACCTCCGATCCGCGGCGCAGGCCCCGTGCCTTGGCGTCGTCGGGGTGCATGAAGACCAGCGCCATCGGCATCGCCTTGTACAGCTCCGGCACCCGCATGGTCATCGACCCGCTGTGCCAATGCTCCAGCACGCGCCCCGTCACCAGCCACAGGTCGAACTCCCGGTCGGGCACCTCGGCCGGCGGCTCGTAGGGGAAGGCGAAGACATTCGCCTTGCCGTCCGGGTTGCCGTAGAAGCGCACCTGCTCGCCCGCCTTCACGAAGGGGTCATGGCCCTCGCGGTAGCGCCAGCGCGTCTCCTTGCCGTCCACCACCGGCCAGCGCAGGCCGCGGACCTGATGATAGCGGTCGAAGGGCGCCAGATCGTGACCGTGGCCGCGTCCGAAACCGGCATATTCCTCGAACAGCCCCTTCTGGACGTAGAAGCCGAAAGCGCGGGATTCGTCGTTGGCATAGTCGGGATCGATCTCCGACACCGGGAAGCGGTCGACGGTCCCGTTGCGGAACAGCACGTCGAACAGGGTCTTGCCGCGGTAGGACGGATTGGCGTCCAGCACCGCCGCCGGCCACACCTCGTCGGTGGTGAAGCGCCTGGAGAACTCCATCAGTTGCCACAGGTCCGACCGCGCCTCCCCCGGTGCGGTGACCAGCTGGTGCCAGAAATGGGTGCGGCGTTCGGCATTGCCGTAGGCGCCCTCCTTCTCCACCCACATCGCCGCCGGCAGGATCAGGTCGGCGGCGGACGCGGTGACGGTGGGGTAGGCGTCCGACACCACGATGAAATTGTCGGGGTTGCGGTAACCGGGATAGGTCTCGTTGCCGCTGTTGGGCGCCGCCTGGAGATTGTTGTTCACCATGATCCAGTAGGCGTTCAGCTTGCCGTCCTTCAGCATGCGGTCCTGCTGGACGGCGTGATAGCCGATCTTGGCCGGCAGCAGATCCTTGGGCAGCTTCCACGCCTCCTCGGTGTGGGCGCGGTGAGTCGGGTTGGTCACCTGCATGTCGGCGGGCAGCCGGTGGGCGAAGGTGCCGACCTCGCGCGCCGTGCCGCAGGCAGACGGCTGCCCGGTCAGCGAGAAGGGGCCGTTCCCCGGCTCGGAGATTTTTCCGGTCAGCAGGTGGATGTTGTAGACCATGTGGTTGGCCCAGACGCCGCGGACATGCTGGTTGAACCCCATGGTCCACAGCGACATCACCTTGACCGTCGGGTCGGCATACAGCTCGGCCAGGGCGGTCAGCCGCTCCTTCGGCACGCCGGTCAGCTCCGCCGTGTAGTCCAGCGTGTAGGTGCTGACGAATTTGGCGAAGGCGTCGAAGTCGATGGGCTTGGAATCGGTGGGATCCTTGGCGTTGGCCGCCCGCACCTCCAGCACGCTTTCCGGCCGCAGCCCATAGCCGATGTCCGTCTGGCCGAGCCGGAAGTTGCAGTGCTTTTCGACGAACTCCCGGTTCACCCGGTTGGTCTGGATGATGTGGTTGGCGATGTAGTTCAGGATCGCCAGATCGGTGCCCGGCGTGAAGATCATCGGGATGTCGGCCAGCTCGAAGCTGCGATGCTCGAAGGTCGACAGCACCGCCACCTTCACATGGTTATGGGCCAGCCGGCGGTCGGTGATGCGGGTCCACAGGATGGGGTGCATCTCCGCCATGTTGGAGCCCCACAGCACGAAGGCGTCGGCATTCTCGAAATCGTCGTAGCAGCCCATCGGCTCGTCCATGCCGAAGGTGCGGATGAAGGCGACGGCGGCCGACGCCATGCAGTGGCGGGCATTGGGGTCCAGATTGTTGGTGCGGAAGCCGCCGCGCATCAGCTTGGAGGCCGCATAGCCTTCCCAGATCGTCCATTGGCCGGAGCCGAACATGCCGACGGCGTCGGGCCCCTTCTCCTTGATGACCCGCTTCCACTGGCGCGCCATCTCGTCGAAGGCACGGTCCCAGGACACCGGCTGGAACTCGCCCTCCTTGTGGTACTGCCCGTCGCGCATGCGCAGCAGCGGCTGGGTCAGCCGGTCCTGCCCATAGAGGATCTTGGACAGGAAATAGCCCTTCACGCAGTTCAGCCCGCGGTTCACCTCGGCCTGCATGTCGCCATGGGTGGCGACGACGCGGTTGTCCTTGGTCGCGACCATCACGCCGCAGCCGGTGCCGCAGAAGCGGCAGGGCGCCTTCGACCATTTCAGCGTGGCGTCTTCCCCCGCCACCAGGGAACTTTGCGCTGCGGCCGGCAGGCCGATGCCCCCGGCCGCGGCGGCGGCGGCCACCGCCTGTGCCTTGATGAAGTCGCGACGGTCCAACATGGGCGTGCCCCCTCTTCTTCTGGTGTCCGGAACCGGCTGGCAGGGCAGGGCGGTGTCAGGTCTCGACGGCCCTCGCCCGGTCGATGTGATGAAAGACCATGACGGCGGAGAACACGCCCTCCAGCAGATGCAGCGCGGTCATCCGGTCGGCGATCCAGCCCTCGTGCGGCCCTTCGACGGTGACCACCATCTTGCCGGGCTGCTCGATGTGAAGCTCGGTGCCGGGCATGGTCGCGATGACGGCGCGCACCGCCGCCTGCCGCTCCGGCCGCACATGCAGCAGCAGCGAGGCGAGATGCCGTTCGCCCCCCGTCCCCGCTCCGGTGATGTCATCGCGCGGCATGGGCTGGGCTCCCGGTTTTGTGAGGGGCAGTCTCTTGAGGGGCGCTCTGGTGGGTGAGGGTGACGGCCCCGGACGGGCAGGCGGCGACGCAGGCGCCGCAGCCGGTACAGGCCGCATCGTCGATCCGGGCATGGGCGGCCCCGCCCGGCGCCGGCTGGAAGCGGATCGCCCCTTCCGGGCAGACGTCCTGGCAGCTCCGGCACACCACCCGCTGCGCCGCAAGGCAGGAGGGCGCTATGGCGGGGCGCAAGGCCCAGGGCGCCCCCCTCCGGTCGAAGATCGGTTCGGTGCAGGCCTCGGCGCAGGCGCCGCAGAAGCTGCACTCGTCGCGGGCGAAATCGACCTCGGGATAGCCGCCGTCGCCCGCCCGCAGGATCGTCTCGGGACAGGCCTCGGCACAGGCGCCGCAGCGGGTGCAGAGCGCGGTGAAATAGTCGGGCAGGGACCAGGGGGGATGGATGGGCGGCGGCCCGGCCGCCGGCCGCCCGCGCAGAAGGCTCCGCCTTCCCCTGTCTATCGGCTCCCTGTCTAAGCCATCCTCGGCCATCGGGCAGCCCCCGTCAGACCGGCGGCGGACCGGGCGGGCCCAGGATCAGCTGCGACATCCACACGACGAAGCCATAGCCGCCGACCACCGCGACCGACAGAACCGGCCAGATGAACACCGCCAGCAGCAGGAACATGGCGAGTTCGCGCCGGCGGGTCCCGCGATCCATTGGCGGGCGCGGGCCGGCGGGGCTGGAGGCATCGAAACTGCTGACTGCGCCGGATTGTCGGGCTGCGCTCATGGGATGCGGCCTTCTGCTTGATCTCAGGCTGACAGTTCCAACCACGAATTGCCGGGATTGTTTCGCAGAAACACCCGCCCCCTAGGGGTTATGCCATCGGAGGAATAGCGCGGTGCCACCGCCTCCCTTCCCCCAATAGTTGTTGATCTGGCGCAATTCGCACAAAGCCCCCCCGGCGCACTTGACCGCGGTCAAGAACTCCCCTGCCGCCAAGCGCTTTCATGCCCTCCGAGACACCAATGCAGACACCGCCGCAAGGTGGCGAAAGCCGGAGGATGGCCGTCGTGAGGTTCAGGCGCGTACAACGTTGGGTGGGATCGGCGCTCGTCGCCCTCCTGCTGCTGCTGACCGGGATCGCCCCAGACATCGCCACGGCGGAAGCCGCCGACAGCGGCCGGCTGCTGCCCTATCTGGCGAAGCTGCAACCCTCCGACCTCGTTCCCGGCGCCGACCGTTTCGGCACGCCCACTCCCAATTCCCCAACCGTCCCCGTCTACAAGGGCGAGGCGGTGGTGGGCCATGCCTATCTGACCTCCGACTTCGTCAACACCACCGGCTATTCCGGCCGCCCCATCGACGTGGTCGTCGGGCTGACGGCGGATGGCACGGTGACCGGCGCCCGGCTGATGGACCATCACGAGCCCATCGTGCTGATCGGCATCCCGCCGGCCCGCATCGCCGGCTTCATCAACGGCTATGTCGGCAAGAACGTGCTGACGCTCGCCACCCAGAGCGCCGCCAGCCCGCCGGTCGACATCGTGTCGGGGGCGACGGTGACGGTGATGGTGATCGGCGATTCCATCATCCGCTCCGGCAAGAAGGTGATGCAAAGCCTTGGGAAGGCCGGGCCGGACAGCGCGCCGACCATCGTCAAGTCCGTCGACCTGTCGAAGACGGCGGTGGAGGACTGGGCGACCCTGATCGGCGACGGTTCGGTCCGCCGCCTGACCCTGACGGTGGGGGAGGTGAACGCCGCCTTCGAGAAGACCGGCAGGAGCGAGGCCATCGCCCGCGCCGAGGCCGGCAGCCCCGACGAGACCTTCATCGACCTTTACGCCGCCTTGGTGTCGATCCCGTCCATCGGCCGCTCGCTGCTGGGCGATGCCGAGTACGAGACGCTGACCAGGCGGCTGAAGCCCGGCCAGCAGGCGGTGTGGGTGGCGGGGCAGGGGCGCTATTCCTTCAAGGGCTCGGGCTATGTCCGCGGCGGCATCTTCGACCGGGTCGAGATGATCCAGCATGAGGGCTCGATCCGCTTCCGCGACAAGATGCACAAGCGCCTGGGCGGCGTCGCCGCCGCCGGTGCCCCCGATTTCCCGGAAATCGGCCTGTTCGTCCTGCCGGAGGGCACCGAGTTCAACCCGGCCGAGACCTGGCGCCTCCAGCTTCTGGTCCAGCGTGCCATCGCCGCGCTGGACAAGGTGTTCGTCACCTTCGACCTCGGCTACCAGCCGCCCGACAAATTCCTGAAGACCGAACAGCCGGCTCCCACAGTCGCCCAGTCCCCCGACCCGTCCGCCAGCCACAGCCCGGCCATCCAGGCCGCCGGTGCCGAGGCCGCGGAGGAGGCCGCCGAAGTCCCGCTGTGGCAGCGCATCTGGCAGAACCGGCAGCTCGACGTCGCCGTGCTGACCTCCGCCATCCTGCTGCTGACCGGCATCTTCTTCTTCCAGGACCAGCTGACCAAACGCCCGAAGCTGTACGAGCGCGTGCGCACCACCTATCTGGTCTTCACCCTGGTCTGGCTCGGCTGGTACGCCACGGCCCAGCTGTCGGTGGTCAATGTCCTGACCTTCGCCAACGCGCTGCGCACCGACTTCCGCTGGGACTATTTCATGATGGACCCGCTGGTGTTCATCCTGTGGTTCTCGGTGGCGGCGTCGCTGCTGTTCTGGGGACGCGGCGCCTTCTGCGGCTGGCTCTGCCCGTTCGGCGCGCTCCAGGAACTGGCGTCGAAGGCGGCGAAGAAGATCGGCATCCGCCAGATCGCCGTCCCCTTCGCCCTGCACCAGCGCCTGTGGCCGATCAAGTACATCGTCTTCCTGCTGCTGTTCGGCGTGTCGCTGCAATCGCTGGGCACGGCGGAGAAGGCGGCGGAGATCGAGCCGTTCAAGACCGCCATCATCCTGCATTTCATCCGCGACTGGTGGTTCGTCGCCTTCGCCGTGGCGCTGCTGGCGGCAGGCCTGGTGATCGAACGCTTCTTCTGCCGCTATCTCTGCCCGCTGGGCGCGGCGCTGGCGATCCCCGGCCGGCTGCGGATGTTCGACTGGCTGCGCCGCTACAAGGAATGCGGCAGCCCGTGCCAGCGCTGCGGCAACGAATGCCCGGTGCAGGCCATCCACCCCGACGGCTCGATCAACCCCAACGAATGCATCCAGTGCCTGCACTGCCAGATGCTCTACCACCACGACCACAAATGCCCGGTCATGATCCAGAAGCGGCAGAAGCGCGAGAAGTGGCAGGCCGCCGAGGCGAAGCTGGCCGCCGAAAAAGAGGCCGCCGCCCGCAGCGCTCCGGCCCGCAGCACGGCGGCGACCGCCGACCCGGCCACCGGCCGGCTGACGATCCGGCCGCACGGAACCTGACCGCCATCCCCACAACCCCGATAACGGGACCCGGTCGCAACGGGCCCCATGACACCCCCCAGACGGGGGCAGCGAAGGAGCAGACCATGTCGAGCGAGACCAACAACAGCGCAGGCGTCAACCGCCGCGCGCTACTGGGCGGAACGGCGAAGGCGGCGGCCCTTGCCGGCCTCGGCGGTGCCGTGGGCGGAGCGACCGCCGGCGGCATCGCGGGCAGCGCCCTGTTCGGCGCCACCGAAGCGATGGCCGCCAATGCCCAGGCCGGCCACCTCAACGCCGAAGTGAAGCCGGGCGACCTCGACGAATATTACGCCTTCCATTCCGGCGGGCATTCCGGCGAAGTCCGCATCCTCGGCCTGCCGTCGATGCGCGAGCTGATGCGGATTCCGGTCTTCAACCGCTGCTCCGCCACCGGCTGGGGCATGACCAACGAGAGCCGGAAGATCCTGACCGAGCATATGCTGCCGGAAACCAAGAAGTTTCTGGAGACGCGCGGCGGCATCTATCTGAACGGCGACGCCCACCACCCGCACATGTCCTTCACCGACGGCACCTACGACGGCCGTTACATCTTCATCAACGACAAGGCCAACACCCGTGTCGCGCGCATCCGCTGCGACATCATGAAGACCGACACCATCATCGAGATCCCCAACGCCGCCGCCATCCACGGTCTGCGTCCGCAGCGCTACCCTCGCACCGGCTACGTCTTCGCCAACGGCGAACAGCGCGTGCCGACCCCGAACGACGGCCGCGACCTGACCGCCACCAAGGCCTACAAGTCGCACTTCACCGCCATCGACGGCGACACGATGAAGATCGCGTGGCAGGTCTGGGTCGACGGCAACCTCGACAACACCGACGCCGACTATCAGGGCAAATACGCCTTCTCCACCTGCTACGATTCCGAAGAGGGCGTCACCGCGGCGGAGATGACCAGCGGCGAGCAGGACTGGGTCGTCGTCTTCAACCTGAAGCGCATCGACGAGGCGGTGAAGGCCGGCAAGATCCAGGCGGTGAACGGCGTGCCGGTGGTCGACGGCCGCCACGGCAGCCCCTACACCCGCTACATCCCGGTGCCGGCCAACCCGCACGGCATCAACGCCGCTCCCGACGGCATCCACGTCACCGTCAACGGCAAGCTGTCGCCGACCGTCACCGTCTTCGACGTTCGCCTGCTCGACGACCTGTTCGACGACAAGATCAAGCCGCGCGACGTGGTGGTCGCCGAGCCGCAGCTTGGCCTCGGGCCTCTTCACACCGCCTATGACGGCCGCGGCAACGCCTACACCACCCTGTTCCTCGACAGCCAGCTGGTGAAGTGGAACATCGACAAGGCGCGGCGCGCCTTCAAGGGCGAGAAGGTCGATCCGATCGTCCAGAAGCTGGATGTCCAGTACCAGCCCGGCCACAACCACAGCTCGATGGGCGAGACCAAGGAGGCCGACGGCAAGTGGCTGGTGTCGCTGAACAAGTTCTCCAAGGACCGTTTCCTCAATGTCGGCCCGCTGAAGCCGGAGAACGACCAGTTGATCGACATCTCCGGCGACGAGATGAAGCTGGTGCATGACGGCCCCACCTTCGCCGAGCCGCACGACACGCTGATCGTCCACCGCTCCAAGGTGAACCCGCGCTCGGTCTACGACCGCAACGACCCGCTGTGGGAAGAGGCGCGCCAGCAGGCCAAGAAGGACGGCGTGGTGCTGGAGGATGACGCCAAGGTCATCCGCGACGGCAAGAAGGTCCGCGTCTACATGTGGCAGCGCGCCCCGGCCTTCGGGCTGGAGGACTTCACGGTCCGCCAAGGCGACGAGGTCACCGTCTATGTCACCAACATGGACGACATCGACGACCTGACCCACGGCTTCAGCATCACCAACTACGGCGTCTGCATGGAAGTCGGCCCGCAGGCGACCGCTTCGGTCACCTTCACCGCCGACCGTGCGGGTGTCTACTGGTACTACTGCCAGTGGTTCTGCCACGCCCTGCACATGGAGATGGCCGGCCGCATGATCGTCGAGCCGTCCTCGACCTGATCGCCTGAAAGCTCTCCCAAATCCCCCTCTCCCCCCGGGGAGAGGGTCGGGGTGAGGGGGATGCAAAGCGTGAATTTCCCAAAGGTCCCGCCATGTTCCTCCGCACCGCGACACTCCTCGCCGCCGCCCTGGCCCTGCCGGCCCCGGCGCTCGCCGCCACGGCGACGGTCGCCCCCGGCGGGCTGGAGGCGGCGCTGGCGTCCGCGGCGCCCGGAGACACGCTGGTGCTGGCTGCCGGCGTCCATCCCGGCCCGCTGACCGTCCGCACCCCGGTCACCCTGACCGGAAAGCCGGGGGCAATCATCGACGGGCAGGGCAACGGCAGCACGCTCACCATCCTCGCCCCCAACGTCACCCTGCGGCATCTGGAAATCCGCAATTCCGGCCTCAGCCTGATCGACCAGAATGCCGGAATCTTCCTCGGCAAGGAGGCCCGCGGCGCGGTGGTCGAGGACAACCGCCTGCGCGACAACCTGATCGGCGTCTATATCTGGGGCGCCGCCGACAGCCTGGTCCGCCGCAACGACATCGTCGGCCGCACCGACCTGCGCGTGTCGGAACGCGGCAACGGCATCCAGCTGTGGAACGCACCGGGCACCCGCGTGCTCGACAACAGCGTGCGCGAGGGGCGCGACGGGCTGTTCACCACCTCGTCCCGCAAGAACGTCTTCTCCGGCAACCGGTTCGAGCATGTCCGGTTCGCCGTCCACTACATGTACACCAACGATTCCGAGCTGACCGACAACGTCTCCGTCGCCAACAATGTCGGCTATGCGGTGATGTTCTCCAACAACCTGCTGATCCGCAACAACCGCTCCAGGGCGGACCGCGAACACGGGCTGATGCTGAACAACGCCAACAGCTCGCGCATCGAAGGCAACGTGATCGAAGGCCGCTTCGCCGGTGCGCTGTCCGACGCCGGCGAGGCGCTGCCCGACAGCGACATCCCGCGCGACAGCGAGGCGATGAGCGACCGGCTGCGCAGCGGCACCTGGAAATGCGTCTTCATCTACAACGCCAACAAGAACCGCTTCACCGGCAACCGCTTCGACGGCTGCGAGATCGGCGTCCACTTCACCGCCGGGTCGGAGCGCAACAGCCTGACCGGCAACGCCTTCATCGGCAACCGCACCCAGGTGAAGTATGTCGGCACCCGCTATCTCGACTGGTCGGAGAATGGGCGCGGCAACTACTGGTCGGACAATGCCGCCTTCGACCTGAACGGCGACGGCATCTCCGACGAGCCCTATCGCCCCAACGACGTGGTCGACCGGGTGATGTGGGAGTACCCGGCGGCCAAGCTGCTGATGAACAGCCCCGGCGTCCAGGTGATCCGCTGGGCGCAGAAGCAGTTCCCGGCCCTGCACCCCGGCGGCGTGATCGACAGCGCGCCCCTGATGACGCCGCCCCCCATGTCCGCATCCGTCCAATCCGGCCAAAGCCTGGCCCTCCAAAGCCTGAATGCCGAAAGGAAACAGCCATGACCGACTTCACCGCGGAGGTGCAGGGCGTCACCAAGCGCTACGGCGAGACCGAGGCGGTGCGCGGCGTGGACCTGACGCTGGCGCCCGGCGAATGCGTGGCGATGGTCGGCCACAACGGCGCCGGCAAAAGCTCGCTGATCAAGCTGATGCTCGGCCTGACCACCCCGACGGAAGGCCGCATCCGCGTGCTGGGCGGCGACCCGGCCAGCGCCGCCTGCTCCCCCATCCGCCGCCGGATCGGCTTCCTGCCGGAGAATGTCGCCTTCCACCCCAGCATGACCGGGCGGGAGACGCTGGACTTCTACGCCCGGCTGAAGGGCGCGCCCTGCCGTGACAACGACGCCCTGTTCGAGAAGGTCGGGCTGGAGCCCGCCGCCATCAGGCGCCGCGTCTCCACATATTCCAAAGGCATGCGCCAGCGCCTGGCCCTGGCCCAGGCCCTGCTCGGCGGCCCGAAGCTGCTGTTCCTCGACGAGCCGACCACCGGCCTCGACCCGGCCCTGCGCCAGAGCTTCTACGCCATCGTCGCCGAACTGCGCGACCGCGGCACCACCATCCTGCTGTGCAGCCACGCCCTGACCGAGCTGGAAGGGCAGGCCGACCGCGTCGTGGTGATGAACCGGGGCCGCAAGGTCGCCGACGGCTCGCTCGCCACCCTGCGCAGCCTCGCCCAGCTTCCGGTCCGCATCCGCCTGACCCTGCCGACCGGCGAGATCGACGCACTGGCAACCAGAGTGGGGGAGGGCGCCGCCCTGACCCGGCTGGCCGGCGGCGTGGTCGAACTGGCCTGCGCCAACGACGACAAGGTCGCCCTGGTCCGCCGCATCACCTGCAACGGCCCCACCGCTCCCATCGCTGTCGATGACATCGAGATCCTCCAGCCCAGCCTGGACGAGATGTACGCCCATTTCCTGCGCCGGGAGGCCGCCGAATGAACACGCTCCTGATCATCGCCGGCAAGGAACTGCGCGAGGCGACGCGCAACCGCTGGGTCGTCGCCACCACCCTGCTGATGGCGGCGCTGGCCCTGACGCTCAGCTTCCTCGGCTCCGTCCCCACCGGCACGGTCGGCGTCGGCCCGGTGGAGGTCACCATCGTCAGCCTGTCGAGCCTGACCATCTTCCTCCTTCCCCTGATCGCCTTGCTGCTGTCCTTCGACGCCGTGGTGGGGGAGATCGACCGCGGCACCATGACGCTGCTGCTGTCCTACCCGGTGGCGCGCTGGCAGCTTCTGCTCGGCAAGTTCCTCGGCCATGCCGCGGTGATCGCGCTGGCGACGGTGGTCGGCTACGGCGCCGCCGGGGTGGCGCTGGCGATGGGCGGCACCGCCATCGGGCCTGAGAGCTGGCGCGCCTTCGCCGCGATGATCGGGTCCAGCGTGATGCTGGGCGCCGCCTTCACCGCGCTCGGCTATCTCGCCTCCACCATCGTCCGCGACCGCGGCACGGCGGCCGGCATCGCGGTGGCGGTGTGGCTCTGCTTCGTCCTGCTCTACGACATGGCCCTGCTCGGCATCCTCGCCAGCGGCAGCGGCCTGGGGGTGGAGACGCTGAACTGGCTGCTGCTCGCCAACCCGGCCGACGCCTACCGCCTGTTCAACCTGACCGGCTTCAAGGGCGTCAGCGCCTTCGCCGGCACCGCCGGCCTCGCCGCCCATGTCCAGCTTTCGGTCCCGCTGCTGCTGGCGGTGATGGCCGGCTGGATCGCCGCCCCGCTGGCGCTGGCCGCCGCCCTCTTTTCGAGGAAGCAGATCTGATGCGCACCCTTCCCATCCTGCGAACCGCACTTCTCGCCACCGCCCTGCTGCTGCCGCTCGCGGCCTGCAAGCAGGAAAAGGCGGAGGTCGCCCCGCCGCCGCCCGCCATCCTGACCGCCGACGCCGTCGGCCATTATTGCGGCATGAACCTCGCCGACCATGCCGGCCCCAAGGGCCAGATCCTGGTGAAAGGGCAGGAGCGGCCGATCTGGCTGTCCTCCGTCCGCGACACCTTCGCCTTCACCATGCTGCCGGAGGAGCCGAAGGAGATCGGCGCCATCTACGTCACCGACGTTGCCAAGGCCAAGGACCCCGCCGCCCCCGACATGACGGCCTGGGTGGAGGCGCGCAAGGCCTGGTATGTGCTGGGCAGCAAGCTCCGCGGCGGCATGGGCGAGGCGGAACCCTATCCCTTCTCCGACAAGGCCGCCGCCGAACGCTTCGCCGCCGCCAACGGCGGCACGGTCCTGCGCTTCGCCGACGTGCACGAGGACCAGATCCTCACCCCGCCCGCTGCCACCATGGCCGAGGGAGAGCACTGATGGAAACCGCTCTCACCCGCCCCCTGGCCAGACGCCGCTTCCTCGCCATCGGCGCCGTCGCGGCCGGCCTGTCGCTTCTGCCGCACCGCCTGCTGCGGGCGGAAGGGGTTCCCGTCCGGGTCTGGCGCGGCGTGGCACTCGGCGCCGACGCCAGCCTGACCATCGCCCATCCCGATCCCGCGGAAGCGGACCGCCTGATCGCGCTCAGCCTGGAAGAGGTCGAAAGGCTTGAGCGCGTCTTCAGCCTCTACCGCGCCGATTCCGCGCTGCGCCGCCTGAACCGCGACGGCCGGCTGGACTCCCCGCCCGCCGACCTCGTCCGCCTGCTGTCGGAGGCCGCCGCCTTCGGCCGGGCCACCGGCGGCGCCTTCGATCCCACGGTGCAGCCTTTGTGGCAGCTCTATGCCGGCCATTTCGAACGCGCGAACGCCGACCCCGCCGGCCCGCCGGAGAGCGCAATCCGCGCCGCCCGCGCGCTGGTCGATGTCCGCGCCCTGCGGGTGGAGCCCGACCGCATCGCCTTCGCCGCCGGGGGCATGGCGGTGACGCTGAACGGCATCGCCCAGGGCTACGTCACCGACCGCGTGACCGAGCGCCTGAAGGCCGAAGGCATCGGCAACGTGCTGGTCGACATGGGCGAGTTGCGGGCGCTGGGCCATCACCCCTCGGGCCGCCCCTGGACGGTCGGCCTCGCCGATCCGGCAAACTTTGATTTGGCCAACCCGGACCAAACGACGACCACCGTGGAACTCACCGACGGCGCGATGGCGACCTCGGGCGGCTACGGCACGCAGTTCGACGCCGCCGGCCGCTTCACCCACCTGTTCGACCCGGCGAGCGGGGCCTGCGCCGCCCAATGGCTGGCGGTGACGGTCCAGGCCGCCGACGCGACGACGGCCGACGCCCTGTCGACCGCCCTGTCGGTGGTGCCGGCGGAGCGGGCTCCGGCCATCCTGGCCGCATATCCCGGCGTCACCGCCCGCTTCACCCACCCCGACGGCCGCATCCTGCGGCTGCCCGCCTGAAGGATCGGATCATCGTCATGGGAAGCTTCAGCCTGTTCCACTGGGCCATCGTCCTGCTGGTCGTCCTGCTGCTGTTCGGCGCCGGCAAGCTGCCGTCCGTCATGGGCGACTTCGCCAAGGGCATCAAGAGCTTCAAGGCCGGCCTGAAGGACGGGGACGAGGCCGTGACAATCCCCTCTCCCCCGCTCACGCGCAAACTTCGTTTGCGCTGACGCGACAGGCGGACCATTGGTCCGCCGAAAGCGGGGAGAGGGTTAGGGTGAGGGGGGAGCGTCGCAGGATTTCCACAAAGGTCCCACCACGCATCCCCCTTACCCCGGCTGGGGAGGGGGAGAAACCCCTCACGCCACCCGCAGAGCCCCCGCGGTGTCGTGGTAGAAGCCGTTGACCAGCGGCGCGTCGATCAGCCCGCCCAGTTCGGCGGCGACCTCCGCCCCGTCGCGCCGCCCGTCCAGCATCGCCCGGAAGGCCTCGGCGACCCGCACCATGTCCATCGCCTGCGGCGACAGGCGGAAGCGGTCCACCCCCATCGCCACCAGCGCCGGCATCTCCGCCGCCAGGCACAGGCAGCCGTGCGACATCGTCTGGGTGCCGTTGACGGTCAGGAAGGGCTGGCCGTCCATCGTCGTCACCGGCATGCCGTCCGGGTCGTTGCCGCAGACGAACTGGCAGCCGTCCTTGTGCAGCCCATGGGCGCGCGCGTGATAGCAGCGTGCCGAGATGGCGAGCGGCGCCCGCCCCCAGACCTGCACCTCGGTCTCGATCCCCAGCTCCCGCCCGGCCTTCGCCAGCACGGCGACGGTGGCCGCCGGCAGTTCCGCCGGCAGCGACACCGCCACCGCCCCGCGCCCGGCCATCCAGCCCAGCGTCGCCTCGTTGTAGACGTTGATCGTCGGCCCGACCGCATGGGGCCGCCCGGCCAGCAGGGCCAGCGCCCCCATGTCGTTCGCCTCGACCAAGCCGCCCTCCGGCAGCCCGGCATCCGATCCCACCAGATCGCGCATCGCCGAACGCTCGCGCTCGCTGCCGACCAGGATCGGGCTGGCGAGCCACACCGTCTTGCCGGCGGCGCTCAGCCGTTCGATCACCTCGCCCATCGCCTCGGCGAAGAAGGGCGCCCGCTTGAAGCAGACGATCTCGCCGACGACCACGGTGTCCACCGGCGCCTCGTCGGCGATGCGGGCGTAGAAGTCGCGCCAGCGGTCGACCGGCCAGTTGAACAGCACCGGCCCCAAAGTGAGTGACGCAGTCATTCCGTAAAACTCCTCAGCGCACCCGGGCTTACCGCCACGCGCGCGTATAGGCTCCGGTGGTCTGGGTCCCGCCCTCGACCATCGCCTGCAGATCGATGTGCGGCACCGGCCGGCCGGCGGCGAATGTTTCCAGCGCCTCGCGATAGGCGCGGACCACCGCGGCGATATAGGCCTTGCCGCGCTGCCGCCCTTCGATCTTCAGCGCCCGCACGCCGGCCGCCTTCAGCTCCGGCAGCAAATCCATGGCGTTGAGGCTGGTCGGCTCCTCGAACAGGTAGGCCGGCCCGTCCCCAGCGACAAAGCGGCCCTTGCACAGCGTCGGATAGCCGGCCTGCTCACCCTCGCCGAACACATTGATGGTGAAGCCGCCCAGCGTCGAGGCCAGCGACCCGCCCCGCTGCTCGTAACGGACATGGTTGGCCGGCGAACAGACGCCCTGCTTGTTGGGCGACAGGCCGGTGGCGTAGGAGGACAGCGAACAGCGCCCCTCCGCCATCGGGCAGAGGCCGCCGAAGACGAACACCTCGGTCTCGATGTCGATCTCGGCATTCAGCTTGGCGATTTCCGGCACCGTCAGCACGCGCGGCAGCACGACCCGGCGCACGCCGAAGGCCTCGCGGTACAGCCGGATCGCCTCGACATTGGCGGCCGACGCCTGGACCGACAGATGCAGGCGCAGGTCGGGATGGCGCTTCGCGGCATAGGCCAGCAGCCCCGGATCGGCCATGATGACGGCATCCACCTTCAGCCGTTCCGCATCGTCCACCGCCTTCCGCCAGGGGCCGAGATTGCCCGCCTGCGGATAGGTGTTGATGGCGACATAGACCTCGACCCGGCGCGCATGGGCGTAATCCACCGCGTCGGCCACATCCTGCCGGGTGAAGTTCAGGCCCGGAAAATTACGGGCGTTGGTCTCGTCGCGGAAGCCGAGATAGACGGCATCGGCCCCGGCATCGACGGCGGCACGCAAGGCGGCCGGCGTCCCCGCCGGGCAGATCAGCTCGAAATTGTCCATGATCCCCTACGCCCCCGTTCCCGGCAAGGTCCTGGGCGGAGTGCCGGGCGGAGTGCCGGGCAGCGTCCCCGCCGTCCCGGCGAGCCGTGCCTCCAGCCGCTCGATCCCGCGGCGCAGCGGCGGCGGCAGCAGCCGGCGCGCCGCGTCGATCCGGTCCAGCACCGGCCCGGCATTGCGCCGCAGCACCGGCAGGGCGCGGGCCAGCGGTCCGGCGATGGAGGCGGCATCGGCCACCAGATCCATCTCGTCCTCGCCGTCCAGCGTGTTGCGCAGCGCAAGGATCAGCGCGGTGTCGCCGGAAATGCTCAGCTCGCGCCGGAAGAACAGCGCATCGCCGTCGATCCGCCCCTCCAGCAGGTCGAGCAGCTTGTCGTAAGGCCCGCGCACCACCGCATCGGCCCCCGCCTCGCCCACACCGTCGGTGCCGCGCGGCAGGGCATGCAGCGACAACTCGGGCCCGACGCGCATCAGCAGCGCCACTGGCGCGTCCACCGGCTCGATCAGCACGCGGGCGTCCGGCATCTCGCGCAGGGCCTCGAAGGCGCGCGGATGACGGTCGGCCAGCAGCCGCAGCAGCCGGGCGAGCAGCGCATCGCTGGCCCGCCGCCCCAGCCTGGGCACCAGCCCCAGCCCGGCCCGGCTCAATCCGGTCTCGAACCGGCGGGCCCGCTCGCCGGCGGGGGAATTGGAAACGGAAACAGTCTGTGCGACATCGGGATCGCGCATGGGCGGCTTCCCTCCTCATCGGTCATTCCGCCGCCCATGAAAGCCGGTAACCGCCTGACGTCATTGACCTCGGTCAAGTTCACGCTTGAAAAAGCCCTTGGCGTCAGGCCGCGCTCGCCGGCTCAGGAGCGGCCGCTCAAGGTCGTACAGCCGGCGATCCTCCCGGCCGATGCGGTGTTTCAGCGCAGCGCCCCGAAAGACCGCCGGGGCCTGCCAAGGGATTGCGCTGGGGGATCACGCCCAGGGATCGCGCCAAGCGGCCGATTTTCCGGCCGAGGCATCCGCCTGTGTCTTCCATGGCTGTATGAATCTCAACGGTGCATTGCATGCATATCTGTTGACATTGTAGGCCTCAACGGAGCATACAGTCGCGCATTGTATGCATGAATTGCTTGGATTTCCTCCTGGGGAACCACGCGATGTCATCCGAACAGGAGTGGCCGCCTCTCCGGTACAGCCACGCCAACCCAACCGTCTGTCTTCCGCCCGCAGACAAGGACCCGCGCCCGATCTGACTGCCGTCGGTTTCCCCTGACGGAAAACGGCGTCGTATCCTGGAGACGTTCAAAATGTACGACTGGTTCCCTTTGGTCTTCTTCCCGTTCAAGATCATCGTGTTGGGTACGGGGATGTTCTTCGCCATCAAGTGGCATCATGATCGGGCGAAGGAGGAGCAGGCAAAGAAGGACAACGAAGCCAACAGGCGGTAAGCACCCGCCGAAGCTGCCGGGCGCCGCTCTGTCCGCGCTTCGGAATGAGCCGGGCTGTGGCCCCCCTCACAGCACCGGAGGCCGGATGCGTCCAGGATCGCCCCATCGCCGCCGACCATCCCCGGTCGATTGAACGGCACCGAGAATCAGCCCTTTCGGACGGAGCGATCCCATGACCATCCTCTGCATCAGCGCCGCCACGTCGATCCTGAGCCTGGGCCTGCTGGCCGGGTTCGACCTCTGCATCGCTCCGCCGCCGAAAACCGCCGGGGCAAGGGCCGCTGCATCCGCCCGCCGGCGGTCCGGCGAGGACATGATGGGCTGAAACCTGGCCGATCCCCGGTCCCGGCAACGGCTCGGCCGCACCATGACCCCGACCGCGATCGGGTCTTCATCGATGTCATACCCTTCGGACGGGATTCATGCGAAAGTGCCGGCTTGCTGAAACGGCCTTCGCCGGAGAGGACCGTACCCCGATGGATCAGCGTTCCAGACCATCCACGCCACTCGCCATGCTCACCAAAGCGCTCGCGCAAATCTCGCGGGCCAAAAGCACGGACGACGTCGTCGCGACCATCCGGGCCAGCGCGAGGTCCCTGATCGGCTGCCAGGGGATCGCCATCGTCCTGAAGGAGGGCGACCTCTGCCATTATGTGGAGGAGGACGCGATCGGTCCGCTGTGGAAGGGGCAGAAGTTTCCCGCCTCCGCCTGCATCAGCGGATGGTCGATGATCAACCGGAAAACCGCCGTCATTCCCGACATCTCGCTTGACGACCGGATTCCCTATGAGCTCTACCGCGAAACCTTCGTGCGCGCGGTCGCGATGGTTCCGGTGCGTGCCGATAACCCCGTCGCGGCAATCGGGGCCTACTGGGCGCAGACCTATGACCCGGATGGCTGGGAAGTCGAAACGCTCGAAGCGCTGGCGGACGCCGCCGCGACCGCCCTGGAGACCGCCGAGGTCATTGCGGCGCTGAAGGCCGGACAGCAGGCGCATCCCCGCATATTGGGGCATGACACCGCCGCCGAGGACATCGCCGGGACCGTCGGCAGGGTCGCCGGTATCGCCGCCGTACCGACCATCCTCGACGTCGTGCTGCGCATGACGGGCATGGGTTTCGCCGCCGTCGCCCGAGTGACGGAGACACGCTGGGTCGCCTGCCAGGTGCTCGACCCGGTGGGCTTCGGTCTGAAACCCTGCGACGAACTGCCGGTCGAGAGCACGCTCTGCAACGAGATCCGGGGCCATCGCCGGACCATCGCCTTCGACGACGCCACCGCGGATCCACGGTATTGCGACCACCACACCCCCCGGGTCTATGGGCTGAGGAGCTATATCTCCGAACCTATCGTCCTGGCGGACGGCGAGTTCTGGGGCACGCTGTGCGCCATCGACCCGAACCCGGCCAAGGTCGACAACCCGCAGGTGCTGGGCGCCTTCCGGCTTTTCGCCGAACTCATCGCCCATCATCTCGACACGGAGGCCCATCTCAGATCGACGACCGCGTCGCTCGACCGGGAGCGTGAACTGGCGGACCTCCGTGAACAGTTCGTCGCGGCGGTGGGACACGACCTGCGCAACCCCATCGCGGCACTGGACGCCGGGACGACCCTTCTCCTGAATAGCGGCTGGACCCACCAGAGCCCGCTGGTGCTCAGGCTGATGAAGGCGAGCCTCTCGCGGATGTCCGGCCTCGTCGAGAACGTCATGGACTTGGCGAGGGCACGGATGGGCGGGGGAATCGCCCTTGCGGTGGCGGAGGGCGATCTCGCAGCGACTCTCCAGCACGTCGTCGACGAAATGCGGATCGCCCATCCCGGCCGTGAGATATCCGCACTGTTCGCCCTGCCCGCGACCGTCGCCGCCGACCATCCCCGCCTCGCCCAGATGGCGTCCAACCTGCTGTCGAACGCCGTCACCCATGGCTCCGGCACGATGCCGGTCCGGATCAGCGCCACCGTCGTCGCGGGCGAACTGACCGTTTGCGTGACCAACGCGGGACGGCCCATCCCGCCGGAACAGGTCGATACGCTCTTCCTGCCCTTCAGGCGGGGGGAGGGGAGGACCGAAAGCAAGGGCCTGGGGCTGGGACTCTACATCGCATCCCAGATCGCCCAGGCCCATGATGGCAGGATCGACGTGCGTTCCGACGCCGACGAGACATGCTTCACCTTCACGATGCCGTTGAAGGCCTGACATCAGGGTGAGGAAAAGGAGGCGGGCGGGATGGAACATCACCCGGCCCGCTGTTCCACGCCGTTCCATCCTCCCCGAAGGAGCCTTCCTTACGGTTGCCCGCTGCCGCCCGCCGCACCGTAGACATGGCCGGTGGTGAAGCTGGCATCCTCCGCCGCGAGCTGGACATAGATGCTGGCAAGCTCGGCCGGCTGGCCGGGGCGGCCGAACGGGGTCTGGCTGCCGAACTGCTTCAGCTTCTCCTGGCTGGCGCCGCCGCTCACCTGAAGCGGGGTCCAGATCGGGCCGGGGGCCACGCCGTTGACGCGGATGCCCTTGTCCGCCAGCTGCTTGGCCAGCGACTTGACATAGTTCATCGTCGCCGCCTTGGTCTGGGCATAGGCGTAGAGGTCCGGCGTCGGGTCGTAGGCCTGTTCCGACGTGGTGCCGATGATGACCGATCCCGGCTCCAGGTGGGGCAGGGCGGCCTTGATGATCCAGAAGGGGGCGTAGATGTTGGTCTTCATCGTCGCGTCGAATTCCTCGCTGCTCACATCGAGGATCGACGGGAAGGCCTGCTGGCGCGCCGCGTTGCAGACGACGATGTCGAGCCCGCCCAGCCCGGCGACGGCATCGGCCACCAGCTTTTTGCAGAACTCCTCGTCGCGCAGGTCGCCGGGGATCGCCACCGCCTTGCGGCCGGCCTCCTCGATCAGGGCGACGACGTCCTGGGCGTCCGGCTCCTCGGTCGGGAAATAATTGATGGCGACGTCGGCGCCCTCGCGGGCATAGGCGATGGCGGCGGCCCGGCCCATGCCGGAATCGCCGCCGGTGATCAGCGCCCTGCGCCCGGCCAGCCGGCCGGAGCCCTTGTAGCTGGTCTCGCCATGGTCGGGCGGCGGATCCATGTCGCGGGCCAGCCCCGGCCAGGGCTGCGACTGGCCGTTGAAGGGCGGGCGCGGATACTTCGTGCGCGGGTCCTGCGGCGTGACGGTGTCGTCCTTGCGGTCCATGCCTGTCTCCTGATCCGGCGTGCTGTGTGCGATACGGCGATGCCTCGCACACAGAACCGGACGGGGACGGAAATGGTTGCCGCAACCCTGCCCATCAGCGAAACGGTATCCTCAGCCGCACATGCCACCGCAGCAGGACCCGTTGCGCCGGGCCAGCAACCGCTCATAGGCGATGCTGACCACGCCGGCCGGCGGGATCACGCCCTGCAACAGCGCCAGCACGTCCCCCTCCAGCGTGCCGGGCGGGACATCCGTCACCTCGCAGACCGAGGCGCCGCTGCCGTCCGGACCCAGCTTCGCATCGCCGGCGGCAACCGTCACGTCGCCGTTGCGGTCGATGCTCACGCGCAGGCTGGCCGCCGCCGCCCCCTCGGGCCGGGCAATGCGGACCTGCCAGACCTCGGGCCCCTGTTGCAGATACTCCCAGGAGAAGCTGGCGCCGAACAGGCTGAGCAGCTGGTGGTGCAGCGGGCGCGGGTCATGGTCGTTGACCAGCGAGAAACCGTCGCCGGGCGTCAAATCCTGCACCGACGCGAAGATCAGCTGATGGCGCTGGTAGGGCGGGATCGCGCGGAGATCGAGAACCGGTTCGGCCTGGGCGGCGGGCGCGGTGGGCGCAATGGGGGAGGTCATGGTCGGCATCGTCGTCCGTCTGGTCTGTGGGGGAGCGGCAGGATCGCCATGTCCCCCTGTAGCCCGGATCGCCGCCCCCTTCTTTGCTCCAGCACAAACCCCGGAACGGGTCGGGCGCTCAGCCGCCCATCGCGGCGGCGAAGGCCCGGTCCTCCGCGGCCGACAGCAGGGCGTCGGTGGCCGGCACCAGCGTCGTCTCCTCCTTCTGGATGTGCAGGACCAGCACCCGGACCAGCTCCTCGCCGAAGCTGCGGCAGACCGGCCAACTGTCCCAGTCGAACCCCTCCCGCAGAGCCAGGGCGCAGAAGCGGGCCAGACGGCGGGCAATCGGGCGCATGTGCTCGTGGTCGTCCAGCAGGTCGGCCGTCCATTCGTGCCCGCCCGCCGCGGCCAGCGCCGGGAACAGCGCCTCTTCCGCCGCGAAATGGCTGTCCAGCGGCCCGTCCAGTTCGGCGGCGAGATCGGCGACGATGTCCCGGTCCTCCGCCGTCAGCACCGGCAGGCTGTCCTCGCCATGGCGGACGAACAGGGCGTCCAGCCGGTCCAGCAGCTCCATCACCCGGTGGTGGTCGTCATGCAGGAGGCGTCCGGTCAGGCTGTCGGTGTGCATCGCACGGTCTCCCCGGAAGAGATTGCGGACGGGATGGTCCGCCCGTCCACGGCGGCGAATTCGTCCAGCAGGGCGCCAAGCTCCAGCCCATAGGCCCCGGCCGCCTCGCGCACCGTCATGAAGGGCGCCATGGCGCAGCCGGGGCAGGCGAGGCCATGGCGCAGCAGCACCGGCACCGCCGCCGGCCGGACACTCATCAGCTCGGCCATCGTCAAATCGGCCATGGTCAAATCGGCGGGGGACGGTTGGACGGCCATCTCGGCATGCTCCGGCACCGGGGGACAGGCCGCCACCCTAACCGCCCGGCCGCGGCCGGTCTTTGCGCCACCGCAACCCCGCCCGCCGGTCACTCCCGACCCATCACTCCCGTCCCCTTAGTCGCGCTTGGCCGCCGGGGACGGCAAATCCTCGGCGATGGCGACCAGCGCATGGGGCTTGCGGATCACCACCTGCTGCCGGCCGCTCTCGACGATGCCCTGGCTTTCCCAGGCCGACAGGGTTCG
This sequence comes from Azospirillum sp. A23, assembly GCF_042938965.1. Lineage (NCBI taxonomy): Bacteria > Pseudomonadati > Pseudomonadota > Alphaproteobacteria > Rhodospirillales > Azospirillaceae > Azospirillum > Azospirillum sp. A23. The sequence goes on along the minus strand of NZ_CP170663.1, from coordinate 1,055,215 downwards.
GCTGACGGTGTGCAGCGTCGTGCCGGTCATCTCCGCCACATCCTGCCTGGACAGCGGGAAATCGATCTCCACCCCAGCCTCCACCCGCCGCCCGGCATGGCGCACCAGCCGCAGCAGGGCGTGGGCGATGCGGCGCTCCACCCGCTCCGTCGCCACCTCGCGCAGGCGGTTCTGCAATTCGCGCAGCCGCCCGCCGACGATCGACAGCGCGTTGCGGGCGATGGCGGGATGGCGGTCCATCAGCTCGGTCATCGCGGCGGCCGGCCAGGACAGCTCGACGCAATCGGCCACCGCGACGGCGTCGGCCGGATAGAACCCGTCGGTGAAGATCGCCAGCGTGCCGAACATCTCGCCGGGACCGATGAAGCGCATCACCACCTGCTGCCCGTCAGGGCCGGTCTGCACGATCTTCACCCGCCCGTCGATCAGCGCATGGCCGGCCGCCGCCGCTTCGCCCTGGCTGAAGACGGCGGTGCCGCGGACATGCAGCCGGGGCCGCGCCAGCGCAACGGCCTCGGCCAGCGTCTCGGCATCCAGCCCGGCGAACAGCGGCATGCCGCGCAGAATGGCGGGATCGGGGGGCGGGGGCATGGCGGTCGTCCTGGCGCGCTGGGCGTGATCGGGGGCGTGAAGGGCATCCATTCGTGCACGACTTTGTTGCGGCTCAAAGCGCGAAATCCGGCATGCCGCCAGAATGGCCGCAGCATCCCAGCGAAGGTCCCCGCCATGCCCACCCCCATTACAGGTGCCGCCACCGGCGCCGTCACCAGCGCCCACCGGCCGATGTACCCGGCGGCGGCGCTCTATGCGGCGCTCGCCGTCCCGCTGTGGCTGGCGCAGGTCGGCGGCCTGCTGCCGGCGGGCTGGTCGCCGGCCGTGCATGCGCACGAGATGACGCTGGGCTATGCGCTGGCGGTGGTCGGCGGCTTCCTGATGACCCGGCTGTCGCGTCCGATGCTGGCGGTGGCCCTCCTGTCCTGGCTCGCCGGCCGGCTGGCTTTGCTGCTGGGGCTGCCGCCGCTGCTGGCACTGCCGCTCTGCTTCGCCTATCCGCTGCTGCTGTTCGTCGTCGCCGGCCTGCCCTTCCTGCGCACCAGCCGCAGCGGCCACAACGCAGTGTTCGGCCCGCTGATCGGTGCCTTCCTCGGTGCCGAGGCGCTGTTCTGGGCCGGGGAGCTGGGCCTTGTCCCCGGCAACGGCCAGCCCGTGGCCCTGCTGCTGATCGCCACGCTGCTGCTGACCATGGGCGGGCGGGTCATCCCCGCTGCCACCGCCGGTGCCCTGCGCCGCCAGGGCGTCACCCTCGCGCACCGGGTCCAGCCGAGGCTGGAGGCGATGGGCATCGCCGGGGCCGCCCTCTGCCTGCTGTCGGCCGCCACCGGCCTGCTGCCCCTCGCCGGCGGCGCCGGGGCCGCGATGGCCGGGGCGAGCGCGCTGCTGCGGCTCGCCCGCTGGAAGCCGCATCTGCTGCTGCGCCGGCCGGAGATCGCCAGCCTTCATCTGGGCTATTTCTGCCTCGGCGCCGGCTGGCTGCTGACCGCCGGCACCCCGCTGCTCGATCTGCCGCCTGCTGCCGGCTGGCACATGCTGGGGGTCGGCGCGCTCGGCATCCTCGCCAGCGCCATGATGATCCGCACCACCCTTCAGCGCGAAGCGGAGCCGGAGCGTTTCCCACCCGCCGCCAGCGTCGCCGTCGGACTCATGGCCGCTGCCGCGGTTCTCCGCCTGACGGCGGTCGGGTGGCCGTCGATGACGCTGCTGACCGCCGCGGCGGTCTTCTGGACCCTCGGCCAGCTGCTGACCGCCGGGGTTCTGCTCACCCGGCCGCGGCGGTCACGCCGACGGCAGGACGCGCTCCAGGAAGTTTAGGCCGAGCTGCGCACCGGCGGCGGTGATGGTGTGGGGAACGCCACGCAGCAGATGCTCCTCCACCGCAAAGCCGGCGGAGCGGAAATGCGCGGCGGCGGCCTGCACCACGGTGGGCGGCATGATGCTGTCCGCCGCACCGCCGACCATCAGAACCGGCGGACGCCGTCCCGCCCCGTCCGGGGTTGGAACCGGCGCCGCGATTCGGCCGGCGAAGGCGACGACCGCGCCGCACCGCTCCGGGGCGGTCATGGCGAGATGCAGCGCCATGATGCTGCCCTGGCTGAAGCCGACCAGCGCCACGTCGGCGGGGGCGACGCCCGCCCGCTGCCGTTCGGCCTCGATCAGCTCGGCCAGCGCCGGCAGGGCGGCGGCGACGCGGGCGGGACGGTTCTCCTCCGTCACGCCGGCGATGCTGAACCACTGATGCCCGTTGCCCATGTCGAACGGCTGCGGCGCGTTTGGCGCCACGAAGGCGGTGTCGGGAAGCGCCCCCCGCCATGCCTGGGCCAGCGGCATCAGGTCGGCGCCCGACGACCCGACACCGTGCAGCAGGATGACCAGCCGCCGCGCCGCCGTCCCGGAGGCCGGAGCAAGGCGCAGGACCTCGCCGGAACAGTCTGTTGTGCTGCTGCTCATGGAAACCACCCTTCCTGTCGTTGCCGTGTCACGCCCGCTGCCAGATGCCCTCGCCCGGCAGCCGGTCGCGGTCGTGGCTGCGCTCGAAATCCAGCGCCGGCCCCTTCGGCACGATCAGCGTCGGGTTGATCGCCGGGTTGGTGTAGTAGCCGGCCTTGATGTCGTCGATCTTCACCGTGTCGCGGATGCCCGGCCACTGGTACAGCTCGCGCAGATAGGCCGACAGGTTCGGATAATCCTCGATCCGCCGCAGGTTGCACTTGAAGGCGCCATGATAGGCGGCGTCGAAGCGCACCAGCGTCACGAACAGGCGCCAGTCGGCCTCGGTCAGATGCTCCCCCGCCAGATAGCGGCTGGCCGACAGCCGCTCCTCCAGCCGGTCGAGCGTGGCGAACAGCGCGTCGAACGCCTCGTCGTAGCTGGCCTGCGACTTGGCGAAGCCGCAGCGGTACACGCCGTTGTTGACGGTCGTGTAGACCAGCTCGTTCCAGCGGTCGATCTCCGGCCGCAGCGGCTCGGGATAGAGGTCCAGCCGGTTGCCGGTCAGCCCATCGAAGGCGCTGTTCAGGATGCGGATGATGTCCGCCGACTCGTTGTTGACGATGCGGCCTTCCTGCCGGTCCCACAGAACCGGCACCGACACCTTGCCGGTGTAGGTCGGGTCGCTCGCCGTGTAGAGGCTGTAATGGTGGCGGAAGCGGCCGACGCCCGGACCGCCGTCCTGCTCCTCGCCATAGACCCAGCCGTCCTCGCCCAGCACCGGCTCGGCGGCGGACATGCCGATCACCCCCTCGAGCCCCTTCAGCGCGCGAAAGATCAGCGTGCGCGAGGCCCAGGGGCACAGATAGGAGACATAGAGGTGATAGCGTCCGGCCACCGCCGGCAAGGCAGGCCGACCCTCGGCATCCGGCGCGCCGTCCGGCGTGATCCAGTCGCGGAAGCGGGTCGGCTCGCGGTGGAAGGCGCCGCCCTTGATCTCGCTGGCCGCGATGTCGCCCTTTTCCCAAACACCGTTCACAAGCTGCGGCATCGCGGTTCCTCCTGTCCATCTTGCACATATGCGAAGGGGCCGGCGAACCGGCCCCTCCTACTCTGCAACAGTCGAAGACTGCCCGCGATCAGGACTTGACCGCTTCGATCTCGATCAGCAGCTGGATGTCGTCGCCGATGGCCGGGGCGCCGTACTTCATGCCGAACTCGGTGCGCTTCACCGTGCCGCGGGCGGAGAAGCCGGCGGTCTCCAGCTTGCTGGCCGGGCTGACGCCGTCCTTGTTGAAGGTGACGTCCAGCACGACCGGCTTGGTCACGCCCAGCATGGTCAGGTCGCCGTGCAGCTTGCCGGTCTTGTCGCCGGTCTTCTCGATCTTCGTGCTCTTGAAGGTCATCTTCGGGAACTCCTTCGCATTGAAGAAGTCCGGCGACCGCAGGTGATCGTCACGCTTGGCGTGGTTGGTGTCGACGCTGGTGGTGTCGATGGTGACGCTGACCGTGCTCTTCTCGACGGCGTCCTTGTCGAAGCTGATATCGCCGCCGACCGTGTTGAAGCGGCCGATCACGTTGGAGAAGCCGACATGGTTGACGATGAAGGCGACCGCCGTGTGCGCCGGATCGATCTTGTAGCTGACCGGGGCGGCGAAGGCGGGGGCAACAGCACCGGTCGCCGTCGCGACGAACAGGGCGGCGGCAAACAGGGTCTTCTTCATGAACGAAACTCCGGAAAACAGGATTGACTGATTGGGAAGGGGGATCAGTAGGGCGACGCTTCGCCGCCGCTCAGCGCGAAGGCCGCGCCGATGGCGACCAGCGCCGGAAGGACCGCGACCACCGTGACGGCGGCCGACGAGGCGGCGCGGCCGATCAGGCCGTCGCCCTGGGGAATGAAGCGGCGGACATGGCCGGCGAACAGGGCGGGCAGGGCCAGCAGCAGCACCGCGGCCTGGGTCTGGGTGAACAGGGCCAGCACGGCAGCCAGCAGGACGGCGATGCCGGTGGCGACCCGGCCCGACAGGCCCCAGCCATGGCGCTCCACCGGCCAGTTCCACAACAGGAACCCGCCGGCCGACGCCGCCAGCGCCAGCGCCATCTGGGCGATGGAAGCCGACGAGCCGATCAGCGCGGTGCCGCCGACCGCCAGCGCCAGCGCCAGCAGCGAGGCGGCCGGCGCGGTCGGGCTCTCGCCCCCCTGCGTCTGCGAACCGCGGGCAAAAGCGACCCACGCCGCCGTGCCGAGCAGGACGACAAGACTGACGATCGCCGCTGCGGAGTCGAGCGCGGGCAGGGCGATCCACAGCAGCGACGCGGCCAGCCAGACCGCCAGCACCGCCGAAGCGACCCGGCCGCGGATCCCCACCACGTCGGCGACCACGCCGATCAGCAGCCCGGCGGCGGACGCCCAGAACAGCTTGCCCATGCTCGACGGCGGCGGCAGGGCCGGCAGGCCGATCACCATCGCGAAGACGACCAGGAAGCCGGCGGCGATGCCGGCCGCCGCCAGCGGGCGGCGCAGCAGATGCAGCGCGCCGACCAGGATCAGGCTGACCAGCAGCGGCAGAACGCTGGATTGGACGAAGGGGTCTTGAAGCAGCTCGGACATGGGGGAAGGCCGGGTCTCGATAGGATGGCGCAGGTTGCGCTTGGCCGTGACCCTAACCTGTGCTCTGGTAAGCGCAAATTCGGGAGATTTGCAAAAAGCATATGCAGGAATGAGCGGGAATAAATGCTAGGTAGCAGCAATTGGGATGATTTTCGCTATCTGCTGGCGGTGGCGCGGCATGGGTCGCTGTCTGCGGCGGCCCGCGTCCTGGGGGTGAACCACAGCACGGTTCTGCGCCGGGTGACGGCGCTGGAGCAGGCGATGGGCGCCCGTCTGTTCGACAAGCTGCCCGGCGGCTATGTGCTGACCGCGGCGGGCGACGAGATGCAGCGGGTGGCGCAGAAGATGGAGGAGGATCTGGCCGCCGCCAACCGCCTGCTGTCCGGCCGCGACACCCGGATCAGCGGCAGCCTGCGCGTGACCACCGTCGACATCCTGACGCTCTATGTCCTGCCGCGCCACATCGCCGCCTTCCGCCGCCGCCACCCCGACCTGCGGGTCGATCTGGTGGCGGCGGAGGCCTCGCTCAGCCTGACCCGGCGCGAAGCCGACGTGGCGATCCGCGCCACCACCAGCCCGCCGGAGAATCTGGTCGGCCGCGCGGTGTCCGGCCTCGCCTTCGCCGTCTATGGCGGCGCCGGCTATCTGGAAGAGGCGGGCACCGGCGGCGATCTCGACCGCCACCCCTGGGTCGGGCTGGACGAGTCCTTCGACCACACCAACCTCGCCCACTGGATGAAGCGGATGGTGCCGGCGGGTTCGGTCCGCTACCGGGTCAATTCGGTGGCGGGGGCGGTGGAGGCGGTGCGGGCCGGCATCGGGCTTGGCCTGCTGCCCTGCGGCGTCGTCGACCGCGACCCCGCCTTCCGCCGCATCGGCGAGCCGGTGCAGGAGGCAGACGCCAAGCTCTGGCTGCTGACCCACGAGGATCTGCGCCACATGGGCCGCGTCCGCGCCTTCCTCGACTTCATGGCCGACGCGCTGACCCGCGACCGCGACCTGCTGGAAGGGCGTTATCCGCTCTCCCACTCCCTCCCCGATATCCCCCTCTCCCCCCCGGGGAGAGGGTCGGGGTGAGGGGGAGTCGTGGCGAGGATTCTCGGGAAGACACGCAGTGCGTCCCCCTCACCCTAACCCTCTCCCCGGGGGGGAGAGGGGACTCCACCGGCGCCGCGAGCCGCCGGCATCCCATAGCCCGCCCGGTGCGACCCCCGCCGCCGGGTCGACCATGTGAACTGCGGATCGTCGACGATCAGGTGCCGGTGGTCCGACAGCCGGTTGCGTTCCAGCCAGCCGACCGTCGCCTCCAGTTCCGACAGCGTCATTTCGGAGCGCGCCTTCTTCATCAGCCGCTTCAGCACGGCGTTGTAGATGTGGTAGCCGGTCGGCCCCTCGGCGACGAGGTTGTTGTCCTCGTCCTCGATCACCTGGGCCGCGACCAGCTGGCCGATGCGCTGGCGCAGGTGATGCTCCGCAGCACTCGGCGTCAGCGGCAATTCCCCCGGATCCCTGCCCTGCGCGCCAAAATCCGGTCCCGGTGCCACCACCGCGAAGCTCAGCGCCGTGGCGTTGGATTCCAGCGGGATGATCTCCGGCTCGCGCTCCGACGACCGTTCGAAGGGAAGCTCCTGCTGCGGGCGGCGGGTCTTCACCATGGCGCGGGTACCCTGCTGCGTCTCGACCATGGTGCGGAACTGCTCGAACAGCGCGTCGGAGGGATGGTAGACCAGCGCCCGCTGCCGGTCGTAGGGGCCGCCATGCGGGTCCACCCGCGTCGCCCGCGCGATGGCCTGCTCCAGCCAGGGGCGGGAGCGGATGTGCGTCAGGCAGGCGACATGGGTGATCGACGGCGCGTCCAGCCCCTCATAGGCCATGGCGACGGAAACCAGCACCGCCGGTTCGGGGCGCAGGCGGAAAGCCGCCACCACCTCCTGCGCGTCGCGGCATTCCGAAATGGCGAGCCGCGCCATGCGCCCCGCCTGCGCCTTCGGCATCCAGCCTTGCAGCGTCTCCAGATAGAAGCGCGCCGTCCCCTGGTCGGGGGCGATCACCAGCAGCTTGCCCAGCCCCGCATCGTCGCGGCCCGCCGGCAGTTTCATCTCCGCCCGCCGCTTCGCCCGATGCTCCCGGCAGGAGCGGTAGGCCTCGCGCAGCATCGCCTGGGCGAAGCCGGTGCGCAGCGCGGTGAACAGGGCGTCGCGCGTGTTCTCACCCGCCTTCGACAGGGAATCGACCCAACGGTTGGTCCGCTCCGCATCCAGCCAGGAGGCCGTCCCGTCCATCGCCCCGAAGGTCACCGGCAGGATCGCCTTCTCCGCCAGCGCCTGCCGCCGCGAATAGCCGACCACCGCCCAGCCAGGCGCCTTGAAATCGACCTCCCGCACCTTGCGCGTTCCCTGCGGTGCACGGTAGGGCAGCCACAGGATCGGCCGGCCGTCGGCGCGCTCCAGCGTCCCGCTCATCAGCAGACGGGCCGACGCATTCTCCAGCAGCGGCAGGATCGACCGGCTCCAGGCGGTTTCCTCCTCCACCGCCGCCATGCGGTCGGTGTCGAACACCGCCGGCAGATGGTGCAGCTCGTCCACCGCCAGCAGATAGCGGTGGCGGCGGAACTCCTGCAGATGCAGGTCCGGCGCGGCGGCCACCGCCTGATATGTGGTGACGTAGCCCTGCAGGCCGCGGCAGAGGTCGCGCCCGTTCTCCGCGGCGCGCAGGGCAAGGTTGTGTCCCAACACCTCGCGCCAGCGCGGATCGACGAAGGCCTCCTCCGCCTGCTGGCGCAGGCTGTCGCGCGGCACGATCCAGCAGACCCGGTCGATCCGCCCGGCCTTGTGCAGCGCCGCCGCCATGATCACCGGCAACAGCGATTTCCCCCCGCCGGGCGTCACCGCCGCCAGAACGTCGCGAACCTCCGTCTGCTGCTGGCCGATGGCGTCGGCGATGGCGCTGACCAGTTGCTGATGGGTTCTCAGCTGCGGCATTCCACCCTGCTGGCTGTGGCACGAGGGAGGAGCAAGCCTAAAGTGCCGAGAGTCCCCCGGTCTTGAGCGCAATCGTAGGTAACAGCCCCCAGGCGGAGTAATGCTGCAACCGGCCGGGGAGAGCGATTCGCGCCGCCTAAGCCTTATGAGCAAGCCGCCTTGCGGTATTCTGATGTACGCACCTGAAATTTTGCATGTGCGAACCGGCCCAGCGCCGCAACTACCTATCAAAAGGCAGAGCACAAGCTGGAGCTCAAGATTTGAGTTGCGCACCTCAAAGCGCAGGAATATGTTTGCGGCATGAACAATCAAACCAGCGACGGACCCCTGACCCTGCGCGACGTCGCCGCTGCGGCCGGCGTCAGCCTTGCGACCGCCGACCGGGTGGTCAACGGGCGGCCCGGCGTCAGCGACAAGACCGCGCGCAAGGTGCAGGACGCGGTGCAGCGGCTGGGCTTCCGTCCGCTGGCGGCGGCGGCGGAACTGGCGCGGGCGCGGTCCTGGCGCTTCGCCGTGATCCTGCCCGGCGGTGGCAACCGCTTCATGATGGACATCGCCGACAACATCCGCGCCCAGGCCGACTGGTTCCGCGCCCGCCGCATCGGGGTGGAGATCGTCGAGGCCGACGTGTTCGACGCCGACACGCTGGCGGCGCGGCTGGCCGCCCTGCCGGGCCGCTTCGACGGGGTGGCGCTGGTGGCGCTCGACCATCCGCGCATCCGCGCTGCCATCGACGATCTGGTCGAGGGCGGGATGGCGGTGGTGACGTTGGTGTCGGACGCCCCGTCGTCGCGGCGCCAGCATTATGTCGGCATCGACAACATCGCCGCCGGCCGCACCGCCGGATCGCTGGTCGGCCGCTTCCTCGGGCCCCCGCGCGCCGGGGAGCCGGGCATCGTGAATCGGGGAGGTTCGGTCGGCATCATCACCGGATCGGGCAGCCTGCGCGACCATGCCGAACGGCGCTTCGGCTTCGGGCAGGTGCTGGCGGAGGAGTATCCCCACTTGACCTGCCTGACCCCGGTGGAGGGCCGCGACGATCCCGGCCGCAACCACGATCTGGTCCGCCGCATGCTGGCCGACACGCCCGATCTGGTGGCGATCTACAACACCGGCGAGGGCTCGGTCGGCATCGGCGAGGCGCTGGCCGAGGCCGGTCTTACCCGCAAGATCCTCTGCGTCGGGCACGAACTGACGCCGGCCACCCGCCGCATGCTGCTGGACGGCAGCTTCGCCGCCCTGGTCGCCCAGGATCCGGGGCACGAGGTGCGCTCGATGGGCCGGGTGCTCCACGCCCTGGTCACCGGCCAGGAGATCGTCGCGGCGCAGGAACACATCAGGGTCCAGGTCATCCTGCGCGACAACCTGCCCTGACGGACATGGAAATTTGCTCTGACGGACATCGGAAAACGCCCTGACGGGCATCGGAGAAGGTCGACAGTCATGTTTCTCGGGATCGACATCGGCACCTCGAGCGTCAAGGCGGTTCTGACCGACGCCGACGGGGCCGTCGCCGGCAGCGCGTCCCGCCCCTGCACCGTCTCGCGCCCGCATCCCCTGTGGTCGGAGCAGGAACCGGAGGACTGGGTCGTCGCCGCCATCGCCGCGGTGGACGAGCTGTCAGACCGCCAGCCGGAAGCGCTCGCTGCCGTGCTCGGCATCGGCTTCTCCGGCCAGATGCACGGCGCGGTTCTGCTGGGCGCCGACAACCGGGTGCTGCGTCCCGCCATCCTGTGGAACGACGGCCGCTCCCACCGCCAGTGCGCGACCCTGGAGGAAACCCTCCCGACGCTGCGCGCCCTCAGCGGCAACATCGCCATGCCCGGCTTCACCGCGCCCAAGCTGCTGTGGGTGGCGGAGGAGGAGCCGGAGGTCTTCGCGGCGCTGGCCAAGGTGCTGCTGCCCAAAGCCTATGTCCGCTGGCGCTTCACCGGCGCGATGGTGGAGGAGATGTCCGACGCCTCCGGCACGCTGTGGCTCGACGTGGCAAGGCGCGACTGGTCGGACGATCTGCTCGCCGCCACCCGGATGACCCGCGCCCACATGCCCGATCTGGCCGAAGGCTCCGACGCCGTCGCCCGGCTGTCGCCCGAACTGGCCCGCCGCTGGGGCATGCGAAATCCACCGGTGGTGGCCGGCGGGGCGGGGGATTGCGCCGCCAGCGCGGTCGGGCTCGGCGCCATCGCGCCGGGGGACGGCTTCCTCAGCCTAGGCACCTCCGGCGTGGTGTGGCGGACGACCGACCGCTTCCTGCCCAACCCGGCAATGGCGGTTCATGCCTTCTGCCACGCGTTGCCCGGCGTCTGGCATCAGATGGGCGTCATGCTGTCGTCCGCCGCCTCGCTGGCCTGGGCCGCCTCCACCCTCGGCGCGCCGGAGGCGGCGCTGCTGGCCCCGCTCGGCGACGCGGTCGACGGCCCGTCGCCGGTCGCCTTCCTGCCCTATCTGTCGGGCGAGCGCACCCCCCACAACGACGCCACCGTGCGCGGCCTGTTCGCCGGCCTGTCGGCGGAGACGACGCGCGACGCGATGGTCCAGGCGGTGCTGGAGGGCGTCGCCTTCGCCGCCCGCGACAATCTCGTCGCGCTGGGGGAGGGCGCCCCGACAGTCTTCGACCTTGCCGGCGGCGGCTCCCGCTCGGGGCTGTGGGCGCGCATCTGCGCCGACGCGCTCGGCGTCACCATCCACCGCATCGAGGACGGCGAGGTCGGGGCGGCGCTGGGTGCCGCCCATCTCGGCCGCATGGCGGCGACCGGAGAATCCCCCGCCGCCGTCTGCCGCAAGCCCCGCCGTCTGGAGACCTTCACCCCCGATCCGGCCCGCGCCGAGGCGTACAGCCAGGCTTGGCTGCGCTGGCGCCGGCTCTACCCCCTTGCCAAGGAGTTCGCGTCTTGAGCACCGCCTCATTCTTCGGCGACCTGTCCCCGGTGGCCTATCGCGGGCCGGACAGCCGCGACCCGCTGTCCTACCGCTGGTATGACAAGGACCGCGTGGTTCTGGGCAAGCGGATGGAGGACCATCTGCGGCTGGCCGCCTGCTACTGGCACAGCTTCTGCTGGCCGGGCGGCGACCCCTTCGGCGGCGAGACCTTCCAGCGCCCATGGATGCGCCCCGGCCAGGACCCGATGGCGGCGGCCCGCGCCAAGGCCGATGTCGCCTTCGAGATGTTCCGCCTGCTCGACATCCCCTTCTTCTGCTTCCACGACCTCGACGCCGCGCCGGAGGGCTCAACGCTCGCCGAGAGCGTCGACAACCTGAAGGCCGTCACCGAGCTGTTCGCGGCGAAGATGGAGACCGCCAAGGTCCGTCTGCTGTGGGGCACCGCCAACCTGTTCTCCAACCGCCGCTACATGGCGGGTGCCGCGACCAACCCCGACCCCGACGTCTTCCTCTATGCCTGCGGGCAGGTGCGCGCGGCGCTGGAGGCCACCCACGCGCTGGGCGGCGCCAACTACGTCATGTGGGGCGGGCGCGAGGGCTATGAGACGCTGCTGAACACCGACCTGAAGCGCGAGCTGGACCAGATGGGCCGCTTCCTGGCGATGGTGGTGGAGCACAAGCACAGGATCGGCTTCGACGGGCCGATCCTGATCGAGCCGAAGCCACGCGAGCCGACCAAGCACCAGTACGACTTCGACGTCGCCACCGTCTACGGCTTCCTGGAACGCTACGACCTGCTGGCCGACGTGCGGGTGAACATAGAGCAGAACCACGCCATCCTCGCCGGCCACAGCTTCCAGCACGAGGTGGGATTGGCGCTGGCGCTCGGCATCTTCGGCTCGCTCGACATGAACCGCGGCGACCCGCTGCTGGGCTGGGACACCGACCAGTTCGCCAACGACGTCGGCGAGCTGACGGTGGTCATGCACGACATCCTGAAGGGCGGCGGCTTCACCACCGGCGGCCTGAATTTCGACGCCAAGATCCGCCGCCAGTCGCTCGACCCCGCCGACCTGCTGCACGGCCACATCGGCGGCGTCGACACCTGCGCCCGCGCCCTGCTGCAGGCGGCGCAGATGCTGGAGGACGGCGCCCTGACCGGGCCGCTGGCCGAGCGCTACGCCGGCTGGGACAGCGCGGAGGGTCAGGCGATCCTGTCCGGCAAGCGCGACCTCGCCACACTGGCCGAGCGGGCGCTGACCTCGGGCCTCAACCCCCAGCCGCGCTCCGGCCGGCAGGAGTATCTGGAGAACATCGTCAACCGCTACGTCTGAGCCCCACAGCCCCTCTGCTTCCGTCGATCAACAAGGCCGCCATGACCGGACGGCCACATAAGGAGGAAACACGATGAAGCACCGCCTCACCGCGACCGCCGCCGGCCTGTTCCTGACGCTGGCTGCCATGACCACCATGACCTCGACGGCGGCACTGGCCGCCGGCACCACCGTCGGCGTGTCCTGGTCCAACTTCCAGGAGGAGCGCTGGAAGACCGACGAGGCGGCGATCAAGGCCGTGATCGAGAAGGCGGGCGGCAAATACCTGTCGGCCGACGCCCAGTCCTCGCCGGCCAAGCAGCTGTCGGACATCGAATCGCTGATCTCGCGCGGCGCCAACGCGCTGATCATCCTGGCCCAGGACAGCGACGCCATCCGCCCGGCGGTGGAGAAGGCGGCGGCGGAAGGCATCCCGGTCGTCGGCTATGACCGGCTGATCGAGATCCCGTCGGCCTTCTACATCACCTTCGACAACAAGGAGGTCGGCCGGCTCCAGGCGCGCAGCGTCTTCGCGATGAAGCCCAAGGGCAACTACGCCTTCATCAAGGGCAGCTCGACCGATCCCAACGCCGACTTCCTGTTCGCCGGCCAGATGGAGGTGCTGAAGGCCGCGATGGACCGCGGCGACGTGAAGAATGTCGGCGAGGCCTACACCGACAAGTGGCTGCCGGCCATCGCCCAGCAGAACATGGAGCAGATCCTGACCAAGAACGGCAACAAGGTCGATGCCGTGGTCGCCTCCAACGACGGCACCGCAGGTGGTGCGGTCGCGGCGCTGGCGGCGCAGGGTCTTGCCGGGACCGTGCCGGTGTCGGGCCAGGACGGCGACAAGGCGGCGCTGAACCGCATCGCGCTCGGCACCCAGACGGTGTCGGTCTGGAAGGACGCCCGTGAGCTTGGCCGCCGCGCCGCCGAGATCGCCATGGATCTGGCGGGCGGCAAGAAGATGACCGACATCTCCGGTGCCACGACCTTCGACGGCGGTCCGAAGAAGCAGAAGATGACCTCGCTGTTCCTCACCCCCATCGCCATCACCAAGGACAACCTCGGCCAGGTGATCGACGCCGGCTGGGTGACCAAGGACGTGGTTTGCCAGGGTGTGAAGCCCGGCAGCGTCAAGGCCTGCAACTGATGGCGGAGCCGTCCACCACGCTGTCCCCGGCGCCCCCTGCGGAAGCGCCGGCCGGACGGCGGGCCGGCATCGGCGACGCCCTGCGCGCGCTGGAGCTGGACACCCGCATGGTCGGGATGATCGGGGCGCTGGCCATCGTCTGGATCGGCTTCGACATCCTGACCGGTGGCGCCTTCCTGACCCCGCGCAACCTGTGGAACCTGTCGGTGCAGACCGCGTCCGTCGGCGTGATGGCGACGGGCATGGTGCTGGTCATCGTCACCCGCAACATCGACCTGTCGGTGGGCTCCATCCTGGGCTTCACCGGCATGGTGGTCGGCGTGCTCCAGGCACGATTCCTGCCGGAGATCTGGGGATTCGACAATCCACTGACCTGGGTGGTGGCGGTGCTGGCGGCGGTTGCCGTCGGCGGGGCGGTCGGGGCGGTGCAGGGCGCCATCATCGCCTATCTCGGCGTGTCGTCCTTCATCGTCACGCTGGGCGGTCTGCTGGTCTGGCGCGGGGCGGCGTGGTGGGTGACCACCGGCCAGACGGTGGCGCCGATGGACGGCCTGTTCAAACGGCTGGGCGGCGGGTTCGAGGGCGCCATCGGCGCCGGGCCGAGCTGGATGGTCGGCATCGCCGCCGTCCTGCTCTCGGTCGCCGCCATCCTGGTGACGCGGCGGCGCCGGGCCGGCTTCGGCTTTCCCGTCCGGCCCTTGTGGGCGGAGGGGGTGGTGATCCTGCTGGTCGCCGCCGCCATCGTCGGCGCCGTGCTCGTGGTCAACGCCTATCCGCTTCCCGTCCCGGTGGTGCGCCGGATGATGGAGGCGCAAGGGCTTTCCACCGACGGCGGGCTTCCCTTCGTCGCCCACGGCTTCGCCATCCCGGTGCTGATCGCGGTGGCGGTGGGGGTGGGGATGACCTTCCTGTCGCGGCGCACCCGCTTCGGCCGCTACGTCTTCGCCATCGGCGGCAATCCGGAGGCGGCGGAACTGTCGGGCATCAACACCCGCCGGGTGATGGTGATGGTGTTCGGGCTGATGGGCGCGCTGTGCGGCCTGTCCGCCTGCATCGCCACCGCCCGGCTGAACGCCGCCACCAACGCCAACGGCACGCTGGACGAGCTGTACGTCATCGCCGCGGCGATCATCGGCGGCACCTCGATGGCCGGCGGCGTCGGCACCATCCTCGGCGCGATGCTGGGCGCCATGGTGATGCAGTCGCTGCAATCCGGCATGGTGCTGCTGGGGGTGGACGCGCCGATGCAGAACATCGTCGTCGGCCTCGTCCTGGTCGCCGCGGTCTATGTCGACACGCTCTATCGCAGGGGGCTCAAATGACCGCTCTCGCAACGGCAGTCCCGGCGGCAGCCCCGCTGGTGGAGATGCGCGACGTCTCCATCGCCTTCGGCGGCATCAAGGCGGTGGACGGCGTCAGCATCGACCTCTACCCCGGCGAGGTGGTCGGGCTGCTCGGCCACAACGGCGCCGGCAAATCGACCCTGATCAAGATTCTGTCGGGCGCCTATGCCGCCGACCATGGTGAGATCCGGGTGAACGGCGAGCCGGTCCACATCACCAGCCCGCGCGACGCCAAGCGCTGCGGCATCGAAACGATCTACCAGACGCTGGCTCTGGCCGACAATGTCGATGCCGCCGCCAACATCTTCCTCGGCCGCGAGAAACTGACCGCCTGGGGTACGCTGGACGACCACGCGATGGAAGCGGAGGCGCGCAAGGTGATGGGCCGCCTCAACCCGCATTTCCGCCGCTTCAAGGAGCCGGTGAAGGCGCTGTCCGGCGGCCAGCGCCAGTCGGTCGCCATCGCCCGCGCCATCCATTTCGACGCCCGCGTCCTGATCATGGACGAACCGACCGCGGCGCTCGGCCCCGCCGAGACCCGTCAGGTCGGCGAGCTGGTGAAGCAGCTGAAGCAGGAGGGTATCGGCATCTTCCTGATCTCCCACGACATCCACGACGTGTTCGATCTGGCCGACCGCATCCATGTGATGAAGAACGGCAAGCTGGTCGGCACCGCCCGCGTCTCCGACGTGACGCAGGACGAGGTGCTGGGCATGATCATCCTCGGCAAATGCCCGCCGGGAGCGGTTCCCGGACCGGGCGCCACCGCCTGACCGTTCAGGCCGCGCGCTCCGCAGCGGTCTTGGCGAGAAACGCGCGGGCGACCTTCGAACCCGGCTCGCGGCCAAGCTCGCGCGAGATGAAGTCTGCGGCGGCCACCACCGCCGCAAGATCGACGCCGCTCCGGATGCCGAGCCCGTCCAGCAGATAGACGACATCCTCGGTCGCGACGTTGCCGCTCGCGCCCTTGGCATAGGGGCAGCCGCCGAGCCCGGCGACGGCGCCGTCCACCACGGCGACGCCCAATTCGAGACAGGCATGGATGTTGACCAGCGCCTGTCCCCAGGTGTCGTGGAAATGGACCGCCAGCCGCTTCACCGGTACCCGTTCGGCGACGGCGCGGACCATCTCCTGGGCGGCGGCGGGCGTGCCGACGCCGATGGTGTCGCCGAGCGAGATCTCGTAGCAGCCGAGCGCCGACAGGCGCTGCGCCACCTCCGCCACCGCCGACGGGGCGACCGCGCCCTCATAGGGGCAGCCGAGCGCGCAGGACACATAGCCGCGGACCCGGATGCCGTTGCGCGCCGCCGCCGCGACGACCGGAGCGAAGCGGTCGAGGCTCTCCGCGACCGAACAGTTGATGTTGCGGCGGGAGAAGCTTTCCGAGGCTGCGGCGAACACCGCGATCTCCCCGGCCTGCGCGGCCAGCGCCGCGTCGAAGCCGGTCATGTTGGGGACCAGTACCGGATAGGAGACGCCCGGCAGGCGCCGGATGCCGGCGAGAACCGCGGCGCTGTCCGCCATCTGCGGCACCCATTTGGGCGAGACGAAGCTGCCGGCTTCGATGGTCTTCAGCCCGGCGGCGCCGAGCCGGTCGATCAGCGCGATCTTCGCGGCGGCGGACACCGGCTGTTTTTCGTTCTGAAGACCGTCGCGCGAGCCGACCTCGACGATGCGGACAGATGCGGGCATAGGCATGGAAACTCCCGTTTCTTGACGGAATGGCGCAAGGACCGGCGATCCCGTGCGGTCACGGGATCGCCGGTCCTTGCGAAGGCAGGGGGCGAAGACAGGTCCGGCGTCAGACGCCGATCAGTTTGGTCAGGGCGGGAACCGTCAGGACTGCGGTGTAATAGCCCATGAACTGGACGCCGGTGTTGAAGCCCAGCGTCCGGTAGAGCAGACCGCCGATCAGACCGATGGCGAGGATCACCAGCAGGCCCATCAGCCCGCCTTCCCACACCCCGATCACCAGGATCAGCCCGGAGAAGGTGGCGATGATCGCCTCATGGCTCAGGCGGCGGGCGACGAAGGCCGCGGCGCTGCGGGCATAGTTCATGGCGAAGGGGTAGGAGACCAGCGCCGCCAGCGCGACCGCCAGCAGCCCATAGCCGAGGAACTCCCAGTTCGTCAGCAGATTGTGCAGGTTGTTGACCTGCCCGGTGGCGGCATCGACGCTGAAACGCGGCGGCGCGTTGAACAGCGGGGCGGCCGGACCGGCGGCGACGGGGCTCAGCGGCAGGCCGAAGGCGATCAGCGGGATCAGCGCCTCGGCGATGTAGGTCGATTCCGTGACGCCGTTGCGTGCGGTCAGCACAGTGGTCATGCGGTGGTAGACATGGCGGACCCGCGAGCCGACCACCTCGCCCAGCAGCACGGTCATGGCGACCGGGCTGAAGACGAAGGTCGCGCTGGACACCGCCGCGGTGCCGAGCGTCCAGCGGACCTGCGAGGCGTCCAGCACCTTGAAGGGGTTCGGGAAATAGCCGCCCCAGCTCTTCACGTCCGGGGCCAGCGCGAAGCTGCGGACGCGGTCGCGCTCGATCCGCTTGCGGTCAGCCGGCGACAGGACGGAGAAGAGATCGGCCACCAGCGGCCCGATGGCGATGCCGAGGAAATAGCTGATGCTCAGCTTCACCCCGAACTTGGCGGTCAGCCCCTGCAGGGCCACGATCACCAGCACGAAGGGGAACAGGGCGACAACCGACGCCCAGCGTCCGGCCGAGAAATAGGCGATGGCGACGGCCGCCGCGACGAAGATCCAGGGGGCCGCCTTGGTGATCGACGGCCCGAAGGGCGCCAGCAGGACGGCGAACAGCACCGCCAGCGGCACGGCGACGAAGGCGGCGATGATGGCGCCCGATACCATCTTGCGCAGGGCGATGTGCGGAACGCCGAGGTTGCGCAGCACGCCCGCCTGCTGCATCAGCGGAATCGCCATGGTGTCGCCGGGAATGCCGAGGAGCGCCGTCGGCACCGCGTGGGTCATGTGCTTGGCGACCGCGCTGGCGAGGAAGAAGGTGAAGACGCCGGCCGGCGGCACGCCGAGCAGGACGACCAGCAGCGTCAGCGGCGCGATGGTGGTCGTTTCGTCGGTGCCGGACACCAGCCCGATGCCGGCGAACAGCACGGCGCCGACCAGCCCCATGCCCGCGGCCCAGAGAAAGTCAACCAAGAGAGAATTGGAAAGAAGAAGTTCCATCACGCCCGCGCCTCCCGCGCCGCCGGTTCCGAACGATGGGTGCCGGGACGAAGCTCTTGCCCGTTCCGGGACGCCGCAGCCGCTTCCCGCTCTTCCGCCGCGAACAGGTCGTAGAGTCCCATTTCCTTCAACTCGGCGACCGCCGCCGGGGGCAGGTCGGCAAGCCGGCCGAAGCCGCCCGGCTCGGCCCGCAGCTCGGCCATCAGCGTTTCCCGCCAGGCCGGATCGGCGGCACGGTCGACCACCTCGCGCTTGGGCGGGAACAGGCGGGCGCACAGCGCGCCGGCCACCAGGCAGCCGGCCAGCCCGACCAGCATGGAATAGGCGCGCGCCATCTCCGGCGCGGCGACGAGGCCGGCCAGGATGCGGTTGGCCAGCAGGAAGGCACCCAGGCTGATGGCGCAGCCGATGGCCATCGCCAAGCCGAGATGGACGCTGTCGACCGTATCGCCCCAGACCTCTATCAATCGTCCCGTCTTCATTGCGTTTCCTCTTTCATGGGGCGGGAGCCCCGGTCATGGGGGCTCCCTGCCGGGTCCTTGAATGGACCTTTGAACGGACCTGCGCGGTCGATGCCCCGCCTATCGGTTGGCCTATTGGGCGGCCGCGCGCATGTCCTCCAGGACCGCCTGGGCGACGTCCTGGCGGACGGTGCCGCGCTCCACCAGGATGCGGGCGACGCGGTCGATCTCACCGCCGACCGCACCCGCCATCATGGCGATGTTCTGGGCGTGCAGCGCCATGTGGCCCTTCTGGATGCCGGTGGTCGCCAGCGCCTTCAGCGCCGAGAAGTTCTGCGCCAGACCGACCGCGGCGATGATGCGGGCCAGCCGCTCGGCGCTGGCGACGCCCAGGATCTTCAGGCAGGCCTGCGCCGTCGGGTGGGCCTTGGTGGCGCCGCCGATCAGCCCGACCGCCATCGGCAGTTCGATCGACCCGCTGAGATCGCCGTTGGCGGTGACCTCGAACCGGGTCAGGCTGCGGTAGCGGCCGTCGCGGGCGGCATAGGCATGGGCGCCGGCCTCCACCGCGCGGGTGTCGTTGCCGGTGGCCAGCACGACGGCGCTGACGCCGTTCATGATGCCCTTGTTGTGGGTGGCGGCACGGTAGGGATCGGCGTCGGCGAACTGATAGGCGCTGACGATGCCGTCGCGCACCGCCTCGCCGCCGATCTGGTCGAGAGTCCACACCGCGTGCGCCCGCGCCAGGCGGCGGTCGGCAAGGTTGGACAGGATGCGCAGATAGACCCGGCCGCCGGTCCACTCGGCGATGTGGGGAGCCAGCTTTTCCGCCATGCTGTTGACGGCGTTGGCGCCCATGGCGTCGCGGGTGTCGACGATCAGGTGCGTGATCAGCATCGGCCCGCCCTGGCTGTCGATCACCCGCACCTCGACGTCGCGGAAGCCGCCGCCGAATTTCAGCAGGATGGGGTCGCAGCCGTCGCACACCGCCTTGATCTCGTCGCGCCGGCCGAGGATGCGCAGGCGCGCCGCATGGGGATCGGCGACGCCGATGGC
The DNA here is from genome assembly GCF_042938965.1 of Azospirillum sp. A23. Lineage (NCBI taxonomy): Bacteria > Pseudomonadati > Pseudomonadota > Alphaproteobacteria > Rhodospirillales > Azospirillaceae > Azospirillum > Azospirillum sp. A23. The sequence continues at coordinate 1,035,728 of NZ_CP170663.1, read as the reverse complement.
CTGGATTTGGGCGATCATCAGCGTGCCGGACATCGAGCTGGTGAAGCCGCCGGCGTCATAGCATTGCCGCGCCGCGTTGCAGACCGCGGCGACGACCGACGATTCCTCCGTCGCCATCGGAATCAGCAGAATCCTCGCCATCGACCTTCATGTTGGTCGCGATGCCGAGCGGGATGTTCATCGAGCCGACGACGTTCTCGACCAGCCGGTCGGCGAGGTCGAGATCCAGATTGCCGGTGTTGGAAAGCGTCGCCGCGGCCGCGCCGTCGAGACCGGCGAATTCGGAAACGATCGCCAGCCGCTCCGTCGGCGACTTCTTGTGGAATCCGGAGATGCGGGAGCTGCGGTGTGGGTTGGACATTGCTGAACCTTGCTGTCTTGCCGGGCCGTCTGCGGAACAGAGGGCATGGAACCGTCCCCGGACGCCTTGGAGGGGCGTCCGCCGAAGGGGACGGTCGGTGTGGATATGAGGGTACGGCGTTCCCGGCGGAGTGCTGCGGGAACGCCGTTCGCAGGCGGAATGATCAGTGATACAAAGGGACAGATCAAGGGACAGTTTGCCGGAATCTCCGGGACACTGTCCCAGAGATTCTGCTGGGACACTCCAATGAAAGGCCGGCTGCCGGATGACGCGCGAGATGACCAGGGTGGCGAGCATCGTCGACAGGATCACCGGCCTGATCGGCGACGGGCTGCTGAAACCGGGGGAGCGGCTGCTGTCGGTCCGGGCCGGCGCCGTCGAGCACGGCGTCTCCAAGAACACGATGGCGGAGGCGTATGACAGGCTGGTGGCGCTGGGCTATCTGGAGGCCAAGCAGGGCTCCGGATATTACGTCGCGCGCGTGCGCCGGGCTTCGGCCGAACAGCAGCCGGCCCATGTCGCCGAGGCGGTGGATTTCGTCTCGCTCCTGCGCGAGCAACTGGTGCAGAGCTACGCCGTGCGCATCGGCGACGGCCGGCCGCCGCCCAGCTGGATGGAGCGGTTCGAGATCGGCAGCGCCCCGCGCTTCATGGCGGCGGTGCGCGGACTGGCGTCGGAACACGGCTACGGCTCCCCCTGGGGCTTCCTGCCGCTGCGGGAAAGGCTGGCGCTGACGCTGGGCGAACGTTCGATCAAGGCGTCACCCGACCAGATCCTGCTGACCCAGGGCGCCAACCATGCGCTCGACCTCGTCGCCCGCCAGATGCTGGAGCCGGGAGACACGGTGCTGGTCGACAGCCCCGGCTATTATCCGCTGTTCGGCAAGCTGCGGCTGTCGCGCATCGCCATCGTCGGCGTGCAGCGCCGCCAGGACGGCCCGGACCTCGACGATCTCGCCGCCAAGGCCGCCGCCCACAAGCCCAAGCTGTTCTTCACCCAGTCGCTTGCCCACAACCCGACCGGCGGCTCGATCACGCCGGCCGTCGCCCACCGCCTGCTGCAGGTCGCCGGCCAGCACGGCTTCTATGTGGTGGAGGACGATCCCTTCGCCGACGTCCTGCCGGCCGCCAGCCCGCGGCTCGCCGCACTCGACCAGTTGGACCGGGTGATCTATGTCGGCACCTTTTCCAAGACGCTGTCGGCCAGCCTGCGCGTCGGCTATGTGGCGGCGAAGCGTCCGCTGATCGACCGGCTGTGCGACGTCAAGATGCTGACCATCGTCAGCACCTCCGATTACGTCGAGCGGATCGTCTACGGCTTCATCGCGTCCGGCCATTATCTGCGCCACCTGCGCCGGCTGAAGACGCGGATCGAGGACCATGCCGACAAGGCGATGCTGGCGCTGGGCCGCATCGGGGTGCGGCTGCCGCCCGCCGCCTCGGGAAGCTATTACCTGTGGGGCGAGCTGCCCGGACACATCGACGAGCTGGGCATGACCCACCGGGCGGCGGAGCGCGGCATCTTCCTGGCGCCCGGCAGCCTGTTCATGCCGGTGAAAACGCCGACCGCACCCGCCATGCGGATCAACATCGCCTATGCCGACGATCCGCGCTTCACCGATTTCCTGGCGGAGGAGCTTCGCGCCTGACGCCTCCTCCTATTGCGGCCTCCTTACTGCGGCGAGCGCGCCTGCCACAGCAGGAACTGCTCGAACAGCTTCTCCGCCTGCTGGGGCGACACCCCGCGCTGCTCGACGAAGGTCCGGAACTCTTCCTTCCTGGCGGCGGCGGTCTGCGGCTCCTTCGCCGCCGACGCCTGACGCAGCCACTGCTCGGCCGGCGCGAACCGGGTCCAGCCCGGCACGTCGGCCGCCAGATTGACCTCCTTCCATTTCGGATGGCGCGGCGGCTTCAGGAACTCGTCGAACTTGCTGAAAAAGGCATCGACGAAGCGGGCGACCTTGCGGTGCCGCTCCAGGTCGCGCTCCCAGCCATAGACCGCCATCACCGCCCCGACCGCCACGGTGTCGACCTGCTCGCCGGGTTTGATCAGCCCGTCATAGTCGGCGCTGGTCAGGCGCGAGGGCAGATAGGTGTCGAGCAGCGCGGCGCTCATCGGGATCGACAGGAAATGCAGCCCGTCACCCGCCTTCAGGTCGCGGAACAGCCGGGTCGGCTTGCCGGCGACATAGGCCATCGCCGCGATCTCCCCCTTGCGCAGCTTTTCCAAAGCCAGCGCCTGGTCGTTCGCCTGCGGCTCCACCCGGATGCCCAGCATGTCGAACACCAGCGAGGCGGTCATCGAGGTCCCGCTTCCCTGGACATCGACATTGACCTTGCGGCCGGCCAGATCCTCGATCCGCGTCACGTCGGGTCCGGCGAGGATGTGCAGTTCCTCGTTGTAGAGCTTGGCGATGTATTTGATGCGCCGGTCGAGATTGGGCAGAAGCCGTTCGCGCTTGGCATAGGCCAGCACGTCCGACTGCACGATGCCGACATCGATGCCCTTCAGCAGCACCACGTCCTTCAGGTTCTGGACCGAGCCCTTGCCCAGCATCGGGAGGACGCGCAGCGTGTCGCCGTCGTCCAGCACCGACGCCAGATCGGCGGCGATGCGCACATAGGTCCCCTCGACCCCGCCCGACACGATGCCGACGGTGCCGCTGTTGGCATTGACGCCGCGTGGATCGGCGGCCGACGCCGTGCCGGCGAGGCCGAACACTCCGCCGACGATGCAGGCTCCCACCGTAAGCATGCGGCCGAGCGCAGACATACGGACGAACGATGCCTTCATGATGCTTTTCCCCCTCGATGGCTCCGTCTGAGCCGGCTATCTGGATTTTCCGGCGAGCCAGTCGGTCAGTTTCTTCAGTTGCAGTTCGGCATCCCCGCTGCCGGCGGCGACCGCCCGCCGGTACCATGCGGCGGCCTGCTCCGGATCGGGCGGCAGGCCGCGGACATGCAGCCGCTCGTGCACCAGCGGATCGTGGGTCCGGCCGAGCGCGAGAGCCGCCTTCGCATTGCCGGTTTCGGCGACCATCTGGTAATAGAGCCGCGCGCCCGCCAGATCGCCCTGGGCGAACAGGTCGTCGCCCCGCTTCATCAGCGCCGCCTCCGGAATGTTGGACGGCAGCTTGGCCGGTTTGTGCACCACCTCCTCCCGCTTCTCCGCCCGCGGCGGCTCCGGCGGAGGAGCGGCCACCGCCGGAACGGCGGCGAGGGCGACGGTGGCTGGCGGGGAAGCGGCCTTGGCGGCGATCTGCGGCTCCGGCGGCGGCGGAGGGGCGGCAACCGTCTGAGCGGCTGGCGGGACCTCGGCCGGCGGTGGGTCGGCCGTTGTCGCGGGGGGTGGCGCGGCGGAAGCGGCCTTCTGCTCCGGCACCGGGGCCGACACCGGGTCGGATGTCGCGCCGGCTGGCGCCTCGGCGACCGCCGGTTCGCTTTGCTGCGGCCCCTGCGCTTGCGGCTCCGACGGCACAGGCGGGGAGGAACTTCCGGACACCGCCGGTTCCGCCATGTCCGGCTTTGCCGCCTCCTCCACGACCTGCGCCGGGCTTCCCTGCGACGAGCCCCCCTGTGCCGGCGCCGGAGGGTCGACAGCGGAGTTGGAGGCTGCGTCGGCGACCGCAACGGTGTCGGAGACCGGCACCGCCAGCATCACCGCCTGTCTGGCGATCACGCCGCCGCCGTGATCGGTCACCGCCGTGATGTGCAAAGTCAGCGGAGCGACGGTTTCGGGCGGCACACTCAGGGTCAGGTCGGACAGTTCCTCCTGCGGCACTTTCCAGGCCCCGTCGCTGTTCCGCTGGCCCCGCGACAGGCTGGCACCGTCGGGCAGATTGTCGATCAGCACGAAGGTGATCGCCTCGTACTGCGGGTTCGGCTGGCCGTAGGGAGAGGTGACGACGATGGACAGCGGGATCGGCTGCCCCGGCATGCCGCCCGACGTCTGGGCGGCGACGAAGGGCATCAGCCGCCAGTCGGTCGTTGCCTCGCCCGATTTCGGCAGAACCGTCGTATGGGTGGCAACGGTGTCGACCTGCCGGCTGTTGCCATGCGGCTTCTCGCGCACGACAAGCCAGGAGTCGAGCGTGCTGTCAGCCCCGCCATCCTCGCCCGAAGCCTCCCCGGCCGCCAGCAGGCAACAGCCGTCGAACCGCCCGGTCACGCCGTCAAGTTGCACCGGCAGCGCCAGAACCGTCAGCACGGCAAAGCAGGGGCGGACGGTGCTTGAGCCTGGGAGTAAGGACTGGCCCGCGTCCCCTTCGCGGCGGCGATGCAGAAAATCGGCACGGGATAGGAAACGGCGCAGAAAACGGGGCTGCGTTTCGCGCATGACGGCATCCTCCCAGACAAAGCCCCGCAGACTCCGCCTCATGGCGGATCGAATTTGGGACTTTTGAAAGACATGCGGCGATGATTTACGCCGTCGGTTATTTCGAATTATTTATTATCTTACCGATCTCTCGGGATCGTTTTATTTTAAGAGACAACCGGAGAAAAACAACCATCCCGTAGAGGGCGTTTCCCGTTTTGCGGCAAAGAGAGGATTACTTCGTAATCTTCGGATCCGCATCGGGCGGAGAGGTTCCGAACCCGGCCGCGGCATCGGCCGCCGGAACGGGGTGCCACCACCGGTCGAGGCCGCACCCCGTCTTGTGAAGAAACAGACCCTTGTAAAAAAGCGGAAGAAGCGGATCAGCGCACCCTGGCCGGGTTTCCCATCACCGTGGCGCCGGCCGGCACGTCGCGCGTCACCACGCTTCCGGCACCGACGATGGCGTCGTCGCCGATGGTGACGCCGGGAAGGATCAGCGCAGCGCCGCCGATCCAGACATTGCGGCCGATGTGGATGGGCCGGCCGAACTCCAGACCGGCCTCGCGGGTGGCGAAGTCGCGCGGATGGTCGGCGGTCAGGATCTGGACGCCCGGCCCGATCTGCGTCCTGTCGCCAATGGTCACCGCGACGACGTCCAGGATGACGCAGTTGAAGTTGAGGAACACCCCGGCGCCGAGGCTGATGTTGTAGCCGTAGTCGCAATGGAAGGGCGGGCGGATGACCGCTCCGTCGCCCACCGCGGCGAACCGCTCCAGCAGCAGCTTGCGCCGGTCGCCGGGCGGCAGGGCGAGTGCGGCGTTGTAGCGGACCATCCACTCTTTGGCGGCGGCCTGATCCGCCTGGATTTCCGGGGCCGAGGCGTCATAGAGATCGCCGGCCAGCATCTTTTCCTTTTCGCTGCGTCCATCGGACGTCTGCATCGCTCATCTCCCAAGTCGCATGCCCGTCTGCGGTTGTCCGCCGGGGCCGAGCGATTAGAGCAGATGTCGACCGGCCATGCGCCGACGCTTGAGGATGACTCGCACCGTCGAACTTCGCGGCACGTCGGCAAGCCGCTCGACCAGGGCGCGCCTCGGTGCGCGCCATTCCCACAAGGCACCGCATACCTATGCTTGTATGCATCTTGTTATTATATCCTTAAAAATGCATCTTTCTCTTGAGAACAACCTGCAGCGCAATTAACGTCCCCCTCATGCGCGCACTCAGCACAACCTCACGGGCGAGTGCGCGCGTTTATGCTCCCCGGTCATGTGCAGGAGGATTCAGCGATGAAAAAACGGTTTGGTCTGGCGTTCGCTTTTGCCGTCGGCCTGTCGGGTCTGTTCGCAACCGCGGCGTCGGCGGCGACTTATGTCTGCGCATCCGAAACCAACTGCGATAATTATACTCCGATCACGGCGACGCAATTGGCACTGACCGCGCCCGATACGAAGATCACCGTCCAAATGGCGCTGCAGCAATCAGCGGACGAGTCGATCAAGAATGGCTACAACAGCGTCGCGAAGACCGACCTTGGCATTACCAAATGGTGGCACAAGGGCGGCAGCACGACGCTCGACCAGACCTATTATCACATCACCGTCAGAATCTACAAAGACAACAAGTGGACCAAAGCCTGCCACGCTTATGCCCTCAACATCGGCACGAGCACGCCAAAATATCAGGCGACTTGCCAGTAACTGCTCAATCGTCTTTGGTCACTTGAACAGGACGGCAATGGTCGCAACTGCGGCCCCGCCCGCCGATCGAGGGCAAGCGTAAAGCCCAATGCGTCAGGCCTTACGCTCGACAGTGTCAGCCTTCGCCCTGGCCGTTGCGCGCGCCCAGCAGCGTGCTGCGGCGGCGTCGCAGCTCGACGCTCTGGCCGGGGGAGATCGGCAGGAACTCCTTCGGTCGTTCGTCGCTACCGGCGATGGCGCGGAAGGTGGCGGCGTTCGCCTCCTGCACGACGTTGCCGCGGCGGACCTGATCGAGGAATTTCTGGCTCGGCATCATGATGTATTCGATGTCGTTGATGCGCCGGCCATCCTTCGACACCGTCTTCTCGACCTGATCGAGGATGCCTTCCTCGACCAGCGAATCGACGGCGGAGGTCACGGTGCGCAGCGTGTCGCGCCGCCGGCTCCACTCGTTCATGCCGCTGTTGTTGATGATGTCGTCGGCCGACAGCGTCATCGGCGGCACATCGTGAACGCCGTCGGGCAGGCGGCTGAGGTCGAGGTCGCCATATTCGATGGACAACCGGTTATAAAGCCAGCGCGCCACCGGACTCTTCAGCCGCATGATCCACTGATAGGAGATCGGCTTGAATTCCAGGTTGCGGATGGCCGAGGCGACCAGCGCGTTGAACTCCAGATAGGTGTCGTTCTCGTCCTCCTCCCCGCCTTCGCCGGTGCGCGGACGGATGTAGAGGGTGGGGAAGACCGAGGATTCCAGAACCGGCCGCGCCGACTTGCGCCCGTTCTCCGGCATCTTGCTGATGATCATCCGGGTACGGGCGAGGATCTCCAGCGCCTCGCGGATCTCCGCCGTGTCCATGGTGCGGTTGACCGCGCGCAGCTCCCGCCGGATCTCGTAGAGCGAGAAATGCACGCGCACGCGGTCCTGCTTGTCGCCCATCAGCGACAGGCGCGAGCGGTCCATGGCGAGGCGGCGCACCACCTGCTCGACGATCTGCTCGCGCTCCGACGGGAACACCTCATACTCGACCATGCGCTTTTCCGCCGGATCCTCGCCGGGGCCGGGCTTGGCCGGGCGGTAGATGCGGGCGGGCTGCAAGGTCAGCGAGAACAGGGCGTCCTTGAAGGGAAACTCCTTGTGGACCGACTGGACGAACGCGTTGGCGGCCGGCAGTTCCGGCTCGGTCCCCCGGCCCTTCGACACGAACACGAATCGCGGTGCCGTGTCGTAAAGCGCGATCATATGGGACTGACTGCGGTCCTCCATCTCGAACAGAGTCAGCTGGACCGCGTTCGCCTTGCTCATGCCTCATCCCTCCTCGCCACAGGCCACGATAGGGGCTCGTGTCGGACGGAGGCAACCGGCGGAGAGGACTGAAGCCCGAAGTCTGTGTCCCATTTGACCGCGCTTGTGTAGGAACAGGCCGCGCCTGTGTCCCGAATGCTCGCGGTTGAACCGGAGCGCCTCTGCCCAACGCCGCCGGATTGGTCCCGACCGCCGCGAATCGCGGGCGGAACGACGAAGCGCGGGCATTCGGGACACAGACTCGGGTTCGCCGCTTCCACCGCGCCGCAGCGACGAAGCGCGGGCAAATGGGACAGCCCGGGACACGGCTGACGCCAAACGCGAGCATTCAGGACACAAGCCAAGCCGCCCAGCGTGTGACGGACCGCCCAACCGCGGGCAAATGGGACCGAATCCCCTCTCCCCCCGCCGCAAGCTTGGCTTACGGCGCCGACAGGCGAAGCACAGCTTCGCCGAAAGGCGGGAGAGGGTCAGGGTGAGGGGGATGCACGGCGAGGATTCTCGGGAAAGCGCGCGGCGGCTCCCCTGACCAATTCCCTTTCCATGAATTTTATCGAACAATCACAATACCTTATTGCAGCCATTGACCCACTACACCCCGCAAGCTCAGCCCAACGACAGTCCGCCCGCCGAACCGCGAGCAAGTGGGACAACCTGTCCAGGGGACCGGCGGCGCGAATCCGGCGAAGCGCGGGCAAACGGGATCGGATCCGATTCGCAGCGCTGGCGCGACCAAAGCCGACCGAACCGCGGGCAAAGACGACAGGGTCGCGGGCCGATGGGACAGAATCGCGGGCCAACGGGACACAAACGACTCTGTCCCATTTGCCCGCGATTCGACGGCCGTCACGACCGGCGGAATCCTTGCCCGCAAGTTCACCGGCCGTCCGGCAGCCTCACCCACCGGCACCCGGCCGTTTCCCATGCCTTGCGGAGTTTCCCCATGTCGTCCAAATCGTCGCCATCCACATCGCCCCCATCCGACGGGCACCCTCTCGACACCCGCCGATGGGGCCGGATTCCCGCCTGGTGGCTCGACCATCCCGGCCTGGAGGCCGACGGTTTCGCCGTCCTGGCGGCGCTCGCCACCTTCGCCGACGACAGCGGCCTGTGCTGGCCGTCGCAATCGACGCTGGCCGCCAAGCTCAAGCGGTCGCGCCCGACCGTCAACCGCATCATCCAGGCATTGAGCGACCTTGGGCTGGTCGGCATCGAACATCGCCGCGGCCGCGACGGCGCCCGCCTGTCCTGCCTCTACCGCCTGCGCTTCACCCCGCTGGACGGCAGCGGGCCGGATGCGGAACAGCGGGATGCCGCCACGGATCGCCCTGTTCCGGCGGCCGACAGGGATGACTCCGCCACGCACAGCCCCTGTCCGCCGGCGAGTCAGGAACAGGTCCAATTCAAACAGATTCCGGACTCGCTCGCTTCGGGCGAGCACACGGGGACACAGGCGGGCACGGAAGCGGGCGCTCAGTCACGACCGCAGGAGGTTCCGGAAGGCTGGATGCCGACCGCCGACGATCTCGCCTGGGCCAGGGCCCGCCATGCCGAGATCGACCTTGGCCGCCATGTCGAGGGCTTCATCCTGCGCTGCCGGGCCCATGGCTACCGTTACCGCGACGTCTCCTCGGCCTGGAGGGCATGGCTGTCGCAGGACGCCGCCGTCGGCAAGGCTCCCACCCTCTCCGGCAACCGCCCGGCCTTCGCCGCACCCGCCCACAAATCGGTCATGACCGAACAGCGCCTCGGTGCCTGGAGTGCAGCCGCCGACGAACTGCGCCGGCGCTCCGCCACCGCTCCCACCCCCACTCCCGCTTGGCGATGAAGGGACGACCGATGACCGCAAGACCCGGAAGCGCCGCCCCCGGTAGGGCGACAGTCACCGCTTTGTCGCGGCCCCACCTTCCGACCTCGCCGGCCGCCGCCTTCGACCCGACCCTGCCTGCGCCCCAGCGCCGGATTCCGGCTGACCGCCGCGCTGCCACCGCCGCTTCAGGAGCTGTTGGCCCAGGGCCGCACCGACCGGCGCCCGCGCTTCGGCGAGGATGGCTTCGACGGCATGATCGAACAGTGGTTTCCCCCGGCAGGCGTCACCGCCGCGCAGGCGTCGCTTGCCCGCCAGACCCTGGAGGATCTGTCCGGGACCGTGCTTGCCCCGGCCGACAGCGACCATCTGCTGGGCCGCGTGCTGACCCTGCTCAGCCATTTCCCGGCCAAGGGTCTGTCGCCCGAGGTCGAGCGCATGATGGCGCTCGACTGGGCCGAGGATCTGGGGGAATACCCGGCCTGGGTGATCGACGCCGCCGCCCGCCACTGGCGCCGCAGCCGGAAATGGCGCCCCTCCATCGCCGAGATGCGCGCCCTGTGCGAGGAACTCTGCGCCCCGGAACGCGCCCTGGCCGACCGGCTGCAAGCCCTTGCCGACGCTGCGCCGCGCGGAGCGGCGGCGCCGGATCCGCGGGCCCAGGATCCGCGGGCATTGGCGATGGGAGCGCTGCGCCGCATGGGCCAGATAGGATGACCCCGGCCGCAATCGGCTTGCGGTGGAAGCGCCGGATCCGCGGTCCATATTAAGCGGCCCGTCCGCTTCCTCATGCCGACCGATGCCCGACACCTCCGCTCCGATGCCGCCGTCCGCCGCCCGTTTCGGCTGGTGCTGCCAGTATGTTCCGCCCGATGGCGACGCCGGACTTGCCAGGCGCATGAATCCAGGCACCGTCACCATCGCGACGTTGAGCAGGCTGAGCCCGGCCCGTGCCGAGGAAAAGCTGACGGAGGTCCTGCGCCGCAACCTCCAGGCCCTGCATCTGCAACTGGACGAGGTCGCCCGGCATCCGGCCTACCGCCGCCTGCTGCGCGTCAACAGCGGGTTACTGCCGGCCTATACGCACGAGGTCGGACGGCCGCTCTACCGCCAGCCCGGTGTCCAGGCGCTGGTGCGGAGCGGGCTGGAGCATGCCGGCCGCAAGGCGATGGCGGCGGACATCCGCATCGGGCTGCACCCGGACCAGTATTGCGTGCTGAACAGCGCCAACCCCTCCACCCTCGACAATGCGGTGGCGGAGCTGGAGTACCATGCCGACATCCTGCGGATGATGGGGCTGACCGGCGGCTGGCACTCGCGGGGCGCCCACGTCAACATCCATGGCGGCGGGCGCGGCGAGGGGATCGCCGGCTTCCGCCGCGGTTATGCCCTGCTGTCGGAGGAGGCGCGCAATCTGCTGACGGTCGAGAACGACGAGATGTCCTTCGGCCTGGACGACCTGCTGCCGCTGGCCGACAGTGTGCCCATCGTGCTCGACCTCCACCACCATTGGGTCCGCACGCAAGGGCAGTATCTGCGTCCCGACGATCCGCGCATCGCCGTGGTCGCCGGCTCCTGGCGCGGGGTGCGGCCGGTCGCCCACATCAGCGTGTCGCGCGAGGATCTGCTGGCCGACTGGCCGCCCGACAGCCTGCCGGACTATGCGGTCCTGGCGGCGCGCGGGCTTACGACCAGGGATCTGCGCGCGCACTCCCAGCGCATGTGGAACCATGCCGTCAACCGGCTGGTGGCGGAGCATCTCTCCTGGGCCGATTTCGAGGTGGAGGCCAAGGCCAAGAACCTCGCCGTCGACGATCTGGAGCAGGACGCCCTGCTGAGCGGCGCCATCTCCGCCCCGGCCTCCGCCGGCCCCTGATCGCCGGCCCCGATCGCCAGCCTTGACCCACGGTTGCACTCAACTACTCTGTTGCCGACGAAGGACGAGAGGTCGAGGGTGTGACGTGGCAGACGATGACCGGGCCGATGACCGGGACAAAAACCTGGGAGTTCTGTCGCAGTTGCAGGCGATGCTGGATACCGTGCCCGACGGGGTCGTCATCATCGACGACCGCGGAGGGATCAAGTCGTTCAACCCCGCCTGCGAACGGCTGTTCGGCTGGACCGCGGCGGAGGTGGTCGGCCGCAACGTCAACATCCTGATGCCCGCCCCCTATCGGGAGGAGCATGACGGCTATCTGGAGCGCTATCACCGCACCGGAGAGCGCCGGATCATCGGCATCGGCCGCGAGGTGACCGGCCAGCGCAAGGACGGCTCCTGCTTCCCGATGGATTTGTCGGTGGGGGAGGCGAGCCAGGACGGCCCGCCGGTCTATATCGGCATCATCCGCGACCTGACGGCATCCAGGCAGGCCGAGGCTGCGCTGCGCGAGCGCGAGGCGCGGCTGGCCTCGATCCTCCAGACGGTGCCGGAAGCGATCATCGTCATCGACGAGAAAGGGCTGATCGAATCCTTCAGCCCGGCGGCCGAACGGCTGTTCGGCTATGCGGCGGCGGAGGTGGCCGGGCGCAACATCAGCATGCTGATGCCGTCCCCCTACCGCGAGCAGCATGACGGCTATCTGGAGCGCTACGGGCGGACGGGCGAGCGCCGCATCATCGGCATCGGCCGCATCGTGTCGGGCCAGCGGCGCGACGGCTCGGTCTTCCCGATGGAACTGGCGGTGGGGGAGGTGCTGCTCGCCGGCCGGCGCTGCTTCACCGGCTTCGTCCGCGACCTGACCGAGCGGCAGGCCACCGAGCGGCGCTTGCAGGAACTCCAGTCGGAGCTTCTGCATGTCAGCCGGGTCAGCGCCATGGGCCAGATGGCCTCGACGCTGGCCCACGAGCTGAACCAGCCGCTGACCGCCGTCATCAACTACGCCAAGGCCGCCAAGCGCCTGATGGAACGCCCGGAAACGGTGTCCAAGGCGATGGACATGGTCGACAAGGCGAGCGCCCAGGCCACCCGCGCCGGCCAGATCATCCGCCACCTGCGCAGCTTCATCGAGAAGGGCAAGACCCACCGCTCCGTCGAATCCCTCAACAAGGTGGTGGAGGAGGCGAGCGCGCTCGCCCTCGTCGGCGCCAAGGAGCGCGGCCTGCATGTCCGTTTCGACTTCGAGCCGGCCGACCCGCAGGTGCTGATCGACAAGGTGCAGGTCCAGCAGGTGATCCTCAACCTCGTCCGCAACGCCATCGAAGCGATGGGCGGCGCGCCGGGCGGGCAGCGGGTGCTGACCGTCCGCACCGGCCCCGAGCCGGCGGACGGCGGTTTCCGCCGCGTCTCCGTCACCGACAGCGGCCCCGGCGTGCCGGAGACGGTGCGCGCCCAGCTGTTCCAGCCCTTCGTCACCACCAAGAGCAGCGGCATGGGGCTTGGCCTGTCGATCTGCCGTTCGATCATCGAAGCCCATGGCGGCCGCCTGTGGCTGGAGCCGGCTGCCGAATCGCTCTCCGAACCGCCGGCCGAGCCGCCATCCACCGGCGCCACCTTCGCCTTCACCGTCCCCCTTTCGACTTCCCTGTCCGCAGCGGATGCCGACGATGCCCGCTGACGCCAGGCCCGATGCCGTATCCGACATGACCGCCGACCTCACCGTCTTCATCGTCGACGACGACGACGCCATCCGCGATTCCCTTCAGGTCCTGCTGGAATGCGCCGGCTTCCGGGCGGAAAGCTTCGCCACCCCGCTCGGCTTCCTGGAGTCCGACGCGCCGTCGCGGCCGGGCTGCCTGCTGGTCGATGTCCGCATGCCGCAGATGAGCGGCCTCGACGTTCAGGAACGGCTGACCCGCGACGGCCACGCCATCCCGGTGGTGGTGATGACCGGCCATGGCGACGTGCCGCTCGCCGTCCGCGCCATGAAGGCCGGGGCGGTCGATTTCGTCGAGAAGCCGTTCGAGGAGGAGGCGCTGCTCGCCGCCGTCCGCTCCGCCCTGGCCCGCGCGGCGGACAGCCGGACGGCGCAGGATCCCCCGCCGGCCGCGGCCCCGGAACAGCCGGCCCCCCCGCCGGCCGCCTCCGCCCCGCCGGAGGTGCTGGCCCGCCTGTCGGCCCTGACGCCGCGCGAACTCGACGTGCTGCGCTGGCTGGTGGCCGGAAAGTCGAACAAGGTCATCGCCTTCGAGCTGTCGATCAGCCCGCGCACCGTGGAAATCCACCGCGCGCGGGTGATGGAGAAGATGCAGGCCGACAGCCTGCCCACTCTGGTCCGCATGGCGATTGCCGCCGGTGTCGTGCCCGGAGGGGGCTGATCTGCATCAAAAGCGCGCCGCATACGCATTGCTCCGTATATCGGCGCCCCGGCCTCCTTTTATCTTCCATGACGCGCCGCACCGTCGGCGCTGTTTGTCTGTTATGGAAGTTCGGAGGCCGTCATGGATCGCCTGGGCAATGAGTCGGGCAACGAGCCCGGCAGCGGGCCAGGCAGCGTGTCCGGCGGGATGCCGGGTGCCGGCATCGTCCACATCGTCGACGACGATGAGCCGGTCCGCGACTCGCTGAAAGCGCTGCTGGAAGCCTTTTCCTTCGATGTGCGGGACTTCTCGTCCTGCCGCGAATTCCTCGACCGTTACGACGGAAACCCCAAGGGCTGCCTCGTTCTCGACCTGCACATGCCGGTGATGAGCGGGCTGGAGTTTCTGGAGCGCCATCGCGGCGACCTGCACGGCATGCCGGTCATCATGGTGTCCGGCCGCGGCGACCCCGCCACCTTCGCCCGTGCCCGCGAGGCCGGCGTCATCGCCGTGCTGGAGAAGCCGTTCGACGAGGACCAGCTGATCGACATGCTGAACGGCCTGATGCCGGCCGCCGCCTGATACGGCCACCCGATATGTAGGTACACTTACGTACGCAAACTTCCTTAGGTACATCACCGAACTGCACAGGGCGACAGGGGAAAGTTAGCTTCGGGCCATCGGATGCACACCGGAACGAACCGGACCGCATCGCACCGTCAAGGCCGAGGTCACCATGTCCACGCACGCCGCCATTGCCGCCCACGCCAACCGCGCCGTCCCTGGTTACCTGGTCTCCGCCCTGGCGATGACGCCGAACGCCGCCCTGGGCGCAGGTGGCGGCGCCGCCATCCAGCCGCGCAACCCCGCCGACCCGCTCGCCAGCCTGGGCCACGCCAAGGTCTACGAGCGTGAGATCACGGTGTTCACCGAGGGCGATGCGGCCGGTTCGGTGTTCCGGGTGATGAGCGGCATGGTCCGGCTCTACAAGATGCTGCCCGACGGCCGCCGCCAGATCATCGGCTTCCTGCAGGCCGGCGACATGATGGGGCTGGCCTTCGCCGCCCAGTATCTCTACACCGCCGAAACCGTGACGGCGACCACCATCCAGCGCATTCCGCGCCTGGAGCTTGACGCCCTGATGGATGCCCAGCCGGCCTTCGCCCGCAAGCTGCTGTCGGCCACCACCTCGGAGCTGATGGCCGCACAGGACCAGATGGTTCTGCTCGGCCGCAAGACCGCCGCCGAGAAGGTCGCCACCTTCCTGCTGCGCCTCAGCGACCGCAAGTGCGGCGGCAAGGGAGACGATTGCACCATCGACCTGCCGATGGGCCGTAGCGACATCGCCGACCATCTCGGCCTGACCACCGAAACCGTGTCGCGCACCCTGACCAAGCTGAAGTCGAGCCGCCTGATCCGCATCCTGGTCGGCGGCAAGCTGGACCTGCTGGACCGCGACGCCCTGGCCGACCTCGCCGGCGGCTTCTGACCTCCACCGCACCCTTTTCAAATTCCTGACCGCGCACGCCGGGCGCTCCAAATGATTTTTGGGCGTCCCGAAGCGCGGCGGCGCACCCGAACGGTGCCCTTCCCCACACATCACCGCGACGGCGTCATCGCACGGGCCGCGGACAGCAAGTGGATGATGACCATGACCGTTAAAACCCTTTCCGACCTGAACGCCCTGATTGCGCGGGTGAAGGCGGCGCAGGCGCGCTTCGCCGACTACCCGCAGGAGAAGGTCGACCTGATCTTCCGCAGCGCGGCTCTGGCCGCCGCCAACGCCCGCATCCCGCTCGCCAAGATGGCGGTGGCGGAGACCGGCATGGGCGTTATGGAAGACAAGGTCATCAAGAACCACTTCGCCGCCGAATACATCTACAACAAGTACAAGGACGACAAGACCTGCGGCGTCCTGTCCGAAGACAACGACGCCGGCATCCTCACCATCGCCGAGCCGGTCGGCCTGATCTGCGGCATCGTCCCCACCACCAACCCGACCTCCACCGCCATCTTCAAGGCGCTGATCGCGCTGAAGACCCGCAACGGCCTGGTCCTCTCCCCTCATCCCCGCGCCCGCAAATCGACCTGCGAGGCCGCCCGCCTCGTGCTCGCCGCCGCGGTCGAGGCCGGCGCCCCCGACGACATCATCGGCTGGATCGACGAGCCCTCGCTCGAACTCTCCAACGCCGTCATGCACCACCCCGACATCGCCCTGATCCTCGCCACCGGCGGGCCGGGCATGGTCAAGGCCGCCTATTCGTCGGGCAAGCCCGCCATCGGCGTCGGCGCCGGCAACACGCCGGCCGTCATCGACGAGTTCGCCGACATCAAGCGCGCGGTGGCCTCCATCCTGATGTCCAAGACCTTCGACAATGGCGTGGTCTGCGCGTCCGAACAGTCGGCGGTGGTGGTCGAGGCCGTCTATGACGCCGTGCGCGACCGCTTCGCCCACCATGGCGGCTACATCCTGTCGCCGCGCGAGGCCGACGCCGTGCGCAAGGTGCTGCTGACCGACGGCCATCTCAATGCCGACATCGTCGGCCAGCCCGCCCACGCCATCGCCGCCATGGCCGGGCTGAACGTCCCGCTCGCCACCAAGGTGCTGATCGCCGAGGTCACCGACGTCGACGACAGCGAACCCTTCGCCCATGAGAAGCTGTCACCCACCCTGGCGCTCTACCGCGCCAAGGACTTCGCCGAGGCCTGCGACAAGGCCGCAGCCCTGGTGGCGCTTGGCGGCATCGGCCACACCTCGGCGCTCTACACCGACCAGGACCGGCAGGCCGACCGCATCCGCCATTTCGGCGACAAGATGAAGACCGCCCGCATCCTGATCAACACGCCGTCGTCCCATGGCGGCATCGGCGACCTCTACAACTTCCGCCTCGCACCCTCGCTGACGTTGGGCTGCGGCTCGTGGGGCGGCAACTCGATCTCGGAGAATGTCGGGCCGCAGCATCTGATCAACAAGAAGACGGTGGCCAAGCGGGCCGAGAACATGCTGTGGCACAAGCTGCCCAAGTCGATCTATTTCCGCCGCGGCTGCCTGCCCTTCGCGCTGGAGGAGCTGCGCGGGAAGAAGCGCTGCCTGATCGTCACCGACCGCTTCCTGTTCGAGAACGGCCATGTCAACGACAGCGTCCGCGTGCTGAAATCGCTGGGGCTGGAGGTCGAGACCTTCTTCGAGGTTTCGGCCGACCCGACGCTGGCGGTGGTGCGCAAGGGCGTGGCGCTCGCCAACGCCTTCCAGCCCGACGTGATCCTGGCGCTGGGCGGCGGCTCGCCGATGGACGCGGCCAAGATCATCTGGGTGATGTACGAGGCGCCGGAAGTGGCGTTCGAGGATCTGGCGCTGCGCTTCATGGACATCCGCAAGCGCATCTACACCTTCCCCAAGCTCGGCATGAAGGCGCAGCTGGTGGCGGTGCCGACCACCTCGGGGACGGGATCGGAGGTGACGCCCTTCGCCGTGGTGACCGACGAGCGCACCGGGACGAAGTACCCGATTGCCGACTATGAGCTGACGCCGAGCATGGCGATCGTCGACGCCAATCTCGTGATGGACATGCCCAAGGGTCTGACGGCGGCGGGCGGCATCGACGCGGTGACCCATGCGCTGGAGGCTTACGTCTCGGTGGTGGCGAACGAGTATTCCGACGGCCAGGCCCTGCAGGCGCTGAAGCTGCTGAAGGAGCATCTGCCCTCGGCCTACCGCAACGGGTCGCAGGATCCGAAGGCGCGGGAGCTGGTTCACAACGCGGCGACGCTGGCCGGCATCGCGTTTGCCAACGCCTTCCTGGGGGTGTGCCATTCGATGGCGCACAAGCTGGGTGCGGAGTTCCACATCCCGCACGGCATCGCCAACGCGCTGCTGATCGCCAACGTGATCCGCTACAACGCGGCGGACATCCCGACCAAGCAGACGGCGTTCAGCCAGTACGACCGTCCGAAGGGCGTGGCGCGCTATGCGCAGATCGCCCGCCATCTGGAGTTGGGCGGCAGCCGCGATCATGAGCGGGTGGAGAAGCTGATTGCTTGGGTGGAGGAGTTGAAGCGGGCGCTGGAGATCCCGGCCTCGATCCAGGCGGCGGGGGTGCCGGAGGCGGCCTTCCTGGCGCGGGTCGATGCGATTGCCGAAGCCGCCTTCGACGACCAGTGCACCGGCGCCAACCCGCGCTATCCGCTGGTCGCCGAGATCAGGCAGCTGCTGGTCGACAGCTATTATGGGCGCGCCTATGTCGAGCCGGCGGGCGAGCACACCCCGGCCGAGCTGACTGTCGTCGGCCAGAAGACGGCGGCCGAGTAACCGGTCTCTCCCCACCTCGACGCCACACAACGGGGATCGCCCTGTCGGAAACAATCGCTCCGACAGGGCGGTCCCCGTTTGCCTGCGGCCGGACCCGCTCAGCGCTCCGATTGCAGGCCGCTCTCCGCCACCAGATCGGCGATGCTGACGATGGGCATCGACTGCTCTTCCGCGAAGACGATCAGCTCCGGCAGGCGGGCCATGGTGCCGTCCGGGTTCATCACCTCGCAGAGCACGCCTGCCGCCTTGTGTCCGGCCCGCGCCATCAGCTCGATGGTGGCTTCCGTGTGGCCGCGGCGGGCCGCCAGCCCTTGCGGATGGGCGCGGATCGGGAAGACATGGCCCGGCCGCGCCAGATCCTCCGGACGGCAGTCGTCGGCGATGGCGGTGCGGATCGTCGTCACCCGGTCGGCCGCCGAGACGCCGGTGGTGACGCCCTCGCGCGCCTCGATGGACACGGTGAAGGCCGTTCCGAAGCGCGAGCTGTTGGCCGGCACCATCGCCGGCAGTTCCAGCCGTTGAAGATGCTCGTCGGGCAGGATCAGGCAGACGATGCCGCTGCACGCGCGGATCAGCAGCGCCATCTGCTCGACGGTGATGCTGTCGGCCGGGTAGATGATGTCGCCTTCATTCTCGCGGTCGTCGTCATCGACGACGATCACTCCTTCCCCCTGCCGAAGGCTGTCGAGGGCGCGGGCGACGCGTTCGCCCGGCGTGCCGAAGCGGGCGAGCAGGTCGTTCTGACGATAAATCTGATTCATGGTTCTCACATCCACTGAAGGGTGAGCCTGAATCAGGGCGCAAAGAGACCTCCAGCGCGCCGGACCGGAACCCGACGCGATGGCGCGAACCGGCGACGGCGGGCTTGCTCGCGGCAAGCCACCGGCGCGGTCTGCTCATTCTCTTCCATCCGGACTGTAACCGTCGGCCCCGGCCTCACACCGGGTCTGCTGACCTCACCGCCAAAAACCGGTGAGCGCTCGCGGGCTCCCCTTCTGTCGAAGGGATACCGCCGGTCGGGAGTTTCACCCTGCCCTGAGAACAAGCTTATATCGCCGACCGGGATCGGCCGACCGCGTCACCATTCCGCAACCTGACGGCCGCTGTCAAGGGAGCAGGACGGCCCTTTCCACCGTGCGGCAGCGCGGGCGCCCGCTCATTTCACCAGTTCCAGCGCGGTGTCGCCGTCGACGATCAGCCCGCGCGCCACCCCGCTGGCGAGGAAGGCGCGGGCGGCCTGGAGCTTGGTCCGGCCTGCCACCAGCGCCACCGTGTAGGTCTGCTTCAGCCCGTCGAGACCGAGCGCCAGCGTGCGGTGGTTCAGCGGATGATCGACCGCCTTGCCGTCCCGGTCGAAGAACAGCCCGTTGGTGTCGCCGACCGCCCCGGCCGCCCGCAGCTCCGCCAGTTCGGTGGCGCTGATCATGCCCTGCGTCCGCAGGAGCGACGCCTCGCGCAGCTCGCCGATGGAGATGTAGGCCACCGTCGTCGACCGCGCGAGCTGGAGCGCCGTCTGCACCGACTGCTGCGACAGCAGCACGTCGCGCGCCTCCAGGCTGTCGGCGATGAAGGGCACCGGCAGGAAATAACCCTCAGCCCCGGTGGTCCGTGCCAGCGCATGCACCACGTCGAATGGGTTGTAGGCCGAGCGCGCGGTCAGCGACCCCATCAGGCTGATGAATTTCGCCCGCGGCGCGCTGACCCCCGCCATCTGCAGGGTCATCTGCTCCAGCGTCCGGCCCCAGCCGGTGCCGACCACCGCCTCCTCCGTCTCGGCCAGATGGCGGCGCAGATGGGCGGCGGCGGCGGCCCCCACCGCCCGGAAGGCGAAGGGGGCGAGCAGCGCGTCGTCGCGGTCGCCGCCGGCATCCTGGGTCAGCGCCGGCGTGCAGATGCAGACATCGAGCCCATAGCGCTCGCGGATCGCCTCCTCCACCGGCAGCAGCCCGACATTGGCGGAGTTGATGGTGATGCTGACCATGCCGCTGTCGCGGGCGTCGGACAGCAGCTTGTTGACCCGCGCCCGGGTGACGCCCAGCCGCCGCGCCGCCGCCTCCTGGTTCAGGCCGCCGACATAGTACAGCCAGGCCGCCCGCGCCATCAGCACCTCGTCCTCCGGCCCCTCGCTGGTCCCGTTCCGCATCGCGCGCTTCCCCCTCTACCCCTATCAGGTGACAAATGTATCTTGTGTTGACATTTGTCACGCCCCACCACAAGCTCATCGTCGCCGGCGCAAGACCGGCATCGAGAATTCGCCAGCCAGATAGCTGGCAATGGGAGGAGAATGGAAATGAAAAACCGGCTTTCCGGAATGCTTGCGGCTGTCTCGATGGTCGCGATGATGACCGCCGCGGGTGCGGCGCAGGCCCTCGACATCGCCTGGGTCCATGCCAACGCCGCCGCGCAGTCCGAACAGCGGGTGAAGGCCGGCTTCGACGCCTGGACCAAGCAGAGCGGCAAGACCGACTGGAAGATCAGCGTTCTCGACAGCGGCGGCTCGGGCGAGGCGACCGCCTCCAACATCCAGGACGCCGCCAACCGCGGCGTGAAGGCCATCGTCATCACCATGGCCGACCTGCGCGCCAGCCGCGCCGCGCTCGACGCCGCCAAGGCCGCCAAGATTCCGGTCTTCGCCGTCGATTCCGGCTATGTCGACGGGGTTCTGGTCGACGTGACCACCAACAACTGGGCGATGTCGGCCAACGTCTCGGTCTATCTGCTCGACCAGATGGGCGGGCAGGGCAACCTCGTCTTCCTGCGCATGGCGGAGCACCACGGCACCCGCAAGCGCGGCGACGTGATGGCGACGGTGCTGAAGGAATATTCGGGCGTGAAGGTGCTGGCGGAGCACAACATCAACTACACCGCCTTCTTCGAGGACACCAACCGCACGATGGAGGATTACGTCGCGCGCTTCGGCAACACCATCACCGCCGTCTGGGCGCCGTGGGACGAGCCGGCGCAGGCCGCCGTCAACGTCATCAAGGGCGCCGGCCTGAAGAACGTCAAGGTGATCGGCATCGACGGCCACCCGCAGGCGGTCGCCGAGGTCTGCAAGCCCGACAGCCCGATGATCGCCACCGTGCGCCAGCCCTTCGAGGAGATGGGCAAGACCGTCGGCCAGTGGCTCGACGACGTGGTGGTGAAGGGCAAGCCCGCCGCCGAGGTGATCCCGACCAAGACCGTCTATCTCGACGCGCCGCTGATCACCAAGCAGAACTGCAAGCAGTTCATGTGACCGGAGGCCGCCGGCCCGGAGTGGCGGATCCCTCCGCACCCGGGCCGGCGGCGGCAGGCTTCATTCCTTGGAGGTCGCCATGGAAATCCATCTGGCCGACATCGCCATGCAGTTTCCGGGAACGCGGGCGCTGGACGGCGTGGACGTCGTCTTCCGCAGCGACGAGGTGCATGGCCTGATCGGCGAGAACGGCGCCGGCAAATCGACGCTGGTCAGCATCCTGGGCGGCAGCCTTCAGCCCAGCGGCGGCACCATCGCCGTCGACGGGCGC
The DNA here is from genome assembly GCF_042938965.1 of Azospirillum sp. A23. NCBI lineage: Bacteria > Pseudomonadati > Pseudomonadota > Alphaproteobacteria > Rhodospirillales > Azospirillaceae > Azospirillum > Azospirillum sp. A23. Next base: position 1,014,183 of record NZ_CP170663.1, on the reverse strand, counting down.
GCCGTCCGCTTCGGCTCGCCGCAGGACGCGCTGTCCCAGGGCATCGCCCATGTCAGCCAGGAGGGCAGCCTCGTCCCCGGCCTGACCGGGGCGGAGAACATCCTGCTCGGCGTCGAGCCGCGCCGCATCGGCGGCATGATCCGCGCCTCCGCCCTGAAGGCCCAGGCCTCGGCGCTGCTCGCCACATGGTTTCCGCAGGTCGACATCGACCTCGGCTGTCCGGTGGCCGAGCTGCCGATGGCCGACCGCAAGGTCATCGAGATCGTCCGCGCGCTCCGCGGCTCCGCCCGCATCGTCATCCTCGACGAGCCGACGGCGACGCTGCCCGCCCGCGAGAAGGAGCAGCTGTGGGCGATCATCCGCACGCTGCCTGGGCGCGGCGTCGGCGTGGTGCTGATCAGCCATTTCCTGTCGGAGATCAAGGCGCTGTCTCACCGCATCACCGTGCTGCGCGACGGCCGGCGCATCTGCACGGAATCCGCCGACGCGCTCGACGAGCAGATGCTGGTGGACATGATGCTGCGCCGCAGCGGCTCCGGCCCGCAGCGCAAGTCCGAAGAGGCGGCGCGGGCCGGCCGCGGCGAGGTCGTGCTCGACATCTGCGACTGGCGGGTCGGGCGGCTGCATGTGCCGCGCTTCACCCTGCATGCCGGCGAGATCGTCGGGCTGATCGGCCTGACCGGCGCCGGCCATTTCGGCTTCGCCCGCTCGCTGCACAGCCCGTCCGGCGTGCGCTGCGCCGGGCTGGCGGTCGGCGGCCGCCCGGTCAAGCCGGGACCGCCCGCCCACATGCAGGCGGCCGGCATCGCGCTGGTCCCCGACCACCGCATGGAATACGCGCTGATCGGCGAGTGGACCCTGCGCGAGAATCTGGCGATGGTCCATCCCGGCCATGGCGCCATCGCCGCCGGCATCCTGTCACCCGGCCGGGAGGAGGCGGAATCCCGCCGCATCATGCGTCTTCTCAACGTGAAGGCCCATTCCTCCGGCCAGCTTCTGCGCACGCTGTCGGGCGGCAACAAGCAGAAGATCTCCATCGGCAAATGGCTCTACGGGGCTGAGGGCCGCTATCGCGTGATGATCTTCATCGAGCCGACCGAGGGCGTCGACATCGGCGCCAAGGCCGAGATCTATGCCGAGATGCGGCGCCTCGCCGCCACCGGCGTGGGGATCGTCATCGCATCCTCCGACCTGCTGGAGATCGAGGCGCTGGCGCACCGGGTCATCCCCTTCCATCACCTGCGGCCCGGCCCGGAAATCCCCGGCACCGGCTTTTCCGAGAGCGCGTTCATCGCCGCCATCTCCGGAGCCGCCCCGGCGGCTGCCACTTCAGGAATCCCAGCATGACCGACACCGCCACCGGATCCCCTCCCCAGCCACGACCGGCTGTTCGGGCTGCGCAAGGAGCATGTCCAGCGCTACAGCACGCTGGTCGTGCTGGTCGCCATGTTCCTGGTCTTCTCGCTCGGCGTCGACCGCTTCCTGACCGGACAGAACCTGCTGAACATCGCGCAGCAGATCTCGATGCTGACCATCGTCGGCGCCGGCCTGACCTTCGGTTTCGCCGCCCGCGAGATGGATTTGTCGGTCGGCTACACCGTCGGCCTTGCCGGCGTGCTGGTGCCGCTGCTGCTGGTCAAGGGCGTGCCGCTGCCGCTCGCCCTGCTGGCCGGGCTCGGCGCCGGTCTGGCGGTCGGGGCCGTCAACGCCCTCCTCGTCACGCTGGTCGGCATCCCGTCGCTGATCGCGACGCTGGCCGTCGGCTCCATCCTCTACGGCATCAACTTCCTGATGACCGGCGGCCGGGCGATCTATGGCGGGCTGGACGAGGTCTATCTCTGGCTCGGCCAGGGGCGCGTCGCCGGCATCCCGGTCCTCGCCTTCTTCATGCTGGCCGCGGTGCTGGTGGCCTGGTTCGTCATGGAGCGGACGATCTTCGGCCGCTACATCTACGCCGTCGGCGGCAACCAGAAGGCGGCCGAGCTGTCAGGCATCCGGGTGCGCAAGTATCGCGCCGCCGCCCTGGTCGTCTGCTCCCTCTTCGCGGTGATGGCCGGCACGCTGCTCGCCGCCCGGCTCGGCTCCGGCCAGCCGAACGCCGGCGAACGCTACCTGCTCGACGGGCTGGCGACGGTCTTCATCGGCATGACCATGTTCCGGCCGGGTACGGCCACCGTGCCCGGCACCTTCTTCGGTGCGCTCTTCATCGGGGTCATCAACAACGGCCTCAACCTGATGGGGATGGACACCTACATCCAGGCGATCGTGAAGGGCGTCATCATCCTTGCCGCCGTCGCCGTCGTCTCGCGCAGCACCAAGCTCAACCTTCTTTGAAATCGGAGTCTTCGATGTACGAGGCTGACCTCCGGGCTACGGCCGGCCGCACTGCGGTGGGCCGGGTCGGGGCGGGCGCCAACACGCGCCTTCCCGAACTCTACCGGACGATGCGCCGGATTCCGCACCTTCGAGGAGCGCGTGGGCGAGCTGTTCGTCCGCGGCCAGTCGGCCGGTTCCATGCTGCACCTGTCCATCGGCGAGGAGAGTGCCGCCGCCGGTGTCTGCGCGAACTTGCGCGACGGCGACAGCTTCACCACCCACCACCGCGGCCATGGCATCTTCCTCGCCCGCGGCGCCGACCCGGCCCGCATGATGGCGGAGATCGGCGGCAAGGAAGCCGGCTATTGCCACGGCAAGGGCGGGTCGATGCACATCGCCGACATGGGGCTGGGCCATCTCGGCGCCAACGCCATCGTCGGCGGCGGCATCCCGGCGGTGGTCGGCGCCGGCCTCTCCGCCCGCCACCACAAGACCGGCGCCGTCAGCGTCGCCTTCTTCGGCGACGGCGCCACCGGCCAGGGCATCCTCTACGAGAGCATGAACATGGCCGCCCTGTGGGGCCTGCCCTGCGTCTTCGTCTGCATCAACAACCAGTACGGCATGGGCACCAACATCGCCCAGGCGACCGCCAACCCCAACCTGCACGAACGCGCCGCCGCCTTCGGCCTCGCGGCGGAGACGGTGGACGGCCTCGACGTCGAGGCGGTGGCCGAGGCCGCCGAACGGCTGGTCGAAGGGGCGCGGGCCGGCAAGCCCGCCTTTCTGGCGGTGTCCTGCTACCGCTTTTACGGCCATGCCCGCAAGGACAAGTCGCCCTACCGTGACCCGGCGGAGGAAGAGGCCGGCCGCCGGCAGGACCCGGTCGCCTTCGCCCGCGCAGCATTGATCGACCGCGGGCTGGAGTCGGAGAGCGAACTGGACCGGCTCGACAGCGAGATCGGTGCCGAGATGGACGCGACCATCGATTTCACCGTGGCGCAGACGGAACCGCCGCTCGCCTCGATGTTCCGCGATGTCTATGCGCCCGAGGAACCCGAACCCGAACCGGTGCGCGCCCGCATCGACCGCGTTCTGGCGCGGGACTGAGGAGACCGAAGATGGCACTTCAGGAACTGACCTATCGCGATGCCCTGCGCAAGGCGCTGGCCGACGCGATGACCGAAAACCCGGACGTGGTGATCCTCGGCGAGGAGGTCGGCCGCTATGGCGGCGCCTATGGCGTCACCAAGGATCTGATCAAGGAGTTCGGGGCGGAGCGGGTGATCGACACGCCGATCTCCGAACCGGCCATCGTCGGCGCCGCGGTCGGCGCGGCGATGACCGGCCTGCGCCCGGTGGCGGAGCTGATGTATGTCGATTTCATCGGCATGACCATGGACCAGCTCGCCAATCAGGCCGCCAAGATCCGCTACATGTTCGGCGGCCAGATCGGCGTGCCGATGGTTCTGCGCACCCAGGGCGGCACCGGGCGTTCGGCCGGCGCCCAGCACAGCCAGAGTCTGGAAGCCTATGTGATGCACACGCCGGGCCTGCGGCTGGCGATGCCCGCCACGGTGGCCGACGCCTATCACCTGCTGCGCATGGCGCTGACCAAGCCCGACCCGGTCGTCTTCATCGAGCACAAGGCGCTCTACACCATGAAGGAGAGCGTGGACCTCGACGCCGAACCGCTGGCCTGGGGCAAGGCGGCTGTGCGGCGCGAGGGGCGCGATCTGGTCATCGTCACCTATTCCCGCCAGCTTCACTATTGCCTGGAGGCGGCGCGCCAGCTGTCGGCCCAGGGCGTCGAGGCGACGGTGATCGACATCCGCACGCTGAACCCGCTCGATTTCGACACCATCCGCGCCCATGTCGAGCGCACCGGCCGCGCCATGGTGGTCAGCGAGGGTGTGATGACCGCCGGCGTCGCCGCCGAACTGTCGGCGCGGATCACCGAGGAATGCTTCGACTTCCTCGAGGATCCGGTGGTCCGCGTCGCCGGCGAGGACATCCCGATTTCGGTGTCCACCGCGCTGGAAGCCGGATCGGTGCCCGGCCCGCGGCTGATCGCCGACACCGCTCTCCGGATGCTGGCCGGACGGGTGCCGGCATGACATCTCAAAGCATGACGACCGTAAGGACCACGACCCTCACGCTGACCATGCCCCGGCTTGGCGAGACGATGGAGGAGGGCGTCATCGTCGGCTGGCTGGTCGAGCCGGGGCAGCAGTTCCGCCGCGGCGACGCCATTCTGGAGCTGGAAACCGACAAGACCGTCGTCGAATATCCCGCCCTTGGCGACGGCCGTCTCGACGGGACGCTGGTGTCGGCCGGCGACCGCGTGCCGGTCGGCGCCCCGATTGCCCGCGTCGCGGTCCTGTCGGCCGACGAATGGGCCGCAGCGCTGCCCGACAGCGCCGAACCCGCCGCCCCGACGGAGCAGGTGCCGGCGGAGGCCGACGCCCCCCCGGACAGCGCCGCCACGCCGGCTGCGGAACGCCGCTCCGACGACCGGCTGCGCGCCACTCCAACCGCAAGGCGGCTGGCCCGCCAGCAGGGCGTCGCGCTGGAAACGCTCCACGGCAGCGGGCGTCGTGGCCGGATCGAGCGTGCCGATGTCGAGCGCGCCGCCGGTTCGACCGGCCCGGCGCCGGCCGACCTGCGCTGGCTCGACACCTCGGCCGGCCGGCTCGCCTATGCACAGGCCGGAAGCACGGGGCCGGTGCATCTGCTGGTCCATGGCTTTGCCGGAGACCGCACCGCCTGGGCCAATCTGGCCTCCGGTCTCGCCCGCTCGGGCAAGCGCGTGGTGATGCCGGATCTCCCCGGCCATGGCGCCACCGCCATCGAGGCGTCTGACGTGGACGGGCTCGCCGCCGCGGTGACGGCGCTGGCGGAGAGCCTGCCCGGACCACTGGTTCTGGTCGGCCATTCGCTGGGCGCCGCCGCCGCCGTTCACGCCGCCCGCCGGCTCGGCGGCCGGGTGGCGCGCCTCGTCCTGCTCACCCCCGCCGGCTGCGGGCCCCGGATCGGCGCCGACTTCGTCCATGGCATGGCGGCGGCGGAGACCACGGGAGAGGTGTCGCATCTGCTGCGCCTGCTGGGACCGCGCGGCGGCCAGCTGTCCGACGCCGCGCTCGCCGCCATGGCGCGTGAGATGGGCCGGGGACGCCTGCGCACGCTGGCCACGGCGCTCGCCACCGCCGACGGACGCCAGCGCATCGACCTGCTGCGCCCGCTGGCGGAACTGGCCGAGCGCATCCCCGTCCGCGCAATCTTCGGCCTGGACGACCGCATCGTGTCGCCGACCGACGCGCTCAATTTGCCGCCGCGCGTGGCGGCCCATTTCCTGCCGTCCGGCCACATGCCGCAGTGGGACGCGCCGCACGAGGTCGCGGCCCTGATCGAGGAGGAGACCCAGCATGGATGACGCAAAGACCGGTCTGGCGACGGCGAAGGCGCGGCTCGGCGCCTTCGCCAAGGCGTCCCCCGCCCTGATGAAGGGCTTCGCCGAGGTCAGCCGCACGGCCAGCGCCGCCGGCTCCTTCACGCCCGCGCAGAAGGAGCTGATGGCGGTGGCGATCTCCGTCGCCACCCGCTGCGAGGACTGCATCCTCTACCATGTCGACGGCGCCCGCCGGCACGGCGCTGGCGAAGCCGAGCTTGTCGAGGCGCTGGAGGTCGCGGTCGAGATGGGCGGCGGTCCCGCCGTGATGTATGCCGGCAAGGCGCTGGCGGCGTTCCGCTCGCTCGGCTGAGGGGAGCTTTCCCCCTCTCCCCCCGGCACTTCCCCCTCTCCCCCCCGGGGAGAGGGTCGGGGTGAGGGGGATGCACAGGGTGGATCAAGTCAGGACCGAGGAGTCTGCAATGCTTGAAAATCCTCGCCACGCGCCCCCCTCACCCTAACCCTCTCCCCAGGGGGGAGAGGGGATCCTCGCAATCATAAGGCGGTCCGCAAAGGGCTGCGTGTCTTCAGGGAGGATAAGGGAATGTATTACCTGACCGCCGACGGCGGCACCGAAAGCCTGCGGGCGCGCATCTACGACCTGACCGGACGCTGCCTCGGCCAGAAGGCCGTCGCCTACGACACGCAGTTCGGACCGGGTGCCAGGGCGGAGCAGGACCCGGAGGACTGGTGGCGGGCGCTGGCCGACGCCACCCGCGGCGCCATCGCCGATGCCGGCATCGACGCGGCGGAGATCGAGGCGATGTGCTTCGCCACCACCTGCTGCACCGTCGTGGCGCTCGACGCCGACGGCCGCGCGCTGCGCCCGGCTTTGCTGTGGATGGACGTGCGCGCTCATGCCGAGGCGGAGGCGGTGCTCGCCACCGGCGACCCGGCGCTGAAGATCAACGGGGCCGGGCGCGGTCCGGTTTCCGCAGAATGGATGATCCCCAAGGCGCTGTGGCTGAAGCGGAACGAGCCGGCGACCTTCGCCGCCGCCCACACCATCTGCGAATACCAGGATTTCCTCACCCTGCGCCTGACCGGCGAACGGGTGGCCAGCCTCGACAATGCCGGCCTGCGCTGGCACTACTCCAGCCGCGACGGCGGCTGGGCGCGCGGCATCCTCAAGGCGCTCGACCTCGAGGAGCTTGAGGGCAAATGGCCGGCCCGCGTGCTGGCCCCCGGCGCGGTGGTCGGCACGCTGACGACCGAGGCCGCCGCCACCCTCGGTCTGCGGCCGTCGGTCAGGCTGGTGCAGGGTGGGGCGGATGCGCTGATCGGCATGATCGGGCTCGGCGTCGCCCAGCCGGGCCAACTGGCGCTGATCACCGGATCCTCGCACCTGCAATTCGGCGTCACCGAGGCGCCGCTGCATGCCCCCGGCGTCTGGGGCAGCTATCCCGACATCGTCTATCCCGGCCGCTGGATCGTCGAGGGCGGCCAGACCTCCACCGGTTCCATCGTCAACTGGCTGCGCCGCTTCAGCGGCGGCACGCTCGACCTCGCCGCGCTGAACGCCAAGGCGGCGGCGCTGGAACCGGGATCGGACGGGCTGCTGGTGCTCGACCATTTCCAGGGCAACCGCACCCCCTACACCGATCCGCTCAGCCGCGGCGCCATCGTCGGGCTGACGCTGGCCCATGAACCGCACCACGTCTTCCGCGCCATCGTCGAGGGCATCGGCTTCGGCACCCGCGCCATCCTCGACGCCTTCCGCGCCGGCGGCTACAGCTCCACCGAGATCACGGTCGGCGGCGGCGCCACCGCCTCGCAGCTGTGGATGCAGATCCACGCCGACACCGCCGGCCTGCCGGTGCGCATCCCGGCCTCGGCCGACGCGCCGTCCACCGGTTCGGCGGTGCTGGCCGCCCATGGCGCCGGCCGCTTCGCCAGCATCGACGAGGGCATCGCCGCGATGGTCCGCCCCGGCACCAGCATCGAGCCGCGCCCGCGCGAATCCGCCCTCTACCAGGAGATCTATCAGCGCTACCTCGCCCTCTACCCGGCGCTGAAGGGCGTGCTGAACGGGCCGGTTCCGGCCCCGGTCAAGGAGACGGCGGCATGAAGGAGTTCGACCTCGGTGGCCGGCTCGCCGTCGTCACCGGCGGGGCCGCCGGCATCGGCCAGTCGATTGCCCGCGTCCTGACCGAGGCCGGCGCGCGCGTCGCCATCCTCGACCGCGACGGCGAGGCCGCCCGCCGGCTGGCGGACGAGATCGGCGGTCTCGCCTACACCCTCGACGTCACCGACGCGCAAGCGGCCGAGGAGACCGCCGCCCGTCTGGTCGCCGAGGCCGGCGTGCCGCACATCCTCGTGAACAATGCCGGCATCGTCCACAACGGGCGGGCGCTTGAGGTCGATCTGGCCGACTGGCGCCGGGTGATCGACGTCAACCTGCACGGCGTCTTCCACATCGCCCGCGCCTTCGGCCGCCCGATGGTCGAGGCGGGCAGGGGATCGGTCGTCAACATCGGCTCGATGTGCGGCGAGATCGTCGTCCATCCGCAGCCCCAGGCCGCCTACAACGCCGCCAAGGCGGGGGTCAACCTGCTGACCAAGTCGCTGGCGGTGGAATGGGCCGGCCGGGTGCGGGTGAACGCCGTGGCTCCCGGCTACACCGCCACCGAACTGACGCTGGCCGGTCGCTCCCGCCCCGAATGGTTCGAGCGCTGGCTGGCCGCCACGCCGATGGGCCGGCTGGGCGAACCGCGCGAGATCGCGCTGGCCGTCGCCTTCCTCGCCTCCGACGCGGCAAGCTTCATCACAGGAACCGTCCTGGCCGTCGATGGCGGCTACACCGCTCTTTGAAGGAGAACACCGATATGGCACAGGGGAAGATCGCGCTGGTCACCGGCGCCAGCCGCGGCATCGGCCGCGCCATCGCTCTCGGACTGGCGGAGCGCGGCTTCGACCTCGCGCTGAACGACATCGCCCGGCAGGCCGGCGCGCTGGCCGAGACGGCGGGGGAGGCGCGGGCGCAAGGCGTCCGGGTGGTCGAACTGCACGCCGACGTGTCGGCGAAGGACGAGGTGCAGGCGATGGTCGACCGCGCGGTCGCGGAACTCGGCACCATCCATGCGCTGGTCAACAACGCCGGCATCCTGATCGCCGCGACGGTGGAGGACTGTCCGGAAACCGCCTGGGATCAGGTGATGGACGTGAACGCCAAGGGCACCTTCCTCGTCACCCAGGCGGTGCTGCCGCTGATGAAGGCGCAGGGCTACGGCCGCATCTGCAACATCGCCTCCATCGGCGGCAAGCACGGCGCGCCGGAACAGGCGCATTATTCCGCCTCCAAGGCCGCGGTGATGGGCTTCACCCGCGTGCTGGCGCAGGAGGTCGGGCCGCTCGGCATCACTGCCAACTGTGTGTGCCCCGGCATCATCCTGACCGACATGGGCCGGGTGAACCTCGACGATCCGGCGATCCGCGACGGCTGGAAGGCCAAGACCGCCATGGCCCGCATCGGCGCGCCGGAGGATGTTGCCGGCCCGGTGGCCTTCTTCTGCTCCGACGACAGCGCCTTCGTCACCGGCCAGACGCTGAACGTCGACGGCGGCATCGTCCTGTCCTGACCGGTCCCAAGCGGGGCTACACCTTGGTGCAAGGCGCTTTTCCGCAGGCCATCGCGTAGGGTCGGCCGGACCGTTCCGACAGGCCGATGGAGAGTCCCGCATGAGCGATGCCGCAGCACCACCCCAGCAAGCGGCTCAGCAACCCCCTCCGGCCGCCCCGCCGCCGGTGGCCTGGAGCCCCTGGCTGGTGCGGCTGGCGGTGCTGGGGCTGGCGGTTGTGCTGCTGGTGGCCTTCGCCACGCGCTGGGACCGCTGGCTCGGCTCCGCCGCGCGCCAGACCACCAACGACGCCTATCTCCAGGCCGACATCACCCCGCTGTCGTCCCAGGTGGCGGGCGTCGTCCGCGACATGCCGGTCGGCGACTTCCAGCGGGTGAAGGCCGGCGATCCGGTGGCGACCATCGTCGACGACGACTACCGCGCCCGCGTGCAGCAGGCGGAGGCGGCGCTGGAGGCCGCCGACGCCGCCATCGCCCAGCTCGACATCCAGAAGCGCACCCAGCGCGCCCTGGTCGATCAGGCCGAGGCGAACGTCCATGGGCTGGAGGCCGAGGCGTGGCGGGCGCGGCTGGAGGAGGCGCGCCAGCGCTCCCTGACCGAACAGGGCGTCGCCGGCACGCTCCAGGCGCTGCAACAGGCGCAGGCGACCTCCCGCCGGGCCCAGGCGGCGCTGGAGGCGGGACAGGCCCAGGTCGACCAGCAGAAGGCGGCGCTCGACGGCATCGACGTGCAGGTGCGCCAAGCCCGGGCGACCCGGCTGCAACGGCAGGCCGATCTCGACCTCGCCCGCATCACGCTCGACCGCACGACGATCCGCGCCCCGGCCGACGGCATGGTCGGCCAGCGGCAGGTCCGCCCCGGCCAGTATGTCGGGCAAGGCAGCCAGATCGTCACGCTGGTGCCGCTGCCGGCGGTGTGGGTGATCGCCAACTACAAGGAAACCCAGATGACGCGGATCCGGTCCGGCCTGCCGGCGACGGTCCGCATCGACAGCTTCCCCGACGTGACGCTGACCGGCCGGGTCGCCGCCCAGTCGCCCGCCAGCGGCAGCCAGTTCGCCCTGCTTCCCCCCGACAACGCCACCGGCAATTTCACCAAGATCGTCCAGCGCATCCCGGTGAAGATCGTCCTCGACGGCCCCCACCCGTTGCAGGACCGGCTGCGCCCCGGCATGTCCGTCGTCGTCACCATCGATACGGATGGAGAGGTTCGGGAGAGCGGCCAGGAGGGCGGATCGTGAGCGTCGGTCTGGCCGGCGGGCGGCTGTCCCGGCTCCTGCTCCGTCCGGCCCAGCCGATCCTGACCCACCATCCGATCGTCGGCCTGCTCGGCGTCATGCTGGGGGCGCTGATCTCCACCCTGACCTCGCGCATCACCACCTTCGGGCTGGCCGACATCCGCGGCGCCATCGGCGCCGGCTTCGACGAGGGGGCCTGGATCACCACCGCCTACACGGTGGCGCAGATGCTGGTCGCCCCGGCCGCCGCCTTCCTCGGCGTGGTGTTCGGGCCGCGCCGCGTCCTGCTGGTCTCCTCGCTCACCTACGGGCTGGCGATGCTGGCCCTGCCGCTGACCGGCACGCTGACCGGGGTGCTGACCTTCCAGCTGCTGGCCGGGCTGTCGTCGGGCACCTTCATCCCGCTGACCATCGGCTTCATCGTCCGCAACCTGCCGCCACGCTATGTCGTCTACGGCATCGCCGTCTATGCGATGAACGTCGAGCTGTCGCTGAACTTCGCCGCCTCGGTCGAGGGCTGGGTGATCGAGCATCTCGACTGGCGCTGGCTGTTCTGGGACACCGCCCTGCTGGCGCCGCTGATGGCGCTGTGCGTCCATTTCGGCATGCCGGCCGAGCCGGTGCGCCGCGACCTGCTGAAGGACGGCGACTGGTGGGGCATCGCCTATGCCAGCCTCGGCTTCGCCCTGCTCTATGCCGGGCTGGACCAGGGCAACCGGCTGGACTGGTTCAATTCCGGCCTGATCACCGGGCTGTTCCTGTCCGGCGGCCTGCTGGTCGGCGCCTTCGTCGTGCAGGAGCTGACCTGCCCCAAACCCTGGATCACCTTCAGCGCGCTCTTCCGCGGCAACATCCCGCTGCTGTGCCTGCTGCTGGTGCTGCTGCGGCTGGTCATGCTGTCCACCGCCTATCTGGTGCCGCAGTTCATGATCACGGTGAACAATTACCGCGCGCTGGAGGTCGGGGACACGCTGCTGCTGATCGCCTTGCCGCAGTTCCTGCTGGCGCCGCTGGTCGGCACGCTGCTGCGCCATGCCGATCCGCGGGTGGTGATGGCGGCCGGCTTCGCCGCGGTGGGGCTCGCCTGCTGGCTCGCCTCGCATTTGACGGCCGACTGGGTCGGTGCCGATTTCCTGCCGTCGCAGATGCTCCAGGCCTTCGGCCAGTCCTTCGCCATGACCTCGCTGATCTACTTCAACATCAAGAATCTGTCCCAGGCCCACATCCTGGCGCTGGGCGCCCTGTTGCAGACCTCGCGCCTGCTGGGCGGCGAGCTGGGCGCCGCCTTCATGCAGACCTTCGTCCGCGTGCGCGAGCAGTTCCACAGCTTCCGGCTGGTGTCCGACGTGGTGTCCGGCGGCACCGACACCGTCCACCGGCTGGCCGGCGGCATGGCGCGGCTCGCCGCCCGCTCCACCGGGCCTGAGGAGACGACGGACCGCGCCCTGTCGCTGCTGGCGGCGGCGGTGCGAAAGCAGGCCTATGTGCTGGCCTACATCGACGGCTTCGTCGTCATCGCCTGGTTCATCGTCGGCGGCCTGCTGCTGATCGCCCTGCTGCGTCCGGCGCCGAAACAGTAGAAGCCCCGAAACAGTAGAAGCGCCGAAACGACAGGGGTGGTCAGACTCCGACCACCCCCCTCACCCCCTCACGGCCGCAGCGACTGGAGCACCAGCTCCACCATATGGTCCAGCCGCTCCTTCCGCGCCGGGTCGGCCAGCAGGTCGCGGCCGAAGATGACCGACAGGGTGTGGACGTTGGACAAATAGAAGTAGGACAGCCCGGCGATGGAGATGTAGAGCTGCACCGCATCGACCCCGGCGCGGAACACCCCCTGCTTCACCCCGCGCGCCAGCACGTCGCCGATCATCTGCACGAAGGGGGAGTGCATCGACTGCACCTGCCCCGAGGTCTTCAGCAGTTCGGCCCTGTGCAGGTTCTCGATGTTCAGCAGGGCCATGAATTCGGGATGGTCGATGAAATACTGCCAGGTGAAGCCGATCAGCCGCGCGATGGCCTCGGGCGGGGCCAGCTTGTCCAAATTCAGCGTGCGTTCGGTTTCGCGGATGTGGGCATAGGCATCCTCCAGCACCGCCAGATACAGCTCCTCCTTGTTGCCGACATGGTAATAGAGCATGCGCTTGTTGGTGCCGGCCTGCTCGGCGATGCGGTCGACGCGGGCGCCGCCCAGGCCGTAGCGGGCGAACTCCTCCGTCGCCGCGGCCATGATGCGGGCCCGTGTGCCCTCCGGGTCGCGGGTCACCTTGGCCGGCGCCGCAGCGATTGCGGGGGCGTGCGGCGCCGGGTCGGGGGTGTCGGTCAGGCTGTCCATGCGGGAAGCCGGCTCCTGCGGTCCGGGGGAGGGAAGGGGTCTTCCCCCCATGGTAGAAGCCTCGGCCAACGATTTCAAACCGCGCTGCGGTGCCGCTCGATGCAGGTGTCCAGCACCTCGCCCATCGGCTTCTCCCACCAGTTGGCCTGCGAGAAGATCTCCACCTCCGAGTAGCCGGCGAAGCCGTTGGCCTCGACCCAGCCGCGGATGCGCGGAATGTCGATGACGCCGTCGCCCATCATGCCGCGGTCGAGCAGCAGGTCGGTTGTCGGAACCAGCCAGTCGCAGACATGGAAGGCCAGCAGCCGCTCCTTGCCGGCTCGGGCGATCTGCGCCTCCAGATCCGGATCCCACCAGACATGATAGACGTCGACCGCCACCCCCAGCGCCCCCGACTTCTCCGGATCCAGCCGGTCGCAGAGGTCGAGCGCATGGGCCATCGTGTTCACGCAGGCGCGGTCGGCGGCATACATCGGGTGCAGCGGCTCGATGGCCAGCGGCATCCCCACTTTGCGGGCATGGTCCAGCAGCTCGGCGATGCCGTCCTCGACCTGCGAGCGGGCCAGCGCGATGTCCTTGCTGGCGGCCGAGCCGGGCCGGGAATATTGCGGCAGTCCGCCGACCACCAGCACGAGGCAGGCGGCACCCAGCGCCGCCGCCTCGTCCACCGCGCGGCGGTTGTCGTCGCGCACCTCCGCCGCCTTGGACGGGTCGGCCGGGAACATGCCGCCGCGGCAATAGCCGGACAGCGCCAGTTCGCCGCTGCGCACCGCCTGCACCGCGGCGTCGAGCCCGACCGCTGCCACCTGATCGCGCCAGGGCGCGACGGCGCGGATGCCGCGGCGGGCGCAGGCGTCGAGGATCTCCACCAGATTGCCCTGCTTGCGCACCGTGGCGGTGTTGATCGACAGCCAGCGATGGTCGCCGGAAAAATCGCGCATCACGAAATCCCTCTTACTGCCAGCACCGCCGCCATCCGCTGGGCGGCGCGGTCCGGATCGGACAGCAGCCCGGCCTTGTCGGCCAGCCGGAACAGCTCGGCCAGATGCAGGGTGGAGCGCGTGCTCTCCTGCCCGCCGACCATGGTGAAATGGTCCTGATGGCCGTTCAGATAGGCCATGAAGACGACGCCGGTCTTGTAGAAGCGGGTCGGCGCCTTGAAGATGTGGCGCGACAGCGGCACGGTCGGTGCCAGGATGTCGTGGAACCCCGCCTCGTCGCCCTCGGCCAGATGGGCCAGCGCCGCGGCGGCGGCCGGCGCGATGGCGTCGAAGATGCCGAGCAGCGCGTCGGAATGCAGCTGCCCGTCGCCGGCGATCAGCTCGGCGTAATTGAAGTCGTCGCCGGTGTACATGCGCACGCCCTCAGGCAGGCGCCGCCGCATGACGATCTCCTTGTCCTTGTCGAGCAGCGAGATCTTGATGCCGTCCACCTTGGCGGCGAAATCGCCGATGATCGACAGCGCGGTGTCCATCGCCGCATCGACGTCGGCCGTGCCCCAATAGCCGGCCAGCGCCGGGTCGAACATGTCGCCCAGCCAGTGCAGGATCACCGGCTGTTTCACCTGCGACAGGATGCGGCCATAGACGCGGACGTAATCCTCCGGCCCCGTGGCGACGCGGGCCAGCGCGCGCGACGCCATCAGGATGATGCGGCCGTCGAGCGCCTCGATGGCCTCGATCTGCTCCTCATAGGCGCGGATGACGTCGTCGACGCTGCGGGCGTTCTCCGGCGGCAGATGGTCGGTGCCGGCGCCGCAGGCGATCACCCCGCCGCGCGCCTTGGCCGCCGACTGCGACCGCCGGATCAGTTCCAGCGAGGTCGGCCAGTCCAGCCCCATGCCGCGCTGCGCCGTGTCCATCGCCTCGGCGACGCCGAGCCCGAGGTCCCACAGATGCTCGCGGAAGGCGATGGTGCGGTCCCAGTCGATGGCCGGGGCCAGCCACGGATCGCAGTCCGCCAGCGGGTCGGCGACCATATGGGCGGCGGCGAACGCGATGCGGGTCAGCGGCCGGTCTGTGCGGGCGGGAAAGCCGCGCGGCGGGGCCAGCGTGTAGCTTTCGATGCTGCGGTCGGCGCGGGGGAGGCGGATGGTCGGCATGGGCGGTATTCCTGGATAAGTCGCAGCGGAGGGGCGGGGGAGGGGGCGGTCCGCACCCCTCCCCGGCGAACGCCTCAGCCCTCGATGGCCGGCACGTCGACCCAGCGGCGTTCGCGCCAGCTCTGCATCGCGCATTCCACCAGCTGGACGCCCTTGGCGCCTTCGATCAGGCCGTGATTGTAGGGGGTGTCCTCGACCACATGGCGGATGAAGGACTCCCACTGCACCTTGAAGCCGTTGTCGAACACGGCGTTGTCGGGCACCGGCTGCCAGGTGTCGTAGAAGTCGATGGTCTGCTTCTGGTCGGGGTTCCACACCGGACGCGGCGTGCCCTGGCGCGGCTGGATCACGCAGTCGGTCAATCCTGCGACCGCCGAGCCGTTGGTGCCGTCGACGTGGAAGGTCACCAGATCGTCGCGGTAGACGCGGGTGCACCAGGACGAGTTGATGGTGGCGATCACCCCGCCCTCAAGCTCGAACATCGCATAGGCGGCGTCGTCGGCGGTCGCCTTGTAGGGCTTGCCCTTCTCGTCCCAGCGTTCCGGGATGTGGGTGGCGCCCAGGCAGGAAATGCTCTTCACCGTGCCGAACAGGTTGTCGAGCACATAGCGCCAGTGGCAGATCATGTCGAGGATGATGCCGCCGCCGTCCTCCTCGCGGTAGTTCCAGGACGGGCGCTGTGCCGGCTGCCAGTCGCCCTCGAACACCCAGTAACCGAACTCGCCGCGCACCGACAGCATGCGGCCGAAGAAACCGCTGTCGCGCAGCATGCGCAGCTTCTCCAGGCCCGGCAGGAACAGCTTGTCCTGCACCGTGCCGTTCTTCACCCCGGCCTCGGCGGCCAGCCGGACGACGCGCAACGCCTCGTCCAGATTGGTGGCGATGGGCTTCTCGCAATAGACATGCTTGCCGGCGCGGATCGCCTTCTCCAGCAGCGTCGGGCGCATCTGGGTGGTGCCGGCGTCGAAGAAGATCACGTCGTCCGGGTTTTCCAGCGCGGCGTCGAGATTGTCGCTCCACCGCTCGATGCCGTGGCGGCGGGCCAGCTCCTGCATCTTCTCGGCGTTGCGGCCGACGATGATCGGGTCGGGCATGACGCGCGAGCCGTCCGACAGGGTGACGCCGCCCTGGGCGCGGATCGCCAGGATCGAGCGGATCAAATGCTGGTTCATGCCCATCCGCCCGGTGACACCGTGCATGATGAGGCCAAGGCGCTTGGTGCTCATGGGTGGACTCCTTCGGAAAACGCTGATGTCGGGTTTGAAAGGGGGGAAAGCGTGGCCCGGTCGGGACCCGCTGAAGACGCGAAGCCGGGACCGCGCAGCGCGGCGGTCGGCAGCCGGCCGGAGCCGGTGGCGAGCCTGACCGTGCCGTCGGCGCGGCGGTCGTAGAAACCGGGATGGGCGGCGAGGAAGGCCTCGGCCTCGGCGGCGCTGCCGAAGCCCTCGCCATACTGGTGCCCGTTGCGCTCGGCATGCGGGATGCCGAGGAAGGCGACCAGGGCGGTGTCCTGCTGCACCGACAGCCCGGCCTGGCAGGTCAAATCCTCGGCGGAGATGAAGTGCGGCGGCCCCCAGGCCGCGCAGCGGGCGCGGTTGACCATCGCCTTGTACAGGCCCTTGCAGGATTTCGACGACACGCCGCGATAGCCCATGGCGCGGGCGCGCGGGAAGGCGTCGTAGCCGTCGTCGGACTCGTCGATGATCACCGGCACCCGCTCCGCCACCGCGCCCAGCGGCCGGGCGAGCGCCGCCTCCCGCGCGATCGGCTGTTCCAGATAGGCCAGCGCCCTGCGGAAGCCGGTGAGCGCCGGGGAGGCGTCGATGCGGTCGAGCAGCTCCGCGACATGGGCGGCGTCGCGATACTGCTCGTTGCCGTCCAGCGTGGCGCGGTAGCCGGGGGCGGCGGTTTCCAGCACGCTGGCCAGCTCCGCCAGCCGTTCGGCGTCGGCGGCGGCATCGCCGCCCAGCTTGATCTTGAACCAGCGCAGCGTCGCCTGCTCCAGCAGGGCGTGCAGGTCTTCGGCCTTGTCGAGCAGGCCGACGGTGTGGCGCAGCTCGACCTCGCCGAGCGGGGTCAGCCCGCGCAAAAACCCGTCAAGCTCGAAGCCGGCGAGATCGGGGGCCAGCCGCGCGTCCAGCCCGGCGACATTGCCGCCCAGCCCGTCGAACGCATTCAGGCCCAACGCCCGCAGCAGCCCGTCGAACACCGCCTTGTCGATCTGCGCCGGCCCGAAGGCGGCGGCCAGCTTCGGCTCCAACGCCGGGCTGTAGGCGGCGTGATGGCCGAAGGCGGTGTCGAGCCGGCCGTCGGACAGATAGACGTCGCGCGCTTCGATCAGCGAGCGGCGCAGCCCGTCCACCGTCTGGGCCGGGCTGCGGTCCGGGCGCTTGTCGAACCATTTCGGCATCATCATCTCGGCCGTCGCCCCCCAGGCCTCCCTCTGTCCCTCGACCGCGACCAGGGCGCGGACGAAGGATTGCGGGGCGGCCTCCACCGTCACCGCGCCGAAGCGGAACGGCTTCACGAAACGGACGGGCCGTTCGTACAGCTCGATGGCGCGGATGCGGAGACGGGGGGCGGACATGGCGAGTGTCTTTCAGATGGCGCACGGGGCCGTTCCCTTCCCCAGTACGGGGAAGGGGCAGGGTAGGGAGCAATCGCGGCGCGGCAGCCTTAGTCGAGATGCCCCTGCGCCGCGAAATGCTTGCGGATGGTCTGGGTCAGCTGGATGAAGACCGGGTCGCCCATCACGTCCAGCGTCCGCGGGCGCGGCAGCGGGACCTCGTAGGTGGCGGCGATGGTGCCGGGCCGTTCCGACATCACCATCACCCGGTCGGCCAGGAACACCGCCTCGGGGATGGAATGGGTGATCAGGATCACCGTCTTGCCGGTCTCATGCTGGATGCGCTGCAGCTCGACATTCATCCGTTCCCGCGTCATGGCGTCGAGCGCGCCGAACGGCTCGTCCATCAGCAGGATCTTCGGGTCGTGCACCAGTGCCCGGCACAGGGCGGCGCGCTGCTGCATGCCGCCCGACAGCTGCCAGGGATACTTGTTCTCGAACCCCTTCAGCCCGGTCATCTCGACCAGCTTGTGGGCGCGTTCCAGATAGCGCTCGCGCGGCAGGCGGCGGATTTCCACCGGCAGCATGATGTTGCGCAGCACCGACCGCCAGGCCAGCAGGGTCGGGCTCTGGAAGACGATGCCGGTGTCGTCGTGCGGCTCGGTGACCGTGTCGCCTTCGATCTTGATGGTGCCGCTGCTGACCGGCAGCAGGCCGGCCAGCATCTTCAGCAGGGTGGACTTGCCGCAGCCGGACGGACCGACCACCACCAGGAACTCGCCCGGCCGCACGTCGAAGGTGATGGGGCGGAGCGACGGCACCTCCCCGTCGCGGGTGCGGTAGGTCTTGGTCACGCCGTCGATGCGGATCAGCGGCTCGCCGGACAGGCGCTGCGTCGCCGCGTCGCCGACCAGTTTCAACTGAGGCTGTGCCATGCTCTCCTCGTCGCTCCCTTCGGTGGGTCGGGCGGTGGGCCGGTCGGTCATTTTGGGCCAGTCACTTTGGGCCGGTCACTTCGCTGCTGCGTTCACCGCGGCGGCTGCCGGGTCGGGCGGCAGGAACTCGCGGGTGTAGAAGCGCTTGGGGTTCTCCTTGGCCGCCGCGTCCAGCCCGCCATACTCGACCAGCAGATCGACCGTCTCCTTCATGTTGGCGTCGGTGACCTGGAAGGGCCGCAGCTTCTCCGTCTCCTTGGTGCGGTAGAGCGGGATGGTCAGCTCGAAGCCTTCCTGCAGGGTGTCCGGCTTGCCGCCCTTCGGGTTGGCCTTCAGGATGGCGGCGGCGGCGTCCTTCGGCGCCTTCTCCGCCTCTTCCACCGCCTTGGTGGTGGCGGCCATGAAGCGGCGGACGAGGTCCGGGTTGCTCTTCATCACGTCGGTGTTGGCGATGATGCCCGACGAGACCATGTTGACGCCGTAATCGGCGAAACGGATCGGCGTCACCGACTTGCCGGTGGCGTCCTTGATCTTCATGCTCTGGTCCATGACATAGCCCAGCAGCAGGTCGGCCTGTCCGTTGATGACGGCGTTCAGCTTGGTCTGGGCGTCGCCCGACACCACCTCGAAGTCACGCTCCTTCAGGCCGGTCTTCTTCAGGAACAGCGGCCAGATCTGGGACATGCTGTCGCCCGGCGTCATGGCGACGATGCGGTTCTTGATGTCCTCCGGCTTGCGGATGTTCTTCTCGGTGAAGCCCATCGCCGACATCGGACTGGTCTGCAGCAGAACGCCCGGCGAGGTCACCGGCGCGCCCTTCATGGCGGCCTTGATCATGGTCGGCACGTCGACATAGCCGAAGGTGACGCCCTTGCTGGCGACCAGCTGCGTCGTCACCGCCGATCCGCGGCCTTCCTGGATTTCCAGGTCGATGCCCTCGGCCTCGTACAGCCCCTTGTCCTTGCCGTAATAGAAGGGCGCATGCTCGCCATAGACGTACCAGTTCAGCATCAGCGTCACCTTGTCGGCGGCCTGCGCCGGCAAGGTGGAGGCGGCGAAGGCGCAGAGCGCTGCGACGATGGTTTTCTTCATCACGACCGGTGACCTCCCATGGGTGGTGGATCGCCCCGTCGGCCTGCGTTGTGCGGCGTCGGGGTTCTTGTCGATGAACCGAGGGTTCGAAGTGCCGTCAGGCGCCGAGATTGGCCTTGTGGCGCTGGCTGGAGTGCCAGGGAATGGAGAAGCGCTCGACCACGTCGATGACCCAGAACAGCACGACGCCCATCAGCGCCAGCACGGTCAGCGCCGCGAACATCAAGGGCAGCTCGAAGTTGCCGATGGAGCGTTGCAGGACGAAGCCGATGCCGGAGTTGGAGCCGACGAATTCGCCGACCACCGCCCCGACCACGGCCAGCGTGATCGAGACCTTCAGCCCGGCGAAGATCGCCGGCAGCGCGTGCGGCAGGCTGACCATCTGGAAGGTCTGGAGGCGCGACGCCTTCATCGAGCGGGCGAGATCCATCATCTCGTTGTCGACCGACTTGAAGCCCTGCACCGCCGACACCACGACCGGGAAGAAGCCCAGCAGGAAGGCGGCGATCACCTTCGGCATCAGGCCGAAGCCGAACCACACCACGAACAGCGGCGCGATGGCGACCTTGGGGATCGACTGCGAGAAGACCAGCAGCGGGTAGACATAGGCCTCGACCACGCGCGATCCGGCGATCAGCATCGCGATGGGAATGCCGAACAGCACCGACAGCGCGAAGCCGCCGAGCGTGGCCGTGAAGGTCGGGACGGATTCGGCCAGCAGGCGCGGCCATTCGTCGATCATCGCCAGCACGACGTCGCCGGGCTTCGGCACGAGATATGCTGGAACGCCGAACACCCGGACCGACAGATCCCACAGAACCAGCAGGATGACCATCAGCAGGATGGGGCGGACCCAGTCGGAATTGAGCAGGCGCAACGCTGCGCCCGAGCGAGAGCGGGGTTCCATGCGTCTCCTCCGGCCGGCGGGCTCGGGGCGACCTGTGTGGCGGTCGCTATGTTTTAACCGGCTGGTTAAAAGTACGTCCGCATGCCCCCTGCGGTCAACACCGAAAATGGTGCAAACGAATCATTTGCATTCTGAACCATCGGCATAACCGACCCCTGCCGCTTGGCCAAAAAAATACCCCGCACCGGGGAGGTGCGGGGCAGTTCAGGGAGGAAACCGGAAGACGCTTTGCCGTGTCAGTCGCGGCCCTTGCCGACCAGCAACCGTTCCAGCCCATAGACGCGGTCGAGCACCAGCATGGCCGCCACCGTCAGGAAGATCAGCACCGCCGACACCGCGGCGACCAGCGGGTCGATGTTGTCCTGGATGTAGAGGAACAGGCGGACGGGCAGGGTGGTGGTCTCCGGCGAGGCGATGAAGACGGTCATCGTCACCTCGTCGAAGCTGTTGATGAAGGCCAGCACCCAGCCGCTGGCGACACCCGGCAGGATCAGCGGCAGCGTCACCCGGCGGAAGCAGGTCCAGGACGATGCGCCGAGCGACGCGGCGGCGTTCTCCACCGCCCGGTCCATGCCGGTCGACGCCGCCAGGATCAGCCGCAGCGCGAAGGGCAGGATGATGATGACATGGCTCAGCACCAGCCCGGCGAAGGTGCCGCCCAGCCCGATCATGGTGAAGAAGCGCAGGAAGGCGATGCCGAGCACGATGTGCGGCACCATCAGCGGCGACAGGAACAGCGCCTGGATCGCCTCGCGTCCGAAGAACTGATGGCGCGCGATGGCGAGCGCCGCCGGCACCGCCACCAGGATCGCGAGCGTGGACGACACCGCCCCCAGCAGCAAACTGTCCTTGAAGGCGCGGATGAATTCCGGATTGTCGCCGATGGCGCGGAACCAGCGCAGCGACAGCCCCTCGGTCGGCAGCGACAGATAGCCCTGCGAGGTGAAGGCGACGGCGCAGACGATCAGGATCGGCGCCAGCAGGAAGCCTAAGAACAGGACGTGGAAGATCAGCGCGATCGGGCCGTTGCGGTTCATTCGAACACCTGTTTGTAGCGACGTTCGACCAGCCGGTTGCAGCCGACGATGATGACGACGTTGGCGATCAGCAGCAGCACCGCCACCGTGGCGCCCAACGGCCAGTTCAGCGTGTTCAGGAACTCGTCATAGGCGAGAGTCGCCGCCACCTTCAGCCGCCGTCCGCCGATGATCGCCGGGGTGGCGAAGGCGCTGGCCGCCAGCGCGAAGACGATGATCGACCCCGACAGGATGCCCGGCACGATCTGCGGCAGCACCACCCGGCGCATCACCGTCAGCGGCCCGGCGCCCAGCGACAGCGCCGCATTCTCCACCTGCGGGTCGAGCCGCTGGAGCGAGGCCCACACCGACAGCACCATGAAGGGCACCAGCACATGGGTCAGTGCGATGACGACGCCGGTTTCCGTGTACATGAACTCGATGGGCGTCGCGATCAGCCCCAGCGCCATCAGCCCCTGGTTGACCAGCCCGGTCGAGCCGAACAGCAGCGCCCAGCCCAGCGTGCGCGACACCACCGAGATCAGCAGCGGCCCCAGCACGATCAGCAGGCAAAGCCCGCGCCACGGCGACTTCATCCGGCGCAGGATGTAGGCCTCCGGCGCGCCGAACACCGCGCAGAGGATCGTCACCACCGCGGCGATGCGGAAGGTGCGCAGGAAGACCTCGTGGAAATAGCTGTCGGCGGCGATGTCGGCATAGTTGCCGAGCTGCCAGACATTCTCGATGCCGCCATAGAAGCTGAAGCTGTTCAGCGACAACAGGAAGGTCATCGCCAGCGGCACCAGCAGCAGCACCGCGAACAGGGCCAGACCCGGCGCGCTCAGCAGATAGGGCGTCCAGGGCCAGCGGCGCGGCCGGCGCGGCGGCGGTGCGTGGGTGGAGGGATTTGCGGCATTCGCCTGCACTTGGCTGCCAGTGGCGTTATCGGTGGAAGCCGCCATGCTCATGCCGCCTCCTGGGCATTGAAGACCGTATCCGGATCCGCGGGCATCACCGACATGTCGTCCGCCCGCCAGCCGACCATCACCCGCTCGCGCTCCGCCGGCAGGGGCGAGCCGTCATGCTGGCGGATCACCATCAGCCGGCCGGCGGCGGTCTCGATCTCGAACAGCCACTGCGTGCCCTGGAAGACGCGGGCCAGCACGGTGCCGCTCAAGCCCCCCGCATCGACGAAGCCGATCTTCTCTGGCCGCACGGCCAGCGCCCCTGGACCCGCCGCCATCGGCTGCGCCACCGGCCAGACGCTGTCCGCCACCGTGATGACGGTCCCGGCCGACCCGCCGCCGACCATGCCCGGCAGCAGGTTGGTGCGGCCGAGGAAGTTGGCGACGAAGGCGTTGGCCGGGTGGTCGTAGGCGTCCTGCGGGGTGGCGACCTGCTGGATGCGGCCCTTGTTCATCACCACCACGCGGTCGGACAGCGCCATCGCCTCCGACTGGTCGTGGGTGACGAGGATCATGGTGGTGCCGACGGTGCGCTGGATGCGGCGCAGCTCGATCTGCATCTCCTCGCGCATCTTGGCGTCCAGGTTCGACAGCGGCTCGTCGAGCAGCAGCAGGCTCGGCTTGATCACCAGCGCGCGCGCCAGCGCCACGCGCTGCTGCTGGCCGCCCGACATCCGGCGTGGATGGCGGTCGCCATACTGCTCCAGCCCGACCAGCTTCAGCGCGTCGGCGACCATGCGGTCGCGGTCGGCGCGAGCGATCTTGCGCATCTCCAGCCCGAAGGCGACGTTCTCCGCGGCGGTCATATGCGGGAACAGGGCATAGCTCTGGAAGACGATGCCGAGCCCGCGCTCGTTCGGCTTCTTCGCCAGCAAATCCTGGCCGTCCAGCATCACCCGCCCGCCGTCGGCGTCGAGGAAGCCGGCGATCATCTGCAAGGTGGTGGTCTTGCCGCAGCCCGACGGCCCCAGCAGCGAAATCAGCTCGCCCTTCTCAACGGTCAGCGAGACGTTGTCGACCGCCGTCCAGTTTCCGAAGCGCTTGGTCAGTTGGTCGAGAACCAGATAAGCCATGCCGTCGTCTCCCTCTCGCTTAAACTCCCTCTCCCGCCCCGGGAGAGGGAAGGGGCCCGCCGCAAAGCGGCGGGAAGGGTGAGGGGTGATCCAAGGATCAGAAATCCATGTCCGGAAAGCCCCTCACCCTCCCCACGTCGTGGGTCCCCTCCCTCTCCCGGGACGGGAGAGGGCGTCACACCCTCAGCGCTCGATCTCGCGGGTCCAGCGCTTGTTCCAGATCTCGCGGTTCTTGTTGATGGTGTCCCAGTCCACCACCAGCAGCTTGCCGACCTGTTCCGGACCGTAGGGGATGCCGGCCTGCTTCTCGGCGGGCAGTTCGACCGTCTTGTTCACCGGGCCGAAGCCGGCGCTGACGGCGAGAGCGGTCTGCGCCTCGACCCCCAGCATGTGCTGGATGAACTTCTGCGCTTCGGGCGCATTCTTGCTGCCGGCGACCTGACAGGCGGCGGAACCCAGCACGATGCCGCCTTCCTTGGGATAGACGAAGGTGGCGGGGAAGCCGGTGTCGGCCAGCGCCTTGGCGCGGCCCGAACCCCAGACGGCGATGACGGCCTGGTTGCTCTGGAACAGCTCGGTCATCTTGCCCGGCGACGGCTCATAGGCCAGCACGTTCGGGTTGATCTTGTCCTTGAACTCCTTGAAGCCCGGCTCGATGTTGGTCTCGCCGCCGCCGTTCAGGCGGGCCATCATCACCAGCGCGTGCAGGCCGTAGCTGTTGTTGATCGGCGGAATCGCCAGCTTCTTCTTGAAGCGCGGATCCTCGATATCCTTCCACGAGGTCGGAGCCGGGATCTTGTTCTCGTCGAACCAGGCCTTGTTGTAGAGGATGCCGGTGCCGACCGCGCCGAAGTTGATCGCCTTGCCCGACGGCATCTTCGCCAGATCGTAGAGCTGGTCGTAGACCGGCGCCTTCTCCAGGTCGGCGCAGAAGTTCAGCGCCACCGCCTGATACATCGGGCCGTCGTCGAGGATGACGACGTCGATCTGCTGGTTGCCCCTCTGGGCCTGCAGCTTGGCGAGGTTGTCGGTGGAGTTGCCGGCGACATACTCGATCTTCACGCCCATCGCCTTTTCGAAGGCCGGGATGATGTCCTTGCGCATGGTCTGCTCGAACGACCCGCCATAGGCGGCGACATAGAGCGTCTTTTCCTGGGCCTGGGCCGTCTGCACCGCGGCCATGCCGCACCACAGGGCCGCCGTCGCCATCAACCCGCACATCACCGAGCGCATCGTCATTCTCCTCTAGAGCCTTGATCCCTGTTGGCAGGGTCCCTGTTCATCGGGTTCCCAGTTCCATGGAAGCCTGTTCCTGGCCTGGGGGTTCATCTGGGGCTGATCTTCGGACCGCATCGTCTGCACGAGGCCGGATCGCCGCTTTTACCGTCCGTAACCTTGCCGGCCGCCCTCTTGCGGGCTGTTTTTCGTGCAGGGTCGCAGCCAGGACATGGATCAAGGGTGATGGTGCAGTCACATAACCGTCAAATCGAATTCCCGCCATCATTCATCCGGAAATGTTATAATTCCGTGCTGCGAACGAGTTGAGCGGCGATTCCACCGCCGCCGATCCCGAGAAAACTGTCGCGGAAGCGGGTCGCCTCCTCCAGGAAGCCGGCCAGGAAGTCCTCGGCGATCATCGACAGCGGCACCTGGGCGGAGCGCAGGATGGCGATGTCGAAGCCGATGCGCGGTTCGAACGGGCGGACGACCAGCCCGTGCGGGACATAATCCTGGGCGGTGAAGGGGTCGACGATCGACATGCCGTAGCCGGCCGCCACCATGGCGCAGGCGTTCATCGTCAGCTGGGTTTCCACCCGCATCAGCCGCGACACGTCATGATCGGCGAAGATGGTGTCGATGCGGGAGCGCAGCAGGGCCGGCGGGCTGGTGGAAATGAAGCTCTCCCCCTCGAAATCCTTCGGTTCCAGCACCTCCCTGGCGGCCAGCGGATGGCCGGGCGGCAGGATGGCGACGGCGGGAATCCCGTGGATCTTCTCGGTCAGCACCGCCGCATGGTCGATGGGGGTGTGGGCGAATCCCAACTCGCACTGGCCGGTCGCCACCCAGTCGAGAATGATCGGCGAGGTGCTGCCGCGCAGCGCGATGTCCACCCGCGGCCGGTCGCTGAGGAAGCGCGCGACATAGCGCGGCAGGAACCCCACCCCCAGCGCCGGCATCGCCGCCACCCGCAGCGCCCCGCTGCGCCTCGCGGTCAGGTCGCGCGCCGTCTGCTCGATCAGTTCCAGCCCGACGAAGGCGCGGTCGACCACCTGATACAGCGAGATCGCCTCGCTGGTCGGCGCGATGCGGGGGCCGCGCCGTTCGAACAGGGTCAGCTTCAGCGCATATTGCAGGTCGCCGATCAGGCGGCTGACCGCCGGCTGCGAGATGTTCAGCAGTTCCGCCGCCGCGGTGATGCCGCCGGTCAGCATCACCGCGCGGAAGGCCTCGATCTGGCGCGGATTGATCATGGCGCCGCTCCCGCTTCGCACCGCGGGCTTAATCCCCTCTCCCCCCGGGGAGCGAGGCGATCGCATATGGCTCCCTCTCCCGCCCCGGGAGAGGGAAGGGGCCCGCCGCGTAGCGGTGGGAAGGGTGAGGGGTGATCCAAGAAACCATGCGGTTCTTGAGTCTTGGGCCACCCCTCACCCTCCCCGCCTTCGGCGGGTCCCCTCCCTCTCCCGGGGCGGGAGAGGGCGTTCACGGACATGACCGGCAAAGGCAGCCCCAAAAACCAACCACCCCTCACCGAATCATAACATTCAGTCATGAAACACCCCTTCGATCTGATTTGACAGTTATAGGTTGGCTGCCGATGCTGTCGCAAGGATCACGGGAACTCGGGGGAACGGTCGGGTATCGCTGGGCAGAATCCCGCGGTGCCCCGGCAAAGAAAACCCTGCAGTTTGCAATACATCCATGTGTAACGCCGGCAGATCCGGCGCGATCTCAAAGATATACGGTGCATCGATAAATATTCGACACTGTATACGGGTGCCGAATTCGGCGATGCGCGTCATACGATAACGGCGGCGGCCGGTGCGCACGGAGTGTGCGATTCCGTCAGCGGGACTGAAAAGGCGGGAGTGGAGACGATGACGCAGCCCAGTCGGGGCGGAGAATACGACGTCGCCGTGATCGGCGGCGGGCTGGTCGGATCGGCGCTGGCCTGGGGTCTCGCCCGTGCCGGCCAGAATGTTGCCATGCTGGACGAGGGCGACATCGCCGTGCGCCCGTCGCGCGGCAATTTCGCCCTGGTCTGGGTGCAGGGCAAGGGCCTTGGCATGCCGGAATATGCCGGCTGGACCAAGAAATCCTCCGACGACTGGAGCGGCTTCGCCGACCTGCTGCGCGAGCAGACCGGCCTGGACGTCGCCTACCGCCGCCCCGGCGGCTTCATGCCGATGCTGTCGGAAGAGGATTTGCAGGCCCGCGCCAACACCATGATGCGGCTGCACAACCAGCCCGACATGATCCGCTACCCCTACGAGGTGATGGACCGCGAGACGCTGCGCAAGGAACTGCCCTTCATCGGGCCGGACGTGGTCGGCGGCACCTATTGCCCGCTGGACGGCCATTGCAACTCGCTGCGGCTCTTGCGCACCCTGCACAAGGGCATCGGCCTGCTGGGCGTCGAGTACCGGCCCAACCACCGGGTCGAGCGCATCGAGCATCGCGACGGCGGCTTCCGCATGGCGACTGCCGGCGGCGAAATCCGCGCCGGCAAGATCGTGCTGGCCGCCGGCCATGACAGCGCACGGCTGGCGCCGATGGTCGGGCTGTCCGCCCCCGTCCGTCCGCAGCGCGGCCATGTCATCGTCACCGAGAAGACCGCCCCCTTCCTGCACCATCCCACCGTCTATGTCCGCCAGACCGACGAGGGCGGGGTGATGATCGGCGACAGCTTCGAGGAGGCCGGCTTCGACACCACCCTCCAGCCCGGCGTGTCGTCGGCCATCGCCCAGCGCGCCATCCGCTTCTTCCCACTGCTGGGCAAGCTGAACGTGGTGCGGAGCTGGGCGGCGCTGCGCGTGCTGACGCCGGACGGCTTCCCGATCTACGAGGAATCGAAGACGGCGCCCGGCGCCTTCGTCGCCACCTGCCACAGCGGCGTCACCCTTGCCGCCAACCATGCGCTGACGCTGGCGCCGCTGATCGCGGCCGGCGGCCTCGGCGACAGCTTCACGCCCTTCAGCGCCGGGAGGTTCCATGTTCCGCAGGCTGCCTGAGATCGAAACCGCCATTGGGACCGCTGCCCAGGCGGTTTCCTTCACCATCGACGGCCGTCCGGCCAGCGCGCGGGCAGGCGACAGCGTCACCGCCGCCCTGCTGGCGAACGGCGTCACCGCCTGCCGCACCACAGCCGTGAGCGGTGCGGCGCGCGGTCCCTACTGCATGATGGGCGTCTGCTACGACTGCCTCGTCACCATCGACGGCACCGGCAACCGCCAGGGCTGTCAGGTGCGTGTGGCCCCCGGCATGGCGGTGGAAACCCAGAACGGCAAGCGCGAGGTGGAGCGATGAGCGCCCCCAACCCCAAGTTCGACTTCGACATCGCCGTCGTCGGCTCCGGTCCGGCCGGCCTCGCCGCCGCCGCGCTGGCCGCGTCCAAGGGCGCGTCGGTCGTCCTGCTCGACGAGCAGGCGGAGCCGGGCGGCCAGATCTACCGCGCCGTCACCGAAACCCCGGTTCGCGACCGCAAGGTGCTCGGCCCCGATTACTGGCATGGTGCCGAGCTGCTGGGTCCGCTACGCGACAGCGGTGCCGTCCACTGGCCGGGCACCATCGTGTGGAGCGTCGCCCGCCCGCGCGAGGACGCGGGCGACGGGCACCGCCCGATCCAGATCGGCCTGTCGCGCAACGGTTCGGCGGCGATGCTGACCGTGCGCCACGTCATCCTGGCGACCGGTGCCCTGGAGCGGCCCTTCCCGATCCCCGGCTGGACCCTGCCGGGCGTGCTGGGCGCCGGTGCGGCGCAGGTTCTGCTGAAGACCTCCGGCCTCGTGCCGTCGGGCGCCACGGTGATGGCGGGCAGCGGCCCGCTGCTCTGGCTGCTGGCCTGGCAGTATCTCCAGGCCGGCGTCCGCATCGACGCCATCCTCGACACCACGCCGAAGGAGAACTGGCGCGCCGCCCTGCCGCTGCTGCCCGGCTTCCTGCGCTCGCCCTATTGGGCCAAGGGCATGAAGCTGATGCTGGAGGTGCGGCGCAAGCTGACCGTCATCGGCAACGTCACCGCCCTGCGCGCGGAAGGTGCCATCGGCGGGGACAGCGCGCTGAAGAGCGTCGTCTACACCCGCAATGGCACCGAGCACCGGCTGCCCGCCGACACGCTCCTGCTGCATCACGGCGTCGTTCCCAACCTGAACCTCGCCAACGCCACCGGCTGCGCCCAGCGCTGGGACGAGCAGCAGCGCTGCTGGCGTCCGACCACCGACGAGTGGGGCGCCACCTCGGTCGAAGGCGTGTCGCTGGCCGGTGACGGCGCCGGCATCGGCGGCGCCCGCGCGGCGGAGGAAGCCGGCCGCTTGGCCGCCCTCGACGCCCTGCACCGGTTGGGCCGCATCGGGCGCGATCAGCGCGATCAGGCCGCCGTTCCGTTCCGCGCCGCGCTCGACCGCGCGCTGACCGGCCGCGCCTTCCTCGACACGCTCTACACCCCGGCGGAAGCCTTCCGCGCACCGGCCGACGACACCATCGTCTGCCGCTGCGAGGAGATCACCGCCGGTGCGGTGCGCGAGGCGGTGCGGCTCGGCTGCTCCGGTCCCAATCAGGCCAAGAGCTTCCTGCGCTGCGGCATGGGTCCGTGCCAGGGCCGGCTCTGCGGCCCGACGGTGACCGAGGTCATCGCGGCGGAGCGCGGCGTCTCCCCGGCGGAGGTCGGCTATTACCGGCTGCGCCCGCCGGTGAAGCCGATCACGCTGGCCGAACTGGCGGCCCTGCCGAAGACCGACGCCGACATCGACGCCGTGTTCAAGCACTGACCGGAGGCGCCCGATGACCGCGACCGTCTCCACCCGTCCTGACGTCATCGTCATCGGCGGCGGCCTCCACGGCTGCTCCGCGGCGCTGCACCTGTCGATGCGCGGCGTGCGCGTCCTGGTTCTGGAGAAGGACCATGTCGCCCGCCACGCCTCCGGCGTCAATGCGGGCGGCGTGCGCCAGCTCGGCCGCCATGTCGCCGAGGTGCCGCTGTCCGTCGCCTCGATGGCGCTGTGGCACCGCATCCGGGATCTGGTGGACGACGATTGCGGCTTCGAAAGCCACGGCCAGATCAAGGTGGCGGAGAGCGAGGCGGAGCTGGCGACCTCGCACGCCCGCGTCGCCGAACTCAACGCGCTGGGCTTCACCCACGAGGAGGTGGTCGGGCAGGACGAGTTGCGCTCGCTGGTGCCGGCCATCGCCGACCATTGCGTCGGCGCGCTGGTGTCGCGCGGCGACGGGGCGGCGATCCCCTTCCGCACCACCTTCGCCTTCCGCCGCAAGGCCATCGCGCTCGGCGCCCGTTTCCAGGAGGGCGGGGCGGTGACGCGGCTGACCCGGCAGGGTGGCCTGTGGACCGTCGAAACCGCCGACGGTGTCCGCTTCGAGGCCCCAGTGGTGGTGAACGCTGCCGGCGCCTGGGCGGACCGCATCGCCGCCCAGGTGGGGGAGCCGGTGCCGCTGGAGGTGATCGCGCCGATGCTGATGATCACCGCCCGCGTCGCCCCCTTCATCAAGCCGGTGGTCGGCGCCACCGGCCGCACCCTGTCCTTCAAGCAGTTCCCCAACGGCACCGTGCTGATCGGCGGCGGTCTGCTCGGCCGGGCGGTGCGCGACGAGAACCGGACGGAGCTGGACTTCTCGCAGGTGTCGGTGAACGCCCGTACGGTGTGGGACCTGTTCCCGTGCATGCGCGGCGCCACCATCGTCCGCTCCTGGGCGGGGATCGAGGCGCGGATGCCGGACCAGATCCCGGTGATCGGCCCCAGCGGCACCGAACCGGGCCTCTACCATTCCTTCGGTTTCTCCGCGCACGGCTTCCAGCTTGGCCCTATTGTCGGGCGCATCACCGCCGACCTGATCACGGGCGGGTCCACCGACCTGCCCATCGCCCCTTTCAGCATCGGCCGCTTCGCCGCCTGACCCTTTGGAGCATCGAAACAGTGACGATCCAGCGTTTCCACCTGACCCCGCGCCTCTGCGACATGGTCATCCACAAGGACACCGTCTATCTCGCCGGCCAGATCGTCGACGATGGTTCCACCACGGTCGAGGCGCAGACCCGCGACGTGCTGCGCCAGATCGACACCCTGCTGGCCCAGGCCGGCACGTCGAAGAGCAACCTCCTGACCGCCACGGTCTATCTCGCCGACATCGCCACCTTCCCCGAGATGAACGCCGCCTGGGACGCCTGGGTCGACAAGGCCAACCCGCCCGCCCGCGCGACGGTCGAGGCCCGCCTGGCCGACCCGTCGATCCTGGTCGAGATCGTGGTCGTCGCGGGCCTCTAACCCAACCCACCTTCGCCACTTCCGGAGCCTGCCATGAAGCGCCTCGTCACGGGCGTTGCCGCCCTCCTCTTGCTTGCGTCCGGCGGCGTCGCCGCCGCGCAGGAGATCCGCATCGCCACCGAAGGAGCCTATCCGCCCTTCAACTTCACCCAGCCCGACGGCAAGGTGGCGGGGCTGGAGGTCGACCTCGCGCAGGCCCTGTGCGAGCGGATGAAGCGCCCCTGCACCGTCGTGGCGCAGGACTGGGACGGCATCATTCCGGGCCTGCTGGCGAAGAAGTACGACGCCATCATGGCGACCATGAACATCACGCCGGAGCGGGCGAAGGCCATCGGCTTCTCCACCCCCTACATGGTGGTGCCGGCCTATTTCGTGGCGCCGGCCAACTCGGCCATCGACGGCTCGCCGGCCAGCCTGCGCGGCAAGACCATCGGCGCCCAGGTCTCCACCACCCATTCCCGTTATGTCGAGAAGCATCTCGGCAGCGACGCGACGCTGAAGACCTACGACACCGCCTCCAACCTGCTGGCCGACCTGAAGGCCGGGCGGCTCGACGCCGCCATCACCACCGGCGCCACCGCGTCCGACTGGGTGAAGGGCGACGGCGGCAAGTCGGTCAAGCTGGTCGGCCAGCCGGTGATCGACGCCGAGGTGTTCGGCCCCGGCATCGGCGTCGGGCTGCGCAAGGAGGACACCGCCTTGAAGCAGTCCTTCGACGAGGCGATCCGCGCGGTCGTGCAGGACGGCACGCTGGCGCGCATCGCCGCCCGCTACGTCGATTTCTCCATCACCCCCTGAGTCCTTTTTTAAAAGCCAAGGAGCAGTTCCCCGTGATCAAGCGCATCGAGAAGACCAAGATCATGCACCGCGTCGTCGTCAACAACGGCACGGCCTATCTCGGCGGCATCATCGCCGACGACGTCAGCGTCGGCATGGGCGGCCAGGTCACGCAGATCTGCGGCAAGCTCGACCAGGTGCTGGCGCTGGCCGGCAGCGACAAGACCAAGCTGCTGTCCGCCCAGCTCTTCATCACCGACATGAGCCTGAAGAACGAGATGAACGACGCGTGGCTGTCCTGGCTGGACGGCAACGACCTGCCGGCCCGCGCCACCATCGGCGTCGCCGATCTCGGCGCCCCGGAAATCCTGATCGAAGTGGTCGTCACCGCGGCCGTGTGAGGACTACGCAATCCCGGACCGATCCCCT
The DNA here is from genome assembly GCF_042938965.1 of Azospirillum sp. A23. NCBI lineage: Bacteria > Pseudomonadati > Pseudomonadota > Alphaproteobacteria > Rhodospirillales > Azospirillaceae > Azospirillum > Azospirillum sp. A23. The sequence goes on along the minus strand of NZ_CP170663.1, from coordinate 981,921 downwards.
CTCCCCCCGGGGAGAGGGTTAGGGTGAGGGGGACGCGTGGCGAAAATCTTCAAGAATCGCGCACCCGCAATCTCCCACCAAATCCACACTCTGCATCCCCCTCACCCCGACCCTCTCCCCGGGGGGGAGAGGGGAAGCAGGGCTTACCCCAGCAAGCGTTCGAACAGATCCTCGCCGCCCATCTGCCCGCCCTTCAGCATCAGTTCCAGCCCATCGACCGCCGGATCGTCGGCATGGGTGCGGCTGACGGTGACGCCCGGCGCCAGCGTGCAGCGGTAGGACAGGCCCCAGCAGCCCAGCGCCCGCACCGCGAGGCTGGAGGTATCGCCGCCGGCAATGCCGACCCGGCGCAGAGCCACCCGCCGCAGCACCGCCGCGACGAAATCCGCCGTCGCCGCCGCGACCCGCCCGGCCTGGGCGGTGTCCGCCGTCCCGGATTCCGCCGGTGCCGTCCACACCAGCGTGTGGCGTCCGGCCGCCAGCGAGGCCGCCACCTCTCCCAACAGCGTTTCCGCATAGCCGGGATCGCCGCACAGTGCCGCCGCATCGGCCTGGATCCGCGTGTAGGAGCCCGCCGCCTCGATCTGCCGCCGCGTCACCGGCGACAGGCTGCCCGCCATCAGGAAGACCGGCCTGTCCGCCGCAGCCAGCGGCACCTCCTCCCCCATCCGGTAGGAAGAACCGACGCTCCAATGCGCCACCAGCGCCTGCGCCACGCTGCTCGGCCCCACCGCCAGCAACGGCTTGCGTTCGGCCCGCTCCCAGATCAGCCGGCCGATGGCGGCGAGATCCTCGCTGCGCGCCACGTCCAGCAGCATCGCCGACGGCCGTTCCGCCAGCAACCGGTCCATCAGCCGGTCGAGCGCATCGTCGCCCAGTGCATAGTCCGGGAGATGCAGCGCCGCCATCCCCTCCAGCCCCTGTGCGGCGAGGTGCCGGCGCAGGTCGGCCTCCGCCATCGGGGTGACGGGATGGACGCTCATCGTCGGGTGGCGGTCGATGCGGTGGACCGTCCCGCCGGTGCCCGCCGCGGCGAACAAGGTGCTGAACAGGCAATAGCGCCCGATGTTCGGCTGGCCGCCCACCACCGGCCGGAAACTGTTCGGGAAATGCGGGGCGAGCGTCCGCACCGCCTCGCCGATGCTGCCGACATGGGCTGCGCTGTCGAAGGTGGAGCAGCATTTGTAATGCATCACCGGCACGCCGAGTGCCGCGAAGAAGCGGCCGACCGGCTCCAGCACCGCCCGCATGGCGTCCGGCGCCATGCTGCGCGCCGCCCCGGCGATGCCGACGGCGTCCAGCGGCCCGGCTTCCCCCAACCGGGCGACGTCCGGCACGTCGAGGAACAGCAGCGCCCGCTGCCCGGCCTTCGCCAAGGCTGCCAGCGTGTCGGTCGCCCCGGTGAAGTCGTCGCCGTACCAGCCCAGTCGGGGAGTCGCCGCCATCGTCCTCAGCCCTTCTTTCCGAAGAAGTCGAGCGACCGCCGCAGCTCCGGTTGCTCCTTCGCCGCGTCATCCAGCGTGCGCCCGGCCCGCACGGCGTCCCAGGCCTGCCGGATGCTCCGCACGCCGGCCGCCGGCCCGTCGGGATGGGCCATGATGCCGCCGCCGGACATGAACATCAGGTCCGCCGTGCCGACCGCTTCCCAGGTGACCGGCACCGTGCCGGCCCACTGCCCGGAGGAGAAGGCCGGCATCACGGCGTCGGAACCGTCCGCCGCATCCGCCGCCAGCGGCGCCAGACAGGCCCGCGCCCCGTCGATCACCTCCGCGTCGGGCTGGGCGAATTTGCCGTTCAGCCCGTGGACATGCATGTGGTCCACCCCGGCCAGCCGCCACAGCGCCTGATAGGCGTCGAAGCCGATGCCCAGCAGCGGATGGCGCGACAGGGCGCCGAAGCCGTTGCGGTGGCCGTGCAGCGCCAACCCGCTGTGCCGGCGCAGCGTCTGCACCGCGGAATAGCCGCACCAGTTCAGGCTGACCATGACGCAGGACCCGCCCTCGCGCTCCACCAGATCGGCGTGGCGGCGCATGGCGTCGGTCTCGTCGGTGATGTTGAAGGCGACCATCACATGCTTGCCGGTGCGGTCCTGGTGGCGGCGCACCCGGTCCATCACTGCCGGGATGCGCTGGGCCAGCGGCGCATGGGCCGGATCGGCGCAGATCTCGTCGTCCTTGATGAAGTCCAGCCCGGCGGCGCACAGCGTGCCGACCAGCGCGCCGGTCTCTTCGGCCGACAGCCCGACATTCGGCTTGATGATCGAGCCGACCAGCGGCCCGTCCGCCACCCCGGTCAGCCGCCTTGTGCCGGCGACGCCGTGGCGCGGCAGGTCGAACTGCGCGCGGTAGGCCTGCGGGATGCGCAAGCTCTCCAGCCGCAGCCCCGTCACCTCGCCCAGGTCATAGAGGTTGCCCGCCACCGTCGCCGCCAGCGTCGGCAGATTGGCGCCGATGTTGGCGGTCGGGAAGGAGATGGTGACGCGCGCCCGCTGCCAGGGCCCTGGATTGCGCTGCCGCTCCAGCCAGGTGTTGGGCAGGGCAGGGGTCTCGGCGACGTCCAGCTTCTCGACGGATTCGACGATGGCGCGGGCGCGGGCCCGCAGATCGTCGGTCTCGCCATGGACGCGGGTGAAGGTGCCGCAGGACTGCTCCCCCGCCATCACCTCGGCCACCTTGGCCGGGGCGAGGGGGGTTTCGATCAGGTATGTGGCTTCGATGCGGTCGGCGTGCATGATGGCCGCCCCTTACAGCTTGCTCAGGTCCGGGAACGGCCGCACCGGGTCGCTGCCGTCCCAGCCCACCGACGCCTCGCGGATCAGGTCGAACATCTTGCCCTTCGGTCCGGCGACCTCCGACAGCTCGATCACCGTGCCGGGGTGGTATTCGGTGTCGAAATAGATGAAGCGGCCCTTCTCGCCGACCTCGCCGCTCATCACCGGCTTGAAGCCCTGCGCCAGCAGACGCTCCAGATCGGCGTCGTAATCCTCGGTCCAGTAGGCGACATGCTGCAAACCGGTGTTCCCGGCCTGGAGGAAGTCGCGGTACATCGACGGCGCGTCGTTGCGGGTCTGGATCAGCTCCATCTGCAACGGGCCGGAGTTGGCGAGCGCCACCGAATTGTGAACCTCGTAGGATTCGCCGCGGTAGGTGTAGTTCCGGATCGGAACCCGCTCGTTGTAGAACCAGGGGCCGATGCCGAGCGTGCGGCTCCAATAGTCCATGGCGGCTTCGATGTCGCGCACGACGTAGCCAGCCTGACGGATCTGGCCGAAGAATCGGCTCATTGAGGGAACTCCGGATAAGAGGGGATCGAATAAAACCGGTGGCCCTTACCGGGCGCTGAAACCAGACCCGCTTGTCAGCGGGCCAGGAACCCGGTCGAAATCCAGGGAATGGCGGCGACGATCACCAGCCCGACCAGCAGGGCGCCGACATAGCCCCAGATGTGCTTCAGGCCGTCGTCGGGATTGACCTTGCTGATGGCGCAGGCGCCGTAGTAACCGACGCCGAAGGGCGGGGCGAACAGGCCGATGCCCATGGCGAAGATGACGACCATCGCATAGTGGACCTCGTGCACCCCGGCCGCGCGGGCGATGGGGAAAAGCAGCGGTCCGAACAGGACGATGGCGGGGATGCCCTCCAGAACGCTGCCCAGGATGATGAAGGCGACGATGGAGATGGCGAGGAAGCCGTAGGCGCCGCCGGGGATGCCGGCCATGAAGCGCGCCAGATCGGACGAGAAGCCGGACTGGGTCAGGCCCCAGGCCATCGAGGTGGCGCAGCCGACGATGAAGATGATGGCCCCGGTCAGCGACGCCGTCTCGATCAGCATCGGCTTCAGCCGCCGCCAGTCGAACTGGCGGTAGATCAGCAGCCCGACGACGGTGGAATAGGCGATGCCGATGGTCGACACCTCGGTCGCCGTCGCGATGCCCTCGACCACCGCGGCGCGGATGACGAAGGGCAGGGCGATGGCGGGCAGCGCCACCATGGCGAGCCGGGCGATCTCGCGGCCGGCGGTGCGCTCGACGTGGCTCAGATCCTCGGTGCGGTAGCGCCGCCAGACCACGAAGCACAGGCAGGCGCCCAGCACCACGCCCGGCAGCATGCCGCCGGTGAACAGGGCGGCGATGGACACGCCGGTGACCGAGCCGATGGTGATCAGCACGATGCTGGGCGGGATGGTCTCGGTCTGCGCGCCGGTCGCCGACAGGAGCGCGACCAGATCGCCCGGAGGGGCTCCGCGCTTCTTCATCTCCGGGAACAGCACCGGGGCGATGGCCGCCATGTCGGCGATCTTCGAACCGGAGATGCCCGACACCAGATACATCGCGCCGATCAGCACATAGGACAGGCCGCCGCGCACATGGCCGAGCAGGCTGGCGAGGAACTGGATCATGGCGCGGGCCATGCCGGTCATCTCGATCAAGAGGCCGAGGAAGACGAACAGCGGCACCGCCAGCAGGATCAGGTGGCTCATCCCCTCGTCCAGTCGGCCGACCATCACCAGCAGCGGCGTCGAGGTGGTCAGCGCCAGATAGGAGAAGGTGGCGAGCGCGAAGGAGAAGGCGATGGGCACCCCGGCGAAGACGTTGGCGGCGACCAGCCCGACGAAGAAGATGATGAGGTTCAACTGCCCCAGCGGCTTCAGCATCGGCCCGGCGACCCAGAAGCCGGCGACGATGGCGCCGGTCACCAGCGCCGCCGCCAGCACCGTCACGGGCTTGGCGACGCGCAGCAGGCGGAACAGCGCGGCCACCAGCATCAGCCCCAGCCCGACCGGCAGGGCGGACGCCCTCCAGGCGTTGGAAATCTCCATCGCCGGGGTGGTGATGAACTGCTCCTCCATCGCGTAATCGACGGCGTGGTAGAGCACCAGCGTCAGGAAGGCGATGGGGGCGGTGATGGCGATGCATTCCAAAAGGCTGCGCGCCTGCGGGCCGACGCGGCTGACCAGCCCGGTCATCCGCATATGCTCGCCCCGGCGCAGCGCCACCACCGCACCCAGCATCGACAGCCACAGGAACAGGATCGACGCCAGCTCGTCCGACCACACCAGCGGGGTGTGGAACAGGTAGCGGGCGGTGACGCCGGCCAGCAGGACGACGATCTCGACCAGAACCAGAAGGCCCGCCACGACCTCGACCCCGACGGACAGGCCGTGGTCGATCCTGCGCAGCAGCGAGGCGCCGCCGCCGGCACCCAGAGTGCCGGGAGGCTCGGCGAAGCCGTGGACCGGCTCGGACATGTGGGACATGGCGGGATGTTCCTTCATGCGGGAAGACCTGAATGGACTGCGGGCGACGGTCAGGCGAGCTTGCCGACCGCCTCTTCCAGCAGGCCCCAGGCCTCGTCGCCGAAGCGGCCCTTCCATTCGCCGTAGAAACCGGCGTCACGCAGCTTGGCGCGGAAGCTGTCGGGCGAGGGCTGGTTGAAGGTCAGCCCCTTCGATTCCAGATCGGCCTTGACCGACTGGTTCAGCGCCTTGATGTCGCCGCGCTGGGCCATGCCGGCGTCGTTGATGGCGTTGGCGACGATGGTCTGCATGTCCGCCGGCAGGCCCTTCCAGGCGCGGCCGTTGGCGATGAACCAGAAGCCGTCCCAGATGTGGTTCGACAGCGAGCAGAACTTCTGCACCTCGTACAGCTTGGCGACCTGGATGATCGGCAGCGGGTTCTCCTGCGCGTCGACGATCCGGGTCTGCAGCGACGAATAGACCTCGCTGAACTGCAGGCTGGCCGGGGCGGCGCCCAGCCCCTTGAACATGGCGATGCTGAGCGGGCTGACCGGAACGCGGATCTTCAGCCCGTTCATGTCGGCGGCGGAATTGATCGCCTTGTCGCCGCTGGTCATCTGGCGGAAGCCGTTGTCCCACATCTTGTCGAACGCATAGAGCCCGACCTTGGAGATCGCCTCGCGGACATGGGCGCCCAGCTTGCCGTCCATCGCCTTCCAGACCTGATCGTAGTCGGAGAAGGCGAAGCCGACCGCGTTGATCGCGGCGACCGGAACCAGCGTGGCGATCACCAGGGCCGACGGCGTGAAGAAGGTCAGGCCGCCGCTGCGCACCTGGGACAGCATGTCGGTGTCGCCGCCAAGCTGGTTGTTCGGGAAGATCTTGATCTCGACCTTGCCGTTCGACTCTCTAGCGATCCGCTCCGCCGCCTGCTGGGCGCGGACGTTCAGCGGATGGCTCAGCGGCAGGTTGTTGCCGTATTTCAGCTCGAACTCGGCGGCGCGCGCGATGTGCGGCATGCCGATCACGGCGCCGGCGGCACCGATCGCCGGAATGGCGGCGGGGGTGGCGGCGATGGCCTTCAGCATCGTGCGGCGGCTCAGACTGGTCATTTCAAACCTCCCATGGATTACCGGCCGACGTTGCTGTTTCCGGCCTTGCGTTTCTGATGTGATCTGATGTCAATTGATGATTGTTGGATGGACGGTATGTCTAGAGCCGATAAGTGTCAAACGACAAAGATGATGGTTTTTGATGGTCTCTGTGAAGGACGATCCGGAAGCCGGCGCAACTGTCCGCGGCCTGCCGCGGGTGGTCGACATCGCCCAGGCGGCGGGCGTGTCCACCGCCACGGTGGACCGCGTGCTGAACAACCGGCCGGGGGTGCGCGCCGCCACTGTGCAGCGGGTGTTGAAGGCGGCGACGGAGCTGGACTATCTGCCCGACGGCGACCTCCATGCCGCGGCGGGTCAGAAGCCGATGCGGCTGTCCTTCCTGCTGCCCGCCGGCAACAACCGCTTCCTGACCGGGCTGGGCGAGATGATCCGCCGTGCCGACGCCATGCTCGCCCCGCACGGGGTCAAGGCGCAGGTGGAGTTCATCAAGAGCTTCAATCCGGAACTGCTGGCGCGCAGCCTGTTCCAGCATGGCCGTCGCGCCGACGGCGTCGCCTTCATGGCGCTGGAGCATCCGGCGGTGCGCGAGGCGGTGGACGCGCTGGCCGACCGCAACGTGCCGAGCGTGACGCTGATCTCCGACATCCTGAACTGCCGGCGCGCCGGCTATGTCGGGCTGGACAACCGCGCGGCCGGCCGCACCGCCGGCTACCTGATCGCGCGTTTTTTGAAACACCGCCCGGCCAAGGTGGCGATGATCGCCGGCAGCCTCAGCTACCGCGCGCACGAGGACCGCGAGATGGGCTTCCTCCATGTCCTGAAGGAGATCGCCCCCGACATCGAGGTGGTGGGCCTGCGCGAAGGCCATGACGACGAGGGGAAGAGCTACCGCCAGACCCGCATGCTGCTGGGCCTGCATCCCGACCTTGCCGGGGTCTACAACATCGGCGGCGGGGCGGAGGGCGTGGCCCGCGCGCTGAAGGAGACGCGACGCGAGCGCGAGATGGTCTTCATCGGCCACGGCCTGACCACCGAGACGCGCGGCCTGCTGATCGACGGGGCGCTGGACGCGGTGATCACCCAGGACCCGCGCAACACCCTGTCGGCCTGCGTCGGCATCTTCACCAACCTGCGCGCCGGCCGGCCGCCCATGCAGGCGGTGGAAAGCCCGCGGGCGGAAGTGATCTTCCGCGAAAACCTGCCGAAGAACATGCTGCCGGATGAGTGAGAGAAGCGGATAAATCCCCTCTCCCCCCGGGGAGAGGGTTAGGGTGAGGGGGACGCACAGCGAGGATTTTCAAAGAAAACGGAGCGCCGGCACTGTCACCGGCGCTCCGCAATGAATCCCCCTCACTCCCGGGGGCTACTGGATGCACAAATCTCATGGGCCTGTAAGCCACTGGAATAAGAACCTTTACTCGGCCGTCATTCCCGCGAAGGCGGGAATCCAGCCGTTCCAGCAGCCTCATCGCGGAGTTTCCTGGATCCCCGCCTTCGCGGGGATGACGCAAAGTTCCCTTTATTCCAAAAACTTAATGGCGTTCCGAGTTGTGTGAATGCTGTAGCCCCAGGCGGGAGAGGGAGATCTCACCCCATCTTCCACTCGGCCGGCGGCACTCCGCCTTCCGCCGGCGCGTCCACCCGACGCTCCGCTCCGGCCAGCTTGCGCAGCAGCACGTAGAACACCGGCGTCAGCACCAGACCGAACAGCGTCACGCCGATCATGCCGGCGAACACCGCCACACCCATGGCGTGCCGCATCTCGGCACCGGCCCCGCTGGAGGTCACCAGCGGCACCACGCCCATGATGAAGGCGATGGAGGTCATCAGGATCGGCCGCAGCCGCAGCCGGCTGGCCTCGATGGCCGCCTGCACCACGCCGCGTCCCTCATGCTCCAGCTCGCGGGCGAACTCGACGATCAGGATGGCGTTCTTCGCCGACAGCCCGACCAGCACCATGAAGCCGATCTGCGTGAAGATGTTGTTGTCGCCCCCGGTCAGCCACACCCCGAACAGGGCGGACAGCACGCTCATCGGCACGATCAGCAGGATGGCGAGCGGCAGGGTCAGGCTCTCGTACTGCGCCGCCAGCACCAGGAACACCAGCAGCACGCTGATCGGGAACACCCACAGCCCCGCATTGCCGACCAGGATCTTCTGGAAGGTCAGGTCGGTCCATTCCAGCTTGACGCCGCGCGGCAGCACTTCGGCCGCGATGCGCTCCGCCGCCGCTTCCGCCTGTCCCGACGAGAAGCCGGGCGCCGGCCCGCCATTGACGTCGGCGGCGGTGAAGCCGTTGTAGCGCACCACCATCTCCGGCCCGTAGCCCGGCTGCACCGTGACCAGCGAGGACAGCGGCACCATGGTCCCCGCCGCGTTGCGGGTCTTCAGCACGCCGATGTCGTCGGCGGTGTCGCGGAAGGGCGCGTCGGCCTGCACCCGCACCTGGTAGACGCGGCCGAAGGCGTTGAAGTCGTTGACGTAGAGCGAGCCCAGATAGATCTGCATGGTGTCGAACACGTCGGCGACATTCACGCCCAGCTGCTTGGCCTTCACCCGGTCGAGATCGACGTCGAGCTGCGGCACGTTGATCTGGTAGGCGGAGAAGGTCGGCCCCAGCTCCGGCGTCTGCGCCGCGCGCTTGACGAAGGCGTTCACCGCCTCGCTCAGCGCCTCGTAGCCCAGATTGCCGCGGTCCTCCAGCTGCATCTTGAAGCCGCCCAGCTGCCCCAGCCCCATCACCGGCGGCGGCGGGAAGATGGCGACGAAGGCCTCCTTCAGCCCGGCATAGCGCTGCTGCAAATCCATGGCGATGGCGCCGGCCGACAGCGACGGATCCTTGCGTTCGGCAAAGGGCTTCAGCGTGACGAAGACGATGCCGGCGCTGGACGAGTTGGTGAAGCCGTTGACCGACAGGCCGGGGAAGGCGACGGCGCTCTGCACGCCGGGGCGCTTCAGCGCGATGTCGGTCATCTCGCGGATCACCGCTTCCGTCCGGTCGAGCGAGGCGCCGTTGGGAAGCTGGGCGAAGCTGATCAGATACTCCTTGTCCTGCATCGGCACGAAGCCCGACGGTACCGAGCGGCCGAGCAGCACCGTGGCGCCGATCAGCAGCGCATAGACCGCCAGCATCACGCCCTTGCGCCGCACCACCCCGCCGACGCCGCGGCCGTAGCCCTCCGACGCCCGGTGGAACACCCGGTTGAACAGCCGGAAGAAGCCGCCGAACACCTTGTTCATCGCCCGGGTCAGCCAGTCCTGCGGCTCGTCATGGCCGCGCAGCAGCACCGCCGCCAGGGCCGGCGACAGGGTCAGCGAGTTGAAGGCGGAGATCACGGTGGAGATCGCGATGGTCATCGCGAACTGCTTGTAGAACTCGCCGGTCAGGCCGGTCATCGCCGCCAGCGGCACGAAGACGGCGACGAGCGTCAGCGCGATGGCGATGATCGGGCCGCTGACCTCCTGCATGGCGCGGATGGTGGCGTCGCGGGCCGACAGGCCGGACGCGATGTTGCGCTCGACATTCTCGACCACGACGATGGCGTCGTCGACGACGATGCCGATGGCCAGCACCATGCCGAACAGCGACAGCGCGTTGATCGAGAAGCCGAAGGCCAGCAGCAGCGAGAAGGTGCCGACGATGGAGATCGGCACCGCCAGCAGCGGGATGATCGACGCCCGCCAGGTTTGCAGGAAGACGATCACCACCAGCACGACCAGCGCCACCGCCTCCAGCAGCGTGTGCACCACCGCCTCGATGGAGGAGCGGACGAACTGCGTCGGGTCGTAGACGATGGAATAATCGACGCCGTCGGGCATGTCGCCCTTCAGCTCCGCCATCACCTTGCGCACCTCGTCGGAGATGGCGAGCGCGTTGGCGTCCGGCGTCTGGGTGATGCCGAGCGCCACCGCCGGCTTGTTGTCGAGCAGCGAGCGCAGGCCATACTGTGCCGCGGCCAGTTCCACCCGCGCCACGTCGCGCAGGCGGGTGACGCCGCCCTCCCCGCCGGTCTTCAGCACGATGTCGCCGAACTCGTCGGCGGTCTTCAACCGGCCGCGCGCGTTGATCGACAGCTGCATCGGCACGTCGGGCAGCGAGGGGGAGGCGCCGATCACGCCGGCCGCCACCTGGACATTCTGTTCGCGGATGGAATTGACCACGTCGGTCGCGGTCAGCCCGCGCTGCGCCACCTTGCCGGGGTCGAGCCACACCCGCATGGCATAGTCGCCCGCCCCCCAGACCTGCACCTCGCCGACGCCGGAAATGCGGGTCAGTCGGTCCTTGACGTTCAGCACCGCGTAGTTGCGCAGGTACGTCATGTCATAGCGGTCGTTGGGCGACAGCAGATGCACGACCATGGTCAGCGTCGGCGAGCTTTTCACCGTGGCGACGCCCAGCCGCTGCACGTCGGCCGGCAGCCGCGGCATCGCCTGGGCCACGCGGTTCTGCACCAGCTGCTGCGCCTTGTCCGGGTCGGTGCCCAGCTTGAAGGTCACCGTCAGCGCCAGGTTGCCGTCGCTGTTGGCCTGCGACTGCATGTAGAGCATGCCTTCGACGCCGTTGATCTGCTCCTCCAGCGGAGAGGCGACGGTCTCGGCGATGACCTTGGGGTTGGCGCCGGGGAACTGCGCGCGCACCACGACGGATGGCGGCACCACCTCCGGATATTCGGAAATCGGCAGGCGGAAGACCGCGATGGCCCCCGCCAGGAACAGGGCCACCGACAGCACGCCGGCAAAGATCGGCCTGTCGATGAAGAATTTCGAGATGTTCATCTGGGGTCTCCCAGGGTGCACGCTCCCCATCCCTCCCCGCGCCAGCCGAAGAGGGCCGGGCGAGGAGGGTTAGGAAAGGCGCATGCCCTACTTGTTCGTGTCTTACCGGGCCGCCGTCTGGGTTTTCTCCGTCCCCATGGCGACCGTCTTCGGCGTCACCGCCATGCCCGGCCGGGCGTGCTGCATGCCGTTGACCACCACCTGCTCGCCGGCCGACAGCCCCGCCGTCACCACGCGCAGCCCGTTCTGCAAGACGCCGAGCTTCACCGGCCGGTATTCCACCTTGTTCTCCGCCGTCACCACCAGGACGAACTTCTTGTCCTGGTCGGTGCCGATGGCGCGGTCGTCGACCAGCAGCGCGTCATAGGGTTTGGTGCCCCCCACCTTCACCCGCGCATAGAGCCCCGGCACCAGCGTGCCGTCGGCGTTGTCGAAGCGGGCGCGCACGCGGATGGTGCCGGACACGCTGTCCAGCCGGTTGTCGACATGCTCGACCGTGCCCGACCGCGAATACTCCTCCTCGTTGGCAAGGCCGAGCCGGACCGGGATCGTCCCTGAATCGCGCATCGGCGCGATGTGGCGCAGATAGGTCTGCTCATCGACGTCGAAGGAGGCGTAGATCGGCGATTCCGACACCAGCGTTGTCAGCGGCTCGGCGGCCGCACCGGCGGCCACCACATTGCCGACCGTCCGTTCCGCCCGCGACACCCGGCCCGACACCGGCGCCGTCACCCGCGTGTAGCCGAGATTGAGCCGCGCGATGTCCAGCGCCGCCTGCGCCGCCTTCAGGTTGGCGGTCGCCTCCCGGGCGGCGTTGTCGCGCTGGTCCATGGTGCTGCGCGAGATGGTGTCGTCGCGCACCAGCTTCTGCGCGCGGTCGAGGTCGGCGACGGTGAAGCGCACCCGCGCCTGCGCCGCCGCGACCTGCGCCTCGGCCCGCGCCACCTCCGCCTCATAGGGGCGGGGGTCGATGGTGAACAGCACGTCGCCCTGTTTCACCAGGGCGCCGTTGCGGAAATGCACGGCGACGATGGATCCCGGCACCTGCGGCCGGATGTCGACGCGGTCGACCGCCTCCAGCCGGCCGGAATAGGACTGCCAGTCCGTCACCGGCCGGGCCAGCACGGTGGCGACGTCCACCTCGGCCGGCGGCGGGGCGGGCGATGCGGTTTGCGCTTCGGCCGGGCTTCGCAGGGTGACGGCGCCGGTCAGCGCCGCCACGGAAACACCGGCCGCGATCAGAAGGGAAAGTGTCTTGCGGGCCATGATCTTTACCTGTTGCTCGAAGGGTGGAGACGGGCGCCGGTCAGGCGGCGCCGGAAGAAATCGGCCGCGGCGGCCAGCGCCGGCGGGTGGTGGGCGAGGCCGGCATGGCTGACCCCGGCGAAGCGGGTGACCTCGGTCGGCACCCCGGCGTCGATCAGCCGGGCGGCATAGCTTTCCGCCTCCGGCCGCAGCACGTCGTTCTGCGCCGTGGCGATCAGGATCGGCGGCAGCCGGCCGAGCCGGCGCGATTCCAAGGGAGCCGCATAGGGATGCAGCCGCAGCGCCGCCTCCGGCAGATAGGCGCGGTAACAGCGCGCGCAGTCGGTCACGCTGTTCTCGCCATCCCCGACGCGCGTGAGGCTGGGATCGAGCATCGGCCCGAACAGCGCCTGCGCCGCGATCTCCGGCCCGCCGCGGTCGCGGGCGAGCAGGGTCAGCGACACCGCGACATGCCCGCCGGCATCGTGGCCGGCGACGCCCAGCGGCCCGGCCCGCTCCGCCAGCCAAACGGCGGCGGCATGGGCATCCTCGATGGCGGCGGGAAAGGGATTTGCGGGGGCCAGCGCATAACCGACCGCCACCACCAGCGCCGGAATGCTCTCCGCCAGCGCCGTCGCTGTGATCTCCACCTCCTCGACGGAGCCGGAGGTGAAGCCGCCGCCATGGAAATACAGCAGTCCGGGCAGCGGCCCGGAAACCGCCGGCCTGAACAGGCACAGCGGAACCTTGCGACCCTCCACCGTCAGCGACGTGCGTGAACGTTCCATCCCGATCCGGCGACCAGCGCCCCTCCTGCAATGCGGCAAGAGCGATAATGTGCAAGCGTCCGGGTGGGATAAAGCCGCTGCGGCTGGGAACAGAATTCAGCCGGGACGAACAATCGCGGCGGGGTGGCGGTGGCTGTTTGTGGGGGGTGGGCTATTCGGGCGGGGCGCCATCCCGGCGTGAAGGGACCCCTGCGACAGGGCAGCTACAAGCCCTCTCCCCCCGGGGAGAGGGTTGGGTGAGGGGGAGCGCGGGCGGAACGCCTGCGCCAGGGGATTGCCAAGGGGCAGCATGCCCCTTGGCGGCGCGCTTTGCGCGCCGGCCCCCTCACTTTCCCCAGGGGAGAGAGGGCCTAAAATTACAGTTGCGATTTGCGCCGGTGGGCCTCGTTGGTGATCGCCCGATGAGATCGCCTCCAGGTCGACCACGCGATAACGACTGAACCGCACCGGGTTTCCCGCATGGGCGTAGTGGGTGGACGGGGCGATCGACAGCACTCGGCAGATCGGCTCGACCCCGTGGACAGCGCAGTGTTCGTCGATGAAGGCGATCATTTCTTGAACGGGCGGTCGAGTTCCGCCTGGGCGAAATAAGCCGACGCCTTGCTGCTGAGATCTCGTTCGCCTGAGGCAGTTCGCGGTTCTCGCGCTCCAGAGCCTTGATCCGCTCCTGCTCAGCCGTCGTCGGACCGGGCCGCTTGCCCTGGTCACGCTCGGCCTGCCGAACCCAGTTCCGCAGCGTCTTGGGATTGCAGCCGATCTTCGCCGCGGTCGAGCTGATCGCCGCCCACTGCGAGGCATGCTTGCCTTCGTGTTCGAACACCATCCGAACCGCGCGCTCGCGGACCTCAGGAACGTAGTTGGGTGATGCCTGTTTCGTCATGATGACCCCACTCTCTCAGATGATGGGGCCTCCAGGAAACCCGGTGCGGTTCAGTCTCGTCGACCCGCCAGCTGGTTGACCGTGGGCAGCGCCACTGCCAGCGTAGCCGCTTCTCGATCTCCGGCGCGTACTTCTGGACCCAGCGATAAATGGTCGAGTGATCGACCGAAACGCCGCGCTCGGCCATCATCTGCTCAATGTCGCGATAGCTGATGCCATATCGGCAGTACCAGCGCACCGCCCAGAGCACGATCTCGCCCTCGAAGTGGCGCCCCTTGAAGTCCGACACGGCTTGGCTTCCAACAGCGTCCAGCCATTCCGCCGCGTGCAGGCCAACTTTGCAACAGAGCCATCGGAGGAGCATACCCTCACCGCTCGGCCGCCGCCAAGGTAGGCGTGACAATGCCGGTAGCCGGCGTAACGGGGATCACGGGACATCGTCATCGCTGCTCTTTACCGACCTGCACTCCCGCGAGCCAGCCTCAACTTGACTGTGCCCGCGGAGATCCTGGGCGGCAACCCCCGCCGCCTGCTGGGGCTTGCCTGAGGAGGCCCGGCGCTTCCCGCCGAACCGCGTCAGCCCTTTATGGCTCCTTTCGGACGCGCACGGTATGATCGGTGCCCGGCTTGTGAGAGAGCATCGATGCGCATACTGGTTATCGAGGATGCCGAGGACTTGGCCGACGCGGTCGTCGACAGCCTGCGCGGTCTCGGGCATGCCGTCGATTGGGCGGCCGACGGACATCAGGCCGAGGATCTTCTCCGCACCGAGACCTATCAACTGGTTATACTGGACGTGATGCTGCCGGGACCGGACGGGCAGGCACTGCTGGGCCAGATGCGCCGCCGGGGGAATCGGACGCCGGTGCTGGTCACCACGGCACGGTCGCAGATCGACACCAAGATCCACATGCTCGATCTCGGCGCGGACGATTACATCGTGAAGCCGTTCGACCTGCGTGAACTGGAGGCGCGGTGCCGCGCCCTGCTGCGCCGGTCGCACGGGATGGCCTCGTCTGAGACCGTCATCGGCAATCTGGCGTTCGACACGGCGCGGCGGACGGTCTCCATCGACGGCCGGCCCCTCGACCTCAGCGCGCGGGAGTTCAGGCTGTTAGAGCTGTTCCTTGGCAACATGGGGCGCGTGCTGACCAGGACCGCGCTCATCGACCAGCTCTTCGACCTGGAACAGGCGGTCACCCCGAACGCGGTGGAGATGTCGGTTTCCCGGCTGCGGCGCAAGCTGGAGGGCGCCTCCGTGGTGATCCGCACCGTCCACGGCGTCGGCTATGTGGGTGAAAAGCAAAATGCCGAATGAGGGTCGCGCCGTGGCGGGAGGCTCGCTGCGGCGGCGCCTGCTGACCCGGATGTTCGTGGTTCTCGGCGTCGTAACGCTGATCCTGTTCCTGTTCGTTCGCACTTACGCGCGCGAGGCGGCGGACAGCGCCTATGACCAGCTCCTGTCGGCCTCCGCCCTGTCCATCGCCGACGCCGTGCGGGTGGAGAACGGCGCCATCACGGTCGATCTTCCCTATTCCTCGCTCAGCGTTCTGGGCACGGCCCGGCACGACCGCGTCTTCTACAAGGTGATGGCGCCGGGCGGCCTGATCGTCACCGGCTACGAGGATTTGCCCGGCGCCACGGTGCACGACGACACGCCGGTGTTCCAGAACGCCGTCTACAGCGATGCCCCCGTGCGGATCGCGGTCACAGGGCGTTTCATCAGCGGCGTGGCTCGGTCGGGATGGGTGACGGTGGTGGTCGCCCAGACCCGCGAGGCGCGCGATCTGCTGGCCTCCCGTCTGGTCGCCAACTCCTTCGCCCCCATCGCCTTCGCCGTGGTCGTCGGCGCCCTTCTGCTCTGGTTCGGCGTCCGTCAGGCGCTGGTGCCCCTGGGCTTCCTTGAATCGCTGATCCGCGCCCGGCCTCCACAGGATTTCTCCCCGATCGACGCCCCGGTGCCGACCGAGGTCGGGCAACTGCTGGCCGCGATCAACCAACTGATGATCCGCTTCAAGGCCAACCTGGATTCCACCCAGTCCTTCCTGGCCGACGCGGCGCATCAGAATCCGCACCCCCCTGGCGGCGCTGCGGTCGCAGGCCGAACTGGCGCGCCGCGAGGCGGATGTCGAGCGGCTGCGGAACCGCGTCGAGCGCATCCACCGCAATGCGGTCGAGGCGAGCGAGCTGACCACACAGCTGCTCAATCATGCGACCGTCGTCCATCGCGCCGAGGCGGTCCAGCCCCAGGTGGTGGACCTGGACGCGCTGCTCCGGCAGATCGTCCAGCAGATGGCCGGCAGGCCCGACGCGCCCCCCATCGCCCTGGCGCGCGAGCCGGCCGAGGGGGACGCGCTGCTGCACGGCGACCCCGTGACCCTGCGGGAAGCCCTGACCAACCTGCTGGACAATGCGGTCAAATACGGCGGTGCCAACCCCGTCGAGGTGCTCGTGCGGCCGGGAACCGGCGATTACGGCCCGCTGGTGGAGATCGCCGACCGCGGTCCCGGCATACCGGAGGGGGAGAAATCCAAGGTGTTCGAGCGCTTCAACCGCGGACGGCAGTCCAAGGGGATCGCCGGCAGCGGCCTCGGCCTTTCCATCGCCGCGGCGGTGGCGGAGGCCCATCATGCGGCCCTGTCGCTGCACGACCGCCCCGGCGGCGGGCTGGTCGTCCGGCTGGAATTCCCGGCTCCCGCCCAGCCCGGCGAGGGAGCCGCGACCGGCGTCCCGGCCGGGCGGCGCCTGCTTCCCCTGATCCTGCTCCTGCTGCTGGCGGTGGCCTTGCCGCTGAGCGTCGCCGGGCCGGTCCGGGCGCTGGAGCCGGTCCTTTATCCGGCAGCCTCAGGCCCGCCACCCGCAGGCGGCACCGAACGCCTGCGCATCGACGCGGCGACCGACCGGCCGGCGATCGAGCCGCTGATCCGGGATTTCCAGCGGGAGAACCCGACGGTCACCATCGAATTCCGGGAGATGAACACCGGCGAGCTGTACAATTCCGTCGTCAAGCGGGCCGCCGGCGACGTGCCGGACCTCGTCATCAGCTCCGCCTCCGGCCTGCAGGTGAAGCTGGTCAATGACGGGCACGCGCGCCGCTACAGCTCCCCGGCGACGCAGGCGCTTCCGGACTGGGCGAACTGGCGCAGCGCCGCCTTCGGCTTCACCCAGGAACCGGCGGCCATCGTCTACAACCGCGATCTGGTTCCTGCGGAGGACGTGCCGCGCTCCCGCGAGGATCTGATCCATCTGCTGCGCGACCGCAAGGAGCGTTACCGCGGCCGGGTGGTGACCTACAATGTCGAGGAGAGCGGCATCGGCTATCTGTTCGCGACGCAGGACTCCGTCCTGACCAGCCAGTTCTGGCAACTCGCCGACGCGCTCGGCGAAAATCAGGCCAGGCAGATGTGCTGCACATCGGACATGGTCGACGCAATCGAGCGCGGCGAGACCTACATCGGCTACAATCTGCTGGGTTCCTACGCGCGGGAGCGGCAGATCCATGGCGCCCACATCGGGATCGTCCTGCCGTCCGACTACACGCTGGTCATGACGCGCGTCGCCCTCATCCCGCAGCGGGCGAGCGCTCCTGAATTGGCCGGGCGCTTCATCGATTATTTGCTGTCGGAGCGCGGGCAGTCGGTGGTCGCCGGCAGCACCGCCTTCTACTCGATCCAGCCGACGGTCGGCGGCCCGATGTCGGCGACCCATCTGCAGGAGGAGATGCGCGGCCCGACGCAGCGGATCGGGCTCGGCCCCGCCCTGCTGGTCTTCATGGACCATCTGAAGCGCGCCCGTTTCCTCCAGCAGTGGAAGGCGTTCCTGCATCAGCCGTGAGGCCGAACAGATGGCAGGAACAAAAGAATGGCCCGGGGACGACCCGGGCCAGTTCGTGCCGATGCGGAACCCGCCGGGCGGTCAGCTTCCCGGCAGCGAATGGACGTTGGCGATGAACAGATCCTGCCAGCTCGCCGGCCTGGTCTTGATCGAGCCGACGCGGCCCATGAAGTTGGCGAACTGCATGACGCCGTTGGGGGTGGTCGAGAACTTGGTGTCCGGATCCTTGATCATCCGTTCGACCTCCTCGGCCGACAGCTTGGCCTTGGCGGACTGGACATAGATCGTCGCGGCGCGTGCCGGCTCGTCGACGATCAGCTTGTCGGCCTCCTCCAGCGCCGCGAGGAAGGCGGCGGTCAGCTTCGGGTTGGCGTCGATGAAGCGCTTGGGCGCATAGACGAGGTCGAGCGAGATGTTGCCGAGCACGTCGACCGAGTTCATCACCCGATGCACCTGCGGGTTTTCCAGCTCCATGAAGGAATAGGGCGGCGAGCCGAGATGGCTGTTCACCTCGGTCTTGCCCGAGACGAGCGCCGTGTAGGCTTCCGGATGCGGCAGGCCGACCGTCATCGGATCGAGCTTGGCGTAATTGTCGTCGCCGAACTCCTTGGCGACGGCCATCTGCAACACGACCGCCGACAGCGAGGTCTTGATGCCCGGCAGGGCGATCTTGTCCTTCGCGGTGAAGTCCTTCAGCGACTTGATGGTGGGGTTGTTGGTGTTGAGGTACAGCGAGGTGGCGCTGAGCCCGGCCAGCCCCGACACCTCCAGCTTGGTGTTGCCCTTCACCTTCGCCCACAGCGTCAGGAAGCCGGGCACGCCGATGGCGGCGATGTCCAGATTGCCGGAGATCATGGCGTCGTTGATGACGTTGCCGCCGTCCAGCTCCAGCCAGCCGACCTTGACGTCGCCGAGCCCGGCCGCCTTGGCCTGCTTCTCCAGGAGCTTTTCATGCTCCATGACGATCATCGGCAGGTAGAGGATGCCATAGCCCTTGGAGATGTGGACTTCCGGGGCTTCGGCGCGGGCCGGGCCGGTCGCCAGCACCCCCGAAGCCAGGGCGACGAGCGCCGTCGCCAGGACGCCGGCCCGGCGCAGGGTCGCGAATGCGGTCATGAAGAGTCCTCCCATAGGAATTCTTGCTGTTGGGATCAGTGCTGCATGCCCCAGCGGCGGATGGTGCGCCGCTCGATGGTGGCGAAGACGCCGTTCTCGACGACGAGACCGATCAGGATCACGGTGAACAGGCCGGCGAAGACGTTGGCCGTTTCCAGCTGGTTGCGGTTCTCGAAGATGTACCAGCCGAGCCCGCCGGAGCCGGAGCTGACGCCGAACACCAGTTCCGCCGCGATCAGCGTGCGCCAGGCAAAGGCCCAGCCCACCTTCAGGCCGGTCAGGATCGACGGGAAGGCCGCCGGGATCAGGATGTGGCGGACCAGCCCCAGGCCGCTCAGCCCATAATTCCGGCCGACCATGCGCAGCGTGTTGGAGACGGAGCGGAAGCCGGCATGGGTGTTGAGCGCGATGGCCCACAGCACGGAATGGACGAGCACGAAGATCACGCTGCCGGAACCCAGCCCGAACCAGATCAGCGCCAGCGGCAGCAGGGCGATGGCCGGCAGCGGGTTCAGCATGGAAGTCATCGTCTCCAGCAAATCGGTGCCGATCTGCGAGCCGATGGCGACGGTGGTCAGCAGCGCCGCCAGCAGGATGCCCATGGCATAGCCGATCACCAGCGTCTGCAGCGAGACCAGCGTGCGCGCCGGGATGATGCCGTTGCCGAGATCGGAGACGAAGGCCTGCAGCATCGCCGTGAAGGGCGGAAACAGCAGCGGGTTGTCGAGCCAGCGGCCGTAGACCTCCCAGATCACTGCGAGCGCCAGCAGGATCAGCCCCTTGCGCAGCAGCGGCACGCGGTACAGCCGCTCCCACGCGCTCAAGGGCTTTTCGACATCGGCGATGACGGTCGAGCGGGACACGTCGCGGACGATCTCCGGACGGTCGACGAGGATGGATTGCATGGTGGACTGCATGGTCATGGCGGGCCTCAGTGGACGAACAGCATGTCGTTGATGCGGGCTTCCAGCTCCGCCTGGGCGGCGGTGCCGAGCTGCTCCGGCGGGATGCTGTTCAGTTCGGCCTTCACCTGTCCCGGATGTGGCGACAGCAGCAGGATGCGGGTGCCGACGCGGATCGCCTCCTCGATGGAGTGGGTCACGAACAGGACGGTGAATTTGGTGTCGTCCCACAGGCGCAGCAGTTCGTCCTGCATGCGGCGGCGGGTCAGGGCGTCGAGCGCGGCATAGGGCTCGTCCATCAGCAGGACGTCGGGCTCCATCGCCATGCCGCGGGCGATGGCGACGCGCTGCTTCATGCCGCCAGACAGCGTATGCGGGAAGCTGTGTGCGAACTTCGCCAGACCGACCTTGTTGATGTAATGGTCGGTCCGCTCCGCCGCCTCCGCCCCCTTGGCACGGCCGCTGGTGGTCAGCGCGAACAGCACATTCTCGCGCACGCTCTTCCAGGGCAGCAGCTGGTCGAATTCCTGGAACACCATCATGCGGTCGGGACCGGGCTTGGTCACTTCGTGCCCGTTCAGCCGGATGGCGCCCTCCACCGGCTCCAGATAACCGCCGATGGCTTTCAACAGGGTGGATTTTCCACAGCCAGAGGGCCCAAGCAGGACGTAGCGGTCGGATTTGAAGACCTGGAAATCGACCCGGTAGGTCGCGGTCACCAGATGATCCGTGGTCTTGTACTGCAAGGTGACGCCGGATACCTCCAGCAGCGGGGCAGCCGGAACAGTGGCAGCCACCGGATCGGCCGAGGCGCCAACGGCACCCACAGGGGCGGGACGGACCGTCTGCGACGTCCTGCTCATCGTTTCCTCCAACACAGCCTGTCATTTTGCTGATGCCGCGCATTGCGGCTCTTGCTGACAGTATGTGGGCGAAATCTGACAGCTTCCTGACGTGACCGGTGTTGTCAGGCTGGCGAGCTGGAGCCCTCCTGCAAGGCCACCCGATCTCCATCGCTTCCGGGCAAAACCCGCCTTCAGGCCGACTTCTGCACCAAAGTCGCGCCGATCTGTTCGCGTTCGTCTCGGGGGATGGCCGCGACGCGATCGCCGACTTCACCGTCGAGGTGGTCCGGCGAACCGACGCCGAACCCGGGGTTCACGGTCGTGCCGCGGCCCCGGGCGGTCGAGCGGGCCTTCGGATGGATGACCCGCTGGAGGCGCCTGACTCCAGATTGTGAAGCCCGGATCGACATCTCCGGCGGTATGATGCAGCTCGCTTTGGAACAGAGCCGCGCGTTGTGCTTCGCAGCATCGGTGTTCAATTCACAAAAGCGAGAACCATTGCCTGCGTCGCTTCCAACCGGGATCTGGAACCCAGCGTCGCGGGCCGTCCAGCTAACGCCCGTTCAGCGCCCGCACCGCCATGGCGGCGGCGGCGGCCCGGTTCTCGACGCCGAGCTTTGCATAGATCTGCTCCAGATGCTTGTCGACCGTGCGCGGGCTGAGACCGAGGATTTCGGCGATGTCGCGGTTCGGCTTGCCGTTGGCGACCCACATCAGCACCTCCGCCTCGCGCGGGGTCAGCGACAGCTTGTCCTTCAGCAGCCCGCCCTCGCCGGCACCGGACTCCTCGGCCAGTTGCAGCAGGATCTCGTCGGGGCCGGTCTGGCCGACCGGGCTGAGGCGCAGGCGGCGGCCGTCGGCAAGGGTGGCGATCACCACGCTGTCCGGCTTGCGCCCGGCGCCGCCGGCCTGACGGTCGGCCAGCCAGCGGCGCGCCTCCTCCGGCAGCGAGACGCCGGTGGCTTGGCCGTCGGCGGAGGAGGTGCCGAAGGCGGCCTCCAGCATGCGGGTGGTCTGCGGCGTGCACCACAACACCTCGCCCCGGTGGTTGGCGGCCAGCAGGGTGCGGCCGGTGACGTCCAGCGCCGCCCGCGTGCTCTGGGCCACACGGGCGTTGGCGAGATGGGCGTACATGCGGGCGATCAGCGTTTCGGCGACGATCGGCTTGGTGACGTAATCGACCCCGCCGGCGGCGAAGCCCTTCAGGATGTGCTCCGTTTCGGTGAGTCCGGTCATGAAGATGACGGGGACATGGGCGACCTGGCTGCTGCGCTTCAGCTGGCGGCAGGTCTCGAAGCCGTCCAGCCCCGGCATGATGGCGTCCATCAGGATCACGTCGGGGGTCACCTGCTCCAGCAGGGCCAGCGCCTTGCGGCCGTCCAGCGCCACCAGCACGGTCACCCCGGCCTCCTCCAGCGCGTCGGTCAGGAAGCTGAGGGCTTCGGGCGAATCGTCGACGACGAGGACGACGTCACGCGGTCTGGTTACGGATTTCATCGTCATGGCTGGCATCGTCATGGCTGTCATCGCGGTACACCGCCTCCAGCGCGGCCATATACTGGTTCAGGTCGTAATTGCTGACGAGCGTCCGCATGCGGCCGACGAAGCGCTCCAGCTCCGGATGGGCGGCGGCGATCTCGGCCAGCTTCGCCTGCATGCCGCGGACATAGCCGATGCGGCCCAGATGGATCAATTCGGCGATGTGGTGCTGCGGCGGCAGTTCGGACGCGGCGAAGTCCGCCGGGCCGTCGTCCGCGCCGGCCGGCGTTTCGTACTCCCAGTCGATGCCGCGCAGCCGGCCGATGCAGGCGAGCAGCTTCGGAATGGAGACCGGCTTGGCGACGAAGCCGTCATGCGGCTGGCCCCCATCGGCGCCGGTCCCGGCCCCCTCGCCCGTGGCGGGACGGTCCTCCCGCGTGTCGGCCGACACCAGGACGATGGTGGTGTCGTCCTGGCCGGAGGCACGCAGGCGCCTCGCCACCTCCAGCCCGTTCATGCCGGGCATCGAGATGTCGAGCAGCAGGATGTCCGGCCGGTGCAGCTCCGCCATGGCGAGGCAGGTCGGACCGTCTGTCGCCTTGAAGACGGTGAAGCCAAGCTCGGCCAGCAGATCGGCCAGCAGGTTGCGGTGGGCGAGGTCGTCGTCGGTGACCAGCACGGTCAGGCGCGCTCCGCGATAGCCGCGGATCGGAAGATCGGGCTGGGACGAGGCGGTCGACAGCATCGCCGCCGACATCATCAGCCGCACCCGGAACAGGCTGCCGGCGCCGGGCGTGCTGGTCACGGTGATCTCGCCGCCCATCACCTGGGTCAGCAGCTTGGTGATGGTCAGGCCGAGCCCCATGCCGGGCACCATCGGGTTGGCGGCCGAGCCGCGCTCGAAGGGCTGGAAGATGCGCTCCAGATCGGCCGCGGCGATGCCGGGACCGGTGTCCTCGACCTCGAACTCGGCGATCTGGCTGCGGTGGCGCACGCGCAGGCAGACGGCGCCGCTGTCGGTGAACTTGATGGCGTTGGACAGCAGGTTGATCAGGATCTGGCGGATGCGGCCCTCGTCGGTGAAGACCACCGGCGGCAGATCCTCCGGCGCCTCGAAGCGGAAGGCGATGCCCTTGGCCTCCGCCTGGAGGTGGAACATGCCGACGAGCTGGTCGAGCAGGTCGCCGAAGCGCACCTCCGCCCGGTTCAGCTGCAACCGGCCGCTCTCGATCTTCGACACGTCGAGCAGCCCGTCGAGCAGTCCGGACAGATGCTCGGCGCTGCGGCGGATGACGCGCACCGCATCCACCCGGTGCGGCGGCATGGCCGGATCGCGCTCCAGCATCTGCGAATAGCCGAAGATGGCGCTCAAGGGCGTGCGGAACTCATGGCCGATGCCGACCAGATAGCGGCTCTTGGCCAGGTTCGCCGCCTCCGCCGCCTCCTTCGCCTTCTGAAGCTGGGCGTCGGTGCGCTCGTGCGCCTCGATCTCGCGCATCAGCAGGTCGGTCTGCCTGTGCGTCTCCTCCTGCGCCACCTTGCGGCTTTCCCGCGCCAGCACGAACAGCCAGGTGGCGACGCCGGCCACGATCATCAGGATGAAGAAGACCTTCCACAGCGTGCTGCGGATCAGCGCCTGCGCCTCGGCGTTGACCGACGCGACCTCGACATAGACCAGCGACAGCACGGCGCCGATGGCGAGCGCCAGCATCAGCAGGACGCCGAGATAATGGCCGAGCCGGGCCTTCAGCGCCGTGGCGGCCCGCGGCGGCAGGATGGCGTCGAGCGCGTGGCGCAGTTGCACCCCCAGCCGCGCGTCCTTCTTGCAGCCGTCGCCGCAGCGGGCGTCCAGCGAACAGCAGAGCGAGCAGATCGCCCCGGCATAGACCGGGCAGAAGGCCATGTCGTCGGGCTCGAAGGCGTGCTGGCAGATGCGGCAGCGGATCGCCTCCTCGCCGTTCCAGTCCTCGAAGGGGCGGCGGGCGATGTAGTAGCGGCCGCGGGTCGCCCAGGCGATGGCGGGGGCGGCGAGGAAGGCGGCGGCGAAGGCGAGGAAGGGCGCGCAGACCTTCAGGGTCGTCCCCAGCCCGCCCAGGAAGGCCAGCATCGACAGCACCGTCGCCAGCAGCATGGCGCCGACGCCGACCGGGTTGATGTCGTAGAGATGGGCGCGCTTGAACTCGACATGGCGCGGGCTGAGGCCGAGCGGCTTGTTCACCACCAGATCGGCGACCAGCGCGCCGATCCAGGAGGCGGCGACGCTGGAATAGAGCCCGAGCACCGGCTCCAGCGTCTTGTAGATGCCCAGCTCCATCAGCATCAGGCCGATGACGACGTTGAACACCACCCACACCACCCGGCCGGGGTGGCTGTGGGTCAGGCGCGAGAAGAAGTTCGACCAGGCGATGGAGCCGGCATAGGTGTTGGTGACGTTGATCTTCAGCTGCGACAGCACGACGAACAGGCCGGTGAGGCCCAGCGCCAGCTGCGGCGACGGCGTCACATACTGGAAGGCGACGAGATACATCCGCGTCGGCTCCGCCGCCAGCTCCAGCGGCACGGCGTTCTGCAAGGCCAGCACCACAAGGAAGGAGCCCAGCAGAAGCTTGATCGTGCCGATGACGATCCAGCCCGGCCCGGCCGCCACCAGCGCCGTCCACCAGTACAGCCTCTTGCGGCCCTTTGCGTCGGGGTCGTAGGGCAGGAAACGGATGAAGTCGACCTGCTCGCCGATCTGCGCCAGCAGCGAGAACACCACCGACGCCGCGGCGCCGAACAGCATCGGGTCGAAGCCTCCGCCGGCGCCCGCATCCGACGCCCGGCCGGGGAAGCGGGTCCAGGCGGCGAAGGCCTCGCCGTCCTGGACGGCGATGAACAGGAAGGGGAGGGCGTGCAGCGCCAGCCACAGCGGCTGGGTCCAGAGCTGGAGGCGGCTGATGACGGTGAAGCCGTAGGCGACCAGCGGGATCACCAGCAGCGAGCTGACGACGTAGCCGGCGGCCAGCGGCAGGCCGAACGCCATCTCCAGCGCCGTCGCCATGATCGCCGCCTCGATGGCGAAGAAGATGAAGGTGAAGGAGGCGTAGATCAGCGACGTGATGGTGGAGCCGATATAGCCGAAGCCGGCGCCGCGCGTCAGCAGATCCATGTCCACGCCATAGCGGCTGGCGTAATAGCTGATCGGCAGCGCGCTGGCGAAGATCAGGGCGGCGGCGGTCAGGATGGCGAGGAGCGCGTTGGTGAAGCCGTAATTCAGCGTGACCGCCCCGCCGATGGCCTCCAGCGCCAGGAAGGAGATCGAGCCGAGCGCGGTGTTGGCGACGCGCAGCGGAGACCAGCGCCGCGCCTTCCGCGCGGTGAAGCGCAGCGCGTAATCCTCCAGCGTCTGGTTGGCGACCCACCTGTTGTAGGTCCGCCGGACCGCGATCACCCTCTGGCGCCCCGCCATCGGCCCCATTCGCCCCCCTGAAATCAGTTTGCGGTACAGATTGTTCTACTTTTCCTCTTGTTCGCCGGTCTTATAGTAAAGCCCGCGGTTGCGCCAGTCTGTCAGAAATAAAGATACCGAACAAAAAAGGCTGAGAAACGGTATAGTCTGCGAGAAGACACGGAGGCATCACTCGCTTTTGGGTGGTTGCGAGCGCCGGATCGAATTCGGACTGCCGCGATTTTATAACGATTTGCCGCCCGCCACCCCTATACGCAAATCCACGTATTGCTGCACCGCACCGTTCGGCCAACCATCGGGCTGTCCTGTCGCGGATGGTTCCGCCAACTCCCCCCGAAAAAAAGCGCCTTTCAAAACAGCCGTCCCCCGGTTGCGGACGGTCTTTGCAGGGCGACAACGGCCAACATCAGGAGGTTTCATGTCCTCGGACAAGATCGATGCGGACAAGCTCACCGGCGGCCTGCCTTCGCCGCTCCGCCGCAAGCTCCTCCTCGGCATGGCGGCGCTGCCGGCCATCGGCCTGCTGCCGCGTGGCGCGCTGGCCCAAGCGCTGCCGACCGACGCCGTCAACACGACGAAGCTGGCCGTCACCGACAGCACGGTGAAGGTCGGCATCCTGCATTCCACCACCGGCACCATGGCGATCTCCGAGACCGGTTCGGTGCAGGCCGAGAAGCTGGCCATCGCCCAGATCAACGAGATGGGCGGCGTGCTGGGCCGCAAGATCGAGGTGATCCAGGAGGACGGCGCCAGCGACTGGCCGACCTTCGCCGAGAAGGCGCGCAAGCTGCTGGTCGAGGACAAGGTGGCGGCGGTGTTCGGCTGCTGGACGTCGGCCTCGCGCAAGGCGGTGCTGCCGGTGTTCGAGCAGTATAACGGCATGCTCTATTACCCGACCTTCTACGAGGGGCTGGAGCAGTCGAAGAACGTCATCTACACCGGGCAGGAAGCCACCCAGCAGATCCTGGCCGGGCTCGACTGGGTGACGAAGGAGAAGGGGGCGAAGACCTTCTTCCTGATCGGCTCCGACTATATCTGGCCGCGCACCTCCAACAAGATCGCCCGCAAGCACATCGAGATGCATGGGCAGAAGGTGGTCGGCGAGGAGTATTTCCCGCTCGGCCACACCCAGTTCAACTCGGTCATCAACAAGATCAAGCTGACCAAGCCGGACGTGATCTACGCCTCGGTCGTCGGCGGGTCGAACGTCGCCTTCTACAAGCAGCTGAAGGCGGCCGGCATCGACCTGAACAAGCAGACGCTGATGACCATCTCCGTCACCGAGGACGAGATGCTGGGCATCGGCGGCGAGAACATCGCCGGCGCCTATGCCTGCATGAAGTATTTCCAGTCGCTGAAGAACCCCAACAACGAGAAGTTCGTCGCCGCCTTCAAGAAGATGTGGGGCGGCGAGAGCGTGATCGGCGATGTCACCCAGGCGGGCTATCTCGGCCCCTGGCTGTGGAAGCTGACGGCGGAGAAGGCCAAGAGCTTCGACATCGACAAGATCGCCGCCGCCTCGGCCGGCATCGAGTTCACCGGCGCGCCGGAAGGCTATGTCCGCGTCCACGAGAACCATCATTTGTGGAGCAAGACGCGCGTCGGCCGCGCCCGCACCGACGGCCAGTTCGACGTCGTCTTCGAAACCGCCGACCTGATCGAGCCGAACCCCTTCCCCAAGGGCTACCAGTAAGCGGCGGCGGGGCAGGACCTGCCCCGGCTCCGCCCGCTTCCGCATCCAGCGGCGGCGGGCCGGAGCGGGGGCCTCTCTGACGGGAGTTCCCATCATGTTCGAGGGCTACAGCCTGGCCGAGCTCGGGTCGATCTTTGCCATGCAGGGATTCGCGGGGCTCATCCTGTTTTCCGTTTTCGTGCTGATGGCGCTGGGCCTCGCCATCATCTTCGGGCAGATGGGCGTCATCAACATGGCGCACGGGGAGTTCATGATCCTCGGCGCCTACGTGACCTATCTCTGCTCCAACTTCATCTCCAGCACCGCGCCGGCGCTGTTCCCGGCCTATTTCTTCATCGCCATGGCGCTGGCCTTCCTCGCCAGCGGGGCGCTGGGGATGCTGGTGGAGTGGGCGATGATCCGCTTCCTCTACCGCCGCCCGCTCGACACGCTGCTGGCGACCTGGGGATTGAGCCTGATCCTCCAGCAGATCTTCCGCTCCGTCTTCGGCGCGCGCGAGGTCGGCGTGGTGCTGCCCGACTGGCTGATGGGCTCCGTCGCCGTCACCGACACCATCGAGGTGCCGATCAACGGCCTGTTCGTCATGGGCCTGACCATGACCATCACCGTCGTGATCTATGCCGTGATGTTCCGCTCGCGCTGGGGCCAGGGCGTGCGGGCGGTGATGCAGAACCGGGTGATGGCCGGCGCCGTCGGCATCAACACCGAGAAGGTCGACCGCTACACCTTCGGGCTCGGCTGCGGCATCGCCGGGGTGGCGGGCAGCGCCTTCACCATGGTGGGCTCCACCGGGCCGACCTCGGGCCAGCTCTACATCGTCGACACCTTCCTGGTGGTGGTGTTCGGCGGCGCTCAGAGCCTGATCGGCACCATCGCGTCGGCCTTCACCATCAGCCAGGCGCAGTCGACGATGGAGTTCTTCCTCAGCGGTTCGACCGCCAAGGTTCTGACCCTGCTGACCGTCGTCGTGATCCTGATGCTGCGCCCGCAAGGCCTGTTCGTCCTCAAAGTCCGCCGCTGAGGAGCCAATCCCATGACGCGCACCCCAAACAGTCTTCCCCGGGGCCGCCTCTTCGGCCGCATGGACGGCGACATCGCGGGCATCCTGCTGCTGGCCGCCCTGCTGATCGTCGTCCTGCCGCTGGGGCTCGACATCTTCCGGCTGAACATGGTCGGCAAATACCTGACCTACGCCTTCGTGGCGCTCGGCCTCGTGCTGTGCTGGGGCAGCGCCGGCATCCTGTCGCTGGGGCAGGGCATCTTCTTCGGCATCGGCGGCTATTGCATGGCGATGTTCCTGAAGCTGGAGGCCTCCAGCCCCGAGGCGACCAAGATCCAGTCCACCCCCGGCATCCCCGACTTCATGGACTGGAACCAGCTGAAGGCGCTGCCCTGGTTCTGGGAGCCGTTCCACAGCCTGACCTTCGCGACGGTCGCGGTGGTGGCGGTCCCGGCGCTGCTGGCCTTCATCGTCGGGCTGGCGATGTTCAAGCGGCGGGTCGGCGGCGTCTATTTCGCCATCATCACCCAGGCCTTCGCCGCCATCCTGACCATCCTGATCGTCGGCCAGCAGGGCTACACCGGCGGCATCAACGGCATCACCGATCTCCGCACGCTGAAGGGCTGGGACATCCGCACCGACGAGGCGAAGCTGGTGCTGTACTTCGTCAACGCCGCCTTGCTGATCGGCTGCATCCTGCTGTGCCTCTACGTCCGCCGCTCCAAGCTGGGCCGCATCCTGGTGGCGCTGCGCGACAAGGAGGACCGGGTCCGCTTCTCCGGCTACGACGTCGCCAACTTCAAGATCTTCGTCTTCTGCTTCGCGGCGGCGCTGTCGGCGGTGGGGGGCGCGATGTTCACGCTCCAGGTCGGCTTCATGTCGCCGTCCTTCGTCGGCATCGTGCCCTCCATCGAGATGGTCATCTACTGTGCGGTCGGCGGCCGGCTGTCGCTGCTGGGCGCGGTCTACGGCACGCTGCTGGTCAACTGGGCCAAGACGATGCTGTCGGAAAGCTTCCCGGAGCTGTGGCTGTTCGCCATGGGCGCGCTGTTCATCGGCGTGGTGATGGTGTTCCCCAACGGGCTGGCCGGGCTCTACCAGCAGTTCATCGCCCCGCGGCTGCGCCGGCCGGTGGCCGGACGGGCTGATGCCGCCGCTGGTGCCGATGCCGGCGCGCCGATCATCCCGCCGCACACCGCCGCCGACTGAGGAGGGACGGATCCCATGGCGAACCCCACCGATTACCTGCTGGCGGTCGAAGGGCTGACCGTCTCCTTCGACGGCTTCAAGGCGGTCAACGACCTGTCCTTCTACGTCGACAGCAACGAAATCCACGTCATCATCGGCCCGAACGGCGCCGGCAAGACCACGGTGCTCGACCTGATCTGCGGACGGACGAAGGCGTCCGGCGGCTCCATCAAGTTCCGCAACCGGGAACTGACGGCGATGAAGGAGCACCAGATCGTCACCGCCGGGGTCGGGCGCAAGTTCCAGAACCCGTCGATCTACGACGACCTGACGGTGTTCGAGAATCTGGAGATCTCCTACCCCCGCGGCCGCAGCGTGTTCGGCGCGCTGGCCTTCAAGCGCGACGCCGCGGTGCGCGAGCGGGTGGCGGAGATCGCCGAGATGATCTTCCTGGCCGACCATCTCGACCAGCGCGCCGAATATCTCAGCCACGGCCAGAAGCAGTGGCTGGAGATCGGCATGCTGCTGATCCAGGACCCCGAGCTGCTGATGCTGGACGAGCCGGTCGCCGGCATGAGCGTCAACGAGCGCAAGAAGACCGCCGAGCTGCTGAACCGCATCATCCAGAACCGGTCGGTGCTGGTGATCGAGCACGACATGAAGTTCGTCGAGGACATCGCCCACCGCGTCACCGTGCTGCACCAGGGAAAGATCCTGTCGGAAGGCAGCATGGAGCGTGTGAAGAACGACCCCAAGGTCGTCGAAGTCTATCTCGGCCATTGATTCATTCGGGCCAGAGTCATTTGGGCCATTGACCGGAGGAACCGACATGCTGTCCGTCAATCAACTGCGCGTGTCCTACGGCGAGAGCGAGGTTCTGCACGGGCTGGACTTCACGGTGGCGCCGGGCGAGATCGTCGCCGTCATGGGCCGCAACGGCATGGGCAAGACGACGCTGATGAAGTCGCTGATGGGGATCGTGCCGGCGCGCTCCGGCGCCGTCCGCATCGCCGGGACCGAGATCACCGCCCTCAAGAGCTACGAGCGGGTGGCGAAGGGCGTCGCCTATGTCCCGCAGGGCCGCATGATCTTCCCGGCGATGACCGTGCAGGAGAACATCGAGACGGGCCTGACCGTCCATGGCGGGCGCAGCGTGCCGGGCGATCTGTACGAGCTGTTCCCGGTGCTGCTGGAGATGAAGGGCCGCCGCGGCGGCAACCTGTCGGGCGGCCAGCAGCAGCAGCTCGCCATTGCCCGTGCCCTGGCGACCAAGCCGAAGGTCCTGCTGCTGGACGAGCCGACGGAGGGCATCCAGCCGTCGATCATCCGCGAGATGGCCCGCACCCTGCGCCGCATCCGCGACGAGAAGGGTCTGAGCATCGTCGTGTCGGAGCAGGTGCTGAGCTTCGCACTCGACATCGCCGACCGGGTGCTGGTGATCGAGAACGGCGAGATCGTCCACGAGGACAGCCGCGACCGCATCGACGAGGCGAAGGTCGCGCGGCTGCTGTCGGTCTGACCGCCCGACAGGTTGCCGTCCCTCCGTCTTTCCGCATCCCGCCTCTCCACCGCAGAGGGAAGCGCCATGACTCCTGCGAAGTCCGCATCCACCGCCTGTGCCGTGGTCGCCCTGCTGTCCGCCATGGCGGCGCCGCTGACCGGTTCGACCGGCGTGGCGACCGCCGGCCTCGTCGTTTCCGCGGCGCTGGCCGCCGCCGCCGCCGCCTTCGCGCACCGCCGGGACGCAGCACTCGGTCCGCTCGGCACCCGCGCCGCGGCACTGTCCGGTTCGGGCGGTGGCACAGGTGGTGGCGCGGGCGGCGACCCGGTGCGGGAGCTTGCCGACGCGCTCGACCGCATCGCCGCCGCCGCGGAGCTGCGCGACGCGCGGGAAGCGGAGCGCGAGGCCGAACGCAAGGCGACCGAGGAGCGCGCCGCCCGGCTGGAGGCGCTGACCCGCGCCTTCGAGAGCAAGGTCGGCCGGCTGGTGCAGACCGTCTCGTCGGCCGCCGCCGAGATGACCGGCACCGCCACGGCGATGAGCGAGACCGCCGGGCGCAGCAACCGGCTGTCGGCGGCGATGTCGCAATCCTCGGCCCAGGCGTCGATGAACGTCCAGACCGTGGCGACGGCGACGGAGGAACTGTCGGCCTCGATCCAGGAGATCGGCCGGCAGGTCGCCTCCTCGGCCGCCATCGCCGGCAAGGCGGTCGCCGACACCCGCCGCACCGACACGGTGGTGCAGAGCCTGGCCGACAGCGCCGGGCGGATCGGGCAGGTGATCGGGCTGATCCAGGGCATCGCCGGCCAGACCAACCTGCTGGCGCTGAACGCCACCATCGAGGCGGCGCGGGCGGGGGAGGCCGGCAAGGGCTTCGCCGTCGTCGCCAGCGAGGTCAAGACGCTGGCCAACCAGACCGCCAGGGCGACCGAGGACATCGCCACCCAGGTCGGCGCCATCCAGTCGGCGACGGCCGAGGCGGTGGCCGCCATCCGCTCCATCGCCGGCACCATCGCCGAGATCAACGAGATCGCCGCCGCCATCGCCGCCGCGGTCGAACAGCAGGGGGCGGCCACCGGCGAGATCGCCCGCAACGTGCAGGAGGCGGCGCGCGGCACCGAAAGCGTGGCGTCCAACATCGCCGGCGTCTCGGACGCGGCGTCCGACACCGGCGCGGCGGCCGGGCAGGTGCTGGGTGTCGCCTCCCAGGTCGCCGGCCATGCCGACGAGCTGAGCCGCGAGGTCAACAATTTCCTGGCGGAGGTCAGCCTGCAATCGGCGCTGCGCCGCCGCGCCTCGGTCGCCGGGCGGATGGCGGCGGCCACGGTGCGGCGCACGCAGGGGCTGGCGCCCGGCGCACCGGCCACCGCCGTGGTGAACAAGAGCGGCATCGCCGTCACCGACGAGGCGGTGAAGGTCGGCATCCTGCATTCCGTCACCGGCACCATGGCGCTGAGCGAGGGCGGGTCGATCCAGGCGGAGATGCTGGCGATCCAGCAGATCAACGAGGCCGGCGGCGTGCTGGGCCGGCGGATCGAGATCGTGCAGGAGGACGGCGCCAGCGACTGGCCGATCTTCGCCGCCCGCGCCGACAAGCTGCTCGGGACCGACAAGGTGGCGGCGATCTTCGGCTGCTGGACCTCCGCCTCGCGCAAGGAGGTGCTGCCGATGCTGGAGAAGCGCGGCGGCCTGCTCTACTACCCGACCTTCTACGAGGGGCTGGAGCAGTCGAAACACGTCATCTACACCGGGCAGGAGGCGACGCAGCAGATCCTGGCCGGGCTGGACTGGGTGATGCGCGAGAAGGGGGCGAAGAGCTTCTTCCTGATCGGGTCGGACTATATCTGGCCGCGCGTTTCCAACGCCATCGCCCGCCGCCACATCGAGGCCAAGGGCTGCCGCGTCGTCGGCGAGGAGTATGCCGAACTCGGCGACACCCGCTTCGAGACCATCGTCGCGCGGATCCGGGCGGACAAGCCCGACGTGATCTACGCCATCGTCGTCGGCGGCTCCAACGTCGCCTTCTACAAGCAGCTGAAGGCGGCCGGGATCGAGCTGGACCGCCAAATCCTGATGACCAACAGCGTCACCGAGGACGAGATGATGGGCATCGGCGGCGAGAACATCGCCGGGGCCTTCACCTGCGCCAAATATTTCCAGAGCCTGGAGTTGCCGGCCAACCGCGCCTTCGTCGCCGCCTTCAAGGCGATGTGGGGAGCGGACAGCGTCATCGGCGACGTCACCCACAACGCTTATCTCGGCCCCTGGCTGTGGAAGCTGGCGGTGGAGAAGGCCGGCAGCTTCGACGTGGCGCGCGTCGTCGCCGCCTCGCCCGGCATCGAGTTCGCCGGAGCGCCGGCCGGTCCCCTGCGCATCCACGAGAACCATCACCTGTGGACCCGGACCCGCATCGGCCGCGCCCGGCGCGACGGCCAGTTCGAGCTGGTCTTCGAGACGCGGGACCTGATCGAGCCGAACCCCTTCCCGGACGGCTTCCGGGAACTGGCGGCCTGAGTTCCGCACTCCGCGTCCTCCCGCCTTTCCCCGTCACCCATCAGTCCATCGATAAGGAAGAGCAAACCATGGCTGACACCCTGATCAAGGCCGACCTGTCGCAGTCTCCCTACGAGAACGACATGATCCACAACCGCTGGCATCCGGACATCCCGATGGCGGTGACGGTGAAGCCGGGCGACGACTTCATCCTGGAATGCTACGACTGGACCGGTGGCCAGATCAAAAACGACGACGATGCCGCCGACGTGCGCGACGTCGACCTCAGCCAGGTCCATTTCCTGTCCGGCCCGGTCGGGGTCGAGGGGGCGGAGCCGGGCGACCTGCTTGTGGTCGACCTGCTGGACATCGGCGCCTTCCCGCAGCAGCAGTGGGGCTTCAACGGCTTCTTCTCCAAGCAGAACGGCGGCGGCTTCCTGACCGAGCATTTCCCGCTGGCCCAGAAGTCGATCTGGGACTTCGAGGGCATGTTCACCAAGTCGCGCCACATCCCCGGCGTCCGTTTCGCCGGGCTGATCCATCCCGGCCTGATCGGCTGCCTGCCGTCGCACGACCTGCTGGCCAAATGGAACAAGCGCGAGCAGGCGCTGATCGACACCAACCCGACCCGCGTCCCCGGCCTCGCCAACCCGCCCTATGCGCCGACCGCCCATATGGGCCGGCTGAAGGGCGACGCCCGCGACAAGGCGGCGGCTGAGGGCGCCCGCACCGTGCCGCCGCGCGAGCATGGCGGCAACTGCGACATCAAGGATCTGTCGCGCGGCTCGCGCATCTATTTCCCGGTCTATGTGAAGGGCGCCGGCCTGTCGATGGGCGACCTGCATTTCAGCCAGGGCGACGGCGAGATCACCTTCTGCGGCGCCATCGAGATGGCGGGCTGGGCGCACCTGAAGGTGAACCTGATCAAGGACGGCATGGCGAAGTACGGCATCAGGAACCCGATCTTCAAGCCGAGCCCCATCGTCCCGACCTACAACGATTACCTGATCTTCGAGGGCATCTCGGTCGACGAGGCGGGCGAGCAGCATTACCTGGACGTCCATGTCGCCTACCGTCAGGCCTGCCTGAACGCCATCGAATACCTGAAGAAATTCGGCTATTCCGGCGCCCAGGCCTATTCGATCCTCGGCACCGCCCCGGTGCAGGGCCACATCAGCGGCGTGGTCGACGTGCCCAACGCCTGCGCCACCCTGTTCCTGCCGACGCAGATCTTCGACTTCGACATCAGCCCCAACGCCGACGGCCCGACCAAGTTCATCAGCGGCGACGTCGACATGCCCATCGCGCCGGACCGCGTGTAACCAAGCAAGGGGAGGCGGCGCCATGCCGATGTACGACTACGAGTGCCCGACCTGCGGCGACTTCACCGAGATGCGGCCGATGGCGGAATGCAGCTTGCCGCAGCCTTGCCCCTATTGCGAGGTGCCGTCGCGGCGGGTGATCCGCAGGACGCCGGCCTTCTCCACCGTCTCCGCCGCGACGCGAACGGCGCACGCCACCAACGAACGCAGCGCCGACCGGCCGAGCCTGCTGTCGGAGGTCGGGCCGAAGCATAAGCATGGTCCCGGCTGCGGCTGCGGAAGCGGCGGAAAGGGGCGGTCGGTGCTGCGCTCCCCCGACGGGGCGAAGGGGTTTCCGACGGCAAGGCCGTGGATGATCAGCCACTGAAGAGAGGACGGCCGCGGAGGGCTTCCTCCGGAAAACCCGCCCCGGTTCACCAACGTCGATCGGCGGCAGTCCGGATTCCAATGGACCGGGGCTGCCGCCGGTTCGGTTCTGTTGCAGCGTTTCCGACGGGCCAGAGATCGGGTAAAACGCGGCGCTTCTTCCGCAAGGCGCTGAAGCAAGCGCACGCCGTGAACCCGCGCACCCTCACCGTGGACAAGAACACGGCTTACCCGAGTGCGACCAAGACGAGGAAGAAGGCTGGCGAGCTGCGGCGCTTTGCCAAGCTGCGCCAAGTGAAATACCTGAATAATAACGTTGAACAGGATCACCGGCGGATCAAACGGCTGGTGCGGCCGGGGCTCGGGTTCAAAAGCTTCCACACCGCACGCCGGACGATCGCCGGCTACGAGATCCTGGCCATGGTGCGCAAAGGGCAGGTCGCCGCCATTCCCGCCAACGACATGCCGGTCCAAGCGACCTTCATCGTCGGCCTGTTCGGGATCGCCACCCGACAGTGCCGATGCCGCGGTTCTCCGCGACCAACGTCAGACTTTGCAACAGAACCGTCAGGCTTTGCCGACGTCCAACACGGCCTGGGCGAAGGCCTTCGGCGCCTCCTGCGGCAGGTTGTGACCGATGCCGCCGGTGATCAGCCGATGCTCGTACCGGCCGGTGAACTTCGCACGGTACATGGCCGGTTCCGGGTGCGGCGCGCCATTGGCGTCGCCTTCCATGGTGATCGTCGGAACCTTGATGGTCGGGAAGGCCGCCAGCGCCCGTTCAAGCGCATCATACTGTGCTTCCCCCTCCGCAAGGCCGAGCCGCCAGCGGTAGTTATGGATGCTGATGTCGACATGGTCCGGATTGTCGAGGGAAACCGCGGACCGTTCGAACGTGGCGTCGTCGAAGGCCCAGTTGGGAGAGGCGAGTTGCCAGATGAGCCGGGCGAAGTCGTGCGTATACTTCGCGTAGCCGGCCCGGCCGCGATCGGTAGCAAAGTAATACTGATACCACCATTGCAACTCCGCCTTGGGAGGCAGCGGCGCCCGGTTGAGGTCCTGACTGCCGATCAGATAGCCGCTCACCGAAACCATGCCCTTGCAGCGTTCCGGCCAGAGTGCGGCCATGATGTTTGCCGTCCTGGCGCCCCAATCATAGCCGGCAAGTATCGTGCTCTGAATTTTCAGCGCATCCATCAGGGCGATCATGTCGGCGGCGATGGCCGCCTGCTGGCCGTTGCGCGGCGTTGCGGCGGACAGGAAGCGCGTCGTGCCGTAACCGCGCAGATGGGGAACGATGACGCGGTAGCCGGCCGCCGCCAGGATGGGGGCCACCTCCACATAGCTGTGGATGTCGTAGGGCCAGCCGTGCAGGAGGAGGACCACCGGCCCGTCGGCGGGACCATCCTCGGCGTAGCCGATGTTGAGCGGTCCGGCATCGATCTGCTTCAAGGATTTAAACCCCGTGGGCGCGGAAGAGCCCGTCATCGGTCTGGCTGCGGGCGGTTCCGCTGCCTGCGCCCGCCCCATTCCCAGCCCGAGGCCGGCCGCCGCGGCTGCAAGGGTCGCCGTGCCGATGAAGTGGCGGCGTCCATAATCGACCGGGGTCGTGCCGGTGGTCTCCGTCTCCAGTTTCCGTACCATTTATCTCTCCCGAACTGTGTTCATCCGTGGCCGCAGCATGAAATGCCGATGTATCCCCCGCATGTCCGGCCATGGGGCATGGTGAAAGCGTCTGTACCGTTCGGCCCATCGGATACAGTCGGATACAAAGTCCCGATGGAGGTGAGATCGTCCCGACCCTGTCCCGGCCCTGTCCCGGCCCTGTCCCGGATCGGTCATGCCGGCGGAGGCTATGGGGCGTCGCCTTCCGCTGAGCCGAGGCTCAGCCGCCGGCCGATGCCGATGTTGGTCATGAAGATCTCGTCATGGCTGACCAGCAGGATGGCGCCGTCATAGGATCTCAGCCCTGCCTCCATGGCTTCGACCGATTCGACGTCCAGATGGTTGGTCGGCTCATCGAGGATCAGCAGCGCCGGCGGCCGCGGTCCGCCCAGCACACAGGCGAGGCCGGCGCGCAGCATCTGTCCGCCGCTCAGCGTCCCGACCTGTTGCAACGCCGCCTCCGCCCGGAACAGGAAGCGGGCGAGTGCAGCCCGGCAGGCATTGTCGCTTGCGCCGGGATTGAGGCGCTTGAAGTTGTCGAGGATCGACGCGGCGGGATCGAGGATGCCGACGCGCTGGTCCAACATGGCGAAGTCGACGGCGACCGACACCGTCCCCCGCATCGGGGCGAGCCCACCGGCGATCAGCGTCAGCAGCGTCGTCTTGCCCGATCCGTTCGGTCCGACGATGGCGACCCGTTCCGGCCCCTCCATGGTGAAGGATAGGTCACGGATGATCGGATGGTCCGGATCATGGCCGGCGGTGACGTCATCCAGCCGCAGGACAGTCCTGTTGGCCGGTAGCCCGGTGGGCGGCAGCGCCACCGAGAGGTCCTGCAGGATCTCGATGCGGGATCGTGCCGAGTCGACCGCGGCCTGGGCCTCCGCCCGCTGGCGGTCGGCCAGTCTTGTGCCGGCACCCCGGCTTGCCTCGGCATTGCTCTTGCGCGCGCCCAGCAGGATGCGGGGCATGTCGCCTTGCGCCGCCTTCCGTGACCCGGCCCCATCGTGCCGGTCCTGCCGCTCCGCCGCGCGTTGAGCCTTGCGCTGGACCTCTGCCGCCTGCTTTTCCGCGTGGGCCAGATCCTGCTGTGTGGCTTCCAGTTCCGTCGCCTTGCGTGCGCGATAATGCGTCCAGTTGCCGCCATAGCGCGCGGCACCCAGCGAGGTCAGTTCGACGATGGCGTCCATCCGGTCGAGAAGCTCGCGGTCGTGGCTGACCACGATCGCTCCGGCCCGCCAGCCGGCGAGGAGGGCGATCACCGCCTCACGGCCTGAGCGGTCGAGGTTGTTGGTCGGCTCGTCGAGCAGCAGGAAATCCGGTGCGGCGAAGACCGCCGCGGCAAGGCTGGCGCGTGTCCGCTGGCCGCCCGAAAGTTCGGCCAGCCGGGTATCGGGACTGGCATCGAGCCCGACGCGGGCCAGGGCGGTGGCGATGCGCTCCGCCAGTGTCCAGTCGGCGTCCGTCAGTTCCTCCACGCTTGCCGCCCCGGCCTCGGCGCGGCGCAGGAGGGCGAGCGCCCCGGTCATGCCGAACAGATCGGCCACCGTTTCCCGTTCGCTGGGTCGGACCGCCTGTTTCAGCAGGCCGAGCGTGCCGGTGACCCGGACGGTGCCGGCGATCGGCTGAAGCTCTCCGGTGATGAGTTTTAGCAGGGTCGATTTGCCGACGCCGTTCCGCCCGACGAGGCCGGTGCGCTCTTGCCCGAAATTCAGGTCGACACCGGTCAGAACGCTGTGGCCGTCAGGCGTCGCCCAACCGATCCGGGACAGCGAGATGGAGGCCATGCGTCGCCCCTTGTTGATTTTAGAATATCTGCACGCAATCGTGCTGATACCAGATGGCGATGGAAAACGCAACGGACCTGTGCTGTTTTGCTGGCGGATGGAGAGCGGAAGGGACATGAAGGTGGACACCGGCGGGCGCAAGCCAGGGGGACGACCGACCAGAGAACAGGCCGCGGCCATCGATGCGCGCATCCTGGACGGCGCACGGGCCGTCTTCTGCCGCAAGGGCGTCGCCAACAGCGGTTTGGAAGAGATTGCCAGCGAACTCGGCGTGTCCAAGCACACGCTTTACCGCCGTTACCCCAACAAGGCCGCTCTTCTCGAAGCTGTGGTCGGGCGCGATGTCGGGCGGTTCCGCGACTCCCTGTTGTCCGCCGCCGACGGGAAGGGAGAGGGAGCGCTCGGCGCGTTGCGCCGTGCCGCGTTCCACTATGTCGAGATTGGGTCGTCGCGCGACTATGCCGCCTTCTATCTTTCCGTCAGCGCCGAGGCTGCGGTTTCGCCGGTTCTTCGGGAGCGGCTGGCCTCCTGGTCGCGCGATGCGCTGGAGCCTCTGGTCGGGTTCGTTTCCACCGCGCAAGAGGCGGGCGAATTGCGGTCGGGCGATCCGGCTTCGGTCTGCGGGATCCTGATCGACCTGCTGGAGGGCGTCAACAACCGGATCCGGCTTGGCGACGAGGGGCTTGGCGACGAGGGGCTTGGCGACGGGGCGGCAGCGGGCGGACCGTCCCTCTTGCGGCTGTTCGAGGAGCGCTGGGCGGTCTTCACCACTGCTTTTGGAAGCAGCTAACCCCCCCCCGTCAGCCGAGCGTCACCTCGGCACAGAGGCCGCCGGCTTGCCGGTTCCGCAGCGTCAGAGACCCGCCGATCGCCAGCGCCAGCTGGTGAGCGATGGCCAGTCCCAGGCCGGTTCCTCCGGAATCGCGGTTGCGGGACTGTTCCAGCCGGTAGAAGGGCTGGAGGACAGCGGTGAGCTGATGCTCCGGAATGCCGGGGCCGCTATCGCGGACAGCAATGCCGATCCGGCCTGCACCGTCCCGGGTCACCGTGATCTCGGCCTCTCCGGCAAATTTCAGGGCATTGTCGATCAGGTTGGTCAGGATGCGGCGCAGCGCGTGCGGCCGGGTGGTCAGGACCGCACCGGGGAGCCCGAGGACGGTCACCGGCTTGCCCATGTCCTGATAGTCGAAAGCGAGGCTCTCGACGAAGGATCCGACATCGATGCGCGCCGGAGTTTCGACATCGCCATGGACGCTGCGCGCATAGGCCACCCCTTCGCGGACCAGCCGTTCGATCTGCGACAGATCGCGGAGCAACCGCTCCTTCTCCGGGCTGTCCTCCGCCATCTCGACCCGCAGAGCCATGCGGGTGATCGGTGTCTGGAGGTCGTGGGAGATGGCGGCGAGGATCCGCACGCGCTCTTCCAGATAATGGGCGATCCTGTCGCGCATGGCGTTGAAGGCGGTCGCGGCATGAACAACCTCGCTCGGGCCGTCCTCCGCCAGCCGTGCCGCCGTGCCGCCGGGATCGAGCGTCTCGGCGGCCTTGGCGAAGCGCGCCAGCGGGCGGATCGCCTGGCGCACGGCAAGCCAGGTGCAGAGGACCAGTAGCATGAGCTGGGCGGCCAGCAGGAGGGGGAGCCAGGCGGCGAGCGGCATGAGCGCCGGTGTCACGTCGATCGTCACCGGTGAGCCGTCGCGAAGCGTGACATGGGCCTGGAGATGCGGGCGGCCACCCGGAATGGTTTCGACCACCACCGGGAAGCCGGGGCCGGCACCGCCGTTGATGGCGCGGGCGATCTCCGCACCGCGGCTGCCCAGGTCCGGCACGCCCGGCAGGCCGGGGCCAAGCTCGTAGCGGTAGGTGCGCCGCTCCAGCACCGCCAGCCAACGGCCGCGCTCCTCCGGCGGCAGGCGGTCGAGCAGGGCGACCGAGGTCGCCACATCCTGCTCCAGCGTGCCGAGCATCATCGCCTTGGCGGCGCTGGTGCGCTCCAGGACCAGCGCCCCGAAGGACAGTCCGTGCGCCAGGACGAGCCCGGTCAGGAGAATGAGGAACAGCCGCCAGCGCAGGGTGCGCGGTGGATGCAGGAAGTGTTGGAACCGGCGGATTGCACCTGTCATCGCCTTGCCCCTCATGGCCGTGCTCTCGTGATCTCCACCGGCATCGCCAGCACATAGCCTTCGTTGCGGACCGTCTTGATGTGGCTGGGCTCGCGCGCGTCGTCGCGCAGCCGCTGCCGGAGCCGGCTGACCAGCAGGTCGATCGACCGTTCGAACAGCTCCGCCTCGCGCCCCTGCGTCAGGTTGAGGAGCTGGTCGCGCGACAGCACCCGTTGCGGATGGTCGAGGAAGACGCGCAGCAGCCGGTATTCGGCACCGCTCAGCGCCACGGCGGTGCCGTCCTGATCGAGCAGATGGCGGGCGACCGTGTCGAGCCGCCAGTTGCCGAAGCTCAGTAGCTGCCCGGCCTCGCTGATCTGAAGATTGGGCGGCAGCATGCGCGCCCGGCGCAGGATCGCCTTGATGCGGGCCAGCAGCTCGCGCGCGGCGAACGGCTTCACCAGATAGTCGTCGGCCCCCATCTCCAGGCCGAGGATGCGGTCCATCTCGTCGTTGCGCGCGGTCAGCATCAGGACCGGCGTCGCGGCATGCCGTCCGGCACGAAGCTCCCGGCACAGCACCAGCCCGTCGTCGCCCGGCATCATGATGTCGAGCACGATGAGGTCCACCCGGTCGCGTTCCAGGAACGACCGCATCTGCCGTCCGTCCGCGGCGAGGGTCACGCGCAGGCCGTTCCTCTTCAGATAGCCGGACACCAATTCCCTGATGTCCCGGTCGTCGTCGACGATCAGGACGTGGTCGATGTGATCCATTCGGTCGAACCCCGATGCTGTTCGGCGGTCTTATGACGGGCAGAGCGCTGCCTGCGTCCGGCGGTTTGTGTCGGTCTGTATCCGCCCCGTCGGCCGATACATGCCGGTACAAAAATCCCCCTGCCGCAAGCCGGCATCCGCATTGTTCCATCTGGACAGCCTGTCTTCCAGGGATATATTTATCAAAATAATAATTATGACGCAAACAACATGAGGGGATGCCTCCATGCTTCCGTGCAAATTTCCGGCTGCCCTGTTCGGTCTGGCTTTGTCGCTGGCTGTTCCCTGGTCGCCGGCCGCCGCCGCTCCGGTGAAGTCCGTGGTCATCGTGCATGGCGCCTTCGCCGATGGCTCAGGCTGGCGCAAGGTTTCCGACATCCTGACCGCCAAAGGCTATGCCGTGTCGATCGTCCAGCAGCCGCTGACCTCGCTCGGCGACGATGTCGCGGCCACCCGCCGTGTCCTTTCGCTTCAGCCGGGCCCGACCGTCCTCGTCGGCCACAGCTATGGCGGGATGGTGATCAGCGAGGCCGGGAACGACAGCCATGTCGCAGCCCTGGTCTATGTCGCCGCCTTTGAGCCCGACACGGGTGAGAGCCTCGCCAAACTGGCCGAGAGCAAGCCGGTGGCCGGTGCCGCGCCGGGTGCCGTCAAGGCCACCGCCGACGGCTATCTCTATCTCGACCCGCCGGCCTTCGCCGGGGCCTTCGCCGCCGACCTTCCGCCGGCCGACGCGGCTTTCCTCGCCCGCTCCCAGGTGTTCGCGGCCAAGGCCGCCTTCACGACGCCGGCCGGAGACCCGGCATGGAAATCGAAGCCGAGCTGGGCGCTGGTGGCGACCGCCGACCGCTCGATCAACCCCGAGCTGGAACTGGAAATGGCCCGCCGGGCCGGCAGCCATGTCCGGTCGGTCGAGGCCAGCCA
The DNA here is from genome assembly GCF_042938965.1 of Azospirillum sp. A23. Lineage (NCBI taxonomy): Bacteria > Pseudomonadati > Pseudomonadota > Alphaproteobacteria > Rhodospirillales > Azospirillaceae > Azospirillum > Azospirillum sp. A23. The sequence continues at coordinate 939,444 of NZ_CP170663.1, read as the reverse complement.
TGCCGTCTACGCCGCCAAGCCCGAGGCCGTCGCCGCCCTGATCGTCGAGGCGGCCGAGGCGGTCTCCCACTGATTTGCCGGGCCGGGCGTCAACCGGTGCCCGGCCTGTCGAAAGGGTTCAGCCATGATCCTCTTTCTCGTCTCCTTCCTGGCGGGCGCCCTGACCATCGTCAGCCCCTGCATCCTGCCGGTCGTGCCCTTCGTCTTTTCCCGGACGGGGCAGCCGCTGTTCCGCAGCGTCCTGCCGATGCTGTTCGGCATGGTGGCCAGCTTCGCCGGGGTCGCCACGCTGTCCGCCGTCGGCGGAGGTTGGGCGGTGGAAGCCAATGGTGCCGGGCGGGCCGCCGCCATCGCGCTGATGGCCGTGTTTGGATGGACGCTCCTGTCGCCCCGCGCCGCGGCGATGCTCAGCCGTCCGCTGGTCGCCGCTGGCAACCGGCTGTCCGGTCGGGCCGGTGTCGCCGGATCGCTTCTGCTGGGCGTCGCCACCGGCCTGCTCTGGACACCGTGCGCCGGGCCGATCCTCGGGCTGGTCCTCACCGGTGCGGCGCTTCACGGCGCCAGCCTGCAAACCACGCTGTTGCTGGCGGCCTATGCGGCGGGTGCCGCGACTTCCTTGGCGCTCGCCGTCCTTGCCGGCGGCCGGCTGCTGGCGGCGATGAAGCGGTCGCTCGGCATCGGGGAGCGTCTCCGCCAGGGACTCGGCATCGCCGTCCTCGCCGGCGTCGGCGTCATCGCCCTGGGGCTCGACACCGGGTTGCTGGCCCGCCTGTCCTATGCCGGAACGTCCGGCGTCGAACAGTCGCTGATCGACCAGTTCGCCCCTGCCTCTCCCGCTACGTCGGCTGAGCCGGAGACATCCGGGACGGCGCTGGTGCTTACTGATGCCCGGCGGGTCTACCGCAGCAGCCTGCCGGTCGAGGGTGTTCTTCCCTCCCTGGACGGTGCGACGGACTGGCTGAACTCAAAGCCGCTCACCACGGAGGAGCTGCGTGGAAAGGTCGTGCTGATCGATTTCTGGACCTACTCCTGCATCAACTGTATCCGCACGCTGCCGTACCTGCGGGCATGGGCGGAAAAGTACCGGGACCAGGGGTTGGTGGTGGTCGGTGTCCATGCCCCGGAGTTCGCCTTCGAAAAGCGCATCGGGAACGTGCAGAAGGCGTTGGGGGATTTCGCCATCACCTACCCGGTGGCGATCGACAACGACTTCCGCATCTGGCGGGCATTCGGCAACAGCTATTGGCCGGCCTTCTATATCGCCGACGCCACGGGCCGGATCCGTCATCACCAGTTCGGCGAGGGCGGGTATGAGCAGACCGAACGGGTCATCCAGGACTTGCTGGCGGAGGCAGCCGGAGGCCGGGCTGCCGGGGGCCAAGGCGGCGAGGGCGGGCTGGTCAACCCGGCGGGGCAGGGCGCCCAGGCACCCGCCGACCTCGGTGAAGTCCGCTCCGGCGAAACCTATGTCGGTTATCGGCAGGCTGCGAACTTTGCGTCGCCGGAGCGGGACGGCATCGACCGGCCGCAGGACTACACCGTCGGCGCGCTACGGCTGAACCACTGGGGGCTTTCGGGCAACTGGACGGTCGGGTCCGAGCAGGCGCGGCTGAACCGGGCGGGCGGGGCGATCGTCTACCGCTTCCGGGCCCGCGACCTGCACCTCATCCTCGGTCCCGCGCAGGACGGCAAGCCGGTCCGCTTCCAGGTCACGATCGACGGCATGGCGCCCGGGCCGGATCACGGAACGGACACGGACGCCGAGGGCTACGGCACCGTTTCGGAAACCAGACTCTACCAGCTGGTGCGGCAGGCGGGCGCGGTGCGGGAGCGAACGTTTGAGGTTCGCTTTCTCGACCCCGGAATCGACGCCTACGCCTTCACCTTCGGTTGAGGAGAAGCCGGCATGGCCCCGGACCTCCGCATCCATCTGTTTTACTTGCTGGCTTGCCGAAGGTTGTCGCGCAGCCGGGCGACCGCTCTCTGGAGGGCGCGGAACTCGTCGGGCGGAAGTCCGGAAGCCTTCACCGTCAACTCGCCGAAGCCCAGGCCCTTCTCGCGAAGCTGCCGGCCGGCCTCGGTCAGGGAAACGCGGACGCTGCGTTCGTCCTCGTCGTCACGTGCCCGCGTGACATAGCCCATGGCCTCCAGCCGCTGCAGCATCGGTGTCATGGTGCTGGGCTCCAGGAACAGCTTCTCGCTGAGGCTCTTGACGGTCTGCCGATCCTCCTCCCACAGGGCGATGATGGTGATGTACTGGGGATAGGTGACGCCAAGCTGCTCCAGCACCGGCTTGTAAGCCCGCGAATAGGCGAGGTTGGCCGAATAGATCGTGAAGCACATGAAATCCGCCAGCCGGGCGGTTTGCGACCTGGCGGCCGGCGTGTCGGTGGCGGCGGGAGTGCTGGCGGTCTTGCGGCTCATGTCGTCACCGGAAAATCGGTTGTCCTGATCACCATCGCGGCACCCACTGGTCCAGGCGGCCGGTGCGGGGTGGCGACGTAATTACGATCATAATGATTATCACACCCATACTGTAGGAGACAGCACCATGCGTGTCCTTCTTGCGCTGACGGCGGCCATCGGGCTCGCCGCCGCCCCCTGCGCCTGGGACGACGATCCCCGCGAGGCGCCGTCCATCCTGGCGCTGCTCTCGCGGACGCAGCCTCTTCCTTCTTCTGCCGCCGTTCTTCCGCACCGGCCCACCGAAGCGTCGGTGCAGGTGACCAGGCACCGTCACCTTGTCGGTGGCCGGGCCGGGCGGGTATTCGGTGGATGGTGGGGGTCTGCCGCTTATGCCGCCAGCGGCGCGGCGGCGGCCTCGGCCCAGACCTGAAATGCCTGGGCGCGGGCCTTCCGATAGTCGGCGTTGGGGCAGTGGTTGCGGCGGAGATGGAAGAGGTTGGCGATCGGGTCGTGAATGGCCAGGAAGCGCTGGACCTGGGCGGGGCCTTTGAAGCGCTGCCTCTGCCATCTCGGCGGGATGGCGGTAGCCGGCGCAACGGGGATCGGGGCACGTCGTCATGCCGTCCCATACGCCGCACGGCCCGCCCCGGCAACTGGGTGGTCAACAAGTTGACGGTGCCGTTCGAGGTGATCCGCCAACGAGAGCCATGGCGGATCACCTTGGAATGGATGGACTCGTTCAACCGCCGGCACCTCCTGGAACTCATCGGCAAGATTCCTCTCTCCGAGGCTGAAGCGCGCTATCATGCCCAAACCGAGGACGTTGGCATGGCGGCATAACCCAAACAATCCGGTCTCCGGGAAACTCGGTGCGGTTCAGATCGACCGTCCTGCGCCTGCTGGTGGTGTCATCGCAACAGGAGGTGGCACACAGGATGCGGTTGCGACCCCATTCAAGGACGAAACGGGGTGATGCGCGGCACCAGCAGCCGGCGGAGCCCTGCGACCCCAGCGTAGAGCACGAGCCCCAGCAAACAGAGCTGCAGAACGATGGCGAACATCTGTGCCGTCTCAAAGGAATTGATCCGGCTGACCAGCAGGTATCCCAGCCCGGAGCTTCCCGATATGAACTCCGCCACCACGGTGCCGACGAGAGCCAGGACGATTCCAACTTCCAGGCCGGTGACGATGAAGGGCAGGGCATAGGGAAGCTCCAGGCGGCGGAGCAACTGGAGGCGGCTGGCGTCGAAGGAGGCCATCACGTCGCGCAACCCTTCCGGCACCGACCGGATGCCGAGCAGCGTGTTCATCATGATCGGGTAGAAGGGCAGGATGGCGGAGGTGAGGATCTTCGGGCCCAGGCCGAATCCCATCCACACCACGAACAGCGGGATCAGCGCCACCTTCGGAAGAACCTGGAAAGCGACTATGAAGGGTTTCGCCAAGCGCTCCAGCGTCGGCGACAGCGAGAGCAGGATGCCTGCGGCCACACCCAGGACGGTCGCCAGGAGGAAGCCGGCCATGGAGCCGGCGAAGGTCATGGCCGTGTGGCTCCAGGCCCGCCGGCTGAACAGCAGCGCCACCCACTCCTCCAGCACCGGCCTGGGGGCGGGCAGGATGAAAGGGGAGACACCCGAGGCGGTGACGAATCCGTGCCAGGCGATCAGCCCGGCCGCCACTAGGCACGGCGTGACCAGCCATGGCAGCCACGCCGCATCGCGCAACCGGACCTTTTTCATCGTTGCCCCATCAGTCCGGCCAATCGTTCGTGCAGGTCGCGCACCATCCGCTGGAATTCCGGCGAATAGGTGAGATCGCGGGTGCGCGGCCTGGGAAAGGGCACGTCGATCACGCTGTCTATGCGTCCCGGTCCCGGCGAGAACAGGACGATCCGGTCGGCCAGAAAGGCCGCCTCCGCCATTGAATGCGTCACCAGGACGATGGTCTTGCCCGTCGCGAGCCAGAGTGCCTGAAGCTCCAGGTTCAAGGCCTCGCGGGAGATCGCGTCGAGTGCTGCGAAGGGCTCGTCCATCAGCAGCACATCGGGATCGTAGGACAGCGCCCGCGCAATGGCCACCCGCTGGCGCATGCCGCCGGAAATCTCCTGGGGCATCCGTGCGCCGATGTCGGCGGCACCGACCAGCGCCAGCATCGCCCGTGCGCTGGACAGCCGCTCCGCGCGAGGCAGCCGCCCACGCAGGTCCAGCGGCAGCCGCACATTCTTTTCCACCGTCAGCCAGGGGAGCAGGGACGATTCCTGGAAAACAAGCCCCAGACGGGACCGGAGCTCCTTCCGGCAGCGACCCCTGTCCCACAGGGGGCTTCCGGCAATGTCGATGGTCCCTAAGGTCGGCTCAAGCAGTCCGCTGATCATGCGCAGCAGTGTGGTCTTGCCGCATCCCGACGGTCCGAGAAACACGACGAACTCGCCGTCGGCGATTGACAGGCTGCTGGGCAGGAGCGCCGACGCCGTTCCGCCACCGACTTCGAAGCTCTTGCCGACATCCGTCAACGTGATCAGGGCCGGCCGCTCGCCGCTGCCACTGCCGGCGCTGTTGCTGCGGGCACCGCCGATCCAGGTCACAGCGCGTCGATGAACCGGTTGGTGTAAAGATCCTCGTGCTTCAGGTGCGGCGGTGCGAACCCGCAGGAAACCATGAGGTCGTAGGCGCTTCGCCAGCGCTCCGGCACGTTGCGCAGAAGGTTTTCCCGACCGTCCGCCAGCAGGAAGGCGATGTTCTCCTTGTAGATGGCGGCGGCGAGATCCTGCTTCCGGGCCTCGGCCATATCGTAGCGCTCCAGGGCCTTCAGTGCATCGGCGATGGTGATCTTGCCGTCGATCAGGTCGAGCAGCGCGGTGCGGACGGCGCGAAGGTAGCGCTGGATCACCGGCTGATGCCGCTCGATCACGTCGCGTTTGCCGGAGTAGCAGAAGCCCGGCGTCGGGGCGACCGCGTCCGTGTTCCATAGGTGAACGGGCTGGCCGCTCTTCTGCAATGCGACCGCAATGCTGGCAGTTACGAGATAGGCGTCGATCCGGCCCTGGCGGATCAGATCGACCCCGGCCGGCGAATTGCCCACGACCACCCGCTGGACACCGGCGCGGTCCACGCCGCGGGCAGCCAGCATGATGTCGAGCAGCGTTTCCGTGGTGCCGCCGACCGATTGGATGCCGATAATCCGGTTCGCCATATCCTGCGTCCCGGTCACCGGCTTGTCCTGCAAGCTCACCACGAACCAGGGAGAGGTCTGCTGTACCGTACCGATGGCGACAAGATCACGGCCGGCCGACTGCCCGCTCGCCCTGATGTGATCGACCGCCCCGATGCGGGCGATCGTTGCGTTTCCGCCCAAAACTTGCTGCAACGCCATCGAGGAGCCGCGGCCTTCCTCGATACCGACCAGCAGCCCTTCCCGTTCGAAATATCCGGCGGCCTGCGTGAACAGGACATCGATGAAGGCGAGAATGAACTGGTTGGGCAACACGATGGACAGGGCGTCCTGGGCCTGTGCTCCCAATGGCCTTACCGAGGCGAGGAACATGCCCGCCGCAGTGGCAGCCAGCACAGTCCGTCGATTTACCGTCATGGTCGGTTCCATCAATCAAATCAAAGGCAACGGGCCTGCCGTGTGTCCGACGGAATTCCGGTGGCGCTTGCATACAAAAGAATATTGCGGAGCTTCGGCCTGATTGCCAAGCCCCTTCGGAAGAATGGGGACCATGGCGCCGGTGCGCGTAAAGGGGCATTGGCCTTTACAAGGCTTTACTCGCTTACGGTCCGCCGCCCGGCCACACTCTCCTCAGAACAACCCAGACAGGAGCAGGGGCCATGGCTCACCTTTCCGCCCGTGACGATGGTGTGTCGTCGATGTCGCCGCACCAACAATGGCCCGAAGTCCTCGCGATGCGGCCGCACGCATTCGGCGAATTGGAGATCAACACCTACGTTTCCTATGTCAGGACCCTCGTCAACGCCGTCACCTCCATCCGGCTGGCGTCGGACGCCCGGCGGCGCTGGATGGAGCGCAATGGTGCCGCCTGCCCCGATGCGGAGAAGATGTCCCGGCTGATCGAGGCTGAGATGGACCGTGCCGACGACATGGCGCACCGCATCGTCGAGTTGGTGGCGTCCGTGCGCGCGGCGTCCACCCCGCCGACGCTTCCCAAGCGCGCCAATGCGGCTCCGGTCTCCGCCTTCCGCTCGGCCCCGGGGTTGAGGACGGTGCAAAATGACAGGCAGGTCCGGGTCCGGCATGGCTGAGCGTTGCATGGCTGAGCGTTGCATGGCGGAGTTCGGTTGGCCTGGGTTCGGTTGGCCCGTGTTCGGCGTGATTGAAGCTCCAGCGTCCGGCCGCGCTGCGATGCGGTTTTGATCCGGTGGAAGGTACCGGAATGGAAAAGCTGTTTCTCCCGATAAACATCGGTGCGCTCGATCTCGCCCATCGCGTCGTCATATCGGCGGCGACCGTTCACAGGCGGATCGGCGAGCGCTGCCCTGCGGCCGATTACGGCGCCTGCGTCCGGAATGTCTCGCCCGGTGGGCTGGTCATAACGCCCCCCGTGCCGGTTTCCGCAACGGCGGCGTCCGCCCCCGTTCTGGATGGGTTCGATACGCCCGGGGTGGCTGCGGCTTGGGCTGCGGCGATCAGCCTGGCCCATGCCAGGAAAGCCAAGGTGGTGGCGCGGTTGTGCCACCCGGGATACGCCCCTGTCCGGGCCGACACCCTGCACGGCACCGGCATCGACGAGGTCGTTGCGGATTTCCGCCGTGCGGCCGAGCAGGCCAGGAACCTCGGCTTCGATGGCGTGGAACTCGACGCGGCGGACGGTTCGCTTCCCGACCAGTTCCTTCAGGACGGGGTGAACCGGCGCACGGACCGCTATGGCGGCTCCATCCAAAACCGGTTGAACTTCCTCTGCGAACTTGTCGATGCGGTAACCGGCGTCTGGACGGCGGAGCGGGTCGGTGTCCGCCTGTCGCCATTCGGCCAATTCCGCGGCATGTCGGATTCGGACCCCGTCACGTTGTTCACCATGCTTCTGACGGCGTTGGCCGGGCAGGAGCTTCCCTTCGTACACCTCGTCCGCACCGATGCGGATGGGGCCCCGCTCGGCCATCTCCCCTACGAGGATCGCAGTGCCGCCGCCCGCATTCGCGCAGCCTTTCCCTCCGCGATCATCGTGTCCGGTGCTTTCACCCGGCGGCGCGCGGTGGAGCTGGTGAGAAGCCGCTGGGCCGACGCCATCGGGGTCGAAGCCGGCATGGTGGAGGACGGGGCCGACGATCGGTGAGAGCCGGTGCGGAAGCGTCCCGCTGCACCACGCCATGCTCCGTTTTGATGCGTTGACCTATGGCAAAGCATACGTATCATGGCGAAGTCTTATGTATGCTTAGCGATAGGAAATGACGCTTTCTTTTGCTTTCAATGACCTGAAAAGGACCGAGCCGCGCCGGAGGTCGTGTCACCGCTTTCCCGTTGCCGGGATGGTGGACGCGACCCTTGGCTGACACGTCCGTTTCCCACCCGTCCGTGGTTTCCCGACTGCCGTCCGTGACCGGCCCCGCCATGGAGCAGAACGAGGTCACCTTCGGACCCTTCCGCTTTTCCCCGATGCGCGGGCTGCTGAAGAACGGTGTTGCCGTCAAGGTGGGAAGCCGGCCCCTGGCCATTCTCGCCCTGCTCCTGGAGCAGGCCGGAGCGGTCGTCAGCAACCGCGACATCATGGCCCGCGTCTGGCCGGGGCTGTTCGTCGAAGAGGCGAACATCCGCGTTCACATCGGCTCCTTGCGGAAGCTGTTGGGCAAGAACGACCTTGGCACGGACTATATCGAAAACATCCCGGCAATGGGCTACCGGTTCGTCGGGACCATCCGGACGCCCATCTCGCAGGAGGCCGCGGAGGGGGCTGTCGCGCATCCGTCCGCACCGCCTGCGGAGCTTGCGATCCTTTTGCCCCGCAACATCGACCGGCTGATCGGGCGCGACGAGACGATCGACGACATCGTGCGGAAGTTGGCGGAGAAGAGCTTTGTCACCATCACCGGCGTCGGTGGAATCGGGAAGACGAGCGTCGCCATCGAAGTGGCGCAGGTTTCAGCGAGCAGCCACCGGGACGGCGTCCATTTCGTGGATCTGAGCACGCTGTCGGACCCGAGGCTGGTGTGCGCCACCATCGCCCAGGTGATGAAGCTGCCCGGTGGCGGCAAGGGTGCCCTGGACGGTTTCCTCGGGGCGGTCAGGGGATTGGATGCCCTGCTGATCCTCGACAACTGCGAGCATCTGATCGAAGAGGTCGCCATCGTCGTCGAAGGCATCCTGGCCACTGCTCTCGACATCGACATCCTGGTAACCAGCCGCGAGATCCTGCGCGCGCAGGGCGAGTGGGTTTACCGCCTGCCGCCCTTGTCGGTTCCGCCGGGGCAGGAAAGCACGTTGACCGCCCACCAGGCGCTGACCTACCCGGCGGTGGAGCTGTTCGTCGAACGGGTGTCGTCCGGGGACAGCATGTTCCGCCTGTCGGACGCGGACGCGCCGGTCGCGGCGGAGCTTTGCCGCCACCTGGACGGAGTTCCGCTCGCGCTGGAACTGGCGGCGGCCCGGGTGCCCCTGCTGGGAATCCATGGTCTGGCGGCGAGCCTGGACCGGGCCTTCGACGTTCTGCGCGGCGGCCGTCGCACAGCACTGCCCCGTCACCAGACCCTTCGGGCCACGCTGGAGTGGAGCCACCGCCTGCTGGACGAGCGCGAACGCACTGTCCTGCGCCGGCTTTCCGTCATCCGCGGGGCATTCACCGGCGACCTCGCAATCGGCGTCGCTGCCTTCGGCGCGATTTCGGAGGAGGATGTCGTCGAGGGCATATCGGAGCTGTCGAAGAAGTCGCTGCTCTCCGTCGAGCACCGGCAGCAGAGCGTGCAGTTCCGCCTGCTCGAAACCACGCGCCAATATGCGGCGGAACGGCTTCAGGAAAGCGGCGAGGCTGACGTGGTCTGCCGCAATCTGGCGCGGCATCTCTGCCGGATGCTGGCCGGGTCGCAGTCGACGAACACGGTGGCCTGGAACGTCGTGTACGGGACCCGGGTGGACGATGTGCGCAGCGCGCTGGAATGGGCGCTGTCGCCTGCCGGCGATTTGGCGACCGCCGTCGACCTGACCGTCGCGTCGGCCCCGATGTGGTTCCAGCTGTCGCTGACCGATGAGTTCCGCCGGCACGCCGAGACGGTGCTGCAGTCGGTCCGGCGACAACCGGAACCGGACTTGCAGTCGGAAATGTCGATCACCGCGCATCTGGGCCCGGCACTGTGGAATTCGCTCGGCCCGGCACCGGAGGTCAAGGCCGTGCTCCTGCGCGGACTTGAGCTTTCGCAGCAGCTTGGCAACGTCGGATACCAGCGCCGGGCCCTTTGGGGGTTGTGGCTCTACTATCTGGCCCTTGAGAAGGACCATGAAGCGCTGGAGGCGGCGGAGCGCTTCGGCCAACTCCTGGGAACGCCCGTCGATCCGGGCGCGGAGTCCATGTATCAGCGCATGATGACCCTCGGCCTCCTCACCGTGGGCGAATTCGACCGTGCACGCGATTTCGCCGAGCGGTGCCTGAGTGCACCGGCCCCGACCACCGGATCGAGCCTGCGGGGCTACCAGTTCGAACAGCGGATCGTCTCCCACACCCATATGGCGCGCCTGTCCTGGATCCAGGGGCACCCGGACCGGGCGCGGGAGGCGATGCTTGAGGCGGTGGAGCAGGCGCTGGCGTCCGGTCATGCGCTCTCCCTGTGCTTCGCCTTGTCGCTGGGTGCCTGCCCGGTGGCCTTCTGGTGCGGCGACTACGATTTGACAGAGCGGTATGCCAACCTGCTGGTCGAAAAGACCAACGAAGGCTCCTTGTTCGTCTGGCGCACCTATGGGCTGTGTTATCAGCTGGCGCTGGAGGCACGGCAGGCACGGGACGACCAACTCGCGGCGCTCCGCCGGTCCTCGCGGTTCGCCGAGGTGTACCGGAACAAACGCATCCGGATGCTCGCGACCGTCGCTCCGCGTCTGATCCCGCCGGCCATCCTGGATGAAGCGAGCGACGGCCCGACCAGCTGGGCGACGGCCGAACTGCTCCGCCTGAAGTCGGAAAACGCAGGCGGACCGGAAACGGCGGAGAGGCTGCTGCAGCAATCGATTGAGATCGCCGGCGCACAAGGGGCCCGGTCCTGGAGTCTGCGGACGGCGATGAGCATGGTCAGGCGGTCCATGGAGACGGGACGTCGACAGGATGCCGCGTCCGCCCTTTCGTCCATCTATGGCACCTTCGCCGAGGGGCACGATACCCCCGATCTCCGGGAAGCCGCGGCACTTCTGGGCCGGCTGTAGACGCCTTCGACCTGCTGGCAGGCAATCCGGGCCCCATCCGTCCGGCTATCGATACCTGAGTATAGGTTCCTGCACATCCGGGCCTCCGGCACTGTCGCCGTCAAGGTGACCTGAGCAGGAGATCGACATGGAAATGGCTGCTTCCGGGACGTTGCGCATTCCACCGACGTTGGCAGCCCCGGCGTCCATCGGCCAAGTGCGGGATGACGGCGACAGGCTGACGGCTGCGGCCGATTGGCTGTTGCGGGTGGCGAACGACATGCTGGCGCCGGATCGGCAGTCGGTGGAGCATTGCCTGTCGCTGGCCCTGGCCCGGTTGCAGCGCGTCGGCGGTGAGCATCGTCATGATCGTGACGCGCCGGACGATGGCGACCGGAAAGCCGAACTGGCGAAAACCGAACTGGCGAAGGCCGGGCTTGCGGCCTGGCAGGTGCGGCGGGTGACCGCCTACATCGACGCCCATCTCGCCGGTTCCATCCGCAACCGGGATCTGGCGGCGGCGGCGAAGCTCAGTTGCGGCTATTTCTGTCAAGCCTTCAAGGACAGCTTCGGCTGCCCGCCGCATGCCTACATCGTGCGCCGGCGGGTGGAGCGGGCGAAGGAACTGTTGAAAACCACCACCACACCCTTGTCGCAGATCGCGCTCGACTGCGGCTTCTCGGACCAGTCGCATTTCTCGCGCATCTTCCGCCGCGTTGCCGGTGAAGCGCCCCGGCTGTGGCGGCACAAGCATCGGATCGATGGGGTTCCTGAAGAACGGTGACGGAATTTTCCGGCGCAGGAAGCCCGGCACAAGTAACTGGGCGGCAGGAGGGCGGCGGCGGCCCGATGGCCTGTCTCCGCCGCCTTCGGTTCAGCCGTGCGCGGCGTAGGCGTCCATCACGCGGGTGGAATAGACCAGCGCCGCTCCGGCGTTCAGGGCGATGGCGACGCCCAGCGCCTCGGCGATCTCCTCCTGGGTGGCGCCATGTTTGATCGCCGCTTCGGTATGGACGGCGATACAGCCGTCGCAACGGATGCTGACGGCGACCGCCAGCGCGATCAGTTCCCGCACCTTGGCGCCCAGGAGATCCTTCTTCTGCCCGGCGCCGCTGAGCCCGGCATAGCCCTTCACCGTGTCGGGGCTGAGCTTCGCGATCTCGCCGACACCGGTGAGGACCTGCTGACGGTATTCGTTCCAGTTGAGCATCATGGTCGTATCTCCTTGCGGGTTCCGGTCCCGCTGTCGCGGGTACCGGTGGGTGGGACACCCTACGTACAGCCGGAGGTGCGATATAGAACGATGCACCCATCTTTGGGACGCCGTTCCGGGCGCCTCGCCCGACCCGTTCGATGGCTGTGGCCTCTTCGCCGAGGAATGCGGCTGCGATGGCTGGAATCGTGGCATCTTTGACGTTTCAGCCAATCGCGAGCCCGCATAGTCTGAGCATCGCCACCGCATCCACAGGCTTGCGGTATGAGGGCGAGACAAGGTTGAAGAGCTGAGGCTGGAGAGGCAGGGCGGAACATGCTCACCATCGGTTTCGTGGTGTTCGACGATTTCCAGGTGATGGGAATGGCTGCGCTGTCGGCGTTCGAGATGGCGAACCTCGTGCTCGGCCGGCCGGCTTATCAGGTCCATGTCCTGTCTGAACAGGGTGGGCCGGTGCGCAATTCTCTGGGCTTTGCCGTCGAAACCCAGCCCTTCGGCGACGGCTTCTTCGACACCACCGTCACCATCGGCTCGCTGCGGGTCAAGCCGTCCACCCCCGGCCTGCTGGCTTATCTGCGCGAGGCGGCGGGGACGTCGCGCCGGGTCGCCGGCATCTGCACCGGGGCCTATGTGCTGGCGGAGGCCGGCCTTCTCGACGGGCGCCGCGCCACCACCCATTGGAGCCATGCCCGCAACCTCCAGCGCCTCTATCCCGCAGTGAAGGTGGAGGAGGACCGCATCTTCAGCGTGGACGGCAATGTCTGGACGTCCGCCGGGATGACCGCCGGTCTCGACCTTGCCATGGCGCTGGTCGAGGATGATTTCGGCTCTGAAGTCGCCAAGGCGGTGGCGCGCAAACTGGTGGTCTATCTGCGCCGGCCCGGCGGACAGTCGCAGTTCTCCGCCCTGCTGGATCTGGAACCGCGGTCCGACCGGGTGAAGCGGGCGCTGGTCCACGCCAAGGAAAACCTCAGGAACGAGCTGTCGGTGGAGGAACTGGCGGAGGCGGCGAATCTCAGCCCGCGCCAGTTCAGCCGCCTGTTCCGCCAGGAGACCGGCCAGACCCCGGCCAAGGCGGTCGAGCATCTGCGGCTGGAGGCGGCGCGCGTGATGATGGAGGAGGGGCGCCATCCGATGGACGTCATCGCCCGCGAAACCGGTTTCGCCGACCGCGAGCGCATGCGCCGCGCCTTCCTGCGTGCCTATGGACAGCCGCCGCAGGTGGTGCGCCGCTCCGTCGAAAGCAGCCGGGTTTCGGCGCTGGAATAGACTTTGGCTCGTCCTCGGACAGTCGTGCCCTCGTTTAATACCTAGATATGGCTCCCGGAATATTTCGGGTGCGGTAGCTTTTCACATCATCGGACACGGCGCTGATGCGGGGATGACTTCACTTTACCCGGCGCCCCTGCTTGCCCATTTTCAAACCTCAACGGACATCACACCATGCAACTCACCGGAAACACCATCTTCATCACCGGCTCCACCTCCGGCATCGGCCGCGGGCTGGCCGAGGCTTTCCACAAGCTGGGCAACCAAGTCATCATCGCCGGCCGGCGCAAGGCCCTGCTGGATCAGGTGACCGCCGCCAATCCCGGCATGAAGGGCATCGAACTGGACATCACCGACCCGATCAGCATCCAGGCCGCCGCCGAACGGCTGGTCGCCGAGAACCCGACGCTGAACGTCCTGATCAACAATGCCGGCATCATGCCGTTCGACGATGCCTCCGGCCCGATCGACGACACGCAGGCCCAGTCGATCATCACCACCAACCTGCTCGGCCCCATCCGCATGACCTCGGCGCTGATCGAGCATCTGAAGGCGCAGCCGCGGTCGGTGATCGTCAACAACACCTCGGTGCTCGCCTACACGCCGCTGGCGACGACAGCGGTCTATTCCGCCAGCAAGGCGGCGCTGCACAGCTATACGCTGTCCCAGCGCTTCATGCTGCGCGACACCAGCGTCACCGTGCAGGAAATCGCGCCGCCCTGGGTCAACACCGACCTGATCAAGAAGGGTGACGATCCGCGCGCCATGCCGCTGGACGCCTTCATCGAACAGACTATGGCGGCCCTGGGCACCGATGCCGAGGAGGCTATCGTCGAGAGCGCACGCCCGATGCGCGACAATGCCGGCCCGAACGAACATGCCCTGGTCATGGGCTTCAACAGTTACATCGCCGAGAACCCCATTCCGGTTTGATCGAGTAGGAAGCAAAGAAGGGCCGCCGGACTTTCATCCGGCGGCCCTTTCCTATTGCGGTGATTTCATTCCGCGGGAGCGTCTGCCATCCGCGGCGCCTTGGCCGGGGCGAACTCCAGCAGGCAGGCCAGCGTGACGCAGAGCGCGCCGACCCAGCCGAGTTCCCGAACGCTGCCGACGCTCAGCACCAGCGAACCCAGCGCCGCCCCTACCGAAAAGCCGAAATAATGGAAGGAGGCGTTGACCGACAGGATGATCGGCGCGTGCTTCGGCCCGGTGATGCCGATCAGCCGGGCCTGCTGGCCGGGATAGAAGGCCCAGGCGGAAAAGCCCCAGAGCATGATGCCGACGAAGGCGGGGATCAGAGCCAGTGCGGGCGGCAGCAACTCCGCCGTCAGCGACAGGCTCGCCAACGCCAGCACGACCAGCGGCAGGGTCAGGGCCACGATCCGGGCGCCGCCGAGCCGGTCGGTCAGCCGTCCGCCCACCGCCAGCCCGATGAAGGCCGACAGCCCCCAGGCGAACAGGGCGAAGCCGACGGCGCCACCCTCCAGCCCCGTCACGCGTTGCAGGTAGGAGGCGATGTAGGGGTAGACGGTGAAGGGACCCATCGCCCACAGGGTGGTGACGGCCAGCGGCCGGCGCACCGCCGGATTTGCGAGTGCCCCCAACCGTTCGCGCAGTCCGACCACCGGAGCGGCGGACCCGATGGCCCGCGGCAACCCGACCAGCAGCCCGGCCGCCGCCACGACCGACAGCACGGCGACGCCGCCGAAGGTCATGCGCCAGCCCAGCGTGTGGCCGACGACGGCGCCCAGCGGCACACCGAACACGATGGCGAGGCTGAGACCGCTGGTGACGATGGACAGGGCGCGGCCGCGCTCCGACGGCGGCACCAGTATGCCGGCCAGCGCATTGGCGTTGGGCACGAACAGCCCCGCCGCCATGGCGAGCAGGACCCGCGCCGCCATCAGTCCGCCATAGCTGCCGGCGACCGCCGCCACGATATTGGCGGCGACGAAGGCCAGCATGGTGGCGGTCAGCAGAAGGCGCCGGCTGACGGCCGCGGTCAGGACGGTCAGCAACGGCGAACTGGCGGCATAGGTCAGCGCGAAAACGGACACCAGCTGGCCCGCCGCCTGTTCGCTGACCGACAGATCGGCGGCGATGTCCGGCAGGATCGCCGCGATCATGAAACTCTCGGTTCCGACGGCGAAGGACCCGAGCGCCAGCCAATAGAGCGGCGCCCTGGACTGAAGTGCGGTGGTGGCCATGGAAGGATTCCTGTGCGGGGCCATTCCGGACGGCACAAGAGGCAGGCACGGACAAATGGTCTCACGCCTTGCAAAAAACAGACGGCCGGAAATGGCGGATGCCCGAAGTTTAGGACGGATGCCCGATGGCGTGAATGTCATGGAAACCGCATTTCCGGACATTCACGCGCAGCGGGGCAGGGGCGTCCTCAGACCCCGATCTTGTTCTTCGCCAGCGGAAGGCTGCGGATGCGCTGGCCGGTCAGGGCCGCCACCGCATTGACCACCGCCGGCGGAACGCCGGGCAGGCCCGGTTCCCCGACGCCGCCCATCGGGGCGCCGCTCTCCACGATCTCCACATGGACCGCGGGCATGGAGCGGCGGGACAGGATCGGGTACTCGTCAAAATTGTGGGACTGGCGCAAGCCGCCCTTGTAGACCAGCTCCTCGAACAGTGTGGCCGACAGGCCGAGCGCCACGGCGGATTCGATCTGCGACCTCACGATGGCCGGGTTGACGATGCTGCCGGGATCGAAGGCGACCCAGACATTGTGAACCTGCGTTTCGCCGCCCTGGACCGACACCTCGGCGATGGTTGCCGTCTCCGACCCGAAAGGGGATGCCATCGAGACGCCGCGGGCGCGGCGGGTGCCGTCCACCTCGTAGGGACCGCGTTTCCAGCCGCCGGACATCGCCGCCACGGTCTCCAGCAGCTTGGCATGGCGCGGCTTGCCCTTCAGCAGTTCCATCCGCAGGGCGAAGGGATCCTGGCCGCCGGCATCGGCGATCTCGTCCAGGAAGCCTTCATAGAAGAAATCGTTCATCGAATGGCCGACGGAGCGCCAGAAGGCGATGGTCACGGGATGGGGGAACTTGACGTACTCCATCCGCCGGTTGGGGATGGCGTAGGGCTTTTCCGTGATGCCTTCCACAGCCGAGCTGTCGACCGGGTCCTTGAACACCGCGCCGAACCAGCGGCCGAGCGGCCCTTCGCCGACCGTGCGCGCCTGGATCGCGGTGGGGCGTCCGTCGGCGCCGAGGGCGGCGCGGAAGCGGCTGAAGCTGAGCGGACGGAGGGCGTCCATGCGGAACTCCTCCTCGCGCGACCACAGCACCTTCACCGGGCGGCCGGTGGCCTTCGCCAGCTGGATCGCCTGCAGGAAGGGGTTGGCGCTGCCATAGAGGAAATGCCGGCCGAAGAAGCCACCCAGCATCGGCGAATGCAGGATGACCTTCTCCGGCGCCAGCCCGGCGGCCTGGGCCGCCACCGACTGGAACAGCTCCGGCATCTGGTTGGGCGCCCACAGTTCCAGCGTGCCGTCCGGGTTGAACCGCGCCATGGAGGACGGCGGTTCCAACTGTCCGTGGGCCAGATAGGGGGCGTCATACTCCGCCTCGATCACCTTGGCGGCCTTGGCGAAGGCCGCGGCCATGTCGCCTTCGGCTTCTGCCGGAAGCCCTGCTTCGGTGGAGGATTTCAGCGCGGCCAGCAGCCCGTCCGATGAATAGTCGGCGGCCACCGTGTCGAGCCCGGATGCGGCCGGAACCGACCAGCTCACCGACAGCGTTTCCACCGCCTTGCGGGCGCGCCACCAGCTGTCGGCGGCGACCGCCACGGCCCCCGTCAACTTGTGGACGGAATGAACGCCGGGCATCGCCGCCACTGCGGCCTCGTTGGCGATGGCCTGCACGACGGTGCCCTGGTTCGGCGCATGCTGGACCGCGGCGTAGAGCATGCCCTCCAGCTTCTGGTCGATGGCGTAGACGGCCTTGCCGGTCGATTTCGCCCGCACGTCCAGCCGCGCCACCGGCTGACGGATGTAGCGGAATTTGGCCGGGTCGCGCAGGGCCACATCGTCGCGCGGCGGCAGGGCGAGCGCCACGGGGGCCAACTCGCCGTAGGACAGCCGCTTGCCGCTGGCCGGATGGATGACGAAGCCGTCCTCCGTCTTCAGGCTTTCCGGCTTGACCTTCAGCTTCGCGGATGCTGCGCGGATCATCATGTCGCGGGCGGTGGCGCCCAACCGGCGCATCAGCGGGTAGCTGGACCGGGTGGAGAAGCTGCCGCCGGTCATCCGCAGGCCGTTGATGACGGCGTAGTCCGGTCCCGGCGGGGCGCATTCGACGGTGAAGCGGCTGGGGTTGACGTCCAGTTCCTCGCCGACGATCTGGGCAAGGCCGGTGTTGATGCCCTGGCCGCCCTCCACGAAGGGGCTGAGCAGGGTGACGGCATTGTCCTTGCCGATGACCAGAAAGGCCGGGATGCGGGTGCCCGGCTTGACCGCGGCGGCGGCGGTTTGTGCCCGCACCGGCATCGACGGCAGCAGGGCGCCCAGCACGAGCGCGCTGGCACCGAAGCCGAGGAAGGCGCGGCGCGACAGGTTGGAAACGCCCTCCGCCTTCATCAGCGCAACGGCGGATTGCGCCTCGATCTGGAGTTCGAGGGGGTCTTTGAGTTTGATCGGGGCTGCGGTGAGCAGGCGGTCCATGATGCGTGCTCCTCTCAGCCGGCGGCCTGGCGGATGGCGGCGGCGATGCGGTTGTAGGTTCCGCAGCGGCACAGGTTGGTCATCGCGTCGGCGATGTCGCCGTCGCTCGGGTTGGGCGTCTGCTTCAGCAGGGCGGTCGCCGCCATCACCTGCCCGGACTGGCAATAGCCGCATTGCGGCACCTGTCCGGCGACCCAAGCCTCCACCACCTTGCGGCCGACGGGGTCCTCCTCGATGGCGTCGATGGTGCGGATGTCGGCGTTGCCGACGCTGTCCACCGGCACCTGGCAGGAGCGGGTGGCGGTGCCGTCGATCATCACGGTGCAGGCGCCGCATTGCGCGATGCCGCAGCCGTATTTCGTCCCGGTCAACCCCAGCGTGTCGCGAAGGACCCAAAGCAGCGGCGTGTCGTCCTCGACCGCCACCTGATAGGCGCGGCCATTGACATGAAGGGTGGTCATGGCGGTCTCCGTGGAGGAGTTGGTTCGGGGGATTCTGCTGAGGCCTATTCTTGCCCGCTGGCCGCCGGTCTCGTATCCATCCCTAGGTATTAAGGGCGGCGAACTGATCGGGCGCTAATGACCGGAAACTGCCCGAGGCCGCCAATCGGGACAAATTTGCGGTCTTCCCAAGAGTTCCCTATAGATGGCCGAGAATGGGCGACCGCGGCAGACCATTGACGTGTACGGTAACGGGGAAAGGTTGCGAGCGATGGACCTTCGGCATACCGACCTGTTCGAGATCTCGCCCATCTCGATCCTGTGCGAAGACTGGTCGGGGGTGAAGCGTTCCGTCGACGAGGTGATCGCCGGCGGGGTGACGGATTTCGACCGCTTCCTGGAGGACAACCCGCAGTTCTTCTTCGACGTGCGGCGGTTCCACCGCATTCTCGATGCCAACCGTTCCGCGCTCGATTTGCTGGGTTTCCGGGACAAGGAGACTTTCCTGCGGGAATCGCGGGTGAGATTGCCGGCCAATCCGGCCAGCAACGCCCAGGTGTTCAAGGCGATGGTGCGCGGCGAAACGGTCTGCCAGGGCGAACGCGTCCTGCACACCAAGGACGGGCGCGTCGTTCCCATCCTGTGGCGGGCGAGCCTGCCGGCGGGACCGGCCGATCCGCAGGCCTACAGCCGCCTCTATTTCTTTGCCGTCGACGTGAGCGAACTGAAGCGCGTGCAGGAGGCGCTGATGGCGGCCCAGGCCGACCTCAGCCATGCTGGGCGGCTGTCGCTGGTGGGAGAATTGGCGGCGTCGTTGACGCATGAGGTGTCGCAGCCGCTGGTTTCCATCGCCAGCCATGCCGCGGCGGCGACGCGCTGGCTTTCGCGCGAGATCCCGAATTTGGACGAGGTGGCGACCAGCCTGAACCGCATCACCGCCAGCACCCGGCATGCCGTGCGGATCGTCGGCAAGATGCGCTCCTTCGCGCGGCGCAGCGAACTCGTCACCGAAGCGATGAAACCGCAAGACTGCATCGCCGATGCGGTCACTCTGGTGGAGCATGAAGCCTATCGTCAGAAGACGAGGATCTCCGTCGATGTCCCGCCGGATCTGCCGGCCATCGTCGGCGACCGCACGCAAATCCAGCAGGTGATCGTCAACATCGCCTACAACGCGATCCAGGCCATGCAGGCGGCGAAGTCGCCGGAGCGCCGCATCGCCATCGCCGCCGCGCCCGACGGGCCGGATGCCGTGACCTTCACCATCGCCGACAGCGGCCCCGGCATTCCGGGCGATGTGCTGCCGCGGATCTTCGAACCCTTCTTCTCCACCAAGCGGGAGGGGATGGGGTTGGGTCTGTCGATCTGCAAGACCATCGTGGAGGAGCATGGCGGCCGGCTGTGGGCGGCCAACGACAGCCGCCAAGGTGCCGCCCTGTCCTTCTCGCTGCCGGTGGCGTCGGCCGCGGGGGAGGCGGCGGCTCAGCCGGCCGTGCTGTAGCGGGTGACCGTCCGTTCTCGCACGCCCAGGATTTCGGCCATGCGGACGAGGTCGGCCAGCGACTGTGCATACATCTTGCGCATCAGGTTGCCGCGGTGGATCTTCACCGTGACCTCGCTCAGCTCCAGCTTCGCCGCGACCTGCTTGTTCATAAGCCCGGCGGTGACCAGGGCCATGACATCGCGCTCGCGCGGGGTGAGCTTGGCGTAGAGCCCACGCACCGTGTCTTCCTGCCCGCGTTCGGCGCGGCGGCGGCCGTCCAAATCCACCGCCTCCGCGACGGCCTGCAGCAGATCCGGTTCGGCGAAGGGCTTGGACAGGAAGTTCACGGCGCCGGCCTTCATGCCGCGCACCGTCATCGGGATGTCGCCCTGGCCGGTCATCAGCACCACCGGCACGGCGATGGACCGGTCGTGCAGCGCCTGCTGGACCTCCAGCCCATCGGCACCGTCCAGATAGACGTCCAGCATGAGACAGGCGGCGCTGGCGGCCTCGTCGCAAGCCAGAAACTCCTCCGCCGAGGCGAAGGCCATTACCCTGTAATCGACGGAGCGGAGCAGACTCTCCACCGCACATCGCACGTCGGCATCGTCATCGATGATGCAGACCAGGGCAGGGGTGCCGCCATCCGCCATGGAACTCTCCGTCATGCCCGTCTGCCGTCCCCTCCGACCGGCCCGTCCATCGTAGCCGGACCGCTCCTCCGCGGCAAAGCCGGCGAAGTCGTATCTCCCGACGGTGGTGTCACTGCGGCGAGGCTGGGCGGTCATGGGGTGCGGTCTCGTTCGGTTTCAAGGGCGTCTTCGATGAGGACGAGCAGCTTTTCCGGGTCGAGCGGCTTGGTCAGAAAGGCGGTGACACCCTGCGCCAGCGAGCGACTGCGGGCAGCAGGCGTGGCGAAGGCGGTCATCACGATGACGGGGTGGCTGCGGCCCTGCTGCAGCAACACCATCTGCAGGCTGAGCCCGTCCATGCCTGTCAGGTTGAGATCGGTGATCAGGCAGTCCGCCTCGCCGTCGTAGGCGATGAACTCCTCCGCCGAGGGGAAGGTGCGAACCTGCAATCCGACGGACCGCAGGAAGTTGTCCAAGCTCTCCCGGATGCCTTCATCATCGTCGACGACACAGATGGTGGGAACACTCAGCACAACATCGCACTCCAGCCGCGGCCCGGCCCGTCAACAACCTCCGTTGCGGCCGGTTCATTTCAACAGTTGGAGCAGGATGCGCCATTCACACCTGCGTATAGGTTGACCCCCGCAGCGCCGGGTGCGGCCCTGCTGGGGCAGGTCATTCTCAGGCCTTGAAGAAGGCCAGCAGGTCGGCGTTGATCGTCTCCGCATGGGTGGTCGCCATGCCGTGCGGAAAGCCCTTGTAGACCTTCAGGGTGCCCTTCGGCAGCAGCTTGGACGACAGCAGCGCGGAATCGGCGATCGGCACGATCTGGTCGTCGTCGCCGTGCATCACCAGGACCGGAATGTCGATCTTCTTCAAATCCTCGGTGAAGTCGGTCTCGGAGAAGGCCTTGATGCAGTCGTAATGGGCCTTGGTCCCGCCCATCATGCCCTGCCGCCACCAGTTGTCGATGACGCCCTGCGAGACCTTGGCGCCGTCCCGGTTGAAGCCGTAGAAGGGGCCGGAGGGGATGTCGCGGAAGAACTGGGCGCGGTTGGCGGCGAGCGCTGCGCGGAAGCCGTCGAACACCTCCAGCGGCAGGCCGCCGGGATTGGCCTCGGTCTTGACCATGATCGGGGGAACGGCGCCCAGCAGCGCCGCCTTGCCGGCGCGCGAGGTGCCGTGACGGCCCAGATAGCGCGCGACCTCGCCGCCGCCGGTCGAATGGCCGACATGGAAGACGTTCTTCAGCCCCAGCCCGGCAACCACCGCCAGCACGTCGTCGGCGTAGGTGTTCATCTCGTTGCCGGTCGCCGTCTGGGTCGAGCGGCCATGGCCGCGCCGGTCATGGGCGACGACACGGTAGCCGTGGTTCAGGAAGAACAGCATCTGGGCGTCCCAGTCGTCGGCGCTGAGCGGCCAGCCATGGTGGAACATGACGGTCTGGGCGTCGCGCGGTCCCCAATCCTTGTAATATATCGAGGCGCCGTCCTTGGCGGTGACGAACCCGTCTTCGGTCTTGCCGTTGGTCATCGTCCGTTTCCCTTCCCTTTGATGGACAGAGCCGTTGCCGGCGGGCTGGCGTTCGGCCGCGGCTGCGATGCTTGGGGCGACCGTCGTCGCGATGGCGACCCCGGCGGCCCCGGCGACCGCGGTGCCGACGATGAAGCTGCGGCGCGTGGCATCTTCGGATCGCATCGTTCAAGTCCTTATGTCAGTGCGTCAATGGTTCGGCTGATCGGCGCCGTGGAACGCCGGTGCTTTCAATGGCTACCGGATTGAAGCACTTTTCAAAGCTATCTCTAGGTATTATCAATATTCCCCAGAGAATCAATCGGCATGTCCAGGACGATGGTATTGGATGTTTTGTGTCTTGATTTGCGGTTCTGCCGTAAAAAGAGACGCAGTCCTCTCCATTCGATATGCCGGAATTGCCGGGCCATTGTTTTTGGAAAATCTAATTGATCCGGTCCTTATGGACGCCGTGGTGCGCTCCGGGCAGCGGAAAGAGGGGAAGGGCCATGGCATCGTCGAATTTCGCCAGCGGCGGTCGGTCCGTACCATCGCCTCCTGCCACCATCCTGGCGCTGTCGATCGGCAACGCGGTTGAGCTTTACGACTTCACCATCTACAGCTTTTTCGCCCTGACCATCGGCAAACTGTTCTTCCCGGTACAATCGGCCTTCGGTCCGCTCCTGCTGGCGCTGCTGACCTTCGGTGTCGGCTTCGTCGTCCGGCCGCTGGGCGGGATCGTCATCGGCGACTACGCCGACCGGGTCGGGCGAAAGCCCGCGCTGGTGCTGACCATCGCCATGATGGCGCTGGGCACTCTTCTGATCGGGCTTTGCCCGACCTATGCGCAGATCGGCGCGGCGGCACCCGCCATCATCGTCATCGGCCGCATCCTGCAGGGCTTCTCGGCCGGCGGCGAGATCGGCGTGGCGACGACCATGCTGATGGAGTTGGGCCACCCCGCCGGCCGTGGCCTGCGGGTCAGCTGGCAAATGGCCAGCCAGGGGGCGGCCGCGCTGCTGGGCGCGCTCAGCGGCTATCTGCTGTCGACCCACCTGTCGGCCGACGCGCTGGACTCGTGGGGCTGGCGCCTTCCTTTTTTGGCAGGGCTGCTGATCGTTCCGGTGGGGCTCCATCTGCGCCGCCTGCTGCCGGAAACCGCGCGACACGAACCCGGCGGCAAGGCCGTTGTGGCGGAGTTGCTGTCCTTTCATCGGACGACGCTGCTGATCGGCGTTCTGATGATCATGGGCGGCACCGCCTCCACTTACGTGAACATTTTCTACATGCCGACCTACCTGATCCGGGTGGTCGGGCTGCCGCCTCAGACCGCATTCCTGACGGGCTGCGCCGCCGGGGCGACCATGCTGGCGGTGGCTCCCCTGGCCGGGCTTCTGTCGGACCGCCTGGGCCGACGCCGTCCCTTCGTCATATGGACCGCGCTGGCGAGCGCGCTGCTCACCTATCCCGCCTTCTGGGTGTTGTCCCACGCCGCCAGTGTTCCGGCGGCGCTGGCGGTGGTCGGGCTGCTGATCGCCGTGAATGCGATTGGGGCGGGGGCCTGTCTGCTTCTGCTGTTGGAGAGCTTTCCGTCCCGGGTCCGCGCCTCGGGCCTGTCGATCATCTACAGCGTAGGCGTATCGATCTTCGGTGGCTTCGCCCAGTTCATCGTCACTTGGCTGATCAGCATCACCGAAAATCCGATCTCCCCCGCCTGGTACGTCATGGCCTGTGCCTTTGCCACTGTCTGCGGCGCATCAAGAATACGCGAAGTGCGACGGTCGCGGCAGTCCAGCGTATCGGGTAGATCGGAACTCTCCGCCGGGTGAGCCCCATCCGTAAGCGTTTCGCGATCCTTCATCCGCAAAAAACGGCTTTGGCGGGGGCATGCGGTGGAGCACCTCGATAAACCGGCTTCGAGCGCCTGTTGAGGCTGCCGCGAGGGTCACGCCGGTAGGAAACCAGGGCTCTTCGGGGGATGATGTCCTGATTTTGGCTGGAAATGTGGAAATATGCGAGGGTTTCGGCGCTATGGGCACAGTACTCCCCTCAAGCCAGATCAGGCGTCGGAAATTGTAGTCGAGGTTGGTGATGCCGATCTTCACCGTGGCGCGCCCAAGGCCGATGGTGCGGATGAACAGCGCCATGCGCTGCTTCTGGTCGGCGAAGACATGCTCGACGGCGGATCGCACCGCCGAGCGGGCGCGGTTGGCGCGTTGGTGCGACCCCGGCATCGGCTGCCCCTTCGGCTTGCGGAAATGCACCATGCTGCGGCGGTTCGCCGCCGCGATGGCCGCTTCGTTGGCCTTCGAGTGATAGGCGCTGTCCGCCCACACCCGGCTGTCGCAAGGCCTCCGGGTTGTGCAGGCCCGGCAACTGCGCACCGTCGTGCCGCGCGGCGTCGGTAACGGCAATGCGCCGGATCAGGCGGAACCGGCGGTCGATGTTGATGTGCGACTTGTAGCCGAACGCCGGGATCAGAAGCCCCTCCACCATGCGCGCCTCCGAACCGTCGAGCGCCGGTCCCGGCTTCGCCTTGACCCGCCCCCGCTTCACCGTCCAGCGTGCCTGCGTGTCCTTCTGGCGCGCCTTGGCCGGTGGCCAGGGCGGGTCTTCACCGTCACGAATTTGCTGCTTCTCCTCCCAGGTCAGCCGCTGCCTGGGCGCTTCCACGATGGAGGCGTCGACGATCTGGCCGCCCAGCGCGAAGTAGCCGCGCTCCTTCAGCTCCGCGTCGAAGCGGGCGACAGCCCGTACAGCGCCTGGAGTACCAGGATCTTGAACATCATCACCGCGTCCAGCGGCGGCCGACCGCCCCGGGAACGATCCTTGCGCCCCAAGGCCGCGTCCAGCGTCGGACGGAAAACCTCGAAGTCCACCACCGACAAAAGACGCTCCAGCGGATCGCCGCTCTTGCTCAACTCTGCATAGCGATCCTGAAGATCGAACAGCCCTGCTTGACCGGCCATGCTTCCGCCCCCCCCGCCTTCAAAAACAAGGGAATCATCAGAACGCCGAACTCGCTACAGTTTTTCGAGACGTCAGGTCGGCAAATTCCGAACGCGCGATCCAACCGGTCTCGACATGCGGGCAATTCCGCCGCAGACACAGGTTTTCAGCTCAGCTCAGGCCGACATCTGGTCTGGCCGTCGAATTCGCCAACAGTATCCGTTGCTACTCGCCCTCGGGATTCGGATCGGTCGCCTTCCATGGGGGGGCCGATGAAAAGTCGCCACCCGCTCGTGGATTTCGCTGCACAGCCCCGTCCGGCTCCGACACCCAGCGGAAATCGAAGGTTCGCTCTTTCGTATCCACGCCAATTCCGCACAAAAATGTGGCGCAAAGCCTGTGCAAGCGCCAAAAAGCGGGCGACGTTTTTCCACCGGCAACAGCGCCGTTCCACCCCCTCTTCGGACAAACCCTCTATGGCAGATTTCTTCCCGCGCTGGCCGCTCGCGACCGGCCCCGTCGTCCAGCCGGACGAGCGGCTTCCCTGGGGCTCGACCCTGACGCTCGGCGTCCAGCATCTCGTCGCCATGTCCGGCTCGACCATCCTCGGGCCGCTGCTGATGGGGTTCGATCCGAACCTCGCGGTGCTGTTCTCCGGCATCGGCACCCTGCTGTTCCTCGTGCTCACCGCCGGTCGGGTGCCGAGCTATCTCGGATCCTCCTTCTCCTTCATCGCCGTGGTGATCGCGGTCACCGGCTACAGCGGCCAGGGGCCGAACCCGAACATCGGGCCGGCGCTCGGCGGTATCATCGCGGCCGGTGTCGTCTATGTCCTCATCGGCCTGCTGGTGAGCTACACCAGCACCAACTGGATCGAGCGGCTGATGCCGCCGGCGGTCACCGGCGCGGTCGGTGCGGCCATCGGCCTCAACCTGTCGCCGGTCGCGGTCAAGGGCATCGAGGGGACAGGGCCGCACATCCTCGTCGCCCTGTTCACGCTGCTCGCCACCGCCGTCATCGCGGTTTACGCCCCGCTCGCCATCCGCCGGGTGTCGATCCTTGTCGGCATCGCCGCCGGCTATGTCTTCTATCTCGTGCTGGCCAACGGCATAGGCCTGCTGCCGCCGGTCAGCTTCGCCGAGCTGGACGCAGCCCCCTGGTTCGGCATGCCGGCCTTCCGCACGCCGACCTTCGATGCCGGCGCGATGGCGCTGGTCGCCCCCATCGCCTTCATCCTCGTCGCCGAGAATCTCGGCCACATCAAGGCCATCGGCGCCATGACCGGGCGCAACCTCGACCGCTTCATCGGCCGCGGCTTCATCGGCGACGGCATCGCCACCATCGTCTCGGGCAGCGGCGGCGGCACCGGCGTCACCACCTATGTCGAGAACATGGGCGTGATGGCGGTCACCCGCGTCTTCTCCACCCTGATCTTCGTCGTCGCCGCCGTCGCCGCCATCCTGCTGGGCTTCTCGCCCAAGTTCGGCGCCCTGCTGCGGACGATCCCGGCCCCGGTTCTGGGCGGGCTGGCGACCGTCGTCTTCGGCCTGATCGCCGCAGCGATGGTGCGGCTGTGGGTCGACAACCGCGTCGATTTCTCCGATCCGCGCAACCTCATCACCGTCGGCGTGACGCTGGTGCTCGGCGCCGGCAACTTCACCGTCACCGCCGGCGGCTTCTCCATCGGCGGCATCGGCACCGCGACCATCGCCGCGCTCGGCCTCTACCAGCTGCTCGGCATCGGGCGGGCGCGCGAGGTCTCCCGCACCGCCTCCGGGCCGGCCTCCCAGCCTGACCGCGCAACGCTCCACTGACGGCGATACCCCTGCGCCGCCGCTCTCCCGGCAATTGCCGGTGACGGCGGCGGCGCACCCGTTCCCCGGCGTCCACCTCCAGCTTTTCACAAAAACTCTCCATCAAAGGACTAAAGTCCCATACCCTCTCCGCATTTGGTCCACCCACTTGCGGAGCCATGCCATGCCTCTCGATCCCCGCAGCTTCACCGACGACAATTTTCCCCGTTGGGCCGAAGAGCCGCCGACCCCGTCCGAAGGCGCGCTGGTCCCTGGATCGCAGTTCCATGAAGAGCAATGGATCATGGCCGCCGGCATGCTGGCCCGTGGCAACAGCTTCCTTCAGGTCTCCCGCGCCATGGGGTGCAGCCGGACGACGCTGTGGCGGGCCTATTATGGCTCCAAGGATTTCCGTCACAGGGTGTGGTGGGAACGGCAGGCGCTGAACCGCGAGGCGGAGCTGCGCCTGCCCTCGCTGCGCATCCTGGTGGCCGAACAGATCGAGCGGCTGGTCACCTCGGGCGATCCCGCCACCGTGCGCTGGCTGGCCGAGCGGCTCGGCCTGTTCGCCGGCCTCGACAGCGCGGCTGCCAAGCGGCAGGACTCCCGACCCGACCAGCCTCCCGCCCCGAAACCCGCCCCGAGACCGGCCCCGAGACCGGAAGACCCGCCCGCCGTCACCGTCCCCGAACTCGACGACGACCTCCCCGGCGCCATCCGCGAGCGCTGCCCGCCCAGCCCTGCCATGGTCGCCGCCGTCATCGCCCAGCCGGAGGCGGCGGGGCCGAAGGGCGTTTTCCCCTGGACCGTCAACCAGTATGAGGACTACCCCAACCTCAACCCCGGCCCGGTGCCCCGCCGCGGTACCGGCCCGTTCTCCGGGCGCCGGTAGATGGAACATCCGCCGGAAAGCGTTCCACGCCGTTCCATTCCGCCGCGACATACCCACCACCCCCCTTGAAACCTTGATCCGCGACCGCCCGATTGCTATTCGCCGGTGTTCGGCGGACACTCTCCCAACTTGCGGGAGCCGCGATTGATAAGGACGGGGTCCGTATGGACAAGCTGCATGCGATGCGCGTCTTCATCCGGGTGGTCGAAGCGAACAGCTTCTCGAAGGCGGCGGAAACGCTGGGGCTGCCGCGCGCCTCGGTGACGACGACCATCCAGAATCTGGAGGCGGCGCTGGGCGTGCGCCTGCTTCAGCGCACCACGCGCAAGCTCAACCTGACGCTGGACGGCGCCGCCTATCTGGAGGGCGCCAGCCGCATCCTGTCGGAAATCGACGAGATCGAATCCACCTTCACCAGCGCCCGCAAGACGCCGCGCGGGCGGTTGCGGGTGGACATGCCGGGCTCCATCGGCCGGCTGGTCATCATTCCTTCGATCCACGAATTCCACGCCAAATATCCCGACATCGAACTGATGCTGGGGCTGGGCGACCGGCCCATCGATCTGGTGCAGGAGGGGGTGGACTGCGTCGTCCGCATCGGCGAGCTTGCCGATTCAAGCCTGCTCGCCCGCCGGATCGGCGCCATCCAGCAGGTCACCTGCGCCAGCCCGGCCTATCTCGCCGAGCATGGCGTGCCCCGGACCATCGAGGATCTGGAGCGCCACATCGCGGTGAATTATTTCAGCAACCGCACCGGGCGCAACCTGGAGCTCAGCTTCCGCCGCGACGACGAGGTGGTCGACATCGCCATGAAGGGCGTCATCTCGGTCAACGATGCCGACGCCTATGTCACCTGCGGGCTGGAAGGGCAGGGCATCCTGCAGCCCGGCCGCTTCATGGTGCTGCCGCATCTGCGCAGCGGCGCCCTGCGCGAGATCCTGCCGGACTGGCGGCCGCCGCGGATGCCGATCTCCGCCGTCTACCCGCAGAACCGCCACCTGTCGCCGAAGGTGCGGGTCTTCGTCGACTGGCTGGCCGAGCTGTTCGAGCGCTGCCCGCTGCTCCAGGGCGAGGATCTGCCGGGCGACCTGTGCGAGCAGCAGAAGGCGCCGATGGAGCGGGAGGGGGTGAGCGAGTGCGTGATGATGTGAGGTCTAGCAGGCCTTTTCCATCCCCATCTCCATCAGGGTCCGGTAGGCCATCTGGTCCTCGTGCATCCGCAGGAACACGGCGTATTTGGCGTCGTGATAGGCCCGTAGCGGCCCCTCGGCCGGCATGATGCGGCGGCCGGCGCGGCTCATCCCGGCCATGCCGGCGGCGATGTCGGGGAAGGCGCCGCCCGCCACCGCGCCCAGCACCGCGGCGCCCAGCAGCACGGCCTCCGGCTCCTCCGGCAGGACCAGGGTGCAGCCGGTGGCGTCGGCATGGGCCTCCAGGAAGACCGGGTTCCTGGTGCCGCCGCCGCAGGCGAGGATGGTGTCGATGGCGTAGCCGCGGTCATTCATCGCCGCGACGATGTGCCGGGTGCCATAGGCCACCGCCTGCACCGTCGCCAGATAGAGCAGCGCCAGATCCTCCAGCCCGTCCGACAGGCGGAGCCCGCTGATCGCGCCGCGCAAACTGGCGTCGGCGCGCGGCGAGCGGTTGCCGTGGAAGTCGGGCAGCACATGCAGGTCGCGGGTCAGCATCGTCACCGGCCCACCGCTGCGCTCCGAAAGATCCGCCAGCTCCTCGTTCAGCAGCTGGTAGACCGTGGTGCCGCGCCGCTGGGCCTCTGCGGCGAGGTCGGCATGGCGGGGATGGCCCTGCACCACATGGTCGATCAGCGCCCCGGTCGCCGACTGCCCGCCCTCGTTCAGCCACAGCCCCGGCAGCATGGCCGAATGGTAAGGCCCCCAGACGCCGGGAATGAAGCGCGCGGCACCGGGGCTCATCACCATATGGCAGCTCGACGTGCCGCCGATCAGCGCCAGCCGCCGGTCGAAATCGACGGTGCCCGCCGCCTCCAGCGGCACCCCGATCACCCCGATCCCGCCGGCATGGGCGTCGATCATCGAGGTGCCGACCGCGATGCCCGGCGTCAGCCCAAGCTCGCGCGCCGCCTCAAGGCTCAGCCCGCCGGTGACGGCGCTGCCGACCTCGCCGACCTCGGTGCCGATGCGGGCATGCCCCTCATCGACCAGATCGCCGAGCCCGATGGCGCGGAGGTAGCCGTCGTCCCAGCGTCCCTCATGCCCCAGATAGGTCCATTTGCACACCAGCGAGCACAAGGACCGCCGCGCCGACCCGGTCGCCCGCCAGGTCAGGAAATCCGGCAGGTCCAAGAAATGGGCGGCCCGGCTCCAGCTTTGCGGCATCCTCTCCTTCAGCCACAAGAGCTTGGGCGTCTGCATCTCCGGCGACAGCCGGCCGCCGACATAGCGCAGAACCTCGTGACCGCCGGCATTGATGCGGTCGGTCTGGTCGATGGCGCGGTGGTCCATCCAGACGATGACGTTGCGGGAATCGTCGCCCTCCGGATCGACCGTCACCGGCCGCCCGGCGGCGTCCAGCACCACCAGCGAACAGGTGGCGTCGAAGCCGATGCCGACCACCTCCGGCGTCTCGGCGCAGGCCTCCAGCGCCTCCCGGACCGCGGCGCAGACGGCGGCCCAGATGTCGTCGGAGGACTGCTCAGCCCACTCCGGATCGGGCTTCCACATCCGGATCGGGCGGGAGGCCGCGGCCAGCCGGCGGCCGGCAAGGTCGAAGATGCCGGCGCGGGCGCTGCCGGTCCCCACATCCACCCCGATCACGGCGCGTGTCATGGCATGTCCCCTTTCCGACCCTTACAGGCTGGCGCAGAAGGCCTCGAACGTCTCGCGGCTGGCGTAGGATTTCTGGGTGCCCGGCCGGGTGATGCTGTCGGCGGCATAGCGGACCGCCATGTGCAGCGCCGCGTCCAAATCGCGGTTCTCGACATAATAGCGGGCGAAGCTGCCGATGAAGGCATCGCCGGCCCCGGTGGTGTCGACCGGCGTCACCCGCACCGGCTCGATCCGCCGGGTCTCCTCGCCCTTGGTCACCAGGAGCGCGCCGCGGGCGCCCAGCGTGACGATCACGGTGCGGATGCCGCGCCCGATCAGCGCGCGCGCCGCCGTTTCGGCCTCCGCCTCCGAAGTCACCGGCAGTCCGGAGATGGTCGCCAGCTCGGTCTGGTTCGGCACCAGGAAGGTGACCTGCTCGATCCGCTTCGGGTCGAGATCGGTCGGCGCCGGGGCCGGGTTCAGCAGGGTCTCGATGCCGTGCCGCGCCCCGAACTCGATGGTGTGGTAGATCGTCTCCAGCGGGACTTCCAGCTGCATGACGATCAGGTCGCAGCCCTTCAGATCCTCCGCCGCGCGGTCGATGTCGGCCGGCGACAGCAGGGCGTTGGCGCCCTTGATGATCAGGATGCTGTTCTCGCCCGACGGCTCGACGAAGATGGGGGCGACGCCGCTGGAGGTGCCGAGCACCCGCTCGACATGGCGGGTGTCGATGCCCGACTCCTCGAAGTTGCGGATGGTGTTGTCGGCGAAGATGTCGTCGCCGACCTTGGTGACCATCATCACCTCGGCCCCCAACCGGGCGGCGGCGATGGCCTGGTTGGCGCCCTTGCCGCCGCAGCCCATCTCGAAGCGCGGCGCTTCGATGGTCTCGCCGGGGCCGGGCATGCGGGCGGTGTAGGTGATCAGGTCGACCATGTTGCTGCCGACCACGGCGATCTTGCCCATCTTCGGTATCTCCTCTCGCAACGCCCTAACTCACAGCGCCCGGATGGCGCATTCCTCTGCTTCGGCCTCGTCGGCGGTCAGATAGCCCAGCCGCACCGAAAAGCGCCGGGTCTCGCCGCCCGCCAGCGTCTGGACATTGCCCTTGGCGCTCTCCGCGCTGTAGCCCTCCGGCTCGCAGGTGGAGGGCAGGGCGAAGGCGCAGACCTTCTGGTCGCTGTTGACCAGCACCCAGCGCACCGTCTTGGGAAACTCGCGCGTGCTGTAGGCGATGTGGAAGGCGTCGCCCTCGCGCCGCCGCATCATCACCGCGGTGCCGCCCTCCTCGTCGGTGCGCAGGCCGCGGATGTAGAAGACCTGTTCGGGGTCGTAGCGCCCAGGTTCGTCCAGCACCTCCATCACCGCCGGATCGCGGGCGAGGTCGGACAGCAGCGCGTCATAGGCCGGGCTGCGCGGCACATGGGCCGGCACCACCGTGCGCACCGCCGTCGCCTCCGGGGTGAAGGGGGCGGGCTGGACGATGCGGGCGCCCTCGGCAAAAGCGAAGTTGACGTGGCACATGTACATCAGGTCCATCGCCGCACCCGACAGGTTCTCCACCACCATCGCGATGTCGAACAGGGCGGAGCCGGGGCGCAGCACCACCCGCGGCCGGGCGACGTAATGGGCGCCGAAGCCCATCACATACTCGCGCCGGCCGGTAACCGCCATGTAGGGGCCTTCGTCGTCCTCCCCCACTTCCAGCCCGGCATCGTCCATCGGGGCGCAAGGCATCTCGCCATGCAGGAGGTGGCTGTCCTGCGGGCCGGGGCAGCCGTTGCGCAGCAGCCCGGAATGGAAGGCGAAGCAGCCATAGGTACCGACGATCTCGCTGGCTGGGCGCGGCATGTCGAACATGTTCGCCATGGTCAGGTCGACGCCGTCGAACACCGCATCCCACACCATCTGGCCGTAATAGGGCAGCACCACCAGATGCCCGCGCCGGTTGGACAGCCGCACCGCCTCGATCCCGCTGTCATAGCGGAACAGGCTGGCGGTCATGCCGTGCGCCTCGGCGACCGGGCGCTCGGCCTCGCCGAAGAAGCTTTTGCGGAAATGGATTGCGGTTCGGACGCTCATGGGATTTCCTCCCTAACGAAAGCCGGTCTGGAAACCGGCTAGCGGGTGCGGTTCTTGTAGGCGTTGATGGCGATGACCAGCAGAAGGAACGCTCCCCAGATGAAATCGATCAGGTGGTTGGAGAAGCGCAGTATCTGGAAGCCGCTCGACAGCAGCATCAGCGCCGCCACCGCAATGGTGATGCCCAGCACCGTACCGCGCCCTCCCGCCGGGTTGGTGCCGCCCAGCACGGCGATCAGCACCGCCTGCAGCAGGTACGAGGTGCCGTAATCCGACTTCGCCGCGTTGGTCCGCCCCGACAAAATGATCCCGGCGACCGAGGCCAGAACGCCGGTCAGCATATAGCTGTACAGCACCATCCGTTCCCGCTTCAGCCCGGCGAACAGCGCCGCCTTCGGGTTGGTGCCGATCAGCATCAGGTTGATGCCGAGCGCGGTGCGGCTCAACACGAAGGCGATCAGCACGGCGATCACCGCGAACAACACGAAGGGCGTCGCCAGTCCCAGGATTTTACCGTTGCCGAGGAAGGCCCAGGCGGTGGGGAAGCCGACGATGGCCGGCCCGCCGGTCAGCACGATGGCGAGCCCGGTGAAGACCTGCCCCGTCCCCAGCGTCGCCAGGATCGGCGTGATGCCGAGGCGCGTGATCAGCAGTCCGTTGACCGTCCCCGCCACCAGCCCGGTGCCGAGCGCGATCACCCCGCCGAGCAGGACGGTCAGGATGCCGGCGTCGGCGATGCCGGCGGCGCCGGCCATCTTGTGGAACAGCACGCCGGCCAGGATGCCCGACAGATTGGCGACCCCCACCACCGACAGGTCGATGCCTCCGGTCAGCATGGCGATCATCATCGCGATGGAGAGCAGCCCCAGCTCGGGGAAGATGTAGGTGATCGATTCGAAATTGTAGTAGCGCAGGAACTTGTCCGGGCTGAGCGCCGTCATCACGGCGAAGATCAGCACCGTCATCACCAGCAGCTGGACGATGTTGTTGTCGCGGCTGATCAGGCTGCGGATGTTCATTTGCGTCTTCATGTTTCCGCCTCCTCACGCCGCCCGGCGGCGGTCGCGCCACGCCGACAGGGCGGTCGCGGCGATGACGATCAAACCCACGACGACGAGCTGCCAAGTGGTGTCCACGCGCATGATGATCAGGCTGTTCTTGACCATCACCAGCATGAAGACGCCGAGCATGGTGCCGAGCACGCTGCCCCGCCCGCCGAAGATCGACGCCCCGCCCAGCACCACCGCGGCGATGACGTCCAGCTCCAGCCCGACGAAGTCGCGGGGGTTGGCCAGCCAGATCATGCCGCTGTGCAGCAGCCCGGCGAAACCGGCCAGGGCGCCGGCGACGCAGTAGATGAAGAAGATTGTCTTGCGCAAATCGAAGCCGGCGCGCCGCGCCGCCTCCGGATCGCCGCCCAGCGCGTAGGCGCTGCGGCCGATCATGGTGTAGCGCAGCACCAGATGCATGGCGAGCGCCAGCCCGAGATAGATCAGCACCATCGCCGTCAGGCCGTAGGTGGTGCCGTCGGCCTTGGTGACGCTGACCACGTCGGTGCGGGCGAAGTCGATCAGCGCGGTCGGCATCTTGTTGATGTTGATCATGCTGGTGCCGACGACGCCCAGCAGGAAGCCGCGCACCATGGCGCTGGTACCCAGCGTCACGATCAGCGGGATCATGCGGAACTTGTAGACGAAGAAGCCGTTCACCGCGCCGAACGCCAGCCCCATCAGCGTGGCGGCCAGCAGCGGCAGCACGACGCCGTTGTATCCCAGCGCCAGCATGCCCTTGATCGTCAGATACATGGCGGCGACGGCGAAGGCCGGGAACGACACGTCGATGCCGCCGGAGATCAGCACCAGCAGAACGCCCATCGCCATGATGCCGATGATGACGTTGCTGCGCATCAGGCTGAACAAATTGTCGAGCTGCCAGAAGGCGGGGTTGATCGTGCCGATGAGGACCATGGCGAGCAGCAGGATGCCCGCGATGACCGTTTCCGACCGGCGGAGCAGGGCCATCGGTTCCTCCCTCAGGTGAAAGTCTTGAGCCGGTCGCTGACCGTCTCTTCGGTGACGTCGGCGGCGGGCAGATCCTCGATGAAGCGCCCGCGATGCATCAGCACGATGCGGTTGCAGTTCTGCACCAGCTCCAGCACGTCGTCGGAGATCATCAGGACGGCGAGGCCATGATGCTGCGCCAGCTCCCGGATCTTGGCGTGGATTTCCGCCTTCGACCCGACATCGACACCGACGGTCGGGCCGTTCAGGATCAGCACGCGGGCGTCGGTCAGCAGCCAGCGGGCCAGCACCACGCGCTGCTGGTTGCCGCCCGACAGCTGCATCACCGGCTTCTCGGCGGTGGGGGTGGCGATCTGCATGGCGCGGACCATGCCCTGCGTCATCTCCTCCGCTTGGCTGCGGTCGATCACCAGCTTGGGCGCCAGCCGTTCGTAGGAGGTGGCGAGCATGTTGCGCTTGATGCTCTGCGGCAGGAACAGCCCTTCGGTCAGCCGGTCCTCCGGCACATAGGCGATGCCGGCAGCGATGGCCTCCTGCGTCGTGCGCAGCCGGACCGGCGCGCCGTCAATCAGGATTTCGCCTTCATAGCGCGGCACCATGCCGAACAGGGCCAGCGCCAGATCGGTGCGGCCGGAACCGAGCAGGCCGGACAGCCCGACGATCTCGCCCGGCCGGATGGCGAGGCTCAGAATCCTCGCATTTGCCGGGCACGGTCAGGCCGCGGATCTCCAGCCTGGGCACCGGCGGCGGGCCGGGCGGCGGGGTCCAGACATAGGGTTGGTTGAGGATGTCGCCGCCGGTCATGTGGCGGGTGATCAGCGCCTCGTCGAAGTCGCCGGTCGGTCCCTCAGCCACCTTACGGCCGTTGCGGATCACGGTGATGCGTTCGCTGATCTCCAGCATCTCGCGCATCTTGTGGCTGACGAACAGGATGGCGATGCCGCGCGACTGGATGTCGCGGACGATGCGGAACAGCGTCTCGACCTCCTTGCGGGTCAAGGCCGTGGTCGGCTCGTCCATGATGATCAGGCGGGCATCCGACATCAGCGCGCGGGCGATGGCGACCAGCTGCTTGCCGGCGGTCGGCAGCGATGCGACCTCGGCATCGAGGTCCAGCTCCACGCCCAGCCGGTCGACCGCCTCGCGAGCGATGACGCGGGTGCGCCGCCAGTTCATCAGCCGCCGCTTCTCGCCGAGATGGACGTTCATCGCCAGATTCTCGGCGACGGTCAGGTTTCCGAACAGGGAGAAATCCTGGTAGATGACCTGGACGCCGTGGGCGATGGCCTCGATCGGCGTCATCGCCGCGATCGGCTTGCCGTCGATCAGGATTTCGCCGCCGTCCGGCCGGTAGACGCCGGACATGATCTTGATGACGGTGGATTTGCCCGACCCGTTCTCGCCGGCCAGGCAATGGATCTCGCCGGGCTTGATGACCAGCGACATGGCGTCCAGCGCCACGACGCCGGCAAACACCTTCCGGATGTTCCGGAGTTCGATGAAACCGTCCGACATGTCTTCCGCCCGGCGGTTCGAGGAAAGGATAAAGACGCGGGCGCCGGCCGCCGTTCCCGGCCGCCGGCACCCGCCCTTGGGTCGTCAGAAGTCGTAGGAGCCCATGTTCTCCTTGGTGACGCCGACCCAGCCCTGGCCGTACAGCAGGTTGGCCTTGGCCCCCTGCGGCGTGGTCAGGGCGGTGTAGCCCGGCAGGCCGAGGTTCAGGCCGGCCTTGATCTGGTCCTTCTTGCCGTCCAGCGCCATCACCGCCAGCATGTTCATGGCATAGCCGGCGACCGCCGGATCCCAGAACTGGATGTACTGGATGTCGCCCTGGGTCAGATACTGGCCGGCCACCGAGACCAGACCCGTGCCGGAGAAGAACAGCTTGTTCTTCAGACCGCGTTCCGCCACCAGCCGGCCGGCTCCGGCCGAGGTCGGCATCGGACCGCCGACGATCCCCTTCAGGTCGGGGTAAGTCGTCAGGACTTCCTTCAGCTTGTTGTAGTCGGTGTTGGCGTCGTCATAGGTCTCCAGACGGTTGGTCACCATCTGCATCTTCGGGAAATGTTCCTTCTGATAGGCGACGGCGCCGTCGATCCACTCGTTCTGCGACTTCGAGGTTAGGCTGCCGACGGTGCAGACATACTTGCCCTCGCCGCCCATCGCCTTGCCCAGCACTTCCATCAGCTTTGCGCCGTAGGCGAAGTTGTCGAAGGCCTCCAGCACATAGTCGGCGTTCTGGATGTTCGACGCCTCATGCGCGATCACCACGATGCCGCGGTCGCGCGCCTTCTTCAGCACCGGCTCCACCGCCTCGACCGAGAAGGGGACGATGGCGATGGCGTCGACGCCCTGGGCGATCAGGTTCTCGACCAGCTGGACCTGCGCCGCCGCGTCGGCCTGGCTCGGTCCCACCATCCAGGTGTCGTGGCCGGTGTCGCTGGCGAACTGCTTCACGCCGTCGCGCATGCGGTCGAACCAGGCGATGCCGTCGACCTTCACCACGGTGGCGATGGTGTATTTCTTCTTGGTGGCGTCGGACTTCAGCGTCTTGACGGCATCCGGAGTCGGAACCGGATCGGCGGCCATCGCCGGCCCGGCGACCAGCGACGCGGCGACGATGAGCGAGGACAGCAACTTCTTCATGTCGGCGTGACTCCCATGAGAGGCGATGAGCGCCCTGCGGTGGGAAAAATCCTCGACCCACCGCCGACGCCGGGGTGTTTGCCACCCGCTGCGCGTTCCGTTTTTGATGATGCCGTGCCGGGTGGGACGGACGGAACTCCCGCCCGACCGGCACGCTGTATGGCGTGTGCGCCGCCGGCGGAATCAGCCGCCGATGATCGCCACGCTGGCGCTGGCACCGATGCGCGAGGCGCCGGCCGCGATCATGCGGCGGGCATCCTCGGTTG
Source organism: Azospirillum sp. A23 (assembly GCF_042938965.1). NCBI lineage: Bacteria > Pseudomonadati > Pseudomonadota > Alphaproteobacteria > Rhodospirillales > Azospirillaceae > Azospirillum > Azospirillum sp. A23. Next base: position 902,042 of record NZ_CP170663.1, on the reverse strand, counting down.
TCCGCACGCCGCCCGACGCCTTGACGCCCATGCCGTCGCCGACGGTGCGGCGCATCAGCGCCACATCCTCGGCGGTGGCGCCGCCCCCGGCGAAGCCGGTGGAGGTCTTGACGAAATCGGCCCCGGCCTCCTGCGACAGGCGGCAGGCCAGCACCTTCTCCTCGTCGGTGAGCAGGCTGGTCTCGATGATGACCTTTAGCAGGGCGTCGCCGCAGGCCCGCTTGACCTGGGCGATGTCGTCGCGGACCTCGGTTGTCCGTCCGGCTTTCAGCAGGCCGATGGGGATCACCATGTCGACCTCGCGGGCGCCGTGGCGGACCACCCACTCGGCCTCGTCCGCCTTGATCGCCGTGGGATCGGCGCCGAAGGGGAAACAGATGACGGCGCAGGGCGCCACCGGCGATCCGGCCAGCCGGTCTGTCACCAGCGGGATGAAGACGGGGTTGACGCAGACCGCCTTGAAGGCGTGCGCACGCGCCTCGTCGCACAGCCGCTCGACCTCGGCGGGCTGGGCATCGGGGCGCAACAGGGTGTGATCGATGAACGGAGCCAGACCGGCCGGCTCCGCCGGAACGCTGGGTATCGGCATCTTGGTCCTCCCGGGGAGCCCCTTGTCCTTTGGAGCTCTCCTCGATTGTCGCCGGGATGCCGACACCGCTTCAGAATTCCCCTTTGGGAGAGTCTTGCGATGTTAACATCCTAACATTTTCTGAAAGGATAGTTTCACGCTGTCGCGCGCTGTGTCAAGATCAATGCACGCGATTGTGATCTTGACCACGGCCCTCCTGCTCAAGGCTTTCCGCCATTGGGATTAACCCGTCTGGATTGTAAGGTGCGGCCGCGGGCAGCAAGGGCAGCAAGGGCAGCAAGGGCAGCAAGGGCAGCAAGGGCAGCAAGGGCGGAAACGGTGCGGAATGCGGACATGTCGATGAGAAAGGCCGAGCGTCTGAACCGGTTGCAGTCCGCCCTGGATGCCGGCGGCTATCTTCGGCTGAAGGATGCGGCGCGGCTGCTGGGCGTGTCGGAAATGACGGTGCGGCGCGACATCGCGTCCTGCGGCGGACGCTTCGCCTATCTTGGCGGCTACATCGCCGGCGGGCTGGAGAGCGCAGGGGGTATGGGCTACATCCTGGATCGCGAACGGGACGCCCACATTGAAATGAAGCGCACCGCCTGCGAGGCGGCGGCAAGCCTGCTGAAGCCGGGTGAAACGGTCTTCATCGATTGCGGCACCACCACCACCCATCTCGCCAGCCGCATCCCGGCCGACAGCCAGATCACCGTGGTCTGTTACGCGATGAACATTGCGGAGATCGTCTGCAAGAAGCCCGGCGTACGCGTGGTCATGCTGGGCGGCCTTTACCACGCCTCCTCCGCCTCCTTCTCCAGTCCGGAATCGCTGGAGATGCTGCGCGGCATCGGCATCAACACCGCCTTCATCTCGGCCGGCGGCGTGCACGAGTCGCTGGGGATCAGCTGCTCGAACTTCCATGAGGTGGAGATCAAGCAGACGGCCATCGCCAACGCGGTGACCAGGACGCTGGTCATCGACAGCAGCAAGTTCGATCAGGTCAAGCCGGCCTTCTTCGCCAAGCTCGACAGTTTCGATTTCCTGTGTTGCGACGACGGATTGGACGCTGCAAGGTCGGAACGGTTGACCGCCGCCGGGGTGCGCATCGTGCTGGCCTGACGCCAGGACTCAGGTGCCGGGGGCCAGCGCCCGGTGGCCGGCATGGAGGCTGTCGATGATCGCCTGCCCGCGCTCCAGCAGATAGCTGCGCAACTGTGCATGGACCGGCAGCAGTGGCAGGCTGCGGCGGTGGGCGATGTACCAGGACCGCATCAGCGGCAGTCCCTCCACCCTCAGCTCGCGCAACATGCCCAGTGCCAGCTCCAGATTCACGGTGTGGCGGGACAGCAGGGCGACACCGATTCCGGCCATCACCGCCTGCTTGATCGTCTCGTTGCTGCTGGATGTCATGACGATGCGCGGGGAGAAGCCCTGGCCCTGGAAATAGGCATCGGTGAGCGCCCGCGTGCCGGCCCCCTCCTCCCGCGCGATGAAGTCGCTGTCGGCCAGGTCGGACAGGCGGAGTATCGGGGCCTGGGCCAGCGGATGGCCCGGCGCGCAGATGATGATGCTGGGATGGCGGGCGAACGGTTCGGCCAGCAACTCATCCGCATCCAAAGGTCGGCCCATGATGGCAAGATCGACCTCGCCCTTCGCCACCATCGCATTCACTTCGCGCCGGTTGCCATCCTGGAGATGGATAGACACGCCCGGCCGCTCCGCCTGGAAGCGGGACACCATGTGCGGGGCGATGTATTTGGCGGTGCTGACCAGCCCGATGGTGACGTTGCCGCCGGTAACCCCCTTCAGCGCCTGCATCCGCCGGTCCGCATTGTCAAGCGCCTGTAGGATCAGCGTCGCGTGTTCCAGCAGGTCGCGCCCCGCTTCCGTCAGGACGACGCCCCGGCCCACCCGTTCGAACAGCGGGAAGCCGCAATGGCCCTCCACCTGCTTGATCTGGAACGAGACCGCGCCGGGCGTCAGGCCGAACTGTTCCGCCACGCGGGCGAAGGACAGGCTGCGGGCGGCGGCGGTGAAGATCTGAAGCTGGCGCAGAGTGGCGTGCTGGATGGTCATCGGCTGGCGTCATTCACGAGGGATGCCTATCCATACTGTGCTGTATATTTGAATTTTCCTCAACAGTACGTAGGACTAACGTTTTCGTCGAACGAACCGAACGTCACCGACGAGGTGAGGACGATGAATTACGTATCGACAACGCTCCCCCCTGATCAGAAGGCCGGCGACGCGGTCGTCAGCGACCCCAAGGCCCGCTACCGGCCCGGTGTGCTGAAATATCGGCAGATGGGCTACTGGGAGCCGGACTATGAGCCGAAGGACACCGACATTCTCGCCGTCTTCCGCATCACGCCGCAGGATGGCGTCGATCCGGAGGAAGCGGCGGCAGCGGTTGCCGGCGAGAGTTCCACCGCCACCTGGACCGTGGTTTGGACCGACCGCCTGACCGACTGCGAGCGCTACCGGGCCAAGGCCTTCCGTGTCGATCCGGTGCCCGGCATGCCCGGACAGTATTTCGCCTACATCGCCTATGAACTCGACCTGTTCGAGGAAGGGTCGATCGCCAACCTGACCGCGTCGATCATCGGCAACGTCTTCGGCTTCAAGCCTCTGAAGGGGCTGCGGCTCGAGGATATGCGAATCCCCATCGCCTATCTGAAAACCTTCCAGGGGCCGGCGACCGGCATCGTGGTGGAGCGCGAGCGGCTGAACAATTTCGGCCGCCCGCTGCTGGGCGCCACCATGAAGCCGAAGCTGGGCCTGTCTGGCCGCAACTATGGCCGCGTGGTGTATGAGGCGCTGAAGGGTGGGCTCGATTTCACCAAGGATGACGAGAACATCAACTCACAGCCCTTCATGCACTGGCGCGACCGTTTCCTCTACTGCATGGAGGGGGTGAACCGTGCCACCGCTGAGACCGGGGAAATCAAGGGTACCTACCTGAATGTCACCGCCGCCACCATGGAGGACATGTACGAGCGCGCCGAGTTTGCCAAAGAACTGGGCAGCGTCATCGTCATGATCGATCTGGTGATCGGCTATACCGCGATCCAGTCGATGGCGAAATGGGCGCGGCGCAACGACATGATCCTGCATCTGCACCGTGCCGGCCATTCCACCTACACAAGGCAGAAGAACCACGGCGTGTCGTTCCGCGTCATCGCCAAATGGATGCGCATGGCCGGCGTCGACCACATCCATGCCGGCACCGTCGTCGGCAAGCTGGAGGGCGATCCCAACGTCATCCGCGGCATTTACGACACCTGCCGCGAAACCCATGTTCCACAGAATCTCCAGCACGGCATTTTCTTCGACCAGCCCTGGGCTGGTCTGAAACGGATGATGCCGGTGGCGTCCGGCGGCATCCATGCCGGGCAGATGCACCAGCTGCTGACCTATCTGGGCGAGGACGTGATCCTGCAGTTCGGCGGCGGCACCATCGGCCATCCCGACGGCATTCAGGCCGGTGCCACCGCCAACCGTGTCGCTCTGGAAACGATGGTCAAGGCCCGCAACGAGGGCCGCGACATCTGGAACGAGGGGCCGGAAATTCTGCGCGAGGCCGCCCGCTGGTGCGCTCCGCTGCGTGCGGCGCTCGACACCTGGAAGGACGTGACCTTCGATTACGCCTCCACCGACAGCGTTGATTACGTCCCCACCCCCACCGCGGCGATGTGAAGGAGCGATTCCCATGCGGCTGACCCAGGGCCAGTTCTCCTTCCTGCCGGATTTGACGGACGAGGAGATTACCAAACAGGTGCAATACGCCCTCGACCAGGGCTGGGCCGTGGCGGTGGAGTTCACCGACGACCCGCACCCGCGCAACAGCTATTGGACGATGTGGGGCAACCCCATGTTCGACCTGCGCGACGCCAAGGGCGTGACGATGGAGATCGACGCCTGCCGCACCGCGCATCCCGAGCAATATGTGAAGGTTCTCGCCTTCGACAGTTCGCACGGCTTCGAGACGGTGCGAATGTCGTTCCTGATCAACCGCCCGGCGGAGGAACCCGGTTTCGAGCTGTTGCGGTCGGAGGGGCCGGGGCGGCGCATCGGCTACACGGTGCGCAGTTATGCCACCGGCCGACCCGCCGGGCAGCGCTATGGCGGGGAGACCCGTTATGGACCGTGAGCTTGGGTCCGGATATCTGCTTGCTCCTTCGATCCTCTCCGCCGACTTCGCACGGCTGGGCGAGGAGGTGGAGCGGGTGGTGGAGGCGGGATGCGAAGTCATCCATGTCGACGTGATGGACAATCATTACGTCCCCAACCTGACCATCGGTCCGTTGGTCTGCGCCGCCATCCGTCCGCACACCCGTGCCATCCTCGACATCCATCTGATGGTGCGTCCGGTCGATGCGCTGGTGCCGCTGTTCGCCAAGGCCGGTGCCGACATCATCAGCATCCACCCCGAGGCATCGGACCATCCCGACCGAACCCTGGCGCTGATCCGCGAAGAGGGTTGCCGCGCCGGACTGGCGCTGAACCCGGCCACGCCTCTGGCCCATCTCGACCATGTGATGGACCGGCTGGACCTGATCCTCGTCATGTCGGTCAATCCCGGCTTCGGCGGCCAGTCCTTCATCCCCTCCGCGTTCGAGAAGATCGCCGAAGTCCGCCGCCGGATCGACCGCCACCGCGAGCGTACCGGCCGCGACATACGGCTGGAGGTGGACGGCGGCATCAAGCCTGACAACATCCGCGCAGTGGCCGATGCCGGCGCCGACATCTTCGTCGCCGGATCCGCCATCTTCGGCGCGGCGGATGCCGATGGCGGCTATCGCGGCGTGGTCGGGCGGATGTGCGCCGCCCTGATGGCCGAACCGGAATGGAGGGCGGCATGAGCGGGGTCGCCGACCTTCTCGACCAGGAGACCCGTGACCGGCCGTCCGACGCTCTGTCCGTCGATCTCGACGCGCTTTACCGGGAGTCCGGCATCGGCGGAATGCTGGCGGGGATGGATCGCGACCTTGTCGGGCTGAAGCCGGTGAAGACCCGCATCCGCGAGATCGCCGCCCTGCTGCTGGTGGAACGCGCCCGCCGCAGCATCGGCCTCCGGGCGGAGCCGCCGTCGCTGCACATGTGCTTCACCGGCAATCCCGGCACCGGCAAGACCAGTGTGGCGCGGCGCATGGCCGGGCTTCTCCATGGGCTGGGCTACATCCGTCGCGACCATGTGGTCAGCGTCACCCGTGACGATCTGGTCGGCCAGTATATCGGCCACACGGCACCCAAGACGAAGGAGGTGCTGAAGCGCGCCATGGGCGGCGTGCTGTTCATCGACGAGGCCTATTACCTCTACCGGCCTGAGAACGAACGCGATTACGGCCAGGAAGCCATCGAAATCCTGCTTCAGGTTATGGAGGACAACCGCGACGACCTCGTGGTGATCCTCGCCGGCTACCGCGACCGCATGGAGGTCTTTTTCCGCTCCAATCCCGGCATGGCGTCGCGCATCGCCCACCATGTCGATTTCCCCGACTACGAGGCGGAGGAGCTGCTGGAGATCGCCCGGCTGATGACGGAGGGCATGCAGTACCGCCTGGCGCCGGAGGCTGAACGGGCGATGGCCGACTACATCCTGCGCCGCATGGCCCAGCCGCGCTTCGCCAACGCCCGCTCCATCCGCAACGCGCTGGACCGCGCCCGCCTGCGTCAGGCCAACCGCCTGTTCGAAGCGCGCGGCAACGCCATCGCCGCCGCCGACCTGCTGACCATCGCCGAGGAGGACATCCGCCAAAGCCGAGTCTTCACACAATAGGCCGGCAGCAAGCCGGCCGCACATAACACCGAGAGAGGGGGAACCGATGCCGCACCGTCACACCACCTTCAGCAAATTCATCATCGAGGACCAGCGCCGCCGCGGCGGGGCCGACACCGACCTGACGGCCCTGCTCAACGACGTGCAGACCGCGTGCAAGTTCATCGCCAGCGCCGCCGCTCGCGGATCGCTGGCTCCGTCCGCTGGCCAGCCGGCGGTTCCGGCTCCCGAACCCGGCGTCAACGTTCATGGCGAGACTCAGAAGCCGCTCGACCTGATCGCCAACGAGATCATGCTGCGCACCTGCGAGTATGGCGGCAAGCTCTGCGGCATGGCGTCGGAGGAGATGGAGGAGCCCTACCGCATCCCCCGCGAATATCCGCGCGGCCGCTATCTGCTGGCCTTCGATCCGCTGGACGGCTCGTCGAACGTCGACGTCAATCTGACCGTCGGTACCATCTTCTCCATCCTCAAGGCGCCCGATGGCGTGGAGGAGCCGGAGGTGGAGCATTTCCTGCAGCCCGGTACGCAACAGGTGGCGGCCGGCTTCGCCCTCTACGGTCCGGCCGACATGATCATCGCCACCTTCGGCGAGGGCGTGCACGGCTTCACGCTCGACCGCGAAATCGGCGCCTACACTCTGACCCACCCGGACATGCGCATCCCCGACCATGTCTGCGAGTTCGCCATCAACAGCTCCAACGCCCGTTTCTGGGAGCCGCCGGTCCGCATGTATGTCGAGGAATGCATCAAGGGCAGTTCCGGCCCGCGCGAAGCGGATTTCAACATGCGCTGGATCGCATCCCTGGTGGCGGAGGTCTACCGCATCCTGATCCGCGGCGGCGTCTTCCTCTATCCGCGCGACGCCAGACCGACCCACAAGCCGGGCAGGCTGCGCCTTCTCTACGAGGCCAACCCCATCGCCATGCTGGTGGAGCAGGCGGGCGGGGCGGCCAGCACCGGGCGGCAGCGCATCCTCGACATCAAGCCGATGGCCCTGCACCAGCGCGTGCCTGTCATTCTGGGATCGAAGGCGGAGGTGGAGCGGCTGGTCGCCTATCACGCCGCCTACGACCGAGGGGAGGAGTTGTCCTTCCATGCCCCGCTGTTCGGCAGCCGGTCGCTGTTCCTCGCCTCCGAAACCGCGGCACTCGGCTGAGGGAGATCACACCATGTCGGCCCGTCATCCGATCATCGTCATCACCGGTTCCTCCGGCGCCGGAACGACCACCGTTACCCGCACCTTCCAGCAGATCTTCCGCAGGGAGAGCATCGCCGCCGCCATCGTCGAGGGTGACAGCTTCCACCGCTACGACCGGCGGGAGATGCGCGCCAAGGTCGCCGAAGCGCAGGAGGAGCCCCATTCGACCTTCAGTCATTTCGGTCCCGACGCCAACCTGTTCGAGGAGCTGGACGATCTGTTCCGCAGCTATGGCGAGACCGGCGGCGGCCGCTTCCGCCGCTATCTGCATGACGCCAAGGAGGCCGAGCCCTACGGCCAGGACCCCGGCACCTTCACGCCGTGGGAGGAGATCGAACCCGGCACCGACCTGCTGTTCTACGAGGGGCTGCACGGCTGCGTGCGCACCGAGCGCGTCGATCTCGCCCGTCATGCCGACCTGAAGATCGGCGTCGTTCCCATCGTGAACCTCGAATGGATTCAGAAGATCCACCGCGACCGCAACATGCGCGGCTATTCGGAGGAGGCCATCGTCGACACCATTCTGCGGCGCATGCCCGATTACGTGAAATACATCTGCCCGCAATTCAGCAGCACCGACGTGAATTTCCAGCGTGTGCCGACGGTGGACACCAGCAATCCCTTCATCGCCCGCGACATTCCGACCTCCGACGAGAGCATGCTGGTCATCCGCTTCACCCGGCCGAAGGGCATCGACTTCCCTTATCTGCTGTCGATGCTGAAGGACAGCTTCATGACCCGGCCCAACACCATCGTCTGTCCGGGCGACAAGATGGCGCTGGCGATGCAGCTGATCTTCACGCCGATGATCTGGCAGCTCGCCGACCGCAAGAAGAAGGCGTTCTGAGCGGGGCGCCGAAAAGACACCCATCGGGGAGGATACCAGCGATGAACGCATCGATGACCGCGGCCATTGAGGTCCGCGAACAGGACCGGCTTGCCGTTTCGCCGACTGAGTTGTCCGACAACACTCCCGACCGCGGTTCCGGACGCCGCCTGTTGGCGAACGCATTGCGCATTCTCGCCATCGATGCCGTGGAGGCCGCGAATTCCGGCCATCCCGGCATGCCGATGGGGATGGCCGACATCGCCGAGGCGCTGTGGCGGCGCCATCTGCGCCACAATCCGACCGACCCCGGCTGGCCTGACCGCGACCGCTTCGTGCTGTCGAACGGGCACGGCTCCATGCTGCTCTACGCCCTGCTGCATCTGACCGGCTACGACCTGCCGATGGAGGAACTGCGGCGCTTCCGGCAGCTCGGTTCCCGCACGCCGGGCCATCCGGAATATGGCGTGACGCCGGGGGTGGAGACGACCACCGGACCGCTGGGGCAGGGCCTCGCCAATGCCATCGGCATGGCACTTGCCGAACGGCTGCTGGGGGCGGAGTTCAACAGGCCGGGGCACCGGATCGTCGATCACCGGACCTTCTGCTTCGTCGGCGACGGTTGCCTGATGGAGGGGATCAGCCACGAGGCCTGCTCTCTGGCCGGCACGCTGGGTTTGGAAAAGCTGGTGGTCTTCTATGATGACAACGGCATTTCCATCGATGGTCCCGTCGCCGGCTGGTTCACCGACGACACGGCGCAACGGTTCGAGGCCTATGGCTGGCGGGTGATCCGGCAGGTCGATGGCCACGACGCCTACGCGCTCGACGCCGCCATCGACGAGGCGCTGACCCCCTGCGGCAAGCCGACGCTGATCTGCTGCAGGACGGTGATCGGCCACGGCTCCCCCAACCGGGCCGGTTCGGCCGAAGCGCATGGCGCACCGCTGGGCTCGGCGGAGGTTGCCGCGACCAGGGCCGCGCTCGGATGGACCGCCCCGCCCTTCGAGATTGCGGAGGAGGTGCGTGCCGGTTGGGACGCCCGGCGGCGCGGTGCGGCGGCACAGGCCGACTGGCAGGCCCGGTTCGACGCCTATGCCGACGCCCACCCGCAGGCTGCGACTGAGTTCCTGCGGCGGATACGCGGCGATCTGCCGGAGGGCTTCGCCAGTTCGGCCGATGCCTGGATTGGCACCGTCGCCGCGCGGGCGGAGGCGATGGCGACGCGCAAGGCGTCACAACAGGCGATCGGTGCGCTGGCAGGCCTGCTGCCGGAGTTGCTGGGCGGATCGGCGGACCTGACCGGCTCCACCCTCACCGACTGGCGGGGGAGCGGCGGGCGCCACCTTCATTACGGCGTGCGGGAATTCGCGATGGCAGCGGTGATGAACGGCATGGCGCTGCATGGCGGCTTTCTGCCCTTCGGCGGCACCTTCCTGGTCTTTTCCGACTATGCCCGCAACGGCCTGCGCCTGTCGGCGCTGATGGGACTGCGCGTGGTCCATATCTTCACCCATGACGGCATCGGCCTGGGCGAAGACGGTCCGACCCATCAGCCGGTCGAGCATGCGGCCAGCCTGCGTCTGATCCCGAACCTGGACGTCTGGCGCCCGTGCGATGCCCTGGAGACCGCCGTCGCCTGGCGCGCTGCGGTGGAGCGGTCGGACGGGCCGACCGCGCTGCTGTTGTCGCGACAGAGCCTGCCGGCCCAAGGAACAGGGCGTGCCGGCACTGATCGCGCCCGTGACGTGGCCCATGGCGGCTATGTGCTGGCCGACGATGGGCGGCCCGATGTGGTGCTGATCGCCACCGGATCGGAGGTGTCCATCGCCATGGAGGCTCGGCTGCTGCTCGCAAACCGGGGCATCGCCGCCCGCGTCGTTTCCATGCCCTGCTGCGAGGTGTTCGACCGGCAGGATCCGTCATGGCGCCGCGCCGTACTGCCCGACGGCATTCCCCGGCTGGCGGTGGAGGCCGGGGCAACCGGGCTGTGGCGCGCCACCGTCGGGCTCGCCGGCGATGTGGTGGGCCTCGACCGTTACGGCGAGTCCGCTCCCGCCGCAGACCTCTACCGCCATTTCGGCATCACGGCCGACGCAGTGGCGGACCGCGCCCAACGCCTTTGCGTCCCCCTGTCCTGAACCGGAGACCTCCCCGATGGCCCTGATCTCCCTTCGGCAGCTCCTCGACCATGCGGCCCAGCATGGCTATGGCGTGCCGGCCTTCAACATCAACAACATGGAACAGATCCAGGCGATCATGCAGGCGGCGGACGATTGCGCGAGCCCGGTGATCCTCCAGGCGTCGGCCGGAGCGCGCAAATATGCCGGCGAGCCGTTCCTGCGCCATATGGTCCAGGCGGCGGCGGAGATGTGGCCGCATATTCCCGTCTGCCTGCATCAGGACCATGGGGCCAGCCCGGCGGTCTGCCAGCAGGCCATCCGTTCCGGCTTCACCAGCGTGATGATGGACGGCTCGCTGCTGGACGACATGAAGACACCGGCCGGTTACGACTACAACATCCGCGTCACCCGGCAGGTGGTGGAGCAGGCGCACGCCGTCGGCGTTTCGGTGGAGGGCGAACTGGGCTGCCTCGGTTCGCTGGAGACCGGCAAGGCGGGGGAGGAGGACGGTTCCGGCGCCGCCGGCACGCTGTCGCGCGACCAGCTTCTGACTGATCCGGAGCAGGCGGCCGATTTCGTGGCGCGCACAGGCGTGGACGCGCTCGCCATCGCCATCGGCACCAGCCACGGCGCCTACAAGTTCAGCCGCCGCCCGGATGGCGAGGTTCTGGCGGTCGACCGCATCCGCGCCATCCATGAGCGCATCCCCGACACCCATCTGGTGATGCACGGCTCCTCCAGCGTGCCGCAGGAGTGGCTGGAGATCATCCGCACCCATGGCGGTCGCATCCGCGAGACCTACGGCGTTCCGGTGGAGGAAATCCGCGAGGGCATCCGGAACGGTGTGCGCAAGGTCAACATCGACACCGACATCCGCCTCGCCATGAGCGGCAGCCTGCGTCGCGCGTTGATGACGCGACCGGAGGAATTCGACCCGCGCCGGTTCCTGGCCGAGGCCACCAGGGCCGCTCGCAGCCTCTGCCGCGAACGGTTCGAAGCCTTCGGATCGGCAGGGCACGCGGAGCGGATCGTTCCGCTTCCGCTGGAGCGCATGGCCGCCCGCTCCGCGGCACTGGAATTCGCGGCGATGGAGCGGCGGTCGCCGGCGGTGATGGCGTCGCATTGACGGAAGCGGCGCTGGTCGACAGTGCCCCGCATCCCGGTCACGCCCTCAACCGCTTGCTCGGCGGTTGGGGGCGTCATGCGGTCAGCGATGCCATGCTGCGCTCCCCCGATTCACTGTCTCATCGATCTTCCGGACGCGCCTGAGGCTGCCGGCCGGGACAAAATGGACGTATGTCATTAGCCCATCCGACATTCCCATCCGGCCAAGGCCGTGAATGATTTAGAATGCTGACATTCAGCAAAATATCGGTTAACGTGGCATCTGGTATACGAAACGCCAGGAACTTGAGATCGCGACAACCAGAAGCGCGAACCACCCAGCAGAGGCCAGAACCGTCGTGACCGCATTCCCTCCGATCATCAGCGCGACGCCGCCCGGCGGCGTTCCCACCCGCAGCATCCATCCCGGCTCCGGCCGCCGCAAGACGCGCGACCAGCAGAAGGGCCGCCAGGTCGATCCCCTCAGCCTTGACGAGGTGCGGGCGCTTCTCGGCGACCGTTCCCGTCAGCCGGATCTGCTGATCGAGCATCTCCACCTGCTTCAGGACCATTACGGCTGCCTGCATGCCCGCCACCTCGTCGCCTTGGCGAAGGAGATGAAGCTGGCGATGGTCGAGGTGTTCGAAGTGGCGTCCTTCTACGCCCATTTCGACATCGTGATGGACGGAGAGCCGGCTCCGCCGAAGCTGACCATCCGTGTGTGCGACTCCCTGAGCTGTGCGCTGGCCGGGGCCGAACAGCTGCATGAGGCGCTGAAGGCCGGCGTCGACGAGTGCGAGGTCCGCGTCGTGCGCGCGCCCTGCATGGGCGGCTGCAACAATGCCCCCGTCGTGGCGATCGGCCATGCCCCGCACGAGAACGCGACGGTCGAGAGCGTGCTCGACGCCGTGGCCCATGGCCATGTCCACCCCGACATTCCCGACTATCTGGGCTTCGACGACTACATCCGCGGCGGCGGCTACAAGATGCTGGCCGAATGCCTGAACGGTGCACGCGACGTCGATGCCGTGCTGAAGGGGCTGGAGGATTCCAGCATCCGCGGCCTGGGCGGCGCCGGTTTCCCCACCGGCCTTAAATGGCGCTATGTCCGGGCGGAGCCGGGGCCGCGCATGATGGCGATCAACGGCGACGAGGGCGAGCCCGGCACCTTCAAGGACCGCTTCCATCTGGAGCGCGACCCGCATCGCTTCCTGGAAGGGATGCTGATCGGCGCCTGGACGGTCGAGGCGACCGACGTCTACATCTACCTGCGCGACGAATACCCGCAATGCCGGGAAATCCTGCTGCGCGAAATCCCGAAGGTCGAGGTTGCCGGCTTCGCCCGCCACACCCGCATCCATCTCCGCCGCGGTGCCGGCGCCTACATCTGCGGCGAGGAGTCGGCGATGCTGGAAAGCATCGAGGGCAAGCGCGGGCTGCCCCGGCACAAGCCGCCCTTCCCATCGGTGGTCGGCCTGTTCGGCCGCCCGACGCTGATCAACAACATCGAGACGGTGTTCTGGGTCCGCGAGATCCTGGAGAAGGGCGGAGCGTGGTTCGCCAGCCATGGCCTGAACGGCCGCAGGGGGCTGCGTACCTTTTCGGTCTCCGGTCGGGTCAACGAGCCGGGGGTCAAGCTGGCCCCGGCCGGCATCACCCTGCAGGAACTGATCGACCAGTATTGCGGCGGCATGGCCGACGGCCACACGCTGAAGGGCTATCTGCCCGGCGGTCCGTCGGGCGGCATCCTGCCGGCGTCGATGGCGAACATTCCGCTCGATTTCGGCACGCTGGAGGCACACGGGTCCTTCATCGGTTCGGCCGCCGTCGTCGTGCTGTCCGACAAGGACAACATGCGCGACGTGGCGCTCAACCTGCTGAAATTCTTCGAGGATGAAAGCTGCGGCCAATGCACCCCCTGCCGGGTCGGCACCGAGAAGGCGGTGCGCCTGATCGGCGAACCGGAATGGGACGAGGAGTTGCTGACGGCCCTCGCCACAGTTATGGGCGATGCCTCGATCTGCGGCCTGGGGCAGGCGGCGATGAATCCGATCAAGCTGGTGATGAAGCATTTCCGCGACGACTTCGTGTCGCGCCAGGGCAGGGCCCAGGGTGCCGCCCAGGACGCAACCGGATCGCAGGGGTAAGGAGACCGACATGTCCAACGGCATCACGTTCACCCTGGACAGCACCGAGGTCGAGGCGCGCAACGGCGAGACGATCTGGCAGGTCGCGACCCGGCTCGGCACCGAGATCCCGCATCTCTGCCACCGGCCGGAACCGGGCTACCGCCCGGACGGCAACTGCCGCGCCTGCATGGTCGAGATCGAGGGGGAGCGCGTGCTCGCCGCCTCCTGCATCCGCAAGCCCAAGCCCGGCATGACCGTGCGCACCGCGTCGGAGCGGGCCAAGGCATCGCGCAAATTGGTCTTCGAACTGCTGCTGGCCGACCAGCCGGATCGGGAGAGCGCGCACGACCCCAACTCCACCTTCTGGAACTGGGCCGACAAGGTCGAGATCGCCGGCAGCCGCTTTCCCGCCGTGGACCGGCCGACCAAGACCGATGACATGTCGCATCCCGCGATGGCGGTCCAGCTCGACGCCTGCATCCACTGCAACCTGTGCGTCCGCGCCTGCCGCGAGGTGCAGGTCAACGACGTCATCGGCATGGCGTCGCGCGGGCATCTGGAAAAGATCGTCTTCGATTTCGACGACCCGATGGGGCAGTCCACCTGCGTCGCCTGCGGCGAGTGCGTGCAGGCCTGCCCGACCGGTGCGCTGATGCCGGCGACCCTGGTCGACGAGAAGGGCGTTTACGCCAACGCCCCCGACCGTGAAGTCGACTCCGTCTGCCCATACTGCGGTGTCGGCTGTCAGCTGACCTACAAGATCAAAGACAACAAGATCGTCGCCGTCGACGGCAAGGACGGTCCGTCGAACCAGAACCGCCTGTGCGTGAAGGGCCGCTTCGGCTTCGATTACGCCCATCACGGCGACCGTCTGACCGTGCCGCTGATCCGCAAGGAGGGCGTGTCGAAGTACGACGTCGACATCGACCCGATGAACCCCTTCACCCATTTCCGCGAAGCGAGCTGGGACGAGGCGCTGTCGGTGGCCGCCGGCGGCCTGCGCAAGATCAGGGACGAGCGCGGCGGCAACGCGCTGGCCGGTTTCGGGTCGGCCAAGGGGTCGAACGAGGAGGCCTATCTGTTCCAGAAGCTGGTCCGCACCGGCTTCGGCACCAACAATGTCGATCACTGCACGCGGCTCTGTCATGCTTCGTCGGTCGCGGCACTGATCGAGGGCGTCGGGTCGGGGGCGGTGTCGGCCCCATTCATGGCGGCGGAAGATGCCGAGGTCATCGTCATCATCGGCGCCAACCCGACGGAGAACCATCCCGTCGCCGCGACCTTCTTCAAGAACGCGGCGGAGCGCGGGGCGAAGCTGATCGTCATGGATCCGCGCGGTCTCGCCATGGCGCGCCACGCCACGCACATGCTGCAGTTCACGCCGGGCCGCGACGTGTCGATGCTGAACGCCATCCTCCACACCATCATCGCGGAGGGGCTGTACGACCGCCAATATGTCCAGGCCAACACCGAGGATTTCGAGGCGCTGGCCGAGACGGTCAAGGATTACCCGCCGGAGGAGATGGAGAAGGTCTGCGGCATCCCGGCCGCCACCCTGCGCACGGTCGCGCGACTGTTCGCGCGCTCCAAGGCGTCGATCATCTTCTGGGGCATGGGGGTGTCGCAGCACATCCACGGCACCGACAACAGCCGCTGCCTGATCGCGCTGTCGCTGGTCACCGGTCAGATCGGCCGCCCCGGTACCGGCCTGCATCCGCTGCGCGGCCAGAACAACGTCCAGGGCGCGTCCGACGCCGGCCTGATCCCGATGTTCTACCCCGACTACAAGTCGGTCGAGGATCCGGAAGTCCAGTCCTTTTATGAGAGCTACTGGGACACCAAGCTGGACGGCAAGCGCGGCCTGACGGTGGTCGAGATCATGGACGCCATCCATGACGGCCGGATCAACGGCCTCTACATCGAGGGCGAGAATCCGGCGATGTCCGATCCGGATGTGACCCACGCCCGCGAAGCGCTGGCGATGCTCGACCATCTCGTGGTGCAGGACATCTTCCTGACCGAGACGGCCAAATACGCCGACGTCGTGCTGCCGGCCTCGGCATGGCCGGAGAAGGACGGCACCGTCATCAACACCAACCGTCAGGTTCAGATGGGCCGTGCGGCGGTGCCGCTGCCGGGCGAAGCGCGCCAGGATCTGTGGATCATCCAGGACATGGCGCGCGGGCTGGGACTGAACTGGAACTATACCCACGTGTCGGAGGTGTTCGCCGAGATGGTCGGCGCCATGCCATCGCTCGCCAACATCAGCTGGGAGCGGGTCGAGCGCGAAGGCTCTGTCACCTATCCGGTCGACGGTCCGGACCAGCCCGGCCACGACATCGTCTTCGGCAACGGCTTCCCGACGAAAACGGGCCGCGGGCGCTTCGTGCCGGCGCGGCCGATCAACCCGGCGGAGACGCCGGACCTCGACTACCCGCTGGTCCTTACCACCGGCCGCCAGTTGGAGCATTGGCACACCGGGTCGATGACTCGCCGGTCCAGTGTGCTGGATGCGGTGGAGCCGGAGGCGGTGGCCTATGTCTCCCCGCATGACCTCACCCGCGCCGGGATGAGGACCGGCGACTACATGCTGGTGTCGAGCCGTCGCGGCACGATCCGCCTGAAGGCGCGCATCGACGACCGTATGCCGGTGGGGCTGGTCTTCATCCCCTTCGCCTACGCGGAAGCGGCGGCGAATGTGCTGACCAACCCGCAGCTCGATCCCTTCGGCAAGATCCCGGAGTTCAAATACTGCGCGATCAAGATCGAGAAGGCACAGTTGGCCGAAGCGGCGGAGTAGAACCGGCCATGGCGGCGGCGACCCGCGACAACGCTTGCGGGTCGATGCCGGCGGTGCGTTCCCCGCCGCAAAGCGCGCCGCGGAAGCCGAGGTAATCGGGCGACAGGGCGGTCAGGGCCGGGATGTCTGCAACCCGCAGCGACCCGGCCAGCCCGGTCAGCAGGCAGTGCGCCCGTGTGCAGGATACGAAGGCGCCCAACTGCGCGTCCAGCCAATGATGGCGCAGGCCGTGACGCTTGCCGGCGGTGTCCAGCATCGCCCCGCGAAAGCCGGCGGCGGCGAACCTGTCGATGGGCAGGCAGCAGGGATCGCTGGGCCACAGATCGGCGAACAGCACGGCGATCATGCCCGCCCCCTCTGCAGCCAGCGGCGCGAGCGCGTCGATGCATTTTTCGGGCGCTCCCTCAGGCGCGAAGCCGATCTTGACGAAATCGACGCCGGTTGCGGCGACCCGGCGCACTGCCGGCACCAGGGCATCGGGCCGCATTGGGTGGTCGCCGACGGTGGCGCTCAGCTTCGGCCGTCCCGGTACATTTGCCAGATCCCGCACCGCCTCGGCGATGTCCCCGGCATCCCAGGCGCCCAGTGCGCCTGCACCAGGATCCTTCAGGTCGAGGATGTCCGGTGCTGCCGGCAGGATCAGGGCGATTTCCGCCGCGTCGGCGACGCTTGCCAGCCATCCGGTCATGACTCCTCCTTCGCGCGGTGCGTGGCGAGGCGGGCCATCACGTTTTCTCCCGTGCGCCGGTCAGCACCACGCCCACCCCGGCGGTCTGCGGGACGATCTCCAGCTTTTCCACCTGCACCCGGGCGAAGACCGCCTGCGGCGGCGACAGGCACAGCGCCAGCAGTTTCTCCGCCAGCACCTCCAGCAGTTGGATGTGCGGGCTTTGCGTGAAGGCTTCGACGCCCTTGATCAGGTATTCGTAGGAGACGACGGCGTCGAGATCGTCGACGAAGGGCCGGTTCGGCACCTCCACCGTGACGGTCAGGCTGACCCGCACGCGCTGGGTCCGGGTCTTCTCATGGTCCCAGACGCCGATGCGGAAATCGCCGACATAATCGCGCAGCACCAGATCGTAGCGGCGCATCAGGGCCGCCGTGCGCGGCGGCGGCGGTCGCAGGACGTTCATGATGTTGCTGTAGCCGCTTTGTGATTCGTCCGGCATTCCTCGGTCCTCCCCGCCGCCCGCTTACCGCTTTTGCGGCGCATGTTCCGCCAGCCGATGCTCGACCAGCCAGCCGACGCCGCGCGACCATGCGATCTCGGTGTCGCCGCGGATGTCGCCGCGCGCCGTTGTAACTGCCTGGCCGGTGCCGACATCCTCGACGACCACACCGATCCACAGGATCAGGCTGCTGACCTTGCGGACGATGCCGAAGACGACCAGATCGGCCCCGGCCGCCCGCGCGATGTCGCGTTCGCAGCCGTTGCAGGACCGGATCGCCGTTCCCGGCGGGACCAGTCCGGCGGTGGCCGCATCGCCGATCACGTCATACCCCTTGGCATCGAGGGCATGGCGCAACTCCGCGCTGACCCGCTTCAACCGCTCCGCATGCTCCGCGGATGGGGCTTCGCCGCTGCTGTCCTCCAGTTCGAGATCCAGCACCAGCGTCCGCGCCGATGCCGGTGCCGGTGCCGGCAAAGCGACCATCGCAACAGCGATGATAGCGGCTGCGGCCCACCTCCCCACATGATCCATCGGGCTTCTCCTTTTGCGCAGCGGTTCCGATTGCGCCGGATCGTTGGCGAGGCCATCATTCCTTCTATGCAACGATATTCCTCCGTCCTCGGACCCGCCTTCGCCGCGGCTCTGGCCATCGCCGTGGGCGCCGGATTGCCCACCGCTGCCATGGCGCAGGATCCGAAGAACCCCGACTGGCCCTGCCAGCAAATCCTTGTTCCCAGCTTGTCCCCGGCTTCGGTCTGGGATGGCCCGTCGCTCGACGGCCTGATGGACGAGTGGCAACGAGACCCTGCGGTCGCCACGCTGGTCCGGCGTGCCGCCGACGACAGTATCGATCCCGCGACGCTGGAACCGCAGGCCGAAGCGCTGGCGGGGCCGGTCAAGCAAGGCGCGGAACAGGAACACGACCGCAGGCTCGCCCTGGTGTTCGCCGGAACCTTCCAGACGCTGGACCGTCAGCGCACCGCCGCCATCGCCTCCATCGAGCGGTACGCCCAGCACCAGCGGGCCTTGCGCGACCGCATCGCCGCCAGCCTGCGCGACCTCGACGCCGCATCGGGCGACGCGGCCCGCGCAAAGGAGATCAAGGACGCCATTGCCTGGGACCGCCGCATCCTCGACGACCGCCGCCGGTCGCAGACCGCGGTGTGCGAGCAGCCGGCCCGGATCGAGCAGCGGCTCGGCCAGATCGCCCGGATGCTGACGGCGTTGCTGTCCTGAGCGGAGCACTCAATTCGCAACCTTCGATGCAGGGTTTGAGGATGCGGGGTTCGGCTCCGGTTCGACCGTGACCAGCCCGTGTCCCGTGGCCGTCCAGCCTTGGGTGCCGGCCGGGAACCATTTGACCGCCTGATAACCCAGGGCGACCGCGCGCTTGGCCGCATTCCAGCTCATCCAGCAGTCGGGCTGGCAGAACAGCACCAGCGGACGCTTGCGGTCACCCGCGGTCAGGGCCTCCAAGCCGGTGCGGAGATAGGCCTCCTGTTCGTCCGATGGCGCGCCGTAGCCGACATTCGGCAGCCAATGGGCGCCGGGAAGGCTGCGATGCGGTGGCGGCACCCAACGGCTGTCCGCCGTCAGACCCGCAGGTTTCGGTGGCGTCGGCAGCACGTCGATCAGGACGGCACCGGCCTCCGCCAACCGCTCCACCTCCGCCGCTCCCACCGTTTCGGCACCACGCAGGCCGGGTGGAGTGGGGGAGCGGTAATCGGCCATGCGATAATCGTCCGGTTCCGTCACCTCTGCCCGGATGGTTCCGTCGGAATTGACCAGCGGGACATGGTATTCGGCGAGGATGCGGTCGATGTCGCCCTGACGGCGGACGATGAAGTCGTTCAGCCAGTGCCGCCAGTCCGGCTCGTCCGGACGGAGGCCCATGGAGATCATGTACTGAAAGGGCGAAGCCCCCGGCTCGTCCATCAGCGGCACGACTGCCAGCGGCACCTGCTGCCGGGCGGCGAAATAGCCGGCAATCGGCCCCCAGACGATGGCGGCATCGGTGCGTGCCGCCGCCACGTCCTCCACCGCCTGCTCGGCCGGATGGTGGGCGCGCGTGTCGGTGTCGAGCTGGTAGGGCTCCATGTTGATCAACCCATGGCGCAGCATCACCGCAGAAGGCGGCGTGCGTGCGACGACGCCGATGCGTGCACCCTGCAGCGACGGATCCGCCAGCGTCTTCGCCGTGATTCCGGAATCCTTCCGATAGATCAGCGCATAGGTCGACCGGTAATAGGGATTGGTGTTCTGCATCAGCTCTTCGCCGACCGCGGTGCCCATCACCAGATCGCATTGACGGGTGCGCAGCGTGTTGCGGACGAAGCCGATGGTCTGCGGCCACCATGTGAAGGCCAACGCCACCTTCAGATCGTCGGCGATCAGCTGGGCGATCCGGTTCTCGAATCCCTCGCGGCGATCATTGGAGAAGGGAAGCAGGCTGGCATCGGCGCAGACGCGCAGCACCTCGGTGGGGATGCCCTCTGCCGCACTGGCATGCTGGCCAATGGACGCAGCCGCCGCGCAGAGCGCGACGGCCGGGTACAGGACACGCCTGGAACAGGAGAGTCGGCGGGTCATGCCGGACTCACGACGGCGCTTTGAACCGCTCGGGCCGTCCGCGGCCGATCTTGTCGTCCGAACGCGCCTTCAGATAGCGGTAGATGTCGGCGAGGTTGAGCATCACGTTGGGATCGGACCCGAAGGTCGGCATCACCTTGTCGCCGGTGGCGCCCATGTTTTTGCGGCCGTTGGTCACCACGTCGGTGAATTGCCAATAGTCCATCCGCTTCAGTGAATCGGCCAGCGCCGGCGCGAAGGACGAACCGAGCCCGTCCGGCCCGTGACAGACATGGCAGGACGAGGCATAGCGCCGATAGCCGTTGTAGGTCCCCTGGTCCACCTTGCCGTCCCGCACCGCATAGAGCGGCACACCCTGATCGTCCACCAGTTCCTCCGGGTCGGCGACCTTCGCCTCCTGCGCGGCGTTTCCGCCGGATGGCGCCTGGGTGGTTGGAGCCTGGGCGGTTGGACTTTGCGTAGCCGGAGTTTGAGCGGTTTGCGTCTGGTTCGGCGGCGTCGGGCTCTGCTCCGGTTTCTGTGCTGCATCCTGCTGGCCGAATGCGGTGCCGAGGGTCACGGTTGCGGTGAACCCGACGGCGGCGCACAGCCCGATCAGGTATTTGGGCATCTTGCTTTCTCTCCCCACTGCCTTCATGCGTAGGCGCCATCAGCCTGGAAATTGTGCAGGCGCCGGCCCCCAGCCTTGGGAACCGGCGCCCGCTTGTTCGTTACTGAGTGTCTGGCAAGGCGAAGACGGTCAGCGTGCCGCCCAACTGGGTGTATTCGCCCAGCGCCTTGTGCGCGCCGACGGCGCCCAGCCCTTCCTGTTCGCCGGTCAGACCGGCGGCCAGCCCGATGCCGGCCCAGCCGCCGACACCCGACAGCACGGCGATGTATTGCTTGCCCTTGTGCATGTAGGTGTTGACGTTGCCGATGATGCCGGACGAGGTCTTGAAGTTGTACAGGTCCTTGCCGTCCTTCAGGTCGAACGCCTTCAGATAGCCTTCCAGCGTCCCGTAGAAGCCGATGCCGCCCTTGGTCGACAGGGCACCGCTCCACACCGCGAAGCGCTCGGGCTTCGACCAGACGATCTTGCCGGCGGACGGATCCCAGGCGATGAAGTTGCCCATGCCGCCATGGGAATCAGGCGCCGGATACATGCTGAGCGTCGCACCGACATAGGGCTGGCCGGCGGAATACTCCACCTTGAACGGCTCGTAATCCATGCAGATGTGATTGGTCGGCACATAGATCAGGCCGCTGTCGGGCGAGTAGCTGGCCGGCTGCTGGTCCTTGGAGCCCAGCGCCGCCGGGCAGACGCCGGTGGTGTTGTGATCCTCGCCCTGGGCGAAGGTGCTGTACTTATCGTTCACCTTCGGCCGGCCGGTCTTCATGTCGATCTCGCTCGCCCAGTTGACGGACGGATCGTATTTCTGAGCGACCAGCAGTTCGCCGTTGGTGCGGTCGATGGTATAGGCGAAGCCGTTGCGGTCGAAATTGATCAGCGCCTTGCGCTTGCCCCCGCCGATAGTGACGTCGGCCAGGATGTTCTCGTTGACGCCGTCATAATCCCATTCGTCGAAGGGCGTCTTCTGGAACACCCATTTCGCCTGTCCGGTGTCGGCATCGCGGGCGAAGATGGTCATCGACCATTTGTTGTCGCTCTTGGCCCGGTCCTTGTCGACTGCGCGTTGCGCCGGGTTCCAGGTGCCCGGGTTGCCGGTGCCGTAATAGATCAGGTTCAGTTCGGGATCGTAGGTGTACCAGCCCCAGGTGGTGCCGCCGCCGATCTTCCACTGGTCGGCCGGCCAGGTCTTGATGCCGAGGTCGGGCTCGCCGATCGGCTTGCCGAGCATCATCGTCTTCTGCGGGTCGATCATCACGTCCTTGTCGGGACCGGTCGAATAGGCCCGCCACACCATCTTGCCGGAGTTGATGTCGTAAGCGGTCAGATGGCCACGCACGCCGAACTCGCCGCCGCTGATGCCGACATAGACCTTGTCCTTCACCACCAGCGGGGCGGCGGTCAGCGTCTCGCCCTTGCTGGCGTCGCCGTTCTTGGCCGACCACAGCACCTTGCCGGTTTCGGTGTCCAGCGCCACCAGCGTGTTGTCGGCCTGACCCAGGAACAGCTTGTTGCCGGCGACCGCCACACCGCGGGTGACGGTGTCGCAGCACATCACGGGGATGACGGACGAATCCTGTCTCGGCTCATACTTCCACTTGATGCGGCCGTTGTCGTTGAGATCGAGCGCATAGACGTTGTTGGGGAAGGGCGTCGAGATGTACATCGTGTCGCCCACCACGATGGGACCGCCTTCGTGGCCGCGAAGCACGCCGGTGGAGAATTGCCACACCGGTCGCAGGTTTTTCACGTTGTCGCGGGTGATCTGGTCGAGCGTGCTGTAACGCTGGCCGGCATAATTTCCGAGCTGCAATGCCCAGTTGGACGGGTCCTTCTGGTTTTTCAGAATGTCGTCGTTGGCGAAAACGCCAGTGGGGATGGCGGCGGTGGCCGCCTGGATCGCGGCGGTGACGAGCAGACAGCGCACAAAGGGGTTCATGTGTTTCCTCCCGTTTTTTCGGCGGTCGTCCGTGGTCCCAGAAACTCGTGCGGCGGCAGGCGGCGGCTTCCGTAAAAGGCGATCTTCAGAGAGGGCGTGCTCCCTCGACGATGGACGTATGACGTCGAACTGAGAGACGTCGGGCGGTTCGGTTACCGGCGCTCAGATTTCGAACTGTTTTGGCATCGCAGGCGTGCCGGTCCTAAAAGCCGGGACACGACTGTTGGCGGGGTTCTAAACTGCCCCGCACTCTGTTGGCGATACTGACAATCAGTTTGATCAAATAAAGATAGGCTGTGAAGATTATTTTCCGCTACCGTTCGAAAGTTTTCGAAAGAGGCGGAATAACGGGTAGGGAGAGACCAAAGAGTTAATCCGTAAAATCACGAATGTCGAAGCTGACGCTCCAGATATCAGGCCTGTTCGGCCGGACCACCCCGCCGCGCCCAGAAACCGCGCCCCGGATCGTAGGCCAGAACCGCCGCACCAAGGAACAGGGCGAGACAGCCGGTGACCCACAGCAGCGCGGCGACATCGACTCGGAGATACAGGCTGAAGCGGATCAGTTCCACCGCCTGGGTGAAAGGGTTCCAGGCGGCGATCTGATAGAGCGCCGGGCTGCCCTCCCTGATCCGCCAGAGCGGATAGAGGGCGGAGGAGGCGAAGAACATCGGGAAGATCACGAAGTTCATCACCCCGGCGAAATTCTCCAGCTGCCGGACGAAGGACGACAGCAGCAGGCCGAGCGCCCCCAGCATCAGCCCGCTGAGCAGCAGCGCCGGCAGGGCCGCGAGATAGCCCAGCGGCGGCGGCTCCACCCCCCACAGCCATGCGATGCCGAGAAACACATAGACCTGTGCGATCGACACCGCGACACCCGCCAGCAGCTTGGCGACCAGGAGGTACCAGCGCGGCAGGGGACTGACCAGCAACGTCCGCATGCTGCCCATCTCACGGTCATAGACCATCGACAGCGAGTTCTGCATGCCGTTGAACAGCTGGATCATCGCGACCAGCCCCGGAACCACATACTCGTCGTAGAGGATGTAGGTTTCGTAAGGCGGGATGATCGACACGCCCAGCACGGCCCGGAAGCCGACGGCGAAGATCGCCAGCCAGACCAGCGGCCGGACCAGGGCGGCGAAGAAGCGCTCGCGCTGGTGCAGGAAACGCAGGCCCTCGCGCACGATGATGCTGCGCAGGCAGTACCAGTAGGTTGCGGCGCTCATGGTCGGCGCTCCCCTGTGGTCAGGGCGGCGAAGGCGGCGGTCAGGGCGGCGGTGGCGGTCTCGGCGCAGACCCTCCGCACCGTGCCGGAGGCGCGCAGCCGACCCTGGTGCAGCACGACGACGGAATCCTCGTCGGTCGCCTCGTCCATCAAATGGGTGGCCCACAGGACCGCCAGCCCCTGCTCCCGGCACAGCGCGCGGACATGGGTCAGAATATGGCGGCGCGAATCCGCATCCAGACCGACCGTCGGCTCGTCGAGCAGCAACAGGCTCGGCCGGTGCAGCAGCGCACGGGCGATCTCCACCCGCCTTCGCTGACCTCCGGACAGGGCGCGGACCTTGTCGTCGCCGCGGTCGGCAAGGCCGATGCGCGCCAGTTCGTCCGCTGCACGGGCTTCGCAGTCGGAGGGCGACATTCCATGCAGGCCGCCGTGATAGCGCAGGTTCTGCCGGACGGTGAGATCGAGGTCGAGCGTCGGCTGCTGGAACACCACGCCGATCCGCTCCAATGCGCGGGTCGGCTGGCGCCGCAGGTCGAAGCCGAAGATGCGGATGGCGCCGGTCCGGTTGGAATAGAGCCGGGTGATCAGCGAGAACAGCGTGGTCTTTCCCGCCCCGTTCAGGCCCAGCAGCATGGTGAAGCCGCCGGGCGCCACGGCGAAGGACACGCGATCCAGCGCCACGCGCTTGCCGAAATTGTGGCTCAACTCCTCCACCGCCAGGGCGGGAGGGCCATGGATAGCAGGAATCGGCGGAGGCTCTGCAGGGATCGCGGCTTCGTACATCCTGTCTTCCCCAGGACACACCCTGTTCGATGCCGGAGTCAAATCCGGTGGGCGGCGGTCGCCATGCTTCGGAAGGGTCATTGCAAAGAGAGCGTTCACGCCTGATTGTTGGCATTGCAACCGATTGTTCAAGATGCTTTTCCGAGGGGGTGGAGCTTGGCCCCGACGGCAGTTCCGGAATTCATCGTTGTTGCGCTGTCGGCACGGGCGCTGGCGGCCAGCGCCTGCCGCGGCGGGCATAGCGTCGCCGCCATCGATCTGTTCGCCGATGCGGATACGGCTGCCATGGCCGGCCCCTGTCTGAACCTGCCGTCGCGCCGGCTGCGCATTTCCGCCGGCGCATTGCGGCGGGCGCTGGCCTTGCCCGATTTGCGCGGGCTGCCGCTGGTCTATGGCGCCGGGCTCGAGGAGCAACCCGATCTTCTGGCGGCGCTTGCCCGGGTCCGGCCGGTGATCGGCAACCGGGCGGAAGCGGTGGCGCAGGTGAAGGATCCTCTCGCTTTCGCAGCCCTGCTCGCCCGTCTCGGCATTCCGCATCCGGAGGTCTCGCTGTCGCTGCCAAACGGCGACGGCTGGCTGGTGAAGCGCGCAGGCGCCAGCGGTGGCGGCCACATCCGGCGGGCCTCCACGCGTCTGCCGGCCGGCCATTATGCCCAGCGCCGCATGGACGGGCGTCCGGTGTCCC
The DNA here is from genome assembly GCF_042938965.1 of Azospirillum sp. A23. Classification (NCBI taxonomy): domain Bacteria; kingdom Pseudomonadati; phylum Pseudomonadota; class Alphaproteobacteria; order Rhodospirillales; family Azospirillaceae; genus Azospirillum; species Azospirillum sp. A23. The sequence continues at coordinate 876,503 of NZ_CP170663.1, read as the reverse complement.
TGCTGTTCCTGGCCGACGGCCGTCGCATCCTGCCGGTGGGCTTCAGCCGGCAATGGGTGGCGCCGGTACCCAGCCAGCCCTACCGTTACGGCGGGGCGGTCGGCCCGTTGCCGGCTTGCGGAAGGATGGGCGCGGCGATGATCGATGCGGCGGCGACGATCACCGAAGCGGTGGGGCTGGTCGGGCTGAACAGCGCCGATTTCCTGGTTGGGTCTGCCGGATGGTGCCTGCTGGAGATCAACCCGCGGCCGGGAGCGACGCTCGACCTGTTCGACCGTCCGCCGATGCCCAGCCTGTTCGGCCTGCATCTGGCGGCCTGCACCGGGCAACTGCCGGCCGCACTGCCACCGCTTGCCGGCTGCCGCGCCGCCATGATCGTCTACGCCACGGCTCCGGTCCATTTGCCGGAGGGACTGCGCTGGCCGGGCTGGACAGCCGACCGGCCGCAAACGCCTGCGCATGTCCCGACCGGAGCGCCGCTTTGCACCGTGCTCGCCGATGCAGACGGCCTGCTGGAGGCCCGGCGCCTTGCCGGCCGGTACGCCCGGACGCTGTGCCGGCTCTCCACCATGGTGGAGGCGGCATGAGCGGCGCAGTCGCCTTGTTCACCGACGGAGCCGATTGGCATGCGGCACGCCTGGAGCGGGCATTCGCGCGCCGCGGTGTCGAATGCCGGCGCGTTTCGTTGAGCGCCTGCGGCTTCGCCGTCGGACGGACGCTGACCGATCTTCTGCTGCCGGGCTTTGGCGACAGCCTGCCATCCGGTGCATTCGTGAGGGTGATCGGTCAAGGCAGCTTCGAACAGGTGACGCTGCGGTTGGGAGTGCTTCACGCGCTCGACCGGCTGGGCGTCCCCGTCTACAACACCGCCCGGGCCATCGAACGCTGCGTGGACAAGAGCGCCACCAGTTTCCTGCTGGCCCGGTCCGGCCTGCCGACGCCTCCCTCCGTCGCCGTTCAATCCGCCGATATGGCGCGTGCCGTGGTGGAGAACACGCCGGACTGCGTGCTGAAGCCGCTGTTCGGCGCCCAGGGACGCGGCCTGCGCCGCCTGTCCACCCCAGACGATGTGCCGGAGTCCGAGGCGGTGGCCGGCGTCTATTACCTTCAATCCTTCGTACCGCCGCGCCGGGAGGGCGAGTGGCGCGATTGCCGGGTCTTCGTCGTGGGAGGGCATGCGGTGGCCGCCATGATCCGCCATGGCCGCAGTTGGATCACCAATGTGCATCAGGGCGCCCGCTGCGAGGCCATGGCCCCGGACGGCACCGCCGCCGATCTGGCGGTGCGCGCCGCCGCTGCCGTGGGGGCGGATTATGCCGGTGTCGATCTGATCGCCGATCCTGGCGACGGCGACCGCTGGCTGGTGCTGGAGGTCAATTCGATGCCGGCATGGCAGGGCCTTCAATCGGTCAACAAGACCGACATTGCCGATGCGCTGGCCGCCGATTTCCTGGGCCGGGTCGATGCCGTTGCATCGAGGGAACCGCGATGACTGCCCGTCTGCTGCGCCTCTATCCCGGGGCGCCTGAGGACATCGCACTGTCCGGCGCCTATCTTGCCCACCGCCTTCATGAGCAGGGAAGTGCCGGCGCGCCGTTCGTCTATGCCAGCTTCGTCGCCAGCCTGGACGGGCGCATCGCCTTGCGCGACTCCGCCACCGGGGAAAGCCGGCTGCCGGCCGGGCTGGTCAGCGGCAACGATTTCCGGCTGTTCCTCGAACTTCAGGCGCAGGCGGACTGCTTGGTCACCCATGGCGGTTACCTGCGCGACCTTGCGGCGGGGCGATTGGACGACGTTCTGCAAATCGGCACACAGGCGGCCACGCGGGATCTGGCGCAGTGGCGGGTGGACAACGGCCTTTCACCCCAGCCTGCCGTGGTCATCGCAAGCGCCGGCCTGGACTTCCCGATGCCGGTCTCGCCTGCAAGGCATGGTCAGCGCGTGATCGTCGCCACCGGTGCCGAGGCTCCGCCCAAGCGGATTGCGCACTGGCGGCGCGCCGGCTATGAGGTGCTGGTCGCCGGTGCCGGCGCGTCGGTGGAAGGCGGGGCCCTGGTCCGCGAACTCGGCAGCCGGGGGCTGCGCAGCATCTATCTGCTGACGGGGCCGCGGATGCTCGACACCATGCTGCGCGATCGGGTCCTTTCACGGCTTTACCTCACCACTGCGCATCGCCTGCTTGGAGGAGAGAGTTTCCACACCATGCTGTCGGGCCCGGAGTTGGGCAATGCCGGCCGGCTGCGGCTCTGCGCGCTGCACTACGATGTGGGCGCGCCGGACGATGCTGGGCAGTTCTTCGTCCATTTCGAGCCGCTGCCGGCCTGAGTTGAAGACGTGCAAGGATGTTCGAGGAATGGATCGCCTTTGCCGGTTACAAACCGGCGCAGGCGTAGGCGTTGATTTCAGTGCCGACCGAAATCTCGACAATCTTCGGCTTGCGCCAGGTCTTCATGTCCGCATCCTCCGCTGGAATGGGCGATCAGGCAACATTGCCACGGGAGCCCACTAGGAAACTGTACCCGTGAGTCCGCAAGTCGACCATCATCCCAATGGATAGTCTTGAGATAATTCAGGCCATATTTGCTGCGGCGCAGCAAGAATTCTGGGGAATTTGCTTATTGGAATTAGAAAAAATCTATGCGTCACCCGCTGATTTGCCGGAGAGTTCATAATAAATATCTTTTGTTAAAAATATAAATGAAGTTTCCGGCGATGGTTGGAGGTGTCGTTCTCTTCGATTCGCGGGTAAAGAGATGTTTGACGCATGGACGGTATCCGGTCCTATCGCGCTGGCCCGGATGCGGCCGGTGGCGTACCCCATGACGGTGATCCGGACACCGCCATCCGGCAGGACGCCACCGGACCCGGCGTCAGGCGGCGAAGGGATGCTTGGCCGAATCCTTCTGGTTCAGCAGATCCTTGAGGGTCGGATAGCCGGACACCGCGCGCTCGATGGCTTCCTTGGTGGCGCGGTAGTTGTAGTCCTGGATCTTGGCGTTGTCCTTGGCTTCCCAATGGATAAAGACGCCGACGCAGATGAAGATGTTGTCGATCTCATCCTGCGGGATGGTGCCGGCGGCGACACAATCGGCGACCGCCTTGGCGACGCCATGCTGGGCCGGCCCGAACATCTGCACCGCCTGTTCCGCCCCTTTGATCGTCACCTTGTTGAACAGGATGGTGGACGGCTTGCATTGCAGGTTGGGGGCGATGACCGCCAGAAGGCTGGTGAAGCCGTCCTTGTTGTTGGTCAGCGCGTTGCAGAAGGCGGTTTCCGCCGCACTGCCGCGCGGTCCCATGATCAGGTCGATATGGGCGACCTCGTTGCCGTCGCCGACCAAGGATTCGCCCACCAGCACACGATTGATTTTCGGGGATGACCCCTGCCACATGCCCATCGCCGCTTTCTCCCATGCATTTTGAAATCATTGGAGGACCGCCGCATGTCATGCGGAAAACGCCGGTTCGGGCCGCTCCAGCACCATCGATGGCCGGATAGCTGCGGCTATGGCGTCGGTCACGGCCGGCATTATGGCATCTAGTTTGTTTTGCCAACAAACTCTCAAAAGAGGTCCGGAGTAACTTGAAATCGCAACCGCCGCCGTCCCGTTGACCGTATAAGGACCGGGATGGCGCGGCCTTTCGGGCAGCGCTACCCCATCTTCGGGAGGGCGGCGGTTGCTGGTCCGTCAGGAAACCGGAAATGGTCCCGGTTACTGGCTGTCCTGCTTGCCGGTCGATTGTCCCGAGCCGCCCTGGGTGACGGGGGAACCGCCGATCGCGCCCTGCCTTTCCTGTTGGAGCGAGCCGCCCGGAAGCTGTCCGGTCGGGGCGCTGGTGCCGTCGGTGGAACTGCCGGAGCTGCCCTGCGGGACCGGAGCGCCGCCGATGGCGCCCTGGCGCTTGCCGGGCAGGGAGTCGGGCGGCAATTGTCCGGTGGTGCCGGCCGGGGCGTTCTGCGTGCTGGTGCCGGCGGAGCCGTCGGTGGAATTGCCGGTGGCGTTGCCGCCGGATTGCGCCGAAGCCGGCAGCGCGGCAATCGCAAGGCCGGCGGCCAATGCAAGGCCCGTCAAGGGCAGGGTGGTGAAGCGTTTCATCGTGGGTCTCCGGGGATGGTCAATCCTGGCGAGGCGGTCCAGGACCGTCCGGTCCTGCCGCGCGCCGCGTCGGGCCATCGTCGGCGGTTCGCCGACGCACCCGGCCACTCCCATCAACCGGACGATCCGGCAAGGGGTTCCGTCAGCTCACGGCTTGACGACGATGCCCCAGGGCGCGCCGCCGACCGGAATGCTCTTGATCACCTTGTTGCGCTCCAGGTCGATCACCGACAGGTCGTTGCTGATGCCGTTGGTGGTATAGAGCCGCTTCTCGTCGGGGGAGAAGGCGAGGTTCCACACGCGCTGCCCGACCAGGAAATAGCGTTTCACCTCAAGGCTGCCGGTGTCGATTTCGGCGATGCGGTTTGCCGGGCCCAGCGCCACGAAGGCGCGCTTGCCGTCCTTCGTCATCTGGATGCCCACGGCCTGGATAGCCTCGCGCCGGACGCCGGTGACCTCGAACCGGATCTTCTTGATCACCTTGTGGGCTGCCGCGTCGATCACGCTGACCGTGCCGCCGATCTCGCTCGACACCCAGACCTGCTTACCGTCGTCGGTGAAGCGGGCGACGCGCGGCCGGCTGTCCACCAGCACATTGCCGACGACGGCGTGTTTCTCGGTGTCGATGAAGTGCGCCATGTTGGTGGTTTCGGAAGTGTTGACCAGAATCTTGCCGTCGGGGCTGATCCCCATCCCCTCCGGCTCGACGCCGACCTGGATGTTGCCGATGGCCTTGCGTTCGGCGACGTCGATCACCGTCACCATGTTGTCGTTCTCGTTGGCGACGTAGAGTTTCGTCCCGTCGGGCGACAGCACGAACAGTTCCGGGTCGGGACCGGACGGCAATGTGTGGACGATCTTGCCGCTGGCGATGTCCACCACGTCGATGCGGTTGTCGTCGCCGACGCACACGTAAAGCTGCGTCCCGTCGGCGCTCAGCGTGATGCCGCGCGGACGCCGGCCGACCTTGATCTTGTTTTTGATCTGAAGGCTGTCGCCGTCGACCACGGCGATCTGGTTGTCCTTCTCGTTGGACACGAAAATGGTTTCGGCGAGGAGGGGCTCGGCAACCAGGACCGGGCCGGCGAGAAGCAGCAGGGTGCAGGACAGCAGGAATCGCATGGTTTGGTCCGCCTTGTTGGGTCCGCCCTATCGGTTGAGACGGCATTTGCTTTCCGGCGCATCGTCGCCGAGCGTGTCGAGAGGTGTGACCGGGTGCAGGAATCCCTCCTGCGGCGACACCGAGACCAGCATCCGCGGTCCGGCGATCAGGATGGGCTGGCGCATCTGCCCGTCCCAGGCGCGGAAGGACAGCGCCTCGCCCTTGAAGCCCGCCAGCTCGAAATCGGGGCTGTGCAGAAAGCCGGTCAAGCCGTCGAAGCCGGTGGCGCCGGTACGGGCCGCCGCCTCCCCGACGCTGCGCACCGCCAGCCATGCGGCATAGTCGCGTGGCGTCATCCAGCGTCCGGCCAGCTTTTCGAACCGGCTTTGCAGCTGGGTGCCGCCCCACTGTTCGTTCACTCGTGACCAAGCCGTTGCGGTCAGTCCCTGGGTACCGGCGACCGGGCGCGGATACCAGGTGCGTCCGTCGAGATAGTCGCCGAAATCGCCCGCTTCGTCGGCCACGACCAGCACGTCGTAATCCGGCCCCTGGGTGGCGAGCGGGATGTCCGACTGGATGGTGGTGACGCCGGTGTCGGTGCGCCGGTTTCCGGTGTCGAAGGTCCAGGATTTCTCATCGACGATCCGGCCGCCGAAGCGCTTGGCCGCGCGGCGGACGGCCTCGGCATAGAGCGCATCGCCAGGGTCGCGGCCGGTCAGCAGGCTCCACCTCGGCCATTTCTTCCAGGCGAGATACTGTGCCAGCGCATCGGCCAGCATGCGCCGGCTGGGGGCGGTGTGCAGGATGTTGGCGCGGCATTGCTCGTTGCGCAGCGCGTCGTCGCTGGCGCGTGCGTTGAAGAGCACCATTGACTTGGCTTCCGGCCGGTCGGCGGCGGCGAGCAGCGCATCGGCCGGCAGATCGGCGACGACGAAGCGCACCCCCTCGTCGGCCAGCGCCTTCACCCCGGCGGAGATGTCGCCGTCCTGCGGCAGGACCTGCTCCACCAGCCGGTAGCTCTGTTTCAGGAAGACGCCGGTCGTGTTGTTGTCGGCGAGCGCCAGCCGGGCCCCCTGAAGCCCTTCGTCGGTCGCGACCGGCTCCAGGAAGCTGAGCGGGGTGCGCGGATCCTCCTGGCGTGCCAGATAGCCGATCAGCACCACTGTGGCACCGGGGTCCTGCGAACCGTTCCCCTGAGCGGTCGCCGGTGGCGCAAGAGCCAGCAGGCCAAGGAATGGCAGGACGGCGGCAACCAGCCGCCGTGGCTTCGATAAGCGGGATCGTCGCTCAGGCCATTGCCAGAATCTCACCATGCCCTCCCTCCGCAAGGTCGCCGATGAACCGATGGGCGCGGGTGGTGCCCGCGCGCTCGAACCAGCTTCCGGTTCCCTCCAGGGCGCGCCGCAGCAGGTGCAGGAACAGCCAGTCCCGCGTGCCGCCGTCGGCAAAGCCTCCGGGTGCGTCGTCCTGCGCCCTGCCCAGCAGCAGCGTGCCGCGACGCATGCCGAATCCCGGATGCCGACCGCAGCCGCCACCAGCGGCCAGTGTCCCGGCAACCATGAAGCCGCCGGCATAGGCGCCGACCGGCCCGTCGACGACGATGATGCCGCGCCGCATCCGTTCGGCCGCCCGGTCACCGGCATTGCCGCCGACGCTGATCAGCCCGCCGCGCATCCCCAGCGGCAGGCCGGGCAGGGCGCCGCCCAGGGCATCCCCGGCATTGCCGGCGATGCGCAGCAGTCCGCCGCTCATCCCGGCACCGGCGTGGCTTGCGGCGTCGCCCTCCACCAGAATGCGCCCGGACGCCATGCCGGCACCGACCCGGTGCAGGACGGCCTGTCCCGGCCGGATCAGCAGCCCCTCGGCCGCATCGCCTGCCGACACCTCGAACATTCCGCCGACGGTCGCCACACCATCGCCACAGGGCAGCGGCAGTCCGGCGACCTCGTCGGCCGTTAGGCCGGCCAGCCGTTCGGGCAGCAGGGCGGACATGTCCACCGCCGTTCCGGCATCGCCGCGGAAGGTCAGGGTCATGCCGCTCATTTCATCCCCTCGCCCATCACCTCATGGAGGTGGAAATGGTGCGGCCCCAACTTGCCGCCGTAATTCCCGGCGGTGATCGCCAGCACGCCGGCCGCCGTCCCACCGGTCGCGGCGGCGGCGATGCCGGCCCGCATCCCGGCGCGGATCGCCGCTTCGTCGATGCCGTCCAGCACCAGTTCCAGCACCGCTTCGACGTTCGGGGCCAGCAGCGTCTCCGGTTCGACCGCCCGCAAGGTCGGGCAGAATCGCGTGTTGGTGGAGGCGATCAGCGCCTTGTATTTGGACCCCACCTTGGACCCCGACCGCACCACCCCGCCGGGGAAGGGCAGGATGACTCCGGGCAAGGGCCGGATCGCCGCGACCGCCGCCTCCGCCGCGGCAAGGCACTGGCGGTGGCTGGCGGCCAGGATCAGGAAATTGCCGCCGCCGATGCCCTTGGCCACGGCGACGCTGTCCTCGCAGACGAACTCGCCATCCATCACCGGCAGGCGCCAGAAGCGGCGGTCGCCGAATTTCTTGGAAATCTGGTGCCCGTCGCCGAAATAGCGCAAGCCCCCGCCGAGCGGGATGCGCTTGGTCCCGTGGAGAAGCCCGGCATAGCAGGCCGACCCCGGCGAGGTCATGATGCACTGCCCGACCCGGTTGACCACCAGCTTGGCGAGGTCGCCGGTGGACATGCCGAAGATCATCACCGCGGCACCGGGCCGGCTGTCCGGCGTTTCCTCCGGCGTCAGCAGCCGTTCCACCGCTGCCTCGCAACCGCAGCCGATGACCGAGGTGGCGAAACCGGTCAAGCTGGATGTCGCCGCCTCCACCCAGGCGGGCGTGTCGGCGGTGATGACCAGCCGTGTGTAGGTCATCGGAAACGCCTCGGCAAAGGTGTCCTCGATGCGTACGCCGTTGATCTGCATTTCCGCCATCACGGCACCTCCCGCCGCCGGCAGGGATGGAGCTGCGGACCGGCGCCATGGCGGATCTCCGCGTCCTGGATGCGGAAATGTTTGATCGGCAGGCCGAGCCGCTCGTCGAAATGGCGGGCGATGCGGCGCTCGATCAAATCGTCGAAGCCTGGACGGACGACATGGGTGCAGCCCTGCGCCATCGCCACCAGCACGCCGTCGCGCACCACCAGCCGTCCGCTCTTGAAGACCAGATCGGGCCGTTCGAACATGGCGCGGCGGTCCGGCAAATCGCTGTAGACGGTGACGTCGGCCGAAGCACCGGGCGCCAGGTGGCCGCGGTCGGCAAGCCCCAGGATGCGGGCCGGCGCCGCGCGGGTCATGATGGCGATCTCGGCCAGGGTGTATTCGCGGGTGATGGAGCCCAACGTGGTGTGGGCCGGCGCGTCGGGATGGATTTCGGCCAGCCTCGCCAGCCGGTAATCTCGGTCCATCAGCAGTCGGATCAGCTCCGGATAGAAGGTGAAGGGCGCGCCGTTGGGGTGGTCGGTGGTCAGGAACACCCGCCAGGGATCGTCGAGCAGCAGGAAAAGCTCCAGCCCGATTGCCCATTGCAGCGCGTTGACATAGGACTTGTCGCGGTAGCGGAAGGGAACCACGCCGCATCCCGCATCGCATTCGATGTCCATCGCCAGCCATTTGCGGGGGTGGGCAAGCGGTGCCATGTGGCGCTGCGCCATGGTGTCGGCCGATGCCGTCACCGTCTGCCCGAACATCACCTGCCCGATGTCCACCGACAGGGTCGGCGTCCGGTTCACCGCCTCCGCCAGCGCTGCGGCACCGGAAGAGAATTTGCGGTCTCCCGCCGTGTCGTAGCTGTGGAACTGGATGTGCGTCATGTGCATCGGCAGTCCCGACGCCGCCTGGATGGTGTCGAGCGTCGTCGCGACGTTGCCGGGAACCCCCAGATTGCAGCCATGGACATGCAGCGGGTGGGGCAGCCCCAATTCGTAGACCGCACGGGCCAGCACCGTCAGGACGCTGCGCGGCGTGACGCCGTAATGCGGCCCGGCCTCGTCCAGGTCGAGCGAGCGGGCGTTGAACTTGAAGGCGTTGATGCCGCCGGGATTGACCACCTTGACGGCAAGGCTCTGGGTCGCTGTCAGCATCCAGGCGACATAATCGTTGACCGCCGCCTGCCCGGCGTTTGTGGCGATCAGGTCCAGCAGGAAATCGTCGTTTCCCAGCACCAGATAGCCGCCGGTGTCGATATAAGGGATGTCGCTCATCTCCAGATGCGCATGCCGGGCGTTGGAGCCCAGCATCGCCGGCTCGAAGGCGGCGGTGAATCCCATCTCGATATAGCGGGCGCCGGTGGTGTGGGTGGACGGCGTGGCGATGCCGCTGCCTCCCCCGATCCTGTCGCAGCCGCAGGCATGACCGGCGAAGCGGTGTCTTTCGTGCTCCTCCCCCATCAGCAGGCGGGCGAGGTTCACCTTGCCGCCGGCGATGTGGCTGTGGATGTCGATGGCCCCGGCCATCACCACCTTGCCGGTCACGTCATGCACCGCGTCCGGCGTGGCGCCCGGCCCCGGATCGGCGGCGATGCGGTCGTCGCGCAGCCATAGGTCGGCGACCTCGCCATGCCGCCCGTTGGCAGGGTCGAACACCCGCCCGCCGGCAAGCTTCGTCAGCATCCGGCGGCCTCCCTGGTTTTGGCGTTTTGGCCGAGCGCCGCCAGCATCCGGCCGATCACGCCGGCGACGCTCGGCAGACCCCTGTCGATCAGGGAGCCGGCATGGAGAGCGACAACGCTGTCAGCGCGGAACACGTCGCCGGGATGGTCGATGCCCGGGGTGCCCACCGGAATGAACAGCGCCGGCTCCGGCGCAACAATCGTCTCCGGCGGCGCCAACATGATGACTTTGCCGCCGGTGGCGAGGGGCGGTGCATCCGGACGGAAGGCGGATATCCACAGCGTCACGTCGGCGTCGCGCAGGCGCGTGCGCCAGTCGAAGCGTTCCGGATCGTGCAGCGGTCCGCCGCCATCGAAACCGGTGCGCAAGGGAAAGCCGGTGCGCCAGCCGCAGGCCTGATTGGCGCCGATCAGGTTGTCGGCCCCGGACAAGGGAAGGCCGGCGCAGCGGGTGGTGCCGTCCACCGTACGGATCAGCCGCACCAGCCCCTCGACGATCAGGTCCGGCTGCGGCCCCTCGAACAGTCCCGCCGCCCAGACCACCACCGCATAGCGGGCGGAACGCAACCGGGTCGCCAAGGCCGCCATCGGATCGCCCGCCGCCAAACGTCCGGCCAATGCTGTCCTCAGCCGGCCGACCTGCATCGCCAGATCGGTCTCAGCGCCGGTATCCAGGCCACTTGTTTCGATCCTGGCGCCAAGGCACCGCACGGTTTCCGGCAGCGGTGCCCCGCCCAGGAAGACGACGCTCCGGCCATTGCCGGCAACGAAGGCCGGTTCCGGGACCACCCAGCGCTCCCACAGGCGTGGAAAGGCCGCGGCCGGGTCCGGACCCACGACCAGGACGAGGTCGCAGCGGTTGCGTAGCTCCGCCAGCGTGGTCACCGACCAGCCGAAGCGGCGCAGGACCGCCAGATTGCGGAACAGGGCATCCGACCGCTCATGATCCACGGTCGCGCCGATGCGTTCGGCGAGGCTGAGCGCGGCGAGCACGCCCTCCACATCGGCCGCCAGTCCGGCGATCAGCGGTGCGCGGCTGGCCTCCAGCAGCCGGACCGCCTCGGCGATGGCATCGTCCATGGAAATGGCGGCTCCGCCCAGACGGGCATCCGTCGGCACCGCCATGGGGCGTCGGAACAGCCGGTCGGCCTGCAGGCAGCCGCTCGGCCGTGGAGCGATGCCGGACTGGTCCCGGTCGATCCCGATGTCGCCGCAGCCGAGCCCGCAGAACGGACAGAGAGTGTCGGGGTGGAAGGTCATGGCCCCCCAATCGCCTGAGTGGGAAGAACGAAGTCAGACCGAAGAATTCAAGCCGAATTCAAGGACGCTGGCGATCTTCGCCACGTTCCGCCCAAGCATCGGTCCCAACGTTGAGAGTCCGATTCTTGGGCATGGTCGGTCCCCGACAGGCAAAGCATCCGCTTCATGCCCGGTTTCCTCCCTGGATATGTCTTGCCCCGTTCGGGCTACCGCGCGTGGATACTCGTTCGCGCTACGGACAATTTTGTTCGTAACGCTAACATTGTGCGATGACCCGCGCAAAGGGAATGCAGATGAGCCACCAGCGCAATCGGATAGGGGAGGTGTGGGTCCGTGCGCCTGCGCGCCTGCATGCCGGCTTCGTCGATCTGAACGGTGGGCTGGGGCGCCGCTTCGGCAGTCTCGGCATCGCCATCGACCGCCCGGCCATCGCCCTGCGTGTCCGGCCCGCCGACCGGCTGACCGTCAGCGGTCCATCGGCCGAGCGTGTCCGCCGCAGCATCGAACGGCTTGGGCGCGAAGCCGGATTGCCCGACGCCGTCACGGTGACGGTGGAGGAGGCGATCCCGCCCCATGTCGGGCTGGGCTCCGGCACCCAGACGGACCTCGCCGTCGCCGCGGCGCTGGTTTGCTTGGAGGGGCGCGGCACGGCTGCCCGCGATCTGGCCCGCGCGCTGGAGCGGGGGGCCCGGTCCGGCATCGGGCTGGCGGCCTTCGAGCAGGGCGGGGTGCTGCTGGACGGCGGGCGGGGCGGGCTCGACGCCGCGCCGCCGGTGATCGCGCGGGCGCCGTTTCCGGAGGAGTGGCGCATCCTGCTCCTGCTCCATCGCGGCGGCCACGGCCTGCACGGTGCGCCGGAGGCCGAGGCATTCCGCCGGTTGCCGCCCTTTCCGCCCGACGCTGCGGCGCATCTGTGCCGGCTGATGCTGATGGTCGCCCTGCCGGCGCTGGCCGAGGGCGATGTCGACCGGTTCGGACAGGCCATCGGCGAGCTTCAGCGCACGGTCGGCGACCATTTCGCGCCCGCCCAGGGCGGCCGCTTCACCAGCCCCCTGGTGGCCGAGGCGCTGGCCTGGCTGGAGGCGCAGGGGATCGCCGGGGTCGGCCAGAGCAGCTGGGGACCGACCGGATTCGCCGTCATCGGCGATGCCCGACAGGCGGAGCGGCTGGCCGGCGAGATGCGCACGTGCTGGACCGGTTCACCGCTGGAGGTGATGGTCTGCCGTGGGCGGAATGTCGGTGCGACGGTGCGGAACCTGTCCGCCGAGGCGGACTTCACGCCCGCGATACGGCGGGTAGCCGGAGAGTGATCCGGAAGATTGACCCGGGAGACTGACCGGAGGGAGACAGGCATGGGCGCCCCTTATGTGCTGCACATGATCACGCCGCTGGCGAATGTCAGCCCGTTCGACGTCAACATGGCCGTGGATGCCGGCATCGACACGGTGGTGCCCTACACCGGCATCGAGACCGCGCAGGTCGAGGCGCTGACGCAGGACGCCATGTTCTCCCGCGATCCGAAGAACGCGGTGCGTACCGGCCTGTTCATCGGCGGGCGCGATGCGGCGCTGGCGCTGGACATGCTGGACGTGGCGTGCAAGGCGATGTTCCCGCCCTTCCGGATCTCGGTCTTCGCCGACCCGTCGGGCGCCTTCACCACAGCCGCCGCCATGGTCGCCGCGGTCGAGCGCGCACTGCGTCGGCTGGGGGTGGAGAGCCTGACCGGTCTGGATGTCCAGGTCTATGGTGCCACCGGCGTCGTCGGCGGCATCGCCGGACTGATCGCCGCTCAGGCCGGCGGCAACGTCACCCTGGTCAGCCACCGCGGCGTGTCGGCCGTGCAGGGCAAGGCGGAGGAGTTCGGCCGGCGTTATGGCGTCACGCTGTCTTGCGCCGACACATCGACCGGCGGCAAGGCGGCGCTGATGGAGCGGGCGGAGGTCGTTCTGGCCTGCGGCAAGGCGGGGGTGACCGTGCTGAGCGCCGACGATTTGCGCGCGGCCAAGTGTCTGCGCGTCGTCGCCGACATCAACGCCGTGCCGCCGGCCGGAGTGGACGGTGTCGGCGTGCAGGACGACGGTGCTCCCTTGCCTGCCCAACCGAATGCGGTCGGCATCGGCGCTCTCGCCATCGGCAACGTCAAGTTCAAGGTCCAGCACCATCTGCTGGAGCGGATGCAGACCGGTGGCACCGCCGTCGCCTTCGATTTCCAGGATGCGATGGACGCGGCGCGGACCATCGCCGGAAAGGGCAAATGATGACGCAACGTGCGATGATCGGGCGCCCCAGCCTGTCGGCCCTGTCCGCTCCGCTCGCCGCCGCTCTGATCGCCGATGCGGTGCGGTTGCGGCTCGGCATCGACCGCGTGGCCGGCGCCACCATCGTCGATGGCGGGATCGCCCATCCTGGCGGGCTGGAGGCCGGACGCCGCATCGCCGAACTGTGCATGGGCGGTCTCGGCCGGGTGACGCTCCAGGCTGATACCCGGTCGGACCGCTGGCCCTTCCAGGTGGCGGTGCACAGCACCGACCCGGTGCTGGCCTGCCTTGGCAGCCAATATGCCGGCTGGAGCCTGTCGCACAAAGACGAGGGGGGTTCCTTCTTCGCGCTCGGTTCCGGTCCCGGCCGTGCACTCGCCGGCAAGGAACCGCTGTTCGACGAGCTGGGCTACACGGACAGCGGCGACCATGCGGTGCTGGTGCTGGAAAGCGGCACCGTCCCGCCGGCGCCGCTGGTCGAACGGATTGCCGCCGGGTGCGGGGTGGCGGCGGAACGGCTGACGCTGGTGCTGACGCCGACGGCCAGCCTCGCCGGCACGGTGCAGATCGTCGCCCGCGTGCTGGAAGTCGCCATGCACAAGGTGCACGCATTGGGCTTTCCGCTGGGGCATGTCGCCGATGGCATCGGCGTCGCCCCGTTGCCGCCGCCCGGCAAGGGCTTCGTCGAGGCGATGGGGCGGACCAACGACGCCATCCTGTTCGGCGGCACCGTCCAGCTGTTCGTCACCGGACCCGACGATGCCGCCGCCGATCTGGCGAAACGCCTGCCCAGCACGGAGTCCCGCGATTACGGCCGCCCTTTCGCCGAGGTGTTCGCGGCGGTGAACAAGGACTTCTACGCCATCGACCCGCTGCTGTTCGCTCCGGCGCGCGTGGTGGTCACCGCACTCGACAGCGGCCGCAGCTTCCACGGCGGGCATCTTGCTTCGGACATGCTCGACCGGTCCTTTGCAGGAACAGGTGGATGAGCGCTGCGACTGCGGAGCTGTTCATGGCTGTTTGCCGGGCCGAGGTGATGGCGCTGAAGCCCGGCAACGTCCATGTGCATGCCGCCGGCCATGGCATGACGGTAGAAGACTTCCTTCTGTCGGCGGAGGCCGCGGCACCGGAGATCGCTCGCACCGGCGCCCCGGTCGGGGAACGCATCCTGCGGGCGGTCCAGGCCACCCGCTCGGTGGTTGGCTGCAACACCAACCTGGGTATCCTGCTGCTGTGCGCCCCGCTGGCCCGCGCTGCCGAAATGGCGGCTGGCGTTTCGGGGGCACGCCCACTGCGCGACGGGCTGCCCATCGTGCTGGCAACGCTGACGGTGGAGGATGCCGAGGCAGCCTTCGAGGCGATCCGCCTCGCATCGCCCGGCGGGCTGGGTCGTGCCGCGGAGCATGACGTCGCCGGCCCGGTGAGCGTGGATCTGCGCACCGCCATGGTGGTGGCCCGGTCGCGCGACCGCATTGCCGCCCAATATGCCGACGGCTTTCGGGATGTCTTCGACATCGGCGTCGCCCGCGCCCGGTCGATGCCGGACAGCGACGCCGTCACGCTCGCAGAAGCGATTTATCTGGAGTTCCTGACCGCCTTTCCCGACAGCCATGTCCTGCGCAAGCATGGGGAGGATCGCGCCACGGCCGTGCTGTCCGAAGCCCGCGAGGTACGCCGGCAGGTCGCTGCGGTATCCTCGGCTGCCATCCGGCGGGAGCATCTGTTCGTCTTCGATGCGCGCCTGAAATGGCAGGGCATCAACCCTGGCACCTCCGCCGACCTGACCGTCGCCAGCCTCTTCGCCCATCGTCTGGAGGACCGGGATGCTGACCGCAAAGGCACACGGACATGAGGACCACCATCGGCCTCAACGTCGGCGGCGCTGCGCTATGCCTCCTCACGGCAGCTCTGCCTGCGTCGGCGGAACCGCTGGTCATGACGGAGGTGGCGCCCGGGGTCTTCGTCCACCAGGGGGCCATCGCCGAGCCAGCGCCGGACAACGCTGGAGACACGGCCAACATGGGCTTCATCGTCGGCGACAGCTTCGCCGCGGTCATCGACACCGGCGGCACGCCGGAGTTGGGGGTGCGTCTGCGCGAGGCCATTGCGGCGCGGACCGACAGGAAACCGGTCATCGTCATCAACACCCACATGCACCCCGACCATGTCTTCGGCAACACCGCCTTCGCCGGCGTGCCCATCGCCGGCCATGCCAACCTGCGCGACGCGCTGGCCGCCCGCCAGGAGGTCTACCGTCAACGGCTGACAGAGGAGCTGGGTGCCGGAGCGGCGGCCGGGATCGCCCCGGTCCGGGTGGATCGGCCGGTGGCGGAAGAGGTGCGGGTCGACCTGGGCAACCGCATCCTTGTGTTGACCGCCTATCCGACCGCGCACACCAACAACGACCTGACCGTCTTCGACCGCAAGACGGGAACGCTGTTCACGGGCGACCTGCTGTTCGTCGACCATGTCCCGGCGGTCGACGGCAATGCCATGGGCTGGCTTCGCGTGATCGACCGGCTGGAGCGGGTGCCGGCGGTGCGTGCCGTTCCCGGCCATGGGCCGGCCCGCGTGGCTTGGCCGGGAGCGCTGGATGCCCAGCGGCGCTACCTGACGGTGCTGGTGGAGGGTGTGCGCCGGGTGCTGAAGGCGGGTGGCGGCATCCAGGATGCCGTCGCCCATGTGGCGGAGGAGGAACGGGAGCGCTGGCTGTTGTTCGATGCATACAACCCGCGCAACGTCACGGCGACCTTCGCCGAACTGGAATGGGAATAGGAGCGGGAGCGATGATGCGATATCCGCCGATGGGGCTGCTGGCCGGCCTCCTGATCGTCCTGTCCACGCCGGGTCTTGCCGCCACCGATGCGGCGGAGGATGCCGCGCGCTGGGACATTCTGCACGACATGTATTTCAAGGACCGTCCGGTCGAGGAGGCGGGCGCCCTCATTCGCATCGACGCGCCGGCCCGCGCCCATGACGCGGCCCTGGTCCCGGTGCGGATCGAGGTGCAGCCGTCGCTTCGCCTGAGGTCGCTGTCCCTTCTGGTCGACAAGAACCCGGTGCCGCTGGCCGCCACCTTCCGCTTCGGCCCGGCCAGTGCCGGCAGCGGAATCGAGACCCGCGTGCGCGTCAACGAATACACGAACCTCCATGCTGTGGGCGAGACGCAGGACGGCCGTTTGCTGATGACGGCGGTCTACGTGAAGGCCGCCGGCGGCTGCTCCGCCCCGGCCGTCAAGGACCCGCAGGAGGCGATGGCGCGTCTCGGCCGCATCAAGGTGAAGCTTCCGGAAACGCTGTCCCCCGGCAGTCCCGCCACTGCCCAGGTCATGGTCAGCCACCCCAACAGCAGCGGGCTTCAGTTCGATCAGGTCAGCCGCACCTACATCCCCGCCCATTACATCCAGTCGATCGTCATCCGCGCCGGCGGCCAGACGGTGCTGGAGGCGGACACCGACATTTCCATCAGCGAGGATCCGAACCTGAGATTCAGCTTCCTGCCCACCGGGGGCGGCAGCCTGGAGGTGGTCGCGCAGGACACCAAGGGCGCCACCTTCACCCACAGCGTTCCTTTGACGACCACTGCCGCCAAGGGCGATCCGGCGCTGTAGCCTTCCCTCAGAAGCACTGGCGGTCAGCGGCAACCTGGGCCTGGCGGAAACGGTCCATCAGGTCCTTGGCCCATCCGGAGCTGCGGAAGATTCCGGCCCGCTCGCCCGGCTGGTCGGCCATCACCTTCACCGTCTCGATGGCGGTGTAGTCGTCATAGGTGATGCGGTCGGCGATGGCGTCGATGCTGCACGCGCATTTCTCCATGACGATGTGCGACTGCCCGTTCGACGCCATGCAGGCGATCACGTAATCGGCCCGCGCCGCCGTGGGGTAGTCGTTGGCCGGGCTGGCGGCTGCCGGAGCAGCCGACAGCAATGCCGCGGCAAGGATGAACGCGATGCGAACAGGCATGCCCAAACCCCTTCCATCCCTGTCCATGGGTCTGTGCCCATGGATCATCAATGATTGCCATATATAACAATCATGGATACGGATGGATTTGGGGGGCTCAAAAGAGGTGGGCCTCTTTCGAGGAGATGCGATGGTATCGCCGGATCCTGTGAGGTCAGATCTGGCGCGGTTCGCACTTCCAGCGGCGCACGGTGTATTTCGGGTGCTGCTCCGCCCATTCGGCGGCCCGGAACAGGCCGGTGCGCGAACAGGCCATCGCGTTGACGAACGGCTCCTGGAATTGTGGGCGTTCGACGGTGCAGCGGTCCGGACTGGAAACAAGGCAAACCACGAAGATCAACTCGATCATGACAACTCCAGCCGTGATGGAGTGGGGGAGCGACCTCGGTTGGGCGCCTCGATCCGGCGGGCGGCCGTCCAGGTTCATGAGCGGGAATTATGCTGCACTGCACACAAAATCTGTGCAGGAGTCAAGCATGGCTTATGGAAAACCAATTTTGCCTTAACAAGGCGGGGCAGCCCATCGTCCCGGTGCGGTCCCCCACCTACCCCTGCATTGTCTTGGCGAGGAACCGGTCGATCATCAGCGCGACCGTTTCGCTGTCGAGATCGTCCAGCCGGCAGCTCCGCACGTCCGTGGTCTTCACCGGCGTCAGGAAGTTTTCCGAAACGGAGGTCGTGCCGTCCTCTCCGACATGGATGGTCATGTACGCGCGGGGTGCATCCTCGGCGCTGTCGAGGGAGGTGAAATGCACGATGGCGCGCGGCATCTCGTGGACGAGACCGATGTCCTCCTGGAACCACACGGTGCCGGCATCGTGGACGATTTGCTGCCGGGACAGGACGATGGGCCGGATGATGCGGCTGTGCAGGTCGCGGATGTCCGTCAGCACCGCGAGCTTGCGGCGATTGCGGTCGCCCTCGCCGAAATGCCCGGCCGTGTTGCGCCTTGCGGCTTCCAGCATCCGGCGGGTGCGGACCACGGCATCGACAAGCCGGCTGGTGGCGTCCGAGTGCATGGCGTCTGACTCCTCGTTCCGGCAAGACTGTTCCCGCAAGGCGTTCAGCGGTCGCCCTGCTGGTATTCCCGGCCGGTCGGTGCCGACAGGTCGCCAGCGGGTTCAACCTTGCGGGTCAGATAATCGGTGGCCGACAGAGCGAACAGGACCGTCAGCCAGAACAGTCCGGCCGCCGCTGCGGCACGGGTCAGCGCCGGGGCGCGGAACAGCTTCATGAACAGCGCCAGCACCAGAAGCGCCTTCGCCGCCGAGATGCCCAGCGCCAGCACGAGGTTCAGCGGACCCGGCATCGGCACATAGGCAAGGGCCAGCGTCG
The DNA here is from genome assembly GCF_042938965.1 of Azospirillum sp. A23. Classification (NCBI taxonomy): domain Bacteria; kingdom Pseudomonadati; phylum Pseudomonadota; class Alphaproteobacteria; order Rhodospirillales; family Azospirillaceae; genus Azospirillum; species Azospirillum sp. A23. Next base: position 857,850 of record NZ_CP170663.1, on the reverse strand, counting down.
CCGCCAGCAGCCCCACCAGCGCCGCCCAGGTGAACAGATAGGCGCGCGGAAGTCCCATCGCCCTTGTCGTCATGGGCCGCTCCGCCCGACCAGATAGATCAGCGGGTAGAGGAAGATCCAGACGATGTCCACGAAGTGCCAGTACAGGCCCGTCACCTCCACCGGCGTGTGGTAACGCGCCGAAAAGGCGCCGCGCCGTGCCCGCACTGCCAGCAGTGCGATCAGGACGACGCCGATGGTGACATGGATGCCGTGCAGCCCGGTCATCAGGAAATAGAGGAAATAGAACAGCTCGATGGTCCGGGCATGCGGACCGTCCTGATGGAAATTCAGCCCCGGGACCAGATGCTCGGTCCATTCGCCGTGGTACTCGTAGCCCTTCAGCCCCAGGAACAGCAGCCCCAGCAGCGCCGTGGCAACCAACAGCCGGGTCAACGCCTTCCCCCGGCCCTGCTCCGCGGCATGGACGGCCCAGGCCATGGTGAAGCTGCTGGTCAGCAACACCAGCGTGTTGACCGATCCGATGACGACCTTGGTATGGCGTCCGGCTTCCGCCACGCCGTCCGGATGGCTGGCGCGCAGCCATGTGTAGGCCAGCAGCATGCCGCCGAAGAACAGGACCTCCGTCGCCAGGAACACCCACATGCCGAAGCTGGCGGCCTCCGCCTGCTGCTCCGCCGTCGCGTATTGCGGATCCGGCTGGGGAACGCTTTGGGAAGCGGGCGCTGCGTCAGACATCCTGCGGCTCCGGTTCCGGCCGGTACTGGTAGGGCGGTCGGGTGACGGTCGGCGTCCGGTCGAAATTGTTGGTTGGGGGAGGGGAGGGAGTCTGCCACTCCAGCCCGGTTGCCGCCCAGGGGTTGGCGCCCGCCCGCTTGCCGCGGAACAGCGACCAGCCGAGATAGAAGAAGGGCAGGGCATAGCCGACCGCCAGCACCGACGCCCCGGCCGACGAGAAGATGTTCCAGGCCTGGAATTCCGGCGGGTAGGAATAGTAACGCCGCTCCATCCCCAGATAGCCCAGGATGAACTGCGGGAAGAAGGTCAGGTTGAAGCCGAAGAAGATCAGCAATGCCGCGATGCGCGCCCACCATTCGGGATAAAGCCGCCCGGTCACTTTCGGCCACCAGTAGTGCAGTCCGCCAAAGTAAGCGCTGACCATGCCGCCGACCATGATGTAGTGGAAATGCGCCACGACGAAATAGGTGTCGGTGACATGCACGTCGAAGGCAAGGTTGGCGACGAACAGCCCGGTCAGCCCGCCGATGGTGAACAGCCCGATGAAGCCCAGGGCATACAGCATGGGGGCGTCGAAGCTGATCCAGCCTTTGTGCAGCGTGGCGGTCCAGTTGAACACCTTGATCGCCGACGGCACCGCGATGACGTAGCTGAGCAGAGAGAAGACCAGCCCGGCATAGAGCGAGATGCCGGCGACGAACATGTGGTGCGCCCAAACGAAGAAGCCGATGATCGAGATGGCGATGCTCGACCACACCACGAACTTGTAGCCGAACAGTGGCTTGCGGGCAAAACAGGGCACGATCTCGCTGATCACGCCGAAGCCCGGCAGGATCATGATGTAGACCGCGGGGTGGGAGTAGAACCAGAACAAGTGCTGGAACAGCAGCGGGTCGCCGCCCAGCGCCGGGTCGAAGATGCCCACTTTCAGCAGCCGTTCCGCCGCCACCAGTATCAGCGTGATCGCCAGCACGGGCGTCGCCAGCACCATGATGACGGAGGTGGCGTAGTTCGACCAGACGAACACCGGCAACCGGTACCACGTCATCCCCGGTGCCCGCATGCGGTGGGTGGTGACGATGAAGTTCAGCCCGGTCAGGATCGACGAGAATCCCACCGCGAGCACGGCGGCCAGCGCCAGCACCACATAGCCGTTGGAATAGAGCGAAGAAAACGGCGTGTAGAAGGTCCACCCGGTATCGACCCCGCCGATCAGGATGGCGAACAGCGCCAGGAAACCGGCACCGACATACAGATACCAGCTGAGCAGGTTCAGGCGCGGAAAGGCCAAATCCTTGGCGCCGATCATCAGCGGGATCAGGAAATTGCCCATGGTGTTGGGGATCGACGGGATCAGGAAGAACCAGACCATGATCACGCCATGCAGCGTAAACAGCCGGTTGTAGATGTCCGGCGTGAAGATGCCCGGCGGCGTCACCAGATTGAGCCGGATCAGCGTCGCCGCCGCCCCCCCGACGAAGAAGAAGAAGGTGATCGACAGGGTGTAGAGGATGGCGATCCGCTTGTGGTCCCTGGTCAGCAGCCAGGAGCGCAGCGTGACGCCGCCCTCCGTCAGGTAGTTCTTTGTCGCGACGACGGGTTCTTCCGGTTTGCCGGTCACGGTTGCGGTCGTCATGGAGCAGGCCTTTCCGCGCTGTCGGCCGTTTTGTCGGCAAGCGATTTGATGTAGGCGACGAGCTTCAACAGATCGTCCTCGCCGATCTGCCCGGCGAAGGACGGCATGACCGGGGGATAGCCGGCGGCGATCTCCGCCTTCGGCATCAGGATCGAATCGCGGAGATAGCGGTCGTCGGCGATGACGGTGCGCCCGCCCTCCAGCGGCACCGGGCGGCCGAACAGTCCCTCCAGCTTCGGCGCGTGGACGGTGCCGGCGCCGCCATGGCAGCCGCTGCAACCGTAGCTGCGGAACAGCGCCTCCCCCTCCTGCGCCAGGCTGGGTCCGGGATCCTGGCTGTCCAGCCAGCGCTGGAAGTCGGACGGCTCCATCACCACGACCGTGCCGCCCATCCGCGCGTGCCAGGTGCCGCAGAACTCCGCGCAGAACAGCCGGTATTCGCCGACCTCCGTCGGGGTGAACCACAGCGTCTCGTACCGGCCGGGGACGGCGTCCTGGCGGATGCGGAAGGCGGGGATGGCGAAGTCGTGGATCACATCCTGGGAGGTCAGCACCAGCCGCACCGGCCTGCCGACTTGGACATGCAGTGTGTCGATCTCGCGCTGACCGCCGGGATGCTCGATCTTCCACATCCACTGCTTGCCGACGACATAGATGTCGGTGGCGTCACTGGGCGGGCTGTGGATGCGGACATAGAGGTTCGCTCCCCAGAAATAGAGGACGAGGAAGGCGGCGAAGGTCAGGCCGGTCCAGGCGACCTCGACCCTCCAGGTGCGGCCCAGCCGGTTGCCGCGCTCCACCCTGCTGCCCTTCCGGTAGCGGACGCAGAACAGGATCATCAGCCCGAAGACCAACAGCAGGATGAAGGCGCTGACCCCCAGCAGGGCGGCGAACAGCCAGTCCATGTCCGCGGCATGGGCCGACGCGCTGGGCGGGAGGAGTTGCAGGCTTCCCATCGCCGCCCTCATCCCCGTCCCGGTCGGCGCGCGGCGCGCCAGACCAGCAGCCCGAGTGCCAGCACCGACAGCACACCGGTCGCCTGGATCAGCCGGCCCACCTCGGCGGTGTAGCGGCCCTGCGCAGCGTCATAGCCGTAGCAGAGCAGCAGCAGATGGTCGGCCACCGATCCGACCGCTCCCCTGGAGGCATCGACCAGTCCCAGCCGCAGATCGGTCGGGTCGTATCCCACCCCCAGGATGTAGCGGGAGACCCTCCCTCCCGGCGACACCAGCACGACGCCCGCCGGGTGGACATACTGCCCCGTCGTCTCGTCGAGGCGGTAGCGGAAGCCGGCGGCATCGGCGAGGCGGCGCACCTCGCGCCCTCGATCAGTGGAATCGCCCACCAGCGCGTGGATGGCGCCGGCCAGTGCCGGATCGCGTTCGAAATGCCCGGCCTTCAGCGCCGCGGCGTCTGCCGGGCTGTCGCCGGGATCGAAACTGACCGCCATCACCGTGTAGTCTTTTTCCGGCGTCAGCGGCACCTGCGCCAGCGCCGCCGCCAGATCGCCCAGCACCACCCCGCACAGCGTCGTGCAGCGGAAATAATCGAAGACCAGGACCAGCGGCTTGCCCCTGTCGAACAGGGAGGCGGTCGTGACCGCATAACCAGCCTCGTCACGCAGCCTGACGTCACGCGGCAGTTGTGCTCCCGGTCGCTGATCGAAAGCGAACTCGGTGAAGTTTCCTGGCAGCAGGGTGGCGGGAGAGGCCTCCGCGTCGGCGGTCAGGCCCGACAGCAGGAATAGCAGGGCAGCCATCGCGAACCTTGTCATCGCTGCGCCTCCCGCCTTGCATCGGCCGGCCAGTCGGCGATGCCGCGTTCGGCGACACGGCGCATGGCCTCCTCGATGGGGATGTGGGCGATGCCATGCGCGCGGTCGGCCCAGCCATAGCCGGTCAGCCGTTCCATCGCCTGCGCCTTGTAGCGCTTGAGGTCGGCGACGGGATCGGTTTGCAGGCGCGGCTCCAGCATCGGCGTCGTCAGCGCATGGTTCTCGTCCCTGGTTGCGTTGGGGAAGATCAGCAGCAGCGACACCACGATCATCACGATCAGGCCTGCCGCCAACCCGCCCAGCACCGGGAACAGCCAGGGCGGGGTGTCCCGCGTCTCGAACGTCGTGTCGGGATTGCTGCCGTCCCGCTCCGGCTTCCGCTTCGGCGGCCGGCGGCGTCCCTGCCGCAGCCATCCGAACAGCAGTGCCGCGGCGGCGCTTGCCATGCCGGACCGGCCGATGCGTGTGGCCTTAGCCATGACCGGCCTCCCCGACCAACCGGCCGGCCGGCTGCGCGGCGTGAGCGGTGGAGCGCCGCCACAGGCAAAGCGCCATGCAGGCCCCGCCCATCGCCAGCGCAGCTGCAGGGGCATACCAGGTGAAGCCGCCGGCCAGCCCCGGCAGGATCAGCCACCAGCATTCCAGCAGATGCGCCGCCAGCAGCAGCAGGCAGACGGCGGCCAACCCGCCCCGGCTGCGCTTCACCGGCCACCAGATCAGGGCTGCGAAGGGCAAAGCCCCTTGCGCCAGTGCGCCCAGCGTCGCGACCCAGCCCCAGCCTCCGGACAGGCGCGCGACGTACCACGTGATCTCCTGCGGCAGGTTCTCCTGCCAGACGATCAGGAATTGCATGAAGGACAGGTAGAACCACAGCAGAATGGCGGCGGTCAGCAGGCTGCCCAGGTCGTGGCGCTGCCCGGCATCCGTCCGCCCTCCCAGCACGGCGGCCAGCGTCGCCAGCGCCAGGGCGCCCAGAAGCTGGCCGCCGACGATCATCATCCCGTAGATGCTGGAGCCCCAATCCGGCTCGATCGACATGAACCAGTCGAAGGATGCAAAGGTGACGGTCAGCCCCAGCAGGATCAGCCCGGGCGCCGCCAGTTGGTTGCGGTTCCGTCCCGACCACAGCTGGGCCACAAGCGCCAGCCCCAGCCAGACCACGGCATAGACCGCCGTCCGTCCGTAGAAGAAGGGTTCGTTCAGGTAGAAGCGGTTCTTCAGATGCGTGGCGTCGGCCGCCCGCGCCCAGGGATACAGCTCCGGCAGCAGGGCCAGCACCGGCACCAGCAGCAGGAGCATCGGCGGCAGGAAAGCCACCATCGCCCGCAGCGCCGGCACGGCAGCGGTTCCCCAACGCCCGCCGGTCAGATCATGGGCGAACAGCATCATCATGGCGCCCAGCGGCAGCCCGATCCAGAAGGCGAAGGAGGCCAGCCAGCCGCGCAACACCGCCTGCGGATCGGTCAGCGCTCCAACGGCGCAGACCGCCGCCCCGATAAATGCCGCGACCATGGCGGCGATGAGCGGACGGCGGCTCATCGCAACCTCCCCCGCACCGTTTCCGGCAACTCGGCCGCGGCGGTGTTCTGACTGGTCTGCAAGGCCCGGATATAGGCGGCGATGGCCCAGCGGTCGTCCGAACCGACGCGGTCGGCATAGGAATACATCGCCCCCCAGCCATTGGTGGCGACCTCGTAGAAATGCCGGGTCGGGGCATTGCGCAGCGCGTCGCCATGGAAGGAGGGCGGCTGCGGAAAGCCGCGCCGGACAATCATGCCGTCGCCGTCGCCGAGATAGCCATGGCAGGGCGTGCAATAGATCTCGTAGCGCTCCTTGCCGCGGGCCAGCAGGGCCGCCGTCAGCGCCGGCGGCGGCTGGGGGCGGTCTTCGCGGGCGATGGCGTTCGGTGCCGGCTGCGGCGGCCAGACCTTCCGGTCCGGTCCGGCGTTGGCCGAATTGCCATTGGCCGGCGTCCAGGTCTTGTCACGCGGCTGCTTCGCCATGTTGTCGCAGGCCGTCAGCAGCGACACGCCGAACAGCAGGAGGACGAGAGGAGACAGCCGTCTCATGCCGGCACCACGTCGATCCGCACGCCCTTGCCCTCTGGTAGCAGCCGTTGCAAAAGCTCGCTGTCGTCCCGCCCCTCCCGTTCGGCGATCCAGATCAGGAACCGGTCCTGCGAGGCCAGTTCGAACCCCGGCGCATCGAAGATCGGATCGTAGAGGCGCGGCAGCCGGCAGAATTTGCAGAAGGCCAGGAAGCCCGCCAGCAGGATGGCCAGCGCCGCCAGTTCGAAGGTGCTGGGGCCGAAGGCCGGCCAGCTGTTCAGCGGCCGTCCGCCGATGTTCAGCGGATAGCTCAGCACCATTCCCCAATATTGCAGGAAGAACCCGCCGACCGCCCCCAGCAGACCGGCTGCCACGACGATCAGCGGCAGCGCCCGCGGCTTACGGTCCAGCAGCTCGTCCACCCCCTCCACCGCATAGGGGCTGTAGACCTCCAGCCGGGAGAACCCCGCCCGCCGCAGACGGCGCAGGGCGTCCAGCATCGCGTCCGGGTCGTCGAAGGCGGCCATCCTGCCACGCAGGCTGTGGCCGGTGCCGCGCTGCACGCTCATCGCTCACCCTCCGCCTGCTTTTTGCGAAAGAGTTCGCGTAGCTCGAACATCGACACCATCGGGATGAAGCGCAGCGCCAGGAAGAAGCAGGTCAGGAACAGCCCCACCGAGCCGGCCAGCGTCGCCCAGTCCCAGACCGTCGGTATGAAGACGAACCAGCTCGATTCCGAGTGGTTCCGGTGCAGGCTGCCGACGACGATGACGTAGCGCTCGATCCACATGCCGATCACCACGCCCAGCGCCACGAGGAACAGCACCTGCCGGTTCAGCCGCACCGCCTGGACCCACAGGATCTGTGGGACGATGCCGTTCAGGACGATCTTCGCCCAGTACCAGGGGGCGTAATATCCGCCGAGCAGCGACATCGCCACGGTGATCTCGCGCTCCTCCCCCCGGTAGAAGGGCATGAAGATCTCGATCAGGTAGCAGTAGGACAGCAGCAGGCTGGCGGTCAGCATCAGCCGTGCCAGCACGTCGATGTGGCGCTGTGTGATGACCCCGGTCAGTTCCAGCGCCCGGCGCAGCGGAATGACCAGCATCAGCACCACGGCGAAGCCGGACAGCGCCGCACCGAAGACGAAATAAGGCGGGAACTGGGTTTCGTGCCAGCCCGGCGTCAGACCGCCGGCAAAATCCAACCCGACGATGCTGTGGATGGAGCAGACCAGCGGCGCCATCAAGGCAGCGAACAGCCCGTACAGCATCCTGAACTGGCGCCAGTGCTCCGACGACCCCTGCCAGCCCAGCGCCAGCAACCCGTACAGCACCCGTTGCCAGCGCCGCCGCGCGCGGTCGCGCAGGGTGGCGAAATCGGGGAGCAGCCCGACATACCAGAACAGCAGCGACCCGGCGACATAGACTAGGATGGCGACGAAATCCCAATGCAGCGGGCTGCGGAACTGCGGCCACAGCGCCATCGTGTTGGGATAGGGGAACAGCCAGTAGAAATACCACCAGCGCCCGAGATGGATTACCGGCATGATCCCGGCGCAGACGACGCAGAACACCGTCATGGTTTCGGCGATGCGGCTGGTGGCGCTGCGCCATTCCGACCGGGTCAGGAAGAACAGGGCGGAGATCAGCGTCCCGCCGCTCGCCATTCCGACCCACCAGACATAGTTGCCGATGGCGAAGCCCCAGGCGATGGGCCAGTCGATGCCCCAGATGCCGACGCCGCGGATGAACAGCCAGCCGATCGCCGCCAGGAACAGCCCGAACAGCCCGAACGACACCCCGAAGCCGACCCACCACCACAGGGGCGTGCGGCGCTCCAGCACGAGGTCGCTGACATGCGCGGTCACCGCCGGGGCGGTCACCCCTGGTTCGATCACCCGTGTCAGGTTCCGTTCGGTCTCGGGCGATGCGCTCACCGGCTCACACCTCCCCAATCTCGGGATTCGGATTGCGCAGCCGCGCCTCGTAGGTCGTGCGCGGCCGGGTGTTCAGTTCGGTCAGAACGCCATAGTCCAGCGGGCTCGCCTTGCGCCGGCTGACCGCACTGTGGGGGTCGTTCAGGTCGCCGAAGACGATGGCCTCGGCCGGGCAGGCCTGCTGGCAGGCGGTCTTCACCTCTCCGTCGCGGATCGGCCGGTTTTCGCGGTCTGCGATGATGCGGGCGTTGCGGATGCGCTGGATGCAGTAGGTGCATTTCTCCATGACGCCGCGGGCCCGGACCGAGACGTCGGGGTTCCAGGACATCGACAGCCGGTTGTCGTCGCCGGAATAGTTGAAGTAGTTGAAACGCCGGACCTTGTACGGGCAGTTGTTGGAGCAGAAGCGGGTGCCGACACAGCGGTTGTAGACCATCACGTTCAGCCCGTCGGCGTCATGCATGGTGGCGGCGACCGGGCAGACCACCTCGCAGGGCGCGTTCTCGCAATGCATGCAGGTCATCGGCTGGAAAAGGGTCTGCTCCGGAGCCTCCGCCTCGCCCTCGTACCAGGTGTCGATGCGGATCCAGTGCATCTGGCGGTTCCGCAGCACCTCCTCCTTGCCGACCACAGCGATGTTGTTCTCGCCCTGGCAGGCAGCAGTGCAGGCGTTGCAGCCGATGCAGGCATTCAGGTTGATCGCCATGCCCCAGGCGTTCCGCGGATACTCGTAATCCGGATAGAGCGAATGTTCCGGTTCCTTGCGCTTGGCGAAGCCCGGATCCCGGCGGAACTCGTCCAGCGTGGCGTGGCGGACCACGTCGGGGGAGTCGATCATCTGGTGGTGCTGGGTGGCGGCCAAGCGGTGGCTTTCCCCGGTCTTGCGCAGCTCCACTCCCGGCAATTGCCACAGATTTCCCAGGGTCCGCAGCCGGAAGGCGTCGAATCCGACATCGCGCCCGACCCGGCCCACGATCCGGCGCCCGAAGCCGAAGGGCAGGGTGACGCAGTCCGGGGCATGGCCGGGAAGCAGCCAGACCGGCGCCCGAAGCCGACCGTTTGCGGTATTCACCTCCACCACATCCTCGTTCTTGAGGTCCAGCCGCTCCGCGGTCGCCGGTGCGATCAGCAGGGCGTTGTCCCAGGTCAGGGTGGTGAAGGGCCGCGGCAGTTCCTGCAACCAGCCGAGATTGGCGGTGCGCCCGTCGCGCAGCCACGGATCCGGCCGGAAGAGGGCGGTCAGCGTGCCATCTGGTTGTGCCGACGCCAGGGGCAGGCGGTTCGCCAAGCCGGGCAACAGCGAAACGGAAACCGGTGCGGCGGCGCTGTCCGGCACCACGCCCATGCGCAGGGCCTCTGCCCACAGATCCTCCGCGTCGCCCTTGCTTTGGAAGCGTTCCCTCCAGCTCTGCCGGACGATGGCGTAACCGTCGGGCCGCGTCTCTCCGTCGAGGACCGCCAGCAGTTCCTGTGGCGACCAGCCGCCCCACAGCGGCTGGACCTGCGGCTGCTGGATGGTGACCGTGCCGTCGAAGGCCCGCGCATCGCCCCAGCGCTCCAGTTCATGCGCCTCCGGCACATGCCAAGTGCAGAGCATGGCTGTCTCGTCCACCGCGGCGCCGAGATGAATGGACAGCGGCACCTTTTCCAACGCGCCGGCAAAGTCGAGGTCGGCGGGCGCGGTGAAGGCCGGATTGGCGCCCAGGATCAGCAGCGTGTCGACTCCGCCGGCCGCCATATCGGCGGCCAGTTCTCCGAGCGATTGGGCATGGTCGACCGGATCGGCTTCAACCGGCTCGATGCGGCTGACTGTCTGTCCGGGTGCGCCCAGGGCATCGTTGATGGCATGCACCAGCGCGTGGACGGCAGACGGCTGTGCCGGCCCGGCATGGACCAGCGCCGCGCCGCGGTTGGCGGACAGGTCGCGGGCGACGGCAGCCAGCCAGCCGGGAGCACCCTGCCGCCACTCCGCCGGCCCGGCGCCAAGCTCGGCGGCCAGCGCGCGCACCGCCGCCTCCACCTCGTCCGGACGAACCGCGAAACGGTGGTCGGCGCGGGCACCGGCAAGGGTGGGCGAGCTTTCAACCGCATAGAGGCGGCTCATCTCCTCCGGCCGTCCGTCCTCCGCCGCACGGCGGCGGCGGGCGAAGTTGCGGGCGTAGCGCAGGTGCCCAGGCGCGCTGTCGAGGAAATCGCTCTCCACCGCCAGGATCACCTTCGCCCTGTCGAGGTGCAGCACGGTGTCCACCGGCCGGCCGTAGGCCAGAACCGCACCGGCCCGCAGCGTGTCGCGCCCGTCGGTCTCCCAACGGTGCCACTGCATCGCCGGAAAACGCCGCTTCAGCGCCCCGATCTGCCGGGCCAGCGTGGGGGAAGTGACGGTGCCGGTCAGCAGTCGCAGCCCGCCGCCGCCGCGCACCGCCAGGGCGGGCAGGCGGTCGACCAGCGCCTTGACCATCCCGTTGGTGCTCGCCGCCCGGCCGGCTTTCAGCACGGTCCGTGAGCGGTCGGGATCGTACAGATCGAGGATGCTGGCCTGGATGATCGGATCGAGCGCGCCCAGGCTGGCGGGATGGTCCGGATTGCCTTCCAACTGGACCGGGCGCCCATCTGGTGGATCGCCAGCACGCCGTCGGCATAGCCGCCACGGGTGACCGCCGTTGCGAAATGGCGGGCGACGCCGGGCACCAGCCCGGCCGGCATCGTCACATAGGGGATCGCCGTCTCCGATGCCTCTCCCGGTCCGCAGCCCGACAGCCCGGCCAGGGCGAAGGAAGCACCCATCAGCTCCAACAGCCGGCGGCGGCCGACCCGCGCGTCGGCCAGATCCGGCAGGCCGGGAAACTCGGCACGCAGCATCTCCAGCACGGACGGTTCTCGCGACAGCTCGTCCAGGCTGCGCCACAGCGCCCGGCCGCTCTTTCCGGCCAGCCGGCCTTCGATGTGCCGGGCCAGCTCCTCCCGCTCCAATTCCTCCCGAGCCGTCATCGGTGGCACACCGAGCAGTCGGACAGGGTTTCGGGATGGATGTGATAGCGGGCCATCAACTGCTCGCCGGATGGAGTTGTTGCGGCCCGTTTCCAGCCGGTGTCGAAGACCGCCTCCTTCGGGCGCAGGTTCGGGGCCGGATCGCGATGGCAGTCGAGGCACCAGCTCATCCGCAGGCTCGCTCCCTTCCAGGTCAGGGGCATGCTGTCCACCGGCCCGTGGCAGGTGGTGCAGGCGACACCCTTGGCGACATGGATGCTGTGGTTGAAGAAGACGTAGTCGGGCAGCGCATTGACCCGGTTCCAGCGGATCGGCGTTCCGGTGGCAAGGCTCTGGCGCACCGGGGCCAGCAACTCCGCATTGGTCCAGATCTGCGAATGGCAGGTCATGCAGGTGTGGGTCGGCGGCAGGCCGGCATTCGCCGATACCTCCACCGACGTATGGCAATAGCGGCAGTCCAGTCCCAGCCCGCCGACATGATGTTCATGGCTGAAGGGAACCGGCTGCGGCTGCACGATGCCGACCCGCGTCGCATAGGTGGTGTTGGGAAAGAACCACGCGCCGCCGACCAGCGTGACCAATCCCGCCAGCAGGGTGTAGAGCACCAGTTTGGTCAGGATGTTGGCGGTGGGGCTGAAGACACCCGGCACGGCTCAGACCCCCCGTCACGCCGCCGGAGAGGACGATTGCAGAGGGCGGCGTCGATCCATGTGCGTCTCCCTGACTTGTCCGCCCCGGCAGACGCAAAGCTGCCCGGGTCGGTCGTCGGCGGGATTCAGGCGGAGCCCGAACCCGGTGCGGCGGGCTTTGGTGGGGGCGGCCATCTGCAAGCGGGGTCTGCGCGCCACCCCGTCGCTACAAGCGCCTGTTCGTCGTCAGGTTCCATGCCGTGGTCGGGCTAGCCCGACTGCCCCAGCCCATCCGGGCCAATCGGACAGTTTTCCGAAGCGCTGTGGACAGTGCGGATCGGGGGTACTTTCGGCAAGGGGGGCACTGACTGGAAGATCGGGACATAGGCGCCTTCCGGTGGCCGCTGCGCTGTGTCGCAGGTGCCGCCTCTTCCCCTGCGATGCCGTCCGGCGCTAAAGCCATGCATTTCAGGCTCCGTCCGGCAGACCGGGGGCGGACCGCCTTCTGCTGCGACGGATCGATGACCCGTGTTTCGTGCGACTGCGATGTTCTGGTGGTGGGCGGCGGCAACGCGGCGCTCTGTGCCGCAATCGCGGCCCGCCGGGCCGGTGCATCGGTCCTGCTGCTGGAGGCCGCATCAAAGTCGCTGCGCGGAGGGAACGCCCGCCACTCCCGCAACATGCGGGTCATGCACGACGCACCGACACCGTGGGTGCGAGGGTGCTATCCGACCGACGATTACCATGCCGACCTGCAACGGGTGGCCGGGGCTGCCGTAAATTCCGTCGATGACGGGCTGGCGCGCCAATTTATCGACGCCAGCGCCGACATCGTCGATTGGCTGGCCGGCAACGGCGTGCGGTTTCACCGCGGCACCGACGAGGTCCTGCCCTATTCCCGCAAGACCGCCTTCTTCCTGGGCGGGGGGAAAGCCCTGATCAATGCGCTCTACGCCACGGCGGAAGCGCTGGGCGTCGTCGTCCGCTACGACAGCGCCGTGCGCGCCCTGCATTTGCGGGACTGGCCGCCGGCCGTCACCGTCGGCGATGCGACCGTCGCCATCCGTGCGAAAGCGCTCGTCGTCGCCTCCGGCGGGTTCCAGGCCGATCTCGGCTGGCTGCGGCAGCAGTGGGGTGGGGCTGCCGGCGAATTCACGATCCGCGGCACCCCGCATGCGACGGGCGTCCCGCTGAAGGCACTGCTGGAGGACGGCGCGGATCCGGTGGGGGCGGCGGACCGCTGCCATATGGTGGCGGTGGACGGCCGCGCTCCGCTGTTCGACGGCGGCATCGTCACGCGGCTGGATGGCCTTCCCCATGGCATCGTCGTGGATCGGGATGGCCGGCGTTTCGCCGACGAAGGGGCGGTCGTCGGGTCGTCGCGCTACACGGCCTGGGGCGACCTGGTGGCCCGCTGCCCCGGTGCCGTCGCCTTTTCGGTCTTCGATTCCGCCATTGCCGAGCGGTTCCGGCCCTCCATCTTCCCGGCGATCCAGGCGGACAGCATCGGCGGGCTGGCCTCGGCTCTGGGCATCGGTCCGCCGGCGCTGGAATCCACGGTGGCGGCCTTCAATGCCGCCCTCAATGCCACGGTCACCGGCGGCGGCACGACGGCAGGCGTCCATCCGCCGAAGACCCGGCTGGCCGCGCCGATCACGGTTCCGCCCTTCGGCGCCTACCCGGTGCGGGCCGGTGTCACCTCCACCTGCCTGGGGGTGCGGGTCGACGGGCGGGCACGTGTGCTGCGGCCGGATGGGACGGCCATCGACGGAGTCCATGCCGCCGGAGTCATCATGGCGCCCAACATCCTGGGAACGGGCTATCTGGCGGGGAGCGCCATGACCATCGGCGCCGTGTTCGGCCGCATCGCCGGTCGGGAGGCCGCAACTCATGCCCTGCGCTGACGATACGCAGCGGATCGCGGCGGAGGCCCGCCGGGCGCTGGACATCTGCAACGCCTGCCAGTTCTGCGACGGCTACTGCGCCGTCTTCCCTGCGCTCAAATCGCGGCGGTTGGTGTCGGCGGAGGATCTGACCTTCCTGTCCAACCTCTGCCACAACTGCCGGTCCTGCTATCATGCCTGCCAATACGCGCCGCCCCACGTCTTCGACCTCAACCTGCCGAAAAGCCTGAGTCTGGTCCGGCAGCAGTCCTATCGCGACCATGTCTGGCCAGCTCTGCTCAGGGGACGAGTGCCCCATGCGGGATGGTCCGCGGTTGCCGCCATGGCTGCCGTCGTCCTGTCGGCGGTCGCCCTCGTGGTCGTTCCGGCCCTGCTGTGGGTCCCGCCGGAGACGCTGTTCGGGCGACAATCGGGGCCGGGCGCCTTCTACCGGCTGGTGCCGTGGAAAATTATCGCCGGTGTCGCCGGGGTGGTGATGCTGTGGTCGCTGCTCGCCATCGGCTTCAGTGTCGCATCCTTCTGGCGCGGCATGGGACCGGCGCCGGCCGGCGCGCCGCTGTTGCCGGCGCTGCGCGATGCCCTGTCCGACGCCGCCACCTTGCGCAATCTTGGCGGCGGCGGGGTCGGCTGCAACGACCGGGATGAAGGCTTTTCCCAGGCACGTCGCCGCTTTCATCATGCGCTGTTCTACGGGGTGACGCTTTGCTTCGCCTCGACCTGCGTGGCGACCGTTTATGACCATCTGCTGGGATGGCCGGCGCCTTATCCGCTGACAAGCCTGCCGGTCCTGTTCGGCAGCCTTGGCGGGGTCGGCATGGTGATCGGCACGGCAGGGCTGGCTTCACTAAAGCTGCGCGCCGATCCCGCACCCGTGGCGGCGAGCCTGACCGGTGCTGATTGTTCCCTTCTGGCGCTGCTGTTTCTGGTGGCGGTCAGCGGCCTGGGGCTGCTGGCTCTGCGCGAGACGGCGGCGATGGGACCGCTGCTGCTGGTCCATTTGGGCCTCGTCCTCGGCTGGTTCGCGACGCTGCCCTATAGCAAGTCCCTGCACGCACCCTTCCGCTTCGCCGCCCTGTTGCGCGCTGCGATGGAACGGCGGGGCAGGGGCTGATTTGCCCCACTGCCCCCCGTCCCGACAGACGGTCAGCCGCGGCCCAATTCCCCGTCGACCCGGCGCCACAGCCCGAGCGGGTTGCCGTCGCGCAGGGCTTCCGGAAGCAGCTCTGCGGGGATGTCCTGGTAGCAGACCGGACGCAGGAAGCGGCGGATCGCCAGCGTGCCGACCGAGGTGCTGCGCGGGTCCGAGGTCGCCGGGAACGGGCCGCCATGCACCATCGCGTGGCAGACCTCCACCCCCGTCGGCCAGCCGTTCGCCAGGATGCGCCCGGCCTTGCGCTCCAGCGTCGGGATCAGCCCGGCCACCGCGGCCTTGTCCGGCCCATCCATCTGCAAGGTCGCCGTCAGCTGCCCTTCCAGCCTGTCCGCCACCGCCGTCATCGCCGCCACATCGGGGCAACGGATCAGCAGCGAGGCGGCGCCGAACACTTCCTCCTGCAACGCCGTGTCGGCCAGGAAGGCGTCCGCCGTCGTGGTGAAGAAGGCCGCCTGCGCCTGGTTCGGCCCGTTGCAGGCCAGACCGCGCGCCAGAGTCTCCACCTCGCCGCTGCCGGCCAGCTTGGCGACACCGCTGTCGAAGGCGGCATAGATGCCCGGCGTCAGCATGGTAGAGGCTGCACTGCCACCCAGAGTCTCCACCGCCGCGGCGACGAAGCGGTCGAGGTCCGGCCCGTCCACCGCCAGCAGGATGCCGGGGTTGGTGCAGAACTGCCCGGCGCCCATGGTCAGCGACGCCACGAACGCCTTGCCCAGCGCCTCGGCCCGCGATGCCAGCGCCGCCGGCATCAGGAAGACCGGGTTGATGCTGCTCATCTCGGCATAGACCGGGATCGGTTCCGGCCGTTTGGCCGCCACCCCCATCAGCGCCAGCCCGCCGGCGCGCGAGCCGGTAAAGCCCACCGCCTTGATGCGCGGATCGGCGACCAGCGCGGTGCCGATCTCGTTGCCGGTGCCGAACAGCAGCGAGAAGACGCCCTCGGGCAGGCCGCAGGAGGCGACCGCCGCCTGGATGGCGCGGCCGACCAGCTCCGAGGTGCCGGGATGGGCGCCGTGGCCCTTGACCACCACCGGGCAGCCGGCGGCGAAGGCAGAGGCGGTGTCGCCGCCGGCGACCGAGAAGGCGAGCGGGAAGTTCGACGCGCCGAACACGGCGACCGGCCCCAGCGCGATGTGGCGCTGGCGGATGTCGGCGCGGGGCAGCGGCGTCCGCGCTGGCATGGCCGGGTCGATGCGGGCCTCAAGCCAACTGCCCTCGCGCACCACCTGGGCGAACAGGCGGAGCTGGCCGACTGTGCGGCCGCGCTCGCCCTCCAGCCGGGCGCGCGGCAGGCCGCTCTCGGCCATGGCGCGGACGATCAGCTCGTCGCCGATGTCGAGGATGTTCTGGGCGACCGCCTCCAGGAAGGCGGCGCGCTGCTCCAGGCCGGTCTCGCGGAAGGCGTCGAAGGCGGCCCAGGCCAGCGCGCAGGCGCGCTCCACCTCGGCCGCACCGCCGCCGCCGAAAACGGGATTCAGCGCTTCGCCGGTGGCGGGGTCGACGGCGCGGAACTCGCCCTGGCTGCCGCGGTGGGCGGTCGCGCCGATCAGCATCTCGCCGGTGATGGTCATCTTGGGGTCTCCTTCAGGGGCGGAACGCCGGGAAAGGGGCGTCCGCCGACAAGAGCGGCCGAACATTTGTTGGAGAGGCGATCTATCATGACATCAGTCATCATACAAGTGGGGTGGTGCGGAGCGGCGCCGATGTGCCGCCTTTCCACGGGCCGGCAGGCCGGCTTGTCTATTGTCGTATAGGTTTTGTGGGTGTTAACTCTGGGACATGGAGTGGTGACGGGCGGTCCGTCCCGGAACCGGGTTTGGGTGAGGATGGTGATGACAGCGCGCAGGCGCCGGGACCCGCTGGCGAAGCAACTGGTGGATGCCCTGGCCGAACGGATCTCCAGCGGACAGTTCAAGAGTGGCGACCGGCTGCCGAGCGAACAAGACCTGATCGACGAATTCGGCGTCAGCCGCACCGTGGTGCGCGAGGCGATCGCCAACCTGAAGGCGGTCGGCATGGTCTCCACCCGGCAGGGGCTGGGGGCCTTCGTCCTGCGCGACGCCGCGATCCTGCCCTTCCGCATCGAGGAATCGACGCTGGAGGCGGTGAACGAGGCGATCTCGGTGCTGGAGGTCCGCATCAGCCTGGAATCGGAAGCGGCCTATCTCGCTGCCATCCGCCGCGACGATGCCCAGCTTGCCCGCATGCGCGAGGCGCTGGACACGATGACGGCGGCGGTGGAGGCGGGCGAGGACGCCATCGACGCCGATCTGGCCTTTCACAGCGCCATCGCCGCAGCGACCGGAAACAAGCATTTCCTGGCCCTGTTCTCGTATCTCGGGTCGCTGCTGATCCCGCGTGCCCGCGTGCGCTACGGGCATCTGGAGGGGGATTCGCGCCGCCAGTATCTGCGGCGGATCAACGACGAGCACCAGACCATCTACTCCGCCATCGAACGCCAGGACCCGGAGGGCGCCCGCGCCGCCATCCGCCTGCATCTGAACGGTAGCCGCGACCGGCTGCGTGCCGGCGGCGACTTCAAGGCGACTGCCGCGACGGGCTGAACGTCCGCCCGTTCCGGGTTTGCGGGATCAGAAGGGACGCCGCCGGACCGCCGGTCGCGTCCCTTTTGCTTTGTGGACCGGCTTTCGCCATGCGCGGATTGGTGGGAAGACGGATTGCCGCCGCCCGCATCAAACCACTTGTATGATGACTGATATGATGGTAATCGTCCTGTCATCGGATGACGACGGTGTCAGACGGATCGCCGCGAACCCGGCCTGGATCCTCCAGACACACCGACGTTCAAAAACCACCATGCCCGCAGCCCTTCCCCTGCGGATCGTGTCTCCACCGTTTTCCAAGGATGCCCCCGATGGAACCGCAAGCCCTGAAGGCCGTCGTCAGCGAAGGTCTCCTGTCGTTCCCGCTGACCGATTTCACCGCCGACGGCACCTTCGAGCCGGGTGGCTATGCCCGCCGCCTGGAATGGCTGAAGCCCTACGGCGCGTCGGCCCTGTTCGCCGCCGGCGGCACCGGCGAGCTGTTCTCGCTGACGCCCGACGAGCACAGGAGCGTCGTCTCGCTGGCCGTCGAGGTCTGTGGCAAGGAGGTGCCGATCATCGCCGGCGTCGGCTATTCCACCCGCATCGCGGTGGAGATGGCGCAGGCCGCCGAGAAGGCCGGGGCCGCCGGCATCCTGGTGCTGCCGCATTACCTGACGGAAGCCGACCAGGAGGGCGTTGCCGCCCATGTCGAGGCGATCTGCAAGTCGGTCGGCATCGGCGTCATCATCTACAACCGCGCCACCTGCAAGCTGGGCGCCGACCGTCTGGCGACGCTGGCGGAGCGCTGCCCCAACCTGATCGGCTTCAAGGACGGGCTGGGCGACATCGAGCTGATGACGACCATCCGCCGCAAAATGGGCGACCGCTTCAGCTATCTGGGCGGCCTGCCGACCGCCGAGGTCTACGCCGCGGCTTATCGCGCCATCGGCGTTCCGGTCTATTCGTCGGCCGTCTTCAACTTCATCCCGCGCACGGCGATGGAGTTCTACCAGGCGGTCGCCGCCGGCGACACCGCCACCACCGACCGGCTGCTCGACCGGTTCTTCCTGCCCTATCTGGCGATCCGCAACCGCAAGGCCGGCTATGCCGTCAGCATCGTCAAGGCGGGCGCCGCCATCGTGGGCCGTCCCGCCGGCCCGGTGCGCGCGCCGCTGATCGACTGCACCCCCGCCGAGGTCGAGGAGCTGCGCGCCCTGGTCGAGGCGCTGGGACCCCAGTAAGTCCCGGCCGATAGGCCAGGGCCAATCAAACCACGGCGAAACGCCAAAGCCGGACGGGCAGGCGCCGGGCTACAGTTCCCGATGCCGGACACAAGGTGCAGCCAGAAAGCCGGATCCGCAGAACGGGTCCGGCAACGGACTGCCGCGTCTGCCCGCCCTCATGGCTTGAGGGAGGAAATCTCATGACGATCGAGAGCACCGCCGCCACCACCCGTTCCGAACCCGGCGCCTATGCCGCGGCAGCCGCCGTAAATCAAAGCGCCACGGGCCAGACCGCCAAGCGGACCAACGTCCGCTATCTCATCCTCGCGATGCTGTTCCTCGTCACGGTCATCAATTACGCCGACCGGGCGACCCTCTCCATCACCGGGCCGGTGATCTCGAAGGAGCTGGGAATCAGCGCCGCGGAGATGGGCTTCATCTTCTCCGCCTTCGGCTGGGCCTATGTGCTGGGCCAGCTGCCGGGCGGCTGGCTGCTCGACCGCTACGGGTCGAAGATCGTCTATGGGCTGAGCATCTTCATCTGGTCGGTCTTCACGCTGATGCAGGGCTCCATCGGCTTCTTCGCCGGCGGGACCGCGGTCATGGTGCTGTTCGCCCTGCGCTTCGCCGTCGGCTTCGCCGAAGCGCCGTCCTTCCCCGGCAACAGCCGCGTCGTCGCGGCGTGGTTCCCCGGACAGGAGCGGGCGACCGCGTCGGCGATCTTCAATTCCGCCCAGTATTTCGCCACCGTGCTCTTCGCGCCGCTGATGGGCTGGCTGACCCATTCCTTCGGCTGGCACTGGGTGTTCGGCGTGATGGGCGGCCTCGGCATCGTCATGGCCGGCGTCTGGATGAAGACCGTCTACGCGCCGAAGGACCATCCCCGCATCAATCAGGCCGAACTGGATCACATCGCAGCCGGCGGCGGCCTGGTCAACATGGACGACGGCCAGAAGAAGGCGGCCTCGGCCGATAGCGGAGCGAAGTGGGATTACATCCGCCAGCTCTTCGCCAGCCGCATGATGGTCGGCATCTTCCTCGGCCAGTTCTGCATCAACGCCATCACCTACTTCTTCATCACGTGGTTCCCGGTCTATCTGGTCCAGGCCCGCGGCATGTCGATCCTGAACGCCGGCTTCATCGCCTCGATCCCGGCGATCTGCGGCTTCGTCGGCGGCATCCTGGGCGGCCTGATGTCGGACGCCATGCTGCGCCGGGGCTATTCCCTGACCGCGGCGCGCAAGACGCCGATCGTGCTGGGCATGCTGATGTCGATGGCGATGATCGCCTGCAACTACACCGATCTCCAGTGGGTCATCGTGTCGCTGATGGCGCTGGCCTTCTTCGGCAAGGGCATCGGCGCTCTCGGTTGGGCCGTGATGTCGGACTGTGCGCCGAAGGAGATCACCGGCCTCAGCGGCGGCGTGTTCAACATGTGCGGCAATCTGTCGTCGATCTCGACGCCGATCATCATCGGCTACATCATCCAGAGCTCCGGCTCCTTCAACGGCGCCCTGGTCTTCGTCGGTGCCAACGCCCTGATCGCGGCGGTCAGTTATCTGGTCATCGTCGGCGAGATCAAGCGGATGGAGCTGAAGACGTAACGACCGGCCGGGGCGGCGGCCGATGGATTGCCGCCCCTCGCCCGGTACGCGTCGAACGGTTTGGCAGAGAACGGTCTGGCAAAGGGTCTTCCCCCATGTATATCGGCGAACAGCTCATCAACCCCACCGACAAGCGCCTGCGCCTGTCCGCCCAGCTCGGCGCCCGGGGCATCGTCATCGACAGCCGGCCGAACGCGCCGGTCATGGCTGACGACAATGTCGAGGCCGGGCTGTGGGACGGCCGCAAGGTCGCCGACCAGCGCAAGTGGGTGGAGAGCCATGGCCTGACGCTGGACTGTCTGGCGCTGGATGTCGGCTCCATCCTGCTCGACAGCCTGCGGGAGCCGGAGAAGGCGGCGGCCACCGCGGAGCGGCTGCGCCACAACATCCGCGCCGCCGCCGACGGCGGGGTCGACACGGTGAAATACACGGTCGCCATGGTCGGCATCACCCGCACCGGCGTGGTCGACGGCCGCGGCGGCATGAAGTGCAGCATTTTCCGCGCCGACGAGTACAAGGCGGAGAACGACGCCCGCTTCTCCTACTGGGGAACCGTGCTGCCGGAGGACGAGACGGGGACCAAGCCGTCGCCGCTGGATGCACGTGGTGCTCCGGAAACCTGCGGGCAGGTGATGGCGAGCGAGGCCGGCGGTGTCAGCGAGGCCGACGGCTGGCGCGCCATCGAATATCTGGTCGAGGCCATCCTGCCGACCGCTGAGAAGGCCGGCGTCAAGCTGGCCTGCCACCCGCACGACCCGGCCTATCCGCCGGGGGGCCTGAACGGCGTCCACCATGTGCTGGGCTCGCTCGACGGGCTTCGCCGCTTCGTCAATCTGGCGCCGGAGAGCAAGTCGCTCGGCTTCAACTTCTGCCAGGGCACCATCGCCGAGATGTCGCGCAATCCGACCGGGACGGTGCTGGAGGCGATCCGCGAGTTCGGCCCGCAGAACCGCATCTTCATGGTCCATTTCCGCAACATCAAGGGCGGCTATCTCGATTTCCGCGAGGCGATGCCGGACGAGGGGTCGGTCGACATGGCGGCCTGCATCCGCGCCTACCGCGAGGTCGGCTACCAGGGCATCCTCTGCCCCGACCATGTGCCCTTCTCCGAGGTCGATCCCGACCGCGAACGCTTCTTCGCCTTCGCGCTCGGCTATACCCAGGCGCTGCTGCAAGCCGCCTGATCCGTCCTTCCCGCCTTTCCCGGACCCCGCATCATGGCCACTCAGATGTCGTCGCCCAAAGTCACCGAAATGCTGGTCGTGCCGGTCGCCGGCCAGGACAGCATGCTGCTGAACCTGTCGGGCGCCCATGCGCCCTATTTCACCCGCAACGTGGTGATCCTGAAGGACAGCGCCGGCCATACCGGCGTCGGCGAGGTGCCGGGCGGCGAGCGGATCCGCCAGACGCTGGAGGATGCCCGCGCCCTGGTGGTCGGCCAGCCGGTCGGCGCCTGGAACGCCATCCTCAACAGCGTGCGCCGCGGCTTCGCCGACCGCGATTCCGGCGGGCGCGGTTTGCAGACCTTCGATCTGCGCATCACCATCCATGCGGTGACGGCGCTGGAGGCGGCGCTGCTCGACCTGCTGGGCCAGTTCCTGGAGGTGCCGGTGGCGGCCCTGTTGGGCGAGGGGCAGCAGCGCGACACAGTGGAGATGCTGGGCTACCTGTTCTATGTCGGTGACCGCAACAAGACCGATCTGGCTTACCGCAGCGAACCGGATGCCAGGAACGACTGGTTCCGCCTGCGCAACGAGGTGGCGCTGACTCCCGACGCGGTGGTCCGGCTGGCCGAGGCGGCGCGTGACCGCTACGGCTTCAACGACTTCAAGCTGAAGGGTGGCGTGCTGCGCGGCGAGGAGGAGATCGAGGCGGTGACGGCGCTGGCGAAGCGCTTCCCCCAGGCCCGCGTCACGCTCGATCCCAACGGCGCGTGGTCGCTGGAGGAGGCGATCCGCCTGTGCAAGGGCAAGGGCGACGTGCTGGCCTATGCCGAGGATCCCTGCGGCGCCGAGCGGGGCTATTCCGGGCGCGAGGTCATGGCGGAGTTCCGCCGCGCCACCGGCCTGCCGACCGCCACCAACATGATCGCCACCGACTGGCGCCAGATGGGCCATGCCATCCAGTTGCAGTCGGTCGACATCCCGCTGGCCGACCCGCATTTCTGGACCATGCAAGGGTCCGTCCGCGTCGCCCAGATGTGCCATGAATGGGGCCTGACCTGGGGGTCGCACTCCAACAACCATTTCGACATCTCGCTGGCGATGTTCACCCATGTCGCCGCGGCGGCGCCGGGCCGGATCACCGCCATCGACACCCACTGGATCTGGCAGGACGGCCAGCGCCTGACCAAGGAGCCGTTCCGCATCGAGGGCGGTCTGGTCGCCGTGCCGCAGAAGCCGGGGCTCGGCGTCGAGATCGACATGGGCGAGCTGGCGAAGGCGCACGACCTTTACAAGCGGCACGGGCTGGGCGCGCGCGACGACGCCACGGCGATGCAGTACCTGATCCCCGGCTGGACGTTCGACAACAAGCGGCCGTGCCTGGTGCGGTGAAGCCGCTCCGCAACGCCTTCAACCCGACCAAACAGTCAGGGCAAGCCATGACCCAGAAGCCTCTCTACATCCTGGTCCATCCCGAGGACAACGTCGCCATCGTGGTGAATTCCGGCGGGCTGCCGCCGGGGACGGAGTTCGAGTGTGGGCTGGTCCTGACCGACTTCGTACCGCAGGGCCACAAGGTGGCGCTGGCTGATCTGGACGAAGGGGCGTCGATTATACGCTACGGGCAGGTGATCGGCACCGCCGCCCGGCCGGTGCGCCGCGGCGCCTGGATCGAGGAGTCGCTGGTCCGCCTGCCGCAGGCGCCGGATCTGGACACGCTGCCGCTGGCGACCGCCGTGCCGCCCGACGCCCCGGCGCTGGACGGCTACACGTTCGAGGGCTACCGCAATCCCGACGGGACGGTCGGCACCAAGAATGTGCTGGGCATCAGCATCAGCGTGCAGTGCGTCGCCGGGGTGATGGATTTCGCCATCGAGCGGATCAAGAAGGAATTGCTGCCGAAGTACCCCAACGTCGATGACGTTGTCGCCCTCAACCACACCTACGGCTGCGGCGTGGCGATCAACGCGCCGGGGGCCGCGGTGCCGATCCGCACGCTGCAGAACCTCGCCCGTAACCCCAACCTGGGCGGGGCCGTGATGGTGGTCGGGCTGGGCTGCGAGAAGCTCCAGCCGGAACGGCTGCTGCCGGCCGGGGTCGAACCGAGCATCGTCACCTTGCAGGACGAACGCCACCAGGGCTTCGGCGACATGGTCGCCTCCATCCTGGAGATGGCGGACCGCCGGCTGGCCCAGCTCAACGAGCGGCGGCGCGAGACCTGCCCGGCGTCGGACCTCGTCGTCGGGCTGCAATGCGGCGGCAGCGACGCCTTTTCCGGCGTGACCGCCAACCCGGCGCTGGGCTATGCCGCCGACCTGCTGGTGCGGGCCGGGGCGACGGTCATGTTCTCCGAAGTGACGGAGGTGCGCGACGCCATCCATCTGCTGACGCCGCGCGCCGTCGACGAGGAGACCGGCCGGGCGCTGATCCGCGAGATGCGCTGGTACGACGACTATCTGGAGACCGGTTCGGCCGACCGCAGCGCCAACCCGACCCCCGGCAACAAGAAGGGCGGCCTCGCCAATGTGGTGGAGAAGGCGCTGGGCTCCATTGCCAAGTCGGGCACCAGCCCGATTGCCGGCGTGCTGTCGCCGGGCGAGCGGGCGACGCGCAAGGGGCTGCTCTATGCCGCCACGCCGGCCAGCGACTTCATCTGCGGCACGCTGCAACTGGCGTCGGGCTGCAACATCGAGGTGTTCACCACGGGGCGCGGCACGCCCTACGGCCTCGCCATGGCGCCGGTGATCAAGGTGGCGACGCGGACCGAGCTGGCCTCGCGCTGGCACGACCTGATCGACGTCGACGCCGGCCGTATCGCCACCGGCGAAGCCACCATCGAGGATGTGGGCTGGGAGCTGTTCCGCCTGATCCTGGAGGTGGCGAGCGGCCGCAAGCAGACCTGGGCCGACCATTGGGGGCTGCGCAACGCACTGACCCTGTTCAACCCGGCGCCGGTGACCTGACCGGAGGCTAGGTCTTAAGCCTCCTGCCGCGGAGATGACCGGAGTAACCGGCGCCCGCGGCGGGAGGACATCCATATAAGGGAGGATACTATGGGACGCCGCTACGGCATCGCGCTGGCGATGCTGCTGACTTCCGCTGCCTTCATCGCAGCCGTGCCGGCGCAAGCCGACAGTTTCGCTTATGTGTCCAACGCCGGCAGCAACGACATCAGCGTCTTCCGGCTGGACGGCAACAGCGGCGCCATGACCCCGGTGGGGACAGCGCCCTTCGTCGGGGTGGACAAGCCCGGATCCTCCACCCCCCTGGCGCTCAGTCCCGACCGGCGCTTCCTCTATGCCGGTGTGCGGTCGCAGCCCTATCAGGTGCAGATCTTCGCCATCGACGCGGCGACCGGCAAGCTGAGCCATCTCGGCAGCGGCCCGCTGGCCGACAGCATGGCGAACATCGTCACCGACCGCAGCGGCAAGTACCTGTTCAGCGCGTCCTACGGCGGCGACAAGGTGGCGGTGAACCCGATCGGGCCGGACGGCAAGGTTGGACCGCCGCAGCAGGTGGTGGCGACCGGCAAGAACGCCCATTCGATCCAGCCGTCGCCCGACAACCGCTTCGCCTTCGCCACCAACCTGGGCTCCGACCGGCTGGTGCAGTTCCGCTTCGACGCGGCCACCGGAGCCTTGAGCGAGAACGATCCGCTGTCGGTGGCGCTGCCGGCGAAATCCGGTCCGCGCCACATCGTCTTCCATCCCGACGGCCGTCACCTCTATCTGGTGGACGAGCTGGACGCCGCCGTCGCGGTGTTCGCCTACGACCCCGCGACCGGCAGGCTGACGGAGACGCAGCGTCTGCCATCCCTGCCGGCCGATTTCAAGGGCGAGCCCTGGGCCGCCGACATCCGCACGACGCCGGACGGCCGCTTCCTCTACATCTCCGAACGGCGGACCAGCACCATCCGCTCCTTCCGGATCGACCCGGAAAGCCGCCAGCTGACCCCGCTCGCCAGCGTGGCGACGGAGGAGCAGCCACGCGGCTTCAACATCGACCCGACCGGCCGGTTCCTGGCGGCGGTGGGCGAGAAGTCGGATGGCATGACCGTCTACCGCATCGACGGCGGCAGCGGCGCGCTGACCACGCTCGCCCGCTATCCGGCCGGCAAGCAGCCGAACTGGGTGGAGTTCGTCGCCGCGCCGTAAAACGCCGGCCTTGCGGGCCGGTCAGCCGGCCCGCACCTGCGCCAGGAAGCGGCCGACCTCGCCGCGCAGGCTTTCGGTCTGCATCGACAGTTCCCGCACATTCTCCAGCACTTCGTAGGCGACCGTGCCGTTCCGCCCGGCGGCCTCGTTCACGCCGCCGATGCTGGACGACACCTCGTGGCTGCCCCGGGCGGCCTGCTGGATGTTGCGGCTGATCTCGCGGGTCGCGGCCCCCTGCTGTTCGACCGCCGAGGCGATGGAGGTGGCGACGTCGTTGACCCGGCCGATGACCTGCGCCACGTCCCTGATCTCGCTCACGGCCTGGGCGGTCTCGCCCTGGATGGCGGCGACCTGGGTGGCGATCTCCTCGGTGGCCTGGGCGGTCTGGTTGGCGAGCGCCTTGACCTCGTTCGCCACCACGGCGAAGCCGCGCCCGGCTTCGCCGGCACGGGCCGCCTCGATGGTGGCGTTGAGCGCCAGCAGGTTGGTCTGGCTGGCGATGGAGTTGATCAGACCGACCACGGCGCCGATCCGCTCCACCGCGCCGGCCAGCCCCTCGACCTTGCCGTTGGCCCGTTCGGCGCTCTCGACCGCCTCGCGGGCGATCTCAGCCGACGAGCCGACCTGCCGGCTGATCTCGTTGATCGAGCTGGTCAGCTCCTCCGTCGCCGCGGCGACGGTCTGGACGTTGGCGGAGGTCTGTTCGGTCGCCGCGGTGACGGCGCCGGCCAGCCTGCCGGTCTCGTCGGCGGCGCGCGTCATGTCCTGGGCGCGCCGTTCGATGGCGTCCGCCTCGCCGGCGACGTCGTGGATCAGGTTGCCGACGGTCTGTTCGAAATGGCTGGCGAGCGTCGTCATCGCCTCCCGCTTCTCGGCTGCGGCGCGCTCCGCCTGCTCGGCCTGGCTGGCTTCCAGGCTGGCCTTGGCCTGGGCATTCTCCTTGAACACCTGAAGCGCCTGCGCCATGCCGCCGATCTCGTTGCGCCGCGTCGCCTCCGGGAAAGTGACGCCCATGTCGCCGGCGGCGAGCGCCGTCATCTTGTCGCGCAGCCGGTGCAGCGAGCGCACGATGTCGCGGTTGACCAGGAAGGCGATCAGCACCAGCGCGGCGATCAGCGTGGCGGTGGCGGCGCCGGTCCTGGTCAGGAATTCGTGATAGGCGGCGTCGATGTCGTCGGTGTAGACGCCGGAACCGACGATCAGGCCGAGCGGCTGGTAGCGCTGCACGTAGTTGGTCTTCAGCAGCGGGACATCGGACCCCAGCTTCGGCCAGACATAATGGATGATGGCGTTGTCCTGCCGGCGCAGCGTGTCGACGATCTCGCGGACGAAATACTTGCCGGCCTTGTCCTGCAGCCCCATCCGGTCGGTGCCGACCGCCTTGTGGTTGGAGGGGTTGGCGACGGCGATGCCGTTGAGATCGTAGGCGAACAGATAGTCGGCGCCGTCATGGTAGGACATCGCATGCACCGCGTTGCGGAAGCGCGCCAGCGCCTGCTCGCGCGGCAGGGTTCCCGCCTCGACCTCGGCATTCAGCCCCTTCGCCATGCCGACCGCCATCTCCACCGCCGAGCGGATGGTGTCGATGCGGTCGTCGATCATGCGCTGGTGGGCGAAGCTGCTGCTGATGGCGATCACCACGGCCGGAGCCAGGACGGACAAGGCGACCAATGCGGTCAGCTTCGCCCGGATCGTCAGATTTTCCAGGAGTCTCATGGGTGCCTTCATGTCGCGCGCGTCGGGGGGCGGCAACTGATATACTACGAAAGAGGAGGGCGGGTGAAATCGGATTGGCTGATTTCAGAAATATACTGACGTTATCCAGTTAAAAAATTATTCCAGCCACGTTACCGCTTCGCGGCGGCCTCCATGCTGGAGAAGTGGGCGAGCGTCGGGCCGGCGACCTCGCGCAGCAGGGCGGCGAAGCGCTCCGCCGCCGGCGACAGGGAGCGGCCGGTCTTGCGGATGAAGCCGATCCGGCGCACCAGCCCGGCGGTGCGGATCGGCTCCACCACGATGCCCTCGCAGGAGGCGGCGTCGACGGCGGATTCCGGCAGGACCGAGACGCCGAGCCCGGCCCGCACCATGCCGACCGCCGTCGACATGTAGTTCGCCTCGCAGGACAGGCTGATCTCCAGCCCTTCCTTCTCCAACGCCCGCTCGACCAGCGACCGCACGCTGGTGCCGCGCGCCGTCAGGATCATCGGGAAGGCGACGATGTCCTTCAGCAGCAGCGGGCGCCGGCCCTTCAGCGGGTGGTCGGTGGGGAAGAAGGCGCACATGCGGTCGCAGAGGAAATCGATCACCTCGACGTCGCGGTCGGGGCCGACCCGGCTGCCGATCCCGAAATCGACCTCCTCCGCCTTGACCAGCTGGATGATCCGCTCGGCGACGACGTCGCTGACCCGGACGTCGATGTTGGGGTGGTCGGCGGCGAATCGGCGAATGGCGATGGGCAGCAGCCCGGCGGCGACCGACGGCAGGGTGGCGACCGACACCGAGCCGCGCCGCAGCCCGGCCAGATCGTGGCTGACGCTCATCACCGCATCCAGTTCGGCCAGCACCCGCTGCAAGGCCGGCAGCAGGTCGCGGCCGGCCTGGGTCAGCACGACATGGCGTTTGTTTCGGTCGAACAGGCGCACGCCGAGGCTCTCTTCGAGCTGGCGGATCTGCACGGTCAGCGCCGGCTGCGACAGGTTGACCTCCGCCGCAGCCTTCGTGAAGCTGCCCAGACGCGCCACAGCGACGAAGGCCTTGATATGTCTCACTCCCTGGAGCATGGCACGCCTCTTATAGAAAAATCAAATTACCGTGATACAACAAATTCATTTCTCTAATCTGATTGTGGGTTCGTACAGTGTCAATCGCGGATACCGCTTCGGCACGGTGCGGCAAAGTGGATGATTTATAAAAGGCCCCGCTGCCAGTCCTTCCGTCGGCTGGATTCGCAAAAGACGCAGTTTTATCGAAATCCGCTCATGCGGCGTTACTCGGGGATCGAAGCCGGTCGCCCGCAGAACTCCGCCATGTTTCTTCACCGGACGTGAAGGAATCGTGCAGCGGATGGAAAACAACAATAACAACGGCCATGGAGGAGGTTACATGCTCGCGTTACTCGGCTTGGCAACCATCGTCGTTCTGCTGACGGCGATCATGACCAACCGGATGTCGCCGCTGGTCGCGCTGATCGCCGTGCCGATCATCGCCGCGCTGGCGGGCGGCTTCGGTCTCGAAACCAGCAAGTTCATCATTGCCGGCATCCGTTCCATCGCGCCGACCGCCGGCATGTTCGTCTTCGCCATCATCTTCTTCGGTGTCGTCACCGATGCCGGGATGATGGACCCGATCATCGACCGCATCCTGCGCGTCGTCGGCACGCGGCCGGCACGCATCACCATGGGCACCACCCTGCTGGCCCTGCTGATCCATCTCGACGGGTCGGGCGCCGTCTGCTTCCTCATCACCATTCCGGCGATGCTGCCGCTCTACGACCGGCTGGGCATGGACAAGCGCATCCTGGCGCTGTGCGTGTCGATGGCGGCGGGCGTCAATTTCCTGCCCTGGACCGGGCCGATGATCCGGTCGGCCGCCGCGCTGAAGGTGCCGGTGACCGACATCTTCAATCCGCTGATCGCGGTGCAGGGCATCGGGCTGCTGTTCATCTTCACCGTCGCCTTCCTGCTCGGCAAGCGCGAGGAGCGGCGCCTCGGCCTGTCCTCCCGGCCTTTGGCGGCCGGAGAAGCACGGTCGGTCGGCGCCATGGGCGTGGACGCCGCCCCGGTCGGGCCGGCGCCGCGCGTGCTGACGCCGGAGCAGATCAAGATCCGCCGTCCCAAGCTGTTCTGGGTCAATCTGATCCTCACCGCCGTCATCATGGCCGTGATGATCGAGGGCGCGGTCGATCCGGTGGTGATGTTCATGGTCGGCACCGTGCTGGCGCTGATGATCAACTATCCCGACGTCAAGATGCAGAAGGAGCGCGTCGACGCCCATGCCAAGGCGGCGCTGATGATGGCGAGCATCCTGCTGGCGGCCGGCGTCTTCACCGGCATCATGACCGGCACCAAGATGCTGACCGCCATGGCGCAATCCGCCGTCGCCTTCGTCCCGCCGGAGATGGCGCAGCATGTTCCCTTCGCGCTGGGCATCCTGTCGATGCCGCTCAGCCTGCTGTTCGATCCGGACTCCTATTATTTCGGCATGATGCCGGTGATCGCCGAGGTCTACAAGACGCTGGGCGGCGACCCGATCCAGATCGCCCAGGCCTCCGTTCTCGGCCAGATGACCGTCGGCTTCCCGGTCAGCCCGCTCACCCCCGCCACCTTCCTGGTCGTCGGCCTGTGCGGCATCGGGCTGGGCGAGCACCAGAAATTCTCGATCCCCTACCTGTTCGCCGCCTCGGTCGTCATGACCGTCGCCGCGGCCATCCTCGGGGTCATCCCCTTCTGACGCGGGCCCAAGGGGGTCCGCACACAGGAGTACCATCATGAAGACCATCCGCATCGGATCGGGCGCCGGCTATTCGGGCGACCGCATCGAGCCGGCCGTTGAACTGGCCGAGAAGGGTGACATCCAGTATCTCGTCTTCGAATGCCTGGCGGAGCGCACCATCGCCATCGCCCAGGGCGCCAAGCTGAAGGACCCGGCGCAGGGCTACGATCCCCTGCTGGCGGAGCGCATGCTGGCGGTGCTGCGGCCGTGCCAAGAGAAGGGCATCCGCATCGTCACCAACATGGGGGCGGCCAACCCGGCCGCCGCCGCCGCGAAGACGCGGGACATCGCCCGGTCGCTCGGCCTGGAGGGGCTGAAGATCGCCGCGGTGTCCGGCGACGACGTGCTGGAGACGCTGAAATCCGGCGACCACCGCATCGAGGAGACCGGTGCGCCGGTGTCGGCGATGGCCGGCAGTCTGGTCTCGGCCAACGCCTATCTCGGCGCCGCGCCTATCGTCGCGGCGCTGAAGGCCGGGGCCGACATCGTCATCACCGGCCGCGTCGCCGACCCGGCCCTCTTCCTCGCCCCGCAGATCTTCGAGTTCGGCTGGTCGATGGAGGATTGGGACCGGCTCGGCAAGGGAACGGTGGTCGGGCATCTGCTGGAATGCGCCGGGCAGATCACCGGCGGCTATTTCGCCGATCCCGGCGTGAAGGACGTCGCCGCCCTGGCCCGGCTCGGCTTCCCGATTGCCGAGGTGGGGGAGGACGGCAGCGCCGTCATCACCAAGGTGGCGGGGTCCGGTGGCGCGGTGACCACCGCCACCTGCAAGGAACAGCTGCTCTACGAGATCCACGACCCCGCCGCCTATTTCACCCCCGATGTGGTGGCCGACTTCTCGCAGGTGCGCTTCACCCAGGAGGGGCCGGACCGGGTGCGGGTGGCCGGCGCCACCGGGCGTCCGCGGCCCCCAACGCTGAAGGTCTCGGTCGGCTACATCGACAGCTTCATCGGCGAAGGGCAAATCTCCTACGCCGGTCCCGGCGCGCTGGCGCGCGGCCGGCTGGCGCTGGAGATCGTGCGCGAGCGGCTGGCGCTGACCGGCGTCGAGGCGACCGAACTGCGCTTCGACCTGATCGGCGTCGATTCCATCCACGGCAATGCGCTGTCCACCACGGGTGGACAGGAGCCCTACGAGGTGCGGGTGCGGGTGGTCGGCCGGACCGGCAGCTTGAAGGAGGCGCAGCGCATCGGCAACGAGGTCGAGACCCTCTACACCAACGGCCCGGCCAGCGGCGGCGGCGCCACCAAGTCGGCCAAGGACGTGGTGGCGATGCTGTCGGCCCTGCTGCCCCGCGAGCTGGCAAAGCCCGTCATCGAGTTTATGGAGGCCTGACATGAAACTCCGCGACATCGCCCATTCCCGCACCGGGGACAAGGGCGACATCTCCAACATCTCCGTCATCGCCTTCGACGAGGCGGACTATCCGCTGATCGAGGCCCACGTCACCGCCGACCGCGTGAAGGAGCTGTTCCATGAGGTCGTGCATGGCGAGGTGGTGCGCTACGCGATCCCCAGCATCGGCGCACTGAACTTCGTGATGCGGCAGGCGCTCGGCGGCGGGGTGACCCGCTCGCTGGCGCTCGACGCCCATGGCAAGTGCCTGGCGTCGGCCCTGCTCGACCTCGAGATTCCCGACATCGCCCGGCCCATCCAGGCAGCGTGACGGGAGAAGCGCGTTACTCCCGGCCACGCCGGGCTTTGCCCAGCGCGCTGCCGGCCGACGCGAACATGATGCAGGCGATGGCGGCCCACTGCACTACGCTCAGCCGCTCGCCCAGCATCAGGAAGCCGATCAGCGCCGCCACGGCGGGGGAGGCGCTGACGGCAAGGCCGAACACATGGCTCGGCAGGCGGCGGAGCGCCATCATCTCCAGCAGATAGGGCACCATGCTCGACAGCACCGCCACCGCCAAGCCGGTGAGCAGAACCGCCGGAACCAGCAGCCCGGCGCCGGCATGGGAAATCCCCAGAGGAACAGTGAAACTGGCCGCCACCAGCATGCCCCAGGCCACCGCCTGTCCGCCCGGCAGGGACGAGGCGCGCTTGCCGAACACGATATAGAGCGCCCAGCAGAAGGCCGCCGCCATCGCATAGGCGACGCCCACCGGATCCAGCGCGCCGGATGCCTCGCGCAGCGGCAGCAGCAGGACAAGCCCGGCCGCGGCGCAGGCGATCCACAGGAAATCCTTCAGCCGGCGCGATCCGAGCAGCGCCACCGCCAGGGGGCCTGTCACCTCGATGGCGATGGCGATGCCGATGGGGATCAGCTCCATCGCGCGGTAGATCGACAGGTTCATCGCCCCCAGCGTGGCGCCGTAGACCAGCAGGTTGCGCAGATCCCCGCGTCCCGGCAGACTGCGCCACGGGCGCAGGATCGCCATCAGCATCAGCGCCGACAGCCCCACCCGCAGGCCGGTCACGCCCTCTGCCCCGACCAGCGGGAACAGCGATTTCGCCGACGCCGCCCCGACATATTGCGACAGCAGCGAGGCAAGCAGGAGCAGCAGCGGCAGCGCCGCCGGTTCGGGCCGGGTGGCGGCAGACGTTTCGGCAGACGTTTCGATGGAGGCGTTCGCCATATGCCCGGCTCCCGGCAGAAGAGGATCAGGCGAAAAGATACTGTGACGATGGGGCAGAGAGCGCTTAAGTTTGGCGCTTCCGACGCACCGTTCTTTCGCCGAAGCCGCCATGCGCTCAACAATCGCTCGCCCGCCGGACCAGCTCGACGACCAGGATCGCGCGATCCTGCGCATCCTGCAACTGGACAACAAGACCTCCCAGCGCGAGATCGGCGAGGCGGTGCATCTCTCCGCCCCGGCCGTGCAGCGCCGCATCGCGCGGATGGAGGCGGCCGGCATCATCCGCCGCAATGTGGCGGTGGTCGATCCGGCCGCGGTGGGGCAGGGGGTGACGGTGGTGGTGGAGGTCCAGACGATCAACGACCGCTCCCCCGTCATCGCCGCCGCCAAGCGCCTGTTCCGCGAGGCGCCGGAGGTTCAGCAATGCTATTTCGTCACCGGGAAGGCCAGCTTCGTCCTGATCCTGCTGGTCCCCGACATGGCGAGCTACGAGGTTCTGTCGCGCCGCCTGTTCGCCGACAACGAACTGGTGCAGTCCTTCCAGACGATGGTCGTGCTCGACCCGGTGAAGGTGACGCTGGAGGTCGATCTGTAGGACGGAGCAGCCATCAATCCGGCCATTCCTCGTATCCCCAATCCTCGGCATCCGGGTCGGCGGTCCCCAGCGGCGCCACGGTGGCGCCGGCGTCGAGCGCTGCCGCCAGCCAGGGCTCGACGCTGGTGACCGGGGACAGGCGGCACCAGCGCCGCCGCCGGCCATCCCACCGGCAATGGCCCTGCCGCTTCATCTCCTCCCGCAATTCCCAGGACGGGATGGCTGGAAAGCGCAGTTCCAGGCCGCGGTCGCTCTGCACGATCTCCACGCGCTCTCCGTCGGCGGTGGTGTGGGTCAGCCCGTCCTCCAGCACCTTGCGCAGGGCGGCGGCGCGATCCTCACGGACGCGGGCCTCCGCTTCCCGCTGCCGGCGGCGTTCGGCCATGGCGTCGGCGATCCAGTCCGGCGGCTCCTCCAGCACGCGGTAACCGGCGCCGCCACGCGGGCCGGGCGCCTCTTCCAGCAGCCCGTCACGCAGAAGATCGGCAAGCAGCGACTTCAGCCGGTCGCGGTCGGCCGGGATGCCGGGCAGGCGCTTCGCCGCGGCATCGGCGACGGTGAAGCGCTCGCCGGCGCCCCAGCCCTCATGGATCGCGGCGGCCAGGGCGTGCAGCTCGGCGATGCGGCTTCGCTGGTCGGTCAGGTGGCCGGCGACGATCGGGTTGGGCGGCAGGTCGGCCCGTCCGGTCAGGCCGCAGGTCCGGCACTGCCAGGCGCCGGGATCGGACAGCAGCAGCTGGGGCGCGCAGCGGCGCTTGCGGCAATGCTCCTCGCTGCCCGCTTCGGGCAGGCCGCGCCCGCTGTCCAGCAGGGCGCGGATGGCGTCGAGCGGCGTGTCGGCGACATCGCGCAACCGGTCCAGCACGTCGGCCGGCAGCCAGACCTTAGCACCTCCGCTCTCGTCGGTGGAGACGAAGCGGCTTTTCAGAGCGCGGCGTCTTGCGGGTGTCAGCAGGGCCAGCACCCGTTCGGCGGTGTAGCTCTCGTCGAAGGTGTCGGCGAGCAAGTCCGCCAGATCGCCGAGCGTTGCCGGGGCGCCAGCGCGCCTCTGTCTCCAGCGGCGAGGATTCGGCGGGCCTCGCCAAGGATTTCCGTGTTTTCGTCCGCCCCCATCGCCATCTACGTCCCGATCCCCGTCCAGTCCGCGTAGCAAGCTGGGCATGCCGGAAATGCCAGTCAAGCGCCGGCTGGGCAGTCGGCAGAGGCCGCCTGAACCAGGAACGGCCCGGTGAGGCGCGGTGTTGATCGGGTGCATCGAACGGTGCCAGAGACGGAAAGGTTTTCCAATGTCAGACAGCACGCATTTCGCCCCGCCCGGCCCGCTCGGCTTCGGCGGAGCGCCCCTGGGCAACATGTTCGAGGAGGTGACCGACGAGACGGCCGCAGCAACCCTCGACGCCGCCTGGGACGCCGGCATCCGCTATTTCGACACGGCCCCCGAATATGGTCCCGGCATTTCCGAACACCGGTTCGGCCATGTCCTGCGCAGCCGTCCGCGCGACGAGTTCGTTCTGTCGACCAAGGTCGGCCGGCTGCTGCGCGCCGATGCGAGCAAAGGCGGTCAGCATGGCCCCTTCGTGAAGGGCCTGCCGTTCCGCGTCGATTACGATTACACCGCCGACGGTGTGCGCCGCTCCATCGAGGACAGCCTGCAAAGGTTGGGCATGGCGCGCATCGACATCGCCTATATCCACGACTGCGCCGAGGACGCCCATGGCGACCGCTGGCTGGAGGTGTTCGACACCGCGATGAAGGGTGCGGCCGTCGCCTTGACGCAGTTGCGCGAGGAGGAGGTGATCCGTGGCTGGGGCCTTGGCGTCAACCGGGTGGAACCCTGCGTGATGGCGCTGGAGCGGGCGGACCCCGACGTCTTTCTGCTGGCCGGACGCTACAGCCTGCTGAACCAGCCTGCACTGGACGAGCTTTTCCCCCGCTGTGCCGAGCGCGGTGTCCACGTGGTGGTCGGCGGTCCCTACAATTCCGGCATCATCGCCGGGGGCAAGAATTTCGAGTATCAGGAGGCGTCCCCCGACAAGGTGGCGGCGCGCGACCGGCTGGCGGAGATCGCCAGGCGCCACGGTGTCGACCTGCGCGCGGCGGCCCTGCAATTCTGTGCAGCGCATCCGGTCGTCGCCTCGGTCATTCCCGGCACCAAGAACCCGGCGCGCGTGCATGAGAATGTGACGCTGATGGGCCAGCCGATTCCTGCCGACTTCTGGCGGGAACTGAAAGCCTCCGGCGTCCTGCCGGAACAGGCGCCGACCCCGGCCTGAGCCATTCCCGGCATAGGCAACCCGGCGGCGGTGCCGGCGTCTCAGCGCCGCGCCGCCGCCATAGGCGGCGATGGTGGGGCGCTCTTCAGGCAGAACCGTGGCCGCCGGCCCATGGTCCGTCACGCATGCGGCATGGACCCGACGTTCAGCTTCGGCTCTCCTGTCAGCTGTCCACCACCGTCCCCGGATGCCCCACTTCGAAGCGGGCCGGGTCGATGCCGTGGGTGGCCAGCGCGGTGCGCAGCAGTTGCGGCGGCTCGTCCCGCGCTTCGTCGGTCAGGGCGAAGGTTCCCCAATGGATGCCGACGGCCTTCCTGGCCCCGATGTCCAGCATGATCCGCACCGCCTCGTCCGGGTCGCAATGCTGGGCGGACATGAACCAGCGCGGGTCATAGGCACCGATGGGAATCAGCCCCAGATCGCAGCCTCCCAGCCGTTCCCCAATGGCGCGGAAGGCCGCCCCGCTGCCATAGCCGGTGTCCCCGGCGAAATAGACCGAGCCGGCCGGCGTGCGCAGGACGAAGCCGCCCCACAGCGCCATGCGCCGGTCACGCCCGGTGCGTGACGACCAGTGGTTGGCCGGCACGATGTGGACTTCCGCCCCCGGCGCCAGCTCGAACCGGCTCCACCAGTCGCCCGCCGCGACCCGCACCCCCGGAATATGCTTGCGCAGGATGGTGTCGTTGCCGAGCGGGGTGACCATCAGCGGCGCGTCGCGCAGGTGCAGGCGCTTCAGCGTCGCCACGTCGAGATGGTCGTAATGGTTGTGCGACACCAGCACCGCGTCGATCTTCGGCAAATCGTGGAAGCGGATGCCCGGTGCCGTGACCCGCTTCGGTCCCGCGAAGCGCACCGGGCTGGCGCGGTCGGACCAGACCGGGTCGGTCAGGATGTTCAACCCGGCCGCCTGGACCAGTGTGGTGACATGCCCCACCACCGTCACGCGGAGGCCCGCGACGTGCCGTGCCGGCATGACCGGCGTCACCGCCACCTGCCGCGGCCATTTGACCGCCTTCCGCCCGAATTGCCAGCGCAGCAGCTGGCGCAGGCTGCGGTCGGTTTCCGGTTCGCCCGGATTGAAGAAGCGCAGCCCGTCGAAATTCGACGTCGCCGGACCCTGCCAATAAGGATTGCGCATGCGTACCGGATCCTTTGCAACCATGGTTCCGGAGGAGATGGTGTCGCCGCGGCGAAGTTCTATGGACCGGCGGTGGGCGGTCGGGCTACTGTGCCGTCTTCATTCATGGTTTGATCCTGGTTCGATCCAATGCAGTCCGATAGCCCGACCGACGAACAGCATCGCGCCATCCAGGCGATCGACGCCTGGTACAAGGACGACGACGCCCAGCAGGTCTTCTGGCTGGCCGGGGAGGCCGGGACCGGCAAGACCAAGACCACCGTCTTCGCGCTGGAGCATCTGCTCGAACGTCGCCGGCTGACCGACTATGTGGTGGGCGCTCCGACCGGCAAGGCCGCCCAGGTGCTGCGCCAGAAGGGCATCGACGGGGCGGCGACCCTGCATTCGCTGCTCTACGCCCCGCGCAAGGACGGCGACAGCGGCGAACTGATCTTCGCCCGCCGCAACGACGGGCCGGTGGCCGACGCCGACCTGATCGTCTGCGACGAGGGGTCGATGATCGGTGACGATCTGGCGCGCGACCTGATGCGGACCGGCAAGAAGATCCTCGTCATCGCCGACGATTACCAGCTGCCGCCGGTCTCCGGCCAGGGGCTGTTCACCAGCGGGGAGCCGGATTTCCGCCTGACCGAGCCGCACCGCACCGCCCGCGAAAGCCCGGTGATCCGGCTGGCCCATCTGCTGCGCCGGCAGGAGATGCCGCGGCGCTTCGGGTCCGTCGGCAAGGTCCATGTCCTGCCGCTGGAGCACCGCACCCAATCGCTGGTGATGCGGCAGTCCTCACAGGCGATCTGCGGCACCCACCGCGTCCGCACCACCTACACCAAGCGCATGCGCACGCTGCTGGGCCACGACTCCACGATGCCGCAGATGGGGGAGCGCGTCATCTGCCGGCGCAACCAGAAGGACGAGGGGCTCTTCAACGGCATGATCGGTTCCCTGACCCGGCCGGCCGCCGAGGCGCAGGGCCGCGATGCCGGCCTGTGGTCGCTCGGCGTGCAGATGGAGGACGAGGTGCGGTCGCGCAGCAAGCTGATCGTCCATCCCTGGATGTTCCAGGCCCACTACGTCGAGGGGATGGTCCAGCCGCGGGTGGGCAAGGACATCCAGCTTTACGACTGGGCGTGGCTGATCACCTGCCATGCCTCGCAGGGGTCGGAATTCCCGTCGGTCACCGTGGTGGACGATTCGGCCGCCTTCCGGGAGCATCGCTGGCGCTGGCTCTACACCGCCGTCACCCGCTCGCGCGAGGAATTGGTTCTGCTGCTGCGCAATGCCGACCTCGGCGGGCCATGGCAGGTGCCTGAATTCGATGACTGCCTGCCGGCCTGATCCATAAATTCAATTTATCGAACACATCACATCTTTGTGTTGGATGTGATCGGAAGCGGTCTCCATAATTTTACGTATGGGAACGGTGTTTTCCGGTCCCAACCGCTTCCGGAGACCCGTTCCATGATCCCTGACACCGCGGCACCCGCAAAGGCGGTGCCGGGAAAGCCTTTGCTTTTCCATATCCGCGGCCTTCTGCCCGGTCTTGCGCTGTGCGTCGGCGTTACCGCACTCGCCTTCGCAGCGGCCAAGGCTGAGATGGCGCTGTTCGGCGAGGCGTGGATCGAGGCGCTGGTGCTGGCGATCCTGATCGGCACCACGCTCCGCACCGCCTGGGCGCCGTCCGCAAGCTGGCAACCGGGCATCGCCTTTTCCGCCAAAATCCTGCTGGAGGTGGCGGTGGTCCTGCTGGGGGCCTCGGTCAGCGCCGCGACCATCCTGTCGGCCGGGCCAGCGCTGTTGCTGGGGATTGCAGGCGTGGTGGCGCTGGCGCTGTTGGCGGGATTCGGGATCGGGAGGCTGCTCGGCCTGCCGGTGCGCATGGCGGTTCTAGTGGCCTGCGGCAACGCCATCTGCGGCAATTCGGCCATTGCCGCGGTGGCGCCGGTGATCGATGCGCACAGCGACGACGTCGCCGCCTCCATCGCCTTCACCGCCGTGCTCGGCGTGGCCGTCGTGCTTGGCCTGCCGCTGCTCGGCATCGGATTGCGGCTGAGCGGGGTTCAGTATGGCGCGCTGGCGGGACTGACCGTCTATGCCGTGCCGCAGGTGATCGCCGCCGCCGCCCCGCTGGGCGCCACCGCCGTGCAGGTCGGCACGCTGGTGAAGCTGGTGCGGGTGCTGATGCTCGGGCCGGTCTGCCTGCTGCTGTCGCTGCTGGCGCCCCGGCTGGGTGGAGACGCGGTCGACGCCGATGCCGGCGCGCCGCGTCGAGGCCGGCCCCGTCCGCCGGTCCATCATCTGGTGCCGTGGTTCATCCAGGGCTTCCTGGCGATGATCGCCCTGCGTTCGTTCGACCTCATCCCGCATGCCGCCCTGCCGGCGATGGAGCACGCGGCCACCCTGCTGACGGTGGTGTCGATGGCGGCGCTGGGGCTGGGGGTCGATGTGCGGACGGTGGCGCGGGCGGGCGGGCGGGTGACGGCGGCGGTGGTGCTTTCCCTGCTGGCGCTGGGCACGATCAGCCTGACGCTGATCCGCCTGATCGGCCTGACTTGAGGCCTGGGCTGGAAAACGGGCGGGAGTCTACATCCGGCACCCGAGGGCCGCATTGATGCAGGTTAATGCAGGATTCCACCGCTGTGCGATCCTGGGATCACCAAGCCCCTTCGCCCGCCCCTCACCGGCCGGCCGGCGGATGGGGCGGGCCCCGCGGGGAGGGCGGCCCAGGCGCCGCGCGCCCCGCGCGTAGAACAAGGAGCATGGTCATGCGTCAACCGTTGCAGATCGCCTTCCGCAACATCGACCCCTCTCCCGCCCTGGAGCATTCGATCCGCGAGCATGCCGACAAGCTCGACCGCTATTTCGGAAATATTCTGTCCAAACGCGTGGTCTTCGAAGTTCCCCATCGCCACCAGCATCAGGGCAAGCAGTACACCGTCCAGGTCGCCCTGACCGTTCCCGGAGAGGAACTGGTCGTGCGCAGCGACAAATCCGGCGGTCATGGCCACGAGAGCGCCGATGCGGCCATCCGTGACGCCTTCGACGCCGCACGCCGCACATTGGAGCGTTTCGCCGAACGTCATCGCCACGAGGTGAAGGCCCACGCTGCCGACGCCGCCCTGCCGTAATCGCCTGGACAGCAAA
This sequence comes from Azospirillum sp. A23, assembly GCF_042938965.1. Classification (NCBI taxonomy): domain Bacteria; kingdom Pseudomonadati; phylum Pseudomonadota; class Alphaproteobacteria; order Rhodospirillales; family Azospirillaceae; genus Azospirillum; species Azospirillum sp. A23. The sequence goes on along the minus strand of NZ_CP170663.1, from coordinate 818,130 downwards.
CTGTCCGTTTCCAATCCGCCCAGCGCCCCGCCTATCCGGCCATCCGGACGGGCGGGGCGCTTTGCTTTACGGCAGATCCGTAAAATTAAACAACTTCTTAATGTATAAAATAATCACTACCGCAATAATTCACATTAAGATATGAATTTTCCTACTTGAAAAGTAGGAAAATGTCATGTTCAATCTCCCCGATCCGTCGGGGCGAACCGTGTCGCTCCGGTCATTCGTGCCGCAGGAGAACGGAGCCATGACGATCGACACTGCTCAACACTCCGCCCCGCCGTCTCTCGACCATCTGGTCGGGGTGATCGGGGACAATCTGCGTGGCCTCCGTCGGCGGCAGGGGCTGTCGGTGGACGGGCTGGCACAGCTGTCCGGCAGCGACCCGCACATCCTGATGGCGATCGAGGAGGGACGGCACCGGCCCGACATCGGCACCTTGTGGACGGTGGCCAAGGCTCTGGACCTGTCATTTTCCAGCCTGCTCAGCACCGGAGGCGACGCCGGCACCACGGTGATCCGGCGGGCCGAGCAGCGCAGCCTGACCTCCCGCGACGGCCTTTTCACCTCCCGCGCCCTGTTCCCATTGAAGGGCGAGCGGCAGGTGGAGTTCTACGAATTGCGCCTGTCGCCCGGCGCCGACGAGTCCGCCGACGGCCACTCCCCCGGCACCGTCGAAAACATCCTGGTCGGCCGCGGGCAGGTCGACATCGCCACCGCCGGCGGCGAGCACCGGCTGGAGGAGGGCGACTCGATCCTGTTCGAGGCCGACGTCCCCCACCGCTACCGCAATTCCGGCGATGGCGATGCGGTGCTGTACCTTGTCATGTCCTACATCCTCTGACCTTGGGGAGAGCGGCGATGCCGGACACCGTCCTGCCTTTTCAGCGACATCTGCCCGATCCACAGGTGGTGGAGCTGGGCGCGCTGGCGGCCCGCGCCGGCCTCGTTCCCGCCGACCCGCTGCGCCAGCCACTGACCGAGGCGCGCGATGCGGCGGAGCGCTACCATGTCTTCCTCAACGGCCCGGCGCTGCCCGCCGCGCTGCCCGCCGACGTGCGGGAGGTGGTGACGGACGGCCCGGCAGGGCCTTTGCGCCTGCGCCTGATCCGGCCGCCGGGCGCGTCGGAGGATGGCAGGCCCCTGCCGGTGCTGATCTATTTCCATGGTGGCGGATTCGTGGTCAATTCCATCGACACCCATGACCGGCTGCTGCGCCTGCTGGCCCGGCACAGCGGTGCGGCGGTCTGCGCCGTCGCCTACAGCCTCGCACCGGAGCGGCGCTTTCCCCATCAGCGGGGGGAGGCGCTGGCTGCCTTGCGCTGGGTGGTCCGCCATGGGGCCGGCCATGGCCTCGACCCGGAGCGGATCGCCGCCGGCGGCGATTCAGCGGGTGCCAATCTGGCGCTCGGCCTCGCCCTCGATGCGCGGGACGAGCCGGGGCCGCCGCTATCCTTCGTCCTGCTGCTCTACGGCATGTTCGCCCATGATTTCGACACCGAATCGCACCGGCTGTTCGGCGACGGACGTTTCGGCCTGACAACGGAACGGATGCGCTGGTACTGGCGGCAGTATCTCGGCCATGGCGGGATCACCTGCGACCCCGCGGCGGCTCCGCTGCTCGCCGATCTGCGCGGATTGCCGGCGCTGCACATTGCCGCTGCCGGGCTGGACTGCCTGCGCGACGACAGCCTGCGGCTCGCCCAGCGGCTGGAGCAGGCACGGATCCCGCACCGGCTGGTTCTGCACGAAACTCTTCCCCACTCCTTCGCCAGCCTGACCCGCCATGTCCGCAAGGCGGAGGAGGCGGTGATCCTGGCCGCCGACTCCGTCCGCCGGGCCCTGTGCCGCTGACGTGGTGCTGAACGCCGACCGCTAGATTCCAATCGGTCCTTCACGGCGCCTGCCCGGCTCGTCCGGGCGGGCGCAACATCTTCCGCTTGCCGGGTCGGTCAGGGGCAATCCTACTTGCCGATGCGCCGCACACTATGGTTGCATCGATCATCGCGCTTTGTCGGTGCCTTGATATGATCGAAAACGGCTCCTCGATTCTGGAGCGCCACAAGGTCTCCGTGGTCGGATCGGGGGCGGAGACTTTGGTCCTCATTCCCGGCTTCGGCACGGAGCAGTCGGCGTGGCGCCACGTCGTGGAGGCGTTGCTGGACCGCTATCGCATCGTGCTGTTCGATCTGGCCGGGATCGGTCCCGGCAGTCAGATGCATTACGACCATGCCAGCTACGGCACGCTGGACGCCTATGCCCGCGATGTGCTGGCCATCCTCGAAGCCCTTCGGATCGAGAGGTGCGTCTGCATCGGCCATTCGGTGGCGGGGATGGTGGCGGTGCTTGCCTCGATAAGGATGCCAAACCTGTTTGCCAAGCTGGTCCTGCTGGGCGGATCGGCCTGCTATCGCAATGTCGGCGACTATCGCGGCGGCTTCGACACCGCCGGCATCGATGCCCTGATCGACAACGCCACGCAGGATTACATGCGGTGGACGGTCCAATTCGGCCAGCTGGTCGTCTCCCGCCCGGCGGAGGACCCGGTCGTGCGGGAATTCGCCGCCTCGCTGCGGGCGATGCGTCCGGACATGGCGCTGTCACTGCTGCTGACCGTGCTGCGCAGCGATGTCCGCAGCCGTCTTGCCGAGGTGACGGTGCCCGCCGTCATCCTGCAAGCCCGGGAGGACGCCGCGGTGACCCGTGAAGCGGCTGAATATCTGCGCGACCATCTGTCGGGCAGCGTACTGGAGATCCTGGATGCCGCCGGGCATCTGCCCCACCTGTCGGCACCCGGAACGGTGATCGCGGCGCTCGACCGCCATCTCTCCTGGCTTTGCTAAATTAGTGATCGTGCAGTATAAAGCCGGTATTCGTTGCATCGAAAGCCAAGACCCTAAACCAAGGTCTAGGGTCGCTCGACCTAAACACTGCCGAGGTTAATCTGCGTCTAGTGGTGTGCGGCACATGGTCGCGTTTACCCTGTGTGAGCAAGTCGGGCGGCGGTTCCTCTCCATGGAAAGCCGTGCGCCAGCCAACGGAGACGCCCCATGGCCTCGGCCCACCAGTCCAATCTGCGGATGCGCTACGTTCCGACGCCGGATGAGCCGGAGGTTCTGATCCTCGGCTCGGGCAGCGGCACGGTGGGGGTCGCGCGGATCCGCTGCATGGCGGGCGGCGTCGGCCATTTCAGCCCGGTGTCGGAGGACGCCTTTCTGGTCAGCCATCACCTGTCCAATTTCCATTCCGACGTCTGGGTCGACGGCCGGCTGGTGGAGAAGCCCGCCAACATCGCCGGGCTGACCTCGATCCACGACTACCGCCGCAAGATCGATTGCCACATGCACACGGCGTTCGACACGCTGACCTTCCATCTGCCCCGGACGGCGCTGGAAAGCGCCTGCCCCGACGTCCATGGCGGCCGGCTGGAGGACCTGTCGATTGCGCCCAGCAGTCCGGTCAACGATCCAACCGTGCGGGCGCTGGCATCGGCCATCCTGCCGACGCTGGAGTTTCCGGAGCGGATCAGCCTGCTGTATCTCGACCATGTCTGTTCGGCGCTGGCGACCCACGTCGTGACCGCCTATGGCCGGGTGAGCGCCGCCAGGACCGGGGGCATGCTGGCGCCCTGGCAGGAGAGGCGGGTGAAGGAGATGATCGCCGCCAATCTCGACGGCGAGATCCGGCTGGCCGATCTTGCCGCCGAATGCCGGCTGTCGGTCGGGCATTTCGTCCGCGCCTTCCGCCGTACCGCCAACACCACGCCCTACCAGTGGCTGCTGCACCGGCGGATCGACCATGCGAAGACGCTGATGCGCGACGGATCCCAGACGCTGGCCGACGTGGCGCTGGCCTGCGGTTTCGCCGACCAGAGCCATTTCACCCGCACCTTCAGCCGTCTGGTCGGCATTTCGCCGCGCAGCTGGCGGCGGCGCAATGCCGGTGTCGATGCCGTCCTGCCGGCGGGCCTCTCGTCCCATACGCCTGCCGAAATCCCCTGTGCCTGATCGTCCTGCCGGCGCGCCGCGGCAATTTCCCCAACCGCGGCGGAATGCCGCTATCCTGTCGAGGCTGCGCTGGGGAAGGGCCGTTTCATGGAGTCCAGTCTAGACCATCTGACGGAAACGGGCTCCGGCACCCACGCGCTCGGCGGCGATGGGGAAACCCGGCTGCTGCGGGTGACGCGACCGGGCCAGCCCTTTCCGGTCCTGGCGCGCATGGCGGAACCGGGTGTGCCCACCGATGCCGTGCTCGCCCGCCTGCGGCAGGAGCATGAGCTGTCGCCGCTGCTCGACCCCGCCTGGGCGGTGAAGCCGCTCGAACTGTTGCGCCATGGCGCCGTGCCGGTGCTGACCCTGGCCGATCCGGGCGGGCAGCCGCTGCCGGCGCTGACGCTGTCCATGCCTGCCGTATCCGCCGGGTCATTCCGCCAGCGGCTGTCCCTGGCGATCCGCATCGCCGCCGCGGTGGCGCGGCTGCACCGCCGCGGGATCCTGCATGGCGACCTGCGGCCCTTCAACCTGCTGGTCGGGGAGGATGGCGCGGTGTGGCTGACCGGCTTCGGCCGCGCCGCCGACCTGTCGGCCCCGCGGCGGCAGGACGTGGAGCGGCCGGCGGCGCTGCTGCCCTACATGGCGCCCGAGCAGTCGGGGCGGATGAACCGCCCGGTCGACCGGCGTAGCGACCTCTATGCGCTGGGTGTCACGCTCTACGAGCTGTTCACGGGAGAACTGCCCTTCGCCGCCCGCGATGCGATGGAATGGGTCCACAGCCATCTCGCCCGCGCGCCGATCCCACCGGCCACCCATGCCCCCGACCTGCCGCCGGGGATTTCCGGCATTTTGCTGCGGCTGCTCGCCAAGACGGCGGAGGACCGCTACCAGACCGCCGACGGTCTTGTCCGCGACCTCACCCATGCCCTCCAACTTTGGGATGGGCAGGGCAGCATTCCGGCTTTCCCGCCCGGCGGCCGCGACCTGCCGGAGGGGCTGGAGCCGCCGGCCTCGCTCTATGGCCGGGAGGAGCCGGTGGCCGTGCTCCAGGCCGCCTTCGAACGGGTCGCCGGGCGGGGCCGGATGGGCATCGTGCTGATTTCCGGACGGTCCGGCGTGGGGAAGTCGGCGGTCGTCCATGCGCTGGAGGAACAGCTGGTGCCGCCGCGCGGCCTGTTCGCCGCCGGCAAGTTCGACCAGGGCCGCCGCGATCTCCCCTATGCCAGCCTGGCGGAGGCCTTCCGCGGCCTGATTACGCGAATCCTCGCCCTGCCGGTCCCGCACCGCGACCAGTGGAGCCGCGGCCTTGCCGAGGCGGTCGGCGACGGCGGCGCGCTGATGACCGCGTTGATTCCCAACCTCGCCCTGCTGATCGGCGAACAGCTGGCGGTGCCGCCGCTGCCGCCGCAGGAGGCGCAGAACCGCTTCGACCTGCTGTTCCGCCGCGTGCTCCAGCTTTTCGCCCGCGCCGACCACCCTCTGGTGCTGTTCCTCGACGATCTGCAATGGCTGGACCGCGCGACGCTGGATCTGCTGAACCGGCTGGTCGCCGACGGCGGCATCGGTCATCTGCTGTTGATTGGCGCCTACCGCAGCGACGAGGTCGGGCCGGACCATCCGCTCGCTGCCCTGATGGAGCGGATCAGGCGTTCCGCGGCAGAGCCTGCCGAGGCGGAGATCGATTGCTGCGAGATCGCGCTGGGACCGCTGTCGTCCGACGACCTGCGCCGGATGGTTTCCGACAGCCTGGACCGCAAGCCCGACGAGGTGGCGGCGCTGGCCGCCCTGCTGGAGGAGCGGACCGGCGGCAACGCCTTCTTCGCCGTGCACCTCCTGACCGCGCTGGAGCGCTCCGGCCGGCTGTGGTTCGACCGCGAGGCGAAGCGCTGGGACTGGGACATGGCGGCGGTGGAAACGGCCCGGTCGGGCGCCAGCATCGCCACGTTGATGACCGAACGGCTCGGGCGCTTCCCGGCGCGGGCGCGCGATCTGCTGGCCCGGCTTGCCGCGCTGGGCGCCAGCGCTCCCCTCGCCACCCTGGCGCTTGCCGCCGGCCTGACGGAGGCGGAAACCGGGCGCAATCTGGAGCCGGTTCTGGCCGAAGGGCTGATTCTGCGCAGCGATGGCGGCTACCGCTTCCTCCATGACCGGGTGCAGGAAGGAGCCTATGCGCTGGTGCCGGCCGAGGGGCGCAGCAGGCTCCATCTCGACATCGCCCGCGCCCTGCACCGCGGATTTGCCGCCGATCTTTCGGGAGGACGGCTGTTCGCGCTGGTCGGGCAGTATGACCGCTGCCTCTCCCTGATCCAGGAGGGGCGCGAGCGGGAGGAGGTGGCCACGCTCCACCTCGCCGCCGGTCATCAGGCCAAGGCCGCCAGCGCCCACGGCTCCGCACTCGCCTATGCGCTGGCCGGCCTCCGCCTGCTGGAGGGCGGCCAGTGGGAACGGCGGCACCGGCTGGCCTTCGCGCTGGAACATCTCCAGGCCGAATGCGAGTTCCTCAGCGGCGATCTGCAGCGGGCGGAACTGCGGCTTCTCGGGCTGGTCGGGCGGAGCGGATGTCCGGCTGACCGCGCCGCCATAACCGCCTTGCTGGTGACCGTCTACACCGCCATCGACCGCAGCGACCGCGCCATTGACGCCTGCCTCGCCTATCTGCGCGGCGCCGGCATCGACTGGCCGGCCCACCCGTCGGCCGCCCTTGCCCATGAGGAATATGCGCGGCTGCGCGAGGCCATCGGCGGCCGGCCGATCAGTTCGCTGGCGGCGCTGTCGGCGGTGAACGATCCCGACAGCCGGGCGACGCTGGACGTGCTGGCGGCCGCCTTGCCGCCCGCCTTCTTCAGCGACCGCAACCTCGTCTGCCTGATCCTCTGCCGGATGGCGAACCTGACGCTCCAGCATGGGCGCAGCGACGCCTCCGCCCTGGGCTTCGCCTATCTCGGCATGATGGCCGGCCCCTATTTCGGCGATTATGACGCCGGCTACGCGTTCGGCCGGCTCGGCTACGATCTGGCGGAGCGGCACGGGCGGACGCGCTACCGGGCGCGGGTGCTGATGACGTTCGCCTATCACGTCGTGCCCTGGACCCGCGACATCCGCAGCGAGCGGCCTTTGCTCCTGCGCGCCTTCGAGGAGGCGCGGGAGGCCGGCGACGTCACCTATGGCGGCTTCACCAGCGTGACGCTGGTCACCAGCATGCTGGCGTCGGGCGATCCGCTGGCGACGGTGCAGCGCACGGCGGAGGCGCGGCTCGCCTATGTGCGGCAGGTGAAGTTCGGGCTGTGCGCCGACATCCTGACCACCCAGTTGCAGCTTGTGCGCGCCTTGCGCGGGCGGACCGACGAACTCGGCTCCTTCGACGGGCGCGGCTTCGACAATGCCGCCTTCGAGGCGCGGCTGCTGGCCAACCCCAGCCTGGACATCGCCACCTGCTGGCATTGGATCCGCACGCTCCAGCTCCGCTGCATCGCCGGCGACATGGCGGCGGCGGTCGAGGCGGCGGAACGGGCGGAGGGGCTTTTGTGGACCACCTCGGGCCATTGGGAGATGGCGGAGTTCCATTTCCACGCCGCCCTGGCCAGGGCAGGGGCGATGGACGGGGTGGAGCCGGAGGAGCGTGCCCGGCATGCCGTGGCCCTGTCCCGCCATCTCAACCAGTTGCGCGAATGGGCCGGCCACAGCCCCGACAGCTTCGACGCGCGCTTCGCCCTGGCGGAGGCGGAGGCGGCACGCACGCAGGGGCGGACCGAGGATGCGATGCGCGGCTACGACCGCGCCGTTCTGGCCGCCCGGCGCAACGCCCTGCCGCATGTAGAGGCGCTGGCCCATGAATGCGCCGCCGGCCTCTACCGCCGGATGGGGGTTCCCACGCTGGAGCTGGCCTGCATCCGCGAGGCGGCCGACCGCTACGGCCGTTGGGGGGCGACGGCCAAGGTCCGGCAGCTCGCTCGCCGCCATCCCTCCCTGACCCTGGAGTCGGGCGAGGCGGTGATGCCGGAGGCCCCGCGTGGGTTCGATGGGGTCGATCTGGCTTCTCTCCTGGAAACGCTGCGCACCGTTTCCGATCAGGCGGGCGTGGAGCAGCTGACCGCCACCCTGCTGACCCTGGTGCTGGAACATGCCGGCGCCAGCCGCGGCCTGCTGATCCTCGCCCGCGGCGAACGGCTGCGCGTGGAGGCGGAGGCGACCATCGGCCTCTATGGCGTGTCGGTCCGGCTGGTGCAGGAGGATGCCGACCGCTTCCCGCTGCCCCACACCATCATCCATGGCGCCGTCCGCGACCAGGAGGCGGTGATCGTCGACGACACCCGCGCCGCCGGCCCACTGTCCGCCGATCCCTATTTCCAGGAGACGGAGGCGCGCTCCATCCTGTGCCTGCCGCTGGTCCGCCGCCGCCGTGTCGTCGGGCTGCTGCATCTGGAGAATGCGCTGGCGACCTACGCCTTCACCCCGCAGCGGGTCAATGTGCTGACCCTGCTCGGCGCCCAGGCGGCGGCCTCGCTGGAAACGGCGACGCTGGAGGAGAAGGACGCGCTGCTGAAGGAAATCCACCACCGGGTGAAGAACAACCTCCAGCTCGTCACCAGCCTGCTCAACCTCCAATCCCGCCGCATCGAGGACAAGGCGGTGGCAGCATTGTTCGCCGACAGCCGCGACCGCGTGCGCTCGATGGCGCTGGTGCACGAAAGCCTCTATCGCCTGGGCAACTTCGCCTGGGTGCCGATGCGTGAGCATCTGGAATCGGTCTGCGCCCATCTGCTGCGCGCCTATTCCCGAAATGCCGGGGCGGTGCGGCTGGAAACCGAACTCGACGACCTGAAGCTGGACCTCGACCGCGCGGTGCCCTGCGGGCTGATCGTCAACGAACTGGTCTCCAACGCTCTGAAGCATGCTTTTCCGGGCGGGCAGGGCGGGGTTCTGCGGATCGCCCTGACCACCGACGGGCAGGAGTGCCGCCTGTCCGTCCGGGACGACGGCGTGGGCTTGCCCGAAGGATGCGATCCCGATAGGATGGAGTCCGTGGGCTTTCAGCTTGTTTCGGACTTGACCAGTCAGTTGCACGGTGCATTGAAGTACAGGTCGGGTGCCGGTTCAGAATTCATCGTTACCTTTCCTTTGAAGGGGCGCAATCGGGGAAGTCAATGATCGCGGCACGCATCCTGATCGTCGAAGACGACCGCATCGTTGCGCGCGATATTCAGCATCAACTGTCCCGCATGGGTCATGTGGTTGTCGGCATGTCTGCCAGCGGCGAGGATGCCGTGCGGATGGCGTGCAGCCAGCAACCCGATCTCGTCCTGATGGACATTCGCCTGGAAGGGGAGATGGACGGGATCGAGGCGGCACGCCGGATCCGCGACGCCCACCGCATCCCCATCGTCTTCCTGACCGCCTATGCCAACGACGAGGTCGTGCATCGCGCCAGCCTGACGGAGCCCTTCGGCTATCTGCTGAAGCCCTTCGAAGAGCCGCAGATGCGCACCGTGATCCAGATGGCGTTGTACAAGCATGCCAGCGACACTAGGCTGCGCCTCAGCGAGCGGCGCTATGCCGCGACTCTGGCCAGCATCCGCGACGGCGTCATCCTGTGCAACCGCGACGGCCGGGTCGATTTCATGAACCGCGCGGCGGAGACGATGACGGGCTGGACCGCCGCGGACGCCGCCGGGCAGCCGCTGTCGGCCGTCTTCGTCGTGGTCGACGAGGAAACGCAGCAGCCGCTGGAGGATTTCTCCGCCGTCGTCCTGCGCAGCGGCGACTTCGCCCCGCCGGAACGGCAATCCCGCCTGTTGCCGCGCGGCGGGGATGCGGATGCTTTGCCGGCCGGGATCGTCGTCGAGGAGCGTTGCTCCGCCATCATCGACGACCGTGGGGATTTCGTCGGATCGATCCTGGTTTTCCGCGATCTGACCCAGCGCCGCCGGATCGCCGAGGCGCTGCGCACGGCCCAGGCCGACCTAGCCCATATCGGCCGGCTGACCATGATGGGGGAACTGGCCGCCGCTGTTGCGCATGAGGTGAACCAGCCGCTGATGGCGATCGTCACCAATGCCGGAACCTGCCTCCAGCACCTGTCGCAGCCTCAGCCCGACCTCGACAAGACCCGCATGGTGGTGGAGCGGATCGTGCGCGACGCCCAGCGGGCCGGCGACGTGGTGCGCAGCATCCGCGCGCTGGCCCGCCGGACTCCGGTCGATCCCGGTTGGGTCGACATCAGCGCGCTGACCGCCGACACGCTGGAACTGGTGCGGGCCGAGCTGCGCCGCGCCCGCATCACGGTGGAAACCGATCTTCAGGCCGGTCCGCCCTGGGTCCATGGCGACCGGGTGCAGTTGCAGCAGCTCGTCCTGAATCTGGTGATGAACGCCATCGAGGCGATGTCCGCCGACGATCTGCCCGAACGGCGGCTGCGCATCGTCACCGGCAGCGACGACGGCTGGCTCCGCGTCCGGGTCGAGGACAGCGGACCGGGCATCGTCGAAACCGACATCGATGCCATCTTCCGCGCGCTGTACACCACCAAGCCCGACGGGCTGGGCATGGGCCTGTCGATCAGCCGGTCGATCGTCGAGCTGCATGGCGGACGGCTGACCGCGACGCCCGGCACGTCGGGCGGGAGCGTGTTCGAATTCGTGCTGCCCGTATCGCCCGGAGGAAAGTGATGGTGAGGAAGGCGGAGGCGGTGGCTACGCCCGAAACCGTCGTCATCATCGACGACGACGAAGCCGTCCGCGAGGCGTTGGAGGGGCTGCTCGATTCCGTCGGCCTGCAGGTCAGGAGCTACGGCTCGGTCCAGCAGTATGTCGACCAGCGGCCGGCCATCGACGTCGGCTGCATGGTGCTGGACGTGCGGTTGCCGGGGCGCAGCGGCCTGGATTTCCAGGCGGAACTCGCGCGATCCGGCAACAGCCTGCCGGTGATCTTCATCAGCGGCCATGCCGACGTGCCGATGTCGGTGCGCGCCATGAAGGCGGGAGCCTTCGAGTTCCTGACCAAGCCCGTGCATCACCAGGAGCTTCTGGACGCCATCCATGCCGCCATCGCCGCCCATGGCGAGCGCCGCTGCCAGGAGCGCGGCCTGACCACCCAGCGTGCCCGCTTCGACACGCTGACCCCGCGGGAACGCGAGATCACCTTGATGGTGGTCTCTGGCCTGCGCAACAAGCAGATCGCCGACGATCTCGGGCTCAGCGAGGCGACGGTGAAGCTGCACCGCGGTCAGGCCATGCGCAAGATGGAGGCCCGCTCCGTCGTGGAACTGGTCCGCATCGTCGACAGCCTGACCGCGACCGGCCGGACCCAGTAGGGGGCAGTTGTCCACCTTCGCCTGTGAGCCTCCTTGGCATGTCGGATCATAATCATATGACCATTTCCATAGATCCGTCGCCACGGACCGGCGCGGCGATGGCCCGCGACGGAATCCTCCCCGGCAAGCGCGTCGGCCGGCAACGATGGCGCAGCGGCAACCAATTTGTTGAACGAAGCTTTCGAAGTGATCGTCGTCCTTCGATCAATCCGTATGACTGAGGCAATCACCCGAAGAGAAATCAGGAATTTACTCTAACTTTTTCTTAATTATTCTCCCGTTTTTCCTGTCTGACATGGGTGCCGGAAAAGGCATGCGCCGCAAAAGAAGAGCAAGGCGCCGTTGGCGGGACTAAATCGGGGATTGGATATGACGATCAGGGCTTTGTCCCTTGCGGGCAAGACTGTGATGCTCTGCGGCGGTGGGCTGCTGTTGCTTGCATTCTCTACATTCGGTGTGAATGAATTTCTGCTGACCAGCTATGCCGACCGGGTGGCGATGGAGCGGCAGGAAACCAACATGCGCGTCGCCTGGGACGTGCTGAACCAGTATGGGCAGGCGTTCGATGCGCATGACGGCAAGCTGTTTGCCGGTGAGCGCGCCCTGAACGACTTCTTCGAGCCGGTGGATCGGGTCAAGCGGCTGGTCGGCGGCACCGCGACCCTGTTCATGGGCGACCGCCGCGTCGCCACCAACGTGCTGAAGCCGGACGGCGGCCGCGCGGTCGGGACGACGCTGGCGAAGGGGCCGGTTTACGACGCGGTTTTGGGGCGCGGCGTGCCCTATCGCGGGCAGGCCGACATCCTGGGCACGCCCTTCTACACCGCCTACGACCCGATCAAGGCGCCGGACGGCCGTGTCGTCGGCATCCTCTATGTCGGCATTCCGAAAGCGGAGTTCTTCGCGGCGATCCGCGATACCCAGGCGATGATCGCGGTCATTGGCGCGGTCGTGACCCTGCTGGTCGCCGCCGGCTGCCTGCTGCTGGCGCGGCGCATGTTCCGGCCGCTGTCCGGCATCCGTGTCGCGATGGAGGAGCTGGCGCGCGGCAACCTGTCGGCCGCCATCCCGGCGCTGGGCCGCAAGGACGAGATCGGCGGCATGGCCAGGGCGCTCGGCGTGTTCAAGGACAACGCGCTGGAGGTCGCCCGGCTGCACGAGGCCCAGGCGGCGGAGCGCGCGCGGTCGGTTCAGGAACGCCGTGCGGCGATGGAGGAGGTGGCGCAGTCCTTCGAAGGCTCGCTTCTGGGCGTCGTCGGCGTGCTGAGCGCCACCACGACGCAGTTGCAGGCCAATGCCCAGCGTCTGCACGACATCGCCGAGACCGGCAGCGTCCGCGCCCACACCGTCAGCACCGCGGCGGGCGAGGCCAGCGACGACGTGCGCACCGTCGCCGGCGCCGCGGAGGAGATGAGCAGCTCCATCGGCGAGGTCGGCCGGCAGGTGGAGGAGTCCGCCCGCATGGTCCGCAGCGCGGTGGAGGAGGTGACCCGCACCAACCACACGATGGACGGGCTGGCCGCCGCCGCCGGCAAGATCGGCGAGGTGGTGACCCTGATCCAGGACATCGCGGCGCAGACCAACCTACTGGCGCTGAACGCCACCATCGAAGCGGCGCGGGCGGGGGAGGCCGGCAAGGGCTTCGCCGTCGTCGCCGGCGAGGTGAAGACGCTCGCCAACCAGACCGCGCGCGCCACCGACGACATCGCCCGCCAAGTGGCGGAAATCCAGGCGGTGACCGGTCATGCGGTGGAGGCCATCGAAGGGATCGGCCGCACCGTGCTGTCGGTCAGCGATCTCGTCGGTCGCATCGCCGTCTCCGCCGACCACCAGAGCGCCACCACCGCCGACATCGCCCAGTCGGTCCAGCGCGCCGCCGACCGCACGACCGAGGTCACCCACAACATCGAGGAGGTCTCGCAGTCCGCGCACGAGACCGGCGTGATGGCCTCCGAAGTCCGTGCCGCCGCCGCCGACCTCGGCCGGCAGGCGCTGTCCCTGCGCGATCAGGCGGAGGAGTTCCTCCGCCATGTCCGGGCGGCCTGACGCCCCGATCAGGCGCCGCAATCAAGGCTGAAGATCACCGAGCGGTCGATGTCCGGCAGGGTCGGCCGCCCGGTGAGCGTCATGGCGACCTCCAGCTCGGTTTGCAGCAGGGTCAGCATGTGGGCGACGCCGGCCATGCCGCCGACGGCCAGCGCGTGCAGCACCGGCTGACCCACCAGCACCGCGTCGGCGCCCAGCGCCAGCGCCTTCAGGATGTCGGTGCCGCGGCGGATGCCGCCGTCCATCAGGACCGGCAGACGGCGGGCCGCCCGTTCCGCCACCGCCGGCAGGGCGTCGATGCTGGCGGGCAGGGTATCCAGCGTCCGGCCGCCATGGTTGGAGACGATCAGCCCGCCGGCCCCGGCGGCGATGGCGGGCTCCACATCCTCGGGATTGAGGATGCCCTTCAGCAGGACGGGCAGGCCCGTTTCGCCGCACAGCCAGGCCACCATGTCCCAGGTCGGGGCGGCGTGCAGCATGCCCTGGAAGACCGGGCTGCCGGGGCGGGCCGGGCGGAAATCGTCCGGAGCGAGGCCGGCGAGGTTCACCGGGGCGATGGTCGGCGGCAGGCGGAAGCCGGCACGCTGTTCCATGTTGCGCATCCCGTTCACCGGCGCGTCCACCGTCAGAACCAGCGCCTTGCAGCCGGCATCCTCCGCCCGCCGCACCAGGGTCAGCGTGTCCTCCCGCCGCGGCTGGCTGTAGAGCTGGAACCACAGGGGCGCCGTCGCCCGCCGGGATATCTCGTCCACCCGGACGCTGGCCTGGGTGCTGACGGTCATCCAGCTGCGGGTCAGGCCGGCGGCCTCCACCGTCGCCAGTTCGCCGTCGGGATGGACCAGCCTGTGGTGGGCCATCGGCGCCAGGATGATGGGATAATCCAGCACCTCCCCGAACAGTTCGGACCGGGCGGTGGCGCCGGACAGGTCGCGCAGGACGTGCGGCATCAGGCGCAGGCGGTCGAAGGCTTCGCGGTTGGCGCGCTGGGTGATGCCGTCGGCCCCGGCCCCGGCGATGTAGGCGCGGGTCGCCGGATCGATCCGGTCGTTGAAATGCCGCTCATAGTCGGACAGCGACACGGTGTCGGGCGGGACGATCATCGACAAGCCTCCTTCCGGGTTTCGGCCAGCCTCAGGGCATCGGCGGCCAGCGCCTGGATTTGCGGGTCGGGATGCGGGGCCAGGGCCACCGCCATGCTGCGGTAGAAGTCGGGAAAGCCGCTGTCGAGCGCGAGGCGGAACCAGCGCAGCGCCTCCTCCCTCGCCCCGTCCCCGATCAGCAGGCGGGCATGGTTGAAGCGGCCCCAGCAATCGCCGCTCTCCGCCGCCGCCTTGAACAGGGCACGCGCCGCGGCCTCGTCGGCCGGCACCGCGCGCCCGCTCTCGTGGAACAGACCCAGCATGTTCAACGCCTTGGCATTGCCCTTGGCGGCGGAGGCGGCATAGAGCCGATAGGCGGCCTCGTCATCCCTGGCGACGCCGATCCCGCGGCAATGGAGGTCGGCCAGATTGAACATCGCCCAGCCGTCGCCGAGATCGGCCGCCTTGCGGTAGTGGGCCGCCGCCTGGACGGGATCGGCGGGAACGCCCCAGCCATGTTCATGGCAACGGCCGAGCATATTGATGGCGCGGGCGTCGCCGCCGCGCGCCGCGCTGCGGAACCAGGCGAAGGCCTGCCCGCCCTCGCCGCGGTCGAGGCAGGACTGGCCGAGCGCCAGCAGGGTGTCCGCCGGGCCGATGCCGCGGGAGGTCGACCGCATCGGAACCGTCCTCACACCTCCGCCCAGCGGCGCAGCAGGTTGTGGTAATGGTTGACCAGCGACAGGACGGCGTGGTGGCTGTCGCCCAGCTCCTGCCGCAGCTCGATGATCGCCATGTCGAGGTCGTAGAGCATGGTGCGCAGCCCGTCGTCGCGCACCATCGACTGGGTGAAGAAGAAGGAGGCCCAGCGCGATCCGCGCGTCACCGGGCTGACCTGATGCAGGCTGCTAGACGGATAGACCACCGCGTGCCCCGCCGGCAGCTTGACCGACCGGGTGCCGTAGGTGTCCTCGACGATCAGCTCGCCGCCTTCGTACTCCTCGGGATCGCTGAGGAAGATGGTGGTCGACACGTCGGCCCGCATGCGCATGCCGCCGGTTCCGGGGATCGTGCGGATGCTGTTGTCGACGTGATAGCCGTAGGTCATGGCGTGGTCGTAGCGGTTGAACATCGGCGGCAGCACGCGCAGTGGCAGGGCGGCGGAATTGAAGGCCGGGCTGCGGGCCAGCGCGCGCAGGATGACGGTGCCAAGCTCCCGCGCGGTGTCGCTCTCCTCCGGGATTTGCAGATTGCGTTTGGCGCCCGCCGCCTGGTCGCCCGCGGTGACCCGCCCGTCGACCCAGGGCGATGCCTCCAGCACCGTGCGGCACTGCGCGATCTCATCCGCGGCGAGGATGTCGGGGATCTGCAGGAGCATGAGGTGGTTCCTCGTACAGGAGAGGCCGGACCGCCCGTGACGGGGCGGTCCGGCCGACTTTTCAGACGATGCGGTTATGGATCAGAAGGTCAGGCCGGTGGTCAGCATGACGGTGCGGCCGGAGGCCGGCACGGCGCGGCTGGCGTTGAAGGCGGAGGCGTAATTGCGGTGGTCGGTCAGGTTGTAGCCGTTCAGCGCCACCGAGACGTTGCGGAACTCGTAGGACACCAGCGCATCCGCCGAGAAGGTGTAGGGCAGGCGGCCGGTGTTGGCGCTGTCCGTCCAATATTCCGACGCCACCTGCATGCCGCCGCCGACCGTGAACTTGCCGACGCTGCCGGCATCGAATTCGTAGGTCGTCCACAGGCTGCCATTGTGCTTCGGCACGTTGGGGGCGGCATGGCCGACCAGCGCCGCGTTGGTGCGCGACTCCGTCACCTTGCCGGTGAGATAGGCGTAGTTGGTGTAGACGCTCCAGCCTTCCGTCAGCTTGCCGCTGATGCTGGCCTCGAAACCGCGGATGCGGACACCCAGGCCTGCTTCGGAGAAGCCGTCGGTGACGGTGCCGGTGGCGGGATCGACCGAGTAGGTGTTGGTCTTTTCCGCCTGGAAGATGGCGCCGCTGACGCCCAGCCGGCCGTTCAGGAAGTCGGCCTTGCCGCCGATCTCGTACAGGTCGGTCTGCTCCGGATCGAAGCTGCGGGCGCCGTTCGGCGTCTCCGCCGTGCCGTTGGTGACCGCGGCGGCGATGTCGGTGCCGATCGGCTTGTAGGAGCGCGAGTAGGAGGCGTAGACCGACGACTCCTTGGTCGGTTCATAGATCAGGCTGACCGACGGGCTCCAGGTGCGGTCGGAAGCCTGTCCGCCGGCAATGGTCGGAGAGGCGGAGCCGAAGCTGGTGCGGAAATAGTCCCAGCGCAGGCCGCCCTGGACCGACAGCTTGTCGAACAGCCACATGCGGTCGGTCACGAACAGGCCGGCATTGGTCACGCTGGCCTCGCGGCCGCCGCTTTCCGGATAGATGATGGCGGTGTTGGCGGAGTAGTTGCGCGTCGGGTTGCGGACCGTCTGGTTGTTGACCCGGTTGACCCAGGTGCCGGTCTCGCGCTTGTCGCGCTGATAGCTGACGTCGAGGCCGCCGTTCAGGGAATGGCGCAGCCCGAACAGATCGCCGTCGACCTTGGCGCCGGTGACGTTCTGAACGCCGAAGCCCTGCTGCTTGAACGCCATGCCGCCGCCGGCGCCATAGCTCAGCGCCACATCGCGGCCGGCCAGGAACTGGGTCGCCGCCGCGCCGCTGAGGGGCGACGGGGTGGTGGCGGCGATGTTGCGCTCGTAATGGCTGAAGCGGGAGTCGTTGTAGACCGACAGCGCCTTGTTCACCTCATGCGCGAAGGACGAGGTGAGGATGTGGTTTTCGGTGTCGTCGCGGTCGAGGGTGCGGACATAGGAGGTCGAACGGCTGAGGCCGTATTCCGCGGCCGGACGGAAGATGCCGTCGCGGCCCTGCACCATCGGCTGGCCCATGTCGGGCGTCTTCTCGCCCTTCAGGAAGGCGTAGTTCAGATGCCAGGTGGTCGGCGTGCCGAGACCCAGGCCCAGGTCGGCGGCGATGCCGCGGCGGTCGGCGTCCACATCGTCGCGGCCGGGAACGTTCTGGGTGTGGTAGAGGCCGTTCACCCGCAGCGCCGCGGTGTCGCTCAGCGGCTGGTTCACGTCCACTGTGGTGCGATAGGTCGGGCCGCTGCCCACCGACTGCTCCACCTTGGCCTTCTGCACCAGCGACGCCTTCTTGGTGCCCTGGTTGATGACGCCGCCGGAATTGCCGACGCCGAAGCCGTTGCCCGACGGACCCTTGAAGACCTGGACCGTCTCGGTGTTGAAGACGTCGTGGGTGTAGACGCCGAAATCCTTCAGCCCGTCGGTGTAGATGTCGCCGCGCGCGGTCAGGCCGCGGATGCGGAACTGGTCGCCGTTCTGGCCGCCGTTGCCCTCGCCGGTCGAAATGGTGATGCCCGGCACGTTGCGCAGCGTCTGCTCCAGCGAGGTTGCGCGCTGCTGCTCGATGATCTCCTGCGGCACGACGTTGACGACGCGGGGCGTGTCCTTGACCGTGTCGGGCAGGCGGGACACGCCGGTCGGGGCGGCGTTGACGTTGCCGGTCTGCGGTGCTGCGGCATCGACCTTGATCGAATCGAGCTGCAGGGCGTCGCCGGAGGACCGTTGCGGCGTCGGACCGGTCCCCGGAGTTCCCGATCCCGTGCCGGTGGCCTGTGCATCGGCCGTCGCCGGCAGGGCGAAGGTCATGGCAAGGCTGGCGGTGGCGGCGGCACCTGCCAGAAGGGGTCTCAGTCCATGGGGGGACGTGGTCTGTCGCATCAAGCTCTCCCGAAATGCGCCAAGGTGGATTGGACGATCGCTGGAGCGCCTTCTACCAATGGGATAGGCCTTCCTTGCAACAGCTGAGATTGAGAGGCATTCTGAGTTGGAGGGCGGGCGAACAGCCGCCGCGGGCGAACGGAAAGGCTTTCACGCCGAATGCGCGTGGTTGGCCGTCTGGGTCGCGACGGCGGCAGGCTGCGTCGCGTTATAAGATTTATGTTTAATTATCAATAAGATGACGCGTGCTTGCGGTGGCGGGTCGATGTCGGCGGAAAGGGGCGTCTCGGGGTGGAAATCGGCAATGTTGCCGAAAAGTCACTATGATAATAAGAATGATTTTCATTCGCGCAGGACTTGGTGAGGTAGCCCGTTCAGGTGCGGAAACCGGCGTCACTTGAATGCCAGTAGAATCACCCCGGCGGCGATCAGCACGACCCCCAGCCAGTTCGGCGCCGACAGCTTTTCACCCAGGAACAGAACGCCGAAAACCGCCACCAACACGACGCTGAGCTTGTCGACTGGCGCCACCTGCGAGGCGGGCCCCAACTTCAGCGCGCGGAAATAACACAGCCAGGAGGCCCCGGTGGCGAGGCCGGACAGGACGAGGAACAGCCACGTCCTGCCCGACACCGCCGACGGCGACAGCGACTGTCCCGACGAGACGACGATGCCGATCAGCATCGCGAAGATGACGGCGGTGCGGATCAGCGTCGCCATGTCGGACCCGACGCCTTCGACGCCGACCTTGGCGAAGACGGCGGTCAACGCCGCGAAGCAGGCCGACAGCAGCGCCCACAGCATCCAGGACGGAAACAGGTCACCGGTCATTCTCTTGGTTTCCTTCAGATCGCTTTCGTCCGGTCAGTCGTCCCAGGGCTTCGGATCGGGCCGGGTCTTGGGCGGCAGCAGGTCGTTGGTGTCCCAGCTCAGCATCAGCAGCAGAACCCATTCCGCCCGGTTGGAGAAGCCGTATTGCGGCCCGCTGGAGGACACCAGCGTACCGGAAGTCCTGTCGTAGGCGGTGGCGGCGATCTTGGCGACGCCCTGGGTCAGCTCCTTCTTGAACAGCGAAATCTCCGGCGTGGAGGAACTGCCGCCGACCGGCATCGGAATGTCGATGCTGGGAATGCCGAGCAGCGAGCTTTCGCTGTCCACCGACAGGGCGCCGACCCGCAACTCGACGATGATGGCCGCCTTGTCGCGGTTCTCGGCCATGGCGGCGCCATGGCGCAGCAGCGCGTCGCGCACGGCGGAGACGGCGTATTTGGTGTCGTAGCCTTCGACACCGGCGGAATCGACATAGATGCTTCCCTGCACGGCCAGCCTGCCGGCCAGGCGTTCCGCCGCCTGATCGGCCGCGGTGGAGATCAGCAGCTGTTCGGTGGCGGAGCGGGCAGGGGTGGTGACGTGGGAGGTCGAGCAGCCGGCCAGTCCAAATCCGACGATGCTCAATAGAAGCGGCAGCCTGATCCGGTAAAGCCGGCGCCATGCGCCGTCATGGGTAGGTTCTGCATTGTAAGAATATTTAGTTTGCCCACCGAACATCAGTCCTTTTCCTGGCATCTTCCCGGCGATCAGCCGCGTTGGGCGGCCTATCCAGACCGACGGCGGGCGTCCGGTCAACGGCGCAGATGTCCAGGTCCGCCACGAAGGGCGGTACCACCCACCCCCATCGCACGGATCAGGGGACGGTCAGCCGGTCCACCTGCTCCGGGTTGGGGGTGCCGTTCGCCCGCAGCAGCACCGCCTCGCCCGAAGCCGGGAAGATGCCGGTCAGGGCGGTGACGGTGACCTGATGGGTGACCAGCACGACCGGCTTGCCGTCGCGCGGCAGGTCGGCGAGGAACTGGCGGAGTTGGGTGATCCTCTCCTTCTCCTCGTCCTGCTGGCCGAAGAAGGAGTTGAGGACCGGCAATTCCTTCACCGGGCCGAGATCCAGCAGGCGGGCGGTGTCCAGGCAGCGGCACCATTGGCTTGACAGCACGCGCGCCTGATTGATGCCGAGTTGCCGCAGCCGCCCGCCGATCCGCGCCGCCTGGGTGCGGCCATCCTCGCTGAGATTGCGCTGGGTTGCGCAGTCGTCCAGCGTGAATCCGGCCGGATCGCCGGTGCCGGGCGCTTCCGCATGGCGCATCAGCACGATGAGCCCGGCCGTGTCCTGTGCCGTGGCGGGACATGCGCCGGCCAGGACGGCAAGCAGCGCCGCGGCGGATAGGGCAATCAGGCTGCGGCGGCATGGCGCAGGCATCGGCATCTCCCTCGGTGGTGCGACCGCTGATCGGAGCCCGGTGCGGCTTCCGCTTCCTCCTGCTCAACGCCCGATCCGGGGTGCTTGTTGCCGGCAGCATTGTCCGCGATGGGAGAGGAGCCGCCGGAGAGTGCCGGACGGCCCCTGTCTGCATGTCCCGGCTCAGTAAGTGTAGAACATCTTCTGGATGGCCTTGCTGTCTGTCGTCCTGGTCAGCGCCAGCATCAGCAGGATGCGCGCCTTCTGCGGGTTGAGGGTGTCGCTGGCGACGAAATCCAGCTCGTCGTCGTTGGCCTCGCCGTTGCGCGCGACGATGCCGTTGCCGACGCGGGACGAGCGGACGATTGCCACGCCCTGCTTGCGGGCGTCGATCAGGCCGGGCTTCATCGCGTTGGACAGGCTGCCGTCACCGACACCGGCATGGACGATGCCCTTGGCCCCCGCCTTCACCAGGGCGTCGAGCGCGGTGCGGTTGTTGTTGGCATAGCCATAGACGATGTCGACCTGCGGAAGGCTGTCCAGATTGGAGATGTCGAACTCCGCCTCGGCGGTGTGCTTGCGCACGACCTGCCGGTAGAAGTGCGCCTTGTTGTCCTGCATGTAGCCGAGGAAGCCCAGTTCCGGCGTGCGGAAGGTGTCGGCGGTCGAGGTGTTGGTCTTGGTCACGTCGCGGCCGGCGTTGATCTGGTCGTTGAGCGAGACCAGCACGCCCTTGCCGACGGCATCCTTGGAGCCGGCCAGCGTCACCGCGTTGTAGAGGTTGACCGGACCGTCGGCGCTGATGGCGGTGGATGGCCGCATGGCGCCGACGATCACCACCGGCTTGGTGCTCTTGACCGTCAGGTTCAGGAAATAGGCGGTTTCCTCGATGGTGTCGGTGCCGTGGGTGATGACGATGCCGTCGACGTCCTTCTGCGCCAGCAGCTCGTTGACCCGCTTGGCCAGCTTCAGCCAATGGTCGTTGGTCATGTTCTCGCTGGCGATCTGGAAGACCTGCTCGCCCTTGACGTTGGCGACCTTCTTCAACTCCGGCACCGCTTCGATCAGCTTCTCGACGCCGACCTTGGCGGCGGTGTAGCCGACGGTCGTGGTGCTGGTGGCGCCGGTGCCGGCGATGGTGCCGCCGGTCGCCAGGATGGTGACGTTGGGCAGCCCGTCATCGGCGAAGGCGGCGTGGGTCGCGGTTCCGCTCAGCAGCAGCGCGGCAAGTCCGGCAGCGGCCACTTTGCGGCCCATGGCGCGGGTGGTGGTCTTGAACACGGCGTTCCTCTCCCAGTGCGTTTTTTTATGGCCGGCCCGTGCCAGCCTGCGGGAGCGCGCAGTCTCGGCAATTCCATTGAATGTCCTTAGTCAGCGTCATGAATGGTTTGCGGACCGAATGTGAATGCCTGTTCGAGAGTCGGCGCTGGGGCGGGATAGTTCGCCGGCCTTGCAAACCTTCCCGCCCGCTGACCTGCCCGTCGGCCAGTCCCGCGCCTCAGCCCCGGCCGGTGAAGTCGGTGCTGCGGGTCACCGCTTCCCAGGCGTCGATTTCCGCGATCACGGCGTCGAGCTTGGACCGGGCGCGGTTGAGGGCATCGGACCCCAGCAGCAGATGGAGCGGCGGGGTGTCGGAACGGACGGCGGCCAGGATGGCCTTTGCGGCGCGATCCGGATCGCCGAGCTGGCGCCCGGCCATGCCGTCGAAGGCGGATGACATGCGTCCGACGCTGTCGGCATAGGCTGCGTCCTCGGCGCTGCTCTTGCGGATCGAATGGTTGGACAGGAAGTCGGTGCGGAAGGCGCCGGGGGCCACCGCCGTCACTTTGATGCCCAGCGGGCCAACCTCCTGCGCGAGACTGGAGGACAATCCTTCCAAGGCGTGTTTGGCTGCCGCATAGAGGCCGGAACCGGCGCCGGGTGCCCGTCCGGCGATGGAGGTGATGTTGACGATGTGCCCGGCCCCCTGGGCGCGCAGTCGGGGCAGGGCGGCGCGGACGATGCGGAAGGGCGCGAACACGTCGACCGCGAACAGCCGGGCGACCTCGTCGTCGCTGGCCTGCTCGACCGCCCCCAGCAGGCCGTAGCCCGCATTGTTGACGATCACGTCGATGCGGCCGGCGAGAGCGAAGGCCTGACCGACCGCCGCCTCGGCCGCCTCGCCGTCGGCGAGATCGACGGTTAGGACATGCAGGGTGCCGCGCCCCGCGGGAAGGTCCGGCCTGCCGGTGCGGACGGTGCCGATGACGGTGTCGCCCTCCGCAAGGGCTGCCTTGGCGAGCGCCAGCCCGAGGCCGCGCGAGATGCCGGTGATGAACCATGTGGTCATGGGGAGTCTCCTTTCGCGGTCAGAGATACGTCCCGTGGCATGTTTACAGAATGCCCGGATTTCTGATCAGACTTGTAAGCGCGGCTGAAGAATGCTTTCTTCAAGCGATGGACCCCTTGCTCTCCGGCAGCGACTACAACCAGCTTCGCGCGTTCCTCGCCGTCGGCGAGACGCTGAGTTTCAGCCGGGCGGCGGAGCGGCTGGGTGTTTCTCCGTCGGCGCTCAGCCAGCTGGTGCGCGGGTTCGAGGAGCGGGTGGGGGTGCGTCTGTTCAACCGGACCACGCGCAGCGTCGCGCTGACCGATGCCGGCGAGAATCTGTTCCGGCGCGTTCAGCCGGCCGTCTCCGAACTCGGCGATGCCATCGGGCAGGTGCGCCAGTATCGCGAACGCCCCTCCGGCATCGTGCGCGTCCACAGCTTCCGCGCGGCGGCGGAACGCTACATCGAACCGATGCTGGCGGACTTCGCACGGGACTTTCCGGATGTGGTTCTGGACATCACGCTGGATGACGCGGTGGTGGATCTGGTGGCCGGCGGCTTCGATGCTGCCATCCGGATCGGCGAGGTGATCGACCGCGACATGGTCGCCGTGCGTCTCGGTCCGGACCTGCGACAGATCGCCGTGGCGTCGCCGGACTATCTGGATCGTCATGGGCGGCCGGCGCATCCGCGCGATCTGGTCGACCATCGTTGCATCCGCTGGCGCTGGCCGGGCCATGTGATGCCCTATGCCTGGGAGTTCTTCGGAAACGGGTCCTGGTTCGAGGTCGCGGTCGACGGGCCGCTGATCTTCAACGACAAGGACGTGGCATTGCGCGCGGCCCTCCGGGGCATCGGGATCGGCTTTTGTGTCGAGGATGCCGTGGCCGGTCCTATCGCTGCGGGGAAGCTGGTTCCGCTGCTGGAGGATTGGTCCGCCGCCTTTCCCGGCCGGTTCCTGTGCTATCCGCGCCAGAGGCAGATGGCCCCGGCCTTGCGGGCCTTCATCGACGCCGTCCGCTCCGCCGCGTCCATGGCGGACGGCAAGGTGGATGCCAACTTGGTGCAGGAAGATGGTCGCCGTCCTTGAAACCCGCCCCGTTGCCTGGGCAAAGTGCCGGAACTGCTTTCGATCCGAAGGAAATCGGCCTTGAAGATCCTGGGACGCACCGTCGCGCTCGCCCTGTCGCTTTTCGTCTGGGTGGCGGCCTCCGGTGAGGCCGCGGCGGAACGGCGGGTGGCGCTGGTGCTGGGCAACAGCGACTACCGCTTTGCGCCGCGGTTGCCCAACCCGACCAACGACGCCAAGGCGATGGCCGAGTCCCTGCGCGCGGCCGGCTTCGAGCTGATCGGCGGGGCGCCGCAGCTCGATCTGGACCGGGCGGGAACGGAACGGGCGATCCGCAGCTTCGGCGCCAAGCTGGTCGGGGCCGATGTCGGGCTGTTCTTCTATGCCGGACACGGCATGCAGGCGCGGGGCACCAATTACCTGTTGCCGGTTTCCGCCAACCTGGAGAAGGAGGCGGACGTCCGGTACGAACTGATCGACGTCGCCATGGTGCTGGACGAGATGGCGCTGGCGGAAAGCCGGCTGAACATCGTCATCCTGGACGCCTGCCGCAACAACCCCTTCGGCGGGCGCGGCATGCGTGCGGCGTTGCCGGGCCTGGCGCAGATGCAGGCCCCCGCCGGGACCATCATCGCCTATGCGACCCAGCCGGGCGCCGTGGCGGCCGATGGCGCCGGCTCCAACAGCCCCTACACCGAGGTGCTGTCGAAGGCGATGCTGAAACCGGGCGAGGCGGTGTTCGATGTCTTCAACGATGTCGGGATCGCGGTGAAGCGCAACTCCGGCGGGGTGCAGCAGCCCTGGGTTTCGGCCTCTCCCATCGAAGGGCGCTTCTATTTCCTGGGGCCGACCACGGTGGTGACGGCGCCTCCCGCCGACGCGGCGCCCCCGGCATCGGCGGCCCCTGCAACGAACGCCGACAAGGAGACGCTGTTCTGGGACAGCATCAAGGGCAGTTCCAACCGCGGCTTGTTCGAAGCCTATCTGAAGCAGTTCCCGCAAGGCACCTTCGCTCCCATCGCCGAGGCGCGCGTCGCCGAACTGGGCGGGACGGTGCCTCCGGAGCGGGCCCAACTTTCGGTCGCGGCACTCGCCGCCCCGCCGGTTCCTGCTCCAATTCCCGGCCCAACTCCTGCCCCGGCGCCGATCCCGGCCCCCTCGGCAATCCCGGCTCCGGCGGCACCATTGGCCCGGCCGCTCGATGTGGCGGCGATCCCCTATCTCAACGCCAAATCGCGGGGGACGCTGGCGATGTATGGGGGATTGCCTTCGCCCAAGGCGCTGGCGATCTCGACCAAGGGCAATTACGCCTATTTCTCCAACAAGTCGAACAGCCGGACCGGGGACGACGTCAAGCGCAGCGCCCTGCAATATTGCCAGTACCGTGCGGAGGAGCCCTGCACGCTCTATGCGGTCGACGACGCGGTGGTGATGGACGCCAAGGGCTTCACGCCGATGCCGGTCGAGATCCTCGGGGCCGGCCGTTTCGATCCGGCGCGCGTGCCCTTCGTCAGCGACCACACCCGCAAGGTCGGCATGGTGAACTACCAGCGCAACCCCGGCCACAAGGCGCTGGCCGTGACGCTGGCCGGCCGCTGGGCCACCGTCTGGGATCGCGACAGCGAGGAAGAGGCGAAGGACGCGGCGCTGGAGCGGTGCGAGCAGTCCGGCGGCAACCATGAGTGCATGCTCTACGCCGTAGGCGACAGGATCGTCTTCGAAGAGGTCCCGGAGGAAGAGGAAGACGAGGAAGAGGAGTGACAGAGGGCACTGAAAGGTTGCGTCGCCAAAGGTCCGTGTCCGCCTGCGGTTACCACCGGTGGACACTACATTTGTGCCCCCTGCACTGACCGTTTGTGCTCGATCATCGCCCAATGATGACGGCGTGCGCCATTGAGCCCGGGTGTATGTCTTTCGATCATTGGAAATTATCTTTCCACCGCTGATCTGTTGTGCAATGCGACATCGGCTGCGGTTGTGACGATTCCGGGATGATCCAGACATGAAGCCAAGCAAAAGCCCGAATACGGGCCAGCCAAGCGTGTTCCTCACCAGCCGCCGCCGCTTCCTCGCCACCACGGCGATGGGGCTGGTGGCGCTGACGGCCTCCGGCGCCCGGGCGAAAGTCCTGTTCGGCACCGGGCTGCCCTGGGATTCCGGCTCCATCGAGCCGCCCCGCCAGATCCTTCCCGGCCCCTGGACCTTCTTCACCCCGCGCGAGGGCGAACTGGTCGAGGCCATTGTCGAACGGCTGATCCCCGCGGACGACCTCAGCGTCAGCGGCAAGGATGCCGGCTGCGCCGTCTTCATCGACCGGCAGCTGTCCGGCCATTACGGCACCTCCGACCGGCTTTACATGAAGGGGCCGTTCCAGCCCGGCCTGCCGACCCAAGGCGACCAGACCGACCTGCCCCCGGCGATGAAGTACCGCCAGGGTCTGAAGGCGCTGGACGACCATTGCCGCCGGACGATGGACGGCAAGAGTTTCACCGACCTGTCGCCGGAGCAGAAGGACAAGCTGCTGACGGAGATGGAGGCGGGGGAGGCAAAGTTCGACGGTCCGGTCGGTTCCGGCAGCCTCTTCAGCCTGCTGTTGCAGAACACCATGGAAGGGTTCTTCGCCGACCCGATCTATGGCGGCAACCGCGACATGGTCAGCTGGAAGATGATCGGCTTCCCCGGCACCCGGTACGACTACCGGGACCATGTGCTGAAGCACAATCAGAAATATACGTTGCCGCCGGTGTCGATCGGCGGCCGCGGCGACTGGGCCAGGAAGGGCTGAGGAATGGCGCGCAAACTTCCCCACAAGGATGTGGTGATCGTCGGCCTCGGCTGGACCGGCTCGATCATCGCGAACGAGCTGTGTGACGAAGGGCTGGACGTGGTGGCGCTGGAGCGCGGCCCCTGGCGCGACACCGCCACCGACTTCAACATCGGCTATGCCCCGGACGAGCTGCGTTACAACTCGCGCCAGGAGCTGATGCTGCGCCCGGCGCAGACGACGGTCACCGCCCGCAACAACGCCGACCAGACGGCGCTGCCGATGCGGCAGTTCGGCTCCTTCCATCCCGGCAACGGCGTCGGCGGCGCCGGTGTGCACTGGGCCGGCATCACCTGGCGGTTCTCGCCCTCCGACTTCCGGCTGCGCTCTCATTTTACCGAGCGTTATGGCGCCCAGGCCATACCGGATGACATGACGATCCAGGACTGGGGCCTGACCTATGAGGACATGGAGCCCTATTACGACAGGTTCGAGTATCTGGCCGGCGTGTCGGGCAAGGCCGGCAACCTGAACGGCCAGATCCAGGAGGGCGGCAATCCGTTCGAAGGGCCGCGCAAGCGCGAGTTCCCCAACCCGCCGATGATGCAGACCTACGGCCCCACCCTGTTCGCCGAGGCGGCGGCCAAGATGGGCTACAAGCCCTTCCCGATCCCGTCCTCGCTGCTGTCGCGCACCTACACCAATCCGCTGGGCGTGACGATGGGGCAATGCACCTTCTGCGGCTTCTGCACCAATTACGGCTGCGCCAACTATTCGAAGGCCAGTGCCCAGACGACGGTGCTGCCGGTGCTGATGCGCAAGTCCAACTTCGAGCTGCGCACCCTGTGCGAGGTGCTGAAGGTCAATCTGGATTCCACCGGCAAGAAGGCCACCGGCGTCACCTATGTCGACACCTCGGGCGAAGAGCTGGAGCAGACGGCCGATCTGGTGATTCTCTGCGCCTTCATGCTGGACAATGTTCGGCTGATGCTGCTGTCCGGCATCGGCAAGCCTTACGACGTCAGCACCGGCACCGGCGTGGTGGGGCGGAATTTCTGCTACCAGATGGCCAATCAGGTCGTCGGCTTCTTCGATCCCGCCAAGTACAACTTCAACAACTTCATCGGCGGCGGCGCCACTGGCATGGCCATCGACGAACTGAACAATGACAATTTCGACCATGGGCCGCTGGGCTTCCTCGGCGGCGGCAGCACGCGCTGCGCGCCCATCGGGGCGGAGCCGATCTCCAAGCGGCCGACACCGCCGGGCACGCCGGCCTGGGGATCGGGCTGGAAGAAGGCGATGCGCGACAGCTATCTCAGCAACCTCAGCGTCGGCTGCGAAGCCAGCAGCTATGCCAACCGCGGCAATTTCCTCGACCTCGATCCCACCTATACCGACCGGCTCGGTCGGCCGCTGATGCGCATCACCTTCGACTTCCCCGAGAACGACGTGAAGATGTCGGCCTACGTCACCAAGAAGGTGGCGGAGATCGTCCGCGCCATGGGGGCGCAGCAAAGCGTCGAGTATCCGCGCACCGGGCCCTGGTCGACGGTGCCCTACCAGTCCACCCATGTGGTCGGCGGCACGGCGATGGGTGCCGATCCCTCCACCAGCGCGGTGAACCCGTTCCTGCAGAGCTGGGACGTGCCGAACGTCTTCACCGTCGGGGCGAATGTCTTCCCGCAGAATTCGGGCTTCAACCCGACAGGAACGGTGGGGGCGCTGGCCTTCCGCGCGGCGGACGCGATCCGCAGCCGCTACCTGAAATCCCCCGGCCCATTGGTGCACGCATGACCAGGATCCGTCTCGCCATCGCCGCGGCCCTGCTGGTCACGGCATCCTCAGCAATGATGACGCCCGCCATCGCCGACGACCAGGACTTCACCCTGATCGAACGCGGTCGTTATGTCGCCACCGCCGCCGACTGCGTCGCCTGCCACAGCGTGCCCGGCGGCAAGCCCTATGCCGGCGGAGCGGCCTTGCAGACCCCGTTCGGCACGCTGGTCGCCCCCAACATCACGCCGGACCGCGAGACCGGCATCGGCAACTGGACCGAGGAGGATCTGCGGCGAACCCTGCGCGAGGGCGTCGGCCGCGGCGGAAAGCGGCTCTACCCCGCCATGCCCTATCCCGCCTACACCCGGATGACCGACGACGACATCCATGCGCTGTGGGTCTATCTCCAGACGCTGGAGCCGGTGAGCAATGCGGTGGAAGCCAACCAACTGCCCTTCCCCTTCAACATCCGGCTGCTGATGGCGGGTTGGAACCTGCTGAACTTCGAACCTTCGAGCTTCAAGCCCGACCCGCAGAAGTCGGAGGAGTGGAACCGTGGCGCCTATCTGGTCCAGGCGCTGGGCCATTGCGGCACCTGTCACACACCGAAGAGCGCGCTGGGTGCCGACGACAACGACCGGGCCTTGCAGGGGGCCAACCTCCAGGCCTGGTATGCGCCGTCGATCACCACGGACAAGCGGCAGGGCATCGGCAACTGGTCGGTTGACCAGCTGACCGCCTATCTGAAGACCGGGGCGAACCACCAGTCGCTCGCCTCCGGCCCGATGGCGGAGGAGATTCAGAACTCCAGCTCCAAAATGACCGATGCCGATCTGAAGGCCATCGCGACCTATCTGCTCGGCCAGAAGCCGCCCGCGGGGAAGGCGCCGGCACCGCTGGCGGCGGATGACGCGCGGATGAGGACGGGCGGGGCGGTCTACACCGACACCTGCATGGCCTGCCACGGCGGCGACGGCAAGGGCCAGACCTTCCTGTTCCCGACCTTGGCCGGCAGCGGTCTGGTGCAGGCCGACGACCCGGCGACGCTGATCCGGCTGGTGCTGGACGGCTCCCGCGCGGTGGCGACCGACGACCGTCCGACCGGCCCGGCGATGCCGCCGCTCGGCTGGCGGCTGACCGATGCCGACGTGGCGGCGGTCGTCACCTACATCCGCAACAACTGGAGCAATGCCGCTCCGCCGGTCAGCGCCGGGGATGTGGCGAAGGTGCGCAAGACGCTGGCCCAGGCGAACTGACGGGAGCGGGGCAGCGGCGGCGAACCGGCCGCCGCTGCCCTTTCTCCGGGACAATGAAGGCGTCGCACCGTCTCTGGCGATTTGCATCGTCATGGTGGACACTGAGCGCCAGTCGAACATGGACCGGGACTGATGGAATGAGCGGGTGGCGGAGCGTGCCGGCGTCGTGGGTGGCGCGGAACCGGTCCAAGCTGGTGCATGCCTTGCGGATGACCGCCTCCACCCTCGCAACCTTCGCGCTGGCGGAGGTGCTGGACCTGCCGCAGGGCTTCTGGGCCGTCATCACCGCGCTGATCGTCACCCAAAGCAATGTCGGCGGCTCGCTGAAGGCGGCGCTGGACCGCTTCGTCGGATCGCTGGTCGGCGTGGCCTATGGCGGGGCAATCGCCATGCTGATCCCGCACACGGACGGGCTGGCGCGTGCCGCGGCGCTGCTTGCGGCGGTGGCGCCGCTGTCCTACCTCGCCGCCAAGTCGGCCGGTTTCCGCATCGCGCCGATCACCGCGATCATCGTGCTGCTGGGCAGTGCCGGAGCCAGCCTCGGCCCGCTCAGCTTCGCCACCGACCGCATGCTGGAGGTCGGGCTCGGCTGCATCGTTGGGATCCTGGTGTCGATTCTGGTGGTGCCGGCTCGCGCCTCGCGTTCCGTGCTGGACACGGCGGCGGAGGTGGCGCGGCTGATGGCGGAGCAACTGGACGCACTCGCCGTCACCGACGATGCGTCCCAGGCCGTCATGAACCGGCTGGTGGTGCGGACCCGGCAAGCCCTGACCCGGCTGGAAACCCTGGTGGGCGAGGCTGCGCGGGAGCGGCGGAGCCGGCTGGCCGACATGCCCGACCCCGATCCGCTGCTGAGGACGCTGATGCGGTTGCGGCATGACGTGGTGATGCTGCGCCGCGCGGTGGGGGAGCCTCGGCAGGATATCGCCGACCGCGACGTCTGCCCCGACTGGACACCGGTCGCGGCGGCGGGCGCATCGACCCTGCGCGGTCTGGCCGACGCCCTCGCCACCGGCCAGCCGCCCGACCGCTCGATGGCACTCGCCGATGCGCTGGCGGGCTACCGGGCCGGAATCGACCGCACACGGGCGGAAAGGCGGACGCGCGACATGCCGACCGACTGGCTGTGGCGGATGTTCGGCACCGGCTTCGTGCTGGAGCAGTTCCGCCGCAACCTGGACGACCTCGTCGAACGGACGGCGGACTTCGCCGCCCATCGGTAGGCTGCTGCCGCCGGACGGCGAAAGGGCCGGCACCGCGAGGATGCCGGCCCTGGCCGTTTCAAGAAGTCCGGGCGTGCCCGGTCAGCGGTCGCCCAGATCGTGCTCGATCTCGGTCACCAGCCGTTCGGCGCAGTGCAGCGCCCGCTGGCGGTCGTCGTCGCTCATCCCCTGCATGGGGTCGGACTGGGCCGGGAAAGATTCCGACCGGCAGAGCCGGCGGCCCGAGGCGCAGACCATCACTTCATAGTGGCGGCTGTCCTCGTTGAACAGGCACTCGGACTCGAAGCCCTTGGCATCGGTTTCGGCCCACATGATCGTCTTGCTCATCGTCCGGCTCCTTTTGGTCTGGGTCGGGCTGGTGTTATTTGGCGTTCGCCATGGCGACGGCGGTGTCGGCCATCCGGTTGGAGAAGCCCCACTCGTTATCGTACCATGCCATGACGCGAACGAAATTGCCGTCGATGACCTTGGTCTCGTTCAGCGCGAAGGTCGAGCTGTGCGGGTCGTGGTTGAAGTCCGACGACACCAGCTCCTCGTCATAGGCGCTCAGCACGCCCTTCAGCGGGCCGTTGGCGGCCTCAACGATCGCCTTGACGATCTCTTCGACCGAGGTGGCGCGCTTGGACGTGAACTTGAAGTCGACGACCGACACGTTCGGGGTCGGAACGCGCATGGCGGTGCCGTCCAGCTTGCCCTTCAGCTCCGGCAGGACCTTGCCGACCGCCTTGGCCGCACCGGTCGAGGTCGGGATCATGTTCAGGGCCGCGGCGCGGGCGCGGTGCAGGTCCTTGTGGTTGGTGTCGACGATCCGCTGGTCACCCGTGTAGGAGTGGATCGTCGTCATGAAGCCCTTTTCGATGCCGACCAGATTGTTCAGCACGAAGGCCACCGGGGCCAGGCAGTTGGTGGTGCAGGACGCGTTCGAGACGATCTTGTGCTCGGCGGTCAGCTTGTCGTGGTTGACGCCGTAGACGACGGTGATGTCCTCGTCGGTGGCCGGGGCCGAGATCAGCACCTTCTCGGCGCCGGCTTCCAGATGCTTGGCGGCATCGGCGCGCTTGGTGAAGATGCCCGAGCATTCCATGGCGATCTCGATGCCGAGATCCTTCCACGGCAGTTTGGCCGGGTCACGCTCCTGCACGACCTTGATGGAGTGGCCGTTGACGATCAGCACGCCATTTCCGTTTTCATCGGTACCGGTCTCGATGGTGCCGGGGAAGCGGCCGTGGACGCTGTCGTACTTCAGCAGGTGGGCGTTGGCCTTCAGATCGGCGAGGTCGTTGATCGCCACGACCTCCACGTCCTTGCGGCCGCTCTCGTAGATGGCGCGCAGAACCAGACGGCCGATGCGGCCGAACCCATTGATCGCTACCCGTACAGCCATGATGTGCTCCAGTCGTTCGGTTGCGGTCCCGTGCCGGTTGGGGCGGAGACCTGATTCAACCGGGGAATGCGGGTTTCAGTCCGCAGGAATTGCAATTTAAGGGAGTGCTTTTGCGTTCACGCAGGGACGGCGCGCGGCGACATCGCATCCAGCCACGCCGGCAGGGCGTCGCGGCTGGTCAGCTCGTTGAAGCGGTCCTCCACCCCGGCGGCAGCCAGGGCGGCGATGGTGTCGTCACCGGCCGCCACCGACCGCAGGCCGGCATCGCGGGTGCGCCGGGCGATGAACCATGCCAGCGCGTTGGTGCCGCCGTCGAAGGGGGCGATTTCATAAACCCCGAGCGGTCCCGTCCACACCACGGTCCGGGCGCCCTCGACGCAGGCGGTCAGCCGCGCCGCCGTCGCCGGACCGATGTCGAGCACCATGTCCTCCGGCCCGATGGCGGCGCAGGGGACGACGCGGTCCTCCACCCCGTTTTTCGCTTCGGTTGCCACCACCACGTCGACCGGCAGCAGCAGCTCGCAACCGCAGGCCTTTGCCCGGTCCAGCAGCTTGCGGGCTTCGTCGATCAGCCCGTAATCGCACAGCGAGGCGCCCATGTCGGTGCCGGTCGCCGCCAAGACGGTGTTGGCGATGCCGCCGCCCAGCGCCAGAACGTCGACCCGCGTCACCAGCCGGATCAGCAGATCCAGCTTGGCGGACAGTTTCGCACCGCCGACGATGGCGCAAACCGCGTGATCGGATCGTCCCGCCTTGCGGGCAGGGGTGAACAGGGTTGACTGCGCCGGCCCGCTCGCATCACGACCACCCGTGATCAGATGCAGCCGGCCGGTCAGTCGGGGGGCCAGATTGCCTCGGACATCGGTCGTAAGCATGATGCTTGTCCTTTCCTTCGAACCAGTCTTGTTCTTCGTTCTTTGCCGTTCAGGCGGTCCGGATCGGTCCGGGGCCAGAGTGTGTCGTGCAAGGCTTCGGTGGGGACGCCGCGGCGCGGCGGGTTTCGCGGTAGAGGATCAGCAGTCCGCTGCCGATCACCACAGTGGCGCCGACGATCACATGCGGGGCCGGCACATCGCCCCAGACCAGCCAGCCGAGGATGGTCGCGTAGATCAGGCTGGCATAGCTGAAGGGGCCGACCACCACCGCCCGGGCCAGCGAATAGGCCCGCGTGCTGAAATACTGTGCCCCGCCGCCGGCGATCCCCATTCCCGCCATCAGCGCCAGCGCATGGCCGTCCGGCGTCGTCCAGCCGAACGGCAGGGCCAGCGCGCTGAGCAGGGTCGAGACCACGGTGAAATAGAAGACCGTCGTCACCGGCTTTTCCGTGCGGCCCAGCTGGCGCATGGCGATCATCGCCAGCGCGTAGCAGACGGCGGCGGTCAGCGCCACCAACGCCCCGCGGTCGAGCATGCCGGCGCCGGGCTGGACCATGATCAGCACCCCGGCGAAGCCGACCGCCACCGCACCCCAGCGGAAGGCGCCGACCCTCTCCCCCAGCAGCGGCACCGAGAGGGCGGTGAGGAACAGCGGGGCGGAGTAGGAGATCGCCACCGCATTGGCCAGCGGCATCAGGTGATAGGCCCAGAACAGCAGCACCATCGATGCCAGCCCGACGATGGCCCGCCACAGATGCCCCTGCCAATGGTCGGTGGGCAGGCAGCTCCGCCCGCCCGCCGCGGCGACCATGGCGACCGCCGGCAGCAGGGCGAACAGGTTGCGGAAGAAGGTGACCTCGCCCAGCGGATAGCTCTCCGCCAGGATCTTGGCGAGTGCGTT
This sequence comes from Azospirillum sp. A23, assembly GCF_042938965.1. Classification (NCBI taxonomy): domain Bacteria; kingdom Pseudomonadati; phylum Pseudomonadota; class Alphaproteobacteria; order Rhodospirillales; family Azospirillaceae; genus Azospirillum; species Azospirillum sp. A23. The sequence continues at coordinate 784,157 of NZ_CP170663.1, read as the reverse complement.
CATGATGGTCATCAGGGCCATCGCCAGCAGCATCGACAGGATGCCGAGTCGGACGTTTTCCGGCGGTTTGGCGGCGGCGCTTGTAGGGACCTGTTCCATGATGACGCTTTCCTGCCCCGGGGAGGTCTCCCCCTCCCGTTCTGGGAGAGGGAGAATTGCCGGCGTCTGCTGCGCTTACGCCGCCCGTTCCAACTGCTCTGCTGCAATCACGCCCAGCGTGTGGCGGGCGATCATCCGTTCCTCGTCGGTCGGGATGATGAAGACCGGCACGCGGCTCTCCTGGGCGGAGATGCGGGTCGCCTTTGCCCGATTGGCCGCCGGGTCGATGGCGACGCCGAGCCAGGACAGCTTCTCCGCCACCCGCGACCGCACCAGTGTGGAGTTCTCGCCGACGCCGGCGGTGAAGACCACCGCGTCCAGCCCGCCCATCGAGCCGGCCAGCGCCGCCACCTGCTTGGCGACGTTGTGGCAGAACAGCTCCACCGCCTCGGCAGCCGCCGGCAGGTCGGAGTTTTCCAGGTCGCGCATGTCGTTGGAGAGGCCCGAGACGCCCAGCATGCCCGACTTGTGGTAGAGCAGCTTCTCCAGCTCGTCGGCGCCGTAGCCCTTCTCGCGCATCAGATAGATCAGCACGCCGGGATCGATGGTGCCCGGCCGGGTGCCCATCGGCACGCCGTCCAGCGCGGTGAAGCCCATGGTGGTGTCAACGCTGTGCCCGCCGCGCATGGCGCACAGGCTGGCGCCGCTGCCGAGATGGCAGACCACCACATGAGCGTCGGCCAGTTCCGGCGCCACCTGGGGCAGGCGGTGGGCGATGTACTCGTAGCTCAACCCGTGGAAGCCGTAGCGGCGGATGCCCTCCGCCGTCAGTTCGCGCGGGATGGCGAAGGTCTGCGACTGCCAGGGCTGGGTCTGGTGGAAAGCAGTGTCGAAGCAGGCGACCTGCGGCAGCGACGGATAGACCTGGGCCAGCGCCCGCATGGCGGCGATGTTGTGCGGCTCATGCAGGGGAGCGAGCGGGATCAGTTCCTCCAACTGGTCGAGCACCGCCGGGGTGACGCGCACGGGTGCCGAGAAGCGGGTGCCGCCATGGACGACGCGGTGGCCGGCGGCCACCAAAGTGGCTCCCTTCAGCGTGTCGCCGATCCAGTCGAGCAGATGGTGGAGCAGCTCCGGACGGCCCGGATTCTCTCCGTCGGTCCAGCTGTGGTCGGCGATCTTGTGGCGGGTGGCGTCCTTCGCCTCGAAGCGGGGAGCGGTGCCGATGCCGGAGATCTGGCCGGTGACGACCGGCTCGATCTCGGTGGCGCTGCCACCCTGGAAGACGCAGAATTTCAGGCTGGAGGAACCCGCATTGATGACGAGGCAGGCGTCCTCGCTGGAATTTGACAGTGCGACCATGACGGGGATGTCCTATTCGGCGGCCAGCGCGAGCTTCGGCTGGCGTTTGGCGGCGGCGACCAGCGAGGCGACGGCGCAGGAGGCGAGCCGGGCCCGCACATTGTCGGCGCGGCTGGTGAGGATGACCGGCACCTTGGCGCCCAGCACGATGCCGGCGAGGTCGGCATTCGCCAGGAACGACAGCTGCTTGACCAGCATGTTGCCGGCCTCCAGATCGGGGGCAAGCAGGATGTCCGGCTGGCCGGCGACCGGGGAAGTGATGCCTTTGGTGCGCGCCGCTTCGGCGGAGATGGCGTTGTCGAAGGCCAGCGGGCCGTCGAGGATGCCGCCGGTGATCTGGCCGCGGTCGGCCATCTTGCAGAGTGCTGCGGCTTCCAGCGTGGTGTTGATCTTCGGATTGATCGTCTCGACCGCCGACAGGATGGCGACGCGCGGGGTGGCGACGCCCAGCACCTTGGCGAGGTCGATGGCGTTCTGGACGATGTGGACCTTGTCCTCCAGCGTCGGATAGATGTTGATCGCCGCGTCGGTGATCAGCAGCGTCTTGGAGTAGGTCGGCACATTCATCAGGAAGACGTGGCTGATCCGGCTGGCGGTGCGCAGGCCGGTTTCCTTCTTCACCACCTCGCCCATCAGCTCGTCGGTGTGCAGGCTGCCCTTCATCACCGCTTCGGCCTCGCCGGTGCGGGCCAGCGCCACGGCAGCAGCCGCGGCGGCGCGGCTGTGGGCGGCATCGACGATGCGGTAGCGGGCGATGTCGAGCCCGCCGGCCGCGGCGACCTTGCGGATGAGGGCTTCCGGCCCGACCAGGATCGGCTCGATCAGCCCGGCCTCGGCCGCCTCGACGGCGCCCTGAAGCGAGCTGGCGTCGCAGGGATAGGCGACGGCGGTGACGACCGGGGGCAGCTCGTCGCATTTGGCGAGCAGGGCGTCGTGCTTGTCGTGGCGGATCATCTGGATCTGCGGCAGCTCATGCGCCGGGCGGACGACCTTCTGGGTCGGGGCGACCACCTCGGCGGTGCCCAGTACGACGATCTCGCCATCCTGGTTGGTGCAGACGCAGTCGAAGACGACGACGTTCTTGGCCGGACGCTTCTCGATCACGGTGACGGTGGCGGTGACGATGTCGCCCAAGCCCACCGGGCGGCGGAACTGCAGGCTCTGGCCGGCGTAGAGCGAGCCGGCGCCCGGCAGGTAGGTGCCCAGCACGCCCGAGATCAAGGAGCCCGACCACATGCCGGGACCGATCACCTTCTGGAATCGGCTGTCGGCGGCGAATTTCGGGTCGAGATGGGCCGGGTTGATGTTGCCCGACACGGTGGCGAACAGCTCCACATCCATCAGGGTGAGCTGGCGCGACAGGCTGGCCGACTGGCCGATCTGGATTTCGTCGAAGGTCACATTCTCGACGACGGCGCAGGCGCCGTTGCCGGAAGCTTCACCACTGGCACGCATTTTTGAACACTCCGGTTGACCGGGTCGAGCGAGCGGCCCGTTTTCTACGGTCCGAAGGGGCGGCGTCGGGAGGGGACGGAAACGGTGGCCGTCCAATGTTTCATCCGGGATCGTCGCCCGTTTTGCGCCAGCGTTCTGCGCCGCGCCGGGAACCTTAGATATATTAATATATTAACTGTGCATCGCAACATGGAACCGTCGAAAAGCCCGGTCCTTGACACTATGCCGCAGGTGGCTCAAGGCCGATTTCTGCGGGATGGCCGGGCGGGGCTTCCCCCTCCTCCCGGGGAGAGACGGGAGGAGGGGGCACAACGGCGGGACGTCTCAGCGATCGGGGCGCCCGCCGCCCGTCCTTGAAATCCCTTCAGGGGCAGTCCTTGCCGTCGTGATCGCCTCTCCGGGGGCAGGAGAGGGGGGCGGAGGATTGCCGGGCAGGGGACTTCAGGAAGCTCGTGGAACTCAGGCCTTCAGGATGCCGCGGCCGGCGAAGCGGGATGCTGCGCCGAGCTGCTCCTCGATGCGGATCAGCTGGTTGTACTTGGCCAGACGGTCCGAACGGCTCAGCGAGCCGGTCTTGATCTGGCCGCAGTTGGTGGCGACCGCCAGATCGGCGATGGTGCTGTCCTCGGTCTCGCCCGAGCGGTGCGACAGAACGGCGGTGTAGCCGGCCTTGTGCGCCATATCGACCGCTTCCAGCGTCTCCGACAGCGTGCCGATCTGGTTGACCTTCACCAGGATCGAGTTGGCGACGCCTTGGCGGATGCCCTGGGCCAGACGCTTGGGGTTGGTGACGAACAGGTCGTCGCCGACCAGCTGAACCTTGCTGCCGATGGCGTCGGTCAGCGCCTTCCAGCCTTCCCAGTCGTCTTCCGCCATGCCGTCCTCGATCGAGATGATCGGGTAGCGGCCGGCCAGATCGGCCCAGTAGGCGACCATCTGTTCCGGCGACAGCGACTTGCTTTCGCCGGCCAGCTCGTACTTGCCGTTCTTGAAGAACTCGGTCGAGGCGGCGTCGAGCGCCAGCATGACGTCGTCGCCCGGCTTGTAGCCGGCGGCCTCGATGGCCTTCATGACGAAGCCGAGCGCCTCGTCGGTCGACCCGATGTTGGGGGCGAAGCCGCCCTCGTCGCCGACATTGGTGTTGTGGCCGGCGTCCTTCAGCTTCTTCTTCAGCGACTGGAAGATCTCGGAACCCATGCGGATGGCGTCGGCGCCGGTCTCGGCGCCCACCGGCATGATCATGAATTCCTGGATGTCGATGGGGTTGTCGGCATGGGCGCCGCCGTTGATGATGTTCATCATCGGCACCGGCAGCAGCGAGGCGAAGGCGCCGCCGACATAGCGGTAGAGCGGCAGGCCGGCATCCTCGGCGGCGGCGCGGGCGACCGCCAGCGACACGCCCAGGATGGCGTTGGCGCCGAGACGGCTCTTGTTCTCGGTGCCGTCGATCTCGATCATCGTCATGTCGAGCACGCGCTGGTCGGCGGCATCCATGCCGGTCAGCGCCTTGGCCAGCTCGCCATTGACCGACTGGACGGCCTTCAGCACGCCCTTGCCGCCGAAGCGGGACTTGTCGCCGTCGCGCAGCTCGACCGCCTCGTGGGCGCCGGTGGAGGCGCCCGACGGCACCGCGGCGCGGCCGAAGGCGCCGGTCTCAAGGCTGACGTCGACTTCGACGGTGGGATTGCCGCGGCTGTCCAGGATTTCGCGGGCGCGGATTTCGGTGATGGCGCTCATGGGAAGGGATGTCCCGTTTCTTGAGGGAATGACAGTTCGCAGACGTGTCGGGAGAGGTTTTGAAGGGCCCGCGCTCAGCGCAGCTTGGGACGCCGGTAGATGAACCAGTAGACGGCACCCACCATCACCGCTCCGCCGATCCAGTTGCCGAGCGTGACCGCGGCGAGGTTGACCAGATAATGGCCGACCGGGATGGACGGCGCGGCGCGGCCGAGGTCGTGCCAGAAGCTGTCCGGCGCGCCCCATTCGATCAGCAGGCCGAGCGGGACGAAATACATGTTGGCGACGCAGTGCTCGAAGCCGGCGGCGACGAAGGCGGCGACCGGGAAGGTGATCGCCAGGATCTTGTCGCCGACGCTGCGCGCGCCCAGCGCCAGCCAGACGGCGAGGCAGACCAGCACGTTGCAGAGGATACCGAGGAAGAAGGCCTGGGTCGTCGGCAGCGAACTCTTCGCCACCGCAAAATACAGCGCAGAGGCGCCGACCGCGCCATGGCCGAAGGTGTATTGTCCGGACAGGAAGACCAGCAGGGCGGTGCCGGCGGCACCGACGAAATTGCCGATCCACACCGTGGTCCACACCCGCATCATCTCGCGGGCATGCAGCCTGCCGCTGGCCCAGGCCATCACCATCAGCGCGTCGCCGGTGAACAGCTGCGCGCCGCCGACGATCACCAGGATCAGCCCCATGGAAAAGACCAGGCCGCCCAGCAGCCGGGTCACACCGTAAGGCAGCATGCCCTCGGCGCCCGACATGGTGACGGTGGCGAACAGGCCGCCCATGGCGATGAAGGCGCCGGCGAGAACCGCCAGGGCGAACAGGGTGGGAGTATCGTAATGTGCCTTCTTGACGCCGAGATTCTCGGCGGCGAGCGCGATGGCGTCGGGCATCAGTGCGTCGAGAGTTTGCGGGGTGGGCTGGCTCCAGCCTCCCACATCCTTGCTGTCCATATTCATCGGTCGATGTCCTCGCTGCCGCGCATCGGTGCAGGCCCGTCGGCGGGTTTTGCGCCCGCCATGTAGCTTTACTACATACTCCTGTCGGGAGGAGGCTGGCAAGCGCGTCGCCTGAGCAATTCGGTCGCAGGGGAGGGTCGGGAATTGCGAAGGAGGTCACAGAAAAACAAGGAATTCAAAGGACGAGGGCAGCGGCTCCCGCGTCACATGCGTCTCTGTAGTGTTGCTACATCATGGCCCTGCCGACTGCTCAGCGAGGGTGCTCACAGACGATGAATCGGCCCCGGCCGGCATGCTTGGCCCGGTAGAGCGCGCCGTCGGCGGCCTTCAGCAGATCCTGGGCGTTGTCCGCATCCCGCGGATACAGCGCGATGCCGACGCTGGCGCCCACCGTCAGGGTGTTGCGGCCGAGTTCGATCTCCGCCGACACCGCCTGGATCAGCTTGCCGGCGACGTGCTCCACATCGCGGAGCGACCCGGGGCCTTCCAGCAGCACGGTGAACTCGTCCCCGCCGATGCGCGCCACGAGGTCGGAAGCGCGCAGGCATGCCGTCAGACGTTCCGCCGTCACCCGCAGCACCTGATCGCCGGCATCGTGACCCAGCCGGTCGTTCACCGGCTTGAAGCCGTCGAGGTCGATGAACAGCAGGGCAAGCGGCTGGCCGATGCGCTGGGCGTGGGCGAGCGCCAAGTCCGTGCGGGCGAAGAACAACCGGCGGTTGGGCAGGCCGGTCAGCGGATCATGGTTGGCGAGATGGTCCTTTTCCGCTTCGCTGCGGCGAAGCATCTCCTCCATCTCCCGCCGGTCGGTGATGTCGCGGGAGATGCCGACGACGCCCAGGATGTTGCCCCGCGGGTCGCGGCAGGCGGTCTTGAGCGTTTCCATCAGCCGGCGCCGGCCGTCGGGATAGACGAACCACTCCTCGCCGCGGGTCATCCCCTCCCGCATGGCACGCAGGTCGGTCTGCCGGCGACGCTCCGCCACGTCGCCATCGACCATGTCGATGTCGCGCAGGCGGCGATTCGAATTGAGGTGCCAGCCGACATAATCGAGGAAGGCACGGTTGTAGTTCAGGAAGACGCCGTCGCGATCCTTGAAGAAGACGATGTCGGGCATCGAGTCGATCAAACTTTGCAGGACGGCACGTTCCTGATGCAATGCCTCCAGTGTGGTGCGCTGGTCGGTCACGTCTTCCATCAGCCACACCTCTCCGCCATGGGTGAGATAGGCGAAGAAACGGATCCAGCGCCGGACGCCGTCCTTGCGGGTGACCTGCAATTCGGTCAGCACCGAGGCCTCCGCCTGCCGCGCGGCATCGTAGCGTTGACGAATTTCCCGGTCATGGCCGGGGTAGGCCGACTTGAACCATGCCTCCATCGTCGGCAACTCGTCCTGCCGGAAGCCGATCAGCCGTTCCGCCGCGCGGTTGACGAAAATCCGCTCGCCCTCGACATAGGCGGCGGCCATCGGCAGATTCTCGACCATCCGCGACAGGTGCAGCTTAGGCGCAGGCGTCGGCTCCATCCCCGCGAGCGGTCTTGCATGGACGAGCATCGCCAGACGCCCGTCCGTCAGGCGGAGCCCCGAACAGTCGCAGGCCAGGACGGTTTCGTCGGCACCCCCGTCCTTTCCCCGGTCGTCTCCCCTGGTGCCGACCGTCCAGCGCTCGCCGATCCGCCCGCCGTCCGACAGGCGCCGGGCATAATCGGACAGGTGCTGCCGGACCGTGTCGGGCAAGCCGCCGACAGCGGCCAACTCCCGGACCGACCGGACACCCCAAAGGTCGCAAGCCGCCTGATTGGCCCACAAGGCATCGCCCGTCTGCAGATCGATGACCCAGACCGGATCGGAGATCAGGCAAAAGGCCGACAGATCATTCGTAGACCAATGACGATCCAACAGGTGGTTGGTGCAGGCTGCGGCGCCCATGGCAAAGGAAGCCCAAGGTGGAAATCGTCAACAGCATACGGGCGTAAACGTTAAATTCATGCGAATGCACTGTTGCAGGCCAGCCCGGATGGCGACTGCATAGCGGCAGCGCACCGGGGCGCCTGTAATATTCGACTGCGCCTGAAGGCGGAAGGTTTCCGCCGATCCGCTCGGAAGGCCGGTCAGGGCAAATCCAGTTCCTGGATATAGCGGGTCAGCGCGCAGCTGGCGTTGAGCATATGGGCGCGCATGCAGCGGGCCGCCTCGTCCCCGTCGCCGCGCGCCATGGCGGCCAGGATGGTTCCATGTTCGGCATGGGAGGTCGCCAGCCGGTCGCCATGGCGAAGCTGGGTGCGGCGGAAGGCGGCGAGGCGGGCACGGACGCCGACCGCCTGTTCGGCCATGAACTGGTTGTGGGTGGCGTGGTAGATCGCCTCGTGGAAGCGGCGGTTGAAGTCGTCATAGGCGTCGAGATCGCCGCCCCGCACCATCGCCGCCGCCGATTCATGCATGGTCTGCAGCCGGCTGCGCTCGACCGGAGTGATGCGGTAGGTGGCAAGGCGGACGCACATCGCCTCCATCTCCGCCGTCATCTCGAACATGTCCATGATGCGCTCGGCCGTCATGGTGGCGACGACCACGCCGCGGCGCGGCCGGACCTCCACCATGCCGGTGGTGGCAAGCTGGCGCAGCGCCTCGCGCACCGGGGTTCGCGAGGCGCCGAACCGCAGGCCGATCTGCTGTTCGTCGAGCGGGGTGCCCGGCTTCAGCCGCCCGGTGGCGATCTCGTCGGCCAGCGCCAGCCGGATGACGTCGGACAGAAGGCTTTTGCCGTCCTCCGCGATGTCGCGTTCCGACTGGCCGTCCGGCAGAATGGCATCCATTGCGTACATAACCGCCTGTTGTTTCCGGTCTGCGTATGCGCAGACGCGAGCTCATCCGCAGACGAGTATACAAAAAGCGTCTCGGCGGTCAAAATTATGTTTGTCAGCCTGATCGTCCATGATATGTATGCACCACAGTAGCGGTGGCCGACAAAAAAATACCTGAAGCCCATTATCCTGGGGTTTCGCATACATGAATGGTGTGCATTCCCTTTGGGCAAACCATCGGCCGCCGTCGTGACTTCGTGCCCGGCCATCTCCGGACGGCATGTCCGGTTCTCTGCCCCGCGATTGGGCAGCCGGGCCGCATGAAACGACGAAATGGGGAAACGCACATGATGGGACGACACGGAACTTTCATTCCAATTGCCATGCCAACAGCCGGTGCGGTCTCCGCCGGGATGGAGGGCGCGCCATGGTGATCTTCGGCACCGCACTGCTGGCGGGCTGCTATCTGCTGGGCGTGCTGCTCGGCGATATCCTGGGGGCGCTGATCGGGGTCAAGGCCAATGTCGGTGGCGTCGGCATCGCCATGATGCTGCTGATGGCCGCCCAGTACCACATGCGCAAGCGCGGGCTGATGCGGCCGGAAACCGAGAAGGGCGTCACCTTCTGGGCGATGATGTACATCCCCGTGGTGGTCGCCATGGCCGCCACCCAGAACGTCATCGTCGCCGTCAAGGGCGGTCCCATCGCCCTGCTGGCCGCTTTCGGCTCGGTCGCACTCTGCGCCTGTGTCATCTCCGTGATCAACCGCGCGATCCGCCGGACCGGTGCCGCAGCCGCCTGGCAGGCCGGCGCGCCCGCCGCCGAACTCGAATAAGGGGGCCCGGCATGCTCGACAAATTCATGCATGAGATCGCGGAGAACCAGCTGGTCGCCGCCTTCGCCGTCGTCGGGATCATCGTCTGGGTCTCGAACCTGCTGGCCCGTCATCTGACGGGCGGCCGGGTTCACGGCTCCGCTATCGCCGTGCTGGCCGGGCTTGCGCTCGCCTATTGGGGCGGGCTGGTCACCGGCAAAACCAAGGGTATGGCCGACCTGACCATGTTCGGCGGGCTGGCCCTGATGGGCGGCGCCATGATGCGCGACTTCTGCATCGTCGCGACCGCCAGCGAGGTGCAGATCGACGAGGCGCGGAAAGCCGGCTGGCTCGGCTTCATCGGCCTGTTCCTCGGCACCGTGCTGCCCTTCATCGTCGGCGTCGCCGTCGCCATGGCCTTCGGCTACACCGACCCGGTGGCGCTGACCACCATCGGTGCCGGGGCCATCACCTACATCGTCGGCCCGGTGACCGGTGCCGCCATCGGCGCCAGTTCCGACGTCATGGCGCTCAGCATCGCAACCGGAGTGGTCAAGGCGATCCTGGTCATGGTCTTCACCCCCGTCCTGGCCGGCTTCATGCGGCTGGACAACCCGCAGGCCGCGATGGTGTTCGGCGGGCTGGCCGGCACCGTCAGCGGCGTCAGCGCCGGGCTGGCGGCGACCGACCGGCGGCTGGTGCCCTACGGCGCCCTGGTCGCCACCTTCCACACCGGCCTGGGCTGCCTGATGGGGCCGTCCGTCCTCTTCCTGGCGATCAAGGCGATTGCCGGCTGATTTCGAACTCCCAATTCCAACCCGCCCGTTTCGAGCACAGCGATGAAGGAAGCTGACACCATGCGCGACTGGAACCTGCAGGGGCGCAACCGCGACGCCCGGCTGGCCCGCGCCGCCAGCCTTGTACCATCTTTGACCGGGGGCAAGCGCGTCGCCACCGCCGACGCCCGCGCCCTGCTGGAAGCGGTGCTGGAACCGGGCGACCGCGTCTGCCTGGAGGGCAACAACCAGAAGCAGGCCGATTTCCTGGCCCGCACCCTCGCCTCGGTCGATCCGGCCCGGGTGAACGGCCTGCACATGGTGCAGTCGGTACTGGCCCTGCCGGAGCATCTGGACGTCTTCGAACGCGGCATCGCCGCGAAGCTGGACTTCTCCTTCTCCGGCCCGCAGGGGGCGCGGCTGGCGCGCATGGTGGCGGACGGGCGGATTTCGGTCGGCGCCATCCACACCTATCTGGAGCTGTTCGGCCGCTATTTCGTCGACCTGACGCCACGGGTCAGCCTCGTCGCCGCCCAGGCGGCCGATGCCGCCGGCAACCTCTACACCGGCCCCAACACCGAGGACACGCCGGTCATCGTCGAGGCGACCGCCTTCAAGCGCGGCATCGTCATCGCCCAGGTGAACGAGCTGGTCGACAGCGTGCCGCGCGTCGACATCCCCGGCGGCTGGGTCGATTTCGTCATCCAGAGCCCGACGCCGCACTACATCGAACCGCTGTTCACCCGCGATCCGGCCCAGATCTCGGAAATTCAGGTGCTGATGGCGATGATGGCCATCAAGGGCATCTATGCCGAATACGGCATCCAGCGGCTGAACCACGGCATCGGCTTCGACACCGCAGCCATCGAGCTTCTGCTGCCGACCTACGCGGAGTCGCTGGGGCTGAAGGGGAAGATCTGCCGGCACTGGGCGCTGAACCCGCACCCGGCGCTGATCCCCGCCATCGAGGCCGGCTTCGTCGAGAGCGTCCATTCCTTCGGCTCGGAGCTGGGGATGGAGGCCTATATCCGCGCGCGGCCGGACGTGTTCTTCACCGGCGCCGACGGCAACATGCGGTCCAACCGGGCTCTGTCGCAGGCCGCCGGCCATTACGCCTGCGACCTGTTCATCGGCTCGACCCTGCAGATCGACCTCGCCGGCAACAGCTCCACTGCCACGCTGGGGCGGATCGCCGGCTTCGGCGGCGCGCCCAACATGGGGGCGGATGCCCGCGGACGGCGCCATGCCAGCCCGGCATGGCTCAAGGCCGGGCGGGAGGCGCGCGGCGACAGCGGGCAGATGCCGCGCGGCCAGAAGCTGGTCGTCCAGATGGTGGAAACCTTCCGCGAGCATATGCAGCCGGCCTTCGTCGAGCGGCTCGACGCCTGGGAACTGGCGGAGAGCGCCGGCATGGAACTGCCGCCGGTGATGATCTACGGCGACGACGTGACCCACATCCTGACGGAGGAGGGCATCGCCAACCTGCTGCTCTGCCGGACGGCGGAGGAACGGGAGCAGGCGATCCGCGGCGTCGCCGGCTACACGCCCGTGGGGCGCGGGCGCGACCGGGGCATGGTGGAGAACCTCCGCGACCGCGGCGTCATCCGCCGGCCGGAGGACCTGGGCATCGACAAGCGGATGGCGACCCGCGACCTGCTGGCCGCGCGGTCGGTCAAGGACCTCGTGCGTGCATCGGGCGGCCTGTACGACCCGCCCAAGCGCTTCCGCAACTGGTGAGCCTTATCCCATGGAAATCCTGAGCTTCGAATATCGCGGCGGCCGTCCCGTGGCGTCCCCGCCGCCGTCCGTCCTGGTGGGCGTCGTCGGCTCCGGCAATCTGGAGGTGCTGGTGGAACCGGCGCCGCTCGGCGGCCTCTGCCGGGTCGAGATCCAGACCGCGGCGGTCGGCTTCGGCACGACATGGCAGGCCGTGCTGGACGACGTGTTCGCCCGCCATCCGCTGGCCGATGTCCGCATTTCCATCAACGATGTCGGCGCCACGCCGGCCGTGGTCAGCCTGCGGCTCGACCAGGCCTTGGACGCCTTCGCCGGAGGGTCGCAACCATGAGCAGCTATTACGAGGACAGTGCCCGCGGCAGGCTGGACGGGCTGCTCGACCCCGGCAGCCTCATCGAAATCCTGCCGCCGACCGAGCGCATGGTCAGCCCGCATCTGCGCCAGCTCGACACGCCGGCCGCCTTCGACGACGGCATCGTCGTCGGTGAAGGCCGTCTGGCAGGCCGCCGCGTGCTGGTCGCCGCCCAGGAAGGCGGCTTCATGGGCGGGGCGGTCGGCGAGGTGCATGGCGCCAAGCTGACCGGCCTCTTGGAACGCGCGCTCGACACCCGTCCCGACGGCGTCCTGCTGCTGGTGGAGTCCGGTGGCGTCAGGCTGCACGAGGCCAATGCCGGGCTGATCGCGGTGTCGGAGGTGATGCGGGCCGTGCTGGCCGTGCGGGCCGCCGGCATCCCGGTGATCGTGCTGGACGGCGGCACCTTCGGTTGCTTCGGTGGCATGGGCATCGTGTCCCGCCTGTGCGACGCGGTGGTGATGAGCGAAGAGGGACGGCTCGGCCTGTCCGGCCCCGAGGTGATCGAGACCACCATGGGGGTGGAGGAGTTCGACAGCCGCGACCGCGCGCTGGTCTGGCGCACCGTCGGCGGCAAGCACCGCTACCTGCTGGGCGAGGCGGCGACCCTGGTCGAGGACGACGTTGCCGCCTTCCGCGCTGCGGCTCTCGCCTTGCTCGACCAACTGTCGGACCGTGGCCCCGGCCTGTCGCTGGCCGCCCTGGAGGCGGAGCATGCCGTGTTGGGCAGCCGGCTGGAGCGTTTCGGCGGCTGCCGCGATGCGCTCGACATCTGGGAAAAGCTGGGGGTGGAGGAGCCGGAGAAGCTGCCGATCCTCGACACCGCCAGCTTCCTCGCAACCGTCCGCGACCGGAGGGCCTGAGCCATGGACGTGACCACTCTTCTGGACCGGCTGTTCCCGGACGGGCACGACATCGCCGCGGACGGCGTCTATTTCGACGGCACCGGCCGGGTCTTCGGCACCGAGGTCGCGGTGATCGGCACCGTCGACAACACGCCCATCGGCATCGAGCTGGCCTTCCGCATGGCCGGCGCGGTGCTGGAGGTGGTGCGCCGCCACCCCGGCCGGCCGATCCTGCTGCTGGTCGACACCCAGGGCCAGCGGTTGAGCCATCGCGACGAGCTGCTGGGCATCAACGGCTACATGGCGCATCTGGCAAAATGCATCGACCTCGCCCAGCGCAACGGGCACCGGGTGCTCGGTCTGGTCTATGGGCAGGCGGTCAGCGGCGGCTTCCTCGCCACCAGCCTGCTGGCCGACCGCTGCTATGCCCTGCCGGACGCCGAGATCCGGGTGATGAACCTGCCGGCGATGGCCCGCGTCACCAAAATTCCGCTGGAGCGGCTGACGGAGCTGAGCGCGTCGTCTCCGGTCTTTGCTCCCGGCGTGGAGAATTACCGCCGCATGGGCGCCATCGCCGCCCTGTGGCAGGGCGATCTCGCCGCCTGCCTTGCCGAGGCGCTGGCGGCCCCCACCGACGGCGACTCACGCCGGGCGCTGGGCGAGGAGCGCGGCGGGCGGCAGCTTGCCCGCAAGGTGGCCGACCGGGTGCGGCACGATGCAGCCTGAACTCCTCCATTGGCCGCGCCACGGCTGGGTCCGGCTGGGGGAGGGCTGGGCGGACCGCCTGCGCTCTCCCCTGGTTCCGGCCGAGCGGGCGGAGGTTGCAGATTGGTGCGCCGCCGGCCGGCCGCTGGTGATCGCGCGCCGCCGGTCGGAGGATGGGGCGGGGGAGTTGCGGCTTGGGCTCGCTACGCCGGACAAGCGGCGGATCGGCCTGCATGTGACGGTGGAGGCCGTGATCGGCCGGTTGCCGCCGCTGCCGTTGGCCGAGGCGGTGGACGCCGCACCGGCGGTTTGGCGCCCGATGCTGACGGATCTGGCGCGGCGGGCGCAGGAGTTGGGGGCGGCTGCCGCGGTCTATGGCTCGCTGGCTTGGCAGCAGCGCACCGGCCTGCCTTATGTCCGACCGGAGTCCGACGTCGACCTGCTGTTCGCCCCGCGCGACCGCTGGCAATTGGACCGGCTGCTGGATCTCGTGGCGGAGGTGGGGGACGGCAACCCGCGCCTGGACGGGGAGATCCTGCTACCGGACGGTGCTGCGGTCGCGTGGCGGGAACTGGCCGGCCGGCCGGCCAGCCTGCTGGTGAAGGCGGCGGCGGAGGTGGGCTTGCGCGACCTTGCATCCGTGCTGGCGCTGTTCGACCGGGAGGAGGCCGCATGATCCGCAGCAATGTCGCACCCACCCCGGTTTCGTCCCACAATGCGTGTCCGCTCGCCGCGATGATCGGGCGGACGGCGGTGCGCGCGCTCTATGCCGAACTGGCGCTGCATCCGAAGCCGGGGCTGGTCAGCCCGCTCGACAGCGGCAGCCATGACGACATGGACATGGGCACCTTCCTGCGCAGCCTGTTCGCCCTGCGTGGCTATTTCCGCTCCATCGCTGCTGCCGGTGCCGAGGGAGCCGGCTTCGCCACTCTGCGCGATCTCGGCATCGCCGCCGAACGCCGGATGCTGGCGGCCACCGGCGGCATCAACACCCACCGCGGCGCGGTGTTCGGCATCGGCTTTCTCGCCGCGGCGGCGGGTTGGCGGATGCGGCGCGGCCGGACGCTTCGCGGCGCGGCGCTGGGCGGAACCGTCGCCGACCTGTGGGGTGCCGACATCCTGGGCGCAACGCCGCAGGCCTCCGTCAGCCATGGCGGGCTTGCGGTTCAGCGTTACGGAGTCCGTGGCGCCCGGCAGGAGGCGGCGGAAGGGTTTCCCACCCTGTTCACCGTGGCGGTGCCGGCCCTGGACCGTGCGCTGGCGGACGGTGCCGATCCGGAGCGGGCGTTGGTGCACACCCTGTTCACGCTGATGGCGGAGTTGGAGGACACCAACCTGCTGCATCGCGGCGGTCCCGCCGGGCTGGCCTTCGTCCAGGGCGAGGCAAGTCGCTTCCTCGACCGTGGCGGGGTGTTCCGGGCCGACTGGCGGGCCGAGGCGCTGGCTCTGCACCGCGCCTGTATTGCCCGCCGCCTGTCCCCCGGCGGCAGCGCCGACATGCTGGCGGCCGCGCATTTCGTCCACGCCCTACGCGAGGGCCGGGCATGAGCCTGGGCATTCTCTGCGCCGGCCAGGGCGGGCAGGGGCCGGGCATGCTGGATCTGCTGCGGTGGGAACCGGCGGCGCAGGCGGTTCTGGATCGGGCCACCGCAATCATGGGCAAGGATCCGCGCGCCCTCGTCGCCGGGCCTGAGGCCGAGATGCAGCGCAACGCCGTCGCCCAGCCGCTGCTCTGTGCCGTCCAGGCGGCGACCTGGGTGGCGCTGCATCCGCTTCTGCCGCCTGTGCGGGCGGTGGCCGGCTACAGCCTGGGGGAACTGTCGGCCTATCGGGTCGCCGGTGCGCTCGACGTGGATGAGCTGATAAGGCTGGCGATTCGGCGGGCGGAAGCGATGGACCGCGCCGATCCGGAGCCGGGCGGGCTGCTGGCTGTGCGCGGTCTCGACCAGTCCCGGCTCGAAGCGGTCTGCCGCGACTGCGGTGCCGACATCGCCATCGAGAATGGCGCGGACCGGTTCGTGATTGGCGGGCGCAGGACGGTGCTGGTCTTGGTGGCGCAGGCGGTGCTGGCGCTGGGCGCTGCGGTTACGCCCCTGCCCGTCACCGTCGCCTCGCACACCCGCCTGATGGCGCCCGCGGCAGCGGAGTTTTCCCCAATCCTTGCGGCGAGCGGCCTGCAATCGCCGCCGCTGCCGGTGTTGGCCGGCATCGACGGCACTCCGGTCCACACGCGCGAGCGGGCGGTCGCGGCGCTGACCCGGCAGATGACGGAGACGGTCGCCTGGGCCGCCTGCCTGGACGGGCTGGTCGAGATGGGCTGCACGGTCCTGCTGGAAACCGGCCCAGGCAACGCGCTGGCGCGGATGGCCGCCGAGCGGCATCCGGACCTGCCCGTCCGCTCCGTATCCGATTTCCGCAGCCTGTCCGCTGCCGCCGCCTGGGTGGGCCGGCAACTCGGTTGAGTGGACCGTCAGCGCGCGGCCGGCTTCGGCCCCAGCACGCAGGCGACCGCGGCGAGGATCAGCACCAGCGCCGCCGCCAGCCGCGGCGTCACCGGGTCGCCCAGCAGCAGCACCGCGCCGCCGACCCCGACGACCGGGATCAGCAGGGTGCTGACCGCCGCCTCCCCCACCGTCAGGCGGCGGACGGTGACGTACCACAGCGCCTGCGCCACGCAGATCGAGCAGACGATGTGCCAGGCGAAGCCGGCCCACACCGCCGGGTGAAGCTCGGCCAGCGTGGGCCGCACCTCCGTTGCCGCCAGCCCGATCATCGGCAGGGCGCAGAGCACATATTGCCAGCCGGTGATGACCATCGGGTGGGTGCGCCAGACCCGCCGCTTCATCACGATGGTGCCGAGCGCCCAGGCCACCGCCGACACCAGCATCACCGCCGGACCCGCCAGCGCGGAAGGCGGCGCCGACAGCGCCTCCGGCCCCAGCAGCACCAGCAGACCTGAGAGTCCGCAGGCCAGCCCGACGATCTGGCGCGGCCCCGGCCGTTCGCCCAGCAGCGGGATCGCCAGCAGCGTCGCCCACACCGGCATGGTGAAGGCGACGATGGCCGCCTGCGAGGTCGCCATCAGGCTCTGGCCCAGCGCCGTGCACAGGTTGAAGACCAGCACGTTGCACAGCCCCGCCGCCACCAGCGCCGGCCATTCCGCCCGCTCCACCCGCAGCCGGTGCCCGGCCAGCCGCGCCGCGCCCAGCAGCAGCACCGCCCCGGCGGTGAAGCCGATGGCGCGCAGACTGAAGATCGGCATCTGCGTCAGGATCGTCTTCACCGCCGGCCAGTTCAGGCCCCAGAACAGGCTGATGACGGCGATCAGCAGGTATTTGACGGGATCGCGGCCGGCGCCGCTGGCGGCGATTGCGGTCATGCGCCCGTCATGGCCCCGGTCTTGCCTTCAAACCCATCGAGGAAGCTCGACAGGTTGGCCGACAAATCGTCGATGGCGTAACCGCCCTCCTGCACCAGAACCGTCGGCAGGCCGGCGGCGGCGAGCAGCGCGCCCATGCGGGCGAAGCCCGGCGTGGTGACGCCGAAGGCGGCCAGCGGGTCGTTGATGAAGGTGTCGAAGCCCAGCGAGACGAACAGCATCTCCGGCGCGAACCGCCGGATCGCGTCCAGGCCCTTGCCGATGGTCGCCAGCACCGTCGCCTCGTCGCTGCCGATGGGCAGCGGCAGGTTCAGGTTGTAGCCCTCGCCGCGGCCGATGCCGCGTTCCTGCGCATAGCCGGCCATGTGCGGATAGAACTCGGCCGGGTCGCCATGGACCGAGACGAAGAACACGTCGTCGCGCTCGTAGAAGATGTCCTGCGTGCCGTTGCCGTGATGGACGTCGACATCGATGATCGCCACCCGCGCCGGCCGCCCCTGGGCGCGCAGCAGCGGCAGCACCGATTCCGCGGCGACTGCGACATGGTTCAGGTAACAGAAGCCTCCGGCCATATCGCGGGTGGCATGGTGCCCCGGCGGCCGGCACAGGGCATAGGCTGCGCTGTCGGCACCGGTGGCGACCAGCTTCGCCGCGTGGATGGCAGCGTTGGAGGCGGCGCAGGTGGCGGCCCAGGTGCCCTCACCGATGGGGCAGGCGGTGTCGAACATGTGCCAGCCGGCCTGACCGACGATGCCGGTCGGGTAGTTGGGGGCCGCCTGCATCCGGTGGACGTTGGGCAGCACTACGTCGCCCATGTCGCCAGCCGTCACCCAGCGCGCATGCGCCGTCTCCAGGAAGGCGAGATAGGCGGGGGTGTGCACGGCGGCGCGGGGAGCGGAGCCGTAATCGTCGGGCAGGATCAGCGTCTCGCCGCGCTTCTCGATCAGCGAGGCCAGCGCGCCGACCCGTTCCGGCTTCTCCGGCAGGGCGCGCAGCAGGCCCTTGTTGAAGTAGGTGGCGGGACGGTGCAGGGCGGCGTCGGGGTGATGGACGAACTTCATCGGGGGACTCTCCGGAGAACGGACAGGCTCAGGGCTTTCCAGCCGTGGCGACCAGCGTTTCGAACAGCACGGCGGCGCCGCGGGCACCGTCGGCGGGGGAGATGTTCTCAATCTCGTTGTGGCTGATGCCGTCCTCGCAGGGGATGAAGATCATCGCCGTCGGCACCTTGCCAGCCACATAGACCGCGTCGTGGCCGGCGCCCGACACGATGTCGCGGTGGCTGAATCCGAAGCCGGCGGCCGCCTCGCGCACCCGGTCGACCAGCGGCTTGGCGAAGGGCGTCGGCGGGAAGTGCCAGAAATCGGCGATCTCGGCACCCACCCCGTTCTGCTCGGCAATCGCCGCGACGGCGGCACGGAAGCGGCGGTCCATGTCGGCCAGCGTGTCGGCATTCGGGTGGCGCAGATCGACGGTGAAGAAGACGCGGCCGGGGATGACGTTGCGCGAATGCGGGTGGACGTCGAGGATGCCGACGGTGGCGCAAGGATCGCCCGCGGTCTCCAGCCCGACCCGCTGCACCGCCTGCACCATCGCCGATGCTGTGACCAGCGCGTCGCGGCGCAGGCGCATCGGCGTCGGGCCGGCATGGGCCTCGACACCCGTCACCGTCACCTCGTACCAGCGCTGGCCCTGCGCGCCGGTGACGACGCCGATCTCCTTGCCCTCGACCTCCAGCACCGGCCCCTGTTCGATGTGGGCCTCCAGATAGGCGTGCATCGGATGATCGACCGGGGCGTCGCCGGCATAGCCGGTGCGGACCAGCTCGTCGCCCAGCCGCGCGCCGTCCTGCGCCACCTTGTCGAGGATCTCGTCGAGTGTGAAGACGCCGGTAACGACGCCCGATCCCATCATCGGCGGCGAGAAGCGCGAGCCTTCCTCGTTGGTCCACACCGCGACCTCGACCGGGTGCAGGGTGTCCACCCCGCGGTCGTTCAGCGAGCGCACCACCTCCAGCGCCGCCAGAACGCCGAACACGCCGTCGAAGCGCCCGCCGGTCGGCTGGGTGTCGAGATGGCTGCCCATCACCACCGGGGCCAAGCTGTCGTCGCGGCCCTTGCGGCGGGCGAAGATGTTGCCGATGCGATCGACCGTCACGGTGCAGCCGGCGGCCTCGCACCAGGAGACGAACAGGTCGCGGCCGGCCTTGTCCTCGTCCGACAAGGCGAGGCGGCAGCTGCCGCCCTTCGCGGTGGCGCCGATCTTCGCCATCTCGGCAAGGCTGTCCCACAGGCGCTGGCCGTCGATGGGCAGATTGGAGGGGAGGGACATGGAAACTCCACGCAGAATTTTTCGTTGAAGGCAGGAGGAGCGGGAAGCGGTCAGGCCGCTTCGCGCCGCTCCCGTGCCCGTAGGTCGACCATCGCCAGCACGGCGCGCAGCATCGGCACGTCCACGCCGCAACGCTCCGCCAGCTCGATCACCGAGCCCAGGATCGCGTCTAGCTCCAGCCGCCTGCCGGCCTCATAGTCCTGGAGCATCGAGGTCTTGAAGTCGCCGACACCGGCGGCCATGGCGATGCGTTCGTCCACGCTGGTGGTGAAGACCACGCCCAGCTTTTCCGCGACCGCCTTGGCCTCCAGCATCATGGCGCGGCCGGTTTCCCGCGTGCCGGGGTCGTTGCACAGCCGGCCCAGCGTCGACCCGGTCAGCACGCTCAGGGGGTTGAAGGCGAGGTTGCCCCACAGCTTCACCCAGATCGCCTGCCGGATGTCGGCGGTCTTCGCCGGCTGGAACCCCGCCTGTCCGAACAGCGTCACGATGCGGTCGACTGCCGGATTGTCGCGGCCCCCAAGATCGCCGCCGGCATCGCCGAACACGAAGCGCTGGTCGCTGACATGGCGGATGCGGCAGGGACCGTCACCCTCCACCGCGACGAAGCTGGTCGCTCCCACCACCCGGTCGGGGTCGATGGTGCGCCATAGCAGCCCGTCGGGATCGACGCTGGCGAGCGGCCGGTCGGCCAAAGGGTCCGGCTGGCGATGCGGATACCACCAGGGGATGCCGTTGACCATCGGCACGATGGCGGTCTCCGGCCCCAGCAGCGGCGTCAGCGTGTCGATGGTGCCGCGCAACGCATGGGCCTTGACGCAGAGGAACACCAGATCCTGCGGCCCCAGCGATAGGCTGTCGTCGGTGACGCGGGGGGTGAGCCGGGCGACGCGGTTCAGCGGCGTCACCATGGTCAGGCCGTTGCGGCGGATGGCGGACGCGGCGTTCGGCCGGGCGACCAGCGTCACCTCGGCGTCTGTGGCGCCCAGACGGGCGGCCAGCAGACCGCCGACCGCGCCGGCCCCGATGATGGCGACCTTCATTCAGTGCGCTCCTGCAGGGGCTTGCTGGAGATCATCCGGGATGTGCCAGGACTTGCCGGGAATGGCGTCGAGCAGGCTGCGGGTGTAGGCGTCGCGCGGATGGGTGAACACGTCGCGCGCGGTGCCCATCTCCACGATCCTGCCGCGGCGCATCACCGCGATGGTGTCGCAGACCTGGGCTGCCACCCGCAGATCGTGGGTGATGAACAGCATGGCGAGGTTCAGCCGCCTGCGGATGTCGTCCAGCAGGTCCAGCACCTGTCCCTGCACCGACACGTCGAGCGCCGAAACCGGCTCGTCCGCCACCAGCAGCTTCGGCTCCATGGCGAGGGCGCGGGCGATGCCGATGCGCTGGCGCTGGCCGCCGGAGAACTCGTGCGGGAAGCGGTCGGCGGCCGAGCCGTCGAGCCCGACCATCGCCAGCAACTCCCGCGCGCGCGCCAACGCCCTGTTGTGGTCCTCGCCGAAGGCCACCGGACCCTGGGCGACGATGTCGCCGACGCGGTGGCGCGGGTTCAGCGAGGCGTAGGGGTCCTGGAACACCATCTGCACTGCCCGGCGGTAGGGCCGGAAGCCCTTGCGGTCGAGCGCCAGCAGGTCGGTGCCCTCGAACAGGATGCGGCCCGAATCCGGCTTGATCAGCCCGACGATGGAGCGGCCGAGCGTCGATTTGCCCGATCCGGATTCTCCGACCAGACCGACGGTCTCGCCGGGATGGATGGTCAGCGACAGGTCGTCGCCGGCCACCACCTGCTTGGACTTCTTGAACAGCCCGCCGCCGACGTTGAACACCTTGCGCACCTTGTCGGCGACCAGCAGCGGTGCGCCGGTCTTGGCATGGTCGTCGCGATGCTCGATGTAGTGCGGGACCGAGGCGATCAGCTGCCGGGTATAGGGATGCTGCGGCCGGTTCAGAACGTCCGACGCCGCGCCATATTCCACCAGCTTGCCGTGGCGCATCACCGCCACCCGGTGGGCGATCTCCGCCACCACGCCGAAGTCGTGGGTGATGAACATCATGCCCATGTGGCGCTCGGCCTGGATCGAGCGGATCAGGTCGAGGATCTGCTTCTGGGTGGTGACGTCCAGCGCGGTGGTCGGCTCGTCGGCGATCAGGATGTCGGGCTGGCAGGCCAGCGCCGTGGCGATCATCACGCGCTGGCGCTGGCCGCCCGACAGGCGGAAGGGATAGGCCTCGGCCAGTTCGGCCGGGTTGGGCAGCCCGACCTGGGCCAGCAATTCCACCACGCGGGCGCGGCGGGCGGGGGCGGGCAGGTCGGTGTGTTCACGCAGGCTCTCGCCGATCTGGCGGCCGACCCGCATCAGCGGGTTCAGCGCCGTCATCGGCTCCTGAAACACCATGGCGATGCGGCCGCCGCGAAGGCTGCGCTGCTCCGCCTCCGGCATGGCCAGCACGTCCTTGCCCTTGAACAGCAGGCTGCCGCCGGATACCCGGACATGGGGGGCGGGCAGCAGGCCCATCATGGCGTGCGCGGTCATCGACTTGCCGGAGCCGGACTCGCCGACCACGCAGAGGATCTCGTCGGGGTTCAGGGTGAAGGTCAGGTTGTCCACCGCCAGCGGGCGGTCGGCGCCCGGCGGCAGCGCGATGCTGAGGCCGCGCACATCCAGCAGGGGGGTGTTCATGGCGGCGGTCTCCACGGGAGTGCGCAAAAGGTCGAATTGGCTCATCGGATCACCCCCGCGACCGGGCGAGCTTCGGGTTCAGGGCGTCGTTCAGCCCCTCGCCGACGAGGTTCAGCGCCAGCACGGTCAGCACGATGGCAAGGCCGGGGAAGACGCTCATCCACCAGGCCTGCCGGATCACCGTGCGGGCGGCACCGATCATGTAGCCCCAGCTCATCGCGTTGGGATCGCCGAGGCCGAGGAAGCTGAGCGAGCTTTCCAGCAGGATGGCGGTCGCCACCATCAGCGAGGCCGACACGATGATCGGCGACAGGCTGTTCGGCAGGATCTGGCGCAGGATGATGGTGCTGTTGCTCTGGCCGGTGGTGATGGCGGCCTGGACGAATTCGCGTGAGCGCAGGCTGAGGAATTCGGCGCGGGCCAGACGGGCCAGCGGCGGCCAGCTGACGATGGCGATGGCGAGCACGATGGTGGTCAGGCTGGGGGTGAAGATGGCGACCAGCACCACGGCCAGCACGAAGTTGGGGATGGTCTGGAACAGCTCGGTGAAGCGCATGATGGCGTCGTCCACCTTGCCGCCATGGAAGCCGGCCAGCGCCCCCAGCGTGACGCCGATGGCGAGCGCCGCGGCGGTGGAGGTCAGGCCGATCAGCAGCGACACCCGGGCCCCGTGGGCGATGCCCGAGGCGATGTCGCGGCCCAGCATGTCGGAGCCCAGCAGGGCGTCTTCGGACAGCGGCGGTTGGAAAGGTGCCGTCGCCATTTCCCACGGGTCGCCGGGGAACAGGACGGAGGCGAAGGCGGCCAGCACGACGATGGCGATCAGGATCGCCAGCCCCAGGACCGCGCCCTTGTTGCGGGCGAAGGCCCGCCAGAAATCGGAGTTCATCATTGCGACACCTGGATGCGCGGATCGACGAGGCCGTAGAGGATGTCGGTCAGGATGTTGAAGAGGATCACCATGATCGACGTGACCAGGAAGATGCCCAGCAGCACCTGATAGTCGCGCTGAAGCACCGCCTCGAAGGCCAGCCGGCCGATGCCGGGCCAGGCGAACACCGTCTCGATCAGGATGGAGCCGCCGACCAGCTGTCCGGCCTGGATGCCCGCCACGGTGATGACCGGCAGGATGGCGTTGCGCAGGACGTGGCGGGTGACGATGCGGCCCTGCGTCAGCCCCTTGGCCTTCGCCGTCTTGACGAAGTCGAGGCTGCGCACCTCCAGCATCGAGGCGCGGGTCAGGCGCGCATAGCCTGCCATGTAGAACAGCGCCAGCGTGATGACCGGCAGGATCAGGTGGACCGCCACGTCCGCCACATGCGCCAGTCCGGTGTAGCCGGCGCCGATGGTCTCGTAGCCGAAGGCCGGCAGCCAGCCGAGCTGGATGGAGAACAGGAGGCTCAGCATCAGCCCGATCCAGTAGATCGGCGTGGCGTAGGCGAGGAGTGCCACGACGGTGATGGCGCTGTCGGCCCAGGTGCCGACGGTGACCGCCGCCAGCGTGCCGAGCGCCACGCCGGCGGCGAGCGCCAGGATGAAGGCGGTCAGTGTCAGCACCAGGGTGGCCGGCAGCCGTTCCGCCAGAATGTCCCAGACGGGCCGCTGCTGGCGGTAGGAGAAACCGAGATCGCCCTGCACGACCTTGCCGATGTAGGTGCCGAGCTGTTCGTAGAGCGGCCGGTCGAGCCCGAACTGCTCGCGCAGCTGCGTCACGAACTTTTCGTCGGCGGCCCCCGCCTCGCCCGCCATCACCATGGCCGGGTCGCCGGGGGCGGCATGGACGAGGAAGAAGTTCATCACCACGATGGCGATCAGGATCGCGGCGGCCTTGACGAGGCGGCTCGCGAAGAGTTGGGCGAATCCCAGCATGGGCTTGGTCCTATTTCAATTGCCGCGCTCTGGCCTCTCCTCCGCTCACACGTGAGTGCCGATTCCCCCTCTCCCCCCGGGGAGAGGGTCGGGGTGAGGGGGATGCATAGCGTGGATTCTCGGGGAGGGCCTGCAGCGCGTCCCCCTTACCCTAACCCTCTCCCCGCTTTCGGCGGACCGGAGGTCCGCCTGTCGCGTCAGCGCAAACGAAGTTTGCGCGTGAGCGGGGGAGAGGGGATAGCGGGGGAAATCAACTCACTTCGCCAGCCAGACGCTTTCATAGGTGTCGTTGACACCGATGGCCGTCGTGTTGGCGTTCTTCACGCGCTTGTCGAGGAAGGTCGGGAATTCCATCTCCAGCAGCCACACCACCGGCAGATCGTCGGACAGGATGCGCTGGACCTCGCTGTACTGCTCCTGGCGCTTGGCCGGGTCGTTCTCGCGCGAGGCCTGGTCGAACAGCTCGTCAACCTTCGGGTTGGAATAGCCCATGGTGTTGGTGAACAGCACGCCCTTGCGGATGTTCGACGAGATGTAGGTGCGGGCGACGCCCAGCGCCGGGTCGCCGTACTGGTAGAGGAAGTTGGTGGTGATCTCGTAATCCCAGTTGGCGACGCGCTGCGCCCAGCCGGCGGCGTCGGTGCTTTCCAGAACCACGGAAACGCCGACCTTGCCCAGCGCCTGCTTCAGATACTCGCCCAGGCGGGTCCAGGTCTCGCCATAGGGCATCGGCATCAGCTTGACGGTGGCGCGCACGCCCTTGCCGTCGGGCTTCAGACCCATCTCGTCGAGCAGGGCCTTGGCCTTGTCGAGGTTGGGCTCGTAGGTCGTGACCTTGGGGTCGTAGAACTTGACCACCGAGTTGATCGGGCCGGTCGGCACGCGGCCGAGGCCGAACCAGATCTTGTCGCGGATGAACTTGCGGTCGATGGCGTAGGCGATGGCCTTGCGGAAGCGCTTGTCGTCCAGCGGCTTGACGCGGTGGTTGATCTCCAGCCACGCCATCGGCGCCACGAACTCGTAGCCGGCGGTGGTCAGGGTCACGTTCGGCAGCGTCTTCATGCGCGGAACCTCGAAGGGCTCCAGGTCGCTGTATTGGGTCTGCTGCACCTGACCGCTTTCCAGCGCCAGCGAGCGGCTGGCGGCGTCCGGGATCACGCGGAAGGTGATGCCGTCGAGATAGGGCAGGTCCTTCTTGTAATAATCCTCGTTGCGGACGAGCTGGATGTAGCTGCCCTTCACCCATTCCTTCAGCTTGAACGGGCCGGTGCCGATGGGGGTGTTGTTGGCCGGGTTGGTGCGGAAATCGCTGCCCTCATAGATGTGGGCCGGCACGATGGGGGCCGACGACACCTCGAAAGCCTGGATGAAGGCCGGGAACGGCTCCTTCAACTTGAACTCGACGGTGTGGTCGTCCAGCGCCTTGATCGACTCGCAGCGGCTGAACGCGGCGCGGGCGCGCGGGTGCACCTCCATCAGAAACTTGGAGGTGGAGAACACCACGTCGTTGGCGCTGAACGGCTTCCCGTCGTGCCACTTGACGTTCTGGTACAGCTTGAAGGTGTAGGTCAGGCCGTCCGGCGACACCGTCCAGCTCTCGGCCAGCGACGGCATTGGGGTCAGCTTGCGGTCGTAGGTCAGCAGGCCCTGATAGATCTTGCCGGCGACGGTCTGGGTCGGCCCCTGCTGGTTCAGGCCCAGCATCAGGGTCGGCGGTTCCGGCTGGACGATGGAGTTGAGGACACCGCCGCGGACCGGCGTCTCCTGCGCCGTCCCTTGGGCCATGGCCGGGGCGGCGATCAGGGCGGCCGTGCCGGGGATAGCGAGTGCCGCGGCCAGCAGGCCGGCGGCGGCGGCGCGGTGGACGTTGCGGCGGAAGCCGCGCTGGATGCTGGCGGGGATACCGGAAAGGCGTCGTGTCATGCGGGTGTCCTCGTCTCCAGATGGTGTCGTTGTGGGATGCGACCCTGTCGTCTTCGTTCTTCTTTTGAAAAAGGCGGGTGGATCAGCGCGGACCCGTGGGGCCGGTGGTGCCGTCCAGCCAGCGCAGCAGCGAGTCCCATTCCAGGACGCCGGCGCGGGGATAGGCGCGCTCATACTGCTGGGCGGTGTGCTCGCAGACCTCCGGCGACGGATAGACCAGCGGACGGCCGCCGGCCATCGCCATGATCTGCTGCTTGCAGGCCTGCTCCAGGTAGTACATCAGCACCGCCGCCTCGGCGACGTCCTGGCCGACGGTCAGCAGGCCGTGGTTGCGCAGGATCATGCTGTGATGGTTGCCCAAATCGGCGACCAGCCGTTCCCGTTCCGCCAGATCCAGCGCGATGCCTTCGTAGGTGTGGTAGGCGATGCGGTTGTACCAGCGCAGCGAATGCTGGGTGATCGGCAGCAGCCCGTCGGCCTGGGCGCTGACCGCCATGCCGGCGTCGGTGTGCAGGTGGATGACCGCGCCGACGTCCGGGCGGGCGTGATGCACCGCGCTGTGGATGGTGAAGCCGGCCGGATTGATGGCGTCGCCGTCGCGCCCGTCGACCAGATTGCCGTCGATGTCGACCTTCACGAGGTTGTCGGGCGTCACCTCGTGGAACATCAGGCCATAGGGGTTGATCAGGAAATGGTCCGGCGTGTCCGGGATGCGGGCCGACATGTGGGTGTAGATCAGGTCGGTCATGCCCAGCCGGTCGAACAGCTTGTAGGCGGCGGCCAGATCGGTGCGGGCCTTCCACTCCACGTCGGAATAGGTGCCGCTGGCGCGGGGAGCGTGGGCGGCGTTTGCTTTCAGGGTGGCGGCGATCATCGGGCGGGTCTCGTCAGGCTAAGGGGTCAGATGGATTCCAGGCCGCACCAGCCGGCGATGAACAGCGCCAGCACGCGGGTCACGTCGCGCAGGCTGTCCAGCGACACCGATTCGTCGATGCCGTGGATGCGCGTCGCCTCCGGCCCGTAGCAGGTGGCGGGCGTGTCGCCATAGAGCTGGAAGAAGCGGGCGTCGGTGGTGCAGGTCAGCGCCACCAGCTCCGGATCGCCGCCGCGCACGGCGCGATGGCTGTCGGCCAGCAGGGTCACCAGCGGGTGCGCCGGGTCGATCTCGCAGCCGGCGGCCTGGAAGCCGTTCCACTGCAGCTCGATGCCGACGCCGGACAGGGCCGGGTCGGTGGAGCGCGCCTGCTCCACCGACCGGGTCACCTCGGCGCGGACCGCCTCCGGCTCCTGCCCGGGGAAGAAGCCGAGCCGGAGGTCGAGCGCGCAGCGCGTCGGGACTGACGACGGCCACTCACCGCCCTCGATCCGGCCGAGATTGATGTTGACGGGATGGGCATGGCCGCAGAAGGCGGGGTGGCGGCAGGCCGGCTCGTTCCACCGCACCTCCAGCGCCTTCAGATGCGCCGCCAGCGCATAGGCCGCCTCGATGGCGTTCACCCCGGCCGAGGTGTCCAGCACATGGGCCGGCGTGCCGGTCAGCACCAGCCGCACCCACATCACGCCGACCTGGGCGATGGAGATGGAATGGTTGAACGGCTCCGGGATCACGGCTGCGTCGGCGCGATAGCCGCGATGCAGGCAGGCGAGAGCGCCGTTGCCGGTGCATTCCTCCTCGATCACGGACTGAAGATAGACCGGGGCGGCCGGCTGGTAGCCCAGCGTGCGCAATGCTGAGAAGGCAGCGGTGTAGGCGGCGATGCCGGCCTTCATGTCGCCGGCCCCGCGGCCATAGAGCCGTCCGTCGGCGATCCGCGGCTCGAAGGGCGGGGTGGTCCACAGCTCCGCCGGGCCGGTCGGCACCACGTCGATATGGCCGTTCAGGATCAGCGAGCGGCCTTTCGCCTCACGCGGCCTGTGGACGCCGACGACATTCTCGCGGCCGGCGTAGGCGCCGGGGAGAACCGGCGGCGAGAAGCCCGGCATGCGGGAAATCGCCTGCTCGTCGATGTCGAAACGGTCGACCTCCAGACCCAGTGCGGCGAAGCGGTCGGCCATCAGCGCCTGAGCCCCGGACTCGTCCCCCAGCAGCGACGGCTGGCGGACGAGGTCGGACAGGTGCGACACGCAATCGCCCTGCGCCGCATCGGCGGCGTCCAGGATCGCGGCGCGCAGGCCGGGGTCCGGCAACACATGGTCGAGACGGTCTGCCGTATCTCGTGTCATTCTAAATCCTTTGCCCGAATCCATTTCGCTACTGCGGCAGGGATGCACGGGCGGGTGGAAAAAGACGAAGCTGTTGCGTTGCGGCCCATCCCAAATGGATATGGCCACCATAACGGTGCATTATGCGGTGTCCGGCATGGCGATGTTTGAAGGCCGCCATGTGTCGATTAGGAAGGCATCCAATCGATCAGGCAAATAAGCATTTTTCATTTCGCCCATGAATCTGATTTATGCCGCAGTTGCTCACAACGCACTCATGTGCGTAGAATTTGGGCGACAGCAGCGATGCACCGGAATCGGGCAGCGATCGAGGGGGTGGGACGGTGAACGAAACCGAGGCGGAACGGCAGGCCCTGGCCCGGCTGGGCCAGCAGATGGACTGGAACCTGCTGCGCACCTTCATGGTGATCGTGCAGGAGGGCAGCATCACCAGGGCCGCCGTCCGCCTGTTTTTGACGCAGCCGGCGGTCAGCCTCGCCCTGAAACGGCTGGAGGAGCAGCTTGGCCGCACCCTGATCGACCGTGGTCCCGGCCGCTTCGCCGTCACCGCCGCCGGCGAACAGGTCTATGACGAGGCGGTGTCGATCCATGCCACCGTGTCCCGCCTGGGCGCCCTGGTGCGCGACGCCAAGGATGAGGTCAGCGGCCATGTCCACATCCTGATGACCAGCCGCATCCAGACCCCGCTGCTCGACCGCTCGCTGCGGGAATTCCACCGCATGTACCCGCTGGTGACCTTCCGCATCGACGTCATGGCGTCGGCCGACGCGCACATCGCGTTGCAGCAGCGGGTCGGCGCGATGGCGATCTGCCTGCTGCGCGAGCCGATCCCCGGACTGTCCAGCCAGATCTTCCTGCGCCAGACCTACCGTCTCTATTGCGGCCCGGATTTCCGCCTGTTCGGCCAAAGCGACATCGACATCGCCGAACTGCGCCACGAGAGTTTCGTCTCCTTCACCTCCGACCAGATCGACGGCGCCCTGTCGCCCCTGACCCTGTTCCGCGCGCGGGAGGGCTTCGCCGGCCGCGTCGTCGCGTCGTCGGCCAATCTGGAGGAGGTGCGGCGGATGATCGTCTGCGGCCTTGGCATCGGCCCGCTGCCCGAACACATCGCCGCCCGTGACGTGGCCGACGGCCTGCTGTGGGAACTGCCGCCCTATGAGGGCATCGCGCCGGTCAACGTCCACCTGATCTGGAACGAGCAGGCCAAGCTGAACCGCGCCGAACGGGCCTTTCTCGATTATCTGCAAACGGCGCTCGCCACCGCGCCGGCCAGGGAGCTTGCCGGGGTGGCCGAGGGGAATTCCGACAGCCACCTCCTTCGGGGCTGACGATTGGATAGCTAGGCCGCCGCCCTTGAGCCGTGTGATAACGGAATCGTTTCGACGCTGGATTTTTTCGACCGCTTTGATGAACGTCCAAGGTCTTCCGTTCCCCGCCGGTGTTGGACGATGCCGGTGAGCCAGTCACCCGCCGCGGCGTCTCCGCCCGCCTTTCTGACCGGGGCGGGGGATGTGGCATCTCTCATGCGCGGCCACGACTGGACGGCGACGCCGCTCGGTCCGCCGGAGGGGTGGCCGCAGGAGCTTCGGGCCATGGTCGGCCTGATGATGCGGTCGCGGCAGGCGATGTTCATCGGTTGGGGACCCGACGTCACCTTCCTCTACAACGACGCCTATCTGGACATTCTGGGGTCCCGCCACCCGGCGGCGCTGGCCCGGCCGATGAGCGAGGTCTGGCCGGACGCGTGGCCGCAGGTCCGCGATTTCGTCCGCCGCGCCTATGAGGGCGAGTCCCTGCTGCACGAGGATCTGCTGGTCCCGCTGGAGCGGCGCGGACTGGGCGAGGACTGTTATTTCACCTTCTCCTACACGCCGATTGCCGGCGAAACGGGCTGCATCGGCGGATTCCTCTGCATCGTGGCGGAGACCACGCTTGCCGTGCGGGGCCGGCGGCGCATGGCCTTCCACGCCGAACTGGAGCACCGGCTCCGCGAACTGACAGAATCCGCTCTGTGTGGTGACCGTGGCGGCGGAGGCGCTGGGCCGGCATCTCGGCGCCAGCCGGGTCGGCTACGGCGTGATGGACGAGAGCGAGCGCTTCTTCACCACGGAGCGCAACTGGACCGACGGCACGGTCGCCCCCCACATCGGAACCCACGATCTGCTGGCCTTCGGCGAGCCGGTGCTGGCGACCCTGCGCAGGGGACAGTCTCTGGTCGTCGACGATGCGGCCACCGATCCGTGCACCGCAACACCGGATCTGCTGGCGGCCTTCGCGGC
Source organism: Azospirillum sp. A23 (assembly GCF_042938965.1). Lineage (NCBI taxonomy): Bacteria > Pseudomonadati > Pseudomonadota > Alphaproteobacteria > Rhodospirillales > Azospirillaceae > Azospirillum > Azospirillum sp. A23. Next base: position 753,880 of record NZ_CP170663.1, on the reverse strand, counting down.
ACTCGGCTTCTCCTCCGTCGTCACCGCCAGTCTGGTGAAGCAGGGCCGGATGGTCGCGGCACTCTACGTCCATGATCGCCGCCCCAGGCATTGGCGCGAGGACGAGATCGATCTGATCGAGGAGGTCGCGGAACGCACCTGGTCGGCGGTGGAGCGGGTGCAGGCGGAAGAGGAGGTGCGGCGCGCCAACGAGCGGCTGCGGGCGGAGGGGGAGCGGCTGCGCGCCCTGTTCCGGCAGGCGCCGGGCTTCATGTATGTCTGGCGTGGGCCGGACCATGTCTTCGAGATGGCGAACGACGCCTATTTCGAGCTGATCGGCCGGCGCGACGTCATCGGCAAGCCGGGGCGGGAGGCGTTGCCGGAAATCGTCGGCCAGGGCTTCTTCGAGCTGGCCGACCAGGTCTACCGGACCGGCGAGCCCTTCGTCGGCGAAGGCATGCCGGCGCGGATCGCCCGGCGGCCCGGTGCGCCGCTGGAGGAACGCTTCGTCACCTTCGTCTTCCAGCCGATCCGTGACGATGAGGGGCAGGTAACGGGCCTGTTCGTCCAGGGCAGCGACGTCACCGGCATGAAGCGGACGGAAGAAGCGCTGCGCGAGAGCGAGCAGCGGCTGCACATCGCCCAGGATGCCGGCGGAGTCGGCACCTTCGAACTGCGCGCCGACGGCCTGCTGGCGGTGTCGCCGCAGTTCTGCCGCCTGTGGGGCATCGACGAGAGGCCGCTGGTGCGGCTGGAGGAACTGGTCGCCCTGATCCATCCGGAGGACCGGCCCACCCTGAACACGCTCCAGCCGGGGCAGGTGCCGACGGACGGTCTGGGCTATGTCGAGTACCGCATCCTGCGGCCCGACAACAGCGCCGTCCGTTGGATCGCCCGGCGTGCCCAGGCGTTCAAGCGCGACGAGGACGGGGATGGAGGGGGCGTGCGGGTTCTCGGCGCCTGCTACGACATCACCGACCGCCGCTGTGCCGAGGATGCCCTGCGCGCGCTCAACGCCACGCTGGAACAGCGGGTGGCGGAGCGGACGGCCGACCGCGACCGCATATGGCGGCTGTCGACCGACATCATGCTGGTGGCGCGGTTCGACGGCACGATCGGCGCTGTCAACCCGGCCTGGACCGCACTTCTCGGCTGGCGGGAGGCGGATCTACAGGATGCGATCTTTCTCGATTTCGTCCATCCGGACGACCTCGACGCGACGGTGGCAGAGGTCGGCCGGCTGCAATCGGGACTGACCACCCTGCGGTTCGAGAACCGCTACCGCCACAAGGACGGGTCCTATCGCTGGATCTCCTGGACCGCGGTGCCGGACGACCGCTTCATCCATGCGGTGGGGCGCGACGTGACGGCGCGCAAGGAGGCCGCCGCCGCCCTGCGTCGGGCCGAGGATCAGCTGCGCCAGGCGCAGAAGATGGAGGCGGTCGGCCAGCTGACCGGCGGCGTGGCCCACGATTTCAACAACCTGCTCCAGGCGCTCAGCAGCTGCTTGACCATGATCGGCCGCCGCAGCGCGGAGCCGCGGCTGGCGCCGCTGCTGGAGGCCGGCATGCAGGCGGTCGACCGCGGCGCCAAGCTGGTCCAGCAATTGATGGGCTTCGCCCGCCGCGACAGCCTGCGTCCGGAGCCCATCGACGTGCGCGACCGCGTTCTTGGCATGGCCGGGCTGCTCGAGCGCGCCCTGCGCGCCGACATCCGGCTGGAAACCCGCTTTGCTCCCGGCCTGCATCCCATCGAGGTCGATCCGACCCAGTTCGAACTGGCGCTGATCAACATGGCGGTCAACGCTCGCGACGCGATGCCCGGCGGCGGCATCCTGACCATCGACGCGGAGAACCGGACGCTCGATCCCGGCGAAGCAACCGGTCTGGATGGGGCGGGGCTGGAGGGCGAGTTTTTGCGGCTGGCGGTCGCCGACACCGGAACCGGCATGCCGCCGGAGGTGGTGGCGAGAGCCTTCGACCCCTTCTTCACCACCAAGGAGGTCGGCAAGGGCTCCGGCCTTGGCCTTGCCCAGGTCTATGGGCTGGCGCGGCAGGCGGGCGGCACGGTCTGGATCGAAAGCCGGCCGGGGGAGGGGACCCGCATCGTCCTGCTGCTGCGCGCCGGCACCGGCATTCCGAGGGCGCCGGCGGCTCCCGTCCAGGCCGCGGCCGGCATCGTCCGGGGGGCGCGGGTGCTGATGGTGGAGGACGATCCGGTCGTCGCCTCCTCCGTCGCGGCGGCGCTTGAGGAAAGCGGCTGGACCGTGCTGCGCGCCGCCTCGGCCGACGAGGCGCTGCCGCTGCTGGCAGGGGACGAGCGCATCGACCTGCTGTTCTCCGACGTGGTGATGCCCGGCCGGCTGAGCGGCATCGACCTCGGCCGCGAGGCCACGCTCCTGCGCCCCGGCCTGCCGGTGGTGCTGACGACCGGCTACAGCGAGGACGTGGCGCGCACCGAAGGCATCGCGGTGCTGTCGAAGCCCTACCGCATCGACACCCTGCTCCAGACGCTGAGCGAGGCGCTGACGAGGAAGCCCTCGCCCCAGCGGTGAAGGGCTTATGGAGAGGGAGCGTTCGCCATCGCCCGCTCCAGAACGCCGTAGATGCGCGGATCGCCCATCTGGGCGACGTTGAAGCGTAGAAATCCCGATGCGGAGTGGGAGACGCTGAACACGTCGCCGGGGGCGAGCACGACATCCTCGCGCAAGGCAGCGCGGGCGACGTCGGCGGCGTTCCGTCCATCGGGCAGGCTGCACCAGAGATAGAAGCCGCCGCGCGGCATCAGCCACGGTTGCAGACCGATGGCTTCCAGCCGGGCGGCCGTCTCGCGACGCACCCGTGCCAGACGCCGGCGCAGCCCGTCGAGATGCTTGCGGTAATTGCCGTCGTTCAGGGTGGCGAGGACGAGTTCGGCCGCGGCCGGGCTGGGACCGCCGAAGTTCGTCGCCACCTGCAGATCGACCAGTGCCTCCACCCAGTCCGGCCGCGCCGCGATATAGCCGCAGCGGATCGAGGCGGACAGAGTCTTGGAGAAGCTGCCGATTCGGATCACGCGGGCCAGCCCGTCCAGTGCGGCGAGCCGGGGTGACGGTTCGGGCTCGAAGCCGGCGAAGATGTCGTCCTCGACGATGGTCAGGTCCTGCGTCTTCGGGCCTTGGGCCGGGTCGTGCGCTGTGGCGGCGCAGAGCAGGCGGTGGGCGGTCTGCGGCGTCATGGTGGCGCCGGTCGGGTTGTGAAGGGCGGAGTTCGTGATGTAGAGGCGCGGCCGGTGCGCCGCCAGCGCCTGGGCGAACAGCTCCGCATCCGGCCCGTTGCGCGTATAGGGCACCCCGACGATCCGCGCCCGATGGGCACGCAGCAGCGCCTGGAAATTGAAATAGCAGGGGTCGTCGATCAGCACCGTGTCGCCCGGCCGCAGCAGCAGGCGGCAGATCAGGTCGATGGCCTGCGTGCCGGAGGCGGTCAGCAGGATCTGGTCGGCACCGGCGGCAATGCCTTCGTCCGCGAACTGGCGGGCCAACAGTCGGCGCAGCGGCAGCGATCCGCGTGTGCCGCCGTAATCCGCCAGCAGCCCGTCATCCGCCCGCGCGAGCTGGCGGATCGCCCGGCGGATCGCCGCGTTCGGCATCCAGTCGGCCGGCAGCCATCCGCATCCCGGCTTCAGCATCCCTGCCCCGGCATCGAGCGATTGCCGCGACACCCAGAAGGGATCGATGGCGCGGTCGCGCCGCGGTTCCGCCTCGGCCAATGCCAGCGGCGGCATGGCGCCCGACACGTAGAAGCCCGATCCCGGCCGCGACTGGATCGCGCCGTCCGCCGCCAGCCGGTCATAAGCCTCCACCACGGTCGAGGGCGACACGCCCATGGTGGCGGCGAAGCTGCGGATCGATGGCAGCTTTTCCCCAGGAGACAGCTGGCGGCTCGCCATCCTGCGGCGGATCGCCTCCATCACCTCGCCGGTACGCGTGCCGGTCCTGCCCATGATGCTCCACCGCAGAAAAGCGTATTGCCCTGTAGGGCAGTACAGTTTGGCGGAATTGTATGGGACTGTCCCTGTTTCCGCCAGATGCCACCGCGCTAGGATCTTGCTGCGGATTCTGGGGTGCGGAAGGAAAGCGGGATGCGGACGTCGACGGCGGGATGGGGCAGCGGGCTGCTCGGCGTGATCATTTTCAGCGGCTCGCTGCCGGCGACGCGCGTCGCGGTCGGCGGCTTCACGCCGCTGTTCCTGACCGCGGCGCGGGCGGTCATCGCGGCGGCCCTGGCGGCGGCGCTGCTGGCGCTGCTCCGGCAGACCTGGCCGGCACGGCGCGACCTGCCCTCGCTCGCCATCGTGGCGGTCGGCGTGGTCGCCGGCTTTCCCCTGCTGACCGCGCTGGCGCTCCAGCACATCACCTCGGCACAGTCCATCGTCTTCATCGGCCTGCTGCCGCTTGCCACCGCCCTGTTCGGCGTGTTGCGGGGGAGGGAACGGCCGCGGCCGGCCTTCTGGCTGTTTTCGACGGCCGGCAGCCTGACCGTCGCCGGCTTCGCCCTGTGGCGGGGCGGCGGGGCGTCGCTGACCGGCGACCTGCTGATGATCCTGGCGATCCTGCTCTGCGGGCTCGGCTATGCCGAGGGGGCGGCCCTGTCGCGCCGGCTGGGCGGCTGGCAGGTCATCTCCTGGGCGCTGGTGCTGGCGCTTCCCCCGATGGCGGGCGCGGCGTTTGCGACCATGCCGGACGACTGGACCGGCATCGCCATGCCGGCCTGGATCGGGCTCGGCTATGTGTCGGTGTTCAGCATGCTGGTCGGCTTCGTCTTCTGGTATCGCGGGCTGGCGCTGGGCGGCATTGCCGGCGTCGGGCAGTTGCAACTGCTCCAGCCCGCCTTCGGCCTGATCCTGGCCGGGCTGCTGCTGCGCGAGCCGGTCGCCTGGACGATGATCGCCGCGACCGGGCTGGTCGTGCTCTGCGTCGCCGGAGCGAAGCGGTTCGCCTGATCGCTAAACCAGCCCGCCCGCCTTGAACCCGGTCATCGCGACGATGACGGCCAGCAGGGCGAGGATGGTCGCCAGCCCGATCGGCAGGGCGCGGCGATAGATCGCCCCCTCCGACCGCTCCAGCCCGACCAGACCGGCGGCCAGCACGATGCGTCCGGGGGTCAGCATGGTGCAGATGCTGCCGGCGACGGTCTGGACCGCCGCGATCAGGATGGAGGGCAGGCCGCTTTCGGCGGCAAGGCTCAGCTGGATGTGCATCATCAGGGCGTTCGATGCCGTGTTGGAGCCGGTCAGCATGCCGGCCGCGGCACCGAAGACCGGGCTGGCCAGCACGGCGAAGCGTCCCGCCACCTCGCGCCAGGCATTGCCGAACATCGCCGCTCCGCCGGAGGCCGCCATGAAGGTGGCGAACTCGACGAAGACCAGCGTCGCCGCCATCGGCACCAGGGCGGCGCGAAGGGCGCCGCGGACAACTTTTCCGGCCTCGGCGCCCGGCAGGCCGGCCAGCAGGATGCCGGCGATCAGCACCAGCCAGGTCGCCGGATGGCGCAGCAGAGCCAGCGGGGCAAGACCGTCGAACGGGTCGAGCACCAGCCATTGCCCGGTCCAGTCCGACAGCGGCGGCAGCAGGCGGGTCGCCATCAGCCCGGCGATCAGCAGCCCATAGGGCCAGAGCCGCTCGGCCAGTTCGCGGACACCGGTGCCGCTGCGCAGCAGGCGCGGGCCCTCCACCACCAGCAGCAGGACGGCGGTCGCCAGCCCGCCGCCGAGTTCCGGCGCGACGAACCGGTTGGTCAGCCAGATCAGCCCGGCCAGACAGAGAAGAAGGGCGACGTCGGTCGCCCGTTCGCGCAGGGTGGAGCGCAGCCCCGACGACTGGATCAACCCCCAGAACACCGGCAGGAGGCAGGGCAGCACGACCGCCATCAAGAGGGCGCTGGCGGTTCCAAGCTCGGTGAAGGATACGCCGATCAGTTCGGCCCCGACCCGGCTGCCGACGCCCATCGCGCCCCAGGCGGCCAGGACCTGACTGAAGAGGCCAAGCGCCGCCGACTGTACCGGCGGCAGCCCCAGGCTGCGCAGCATGGCGAGCGCCACCACCAGACCGACGCCGAACCCCGTCACCGACTCCGCGAAGGGACCGACCAGGAAGCAGGCGACGAAGACGGCGCGCCGCCGGTTCTCCTGCGCGACCGCGGCCGTCCGCGTGCCGCGCGCCTCGAAGGCACGGTGGAACAGCAGGCCGGCGGCGATGATCGACATCGCGTGCCATGCCAGCCATGCCCCTTCCCCCGCCTTGACGGCGGCCAGACCCAGCACCGGACCGGCCGACGGCTGCGCCATAAGCATCGGGGCGACCATCGTGACGAGCGCCAGCGCCATGCCGGCGATCCCGGCGGACAGCAGGCTGACCCGGCGGGAGGCGAGCAGCAGGATCGTGCCGACGAGCGGCATCATATGGAAGGCAAGAGTCATGATCGGCCAGACGCGTTCCGGAGGGGGGAGTGCCGGCGCGAATCCTGGCCGGGGCCATTGGATACTAGTATATCTACGGTGGTGCAATCATTCGGCGCCTGCAACGGCACCGAATGATTGCGCCGGATGGTCGCGGATGCGTCAGGCCGGCGTGTCGCGGTGAATCTTGAACGGTGCCCAGGACTGGCTCACCGGCATGATCTCGACGCTGTTGATGTTGACGTGCGGCGGCAGCGAGACCACCCAGCGCACAGTCTCGGCGATGTCCTCGGGCTGGAGCGGATTGGCCCCGGCATAGAGCGTGTCGTAGGCGTCCTTGTTGCCGCCGGTGCGCACCAGGGTGAACTCGCTTTCCGCCAGACCCGGCTCGATGGAGGTCACGCGCACGCCCTGCGCCGACAGGTCGCTGCGCAGGCCGAGCGAAAACTGCCGCACGAAGGCCTTGGTGCCGCCATAGACATTGCCGCCGGGATAGGGCCAGTTGGACGCGACCGACGCCAGGTTGACGATCAGCCCGCGCTGCGCGATCAGCTGGGCCAACAGCAGCCGGGTGATCGTCACCAGCCCGGTGACGTTGGTATCGATCATGGTGCGCCACTGCTCCAGGTCGCAGTCCTGCGCCGCCCCGGTGCCGAGCGCCAGCCCGGCATTGTTGACCAGGACCGAGATGCCGGCGAAGGCGTCGGGCAGGGTGGCGAGGGCGGCGCGCGTCGCCGCCTCGTCGCGGATGTCGAAGCACAGCGGATGGACGACATCCGGCCCGCCCAGCGCCTCGACCAGGGCGTCCAGCCGGTCCTGGCGCCGGCCGGTGGCGACGATCCGCCAGCCCTCCGCCACCAGCCGCCGGGCGATGGCGTCGCCGAATCCGGAGGTGGCGCCGGTGACGATTGCTATCTTCGGGGCGGCAATCTTCGGGGCGGTGTTCGACATCCTGTGATCTTTCCTCGTGACGGAAGTGCGTGGCAACCATATAGCCCGAAATCGTCCGGGTCGATGGCCGCCCGCGATCCAGCCTAAAGCGAAGCGCCGCCGCAGACGAGGATCTGCTGCCCGGTGATGGCCGCCGCCGCGTCGGACAGCAGGAAGGCGGTCAGCGCCGCCACCTCCTCCGGCTTGATGAAGCGGCCGATGGGCGGAAGCTTCGGCGGCAGGCCGGTGCGGTTCGGGTCCTTCAGCATCGGCGTGTCGGTCGCCCCCGGCGCCACCACATTCACCGTGACGCCGCGCGGCGCCAGCTCCTGCGCCCAGGAGCGGGCAAGCCCGACCATCGCCGCCTTGGTTGCCGCATACTGGCTGCGGCCGGCGGCCCCCTGCGCGGTGCGGCTGCCGATCAGGACAATCCGGCCGCCGCCGTCCGGCATGCGGGGGGCGACATGCTCGACCAACTGCGTCGCGGCTTCCACATGCAGGCGCCACATCGCCCTCGCATCGTCCCCGGCCAGCTCGCCCAGCGTGCCGACCCGCATCACCCCGGCGGCATGGACCAGCGCGTCGACGGGCGGCAGAGCTGCCAGCGCCTTCGCCACGGAGCCCGGCTCCATCAGGTCGGCCGGGGTGAAGCGCAGGTTCGGGTGGTCGATGGCGGGGGCCGACCGGCTCATCCCCTCGACCAGCCAGCCATCCTGCAACAGCCGTTCGGCAATGGCGGCACCGATCCCCGAACTGACGCCGGTGACGAGGGCGCGCCGGCAAGGGCTTTCCGTGTTCATCCCGGCACTCTCCCTCATGCCACGGTCAGGGCGATGCGGCCGAGGCCGGGGAAGTCGGCGACGGCGCGGCTGCCGGGCTTGATGAAAATGGTGCCGGTGCAGGATCCGGTGGTCACCGTGTCGCCGGCATGCAGGCCGCCGAACGGCAGGGCGCCGACATTGGCGAGCCATGCCAGCAGGCGGATCGGGTCGCCGGCCTTGTTGCCGCCGACCACCTCGACCCTGCGCTCGCCGTCGATGTCCAGCGTCAGCGGCTGGGTCACCGGATCGATGTGGCGCCAGTCCGCCGTGGCCGCGCCGACGATCAACGCACCGTGGTTGCCCTGGTCGGCCAGCGAGGCGAGCGGCCCCTGCGATCCGTAGGCGGCGAAGCGGGTGTCGCAAATCTCGAAGGCCGGATGGATGGAACCGACGGCGTCCAGCACCTCGTCCCGCGTCCAGGGCTCGTCACGGGCGGGCAGATCGCTCTTCAGGCGATAGACGATCTCCGCCTCGATCCCGATGACCCGGAACATCGCGGCGGGCAGCGTCCCGGTCTCGAAGAACAGCGTGTCGGCGTGGATGGGCGCGCTCGACAGCTCGGCGTCGGGGGCGGAGGCGCCGACCTTCCAGGCGGTCACCGGGCCGATGCCGCGGGCGACCTCGGTCTGGATGGCGTAGGCGTCGGATTTGTCGGCCGGCATCGCCGCCGGTGGCAGGGCGTCGAGCGGGCGGTTGTCGCGGCGCGCGGCGAGCAGCGCGCCGGCGGCCTCAAGAACGGCCTCGGCGGTCATGGTCATGGGACAAGTCCCCGGAAAATGAGGAATCGGACGGGCGGGCGGGAACGCCGGTCGGCGCCCCCATCGCCGGTCAGCTGCCGCCACCCACCCAGTCGGGCGAGACGCGGCTGTATTTGATGGCCTGCCGGAAATAGGTGAAGGCGACATGCAGGTCGCCCTCCGCCGTCTGTGTGACCGACGGGTAGGAGAATTCCCGGTTCAGGCTGTCCTTGGAATTGTTGGTCATGCAGTAGCCGTCGCCGACCTCCAAGTTCCGGCGGAGCGGCCAGGTCAGCCCGCCATCCTCCGACAGGGCCAGTGTCAGCGGCGCGCGCGGTGCGCCCCAGAAGGCCTTGCGGGCGGGTGCCTGCGCCGGCTTTGCGGCGACCGCAACGGCGGCGCCACCGGCCGGGACGTCGTCCTCGATCTCGTCATAGAGCGAGGCACGGCGCTCGGTCGCGTTCTCCGCACTGGACTCGTTGAAGACGATGGCGAGCCGGCCGTCGGCCAGCGCCGTCACCTGGATCGAGGAGTTGTTGTTGGGCAGCTCGGTCGGAACCGGAGCGCTCCAGCTGCGGCCATTGTCGGCGGAGACGCTGCGATAGACATGGTCGGCCCAGCGGCTGCGGTAGAAGGCGGCCAGCGTGCCGTCGCGCAACGGCACGACGCTCATATGGACGCAGCCGACGCTGTCCGGCACCGGATGCTCGGTCCAGCTTTCACCGCGGTCGGAAGAGATGCGCACGGCGCTGGTGTCGTTGTCGCCCACCCACTTCTCGCCCGGTGTGCCGTGGCAGAGGAAGGTCGGCAGCAGCCAGTCGCCGTTCGGCAGGACCACCACCGGCTGGCGGATGAAGATGCCGTCGCTGCCGTTGCCTTCGAACAGGGTGCGGATCGGCCCCCAGTTCTGCCCATGGTCGGCGGAGTTGCGGCAGCGCACGACGGCGGTGTCCTGGTTGCCGGAGATTTGCGCGGTGTAGAACAGCCACAGCGTGCCGTCCGGCGCCGGGAACAGCACCGGGTTCTGTTCCGAGCGGGTCGGGTCGTCCGACAGCTTGACCGGATCGGTCCAGCTGTCGGAGCCCTTCGCCAGCCGCGAGAAATAGATCGAGATGTCGGGGATGCCTTCCTGGGTGCCGCCGAACCAGACGCAGCCGAGATCGCCGTTGCCGAGCACAACGATGTTGGCGGCATGGTTCTGGACGCAGGGCGACGGCAGATAGGTGTCGCGGCGCCCGGCGTCCCCGTCCACGGGCGCAACGCGCCCGCGGTCGGTGGTGAAGGGCAGGGTCGAGGGTGTGGTCATGTCGGTCACATGCAAACTGGGGAAGGGGCAAACTGGGGAAAGGGACGGGCCGGTCAGCGTATGGCGGTCATCCTGCGTCGGCCTGGGGCGGAGCGGCGACCATCGCCGGGGCGTTGCGGCCGCGGATCAGGCGTTCCACCAGCATCACCAGCATCGGCGTCAGCAAGGCGATATACATGTTGTCGATGCCGTAGGGGTTGCCCGTCACGTACCAGACGGTGGTGCTGACGGTGGCGCCCAGCAGGCCCAGCGTGGCGCCCAGGTTGCTGGCGAACAGCGGCAGGAAGAAGCCGATCATCGCCACGACCGTGATCGACAGGCGCAGCGCCCGGGTGAAGAAGGACAGCTTCAGGATTTCCGGCACGAAGAAGACGAAGATCAGCGGCAGGAAGCCGATGATGAGAGACAGGATGCGGGTGGTGCGGAACTCCTGCTCCGGCGTCGGCTTCTTCCACGGCACGTAGAAGTCACGCACCGCCAGCGAGGCGATGGCGAGCGCCACCGTGCTGACGCTGACGAAGACCGAGGCGACGAGCGAGGTGGTGACGATGGCGGCCATCAGCGGGTGCATGGCGTCGAGGAACACCGGCAGCGCGTACAGGCTCTTCATGTCGGGATGGAGGTAATGGGCGGTCACGCCGATCAGCGCCAGCATGATGCCGAGCGGCAGGCAGAAGATCGCGGCATAGAAGGCGGAGCGCTGGGCCTCGCCGGCGCTGCGGTTGGACGAGATCGCCTGGATGACGAACTGGGTGGAGAAGATGGCGCCGACGGTGCCGATGACCCAGGCGAAGATCGTCGGCATGCCGATGGTGCCGTCGATGGTGAAATAGTGGGCCGGCAGCTTCTCGACCATCGGGCCGATGCCGCCGCTGAGCGACAGCGCGGTGCCCAGCAGCAGGGCGATGCCCAGCAGCTTCAGCGCGCTGTGCAGGATGGTGACGTAGGCGATGCCCTTCAGCCCGCCGAACACATAGTAGAAGGTGCTGACCACCGCGATGATGACCATCGCCCAGGTCAGATTGAGGTTCATGACGGTGGACAGGGCGGCGGCACCGCTGACGTAGTTGCCGACATTCACCAGCAGCAGCGCATACATCATGATGATCGACACCGTCCGCATGGTGGAGGTGCCGTAATATTTCGCGATGGCGGCGGAGATGGTGTATTCGCCCGACCCGTAGATGCGCTTGGCGAAGAACAGGCCGAACAGCAGGAAGCCGATGGAGGCGCCCAGCACCGACCAGGCCGACGCCATGCCGGAGCTGAAGGCTTCCTGCGCCGTGCCGACGGTGGACTTGGCGCCGATGAACTCGGACATCAGCAGGACGCCGACGACGGCTGCCGGCATCGACCGCGCGGCGTTCATGAACTCGCCGTTGTTGCGGCTGCGCAGCCGGATGGTCAGCCAGGAGGTGAAGAGGATGTAGAGGACGACAATCCCCAGGATGAGCGCACTTTCTCCACTGGTGAAATGGTTCATGGACGGGTCTCCCTAGCGGGCGGATGGATCCGCCTTCAGTGTTGTTCGGGGAATTGGCGCCGGCCTGTTCCGTCGCGGCGCCATGCGGCGTGGAACAGCGTCACACCGCTTCGGCGTAGCGTGCCGCGATTGCCTTGATCCGGCTGTCCACCTCGTCGGCGATCAGCACCGGGGCACGGCTGAAACCGACCTCCGGCATGGCGCTGCGGAGAGCGCGCTTGACCATCGCCGGCGGGAAGCCCAGCGCGTAGAGTTCCTTGCGGAGCGTGCTGAAATGGGTCTGGTGCCTGTCGGCCGTCTCGGCGTCGCCGGCCACGAAGGCGGCGTGGATGCCGTTGAGCGTCACCGGCGCGATGTTGCCGAGGCCGGAAATGCAGCCGGCCGCACCGTTGCGCAGTCCGTGCAGCACCAGCGAATCCGGGCCGACCAGCACGTCGAAATCGTCACGCTCCCGCGCGATGGCGAGGAAGCCGTCCAGGCTCTCCTGCGAACCGGCGCTGTCCTTGATGCCGATGATGTTCGGGTGGTCGGCCAGGATGCGGGCGGTCTGCGGCTCCAGCGTGTTCCCGGTGCGGGCCGGGATGTTGTAGAGATAGACCGGCACCGTCAGCGCATCGGCGACGCGGCGGTAATGCTCCACCAGTTCGGCCTGCGAACAGGCGATGAAGGACGGCGTGATGGCGGAGACCGCCTTGACGCCGAGCCGCTCGACCGCCTTGCCCAGCGCGATGGTCTGGTTGGTGGAGATCTCGCCGATATGGGCCAGCACCGGCACCTTGCCGTCGGCGGCCTCGACGCAGGTCTCCGCCACCGCCAGCTTCTCGTCGAAGGACAGGGCATAGAATTCGCCGTTGGTGCCGGCGCAGAAGACGCCGTTGCCGGCGGTCGCCTGCCGCTTCACCTGCCGTCGCAGCGCTGCGAATTCGACGCGTTCGTCGCCGTCGAAGGGGGTGACGATCGCGACGAAAGGTCCGCCGATCTTGCCGCTGGTCTTGCTCATGGGATTGGCCTTTTCACGAACGGGATGAGGGCTTGGCGCCGCGCCGTCAGGCGGCGGCGCGGTACATGCCCAGGATGTCCTCGCGGCTGAGATCGCGCGGGTTGTTGTCGAGCAGCCGGCGGATGGCGTGTGCCTCCTCGGCCATGCGCGGCAGATCGGCCTCGGGCACGCCGAACGCCGACAGCCGCATGGTGCAGCCGAGTTTCACGCACCAATCGTGCGCGGCCTTGAACACCGCGGCCGGATCGGCGACTGCCGGCAGGCCCAGCGCTTCCAGAACGGCGGTGGTCTTGACCGGGACGGCCGGCGCGTTGAAGGCCAGCACATGCGGGAAGATCAGCGCGTTGGCGGCGCCATGCGGGATGTGGTGGCGGGTTCCCAGCGGATAGGCGACGGCATGGCCGGCGGCGGTGTTGACCGGACCCAGGCAGATACCGCCATAGAAGGACGCCAGCGACAGGCCGGCCCGCGCCTCGCGGTCGCCGCCGTCGGCTATGGCGCGCGGCAGGAAGCGGCCGACCAGCCGGATGCCTTCCAGCGCATAGAGGTCGATCAGCGGATGGGCCTTGCGGTTGGTGTAGGCCTCGACGCAATGGGCCAGCGCGTCGACGCCGGTGGCGGCGGTCACCGCGGCCGGCACGCTCAGCGTCAGGTCGGGATCGACCACCGCGACGTCGGCCAGCATGTGGACGCTCTGCACCGCCAGCTTGCTCATCGTCGCCGGGTCGGTGACCAGCGCACGGGTGCCGACCTCGCTGCCGGTGCCGGCGGTGGTCGGCACCTGGACCAGGACGGCGCGCTTGCCCGCCACCTTCTCCGGACCGACCACGTCGCGGATGGTCTGGCCGCTGCCGGGCAGCACGGCGGCCAGCTTCGCCAAATCCATGGCGCTTCCGCCGCCGAAGCCGATCACCGCCTGCGGCTCGACCCGTTCGGCGACCGTGAGCAGCGCCTCCAGGTTGGGAACGTCGGGTTCGGGCTTGATGTCGGCGAAGATCGTGACTTCGCCCTCCAGCCCCAGCCGCTCCACGCGGGTGGCGTTGAAGGCGTCGGCGACCACCAGGATGCGGGTCAGGCCGCGCTCGCGCACCCAGCGGCCGGTCTCGGCCGCGGTGCCGGCGCCGAAGACGACGCGGGGCGGGCGGAGCAGGTCGATGGGCGTGGTCAGGTCGATGGTGTTCATGATCGGGTTCCTCAGGCGGCGACGCGCACGCGGGCGGCGGCCAGCTTTTCGGCGTAGTCGATGGCCTCGATCAGGCTCAGCTCGTTGGCGATGCCCTTGCCGGCGATGTCGAAGGCGGTGCCGTGGTCGACGGAGGTGCGGATGATCGGCAGGCCGAGCGTGATGTTGACGCCGCTCAGCGCATCCCAGGTGCCGGTCTCCGGATTGACGTTGAAGCCCAGCAGCTTGACCGGGATGTGGCCCTGGTCGTGGTACATGGCGACCACCGCATCGTACTGGCCGGCGCGCAGCTTGACGAAGATGGTGTCGCCGGGCACCGGCCCGACGACATCCAGCCCGTCGGCGACGCATTGGCGGATCACCGGCTCGGTCACCTCGATGTCCTGCCGGCCGAACAGCCCGCCCTCGCCGGCATGCGGGTTTAGCGCGGCGATGGCGATGCGGCGGCGGGAAAGGCCAAGCCCGGCCAGCGTCTCGTCGGTGCGGTCGATGACGTAGCGCAGACGTTCCGGCGTCAGCTTCTTCGGCACATCCTCCAGCGCGATGTGGGTGGTGACGTGGCTGACCCGCATGTTGCCGTGGGCCAGCATCATCACCGAACCGCGGGCGCCGGTCAGTTCGGCCAGCAGGTCGGTGTGCCCGGCGAAGTGATAACCGGCCTTGTTCATCGCCTCCTTGTTCAGGGGCGCGGTGACGATGCCGTGGATGCGGCCGGCTTCGGCCAGCCGCACCGCGCGCTCCACCGCCAGATAGGCGAAGCGGCCGCCGTCGATTGACAGCACGCCGGGACGGATCGGCTCGCCCTCCGGGCCGGCCTGGAGGCAGGCCAGCGCCGGCCACTCGCCGTCGATGTCAGTCACCTCGGGGAAGTCGAGGTCGCTGCCGAGCGCATCGCGCGCCGCATGGAGGGCTGGGTTGCTGCCGATGACCAGCAGGCGCAGCGACCCGTCGGCCAGCCGGTCCTTCAGACGCGCGCAGGCCTTCACGATGATCTCCGGCCCGACGCCGGCCGGATCGCCCATGGTGATGGCCAGATGCGGTGTCATGCTTGTTCTCCCTGATGAAGCGGCGCAGCCAGCGCAAGCAGCCGGCGCAGCAGTGACGGGTCGCCGAACGCGCCCGATTTTGAAATGACGCGGACCCCATCGAAGCGTCCGCCGCGCAGGATGGAGCAGGGCACCCCCGGCCAGATCTGTCCGTCGAGGTCCAGCCGGTCGGCGTCCAGGGCGAGGCAGAGGCCGCGCAGGGTCTCGCCGCCGGCCACCAGCAGCGTGCCGGGCGGGTCGAGCCGGCGGACCAGCCGGGCGAATTCCCGTTCGATCCGGTTTGCCGCGTCGCTCCGCGCCAACCCCTCGGGCAGGGCGAGGGTGGCGAGCGCGATGCCGTCGCGGTCCAGCCGCTGGGCCAGCACCGTGGCCGAGGTGGAGCCACCGTCGGGCAGCGCCAGCACATGCTCCGGACAGGCGTCGATCTGCGCCGTCATCGCCGGATGGTTGGTGCCGAACAGGCCGAGGATCGGCCGTGGCAGCCGCACGGCGACGGGATCGCAGGCGGCGGTGCCCATCTGCCGGGCCAGCGCACCGGCCAGCCCGCTGCTGCCGCACCACAGCACGCGCCCGTTCAGCGCGAGGCCGGCGGCGGCGATGGCGTCGAGGTCGGCGTCGGTTTCGGCATCCCACAGGCTGACGCCCGCCGGCACCGCCGCGCCGGGGCAGCAGGGCTGGACCGCAAAGCTTTCCCGCTCCAGATCGGCGCGCAGGTCGCTGGCCGTGGCTGTCCAACTGCGGGCGTCATCGCCGGGGGTGAACTGGATGCCGCCGCGCATGATGCGGCCCTGATAGGGGAAGGCGGGAGCGACGATGACATGATCGGGGGCCGTGGCGGCGATCCAGGCGGCGATCTCCGCCCCGGCATGGCCGCGCAACAGGCTGTCGAGCTTGGCGTAATGGAGCGAGCCGGGGCTGCGCGGCAGGCCGGCGGCGATGGCGGCGACCCGGCGGCGGGCCTCGTCCCGCGTCGCCTCGCGCGTGCCGCTGTCGAAAGCGAGCGCATTCGGCAATGCTGGATAGGGCAGGCTCTGCCAGTAGACGGGGATCGGACCGGCGATGGCGGCGAACTGTGCGGCGGTGTCGAGCGCCCCGGTCAGGTCGTCGGCGATCAGGCACGGATGCAGCGTTGCCGATGATCCGGCCGCCGCCTGGATGCCCTGTGGCGATCCGTCCTGTGGAACCATGCTGTCCATGGGTGGTCCCCATCCTTGTGAGCGGCGGCCCTCGCACTGCGATGGTCCGCTGCCGGGCGCTCCTGCCGCCCTCGACGATGACCCACTCCATCATAGCGCTGCGGAGATGTCAATATGTTGTAATGTTGTTGAGGGCAAAAAACGGGGATATGGCGGTGTGATTGGGCAATACATGTTTACATGTTGCGCCATGATGCCATGGACGCACAGGGCTGCGCACGCCAGCGGCGGCTGGGCGCGGTGCGGCTCTGCCGGAAAAGCAATTGCAGGTCAGCGATTTACAGCGAGAGGTCCAGCGCCCGTCCTTCGAACACGCGGTCGCGCGACCCTTCCAGATGCTTGCGCATCCGCTGGCGTGCGGTTTCGCCGTCCCGGTGGCGGATGGCGTCGAAGATGCCGCGATGTTCGTCATACACGCCGGTCAGGCCGGAACTCGGCCCCATCAGCGACACGCCGTGGAACTTCATGCCGACGGAGATGTGATCCTTCAGCGCCTGCATCGACGACATGTAATAATGGTTGTTCGTCGCCTCGGCGATGGCGGTGTGGAAGGCGTAGTCGGCGTCCTCGCGGTGCCGGTGGGCGCGGGTCGCATCGTCCATCAGGCTCAACGCCGCGGCGATGCGGTCGAGTGCTGCATCGTTCCAACGCAATGCTGCGTGATAGGCGTGATCCGGCTCGATGGTCAGGCGGAACTCGTAGCAGCGCTGGATGTCGGCAATCGTCTCCACCGGCGCATAGCCCAGCACCGGCTGGCTTTCCTCCACCGCCACCCGGACGAAGCTGCCGGCGCCCTGGCGGGAATAAATAAGCCCGTCGTTGCGCAGCCGCTTCAACGCCTCGCGTACCACCGGGCGCGACACCTGGAAGCGGGCGGCAAGGTCGTTCTCGCCGGGCAGGCGCTCGTCGGGCTTGAAATCGCCGGCGCTGATCTGGGCCAGCAGCAGCTGGTAGATCCGCGTGACCAGCGGCGTCTGGCGGGTGCGGAGCAGCGGCGTGCCCTCCCCGCCGTCCGACACCGCAGCGGTCATCGCGCCGTGTTCACTCGACTCCATCCTGTCGCTCCCGCTCCACTGGCTGCCGTCCCTCGGCTGTCAGGTATTTGTAAACATGTAAGGGCCAACTTGCCAGCTTTTAGGGAGCGGTTCGGGAATCAGCCCTGCGGTTCGGCCAGGAACATCCGGTAGGCCGGGTTGCCGGTCTCGTCCCAACAGGGATAGCCAAGCTCGTCCAGGCAGTGCCGAAACCGTGTCCGGTCCTTCTCCGGCACCTGGATGCCGGCCAGCACACGGCCATAGTCGGCGCCGTGGTTGCGGTAATGGAACAGCGAGATGTTCCACTCCTGCGCCAGACCGTTCAGGAACTTCAGCAGGGCGCCCGGCCGTTCCGGGAACTGGAAGCGGTAGAGCAGCTCGTCCTTCAACCCGCGCACCCGGCCGCCGACCATGTAGCGGACATGGAGCTTCGCCATCTCGTTGTCGCTCATGTCCAGAACCGGGCAGTCCAGACCGCGCAGAAGATCGATGATCAGGCGCTTTTCCGCATCGCCCTCGGTCAGCTGGACGCCGACGAAGATCTGTGCCTCGCGGTCGTCGGCATAGCGGTAGTTGAACTCGGTGATCGACCGCTTGCCGAGCGCCTGGATGAATTGCCGGTAGGCGCCCGGCCGTTCCGGGATGGTGACGGCCAGCAGCGCCTCGCGCCGCTCACCGATCTCCGCCCGTTCGGCGATGTGGCGCAGCCGGTCGAAATTCATGTTGGCGCCGCTGCCGATGGCTACCAGCCCCTTGCCCTGCAACCCTTCGCGCTCGGCGTATTTCTTCAGGCCGGCCAGACCGACCGCGCCCGACGGTTCGGTGATGGCGCGGGTGTCCTCGAAGATGTCCTTGACGGCGGCGCAGATCTCGTCGGTGTTGACGGTGATGACCTCGTCCAGCAGCTCGCTGCACAGCCGGAAGGTCTCGCTGCCGACCTGCCGGACGGCGACGCCGTCGGCGAACAGCCCGACCTGATCCAGCTGCACGCGCTTTCCGGCCGCGATGGCGGCGCCCATGCTGGCCGCGTCGTCGGGCTCGACGCCGATCACCTTAACGTCGGGGCGCAGGAACTTGACGTAGGCGGCGATCCCGGCGGCCAGCCCGCCGCCGCCGATCTGCACGAAGATCGCGTCCAGCGGGTGCGGATGCTGGCGCAGGATCTCCATGCCGACGGTGCCCTGGCCGGCGATCACGTCGGGATCGTCATAGGGGTGGATGAAGGTCAGCCCCTTGTCGGCCTCGATCTGGCGGGCATGGAGATAGGCGTCGTCGAAGACGTCGCCGTGCAGAACGACCTTGCCGCCGCGGCTCTTGACTGCCTGGACCTTGATGGCCGGCGTCGTCCGCGGCATGACGATCACCGCCTTGATGCCCAGCTTCTGCGCCGACAGCGCCACGCCCTGGGCATGGTTGCCGGCCGACGCGCACACCACCCCGCGCTCCCGCGCTTCCGGCGGAAGCCCGACCATCTTGTTGTAGGCGCCGCGCAGCTTGAAGGAGAAGACGGGTTGCAGATCCTCGCGCTTCAGCAGGGCGATGTTGTTCAGGCGCTGCGACAGCCGCGGCATCGGATCGAGCGGGCTTTCGATCGCCACGTCATAGACGCGCGCGGTGAGGATTTTGCGGACATACTCGTGCATGAACATCGGCCTTCCTGAACAAGTCGCGGACACCATAGCAAAGCCGTGGCAAAGCCGCCGCCTTTTGACGCTATGGCGCCTGCACCGCGCGGAAGGCGAGGGGCACGGCGACGCGCATCACCTCGATGAAGCGGCGCAGGCGGGCCGGCTGGTGGCGGGCGGGATGATAGACCAGACTGACGGGCAGGGTGGGCGCCTGCCAGTCCGGCGCCAGATGCACCAGCCGGCCCGCCGCCAGATCGTCCACCAGCGCCCATTGCGAGGCGATGGCCGCCCCCAGCCCGAGGATCGCCGCGTTGCGGATTGCCTGCAGCCCGTCGGTGGACAGGCGCGGGCGGATGGGGAAGCCGACCGTCTCGCCGGTCCCGGCATGGGTCAGTGTCACCTCGCCCCGGTAGAAGGTGCGCAGAGCCAGCCAGGGCAGTTCCGCCAGCTCGTCCGGATGCTGCGGCACCGGCCGGCCGCCGAGCAGGGTGGGGGAGGCGACGGCGATCCGCGGCACTTCCGCCAGCCGCAGGGCAACCACCGACGGATCGGCGATCTCGCCGACCCGGATGGCGCAGTCGATGCCCTCGGCGATGAAATCCGGCATGCGGTCGTGCAGGAGCCATTCCACCGTCATCCGCGGATAGCGGCGCAGATAGTCCGCCACCGGCCCGATCAACTGCTGCTGTCCGAAAGCATGCGGCGCCAGCACCCGCAGATGTCCGGTCGGCTGGTCGTCGGCGCCGCGGACATCGCTTTCCAGCATCTGCCAGCCGGCCAGCAGATCCTTGGCCCGCTCGTAACAGAGAGTGCCGTCCTCCGTCAGGTTCATCCGGTGGGTGGAGCGGTGCAGCAGCCGGACGCCAAGCGTCCGTTCCAGCAGTTGCAGACGGCGGCTGACCGTCGGCTGGGTGCTGCCCAGCTGTGCGGCCGCAGCCGACAGGTTCCCCGCCTCCACGATGCGGACGAAGGTCTCCAGCAGGGCGATGCGGTCGCTGCCGGCCGCCGAGAGGTCATTGCTCATACGTCAAGCGTATAGCAAATCTACACCCGGTCCGGCTACCGTCCCCTGCGGCCCGCCGCCATACTCCCCCTCAACCAAGCCACTGCTTGCCCTTGAGGGGATCGAACGATGACAACCATTCAAACCGCGCATGCAACGCCGCTGGCAAATGCAATGCCCCTGGCGCCCGCGCATGACAGCGGGATGAGCCGGCCGCTGGTGTTCCTGATGGCCGCGGGCGCCGGTCTGGCGGCGGCGACCCTCTATTACAGCCAGCCGATGCTGGGCGTGCTCGGCACCGACATTGGGGCGGCGGACCGGACGGTCGGTTGGGTGCCGACGCTGACCCAGCTGGGATATGCCTTCGGCATCCTGCTGCTGGCCCCGCTGGGCGACCGCTTCGACCGCCGCCGGATCATCCTGGCGAAGGTGTCGGTGCTGGTCGCGGCCCTGCTGGCGGCGGGCTTCGCGCCTTCCATCGGCGGATTGCTGGCGGCGAGCCTGGTGATGGGGCTTTCGGCAACGCTGGCGCAGGACATCGTCCCCGCCGCCGCCACCCTGGCCCCGGCGGAGCATCGCGGCCGTGTGGTCGGCACGGTGATGACCGGCCTGCTGCTGGGCATCCTGCTGTCGCGGGTGGTCAGCGGTGTCATCGCCGAGCAGTTCGGCTGGCGCGCCGTGTTCGTCGCCGCCGCCGGCAGCATCGCCCTGCTGGGTGCCGCGCTGTGGCGTGGGCTGCCGCGCTTCAAGCCGACGACCGACCTCGGCTACGGCGAGCTGCTGGGTTCGATGGTGACGCTGTGGGGCCGTCACCCCGGCCTGCGCCGGGCGGCGATGGCGCAGGGTCTGTTGTCGCTGGGCTTCAGCGCCTTCTGGTCGACCCTGGCGGTGATGCTGCATGGCGCGCCGTTCCATCTGGGTGCCGCCGCGGCGGGCGCCTTCGGTCTGGCCGGTGCTGCCGGCGCGCTGGTGGCGCCGATTGCCGGCCGCATCACCGACAGCCGCGGTCCGGCGCTGATGACCCGGCTGGGGGCCGGTCTGGCCGTGCTGTCCTTCGCCGCGATGGCGCTGTCGCCGCTGCTGCCCGAAGGTGGCCGCCTGTGGCTGCTGGTTGCGAGCGCAGTCGGCTTCGACCTGGGCGTCCAGGCATCGCTGATCGCCCACCAGACCATCGTCTACGGCATCGACCCGGCCGCCCGCAGCCGCCTGAACGCGGTGCTGATGGTCGGCATGTTCATCGGCATGGCCGTCGGCGCCACGCTGGGCAGCCAGGCCCTGGCCGCCTGGGGCTGGAACGGTGTGGTCGCCGTCGCCACCGCCGCCTCGGCCGCGGCATTGGTCCTGCGGCTCCTCACCCGGTCGGACCGCTGAACCATCCCTTTACCTAAGATGACCGCAAGCCCCCCGGAGCCATGCCGAAACGCATGGCTCCGGGGAATTTTTCGTTGCGATTTCGTCGATTGGCGGACCCAAGGAGCATGCGTCCGCCCCCAATTGGCCATCGCCCGCATCGTCGGCGGGGAATAAGCTGAGCGATCCCGCATTTTGAAATGGGGGGCGACATGGCTGACGTGGACAAGGCATTCGCGGGGGCGATCCCGGCACTCTATGACCGTTATCTCGGCCCCCTCCTGTTCGAACCCTATGCCGGCGATATGGCACGGCGGCTTGCGGGGATGGAGGGGCGGATTCTGGAAACGGCGGCCGGAACCGGGATCGTGACGCGCGCCCTGGTCCAGACCCTGCCGGCAAGCGTCGAACTCGTTGCGACGGACCTCAATCAGCCGATGCTCGACCATGCGGCACAGAAGCTGGATGCGTCACGAGTTACATGGCAGCAGGCGAACGCCCTGAGCCTGCCCTTCGAGAGCGACAGCTTCGATGCGCTCGTCTGCCAGTTCGGCGTGATGTTCTTCCCGGACAAGCCCGCGGGGTTCGCCGAAGCACGCCGGGTGCTGAAGCCGGGAGGCCGCTTCCTGTTCAGCGTGTGGGACCGGATCGAGGACAACGAGATCGCCGCGGTCGTCAGCGCCGCCGTCGCCGCGGCCTTTCCCGACGATCCGCCCGGCTTCATGGCACGGACGCCGCACGGCTACCATGACACCGGGCGCATCCGCGACGACCTCCAAAAAGCCGGCTTCACCGACATCGGGATCGAGACCGTGACCCTGCGCAGCCGGGCGGCGACGGCCGCCGATCCGGCGACCGGCTTTTGCCAGGGAACGCCCATGCGCCTGGAGATCGAAGCGCGGGATGCAGGCCGCCTCGACGAGGTGACGGAACGCGCCGCCCAGGCCATCGCCCGGCATTTCGCCGACGGCCCCATCGACGGCAGGATTCAGGCGCATGTGATAACGGCGGTGGCCTGAGCCGGCGGTAGGACCGTCAGCGCCGGACCGCCACGACCTTGCCCGGATTCATCACTCCCTGCGGGTCGAACAGCTGCTTGATGCCCTGCATCAGCGCCATTTCCGCCGGTCCTTTGAAGGCGGCGAGCGCGTCGCGCATGCTCTGGCCGATGCCATGCTCGGCGCTGATGGTGCCGCCAAGCGCGATTGCCTGTTCGTGGACCGCGGCGCTGATCGCCTGGGCGATGCGGTCCAGCGGCTCGCCCGAGGCCCGGAGGCTTTCCGGCAGGATGGCGACCAGATGGATGTTGCCGTCGCCGATATGCCCCACCGCCACCACGCGGGCATCGGGCCGCACCGTCTTGATGGCCGTGGTGGCGCGGGTGACGAAGTCGGGGATGCGGGCGACCGGCACCGCGGTGTCGTGGCCGACGACGATGCCGCTCTTGCGGTTGGCCTCCGACACGCTGTGGCGCAGCTTCCACATCGCATTCGCCTGGGCCTGGCTGCGGGCGACCGCCGCATCGGCGATGCGTCCGTCCTCCAGCCCGGTTGCCAGCAGATCCTCAAGCCGTGCCTCCAGATCCAGCCCCCGCATCGGATCGGTGACCTCGACCAGCAGATACCAGGGCATGATTGTGCCGATCGGCCTGACCGTGCCCGGCACATGGGCCAGCACCGAGGCGACTTGTCCTTCCGACAGGATTTCCGCCGTTGTCACCCGGTCGCCCAGCGCACCGCGCAGTTGGGCGAACACTTGCAAGGCCGTTTCCAGCGAGGGCAGGGCGAGGAAGCCGGTGGCAACACTTTGCGGCCTTGGGAACAGCTTCAGCGTCGCCGCGGTGACGATGCCCAGTGTGCCCTCCGCCCCGATGAACAGGTGCTTCAGGGCATAGCCGGTGTTGTCCTTGCGCAGCGCCCGCAGCCCGTTCCACAGCGTGCCGTCGGGCAGCACCACCTCCAGCCCAAGCACGAGATCGCGCATCGGCCCATAGCGCAGGACGGCGGTTCCCCCGGCGTTGGTGGCGATGGTGCCGCCGATCTGGCAGCTGCCCTCACTGCCCAGACTCATCGGGAACAGCCGCCCGGCCTCCTCCGCGGCGGCCTGGACCGCGGCCAGGGTGCAGCCGGCCTCCACCGTCAGGCTGTCGCCGATGGGATCGACGTCGCGGATGCGGGTCAGGCGCGACAGGCACAGGACGAGGCTCCGTCCGCTGTCGTCGGGGATGGCGCCGCCGACCACGCCAGTGTTGCCGCCCTGGGGAACCAGCGGTGTCCCGGTTTCGGCGCACAGCCGGACGATGGCCGCCACCTGCGCCGCATCGGCGGGGCGGACCACGGCCAGCGCCGCACCGCGGTAGCGCCCGCGCCAGTCCGCCAGGAAGGGCGCCGTGTCCACTGGCCCGACCAGCACATGCGCCGGCCCGAGGATCGCCCGCGCCCGCTCCACCACCTCCGTGCCGGACATGCCCGTCACAGCCCGAGATATGCTGTTTTGATGCGCGGATCGGCCAGCAGGGTCTGGGCCGAATCCTCCATCACCACCCGCCCGGTTTCCAGCACATAGGCGCGGTCGGCCAGACGCAGGGCCAGATCCACCCGCTGCTCGACCAGCAGGATGGTGATGCCGGTGCCGTGCAGATTCTTGATGGTGTCGGCCAGCGTGTCGACGATGATCGGCGCCAGCCCCAGCGTCGGCTCGTCCAGCATCAGGCATTTCGGGTTGGCCATCAGGCCGCGGCCGAAGGCGACAAGCTGCTGCTGCCCGCCGCTCATCGTGCCGGCCTTCTGGGTGCGGCGTTCGGCCAGGATGGGGAACAGCTCGTAGACCCAGCGCAGCCGCTCGGCGAAGCCCATGCTGCCGGGCCGGCCGCGGAGCGCGCCCAGCTCCAGATGCTCCAGCACCGTCATCTCGGGGAAAAGCTGGCGGCCCTCCGGCACATGGACCAGCCCGCGCTCGATCACCTGATGGGGCGCCAGCCGGTCGATGCGCTCGCCGTCGAAGGTGATCGTCCCGCCACTCGGCCGCAGCAGGGCGGAGATCGCCTTCAGCGTCGTCGTCTTGCCGGCGCCGTTGGAGCCGACCAGCGTCACCAGCTCGCCGTCCTCGACGGTCAGGGAGACGTTGTGCACCGCCTCGCGGTGGCCGTAGCGGACCTTCAGACCTTCGACCTTAAGCATCGACCGGCTCCCGTCCCAGATACACGCGGATCACTTCCGGATCGTTCAGCACCTTGGCCGGCGGTCCCTCGGCGATCTTCACCCCATGGTCCAGCACCACCAGCCGGTCGCAGACGCTGGCGACCACGCGCATGTGGTGCTCCACCAGCAGCACGGTGACGCCGCGGGCGCGGATGCGGCGGATCATTTCGACCAGCCGCTGGCCCTCCTCCGGGTTCATGCCGGCGGCCGGCTCGTCGAGGAGGAGCAGGCGCGGCTCGGCAGCCAGCGCGATGGCGATCTCCAGCCGGCGCTGCTCGCCGTATGACATGGCGTCGGCCAGCGTGTCGGCGCGGTGGTCGAGGTCGCAGAAGGCCAGGATTTCCAGCGCCTTGCGCCGCAGCTCCGCCTCTTCCCGCCGGTAGGCGGGGCTGCGCAGGATGGCGGCCCCCCAGCCGGCCCGCGTCGTGCGGTAGGCGGCGCTGCGCACATTGTCGAGCGCCGTCAGGCTGGGGAACAGGCTGGTGATCTGGAAAGTGCGCGACACGCCGCGCTGGCCCATGACGTGCGACGGCGCGCCGGTGCAGTCGGTGCCAGCGAAGCGGATGCTGCCGGACGAGGGTGGCAGCGAACCGCCCAGCATGTTGAACAGCGTCGTCTTGCCGGCGCCGTTCGGTCCGATCAGCCCGACCACCTCGCCAGACTGAACCGTCATGGTGACGTCGCGCACCGCGGTCAGGCCGCCGAAGATGCGGGTCAGGTTGCTGACGGCGAGGATTTCGCCTGCGTTGGCGGCTGCGTTCATTTCGCACCTCCCTCCGTGCTGGGCAAGCCGGTGGGCGTGGCCGGCTGGGTGTTCTCCGACTTGTGGGTGTTGCGCCAGCGCTGCCACAGGCTGATCAGCCCGCCCGGCAGGAAGACGACAGTGCCGGTCAGCAGGGCCGCGAAGATGACCATCCGCAGCGGGCCGGCGACGCGCAGCGATTCCAGGAGGCCGATATAGACCAGCGCCCCCAGGATCGGCCCCAGGATGGTGCCACGGCCGCCGATGATGACGACGATGATCAGGGCGGCGACATTGTGGACGCCCATGATGTCGGGGGTGATGACCCGGATGTAGTGGGCGTAGATGGCGCCGCCGATGCCGGCGATGGCGGTGGCGGCGACGAAGCCCATCAGCTTGGTGTGGAAGACGTTGATGCCGAGCGAGGCGGCGAGCGGTGCATTCTCCCGCACCGCCAGGAAGGCGCGGCCGGTGCGGCTGCCCACCAGCGCGTGGCAGAGATAGGCGGTCGCCAGCACCAGCGCCAGCACCAGATAATAGGTCGGGCGGGCGCTGTCGAAGGCCAGCGGACCGATTGCCATCGGCGGGATGTCGGTGATGCCCATGGGCCCGCGCGTCAGATCGACCCAATGGTTGGTGATGGTGAAGAGGATGGCGCCGAAGCCCAGCGTCAGGATGGCGAATTGCGGCCCGACCACGCGCAGCGCGGCATAGCCGATCACCAGACCGAACATCGCCGCGACCAGCCCGGCCAGCGGCAGGCCCAGCAGTGGCGGCAGCCCCAGCTGCGTGGACAGGATCGCCGAGGTGTAGGCCCCGACGCCGACGAAGGCGGCATGGCCGAAGGTGAGTTCGCCGAGATAGCCGATGACGATGTTGAGGCTGAGCGCCAGCAGCGCATACAGCATCCACAGAACCAGCAGATGTTCCAGATAGGCGTTGCCGGCCAGGAAGGGCAGGACGGCCAGGGCGGCGACGCCGCCGGCAATCGCCAGGGGTTGGCCCAGGGAATGCCCATGAGAGTTGGTGTTCATCGCAGACCCCGCGCCGTGCTGAACAGGCCGTTGGGGCGCCACAGCAGGACCGCGATGATCATCGCGTAGCCGATCGCCTCCATGAAGCCGAGGGAG
This sequence comes from Azospirillum sp. A23, assembly GCF_042938965.1. Lineage (NCBI taxonomy): Bacteria > Pseudomonadati > Pseudomonadota > Alphaproteobacteria > Rhodospirillales > Azospirillaceae > Azospirillum > Azospirillum sp. A23. Next base: position 727,674 of record NZ_CP170663.1, on the reverse strand, counting down.
ATGTAGCCGCCGCCCAGCGATTCGATGACGCCCAGCAGCAGGCCGGCGAAGAGGGCGCCGGTGACGCTGCCCAGACCGCCCATGATGACGACGATGAAGCCCTTCAGGACCGCCCAGTTGCCGATGGTCGGGAAGATCATCACGGTGGGGCCGACCAGGGCGCCCGACAGCGCCGCCAGCCCGCAGGCGAGCGCGAAGGTGTAGGTGTGGACCAGCCCGATGTTGATGCCGGTCAGTGCCGCACCGTCCGGGTTCTGCGCCGTCGCCCGCATCATCTTGCCGAAGCGCGAATAGCGAATGAACAGGTAGACCGCGATCAGCGCCACCACCGCAGCGGCGAAGACCAGCACGCGCTGCTGGGTCAGCGTCACCGTGCCGATGTCCAGCACCTCGTCGGCGAAGGGGCTCTCGACATATTTCGGATCGGCGCCGAACAGCAGCTCGCCGCCGTTGGCGATCAGCAGGGCGAGGCCCAGGCTGGACAGCAGGATGGTGAATTCATGGTCGCGGCGCAGCGGCCAGAAGATCAGCTTGTTGGCGGCGACGCCGAGCCCCGCCACCACCACGGCCGAGATGGCCGCCGCCGCGATGTAGTCGAGCCCGAACAGGGTGCCGACGAAATATGTGATGTAGGCGCCGAGCATGTAGAACTCGCCATGGGCGAAATTCACGATGCGCAGCACCCCGAAGACCAGCGTCAGCCCGGTGGCGATGAGCACATAGGCCATCCCGTTGACCAGGCCGTTCGCGATCTGCTGGGCGAAGACGGTGAAATCCATGTCGAATCTTCCTGTCGGGAGGGCCGTTATCCCCTCTCCCCCCCGGGGAGAGGGTTAGGGTGAGGGGGAGGCGTGGCGGCCCGTCACCGAGAATCCACCACGTGCATCCCCCTCACCCCGACCCTCTCCCCAGGGGGGAGAGGGAGAAGAGGAAGTCCCTCGCCAGCCGCCATTCAGTCCCGGACGCTGACGATCTGCTTCTTCTGAACCTGCACCAGATGGATCGCCTGGCTCGCCTGACCCTTGTCGGAGAAGCGCAGCTCCCCCATCACGGTCGGGACGGCCTGCGACTTCAGGGCCGCGGCGATCTTGTCGTAGGCGCGCGGGTCGCCGCCGGCGGCATCGACGCCGAAGGCCAGGGTCTGCACCGCCTGGGCGCCGAGCGCGGCGATGAAGGACGGATCGTTCTTGTAGTCCTTGCGGTATTGGTCCAGCCACGGCTTCAGCGACGGGGCGGCGCCGTCCTCGGTGAAGGGCGAGGCGGAATAGACCTGCTCCAGCGAGTTGCCGGACAGCTCGACCAGCTTCGGGTTCATGTTGCCGGCCGACGCGATGACCTTGCCGCGATAGCCGGTCTGCTTGATCTGCCGGTAGATGGTGGCGCCCTGCGAGGTGTTGATCGCCGCGACATAGATGGCGTCGGCGTTCAGCGACTTCAGCTTGGTCAGCGCGGTGGTGAAGTCCGTGTCGGTGCGGTTGTAGAACTCGTGCCCCTTCACCTCGATGCCGCAGCCGGTCAGCAGCTTGGTGTAGTTGTCCAGCTCCAGACGGCCCCAGTCGTCGTTCACGTTCATGAAGGCGATGGACTTGGGCTTGATCCGCTCGCAGATCGCCTTCGAATAGAACTCCGACATCATCGCCGAGGTGGCGTTCAGGCGGAACAGGTACTTGTGCCCCTCCTCCGTCACCTTGGGATGCTGGGAGCTGGTCATGACGGTGATGATCTTGTCGCGCGTCACTTCCTTCATCGACAGGGCGACGGCGCTGAACCAGCCGCCGATGATCATGTCGACGTTGTCCTGCTCCATCGCCCGCTTGGCGGCGCTGACGCCGTCCTCGGGGGAGCCCTTGTCGTCGTAGGTCAGCAGCTCGATCTTGCGGCCGCCGGCCACACCGCCCTTGGCATTGATGACCGCGGCCATCGCCTGCGCGCCTTCCAGGCCGAGCTGGCCTTCGAAGGCGCCGGTGCCGCTCATCGGGCCGATGAGGGCGATGCGGACCGGGGGCTGCTGCGCCTGTGCGCCTGTGGTGCCGGCGACGGGAATGGTCAGGGCCAGGGCCGCCGCGGCGGCAAGGAGAGTGCGCCTACCGAACATGGGGTTCCTCCGTGGATTGGTCGTCTTTTGCGTTGCCCTTGGCCCCGGCGGGTGGTGCCCGCCGGCAAAGGATCGTCAGGCGGTCTTCAGGTAGCGCTTCTGCAATTCCTCGATCTGCGGGAAGCCGATGAAGTCGATGAAGCTGTTGTGGTCGGTCACCGGGCGCGGCAGGTCGCGGGTGGAGCGGCGTTCGGCCAGCGCCGCCAGATTCTCCTTCAGCGCCGAGGCGACGGTCATCAGCGGCACCAGCGCGTAGGTCGCCATGCCTGCGACCTCCTCGACCTCGTCGGTCGACAGCGTCTCCAGCCAGCCGAGAAGCTGCAGCGACAGCGGCACGCCGACCGCCTCGCGCATCGCACGCAGTCCGTCGATGTCCTTGAAGCATTTGCTGATGGGCTGGATCATGTCGGCACCGGCGGCGACATAGGCGCGCCCGCGCTCCATCGCCGCGGCCGGATCGACCACGTCGGTGCGGGCGATGATCAGCATGTTGGGATCGCGCCGGGCCTCGACCGCCGCCTGGATCTTGGCGACGCCCTCGTCCATCGGGATCACCTCGACCCCGCCGACGCAGATCGGGCAGCGCTTGGGCGCCACCTGATCCTCCATGATGACGGCGGAGACGCCCGACGCCTCGAACTCGCGGATCGTGCGCATCACGTTGATGGCGTTGCCGTAACCGGTGTCGATGTCGGCGATGACCGGGACGTTGACCGCCGACACCACGTTGCGGACCACCGTCAGGTTCTCCGACATGGTGTACAGCTCGGCATCCGGCTGGCCGAGGAAGGAGGCCGAGACGCCGAAGCCCGAGGTCATCAGCGCGTCGAAGCCGGCCGCCTCGATGAAGCGGGCGGACAGGGCGTCATAGGCACCGGCCGACCAGACGGTCTTCTGCGCCAGGATGCGATTGCGGAATTCAGGTCCCCGAGACATGTGCATGGTCCTTTTGTTCGCGTTGCTGGGCCGCCTGCCGCTTCAGGAAGGGGACGAGGCCGCCGGCCCCGATCATCTCGGCATCCGCCTGCGGCAGCGGCTCGAAGGGAATTTCGGTGCCCTGGGTGTGGTTGCGGACCACGCCCGCTGCCCAGTCCACCTCGATCTCGTCCCAGCGCCGGACGAAGCCGAGGATCCCTGGGCAGCTCACCTGCGGGAAGCCCATGCTGACCTCGCCGCGCCAGTAGCCGGGCGAGAAGGACTCCGCGATCACCCCGGTGACGCCGAGATGGCGCATCGCCTTCATCGGCGGGTAGTGCGGGTGGCCGTAGCCGAAATTGTCGGCGCCGACCAACAGGTCGCCCGGCCGCACCGAGGTGGCGAAATCCGGGTCGTAGGCCTGCATGGCGACCTGCGCCAGTTCGGCCACGTCGGTGATCTTGATGTTCTTGACGCCGACGATCTGGTCGACGTCGAAATTCACCTCGTCGAAGATGAAGGCGACGCGGCCCTTCATCGCCGGCATGTTGACCGGCATGTGCAGTGTGGGTTCGGTCATGCCCGGCCTCACAGGTACGGGCGCGGATCGGCGATCCGGCCCTCGATGGCGGACGCGGCGACCACCGCGGCGTTGCACAGGTAAATCTCGGAGTCCGGGCTGCCCATGCGGCCGCGGACGTTCAGCGTGCCGGTCGACACCGCACGCTGGCCCGCCGTCATCGTCGCGATGCGGCCGAAGCAATAGTCGCAGCTGGGGGAGGAGACGAAGGCCCCGGCCTCGACCAGGGTGGAGACCAGCCCCTCGCGCGCCGCCGCCGCCATCAGCTCCTGGCTGGTCGGCACGATGTGCAGCGAGACGCCGGTCTTGACCCGCCGGCCTTCCAGCACCTTGGCCGCCGCCCGCAGATCCTCCAGCCGGCCCGATGCGCAGGACCCCAGATAGCCGGCATTAATCTCCAGCCCGAGGAACTCGGTCAGATCGCGGGTGTCCGCCGGGGTCGGCGGGACGACGACGATGGGTTCCAGATCCGACAGGTCGATGTCATGAACGGCGGAATAGTGCGCGTCCGGATCGCTCGACACCGGCTCCAGCGTCTTGCGGGCGCGGGGCAGGGCGTAGTCCAGCCGCACCGGATCGGGATTGACGATGGCGGTCAGCGCGCCGGTGAACATGGCGAGCCCGGTGATGGTCTGAAGCCCCTCGGTCGACATCGCCGCCACCGACGGCCCGCCCAGCTCCAGCACCTGGAAGCGGCAGGAACTCGGCCCCAGCCGGCGCACCAGATGATGGAAGACGTCGCGCGCCATCACGCCGGGCCGCAGGGAGCCGCGCAAATTCACCCGCACCGTATCGGGCACGCGGATCGACACCGTGTCGCTGACGAAGGCTTCCATCACATTGCGGCGCAGCCCGATGGCGAGCGTGCCGAAGGTGCCGAGCTGGCTGACATGGCCGTCGAAATGGACGACGAAGGCGCCCGGCGTCGCGTAGCCGACCTCGGCCGCCACCTGATGGCCGATGCCGTGCCGTTCGAACAGCGGCACATTGTTCTCCGCGCACCAGGTGCGCGTGTTGATGTGCAGCTCTTCTTCCTTGGCGGTGGCGGTCGGCACCATATGGTCGATGAAGATGCCGAAGCGTTCCGGCTCGGCCACCCGCTCGATGCCGAAATCCTCCTTCATCGTCTTGAAATAGACGTCGGTGTAGCCGGGGAAGTCGTAGGCCAGCACGAAGTCCGGCTTCGCCTTGATGTCCTGTCCGGCGCGCACCGCGGGCAGCCCCGCCGCGCGTGCCAGGATCTTCTCGGTGATGGTGTAGCCCATGGCGTGGATGTCTCCGCTCCCGGTCCTCAGCGGCCGAGGCCGAGGGAACCGGGATTCATCAGCCCCTGCGGATCGACGGCGCGCTTGACGCCCTCCAGCAGCGACCAGGTTTCGGGGGTCACGATCTCGCGGAACGGATAGTCGCGGGCGACCTGCCAGCTGACGCCGCCGAGGCTGCAATAGAGATCCTGCGTCGCGCGGCGCAGTTCCGCCACCGCGTTGCGCGCCGCCGGGTTGGCCGGGCGGTCGCGCCAGGGCTTCACCACCTCGTCGCCCAGGCTGGCGGCGTGCAGCGGCGTGATCTCGTCGTTCCAGTAGAAGGCCGGCTCCAGGAAGAAGTCGTTGCCGACCGTCATGGTCATCACCGAATAGATGATGCCGTGCTGCTCCATGAAGCTGCGCTTTTCCGCGAAGAAGGCGTCGTTGGCGGCGACCACCGTGTCGGCGTCGCCCAGCGGGAAGATGGCGTGGATCGGGACCCAGCGCTGGCCCTCGCGCCCCAGCATGCCGCGCACCGGCCCGAAGGGCTTGGAGCGCATGACCTTGGGCACGCTGTTCTCGATCTCCTTGCCGTGGCGGGCGCCGATTTCGCGCACCGTCTGCATCGCCTCGCGCAGCTGGGTCTCGCTGCGTCCCTCCACCACCAGATGGAGGGTGAAGTTGTGCTCCTTGAGGAAGGCGGTGCCGGCGGTGGCGACGCTCAACGCCTCCTTGGCGCCCTGGAACAGCGACTTGCCGGCCTTCGCCACGTTGCCCAGCGTCTTCAGCCCGTCCGACAGCTTGTTGACGCTGGCCGAATGCTCGACCTTGGTGCGGTCGATGCCGAAGCCTTCCGACACGCAGCGCGCCCGCGCCATCTCCACTTGCGCTGCGGCCATCGCCTGCATGGTGGCGAAACCGAAGGACAGGAAATCGGTGTGCTCCGGCCGGCGGTGCAGCCGCAGCGTCGCCACCACCTTGAAGCCCATGGCACCGTTGTCGCCCAGGAACAGGCCGGTCAGGTCGGGACCGCCGGAGCGGGTGAAGGGCTTGGTGCCGACGCGTCCGCCCGACCCGGTGGTGACGGTGCGGCCGTCGGCCAGCACCACGGTGACGCCCAGCACGCTCTCCGCCACGGTGCCGTGCAGGGCGGAGCCGAAGAAGGCGCTGTTCTGCGACAGGGCACCGCCGATGGTGGCGTTGATGCCCGACAGCGGCCCCCAATAGCCGGTGCGCAGGCCGGTTCCCTCCAGCGCCTCGTTCAGCGCCGCCCAGGTGCAGCCGGTCTCCACCGTCACATAGAGGCTGTCGGTGTTCAGCTCGATGATGCGGTTCAGCCGGCGGCTGTCGATGACGACCGAATTCGGGCCTTCGGGCAGATAGCCCTTGGTGTAGGACATGCCGCCGCCGCGCGGCACCACCGCCACGCCGGCGTCATGGGCGGCGCGCACGGTGGCGGCGACCGCGTCGCGGTCGCGCGGCAGGGCGATGGCGAGCGGCGCGATGCCCGGCTGCCAGAACACGTCGTTGGCGTAGAAATTCCGGCTCTTCTCGTCATCCAGCAGGCCGTCGGGCCCAAGCGCCGTGCGCAGGGTGTCGATGAGAGTGGCCGGGCCGTCGAGGGCGGCGATGCTCATGGGGATGTCCCTTTCGGGTAGGGTCGGGCTGAATGATCAGGGCGCGAGCGGCTCGAACCGGAAATTCTCGGCCGTCCGGCGGACAAAGCCGGTGTGGGGAGCGCCGAAGTGGGCGGGGAAGACCAGGGCGCCGCGGTCGGCGGCATGGTCCAGCAGCCGGCGGCGGGTCGCCACCGCCTGGGCCTGATCCTCGCAGAAGCGGCTGTTCCAGTCGGGGCGCGCCACCTGCATCGGCTGGTGCAGGCAGTCACCGGTGAAGTAGGCGGCGTGCCGGTCCGACTCCAGCCGGACGAACATCTGGCCGGCGGTGTGGCCGGGGGCCAGCTCCACCGACAACCCGTCGAGGATGCGGTCGCCGTCCTCGATCAACTCGACCTGACCGGCTTCCCAGACCGGCAGGACGCTGTCCTCCATCACCGGGCCGTTGCCCGGCATGCCGATCAGCCCGCCCTCGGGGCTGCGCCAGTGCTTGAATTCCTGCGCACCGTAGATGTATCGGGCGTTGGGGAAGGTCGGCACCCAGCGCCCGTCGACCAGCTGGGTGTTCCAGCCGACATGGTCGATGTGCAGGTGGGTGTTGATGACCAGCGTCACGTCCTCCGGCTGCACGCCCGCCGCCGCGAGGTTGCGCAGATAAGGCTTGTCCAGCATGTGGAAGCGCTCGAAGCCGGGCGTGTGGCGTTCCTTGTGGTTGCCGCAGCCGGTGTCGACCAGGATCACATGGCGGTCGGTGCGGATCAGCCAGGAATGCATGCTCGACATCAGGCGCTTTGATGCCGGGTCGAGGAAATTCGGTTCGGCCAGTTCGGGGTTCCGGGTCAGGATCGCGTCGTCGTAGGCCGGAAACAGGAAGCCGGGGTCGAAGCCCGGCGTCAGCATTTCCTCGATCCGCGTGACCGTGAACGCACCAAGGGCGATGGTGTGCATAGTCCTCCCCTCGTGCAGGATGCCGGCGGCCGGTCCGGGAAATCGGGGGACGGCGGCGTGCCGGAGCATGGGGCGCCCGCCAACCGCAGAGGCGGTGGGGCGCGCTTGTTCTGTTTGGCTCATTCTGTTTGTTTGCCAAGGAAACCATTTGCGCTGGATCGTGTCAACAGGCAAAATTGGTGTCACTGTTTGACACGAACGGCGCATCGCGTTAGGGACGGTGGAAAGGGGTTGCGGAACTCCGCGCCTGCCATCAATGCTAGCCGGCGCTGCTACCACGGCGGGATGATGGCGGTTTCGCCGTCTTCCGCCGGCTGTGTCGGACAGCAGCGTTTCCGCCTGGACTCGAGACGCGGGACATCCATAAGGGGCTTGAACGTATGGACACCGAACAGGACGACAACCAGGGCGCGGACAACCAGGGCGCGGAGCTGGGCACGGAAAAGAACGGTCTCAGCGTCCGCGCGGTGTCGCGGGCCCTGGCCGTGCTGCGCAGTTTCTATCAGGAAGGCCCGACGCTGACCCTGACTGAGGTCGCGGGTGCGGCGAAGCTCGACAAGGGGACGGCACGGCGCATTCTGCTGACGCTGGTGCAGGACGGCTTCGCCGCCTTCGACCCGCAGAGCCAGAAATACAGCCTGGGGCTCGAGATCCTGAAGCTGGCCGGGGCGGTGCCGGAACGCCGCGACCTGCGCCAGATCGCCTCCACCATCCTGTCGCGGCTGGCGAAGACGACCGGCAGCACCGTGTTCCTGTCGGTTTATCATGACGGGTCGGCCGTCTGCCTGGACCAGTTCCACAGCGACCGCTCGGTGGAGGTGCGCTGGTGGATCGTCGGCGGGCAGCTGCCGATGAATTGCGGGGCGGCGCCGCGCGTGCTGCTGGCCTATCTGCCGGAGGCGGAGGTCGACCGTGTGTTGTCGCGCGGGACGACGCGCCTCACCCCCCACACCACCACCGACCCCCGCCAGTTGGCGAAGGAGCTGGAGGAGGTGCGGCAGCGCGGATGGTCGGTGGCGGTCGACGACGTGATCGAGGGGCTGGCCGCCATCGCCATGCCGCTGTTCGAGCCGGACGGCCGGCTGATCGCCGCGGTCAGCCTGACCGGCCTGACCCCCCACATCGTCCGCAACGGCCAGCCCAATTTCCTCGACGACATGCGCGACGCGGTGCGGGAGATCTCGGCCAACCTCTATTCCCTGTCGGCCCCGCCGCTGCATCGCGCCGCCCGCGCCCAGTCCGCTATAGGCGGCTGAGCTGGGGTGGCAATAGTATCGCCTTATGACACCGGGTGCGGATTCGCCGTACCCGGCTTTCCAGCGAGGAAGGCGGCGTAGCAGTCGATGGTTTCGCGCACCGCCTGGGCACCCTGACCAGGATACCAGACGGTGGCGGGTGTCGGTGTGACCTCCGTTCCGGCCGGGGCGAGCGTCTTCGCCTCCGCCAGCCCTTCGACCAGCATGTCGGCCGGACCGGCGCAGATCAGGGCCGGACGGGTCAGGCGCACCAGGGCCGCCCGCGTGTCGTAGCGGAAGGCGGCGCGGTAGGAGCGGTCGTAATGGCCGCCGCTCGCCAGCAGCCCCATGGTCCAGTCATGCAGCACCGCCGCGGCCGGGACGCCGATGTCGCGGGCGGCGGCGCGTTCCTGCCGGTACCACGGCCAGAACAGGAACATGTCGCGCCGCATGTTCCAGGCCTGGAGCAGATGCAGTCCCCAGCGGTCGGCGGCCAGCGCCGGGAAGTAATGGTCGAGGATGTCGGCGCTGAAGTCTGCCGGGATCAGCACCGGCGCTTCCAGTACGGCGCGGCCGATCCGCGCGGGATGGCGAACCGTCAGGTCGAGCGCCACCAGCGCGCCGGTATGGGTTCCCCACAGGTCGAAGCTGTCCAGGCCGAGCGCGTCGGCCAGCGCCAGCATGTCGTCGGCCAGCGCGCCGATGTCCACCGCACGCTCCGGCTTGTCGGAGTCGCCATTGCCGAGATAGTCGGGCGCGATGACCTCCCGTTCCGCCGCCAGCCCGTGCAGCAGCGGCAGCAGCGGTGCCGACGAGCCCGGCGCCGACTGGAAAGCCAGCAGCGGCCGGCCGCGCCCGGCGCGGCGCAGATGGACACGGCCATGGGGCGTGTCGGCGTAGTCGTGCCAGACCCGCAGCGGATCGGCGAAAGGCCGGGCCGGCGGCTGCGCAGCGGCGGCTTTCCGGCCGGCGGCCATCGATGCCAGATGCTTCGCGACCGCCGCCAGCCCATCGATGCGACTCTCCCCGGCGGCAGAGCCGGTCTCTGCGCGCATGGCGTCCAGGCACAGCGACCACAGCGCCCCATACCGGTCCGGTGCGACGGCGGCGCTGCGCAGCATCGCATCCAGCTCAGGCGGAGCGGACAAGGGAGCGCCGCTCCTGGCCGGATGGCTGGCGTCGCGCGGTTCCAGAACATGGGCGTCGCGCAGATGCGCCCACAGCACCGCCAGATGGGTGCCATCCGCACGAGGAGTCAGCGGGGCGGGGCGCAAGTCCCGTTCGCTCCACCCCTCCGCCATGGCGGTGTCGACCAGCAGCACGCCGTCCGGCTGCCACCCCGTTGCGGGCAGAGCGCGTGCCAGAGGGGCCGCAAGGTCGAAGGCCAGCAGCGGGCAGCCGGTCAGGCCGAGCCGGCCGGCGGCATCGGCGATCAGGCGGGCCAGCCCGGCGACGTCGTCCGCCCAGCTTGTGACCGACCCGCCGGTTCCCGGCAGGTCGAGCGCGGTGACGGTCCAACCCGGCAGGGCACCCGCCAGCCGGTCGACACAGACGGAGGCCGCTTCGATCAGGCCGGGAAGGATCAACAGGTCCGGACCCGATCCGCTGCGCCAGACACGCATCTGGCTGTCGGCGAGGGTCACGTAATGGGGTGTCGACATCGGTTTCCTCCCGATTGGCTGGCGTCAGGCGCCTGCTCTTCGATGATGTGCGGAAGTGGGAGATGGCCGCGCGAAGCGTCGGTTCCGCTCGCGTCGGGCACTATGTTCGCTACGCTGATGGTGTCACTATTTGACACTCAGTTCATAGAATGACATAGTTTCTGCGACACCGACAAGTGCGGTGCCGGTGGGGCCGCAGAGCTTCGAGCCCCCGGCATCGCCCGAATCCAGAAACTCCACCAGAAAATCCAATTTCATCGTCAGGGAGGAACGGCATGGCCTGGCCGGACGGGATCGGCGTTTCCAAACGGCGCGAGCTGCTTTTCGGCACGCGCCTCGTACCGTGCTACAGCGAGCGTCCGGTCACCATCGACGCCATGTTCCGCGCCGCCGTCGCGCGCCGGCCGGACGAAGAGGCGCTGGTGGATGGGGAGCGGCGTTACAGCTATGGACGGCTGGACGCACTGGTGACGCGCGCCGCCGCGTCCCTGCTGGCGCAAGGCGCCCAGCCGGGCTACCGCATGGCGCTTGTCCTGTCCAACCGCGCGGAGTTCCTCATCGCCCTGCTGGCGGCGGCCCGCGCCGGCATCGTCGCGGTGCCGGTCAGCGCGCGGGAGCAGCGGCCGGGCATCGCCGGCATCCTGAACGACTGTGGCGCCTCCATCCTGATCCATGACTCGGGCCTCGCCGACCGGATGCCCGATGCCGCGGAAGTGCCGTCGCTCGTCTCGCGCTTCTCCGCCGGCGGAGCGGTGGACGGCTGCCGGCCCTTCGAGGAGTTGCTGGAAACCGCCGCCGACCTTCCACAGTCCGCGGAACCGCAGCGGGAGGAGGACACCGCCGTCATCCTCTACACCTCCGGCACCACCGGCAAGCCGAAGGGTGCGCTGCTGGCCCATGTGAACATCATCCATTCCGCCATGCATTTCGAGGAATGCTGGGACTATCGCGAGGGCGAGCGGGCGGTGCTGGCGGTTCCGGCCTCCCACGTCACCGGGCTGGTTGCCGTCGTCATGGCGATGATCCGGGTCGCCGGCTGCACCGTGATGATGCCCGCCTTCGATGTCGCCGGGTTCCTGGAACTGGCGAGCCGGGAGCGCATGACCACCACTGTGCTGGTGCCGGCCATGTACAATCTCTGCCTGCTGCGTGCCGATTTCAGCCGTTACGACCTGTCGTCCTGGCGGATCGGCGGCTTCGGCGGCGCTCCGATGCCGGAAGCGACGGTGGAGGCGATGGCGGAGCGGCTGCCCGACCTGCATCTGCTGAACGCCTACGGTTCGACGGAATGCGCCACCATCATCAGCGTCGTCCCCATCGGCCACACCCGCGCCTGCCTGGATTCGGTCGGCATGTGCGTGCCCTGCGGCGACCTGCGCATCGTCGACGATCAGGGCCGCGAATGCCCGCCGGGGGTGAGCGGGGAGGTGTGGATCCGCGGCCCCATGACGATCCGCGGCTATTGGAACCGCGAGGACGCCACCCGCGACAGCTTCGTGGACGGCTATTGGCGGTCCGGCGACATCGGCACACTGGACGGGCGCGGCTATCTGCGGCTCCACGACCGCAAGAACGACGTCATCAACCGCGGCGGCCACAAGATCTACAGCGTAGAGGTCGAAAACCTGCTGGTCCGCCATGCGGACGTGGTGGAGGCGGCGGTGGTCGCCCATCCCGATCCGGTGCTGGGCGAGAAGATCCACGTCTTCGTCATTTCAAAGTCGGGCAGTCTGACCGAAGACGACGTGCGCGACTTCTGTCGCGCCAGCCTCGCCGAGTACAAGGTGCCCGATTACGTCACGCTGCTGGGCGACGCGCTGCCGCGCAACGCCAACGGCAAGGTGACCAAGCGGGTGCTGCGCGATCAGGTGACGGCCGTTTAGGCCGTCCTCAGCCCCACCGCCGCCTCGACGAAGGCGATCAACTGCTCGGCATAGAGGTCGGGCGTGATGCCGCGGCGGCGGTGCTTGGCGCGTTTCACGTACCAGTCCTGCAGCATCGGCTTGATCAGCGCCGCCGTCATCGTCACGTCGGGCATGGCGAACAGACCGCGGGCGACGCCGTCGGCCAGCGCGTCGGCGATCATGCTCTCCGTCAGCATCTCGCTGGTGACGGCAAGGTCGCGCCCGTCCTTGGGGAAGGACTTGGCTTCCATATAGGCGAAGACGAACCAGGGATGCATGGTCTCGGTCAGGAACAGGTGGGTGCTCAGCATCCAGCGCAGCCGGGCGGCCGGGTCGTTCGCCAGCCCGTCGGGCGGGTGGCCCAGCACCTCCTCCACCACGCTGACGACCTGGCCCAGGATCATCATCAGCAGCGTGTCCTTGCTGTCGAAATAGGCGTAAAGCGCCCCCATGCTCAGCCCCGACTGTTCGGTCAGATCGCGCAGGCTGGTGGAGTGGAAGCCCTTGCGGTTCGCCAGCATCAGCGTGGTTTCGACGATGCGCGCCAGATTGCCGATGGCGACCGCCGGCTTCTTGATCCGGATGGTCGCGGCATGCCGCTCCAGGATGCGGGCGCACAGCGCCTCCATCGACAGATCGTGCCGTGCCTGGAAGTCGCGCAAGCTGTTCATACCGGCTGTCCTATCGTTTGCGATGCCGATCGTTCTTGCACATCATCGGCGCCAAGGATATAAAGCGAGCGCTCGCTCGATTTTTCAAGAGTGCCGATGTGGCTCTGCCCCGTCGCCTCGCCAAACGATCCCGACCATGGGAGGAAGCATGAGCGTCTCCATCGATCTGACCGGCAGGACGGCACTGGTCACCGGCGCCTCCAGCGGCCTGGGCCGCCACTTCGCCGCTGTTCTGGCGAAGGCGGGCGCCCGCGTGGCGCTGGCCGCGCGGCGGACTGAGGCGCTGGCCGAAACGCGGTCCGCCATCGAGGCTGCCGGCGGCAGCGCCGTCGTCGTCGCGATGGACGTCACCGACCCCGCCTCCGTCGCCGCCGCGGTCGGCGAAGCGTGGGGCGCGCTGGGCCGCATCGACATTCTCGTCAACAATGCCGGCGTCACCGCCACCCGCCCCTTCCTCGACATGAGCGAGGAGGAGTGGGATCGGGTGATCGACACCAACCTGACCGGCTGCGCCCGCGTGGCGCGTGCGGTGGCGCAGCGCATGCGCGACGATAAGCAGGGCGGGGCCATCGTCAACATCGCCTCCATCCTCGGCATGCGGGTGGCGGGGCAGGTCTCGTCCTACATCGCCGCCAAGGGCGGGCTGGTGCATCTGACCAAGGCGATGGCGCTGGAACTGGCGCGTTATGACATCCGGGTCAACGCGCTCTGCCCCGGCTATGTCGAGACCGAGCTGAACGCCGATTTCTTCGCCAGCGATGCCGGCAAGGCGCTGGTCAAGCGCATCCCCCAGCGCCGGCTCGGCCGGCTGGCCGATCTCGACGGGCCGCTGCTTCTGCTGGCGTCGGATGCCGGCGCCTACATGACCGGATCGGTTCTGGCCGTCGATGGCGGCCATCTGGTTTCCTCCCTCTGAACGAACGGAGCGGTTCAATGGATTTCACCCTTCCCGCGGAGCTGGAAGACTATCGCCGCCGTGTCCGCGCTTTCGCCGAGGACGAGATCCTTCCCGTTGAAGCCGACCGCGCCAACTGGGATGAGCACGAGAACATCGCCGAAGCGCCGCTGGAAGCGTTGCGTACCAAGGTGAAGGCGGCCGGGCTGTGGACCCTGCAACTGCCGAAGGAGGTCGGCGGCCACGGCCTGCCGATGGTCGGCGTCGCCGCCTGCTACGAGGAGATGAACCGCTCCATCTTCGGCCCGGTCTGCTTCAACGCCGCCGCACCCGACGACGGCAACATGCGGCTGCTGAGCATGGTCGGCACGCCCGCCCAGAAGGAGCGTTGGCTCGCCCCCATCGTCGAGGGACGGGTGCGCAGCGCCTTCGCCATGACCGAACCGCATCCGGGCGGCGGCTCCGACCCGTCGATGATGAAGACCAGGGCGGAGCGCAAGGGCGACCGCTGGGTGGTGACGGGGCGCAAATGGTTCATCACCGGGGCCGACGCGGCGCAGCACTTCATCCTGATGGCGCGCACGTCGGACGATCCGCGCAAGGGGCTGACCGCCTTCCTGTTCGACAAGGACCAGCCCGGCTGGCGCATCGAGCGCCGCATCCCGATCATGGGGCCGGAGGAGCATGGCGGCCATTGCGAGCTGATCTTCGACGGGCTGGAAATCCCGGACGAGAATGTGGTGATGAAGGTCGGCGACGGGCTGAAGGTGACGCAGATCCGGCTCGGGCCGGCGCGGCTGACCCACTGCATGCGCTGGACCGGCCTCGCCAAGCGCTGCCTGGAGATTGCCGGCGCCTATGTGAAGGAACGCGAAAGCTTCGGGATTCCGCTGGCCGAGCATGAGGGCGTGCAGTGGATGCTGGGCGAGACGGCGATGCAGATCGAGATCGGCCGGCTGCTGACCATGAAGGCGGCGCATGCGCTGGACAGCGGCAGCTTCGCCCGCAAGGAGGTGTCGATGGCCAAGGTCCAGGTCGCCGACACGCTGTTCAAGGCGGCGGACACGGCGATCCAGCTTTGCGGTGCGCGCGGCTATTCGAAGGACACGGTGCTGGAATGGATCTACCGCTACGCCCGGCAGGCCAAGCTGGTCGACGGCGCGTCGGAGGTCCATAAGATGGTGTTGAGCCGCAGCTACCTCGCCGAGGGCGACGATTTCTGGGGCTGGCGGTGAGCGGCGGCGGGAAGGCCGGTCTCGATCCGGATCGGAAGGCCGCTCTCGAAGGCTGGCTGACCGGGCAGGCCGGGGCGCGGTCGGTCACCGTGATCGACGAGGGACGGCTGAGCGGCGGCGCCATCTCGCTCAACCTCGCGGTGACACTGGAAATCGACGGCGGGCCGCAATCCGGTCGCCATCCTTGCGTGCTGCGCACCGGATCGGCGTCCGGCGTCTCGGCCAGCCTGGGCAAGGCGGAGGAGGCCGCGGTCCTGCGCGCCGTCTTCGCCGCCGGCGCCACTGTGCCGGAGCCGCTGTTCGTGGGCGCCGATCCGGCGATGCTGGGGGCGCCCTTCTACATCATGCGGCGCGCGACGGGCGTCGCCGCCGGCTTCCGCATCGTCAAGAGCGAGGAGCCGCGGCGCGAGTTGGCCCGTGAACTCGGCCGGCAGCTCGGCCTGATTCACCGGGTGCGGCCGGGTGCGCCAGGGCCGGAGTTGGCAGGGCTGGAGTTCCTGGCGCTGCCGGAACCGACGGCGGCCTTGCAGGCGGTGGGAGATTTCCGCCGCTGGGCCGGGCGCTACGCCGCCACCGATCCGGTGCTGGCCTATGGCCTGCGCTGGCTGGAGCGGAACGCACCGCCGGCCGGCGATCTCGTGCTGTGCCATCGTGACTATCGCACCGGCAACTACATGGTTGATGGCGACAGGCTGACCGCGATCATCGATTGGGAGTTCGCCGGCTGGTCGGATCCTATGGAGGATCTGGGCTGGTTCTGCGCCGCCTGCTGGCGTTTCGGCCGCAACGACCGCGAGGCCGGCGGCATCGCCGACCGCGCCGACCTTTATGCCGGCTACGAGGAAACCGCCGGACGCAGGGTGGACCCTGTCGCCGTCGCCTATTGGGAGGCCGCGGCCTGCATGCGCTGGGCGGTCATCGCCATCCAGCAGGCCGACCGCCACATCTCCGGCACCGAGCCGTCGCTGGAACTGGCGCTGACCGGCCGGATGCTGCCGGAGATCGAAATGGATTTGCTGCGCCACCTCGATGCCGTCGAGGCCGCGCCATGATCGGAGACGCCATGATCGGAGACGGGGCATGATCAACGACGATCCCGGCGCCCGCGATCTGGTCGCCATCGCACTGCGCAGCTTTCGCGAGGCGATCCTGCCGGTGGTGCCGGCCGACCAGCGCTTCACCGCACTGATGATCGCCAACGCGCTGGGGACGGCCGAACGGGAACTCGCCGCCGGCCCCAGCGCCGAGCCCGCCTTGGCAGCCGCCGTCGGCGACCTGCTGGGCGAAACCGGCGACCTGCCAACCCTGCTGCCGCGGCTCTGCGCCGCCATCGACGCCGGGCGCTTCGACGCACCGGACCGGCAGTCGGCCTTGCGGGCGGTCCTGAAGGACATCACGTTGGCAAGACTGGCGGTGAGCAACCCCAAGCGGCTGTCCGCGGAACGGCGGGAACCCGGCCTATGAGCCTGTTTCCGCCCCTGGAAGGAACGGTCGCCCGCCGTCGCCTCTACCTGCTGCGCCACGGTCACGTCGCCTATTACGATGCCGACGGCAAGCCGCTGAATCCGAAGCTTGCCGCGCTGACCGACCGCGGCCGGGAGGAGGCGCGGACGGCGGGAACCCTGCTGGCCGGTGCGCCGCTGGACCGCGTGCTGTGTTCCGGCCTCGCCCGCACGCGGCAGACGGCCGAACTGGTGGCCGCTCCGCATGGGCTGCCGGTGGAGGACGATCCCGACTTTCTGGAAATCCGCGCCGGCCGCCTGTCGGAAGTGCCGAAGGAGCGGCGCGAGGCCGCCTATGTCTATGGCTTCGAAGCGGCGGCGGAGGATGGACGTTTCGCCGGTGGCGACGGCTTCGCCGCCGTGCGCGACCGGGTGGTGACCGCCATCGAGGCGCTGGTGAGGCAACCGGACTGGACCCATCTGGCGCTGGTCGCCCATGACGGGGTGAACCGCATGCTGCTGTCCTGGGCCTGCGGCGCCGGCCTGTCCGCCCTGTCGGCCTTCGAACAGGATTACGGCTGCATCAACATCATCGACATCGATGTAACGGCCGACCGGGTGGTGCGCCGCCTGATCCGCGCGGTCAACCTGACGCCCGGCAATCCCGCGAAGATCGGCCTGCACCGCAGCAGCCTGGAGGAGGCGTTCGGCCCGTTGCTGGCTCTGGATTGATGGCCCAGACCGTTATTTCTCCGGCTTCATGCCGTCGATCTGACGCCGCCAGACCGGGTCCGACAGCCGCTCGATCAGGAAATCGGCCAGCACGCCGACCTTGGCCGGCCGTGTGCGGGCCGACGGCGTAATGAAGTAGAGGCCCCCCTTGGGCAGCGACCAGTCGGTCAGGATGGCGGTCAGTGTTCCGTCGGCCAGATGCTCCGCCGCCATGAACTCCGGCAGTTCGGCAATGGCCAGCCCGTCCAGCAGCATCGGCACCAGCGCGTCGGCATTGGTGACGCGCAGTGGGCCGGTCGGGGTGACGCTTTCCTCCTCGCCGGCGCTGTTGGTGAAATGCCAGATATCCTGCCGTCGGCGATAGGCATAGCCCAGGCAATGGTGGCCGTTCAGATCGCGCGGGTGCCGCGGCTCGCCATGGCGGGCGAGATAGCCGGGGGCGGCGAGCACCACCGGCGATACTCCGCACAGCCGTCGCGCCACCAGCGAACTGTCCGGCAGCACTGCGACGCGCAGGGCCGCATCGAAGCCGTCCCCGACCAGATCGACGACGGCGTCGCTCAGGTGCAGGTCGATGGAAATCTCCGGATAGAGGCGGAAGAAGTCCGGCAGCAGCGGCGCCACCCAGCGCAACCCGAAGGACATCGGCACCGCGAAGCGGATCAGGCCGCGCGGACGGCTGGACATCTCGCGCACCGCATTCTCCGCCGCCTCCGCCTCGTCATAGAGGCGGGTCGCCCGCTCCGCCAGGGAATGCCCGAAGTCGGTCAGGGCCAGCCGGCGGGAGGTGCGGTTGAACAGCCGCGCGCCCAGCCGCTCCTCCAGCCGGCTGACCGCGCGCGACACAGTGGCGACCGAAACCCCCATGGCGCGGGCCGCACCGGCGAAGGAACGCTCCTCCACCACCTTGGCGAACATCGCCAGCCCTTCGAAATCCGGCAGCTTCGACATCGCCAATCCTGCAACGATGGTTTTCAGTCATTTCTATTTCGGTAAGATCGTGCCGTCGATAGCTTTGTCTCCAGCGAACAACCCAATTCCAAGGAGACTTCAGATGTCACGCAAGCTTGACGGCAAGATCGCCCTCGTCACCGGTGCCAACAGCGGCATCGGCCTCGCCGCGGCCAAGCGCTTCGCCGCCGAAGGCGCCACCGTCTATCTCACCGGCCGCCGCCAGACGGAACTGGAGGCCGCGGTCGCGGCAATCGTTGCGGCGGGTGGCAAGGCGACGGGAGTGCAGGCGGACTCTTCCAACCTCGCCGATCTCGACCGGCTCTATGCCCAAATCCAGAGCGAGGCCGGCCGGCTCGACGTGCTCTACGCCAATGCCGGCGGCGGTGGGATGCTGCCGTTGGGCGCCATCACCGAGGAGCAGTATGAGGACACCTTCAACCGCAATGTGAAGGGCGTGCTGTTCACCGTGCAGAAGGCGCTGCCGCTGCTCGGCAAGGGCTCTTCGGTGATCCTCGCCGGCTCGACGGCGGGCAGCATGGGCACGGCGGCTTTCAGCGTCTACAGCGCCAGCAAGGCGGCGGTGCGCAACTTCGCCCGCAGCTGGATCCTGGACCTGAAGGATCGCGGCATCCGCATCAACACGCTCAGCCCCGGTCCGGTCCGCACGCCGGGTCTGGTCGAGTTGGCCGGTCCGGACGCGGCGCAGCAGCAGGGGTTGGTCGATTATCTGGCCGCCCAGGTGCCGCTTGGCCGTGTCGGCGACCCGGACGAGATCGCCAAGGCCGCCGTCTTCCTGGCCTCCGACGACAGCAGCTTCGTCAACGGCATCGAACTGTTCGCCGACGGCGGCATGGCCCAGGTTTGACCGTGCAGCTGTGATCGTGGTCTGAGGACTCGTCGCGTCCGCTCCGTTGTCGGCCACCATGCGCCGGTTGCGGAGCGGGCCAGCCGGTCGAATCCCTTCTCCTGGCATGGGTAAGGTGTCATCCTTGGGATCAGGTTCCTCCGGGGAGGCAGATCGCATGCCACCGCTGGCAGACACAGACCCAGGCGTCTCCGCACCGCGCGACAATCCTGTCGAAGCTCCCTGGCACGCGCTGGATGCCGGCGCCGTTGCCGAACGGCTCGGCAGTCCGGCCGACGGGCTCGATAGCGCGGAGGCGGCGGCGCGTCTGGCGCGTTTCGGCCCCAACCGCCTGACACCGCCGAAGCGGCGGCCGGCCTGGATGCGGTTCGTGGCGCAGTTCCACAATCTGCTGATCTATGTGCTGCTGGCATCGGGCACGGTGGCGCTGCTGCTGCGGCACTGGACGGACGCCGGGGTGATTTTCGGCGTCGTGCTGGTTAACGCGCTGATCGGCTACATCCAGGAGGACAAGGCCGAACAGGCGCTGGAGGCCATCCGTACCCTGCTGTCGCCTCAGGCGGTGGTGATGCGCGACGGCCATGCCGTGACCCTGGCGGCGGAAACGCTGGTGCCGGGGGACCGCGTGTTCCTGGTGTCCGGCGACCGGGTGCCGGCCGACCTGCGGCTCGACCGCACCAAGGGCCTGCTGGTGCAGGAGGCGGCGCTGACCGGCGAATCCGTGCCCACCGCCAAGTCCGCCGCACCCGTTGCCGCCGATGCGGCCCTGGGCGACCGCGGCGGCATGGCCTATGCCGGGACGATGGTGGTGCAGGGGCAGGGCACCGGCATCGTGGTGGCGACCGGCGACGCGACGGAGGTCGGTCGCATCGGCCATCTTCTGGCCTCGGTCACGACGGTGGCGACGCCGCTGCTGGTGTCGATGGCGCGGTTCGGCCGCTGGCTGACCGGCGGCATCCTGCTGCTGGCGGCGGTCACCGTCCTGTTCGGCATGGCAGTGTATGGCGACCCGTGGCAGGACATGGTGCTGACCGCGGTCGGGCTGGCGGTGGCGGCGATCCCGGAAGGGCTGCCGGCGGTGATGACCATCACCATGGCGGTGGGCGTGACCCGCATGGCGCGGCGCAACGCCATCATCCGCCATCTGCCGGCGGTCGAGATGCTGGGGAGCGTCCGCACCATCTGCACCGACAAGACCGGCACGCTGACCCGCAACGAACTGCTGGTGACCGGCATCGTCACCGCCGACGCCAGCTATCGCGCCGGCGGCAGCGGCTATGCGCCGGAAGGCGAGATCGGTCGCAGCCTGGATGGAGACTGGCGGCTGGTCGATCCGGCCGGGGAACCGCTGCTGCTGGACTTGGCGCGTGCCGCCCTGCTGTGCAACGACGCCACCCTTTACCGCGATCCCGGCGGCGCGTGGCAGTTGGCCGGCGATCCAACCGACGGCGCGCTGCTGGCGCTGGCGATGAAGGCGGGGCTGGACCCGGCCGGCGAGGCGACGCGCTATCCGCGCCGCGACGCCTTACCCTTCGAATCCGAACGCCAGTACATGGCGACCTTGCATCACGACCATGCCGGCCATGGCATCCTGGTGGTGAAGGGGGCGCCGGAGCGGGTGCTGGCGCTGTGCGGGCGGGAGCGGCGCGGCGCCGGCACGGTGCCATTGGACCGGCCGCACTGGTCCGCCGTGACCGCCGAACTGGCCGGGCAGGGCCAGCGTGTCCTGGCTCTGGCGATGCGCCGCACATCGGTGAATTTGCCGGAACTGATCGCCGAGGATTTGGGGGACGAGGGGTTGGAACTGCTCGGCCTCTGCGGCCTGATCGATCCGCCGCGGGAAGAGGCGCTGGTTGCGGTCGCGGCCTGCCGGCAGGCCGGCATCACGGTGAAGATGATTACCGGCGACCATGCTGCTACCGCCGCCGCCATCGGCCGGCGCTTCGGCCTGCCGGACGGCGTCATCGGCGGGCCGGAACTGGACCGGCTGGACGAGGCCGGGTTCGCCGCGGCGGCGCAGGCCAACAGCGTCTTCGCCCGCACCACCCCGGAACACAAGCTGCGCCTGATCGCGGCGCTCCAGGCGGCGGGCGACACGGTCGCCATGACCGGCGACGGCGTCAACGACGCCCCGGCGCTGAAGCGGGCCGACATCGGCGTCGCCATGGGCCGCAACGGCACCGAGGCGGCGAAGGAGGTGGCGGCGATGGTGCTGGCCGACGACAATTTCGCCTCCATCGTCCATGCGGTGGAGGAGGGGCGCACCGTCTACGACAATCTGCGCAAGACCATCCTGTTCATGCTGCCGACCAACGGAGCGCAGGCGGTGGTGATCCTGCTGGCGGTGCTGTCGGGCAGCATCCTGCCGATCACGCCGGTGCAGATCCTGTGGGTCAACATGGTGACCGCGGTGACGCTGGGGCTGGCGCTGGCCTTCGAGGCGCCGGAACCCGGCGTCATGGCCCGCCCGCCGCGCCCGCGCGACGAGCCGATCCTGACCGGCCGGCTGGTGCGACGGATGGCGGTGGTGCTGGCCCTGCTGGTGGCCTCCAGCTTCGGCTTCTTCCACTTCCACCGCTTGCAGGGCGACGGCATCGAGGAGGCGCGGACCATCGCCGTCAACGCCCTGGTGGTGGGCGAGATCTTCTTCCTGCTCAGCGCCCGCGACCTGCATGGCCGGGCCGGGCTGCCGTCCGCCCTGGCCGGCAGCCGGCCGGTCTGGCTGTCCATCGCGGTGATGACCCTGCTGCAACTGGCCTTCACCTATGCGCCGCCCTTGCAGTCCCTGTTCGGCACGGCCCCGGTCGGCGTCACCGCCTGGGCGGCGATGGCCGCCGTCGGAGCCGCGCTGTTCGTGCTGATGGAGCTGGAAAAGCGCCTGACCGCCGCGCCTATTCGTCCTTAGCCTCGAAGCGATAGCGGAAGTCGCAATGGTCGGCGCCCTGCATGATGGTCTGCGTGCGCTCCATCTTGATGCGCGGGTCGTAGCCGGTGCAGAAGGCGGCGTCGCGGTTGCAGGACAGCAGGTGCCCGATCGAGCCCAGCCCCATCTCCCGGTACATCTCGGCGTAGCGGCAGCGTGTGACGTTGTAGTCGAAATGCGTGTCGTCCTGCCGCTTCACATCCAGCCGCAGCGCGTCGTCCTTGGTCCACAGCGGCTGAAGATCGGCGAAGCTTTTCAGGCTGGTGCCCTCCGGCTCGGTCGCGGCGAAGGATTTGGCGGCGGCCAGAGCGGCCTTGGTGATCGCCGCCCCCAGGATCTCCTGCGCGGTGGCTTCGCCCAGCCGGGCGGCCATCTCCTCATAGACCGGCTTCAGGATTTCCGCCTCGATGCGGCGGCGTTCGAGGATGCCCATGGTCTGGGTCATGACTGGCTTCCTTCCATGAGGTGGCGTCGATGGGTTTTCAATGGGCTTTCAATGGGCGTGGCCGCCGAGATAGGCCTCGGCGATGCGCGGGTCGTCCCGGAGCTGGTCGGCCGGGCCGGACAGCACGATCCGGCCGTCCTCCAGCACCGCGGCATGGTCGGCGATGCGCAAGGCGGCGCGCGCGTTCTGTTCGACCAGCAGGATCGACACCCCTTCGGCCCGGATGCGGCCGATCAGGTCGAAGATCTGCGCCACGATCTTCGGCGCCAGCCCCAGCGACGGCTCGTCGAGCAGAAGCAGGCTCGGCCGGCGCATCAGGGCGCGGGCGATGCACAGCATCTGCTGTTCGCCGCCGGACAGCGATCCGGCATTCTGGCGCAGGCGCTCGCTCAGGATCGGGAACATCGCCAGCACGCGGTCTAGTTCCCCCAGCCCTACATCGCCGCCGCCCAGCACCAGATTCTCGCGGACATTCATGTTGGAGAAAATCTGCCGCCCTTCCGGTGCCTGCGACAGGCCAAGCTGGACGATGCGGTGGGCCGGCATGTTGGCGATCGGCTGGCCGCGGAAGGTGATGGTTCCCTGTTTCGCCCGGTAGATGCCGGACACCGTGCGCATCAGCGTGGTCTTGCCGACGCCGTTGGAGCCGAGCACGGCGACAATGGCACCCTCCGGCACATCCAGGCGGACGCCGTGCAGGATCTCCTGCGGCCCCATGGCGACATGCAGGTCCGCAATCGAGAGCAGAGGCGCGGTCATTCATCCACCCCAAGATAGGCTTCGAGGACGGCGGCATCGTTGCGGATCGCGTCCGGCGTGCCGTCGGCGATCTTGCGGCCGGAGGCCAGCACCAGGATGCGCTGGCAGATGCCCATGACCAGCGTCATGTCGTGTTCGACCAGCATGATGGTCAGACCCTGTCCGTGCAGCCGCTTGATGAAGGCGGCCAGATCGCGCGTCTCGGTGTCGTTCAGTCCGGCCGCCGGCTCGTCCAGGATCAGGAAGCGCGGCCGCATGGCGAGCGCGCGGGCGATCTCCAGATATTTGCGCTGGCCGTAGGGCAGGTTGGCCGCCAGCTCCGCCGCCACATGGGTCAGGCCGACCGCCTCCAGCGCTTCCCAGGTGCGGCGGCTGATCTCGGCGGAGCGGTCGCGGCCACGCCGGTGGAGCCCGCCGAACAGCGCGCCGAACGCTCCCTGCGGCAGCGCGCCGACGGCGCCGACCGACACGTTGTCGAAGACCGACATGTTGGGGAAGACGCGCAGGTTCTGGAAAGTGCGGCTGATGCCCAGTCGCGCCACCTGATTGGGCGTCATCCCGCTGATGGTCCGGCCGGCAAAGGCGACGGTGCCGCCGGACAGCGGGGTGAAGCCGGAAATCAGGTTGAACAGCGTGGTCTTGCCGGCACCGTTCGGTCCGATCAGCCCGACCAGCTCGCCCTCGTTCACATGGGCGGTGACGTCGCCGACCGCCTGGACGCCGCCGAAGCGGCGGCTGACGTTGCGGATTTCAAGAAGATGGGTCATCGCCAGCCGATCCCTTCACCCTTGCCATTTGCCGGGCCGGTGGTCCGCCATGCCGCACCCAGCTGTTGGCGCACCAGCCGCAGGGCGGAGACCTCGCCCAGCAGGCCCTTGGGAAGCAGCAGGATGGAGAGGAACATCACCAGACCGACCATGATGTTGCGGAAGTCGCCCAGGCCGCGCAGCCCTTCCGGCAGCAGGATCAGCAGCAGGGCGCCGATGACCGCCCCCGGCAGGCTGCCCAGGCCGCCGACCACCACCATCGCCAGGATCAGGATGGATTCCGAGAATTTGAAATCGCCCGGCGAGATGTAGCCGGTCATGTGCGCCCACAGGCCGCCCGCCACCCCGGCGAAGAAGGCCGACAGGGTGAAGGCCTCCATCTTCAGCCGCACGGTGCTGACCCCCATGGCGTCGGCGCACTGGTCGTCCTCGCGGATCGAGCGCAGGGCGTTGCCGTAATAGGAATGGCTGAGCCGGCCGATGGCGATGACCGACAGCGTCACCACCGTCGCCACCGTGTAGTAGGCACCGAGGCGGCCGGACAGGCTGACCCCGAACAGCTCGAACCCCTTGGAAACGATGATGCCGTTGGGGCCCTTGGTGAAGTCCACCCAGTTCAGCATGACCAGATACAGCATCTGCCCGATGGCGAGTGTCGCCACGGCGAAATAGATGCTGACCAGCCGCATGGTCGGCAGCGCCACCAGGAAGGCGACCAGCGCCGCCACCAGACCGGACAGCGGCAGCGTGACGGTGAAGCCAAGCCCCAGCTTGGAGGTTAGCAGCGCCGCGGTGTAGGCGCCGACGCCGTAGAAGGCGGCATGCCCCAGATGCAGCAGCCCGGCCACCCCCGTCACCAGATGCATGGAGGCCGACAGCAGGACGAAGATCAGCGCCAGATTGGCGATCTGATAGAAATAGCCGCGGTCGAAACCGGCCAGCAGCGCCGGAAGCGCCGCGAAGACCAGCAGCAGGATCAACGCCGGGACCAGCAGGCCCCGGCGCCGGGTCAGGCCATCGGCAGGTGCCGCAGTCTCAAACGCGTTCACGGCGCGCTCCGAACAAGCCGTTGGGGAAGAAGATCAGCGTCAGGATCAGGAAGCCGTAGGCCACCATGTCCGACCAGCCCGACGAGACGAAGGTCGTCGCCATGCTTTCCGAAATGCCGAGGATCAGCGCGCAGATCA
Source organism: Azospirillum sp. A23 (assembly GCF_042938965.1). Classification (NCBI taxonomy): domain Bacteria; kingdom Pseudomonadati; phylum Pseudomonadota; class Alphaproteobacteria; order Rhodospirillales; family Azospirillaceae; genus Azospirillum; species Azospirillum sp. A23. The sequence goes on along the minus strand of NZ_CP170663.1, from coordinate 702,601 downwards.
CGGCACCGGGGATGGAGGACAGCCCGCCCATCACCATGGCGACGAAGGCCTTGATGCCGGGCGTGAAGCCCATGGCGGGGAAGACCGCGCCATAGTACAGCCCCATCAGGATGCCGGCCGCCGCCCCCATCATCGATCCGACGACGAAGGTGGTGATGATGGTGCGGTCGGTGTCGATGCCGACATACTTGGCGCCGAGCGGGTTGTTGGACACCGCGCGGATCGCCAGCCCGACACGGGTACGCGTCAGCAGATATTGCAGGCCGATCAGCATGGCGGCGGCGACGCCGAAGATGATAAAGTCGCCGGTCACCAGGATCACCGGGCCGACACGCACCGGCGTGTTGATCAGGTACTCGAAGGGGACGGAGCGCATCTGCGATCCGAAGACGATCTCCAGCGCCTCGCGCACCACGATGGACACCGCCAGCGAGGAGAGCAGGGTCGATTCCCGCATCGCCCGCGATTTCAGCGACGCCTCGTCGGTGAAGCGGCGGAACGGCTTGAAGGCGATCCGCTCCAGCGAGAAGCCCGCAAGCGCCCCGATTGCCAGCGCGCCCAGGATCACCGCCACGATGGGCGGCGCCGTTGCCGAGATCAGCACGAGCCCGGCGAAGGCACCCAGCGTGTAGATCTCGCCATGGGCGAAGTTGACGACGTTCAGCACGCCGAAGATCAGCGTGAAGCCGATTGCCATCAGCGCGTAGGTCATGCCCAGCGACAGGCCGATGGCGAGCTGCTGGAGATAATAGGGATCGAACATGCGGGCTCTGTCGCTGCGAAGGGGGCGCTGGGGATCGTTTGCCGAGGGGCGTCAGTCGGCGACCGGAACGAAGGCGCCGCCCTTGACCTCGACCTTCACCAGTTCCTTCTCGGCCTCGCGGTCGGCGCTGAAACTGGTCTTGCCGGTCACACCGGGGAAGTCCTTGGTTTGAGCCAGCGCGTCGCGCACCTTCTCGCGGGTCGGGTTGGGCGAAGCCTTCTCGACCGCCGCCAGCATGATGCGGACCGCGTCATAGGCCTGGGCCGGGAACTGGCCGGGCACCGCGCCGTCGGAGCGCTTCTTCCACTCTTCGACGAAATGCTGGACGTTCGGCGACGGGTCGGTCGGCAGGAAGTTGGAGGTCAGATGCACGCCCTCCGCCGCTCCGCCGGCCAGCTCGATCAGCTTCGGGCTGTAGGCCGCCGAGGTCGAATAGACCGGCGTCTTGATGCCCAGCTGCTGCAACTGCTTCAGGAACTGCGCGCCGTCCTCGTAGAAGAAGCCGGTGTAGATCGCGTCGGGCTTCGCACGCTCGAGCTTGCTGATCAGCGAGCGGTAGTCCTTCAGGCCGCGGTTGAAGAATTCCGAGAAGGCGACGGTGCCGCCGTTGGCCTTGACCGCGTCGGAAAAGCCGCTGACCACCGACTGGCCCCAGTCGGTCTGTTCCGCGATCACCGCGACGTTCTTGAAGCCCTTGGTCGCCATCCACTTGGCGTTGTAGGGGCCTTCCTGCGCCTGGGTGGCGATGTTGCGGAACTGGTACTTGGAGATCTTGGTGTAGTCGGGGTGCGAGGCGGTCTGCGACAGCTGCGGCATGCCGGCGTCCTTGTAGACCTGCGCCGCCGCCATCGACACGCCGGAGGTGAAGTCGCCCAGAACGCCGACGATCTCCTTGTCATCCACGAACTTGCGGGCGATGTTGGTGCCCTCCTTGGCGTCGGAGCGGCTGTCCTCGAAGACGATCTCAACCTTGAACGGCTTGCCGGCGGCGTTGAACTCGGTCAGCGCGATCTCGGCGGCCTTGCGGAAGTCCTGGCCGTACTGCGCGGTGTCGCCGGTCAGCGGCAGCTGGTAGCCGAGCTTGACCGTGTCGGCGGCGAAAGCCGAACCGGCGATTCCGGCGGCGGTGAGGGTCGTCAGCGTGAGGAGGCGGAAATTCATGGCGATGGCACCCTCTTATTGTCTGTATTTGCAGGCTTTGCGGCGACACGCGTTTATTCGGCGGCTCTGGCGCCGGGCAGGACCTTCAGCCGGCAACAGCCCTCGTCGCCCGGTTTCCAGGTTTCGCCCTTGAAAACGAACCCGGCGGCCTCGAACAGACCGCCGTCGATGGCGCCGGCCATCTTGCAGAGCAGTTCCAGATCGGCGTCGGACCGGCCCTGCGCCTGCCAGGCTTCCTTCAGCGGGCAGCGGTGGAAATGGATTTCCAGCGCCTCGCCGTCGCACCGCTTGATCTCCGGCGCGAACATGCTGTCGCGGTTGGGAATGCCGTCGAGGAAGGCATGGCACAGGCCGGTCAGGTCGTCGGGACCATGCCCGGCAAATTTCACGCCCATCGCCTCGCCGAGACGGCGGGTGGATTCCTGTCCGACCTCAAGCGCCGTTTCGGTGCCGAAACGCTCGCGCAGCACATCGAACATGTGGGCGTAGGACGCCGCGCGCATCGCGTAGGCATTGCGCAGAAGGGTGGGGTAGTCGGGGCTGTCGGACATGCTGGCAGTCTCCTCGATCAGACTTCGCGGGCGTCGTTCCAGCGGTATTGCAGGATCTTCAGCGGCCCGATGCGTTGCAGCAGGGCGTTGAAGGGCAGGGGCGTCGGTGCGGTGAAGGGCAGGGCGAGGTCGTTCGGATCCTGCCCGATGGCGGCGCGGGCCAGTTCCCGTCCCAGCGAGACCGACAGCGCCACCCCGCGCCCGTTGCAGCCGGCCCAGGCGAAGCCGTTCGGCCCCAGCCGATGGACACGGGGGAAGTAATCGGTGGTCATGGCGATGCGGCCGTTCCACACATGGTCGAAGCCGACGCTGTTCAGCGCCGGGAACATCCCGGCCAGACGGGCGCCGACGATGCGCTTCAGCCGCTCCGCCCCATTCACCGGGTTCAGCAACGCGCCGCCGGTCACCAGCCGGTTGTCGGCGGTGTAGCGCATGAAACGCAGGTCGCCATGGGTGTCCGACATCGCCTGCCGGGCCGGCAGGACGGTTTTGCGGACATTGTCGCCCAGGGGGGCGGTCGCCATCTGCCAGGACAGGACCGGCACGACCTCCGTCCGGATTTCCGGGAAGATCGCGGCGGTATAGCCGTTGGTGCCCAGCACCAGGGAGTCGGCGGTCACCATGCCCTGCGGGGTGCGGGCGACCCAGGAGTCGCCGCGGCGCTGCACCGACAGGGCGGGGGAATTGACGTAGACCGCCGCCCCGGCGGCGACCACCTTGGCGGCGAGCCCGCGCACCAGCGCCAGCGGGTTGATGTGCCCGCCGGTCCGGTTCATCCAGCCGCCGAAATAGGCGTCCGTGCCGAGAATGGCGGAGACGGCGGCGCGGTCGAGCAACTCGACGTCGGCGCCGAACTTGCCCCATTGCGTTGCCCGGCGCTCGGCGATCTTGATGCGGCCCGGCGAATGGACCGGCTGAACCCAGCCGGTCTGTTCCGCCGCGCAGTCGATGCCGAGGCGGCGCACCAGATCGAACAGGGTGGAGGCGCTGTCCCGGATCAGCCCGACCAAACGCTCCCCGCTCTCCCAACCGAAGCGGTCGATGAGGTCGGCGGGGTCGGGGCGGGTCAGCGTCGGGATGACCTGCCCATTGTTGCGGCCGGAGGCACCCCGTCCCAGTTCGGACGCTTCCAGCACCACCACGCGGCGCCCGGCCTCGGCCGCATGCAGACCGGCGGAAAGCCCGGTGAAGCCGCCGCCGATCACCAGCACGTCGGCCTGCACGCTGTCCTGCAACGCCGGCAGGGCGGGCGGCGGCGGGGCGGTGGCCTCCCACAGCGAGTCCGGACGCTGCCAGATGCCACCCCGGCCCGGAATGTCCTGCGCCTGGCCCGCCGCCTGATGTGCCCCTTGGTTCGTCACGTCGCGCCCGTCCCTGTTCGGCTGAAATCCGCTATGCCCTTATCCCCTTTTGGAGTTAGGGCCATCCGTTTCCCGCCGAACTATGGGACAATGGACACACGTACGCAATTCCCAAGATTTTTCCGCGGAAATTTTTTCATGTCATGCGTCCTGATCGGGAAATCGGGACGCATGTACATGATCTGCATCATTTCGGCAGGACGGTTTCCGCCAGCCGCACCCAATAGCTGGCGCCGATGGGCAGCACCGCATCGTTGAAATCATAGTGCGGGCTGTGCAGGTTCCGGCCCTGGTCCGACGGTCCGGCACCAACCCAGACGTAGCAGCCCGGCCGCTTTTGCAGCATGAAGGAGAAATCCTCCGCCCCCATGCTGGGCATCGGATCGAGGTCGAGCGCCTGTTCTCCGACCACGCGTGCCGCCGCCCGCCGGGCCAGTTCCGTCTCCGCGGCGCTGTTGGTGGTGGGCGGATAGCGCCGCTCGTAGCGCAGGCTGGCCTCGACTCCGAACCCGGCGGCGATGGCGGTCGCCACCTCGCCCATGCGGCGCTGCACCAGATCCTGAACCTCCGGCCGGAAGGTCCGGACGGTGCCGCGGAGAACGGCGGTGCCGGGCAGGACATTCCACGTATCGCCTGCGTGGAACTGCGTGACGCTGACGACGGCCGAATCGATAGGATGGACGCTGCGGCTGGCGATGGTCTGAAGGGCGGAGACGATCTGGCTGCCGACCATGATCGTGTCGGTCCCCATATGCGGCATGCCGGCATGGGTGCCCTTGCCGGTCAGGGTCAGCTCGAAGATGTCGTAGGCTGCCATCAGCGGGCCGGGGCGCAGCGCAATGCGGCCGACCTCGAGCCCCGGCCAGTTGTGCATGCCGAAGATTTTTTCGACGGGGAAGCGGTCGAACAGCCCTTCCTCCACCATCACCCGGCCGCCGCCCTCATTCTCCTCCGCCGGCTGGAAGATGAAGACGATGGTGCCCCGGAACAGATCGGGGTGTTCGGTCAGGTAGCGGGCGGCACCCAGCAGCATGGCGGTGTGCCCGTCATGACCGCAGGCATGCATGCGCCCCGGATTGCGCGAGCTGTGCGGAAGGTTGGTTTCCTCATGGATGTGCAGCGCGTCCATGTCGGCGCGGAAGCCGACCATCGGCCCCTCGCCATTGCGCAGGATCCCGACCAGACCGGTCTTGGCGAGGCCGCGATGAACCTCCAGCCCGAAGGAGGCCAGCTTTTCCGCCACGAAGTCGCTGGTCCGCTGCTCTTCGAAGGCGGTTTCCGGATGGGCGTGCAGATCGCGCCGCCAATCCGTCATGTCCGCGGTCAGCCCGTCGAGCCCCGTCACCATCCCGTCCATCGTCTTGTCCTTATGTTCCAGCAATTCTCTGGGGTAATCCTGCCCAAATTATACCGGATCCGAAACGGCCTATTTCGCCGGTGGGCATGCATTCCATCGCATGGCACGGGCGGGGCGTCCAGCAACGGGGGCCGGGAAGGCGCCATGGTCTCAAACATCTCTAGTGACGTTTTAAACATCATAGTATATGTTTCAGATACCGATTTGCATGTATCAGCGGGGTATGCGGTATGATCACCGCTTCGCAGCTGCGCGCCGCCCGGGCGCTTCTTGGGATCGATCAGAAGACGCTGGCCGAACTGGCCGGACTGTCCGTTCCGACCATTCAGCGCATGGAGGCGAGCGACGGCAACGTGCGCGGCGTGGTGGAGAGCCTGACCAAGGTGGTGGAGGCTCTCGACCTCGCCGGAATCGAGCTGATCGGCGACAACGCGCAGAGCGTTGCCGGCGGTCGCGGCGTCCGTCTGAAGACACCTGCACCCAGGCCCTGAAACACTGGCGCCAAACACTGGCGCCAAACCCTGACGCCCACCCCATCGACCGCGCGACGGCGACCGCCGACCTGATGCCGACGATCCCGCCGCCTTATTCCAGAAGGCCGCCGGACAGATGACAGCACCGATTTCCCATCGACCGAGCTTTGCCGAGCTGTTCACGCCGAAGCTCGTCACCATCCTGCGCGAGGGCTACGGGCTTTCGAACCTTCGCGCCGACGCCATCGCCGGATTGACGGTGGCCATCGTGGCACTTCCGCTGTCGATGGCGATTGCCATCGCGTCGGGCGCGTCGCCGGCACAGGGGCTCTATACCGCGATCTTCGGCGGTTTCGTCGTCTCCGCCCTGGGCGGCAGCCGGTTCCAGATCGGCGGGCCGGCCGGCGCCTTCATCGTGCTGGTCGCCGCCACGGTGCAGGCGCATGGCATGGACGGGCTGATCCTCGCCACCCTGCTGTCCGGCCTGATGCTGGCGGCCATCGGCCTTCTGCAACTGGGAACCTACATCAAATTCATGCCCTATCCGGTGACGGTCGGCTTCACCGCCGGCATCGCTGTGATCATCTTTGCCAGCCAGATCAAGGATCTCCTCGGCCTGACTCTGAGCGGGCCGGAACCCGGACCTCTGCTTGAAAAGCTGCCGGTGCTGTGGTCGGGCCTGCCGACGGCCGACCCGGCGTCGGTCGGGCTGGCGCTGGCGTCCGTCGGCGTTATCGTCGGGTTGAAGGCGGTGCGGCCCCACTGGCCGGGCATGCTGATCGCGGTCGCCGGCAGCGCCGTCGTGACCGCCGCCTTCGGCCTCGACGTCGCGACCATCGGCACCAAGTTCGGCGGCATCCCGTCGGGCCTGCCGATGCCGACCCTGCCGGCGATCACGCTGGAAAAGGTTCAGGCGGTTCTGCCGAGCGCCATCTCGTTCGCACTGCTCGGTTCCATCGAATCGCTGCTCTCGGCGGTGGTCGCCGACGGCATGACCGGGCGCCGCCACCGCTCCAACTGCGAACTGGTCGGGCAGGGCGTCGCCAACATCGCGTCGGGCCTGTTCGGCGGCATCTGCGTCACCGGCACCATCGCCCGCACGGCGACCAACGTGCGCGCCGGCGCCCACGGGCCGGTCGCCGGCATGCTGCACGCCGTGTTCCTGCTGGTCTTCATCCTGGTCGCAGCACCGCTCGCCAGCTTCATTCCGCTTGCCAGCCTTGCCGGCGTCCTGGCCGTCGTGTCCTGGAACATGGTGGAGAAGCCGGCCATCGCCGCGCTCCTGCGCGCCTCGCGTGGCGATGCCGCGGTGCTGCTGACCACCTTCCTGCTGACCGTCTTCACCGGCCTGACCGAAGCCATCGTCATCGGCTTCGCGCTCGGCTCGGTGCTGTTCATCCACCGCATGTCGACGATCACCGCCATCGAGAGCCAGACGCCCTTCGTTGCGGAGGACAGCGCCGACGGCGCCCTGGTCGCCCGCAAGCCCTACGATCAGGGTGCCGCCGATCCCGAGGTGGTGATCTACCGGATTTCCGGCGTGTTCTTCTTCGGGGCGGCGGCGTCCATCGGTTCGGTGCTCGACCGCATCGCCGACACCCACCGGGTTCTGATCGTCGATTTCAGCGCCGTGCCGTTTCTCGATTCGACCGCGGCCAACACGATCGAGGGGCTTGCGCACAAGGCGGCGCGGCGCGGCGTGAAGCTGATCCTGACCGGGACCAGCCACGCCTCGCGGCAGGCGCTGTTCAGCCACGGGTTGAAGCCGCCCCTGGTCAGCTATGAGCGGACCATCGACGTCGCCCTGCACAAGCTGCGGCGGGACGAGGCCCTGTCGAATGCCGGGGATGGAGCGGTGACCCACGACGCCGTGTAGCGGTGGCGGGCGATCCCGATCACCCCAGCAGCGCCACCACCTCCGCCAGCGTCGGGGCTGAGTCCGCAGCACCGGCGCGGGTGGTGGCGAGCGCCCCGCAGGCGGCGGCGAAGCGCACCGCGCCAGCCAGATCGTCGCCGCGGGCGAGCGCGAAGGCGAGCCCGCCGTTGAAGCAGTCGCCGGCCGCGACGGTGTCGACCGCCGTCACCGGGAAGGGCGGGATGAAGCCCTGCTGCCCCGGGCCGCGGAAATAGACGCCCTTGGCGCCCATCTTGACGATGGCGATGGACAGGCCGCACTCGGCCAGCCGCTCCGCCGCCACGGCGGCCTCGTCCGGGGTCGTCGGCCGCAGCCCGACCAGGGATTCGGTCTCCGTCTCGTTCGGGGTCATGGCGTCGACGGCCCGGAAGACTTCGGCGGCCAGCCCGCCATGCGGGGCCGGGGCCGGGTCCAGGATGATGCGGCCGCCGCCGGCCCGCACCGCGGTCGCCGCAGCCAGACCGGCGGCGAGCGGGATTTCCAGCTGAAGCAGCAGCACGGACGCCTCGGCGAACAGCGGGGCGGCCTGGGCCACGTCCTGTTCGCTCACCGCCATGTTGGCGCCGCCGATCACGGTGATGCAGTTCTCGCCGGAGGATTCGACGCCGATCACCGCGATCCCCGTCGGGTGGGCCGGATCGTTCGACAGGTGGCCGGTCCGCACGCCGAAGCCGGCCAACCGGCTGCGCGCCATCTCGCCGAAGGCATCGCCGCCGGTCCGGCCGACCATCTCGACCGACCCGCCCAGCCGGGCGGATGCTGCGGCCTGGTTGGCGCCCTTGCCGCCCAGTCCCATGGCATAGCCGGTGCCATGCACGGTCTCGCCGGGACGGGGAAGCCGGTCGGAATAGGCGCAGACGTCGATGTTGACGCTGCCGAAGACGATGATAGGGCGGTTTGACGTCATGAAAGCCTCGCACAGGGCCAGCCGACCGAGGCGCGGAGCACGAGGTCGGGCGGCAGGGACAACAGGTCGGGCAGGGGCCGGCCGTCTTCGAGATGGTCGATCAGCAGTTCCGCCGCGCGGGCGCCCAGCAGGCCCGCGGATTGGCGGATGGTGGACAAGGGCGGGGTGAGGTAGGCGGCCAGTTCGATGTCGTCGTACCCCAGCACCGACAGGCGGTCCGGCACGGCCAGCCCACGTTCGGCCGCGGCGCGCAGCACGCCGGCCGCCATTAGATCGTTGAAGGCGAAGACCGCCTCCGGCGGCTCCCCCCCGTCGAGCAGCGATGCCGCCGCCGCGTAACCGCCGGCAATGGTCAGGTCGGCCTCGCGCAGCAGCCCCGGCTCCAGGGTCAGGCCGGCCTTGCCCAATTCCTCGACGAGGCCGGCCAGCCGGGCGCGGGAGCGTGGATGGCGCCCCGGACCGGTGATGCAGGCGATGCGGCGGAAGCCGCGTTCCGCCAGCAGTTGGGCTGCCAGCCGTCCGCCCATCACCGAATCGTCGGTCACCGTGCAGGCGCCCGGATGCGGGTCGGTGTCGAGCAGCAGCAGCGGCAGGTCGGGCGCCCGCGCCTGCACATTGTCGAGAAAGCCGGGATCGGCGTTGCTGGTCAGCACCGCGAGCCCGTCGATCCGCCGGTTGTGCAGGGCCTCGAAGGCGCGGAGCTGCTTGTCCGGCTCATCGTCGGTGTTGCACAGGATCAGGCTGTAGCCGCGGTCGGAACTGACCGTCTCCAGCCCGTGGATCACATGGGCGAAGAAGGGGTTGGAGCTGGCGGTGACGATCATCCCGAGCGTGCGGGTGCGGTTGCCCTTCAGCGCGCGGGCGATGCCGTTCGGCGTGTAGCCCAGCCGGTCGATGGCGGCGCGCACCAGCTGTTCGGTTTCCGGCGCCACGAAGCGGGTGGCGTTGATGACGTGGGAGACGGTGCTCATCGACACGCCGGCCTCGCGGGCCACATCCCTGATCGTCACCATGCCGCCGCTCTCCTCAACACGTTCCGCCCCTGCCAGCGCAAGCCCCCTTGGCCGCGCCGGCAGAGGCGGGCCCGTGCTTTACTTCGTCACCATCTTCAACTCAACCGGCGTGAAGGCCGGGACCTTCTCGCCCTTCAGGACCTTGTCGGCGGTCTCGACACCCTTCTCGCCGATCAGGCCGGCCTGCTGGGCGACCGTCGCCGTCAGGGTGCCGGCATTGACCGCGGCGACGCCCTCGTCGGTGCCGTCGAAGCCGACCACCGGGATCTTGCGGCCGGACGCCTGGATCGCCTTGGCGGCACCCAGCGCCATCTCGTCGTTGTGGGCGAACACCACGTCGATCTTCTGCTGGGCCTGGAGGATGTTCTCCATGACGTTCAGGGCCTTGGTGCGGTCGAAGTCGGCCGGCTGGCTCGCCATCACCTTCAGGCCGCTGGCCTTGTCCACCGCCTCGTGGAAGCCCTTGCCGCGGTCGCGGGCGGCCGACGCGCCCGGCAGGCCCTGCAGCTCGACGACGGCGCCCTGGCCCTTCAGCATGTCGACCACCAGCTGGCCGGCCATCCGGCCGCCGGCGACGTTGTCCGACGCGATGTGCGACGCGACCTCGCCGCCATTTGCCGAGCGGTCGAGCGTCACCACCGGAATCTTGGCGCGGTTGGCCGAACGGACCGCCGAGCGGACGGCGTCGGAGTCGGTCGGATTCACCAGCAGAAGCTTGACCTTCTTGTTCACCACATCCTCGACATTGGCCAGTTCCTTGGCCGGGTCGTTCTGGGAATCGAGGACCAGCAGGGTGTAGCCCAGCGCCTTGGCCTTGGCTTCCGCCCCGTTCTTCAGCGTGACGAAGAACGGGTTGTTGAGGGTCGAGACGACCAGGGCGATGGTGTCGGCCGCCTGGGCGTTGGCCGAGGCGAGCAGGGCGGTGGCGGCGACGGTGGCCGCGGTCAGAAGCTTACGCATGGTTGGATTCCTTCCTCATCGTTCTTGTTCGTCTGTTTGGGCCAGGCAACGGGTCCAAAGGGGGGCCGATCCGGGGAAGCGGTCGCCTTACGGCGATTTGCGGCTGTCGGCGAGCACCGCGAGCAGGATGACCGCGCCCTTGGCGATCATCTGGTAATAGGAGGAGACATCCATCAGGTTCAGCGCGTTGTTCAGCACGCCGATGATGAGGGCGCCGACCAGCGTGCCGAAGAGGGTGCCCTTGCCGCCGGACAGGCTGGTGCCGCCGACCACGACGGCGGCGATGGCATCCAGCTCGTAACCGGCGCCGGCGGTCGGCTGCGCGCTTTCCAGCCGGGCGGTCAGGATGACGCCGGCCAGCGCCGCCAGCAGGCCCGACAGGGCGTAGATCGTCGTCTTTTCCAGATTGACGCGGATGCCGGACAGCCGCGCCACCACCTCGTTGCCGCCGACCGCATAGGTGTAGCGGCCGAAGCGGGTGCGGGTCAGGACGAGGCCGCAGACGGCGAAGACCGCCGCCGCCACGACCACCGGCACCGGAATGCCGAGCAGATAGCCGCCGCCGACGCTCCAGAACGCATCGGCCGCCGCACCGGTCCCGGTGGTGATCGGCCGCCCGTCGGTGAAGACCAGCGTGGCGCCGCGCAGCATCGTCATGGCGACCAGCGTCGCGACGAAGGGTTGCACGCCGCCGGTGCCGATCACGACGCCGTTGATGGCGCCCAGACCGGCCCCCAGCAGCAGGCTGAGCGGGATCGCCAGCCAGATCGACAGGTCCCCCGCCACCAGCCAGGCGCAGACGGCGCCGCAGAAGGCCAGCACCGAGCCGACCGACAGGTCGATGCCGCCTGACAGGATGACGTAGGTCATGCCGACCGCGATCACCGCGTTGATCGAGGTCTGCCGCAGGATGTTCAGCAGATTGTCGACGGTCATGAAGCTGGGGCTCATGACCGCGACGGCGGCCATCAGCACGATCAGGCCGACCAGCGGCTTGTTGCGGGACAGGAAGCGTTTCAGCGTGGTCATCGTCGTCTCTCTTCCTGCCCGTCAGCCGATCGCGCAGGCCATGATCTTTTCCTGGGTCGCCTCGTCGCGGCCGAAGCGGCCGGTGATCCGCCCGCCCGCCATCACGAGGATGCGGTCCGACAGGCCCAGCAGCTCCGGCATGTCCGACGACATCAGCAGGATGCACAGGCCCTTGGCCTTCAGATCGTTGATCAGGCCGTAGAATCTCGCGCCGTGCGCCGACATCGACGCCGCGCGTCGGCTCATCGAGGATCACGACCTTGGGCGACAGCATCAGCGCCTTGGCCAGCGAGATTTTCTGCTGGTTGCCGCCGGACAGCGTCCGCACCTCCGCCCCGATGCCATGCGCCTTGACGGCGAAGGCGGCCATGAAGCGGTCGACGGCCGTCCGCTCGTCGGCCTGCCGGACGACACCGCCGGGGCCGCAAAGCTGCTTGAGCGCCGCCAGCGACATGTTGGTGCGGATCGAATGGCCCTGGATCAGCCCCTCGGCCTTGCGGTCTTCGGGCACATAGGCGATGCCGGCGGCGACGCCGTCGCGGGGATGGCGCAGACGGACCTCGCTTCCATCGACGCGGACGCTGCCGGCGCGCAGCCGGCTGGCGCCGAAGATCGCCTTGCCCAGTTCGGTCCGCCCGGCGCCCATCAGCCCGGCAAATCCCAGAATCTCGCCACCGGCGGCGCTGAAGCTGACATCGTTCACGCCGTCGGCGCTCAATCCCTCCACCGTCAGCCGCTCGGCCCCGGCAGGACAGGGCAGGTAGGGGTACTGGTCGGTGATCGAGCGGCCGACCATGTGGCGGATCAGGGCCGCCTCGTCGAGATCGGCGACCGCCCCGCGATGGACCATGTGGCCGTCGCGCAGGACCGTGACGCTGTCGCACAGCGCGAAGATTTCGCCCAGCCGGTGCGAGATGTAGACGATGCCCTTGCCGTCGGCCTTCAGGCCGCGGATCACTTCGAACAGGACGGCGGTCTCGACGTCGGTCAGCGCGTCGGTCGGCTCGTCCATGACGATCAGTTCGGCGTTCAGCGACAGGGCGCGGGCGATCTCCACCATCTGCTGCTGCCCGACGCTGAGGCTTCCGACCGGACAGTCCGGGTCGATGGTCTGGCGCAGCCGCTCCAGCAGGGCCTTGGCTTCGCGCCGCATGCGGCCGCGGTCGATCAGGCCCAGCCGGTTGCGCGGCTCGCGCCCCAGCCAGATGTTGTCGGCCACCGACAAATGGGGCAGCAGGTTCAATTCCTGATGGATCATCGCGATGCCGGCGTCGATGGCCTGCCGCGGCGCGGTGAAGCGCACCGGCTGGCCGCGGAACGTCATCGCGCTGAAGCTGTCCGGCTGGACGATGCCGGTGACGATCCGCATCAGCGTCGATTTGCCGGCGCCATTCTCCCCGATCAGGGCCATGACCTCGCCGGCGCGCAGGCGGAAATCCACCCCGTCCAGCACCGTCACGCCGTTGAAGCCTTTGCCGACCCCCTGGAGGTCGAGCAGGAATCCGGATCGGGAATCCATCACGCCCTCTGCGCTCAGAAGGTTACGCCGGAATAGAGAAGGATGTTGGCGTAGGGGCTGCACTCGCCCGTGCGCACGACAGCGGCGGAGGACACGGTCAGCCGCTTGAACTCCTCATGGGGGACTTCCTCCACCGCGATCTGCCGGCCCTGCGCCGCGGCCATGCGGTCCAGCCGGACGGACAGCTGGGCGCGCAGCGACGGATTGGCAATCGTCATCTCGGCCGCGATCACCACGCGTTCCACCATCATCTCGTCCGCCACCGCATCGAGGATGTCGAGGAAGGACGGCAGGCCTGGCGTCACCGCGAGGTCGATCCGCTCCGGTCCGGCCGGAATCGGCAGCCCGGCATCGGCGATGACCAACGCCTGCGTATGGCCAAGCGAGGCAATCGCATGGCTGAGCGGGGCATTGAGAAGGCCAATCCGTTTCATCGCAAAGCGGCTCCAACTGGGCGGGACAGGCCGAAGCTAGCGCCATCGAAACGTTTGCGCAAACGTTTGCGTTGCTGCGCCGCACCAATTCCGCGCGCTTTCGCCATCGGCGCGATGCCGCGCCGTCGGTCCGGGGGAATAAGAAATGCCGGGCTTCAGTGACTTATGCGCAGGGCTAGGCTGCGCTTGTCCGGCCGCCGCTCAGACGGCGTAGGTGCCGTCGAACAGGTCGCCGAGGGCGAAGCGGGTGAGAGCCCGCAGTCGCGCCACCCGTCGATGTTCCTCGCGACCGGTCACGAGGTGGCAGCGACGGCAGAGCCGGTGACTGACCTCAGCGGCCATCCTTGCCGCTGCCGACTGACGGTAGAGACCGACAACGGCACGCGAGTGACGCAGACGGGCGTAGTCGACGACATCCGGCCAGGACGCCTGGTCACCGTTGTCGTCGATCCATTCGTTGTCGGGCGATAACCAACGGCCGTCGGGCAGGCAACGAAGCATCTGCCCATGTGGCCGGCCGCAATGGTCACAGCGGAGATCGATGGACGGGCTGGAGGTGTCAGCGCTGTTGGCCATGGGATCGAAGACCGTGGATGGCGGGACCGGGCTTGATTCTAGCGAAGGTTCGGGCCCGTGGGAATCCCCTCCGTGCTTGCCCCCTCCGTGCTTACCGGCGTGTCCTTGATCGGAACCTCTGTCTGGAACACCCGCTTGTCGAAATCGTCGATCAGCACCTCAAGATGCAACGACCACTGCCCAGCAAGCGGCAGCGTCGTGTCGTCGGCGCCGAAGAAGCCGGGGCCGAAGCTCGTCAGGGCATGCCGCAGCGGAGCCACACCCGCCGAAGGAAGCTCCCAATTCATCGTCACCTCACGGGCGGCAACCGGTTTGCCGTCCTCGTTCTGAAGGTGAAGCCGGACGCCGTTGCGCCCGGGACTGGCCGGGCCGACGTCGATGAGGGCGATGAGCCCGCCTTTCACCGCGACGGCGGAAAAGCCGGCCGGCGGCTTCTCCTCGCTTGCATGGAGGGCGCGTGGCGGGGGCGTCAGGGCGAAGGCCGCCGTCAGCAGCAGGGCGGTGCCTGCCGCCGCCATCTCCAGGCCGATGCTCCGCCGCAGGGACCTGACGGCGCGGCCACCATTCCGGTCGCCACTTCGGTCCAGGGCAGGGGTCAGGACTTGCCGGTTCCATGCCGCCAGCCCGAGCAGCAGCAGGACCGCCAGCATCTTGCCCAGCCATACCCAGCCATAGCCGCTGGACAGGACAGCCTGGACGGACTGGAGTTGGATCGCGGACAGAACCATGCCGGCTCCGGCCAGAATGGCCACGGCACCGATGGCGATCCGCGAGAAGCGGCGGGTCAGCCTTGCGGCCTCGGCCGGGGATTCCAGGCGCAGTGCCATGGACAACGGCCAGAAGGCGCCGACCCAGAAGGCCGCCATCAGTCCGTGCAGGCCGACGAGCGGCGCGCTCAGCCAGCGGGGAGGAGCCGTAGCGGCGTGACCGGTGGCGGCCAGCGAGGCGGCTCCCAGCAATGACCCCGCCATCAGCAGCGCCGGCCCCATCGCGGAACGGGCCTCGATGGTCAAGCCGCAAGCCGAGCAGAGCAGGGCCAGCAGAGCGATGCCGGCGCTGAGGCCGACGCTGCTCCCCGCCCCGGTGCTCCAGGGGGCCCCTGTCGCCAGGGCGGCAAGCGGCTGGCCGGCCAGAGTCACCCCGGTCACTCCCACCAGCAACACCGCCGACAGGCCGGCCATCAGCAGCATCACACAGAGAGCAGGCTTCAGGCGGTCATTGAGCGGTGCCCAGCGCCCGGTCACCAGCACCAGGAACAGGCCGCCCCCGGTCCCCGCCAGCAGTGCGGCATAGTGCATCGCCCGCAGCAGCAGCCCGGCGAAGGCGGCAGCCCGGGACGGATCGTCCACCGGAGGCGTGCCGGTCGTCGGTGCCGGCGTCACACCGATCCCGAATGTGAAAGAGCCTGCGACGGGATGGCCATCCGCGGAGGTGACGCGATAGCTGGCGACGTACAGGCCCCTCGGCAGATCCGGCGGCAGGGCGAGGCGGACGCGGTTGTTCTCCGCCAGCGCACCCTGTGGATCGGCTATGTCCCGCCCCTGGCCATCGAGGAGTTGGATGCGAACCGGAGTGACGGGCTCATTGAACTCCAGCGACAGGGCTGCCGGCGCGGCGTCGAGACTGGCGCCGTCGGCCGGCATTGACTCCATCAGGACGGCATGGGCCCAGCCGGTCCGCGGCAGGGCAGCGAGAAGCAGCACGGCGAAAAAGAGGACGGACAGACCCGTAAGCCTGCGACGCGGGCTGGGACGCATGAGGATGCCTCGCTATCGGGAAGGGCGAGGGCCGGAAAAGATGTGGCCAAGGGAGATGCGGCCAAGGGGCCGCATGCCGTTCAGCCATCGCGGCAGCCGGCATGCAGCCCGATCTTCCGGCCGGTGCCGGGGCGCCGTCAGTGCTGCTTGGGTTCGCTCAGCTTGAGGCCCGGTGCCGGCTCCCGATAATCGTCCGCCGGTTTGCCGGCTTCGGGGATCTCGATCCAGCGGTGGACGCCTTTCTCGCACTCCTGCACCACCGGGATGTAAAGCATGGTACCGGCGGGCTGTTTGGGCAGCACGACCTGAAAGACGAACTCGTCGTACCACGCGTCGGGCAGGCTGCCGCCGGTCCAGGCGATTTCGGTGACACCCTGGGTGATGCTGCGGCCGTGCGACTCATAAGGCTGGGCGTAGGGGCCTTCCTTGGTCGCCAGGGTCCAGCCCGGCTTCGGCATCGGCTTGGCCAGCACCGCCCCGTCGGGCAGGCGGACGCGGATGGCGGTGGTCGGCGAGCCGTCGCAGCCGTGGCCGACCTTGAGCACCGCCTTGTAATAGCTGCCGGCCGGCGCTTCGCGGGTTTCCAGCGTGACATGCGCGGCGGCGCTGCCGGCGGACAGGGCAAGGCAAAGGGTCCCGGCGGCGAGCGCCAGGGAAATGATGCGGGTCATGGTGCGCTCCTGAACGGAATGATAATCCGGTGATGACGGGGGAACAGGCCGTCACATCGGCGGAGCGCGTGGATTGAGACAGGTCAGGAAATGGTCGTCCGGGCGAATGCCGGCGGCAACCGGTGCGACAACCGGCATGCGATGGACGGCCTGCGGCCGGACGACCGCGGAACCGGGGAGCAGGCCATGGGTGCCGAGCGCAAGGCAGAAGGCGCAGAGGCTGTCATGATCCATGACGGGATGGCTGGAACCGTCATGGCCTCCGCCACCATAGTCTCCGCCAGCCAACCCTTCGCTGTCCTGTGCATCGGACGGGGTGGTGCCGCAATGGTCGGCCGCCGTCGGGGCGGTCAGGAACCCGGCGGGCAATCCCGCCTGCGCCCGTGCCGCCATGGCCAGATCGGGAACCGCCACCTGGATCAGCAGAGCCAGGACGGCAAGCCAGCCAACCAGGGCGCGGCGCAGTCCGACCGTGCCGGCGGGAGCGCCGGTGCGGAGGGTGGCATGCGGGTTGCGCGCGGTCTGGCGGCGGGCCATACGGGGGAGCCGGCTGTTGCGGAAAGCCGCAACCAACCTTCACGCGCAGCCGGGTCCAGTCAAGCCATTCGGCGGTGGCGGGACGATTTGACCACCCTCCCCGATGGTGTGCGGGCGGTCGCCGGCAGCTCGTGCCCTGAGTTGTGCTGTCTCCGCCTGATCTCGCGCCACTCGCGAAACGCAACTCGCACAATCAGCTTATCCCATTGTCGCATTCCGCTTCTTCCTGGCCTGTGCTCAGATCGGGCGTGCCTTGAGCAACCCAAGGGAGGAAAAAACCATGAAACGGAACAGC
The DNA here is from genome assembly GCF_042938965.1 of Azospirillum sp. A23. Taxonomy (NCBI): domain Bacteria; kingdom Pseudomonadati; phylum Pseudomonadota; class Alphaproteobacteria; order Rhodospirillales; family Azospirillaceae; genus Azospirillum; species Azospirillum sp. A23. Next base: position 685,322 of record NZ_CP170663.1, on the reverse strand, counting down.
CTGATCCCCATTCTGCTTCTGTGTGCAGGATCGTTCGTCACGACAGCGCAGGCCCAGACGGCGCAGACGCTGAAGTTCTGGAACCTGACCACCGAAACCATCACCGAGTTGAAACTTGCCGAACCCGGCACGAACAAGTGGGGCAAGAACCAGACGCTGAACGACAAGGACAAGACGGTCGAGGCCGATGAGCGGCTGAAGCTCAGCGACGTCAAGCCGGGAACCTGGGATGTCAGAATGAAGGACAAGAAGGGACGCACCTGCGTCCTGCGCAATGTTGCCCTGTCGGGGACCGAGGCCTATGCCTTCTCGATCAGCGAAGACGATGTGAAGAAATGCGCCCGCAAATGATCGTCTGCCATCCCTGACCTGCGGACAGCACCGGGAAGATGCCGGACCGGACAGCCGACGGGACGCGTCGGTGCCGATCCGGCTTTCGCTGAGGTGACGGGGCCGGCTCCTGTGAACGGCTCCGGCCGTCCGTTCAGTCCGCGTCCTCGAACGCGAAGGTCTCGGTCTCGTCGTCGTAGGTGAACAGCTCGGCATAGCGCGCCCAGCTGGTGACCGCCTTCAGCGTTTCCTCGGCATAGCCCTCGCTCATGAAGGGCGTCAGTTCGGCCCGGATGCGGCTGCTCGGCACACGCTGCGTCGCCGATTCCTTCAGCAGGCCGTGGATGTGGGCCGCCAGCGGCACGTAGCGGATCAGATGCTCCGCGAACAGCCGCTTGCGGTCCTCCATGCCGGATTCGGCGAACAGCCGGCCGGGTTCGGTCAGGTGGATGTCGCCCTCCGCCACCTCCGCCAGACCCAGCATCTGCAACGTCTCGGCGATCGGGAACAGGTCGTCGATTTCATGCTGGAGCGCCGCGGCCAGATGCGGCAGGTCCGCCTTGCCATGGTAGGCCGGCGAGGCCAGCGTCTCCAGCAGGCCGGCCAGCAGGTTGGTGGACACATGCTCGAGCGGCACGGCATGGGCCGGCGGCTGCTTGGCGACCGGCGACGATGCCACCAGCGGCTTGCGCGCGGTCATCCGGCCATAGATGTCGTCCACCATGGCGCGGAACTGCGGGTCCAGGCGGTTGCGCGGGTGGGGGATGTCCACCCGGATCTCCGCCGCCACCCGTCCGGGGTTGGAGGAGAAGACCAGGATGCGGTCGCACATCAGCACCGCCTCCTCGATGTTGTGGGTTACCATCAGGATCGACTTGATCGGCAGCCGCCGCTCCATCCACAGGTCGAGCAGGTCTGTGCGCAGCGTCTCCGCCGTCAGCACGTCGAGTGCGGAGAAGGGCTCGTCCATCAGCAGGATTTCCGGATGCACCACCAGCGCACGGGCGAACCCCACCCGCTGGCGCATGCCGCCGGACAGCTCCTTGGGATAGGCGGATTCGAAGCCGGACAGGCCGATCAGGTCGATGGCCTCCTCGGTCCGTGCCTCGGCCTCGCGGGCCGGCACGCCTTTGGCCTTCAGGCCGGCCATGACGTTCTCCCACACCGTCAGCCAGGGGAAGAGGGCGAAGGTCTGGAAGACCATCGCCACCCCGTCGGTGGGGCCGGCGACCGCCTCGCCATGATGGCGGACGGAGCCGCCGGTCGGCTTGACCAGCCCGGCTACGATGCGCAGCAGAGTCGACTTGCCCGAGCCGGAGCGGCCGAGCAGCCCGATGATCTCGCCGTCGCGCAAGGTCAAATCGACATTGTCGAGCACGACGTAATCCTGTCCCGACGGCTTGGCATAGGCCTGACGGACGCCGCTCAGTTCGAAGATGGTGGTGTTGCGGGTGTTCAGCATGGCGGGGTCCCCCTCAGGCGAGGCGCAGGCGGCGCTCGGCGAACGCATAGAGCGGACGCCACAGCAGACGGTTGAACAGGATGACGAACAGCGACATGACGGCGATGCCCAGCACGATGCGGGGGTAGTCGCCGGCCTCGGTGGCCTGTGCGATGTAGCTGCCCAAGCCATGGGCGGTCAGCCGGGTGTCGCCCCAGTTCACCGCCTCCGCCACGATGCTGGCGTTCCACGACCCGCCGGACGCGGTGACCGCCCCGGTGACGTAGTAGGGGAAGACGCCCGGCAGCATGACGTCGCGCCACCATTGCCAGCCGCGGATGCGGAAATTGGCCGCTGCCTCCTTCAGGTCGCCGGGGAAGGCGGTGGCCCCGGCGATGACGTTGAACAGGATGTACCACTGGGTGCCGAGGATCATCAGCGGGCTGAGCCAGACATCCGGGTTCAGGTCGAAGCGGACGATGGCGACCACCGCGACCGGGAACAGCAGGTTGGCCGGGAAGGCGGCGAGGAACTGGGCGGCCGGCTGGACCTTCTCCGCCAGCCGGGGCCGCAGCCCGATCAGCACGCCCAGCGGCACCCAGACCAGCGTCGCCACCGCGATCAGCACGATCACCCGCAGCAGCGTGGCACCGCCGAGCAGAAGCACGGTGCCGACATCGCCCAATTCGACGCCGGAGGAGACGAAGGCGATCATCGACCAGCCGACCCACAGGCCCGCCACCGCCAGCAGCAGATACCAGGCCACGTCGACGGCCCGCGCCGGCACCCGGTCGAGCAGCCCGCCGACCGTCCGCAGGCCGCCCGCCGCATCGCGGCTCGCGCCACCCACCGGCAGGCGCAGCCAGACCATCCGGCCGAGCATCCGCTCGAACGGCGCGAAGACGGCGCGGAAGAAGCGGGTGCGCTGGAACAGGGTGAGCAGCCAGGATTCCGGGACCTCCTGCGCCCCGGTCAGCTCGACCCGGAACTTGTCGGCCCAGGCGACCAGCGGGCGGAACAGCAGCTGGTCATAGGCCAGGATCACCAGCAGCATCGCCAGCACCGCCCAGCCGACGGCGTCCAGCCGCTGCCCGTCGATGGCCTTGGCGAGGTAGGAGCCGATACCCGGCAGGGTGATGGTGTGGTCGCCGACGGTGATCGCCTCCGACGCGACGACGAAGAACCAGCCGCCGGACATCGACATCATCATGTTCCACACCAGTCCGGGGGCGGCATAGGGCGCTTCCAGCGTCCAGAAGCGCTGCCAGCCGGAAAAGCCGAAGCCGGTCGCCGCCTCGTCCAGGTCGCGCGGGACGGTGCGCAGCGACTGGTAGAAGCTGAAGGCCATGTTCCAGGCCTGGCTGGTGAAGATGGCGAAGATCGCCGCGCATTCGGCTCCCAGCACGCTTCCCGGGAAAAGCCCCAGGAAGAAGACGACGGTGAAGGAGATGTATCCCAGCACCGGCACCGACTGCAGCACGTCCAGAACCGGGATGAGCAGCATGCCGGCCCGCCGGCTCTTGGCCGCCAGCGTGGCATAGGTGAAGGTGAACAGCAGCGATGCCGCCATCGCCGCCAGCATCCGCAAGGTCGAGCGGAGGGCGTATTCCGGCAGCATCCAGGGGTCCAGCGTGACCGGCACCTCTTCGACGCTGTTCAGTGGCAGGGCCATCTGATGGCCGCCGATGGCGAGCAGGGCCAGCAGGCCGATGACCAGCGGCAGGGCGACAACGTCCCACCGGTTCGGCGCGGCGTCGGCCGCCTTCACCGAAACATTCGTGTTGATCCAGACCATGACAATCCATCCTGCGGTCCCGTCGCGGGACCGGCCGGCAAGGAAAACGGTAGCGGCGCGGCAGAGGCGCCGATGCGGATTTTCAGGAGGAGTGGCGTGGGGTCAGCGACTTGGCGGGCGCAGGTCGCCCGTCACGGAAAAGCACCCGCGCCCGTCGGGGCGGCGGCGCATGGAAACCGGGATGGTGAGGAGCTTCACCATGGTCCACCTCTGATCGGCCCGAAGACGGCGGGCCGCGGGTGGACCCCTTCAAGAGGTCAGCCCGCGAACGGCGTCGTCAGGGGAATGTGAGTAGATCGACTACTGGGGCTGTCCATCTCTTGCCTTTTCGATCCGGCCGCCGGCCCGGCGGGCAGGGCGGACAAGAGCGATCATGCGGTGACGATGCCGCCCCTCTACTCCCCTGGCCGGCCAAGGTCAAGAGCGGGAATCGGCTTGCTGCCACCCGTCATCGAATCGTCATGAAACCATGTGCCGGCGGCTGTCGCGGGGGCTGTCGGCGGGAAAGTGTATCCGCCTCAATCGGGTGCGCGCAGCCGGTATCCGACCCCCGTCTCGGTCAGGATGTGGTGTGGCCGCTCGGGATCGGGCTCGATCTTTTGCCGCAACTGGCGGATGTAGATCCGCAGGTACTGGATGTCGGTTTCACCACCCCACACCTCCTTGAGGATGAAGCGGTGGGTCAGCACCTTGCCGGCATGCGCCACCAGTAGGCGCAGCAGGTCGTACTCGCGCGGCGACAGCTTCACATCCTCGCCGCGCACGGTGACGATGCGCCGGACCAGATCGACCGTCAGGTCGCCGCTGCGGAACAGCGGCCGTTCTCCCTGCTGTTGCAGCTTGTGGCGCATGGCCGTGCGGATGCGGGCCAGCAGTTCCTCGACCCCGAAGGGCTTGGTCACATAGTCGTCCGCCCCCAGATCGAGCGCCTCGACCTTTCCGGCCTCGTCGACCCGGCTGGACAGAACGATGATCGGCAGGGTCACGCCGCTTCCGCGCAGGCGGCGGATGACTTCCAGCCCGTCGATGCCCGGCAGCCCGAGATCGAGGACCAGCAGATCGGGGGAACGCCGCCGCACCTCCTCCAGCGCCTTGGTCCCGTCCTCCGCCTCGACGATGTCGTATCCCTGGGCCGTCAGGCTGGTGCGCAAAAAACGCCGGATCGGCGGTTCGTCATCGACGACGAGCACGCGCAGCGGGATTGAGTCCGATTTCATGCGGCGGCTTCCTCTTCATATCCGGACATGTCGGCTGCCTTGGGGAGGGTCAGGGTGAAGACGGCGCCGCTGCGGTCGCGGCGGTTGCCGGCCGTGACCGTCCCGCCCATCGCCTCGACGAAGCCCCGGCAGATCGCCAGACCCAGCCCGGTGCCGGCGCGCTGCCGGTCCTGGGCATGGACACGGTAGAACTTGTCGAAGATGCGCTCCACATCCTCGGGCGGAATGCCGCCGCCCTCGTCCAATACCTCGATGCGGACGAGGGCGCCGTCCTGTCGTCCGCGCACCGTGATCGTTGACCCGGCAGGCGCGTATTTGCCGGCATTGTCGAGCAGGTTGAACAGCGCCTGCTCGATCAGCACGGCATCGATGTCCACCATCGGCAGGCCGGCGGCAAGATCGACCTCGACCCGATGGCCGGCGAGGATGCGGGACACCCGCTCCAACGCGCTGCCGACCACCTCGGACAGGTCGACCGCACCGGTTCGCGGCCGGATGGCCCCGGATTCCAGCCGCGTCATGTCCAGCAGGTTGGCGATGAAGCGGTTGAGACGCTCCGCCTCCTCCTGGATGGTCGCCGCGAGGTCGCGCCGGTCCTCCTCGTCCATCATCGGTCCATAGCCGACGAGGCTGGTCGCCGAGCCCAGGATGGAGGCCAGCGGCGTGCGCAGGTCGTGCGAGATCGAGGTGAGCAGGGCCGAGCGCAACCGCTCGGTTTCCGCCGCCAGCTTGCTGCGGTCGACATCCTCGGCAAGCGTCACCCGTTCGATCGCCAGGGCGGCCTGATCGATCAGCGCGTCGAGAAGCCGGCGCTCATCCGGCGTCAGGTAACCGCCGGTCCGACCCTTTCCGCCGCCGGTGTCGATGCCGACCACCCCGACGACGCCCCGCCCGGTGCGCATCGGCAGGAACAGCCACTTGGCGCCGGGCAGCGTGTCCGCGCCCTTGCCGGTCGGCCGGTTGTTTTCCCATGCCCAGACCGCCGCGGCCAGATCGGCGTCCTCGATGACGTCCTCCGGCGGATAGCCGGCCCTGACCGTGACGCTACCTTTCCCGGCACCATCTCCAGGGCCATTCTCGGGCAGCAGCAGAACGACATGGACCTTCAGCATGGCGGCAATCTGATAGGCGGTGGCCCACAGCAAATCGTCCATGGTCACCACGCCGGCAAGCTTGCGGCTGAACTGGTAGAGATCTTCCGTCGTCTTGGCGCGGAGCCTCGCGGTCACCGCCTGGGCGCGGACACGGGCGGTCAGGTTGCTGGCGATCACCGAGACGACGGCGAAGACCAGCAGGGCGACGATGTTCTCGGGATCGGAAATCGTGAAGGTGTAGAGCGGCGGCAGGAAGAAATAGTTGAAGGCCAGGACGCTGATCACGCTGGCATAGAGCGACGGCGCCAGCCCGCCGGTGACGGCGCTCGCCAGCACGGCGGTCAGGAAGACCAGCGCCATGTTGTTGAGGGCCAGCACCCGATGCAGCACATGCCCGGCGCCCAGCGCCGCCGCGACATAGCCCGTGCTGGCGACGTAGGGCCACCATGCGAAGGCCCGCTGCCGGGCCGCTTCCGTCCTGACCGTCCTGGCTGGAAGCGGGGCGCCGGAACCGGCGGCGATGACGTGCACGCTGATGTCGCCCGCCCGGCGGATCAGGCTGTGCGCCACGGACCCGTGCAGCAGTTCCGACCAGCGCGGACGGGTGGATTTGGCGATGACGATGTGCGTGACGTTGTTGGTCAGCGCATAGTCGACGACGGTGTCGGCGACATCGCTGCCGGGCACCGTGACCGCCTCGCCGCCCAGCCGTTCCACCAGACGCAGCGTGTCGGCGATGCGGTCGCGGTCGGCCTCGCTCAGGCGCAGCGCCCGGCTCGTCTCGACATGGATGGCGCCCCAGCGGGCGCGCAGCCGCTCGGCCTGACGGCGGGCGTAGCGCACCAGGGCGCCGCCGCTGGCGTCCTCGTTGATGCAGACCAGCAGCCGCTCCCCGGCGGCCCAGGGGCCGGAGATGGCGTGCGCCTGCATGTGGGTCAGCAGCTGCTCGTCGACGCGGTCGGCGGTGCGCCGCAACGCCAGTTCGCGGAGTGCCGTCAGGTTTCCGGGCGAGAAATAATGCCGGATCGCCCGCTCGGCCGTGCGCGGGACATAGACCTTGCCCTGCTGGAGGCGCTGGATCAGGTCGTCGGGCGCGATGTCGATGACCTCGATGTCGTCGGCCCGGTCGAGGATCGAGTCCGGCACCGTCTCACGGACGCGGACACGGGTGATCTTGGCGACGACGTCGTTCAGGCTCTCGACATGCTGGATGTTCAGGGTGGTGTAGACGTCGATGCCGGCGGCCAGCAGTTCCTCGACGTCGAGATACCGCTTGGGATGACGGCCGCCGGCGGCGTTGGTGTGGGCCAGTTCGTCGACCAGCACGATCTTCGGGCGGCGGGCGAGGATGGCGTCCACATCCATCTCGGTCAGGACATGGCCCTTGTGCTCGATGGTGCGGCGCGGAACCACCTCCAACCCGGCGACCAGCGCCTCCGTCTCGCGCCGGCCGTGGGTTTCGACCACCCCGACGACGATGTCGACGCCATCACGGCGCTTGGCCTGGGCGGTTTGCAGCATCTCGAAGGTCTTGCCGACGCCGGGGGCGGCCCCAAGAAAGATCTTGAGCCGTCCCTGCGCCTCCTTCGCCGCCTGGCGCAGCAGCGCGTCGGGAGATGGCCGGCCGGCGCGGTCGCCCTGAATGCGGTCGCCCTGTTCGTCGGTCATGGCATCGTCCCTTTCCGCTCCCCCCAGACCCGGCCGCAAGTCCGGCTATGGCTTACTCCGCCGGCCGTTGCGGAGGATAGCCGATTCTGACAGTCCCGTTGCACAGACCCGGCCGGTTACTTGCCTCCTGCTGTTTTGCCGGCCGACCGATCCAGGGCGAGGTTGAGCGCCAGGACGTTGACGGTCGGCTCGCCCAGGAAGCCGAGCGGGCGCGGTTCCGTGGTGTCGGCGACCAGCTTGCGTACCGCATCTTCCGTCAGGCCGCGGGCCTTGGCGACGCGCGGCACCTGGAAGTCGGCGGCGGCCGGTGACAGGTCGGGGTCGAGGCCGCTGCCCGAGGTGGTCACCAGTTCCACCGGAACCGGAGCGCCGGGGTTTTCCGCCTTCAGCTTTTCGGCGTCGGCCTGAACGCGGTCGACCAGCGCCTTGCTGGTCGGGCCGAGGTTGGAGCCCATCGAATTCGCCGCGTTGTAGGGAGCCGGCACCGTCTTGGCCGGGTCGGCGGGGTCGGCGCCGGTGGTTGCCGACGGGCGCGGGTGGAAATAGCCAGCGCCGGTGAAATCCTGCCCGATCAGGCTGGAGCCGACGATTGTCCCGTTCCGCTCGATCAGGCTGCCGTTGGCCTGATGCGGAAACAGGACTTGCGCAGCGCCGGTGACGGCCAGCGGGTAGGCGAGCCCGGTGATCGCCGTCAGTGCGACGGTCATCACCAGGGCGGGACGCAGATCCTTCAACATGACTGGCTCCTCAAACAAGGCCGGCGGCGGTGACGATCAGGTCGATCGCCTTGATGCCGACGAAGGGCACCACGAGGCCGCCCAGGCCATAGATCAGCAGGTTGCGGCGCAGCAGCGAGGCGGCCCCGACGGCGCGGTAGCGCACGCCGCGCAGAGCCAGCGGGATCAGCGCCACGATGATCAACGCGTTGAAGATGATCGCCGACAGGATGGCGCTTTCCGGGCTGTGAAGCCCCATCACGTTCAGCGCCTGGAGCTGCGGGTAGAAGGCGAGGAACATCGCCGGGATGATGGCGAAATACTTCGCCACGTCGTTGGCGATGGAGAAGGTGGTGAGCGCGCCGCGGGTCATCAGCAGCTGCTTGCCGATCTCGACGATCTCGATCAGCTTGGTCGGGTCGCTGTCGAGATCGACCATGTTGCCGGCCTCGCGCGCCGCCACCGTGCCGGTGTTCATCGCCACCCCGACATCGGCCTGGGCCAGCGCCGGCGCGTCGTTGGTGCCGTCGCCGCACATGGCGACCAGCTTGCCCTTCGCCTGCTCGTCGCGGATCAGCTGGAGCTTGGCCTCCGGCGTCGCCTGGGCGAGGAAATCGTCCACCCCGGCCTCGGCGGCGATGGCGGCGGCGGTCATCGGGTTGTCGCCGGTGATCATCACCGTGCGGATGCCCATCTGGCGGAGTGCGGCGAACCGTTCGCGGATGCCGCCCTTGACGATGTCCTTCAGGTGGATGATGCCGAGCAGCCGACCGTCGCGCGCCACCGCCAGCGGCGTGCCGCCGGCCTTGGCCACCCGTTCCGCGATGGCGAGGATCTCGCGCTCCGCCGGGCCGGCGGCCGGGTGCAGCGCGGTGACGCCACGGCCGCCGGCCACGGCGACGCGCTGCGCCCCGTTGACATGGGCCAGCACCGCGTCCACCGCACCCTTGCGGATCACCGTGCCATCGGTGTCGATGCCGCTGATGCGGGTCTGGGCGGTGAAGGGGACGAAGTAGGCGTGCATCTCCTCCATCCTGCGGGCACGGATGCCGTATTCCTCCTTGGCGAGCACGACGATGGACCGGCCTTCCGGCGTCTCGTCGGCCAGCGAGGCGAGTTGGGCGGCGTCGGCCAGCTCCTCCTCGCCGACGCCGGCGACCGGCAGGAACTCGGCCGCCTGACGGTTGCCCAGCGTGATGGTGCCGGTCTTGTCGAGCAGCAGCGTGTCCACGTCGCCCGCCGCCTCCACCGCCCGGCCGGACATGGCGAGCACGTTGAAGCGCACCAGACGGTCCATGCCGGCGATGCCGATGGCGGACAGAAGTGCGCCGATGGTGGTCGGGATCAGTGTAACGAACAGCGCCACCAGCACCAGCACGCCGACCGACCCGCCGGCATAGGCGGCGAAGCTGGGGATCGTCGCCACTGCGATGACGAACACGATGGTCAGCCCGGCCAGCAGGATGTTCAGTGCGATCTCGTTGGGGGTCTTCTGGCGCTGGGCGCCCTCCACCAGCGAGATCATGCGGTCGAGGAAGGTCGAGCCGGGGGCGGCGGTGATCCGGACCTTGATCTGGTCGGACAGCACCTGGGTGCCGCCGGTGACGGCCGAGCGGTCGCCGCCGCTCTCGCGGATGACGGGGGCGGATTCGCCGGTGATGGCGGCCTCGTTGACCGAGGCGACGCCCTCCACCACCTCGCCGTCGGACGGGATGATGTCGCCTGCCTCGACCAGCACGAGGTCGCCGGGCTTGAGGGCGGCGGCGGGCACCGTGCGGATGGTGCCGTTCTCCAGCTTCCTGGCGCTGGTCTCGGTGCGGGTCTTGCGCAGGCTGGCGGCCTGGGCCTTGCCGCGCCCTTCCGCCACCGCCTCGGCGAAGTTGGCGAAGATCAGCGTGAACCATAGCCAGACGACGATCTGCACGGCGAAGCCGGAGACCCCGGCACCGGTGACGGCATCGCGCAGGACCAGCAGGGTGGTGAGCGCCGCCACCACCTCGACGCAGAACATCACCGGGTTGCGGATCATCTGGCGCGGGGAGAGCTTGGCGATGGAGCCGCCGATGGCCGGCACCAGGATGGCGGGGTCCAGCAGGGTGCTGGCCGAAGAGCGGCCGGACCGTTTGCTTTTGGCATGCATGGGAGCGTTCCCGATCAGAAGAGGGTGCCAGCGGTCATCGCCAGATGCTCGACCACCGGGCCGAGGGCGAGAGCCGGGAAGAAGGTGAGGCCGCCGACGATCAGGATGACGCCGACCAGCAGCCCGACGAACAGCCCGTCATGGGTGGGGAAGGTGCCGGCCGAAACGGGGGCGCGGGCCTTGGACGCCAGCGAGCCGGCAATCGCCATCATCGGCACGATGACCAGGAAGCGCCCGACCAGCATGGCGACGGCGAGCGTGACGTTGTACCAGGGCGTGTTGCCGGTCAGTCCGCCGAAGGCACTGCCGTTGTTGGCGGCACCCGAGACATAGGCGTAGAGCGCTTCGGAGAAGCCGTGCGGCCCGGCATTGGCCATCGACGCGGTGCCGGTGTCCAGCACCACCGCGACGGCGGTGAAGCCCAGCATCATCAACGGCAGGCAGAGGATGGCGAGCATGGTCATCTTGACCTCCTTCGCCTCCAGCTTCTTGCCGAGATATTCCGGGGTGCGGCCGACCATCAGCCCGGCGACGAACAGCGCGACGATGGCGAACAGCAGCATGCCGTAGAGGCCGGCGCCAACGCCGCCGACGATGATCTCGCCCAGCATCATGTTGATCATCGGCACCATGCCGCCCAGCGGCATGAAGCTGTCATGCATGGCGTTCACCGCACCGCAGGAGGCAGCGGTGGTGACGGTGGCGAAGAGGGCCGTCGCGGCGATGCCGAAGCGGGTCTCCTTGCCCTCCATGTTGCCGGCGCTGCCGTCGATGCCGAAGGCGGCGAAGGCCGGGTTGCCCTGGGCTTCCGCCCAATAGGCGACGCAGACGCCGGCGACGAACAGCAGGCCCATGGCGGCGAGGATGGCCCAGCCCTGTCGCTCGTCGCCGACCATGCGGCCGAACAGGTTGGTCAGGCCGGCGCCCAGCGCGAAGATGCACAGCATCTCGACCAGATTGGTCAGGGCGTTGGGGTTCTCGAAGGGATGGGCGGAGTTGGCATTGAAGAAGCCGCCGCCGTTGGTCCCCAGCATCTTGATCGCCTCCTGCGAGGCGACGGGGCCGAGCGAGATGGTCTGCTTGGCCCCTTCCAGCGTGGTGGCGTCGACAGCACCCGCCAGCGTCTGCGGCACACCCTGCCAGACCAGGAAAAGCGCGCAGACGACGCACAGCGGCAGCAGGACATAGAGGGTGGCACGGGTCAGATCGACCCAGAAATTGCCGACCGTGCGGGCAGAGGTGCGGGCGAAGCCGCGGACCAGCGCCACCGCCAATGCGATGCCGGTGGCGGCCGAGACGTAGTTGTGGAAGGTCAGCCCGGCCATCTGCACCAGATGGCTCATGGTGGTCTCGCCGCCGTAGTTCTGCCAGTTGGTGTTGGTGGTGAAGCTGGCCGCGGTGTTGAAGGCGAGGTCGGCGGGCACCGCCGCCATGTCCTGCGGGTTCAGCGGCAACACGGCCTGGAGACGTTGCAGGGCATAGAGCAGCAGCATGCCGGCGGCGCTGAACAGCAGCATCGACACGGCGTAGGTCACCCAATGCTGCTCGGTGCGCTCGTCGACGCCTGCCAGACGGTAGAGGGCGCGTTCGACGGGCCCCAGGATGGGGGAGAGCAGCGTGCGCTCGCCGGTGAAGACGCGCGTCATGAAGCCGCCCAGGGGCCGCGTCATCGCGACGACCAGGGCGAGGAAGACCAGGATCTGGATCCAGCCGTTGACGGTCATGGGATGGGTCTCCTCAGAACCGTTCGGGGCGGATCAGGGCATAGACCAGATAGACCAGCAGTCCGGCGGTCACGAGGCCGGCCAGGGCAAAATCGAGGGACATGGCGCCGCTCCCCTCACAGCCGGTCGCAGGCATGGACATAGGCGACCGCCGCGGCGAAGAAGCCGACGGTGAGCGCAAGAAACAGCAGGTCGAGCATCGTTGGGGTCTCCGGAATTGCGTCCCCCTCGCCTTGACGGTGGCGGGGAGGTCCGACCCTGTGAGGGTGCGCCGGAGCCGCGTATAGATTCGATGGGGGACGGCAGGGCCGGAAAATATACGGCACATATATGGCTGGCCGTCCGGGCATCCGCGCGACCGTCTTTGCCGGTCAGGCCCCGACCCACAAGGCGAGCGCTTGCAGGGCAAATGCGATCAGCAGGAATGCGGCGATGGTGACTGCCGCCTCGCCCAGCACCGCGCGTGGAGAGGGGAATGCCTCATGGGAAGGGGCGGCCGATGTCTGTGGATCGCAGTCTTCCATGCGTGCCGGGGCAGGCATGGTCCGGTCGAGCAGCGCGAGAGGCGATTTCCCTTGCATGACAGCCTCGCAGTCCAGAGGCGGCCTATGGCCGCTATCCCACTGAGAAGAAGGCTGCGGGGCATATAAATGCGATGGGGGGCGTGAGGCCCAAAAAATATATGGCCGCCATACGCGCCCCCATCCCGGTCATCAGCGTCCCGACGCAGCCCGTGCCAAGCCGGCATAGTGGCGCACGTCGAAGGCGATGAACTCCACCTCGGCGTCGGTGACGTCGCGCAGATGCCTAGCCGGGCTGCCCGCCCAAAGCTGGCGGGCGGGAATGTGCTTGCGCGGGGTCAGCACCGCGCCGGCCGCCAGCATGGCGCCGCTTTCCACGACAGCCCCATCCAGCACGATTGCGCCGATGCCGACCAGACAGCCGTCCGCCAGCGTGCAGCCATGCATCCGCACGCCATGGCCGATCACCACGTCGGCACCGATGACGGTCGGATATTCGTTCAGCATGACGTGGACGATGGTGCCGTCCTGAATGTTGGTGCGCGGCCCCACCGTGATGCGGTGGTCGTCGCCGCGAAGCACGCAGCCGTACCAGACGCTGGCCTCCGCCCCGATGGTGACGTCGCCGACCACCACCGCGCCGGGGGCGATGTAGGCGTCGGCGGCGATGCGCGGCCATACTCCCTTGACGGGCTGGATGATGGCGCCGGGATGGCGGGCGAGCAGGGCCTCCCCGGTTTCGAAGGCCCCGGTTTCGAAGGTCGCTTCGGTTGCGCTCTCGGTGGTCATTGGTTCTTGTCCTTTTTTGGCCCTGCCGGGTCTTGGTTCCAGTCGGGAAACAGCCGGTCGATGTCGATTCGAGTGTAGCCCAGTCCGGCCGGCAGCGTCGCGCCCCTGCGCGGTTCCAGCCGGCGGTCGCAAGCGGTCCGTCTTTCTCCCCCGGAAAGAGAAGAATCTTGCAAATGCGAATCAGTATCAATATCAAGGTTGGGGCTGTGGGGACCGTGCCGGGGGCGTCGGCACTTTGGCAGGCACAATGGCAGGGGGACCATCGCGATGAAGACTGCCGGGCAGTCCGGACGGGTTGAGGGACGGGCTGCGCCGCCGCGCCTGCGCACCGCCGCACGCGTGACGGCGGCGGTGTTTGGCGCCTATGGCTTCGCCTGGGGCCTCGCTGCCTTCGGGGCGGAGTTGGGGGCGCTTGCGGGCATGGCGCCGGCGGAGGCGGTCACGGCCTCCAGCCTGCTGGCCCTGGTCGTGTTGCCGGTGGCCTCACTCTGGGCCTTCGCAGTGCCGCGGGTCACGGTCGGTTGGGCGGTGCTGGGTGGCGGCGGGGTGCTGCTGATCGCGGCCTCGCAGTTTGCCGGGACGGTGGGACCATGACGGCGAAGACGCGCAAGCTGATCGGCCCGGCCCTGCGCACCGCCATGCTGTGGCCGCACACCTGGGCGGGCGTGACGCTCGGCGGGCTGCTGATGCTGATCTTCTTCATGGGATCGCTCGCGGTTTTCGCATCCGAGATCGACCGCTGGATGATGCCCGCCACCCGTGTCGGTGCGGTGGAGACCGGGCCGGCCTCGCTCGACCATGCGGTGCTGCCGGCGGTGGAGAAGCTCGCCGCCGGGCGGGCGGTGCGCGACTGGTATGTGCAGTTGCCGGACGAGCGGCGGCCGGTGATGGCGCTTCAGCTTCGGACCGAGACCGGCAATGCCGGCGGCATGGCGACCAGCGACGGCCAACTGCTGCCGCCGGTCGGGACGCTGGGAGGCACCTATTTCTTCTATCCGCTGCATTACAGCCTGCATCTGCGGGCGGGCTTCATCGGCTATTGGATCGTCTGCTTCGCATCGGTGGCGATGCTGGCCGGACTGATTTCCGGCGTCATCATCCATGCGCGGATCTTCAAGGATTTCTTCACCTTCCGCAGCTGGGGGCAGTTCCGCCGCTCCCTGCTCGACCTGCACAATCTGACGGGTGTGCTGGTCCTGCCCTTCCATCTGATGATCACGATCACCGGGATCGTCATCGTCCTGCCCATCGTATTGCCGGCCGGCGTCCAGGCGCTGTATGGCGGCGACGTGCGGCGCTTCTACGACGATGCGCTGGGCAACTACAGCCGTCCGCGCAGCGGCATCGCCGCCCCGCTGGCGCCGCTCGATCCGATGGTGGCGGAGGCCCGCCGGCTGTGGGGCGGGGGAGAGCCGGCCGTGGTGTTCGTCTACAATGCCGGCGATGCCGCGTCGGTCGTCCGCATCAACCGTGCTCTGCGAGACCGCATCAGCCTGGATGTCCAGCCGGTCTTCTTCGACGGCGTCACAGGACAGGTGCTGAAGTACCAGCCGCCGGGGCCTGTGGTGGCGACCCACCGCGTCCTGTCGGGGTTACACTTCGCCGCCTTCGACCATTGGCCGCTGCGCTGGCTGTACTTCGTGTTCGGGCTGGCCGGCTGCGTGCTGATCGGCACCGGCATGCTGTACTGGATGGAGAAGCGGCGGGTCGCCCATGGCGTGAGGCCCGGCGCCGGCTGGTGCAGCGTCGCCGCCATCGCCTGCGGCAGCACCTCCGGCCAGCTGATCGCTACGCTGGCGATGATGGCGGCCAACCGGCTGCTGCCGGCCGGCATCCCCTCGCGGGAACTGGTCGAGGTCGGCCTCTTCTTCCTGATCTGGATCGGAAGCGCCGTCCATGCCGCCGTCCGCACCCGGACGAACCCGCCCTGGAGCGAGCAATGCACCGCGGTCGCCCTGCTGGCCGCGTCTTGCGTGGCGCTGAACTGGATCACGACGGGGGAGCATCCCATCCGTGCCATAGCCTCCGCCGACTGGGCGGTGCTGGGCGTCGATGCGGTGCTGGCGCTGACCGCCGTCGCCGCCTGGCGGGTGTCGCGGCGGCTGGCCCAGCGGCCCGATCCCGAACTCTCAACCCTGGCGAAGGTGACCGACCATGCCTGATGCCCTGATGCTGCCCGGCCTGTTCGGGCTTTGCTACGTCGCCTTCGCCGCCCTTGCCCTGTCGGTGGAGCGGCATTGGCGCGACCTTGTCGAGTCCAGGCGGGGGCCGCCGCGCCGCACGGTGTTCCGGCTGAGGCTGGCGGCGCTGCTGTGCCTGGCGGCGGCGCTGTCCGTCGCGGTCCGCCATGACGGGACGGGCTTCGGCCTCCTGCTCTGGGCACTGGCCTTGAGCGCCGGTGCGCTGGCGGTCGCTGCCACCGTCACCTGGAGGACGCGGTCCGCCCGCGGCTGAACGTCTTAGTAGCGGCGGGAGCGCCGGCCTCACATGCGCATCATGCGGAAAATGGCGATGAACATCACGACCACGCCCACCTCGGCGGCGGTGGCGAGCCAGGCCGGGTGAAAGAGGATGCCGAACGGCATGATCAGCAGCAGGATCAGCGACGGAAACACGATGTAGGGAGACTCGAACCGGCAGCACTTCGTCTCCGCCGCGGTGCCTTCTTCTTCGAGCAGGGACGGCTGCGCCAATTGCGTGGACATCGGATCGGGACCTTCGGTCTTCGGTTTGGATGAGCGGGCATTCGGGAACCCCGGTACCGATGCCGGATGGGGGCCGAATTCCCGCGAAGCCGATCCTAGGCAGCGCCATCCATCGCAAAAAGCGAAATAAACCGATAGATCACATCGGCTTTATCGAAGTGAATCTCGGGCGCCGGCAGGTTCGCCCAGGATGGCCTTCAACCCGGTGAGTGCGGGGTCGATGATGGCGTCGTCGGCGTCGGTCGGGTAGGCGGCGTAGATGGGAAGGCTGAGAGGCCGGGCTTCCGGCAGGATTTCCCCCTTGCCGGCATCGATCAGCGGCTGGACGAGCTGCCGGGGGAAATGCCCGGTGCCGCCGCACTGCTTGACATAGTCTAGCCCGAGCGTGCCGACGCCGATCGACACCGGGGCGGCCTGCACGTCCGGGCGATGCAGCTGCACATTGCGGCGGAAGTCGTCGCCCCAGTCGATGTGGACATAGGGTTCCTCCAGGTAATCCTCGACCGCCGGCATGCGGAAAAGGACCAGTTCCTCCTCAAGCAGCAGGCGGATCGACAGGCCCGGCAGGGCGCGCGGCGAATAGAGGACGGCGACGTCCAGCGTCCCGTCCTGAAGGCCTTGCAGCAACCCGTTCGGCAGGCCGACGTCGCAACGCAGGGCGATGTCGTTGGCGTTGCGCCGCATCCAGGGAATCCAGCGGTAGAGCAGGCGGTTCCACAGGCCGGCTTCGCTGCCGATGCGCAGCAGCGCCTTGTGGCCGGCGGGCAGGGTGGCCTCCTGCCGGGCCTGCTCCCACAGGCGGAGGATCGCCGCGGCATGGCGCTGGAAACGCAGGCCGGCGCTGGTCAGCGTGGCGCCGGTCTTGTTGCGCACGAACAGCCGGCAGCCAAGCTGCTGCTCCAGTTGCTGAATGCGCGTGCTGACCGTCGACTGGGTCACATGGAGCCGGTCGGCTGCCGCCATGAAGCTGCCTGCCGCCGTGACCTCCAGAAATGTCCGGGCCATTTCCGTATCCATGATACCTCGCTCGAAACCCCGCCTCCACGGACGGGGAGCAAGACCTACGCCATTGGCAGCTTGATCGCGACCGACCGGTGTGAGACGATTCGTCGCATCCACTGGATGCAGCCGCGACCGGCGGTTCCCCTAATGCGGCAGGGTCGTATCGGAAAAACCGATGACAACCATCGGGTAAATTCGCTTCCTGACCTCATTGGCGGCCATTAGCTTCCGCCTGCTCGCCGGAAGGAAGCCCGACCAATTTTCTCGGTTGGCCGGAGACAACGTTGAGAAATGGGAGTTCCGCTGTGTCCGTCATGCGCAAGATTCTGTTGGCTTCCGTCATTCTGATTTCCGGTGGAACCGCCGCCGCGCAGGCCGCGGACGGCGATGCCGCGGCGGGCAAGTCGGTGTTCAACACCTGCAAGGCCTGCCACACCATCGAGGCCGGCGGCCCCAACCGCGTCGGCCCGAACCTGCATGGCATCGTCGGCCGCAAGGCGGGCAGCGTCGATGGATTCAGCTATTCCGCGGCGGTGAAGGATGCCGGCTATGACTGGGACGAGCAGAAGCTCGACACCTATCTGAAGGATCCGAAGGCGGCGCTTCCCGGCAACAAGATGGCCTTCGCCGGCGTCAAGGACGACGCCAAGCGCGCGGACCTGATCGCCTATCTGAAGAGCGAGTCCAAGTAACCGCGGACCTGGCTGAAACATCGTCCTGACTGTCGCCACAGCCCCGCCGATGCGGGGCTGTGGCTGTTTCAGGATGGGCGTGCCAGCAGCCCTTCCGCCAGGGCGCGGAACGCCTCGACCGCCTTGGCGAGAACGTCCTGAGGATCGGGGCTGGCGGCCACCCAGAGCGCGGCGTTCAATGCCGCCCCATTCAAGAGCCGGGCGGCCGCTTCGGGGTCAATGGGCCTGACGACCCCCTGCGCGATCAGCCGTTCCACCGTTTGCCGCGTCATTTGAAGGCAGCCGTTCTGGCTCGGCCATTGCGAGGGATCGCCCAGGAAGGCCGGTCCGTCGAGCAGGACGATGCGCTGAACCTCGGGCTCCAGCGCCATCTCGATGTAGGCCACACCCTCCGCCAGCAATCCGTCCCAGCCGGTCCCGGCCCGGGCGCCGATGTCGTGCGCACGCTGCGCCATCTCCGTGTCGAGCTGGTCGACCAACGCCTGGAGCAGCCCGCGCTTGTCGCCGAAATTGTGATAGAGGGCGCCCCGCGTCAACCCTGCCTCGGCCGTCAGATCGTCCATCGATGCGGCGGCGAACCCCTGCTCGGCAAAGGCCTTGCGCGCGGACGCGATCAGCTTGGCGCGGGTTTCCTCCATCATCTCGGATCGCTTTTTGGTGGCCATGGTCCTCTCCAGAAATTTATACATACGTCGCGTATGTGAATTGACATACGCGACGTATGTGTGTTGTGTTCCGCATACGCGGCGTATATCAACTTGCAGCCGCGCTGTGAAGCCCGATGCCGGACATTCCGGCAGTCAAGGAGGACCACGACCATGGCCAAACGCGACGCGATCACTCCGGCCAACCGGCATGCGCTCTACGAAAAGCACCGCTACTCGGCGGCGATACGCTCGGGCGATCTCCTGTTCGTATCGGGGCAGGTCGGCAGCCGCGCGGACGGATCGCCGGAACCCGACTTCGAGCAGCAGGTGCGGCTGGCCTTCGACAATCTCGCCAATGTGTTGAAGGCTGCCGGCTGCACCTTCGACGATGTCGTCGACGTCACCACGTTCCACACCGATCCGGCCAACCAGTTCGAAGCCATCATGACGGTGCGGGAGACGATGATCGGCGATGCGCCCTATCCCAACTGGACTGCGGTCGGGGTGAACTGGCTGGCGGGATTCGATTTTGAAATCAAGGTCATCGCCCGTATCCCCGAGCAGCCATGAGCCTTTTCGGCTTTTTGCCCGCCGCTGTGGCCCCGCTCACAGCGGCGGGCGGATGGCCTGCGGCAGGATGGGGCCATGCCGCCCCTGGCCCTGTTTCGCGGAGGAAAGCCCCGATGCGCAGTCTTGCCGCCGTTACCCTTTGCCTTTCCGTTCTCGTCGCGATCACCGCCCTTGTCCGGCCGGCCGCCGCGTTCGAGGTGCAGTCCGGCGGCGTGCCGCTTTCAGCTGCGGCCGTTTCCTTGCTGGGGAACCGGGTCGGCAACGCGCCACCCAATGCGGCCGGTCCCGTTGGCGCTTTTCCGCCCTGGATGGGGAACAGCCGCACGAACGGCCCGGCCCTGGCGAACGGGGCGATGGGCGGCGGGTTGCCACTGCCGGGGCGGGCCGGCGGTGCGGCAACTGCGGACCGGTCGGCGATGAACGAGCAACTGTTCGGGATCAAGCGCTGAAAAGGTCGCCTGCCTGTCTTCCCTGAGCCGTCCTCCCCCGCAATGGTGGGGATGGAGGCGGCGATTGTCCGCCAATTCGGAAGGGTGTGGCGCAGGAGCGGGTTGTTTTTCAACGGGATGGGATTACCCAAGAATTCGGGGGAACCCTGCTTCGCGGTCGAAGACTAAGATCGATGGCATCGGACAAAGGGCAATGAAGAATACAGGGGGAAATCATGCTGCGGACTGCCGTGATCGCAGTCGGCGCCCTGCTGCTTCTGCCGCTGTTTCTGGCTGGGCAGGGAATGGCCGACCGGGCGAAAGCACCCGATGACGCGCGTGCCTATATCCTGTGGCCTTCCAACGGGACGGTCATCACTGGCGGAAAATTCTGGGTGCGCATGGGGCTCCAGAACATGGGTATCGCACCGGCGGGCGTAAGCCACGCCGACACCGGGCACCATCACCTGCTGATCGACACCGAGCTGACGAACCCGGACGAGCCGATCCCCAACGACAAGCAGCACCTGCATTTCGGTGCCGGCCAGACCGAAGCACGGCTGGAGCTTCCGCCCGGAACCCACACGCTTCAGATGGTCCTGGGTGATGCCGACCACATTCCGCACAACCCGCCGGTGATGTCCGAGAAGGTGACCATCACCGTCCGCTGACCGGAGCCGTTCGCTTCGTCCCTGCCAGGGAGGGCACCATGACATCGAATTCGTGCGCGCTTACGACCGCTCGCCGCCTGCAACCGGTTCTGGGCGCGGTGTCCTGCGCGGTGCTGTGTGGTGTGCTGTCGCTCGCGCTGGTGACGGTCACGGCGACGCCCGCGGTTGCGGCGGATGCATCCGCCCAACAGAAGGCCGGCCAGAAGGACAGCCAGAACGACCCTGCCGCCACGCCGCGGACGCCCGGCCGAAAGGATGCATGGCTCTATATCGGCTGGCCCAACAACGGCCAGGTGGTGGGGACGCGCTTCAAGGTTTGGTTCGGGCTGCGCAATTTCGGCGTCGCGCCGGCCGGGGTGCGCAAGGACGGCACCGGGCACCATCATCTGCTGATCGACACCGACCTCAAGAACTTCAACGAGCCGATCCCCAGCGACAAGCAGCACCTTCATTTCGGCAAGGGCCAGACCGAAACGATCCTGGAACTGCCGCCCGGCCGCCATACGCTGCAACTGGTCCTGGCCGATGCCGACCATGTGCCGCACGACCCGCCGATCATGTCGAAGAAGATCACCATCACGGTCCGCGCCGACCGCAGCCCGCAACTGTCGGCGCGGTGACCGGTCCCGAGCCGGCCTGACGGCGCAGGCCCCGAGCCGGACCGTCGGGTCGGACCATTGGGCCGGACCACAAACCCACAGGAGACAGCGCCGATGAGCATGGTCCGGTTCCTTGGTTCCGCCGTGGTTTCCGTCGGCCTGACGCTGGCGCTCGGCGGCTGCTTCACCTCCGGCGAGATGGCCCGCGTGGTGCAGCAGCCGAAGACCCCGGCCGTCCGCACCATCAGCAGCTTCAGCGAGGCGCTGCGCTGCATGGACACGCTGCTGTGGACCCATGGCAAGCACGACATCTACATCACCGCCAACGGCCTGCCCGACGCCACCGGCCGGGTCGCCGGCGGCACGAAGGAGATGCTGATTACCGCCGTTTCGCGGATGTCGGAAACCTCCAACGCCTTCCGCTTCGTGGATTTCGAGCCGGCGCTGGACGACGTCAACGCTCTGTACTGGATGATCGGCGTGCAGCCGAACTTCCGCGCGCCCTCCTACTACATCCGCGGCGCCATCACCCAACTGGACGACAATGTGGTCAGCGAGGCGGCGGGGGCCGGGCTGTCGCTGCCCAAGCTGGACATCGGCGTCTCGGCCGATCAGGTGGTGTCGATGGTCTCGGTCGACCTCAATGTCGGTGAACTGGTGACGCGCCAGATCATCCCCGGCATGTCGGCGTCCAACACGCTGGCGGTGGTGTCGTCGGGGCGCGGGGCGGACGCCGGCGGGGTGATCGGCAAGGCCGGCCTGTCCTTCAACATCTCGCTGAACCGGTCCGAAGGGCTGCACCAGGGGGTGCGCACGCTGGTCGAACTCAGCACCATCGAGGTGCTGGGCAAGCTGACCCGCGTGCCCTACTGGCAATGCCTGGGCATCGACCAGACCAATCCCGCCTTCATGGCGGAGGCGCGCGGCTGGTTCGACGGCATGGCTCCGTCGGAGCGCGTGACCTTCACCCAGCGCGCGCTGTCGGCACAGGGCTATTACGATGGGCCAGTCAACGGGCAGCTCGACCAGCGGACCGCCGAAGCGGTCGGCCGCTTCCAGGCGGACAGCGACCTGATCGCCACCGGCCGCATCGATTTCGACCTCTACCAGCGCCTGCTCGCCAAGCCGCCCGGCCAGGGCGGGGCACCGCCGGCCCGGCTGCAGAGCGTCAGCAATGCCGGAGGCGAAGGATTGCCGCGCGCCCAGCCGTCGCCGTCCCGGCTGGACCTGCTGCTGTCGTCGGACCGCGGGCCGGCACCGCGCTACCGCGCCGGCGAGGCGCTGGTAGTGCGGATGCAGCCGACGGCGGACGGCTTCGTCTATTGCTACTACCGCGATGCCGCCGGCACGGTGTCCCGCATCTTCCCCAACCGCTTCCAGCCCGACGCCTTCGTCGAGGCCGGCCGGCAGGTGGAAATCCCGCCCGGTGTGCAGAAGCCTTTCAACCTGCGCATGGACCGGCCCAATGCCGAGGAGACGGTCGCCTGCGTCCTGTCGCACGACGAGATCGGCGTGCGGATCCCCGAAGCGTTCAAGAGCGAGGATTTGCAGCCCATTCCCGGTGCCGCCCTGGATGACGTGATCAATGCCTTCGCCACCGCCAAGGGCAGCGATGCCCGCGCCAAGCGGCTGACGGTGAAGGTGCTGCCCGGCACGCTGGCTCAGGGGGAGTGATTTCGGGCGCACCGCCGGAATCGGGGGCCGAGTGTTGGCCGGCTCACAGCGCGGGGCAGGGCGGTGGCGGTAGAACCAGGGCAACGCCGTTCCTTACTCCTGCCCATGGAGCCTGACATGACCAAGTCCACCCTGTCCCACGCCCTGACCCGTACTCTGGCCCATAGTCTGGTCGCCACCCTGCCGATGCTGGCCGCCGCCTGGGCCGGTCCGGTGTCCGCCCAGACGGTGGAAGGGTCGGGTTCGTCGAAGGTGATGATGTTCGACCGGCCACCCAGCGTGGAGGAGCTGCGCGAGGTGGTGGCGCCGGAACCCAAAATCCGCACCCGCAGCATCGAGATCATCGGCGGTGCGGCCGGTGCCGCCGCCAAGCGGCCCCGGCCCATCGACGAGATCAACTACGGCACGGCGCCGATCCCGTCCGCAGCGCAGCCGGCTCCCCAGCCCGAGGTGCAGCCCGTTGCCCAACCGGCACCCCAACCTGCTCCGCAAGCCAGCCGCCCGGTCCACAAACAGCGCCGGCAGGAGGTGCGCACGGAGGTCCCGGCTGCCCAGACGGCCACCGCCGAGCCGCCCGCCGCTCCTGTCGCCCAGGAGCAGGATGCCGCACCGCAGGCCTTCGGCTTCCGCATCAACTTTGCGCTCAATTCCGCCGAGATCCCGGCCGAGTCCGCCTCCTACATCGACGCCGTCGGGGCGCTGATGAAGGAAGATCCGACCCTGGGACTGACGGTGGAGGGCCACACCGACGCCAGCGGCAGTCTTCCCTATAACATGCTGCTGTCGCAGCGCCGCGCCGTCTCGGTCGGCGAGTATCTGGTCCGTGTCTACCAAATCGACCCCAAGCGCATCACGGTGGACGGCAAGGGCCCGACGGCGCCGATCGCCGCCAACCCCTTTGACGGCCGCAACCGGCGCGTCGAATTCAAGCCGACCCATTGAGTGCGGCCCGAACGGAGGAGGATGCCATGAAACACGCTCTGCTCCTCGCGGCCTGTCTCGGTCTTGCCGCCCTATGGCTCGCCGGTGCAGCCGATGCCACGGTTGTCCGCAAGAAGGGAGCCGACACGTCGGGTGCCACCAGCGGCGGTGTTGCGGGCGGCGTGGATATCGCCCCCACCGGCAAGCGGGTCCGTGTTCAGTGCTGGCAGGACGGCCACAAGATCATCGACGAAGAGGACCTTGCCGTCGTCTCGCTCAGCATCGCCAGCCAGATGAACGGGCTGCGCTTCCGCCGCAACGGCGGGACGGACGGAGCGGTGTCGGTGGTGACGCAGTCCCGCACCGCCTGCCTGCTCGCGCCCGATGACGGGGCCGCCACCGGCAAGGGCCGGAACCGCGACTGATCCTTTCAAATCCAGGAGGTGACCATCATGCCGAAGAGACGCTTTTCTTCTTTGCTGGGAGCCGCCGCCGTCCTCGCCCTGGGCTTCGGCCAGGAGGCTGCTGCGGAGGCCGTCGTCGTGGCGTCCAGTGCGCCCGGCTATGTCCAGGGCCAGCTCGTCGCCGACGGGCAGGCGGTCAGGCTTCCCGACGGGGCGAATGCGACGCTGTTGTTCGCCAACGGCCGCCTGCTGCGGCTGCGCGGTCCCTATGACGGCGTTCCCGGGCAAGCGGCGGACGGTGCCGTGTCGGCCCGTGCCGGTCCCGGCGACGACCGTTTCATGCAGAGCGACCTCGGGGCCGCGCGTGCATTGGGAAATCCACTGGATGCGGCGCTGGAGAAGGCGCTGGCCATCGACCCGTCGGCATCCGGCACGCAATGCGTCAAGGCCGGCAGTCCACCCCTCCTGCGGCGCCCGGCTGAGCCGGGACTGGACCGGCTGACGTTGCAGGCCGGCGGGGAACGCGCGGCGGTCGAATGGATGAACGGCAGCCCGGCCCCCTGGCCGCGGAGCCTGCCGCTCGCGGACGGGACGGACATCGGCATGCTGCGGCCGGATGGCACCCCGGTCGGCACCCTGCATGTCCGCATGGTAGAGGCCGCGGGCGGCGCGGCGCTGGCGGTCGGCCTGGCATCGGCCGGCTGCGCCGGGCAGAGCGGTGCCGCGATGGCGTCGCTGCGCGACGCGATGGTGCCGCTCGACGTCTTTCTGTCAGCCGATCCGGCCGGCAATGCCGCCTACCGGCCGGGCGAGGACATCCGCCTGCTGGTGCAGACCGACCGTGACGCCCATCTTTATTGCTATCTGCGCAACGCGCGCGGCCAGCTGATCCCGATCTTCCCGTCCGGTGCCACGATGAGTGCCCGGGTGATGGGCAATGTGCCGATCAGCCTGTCCGGCGACCGCATGCCGTTGCGCGCCGGGGACGCTCCGGCCGATCTGGAGGTGCGCTGCATCGCCACCAGCCGCAATCTGGACGGCGAGATTCCCGGCCGCGATGCCGCCTTCCGTCCCTTGGCCGAGGATGCCGCCGGCCAGCTCGACCGCGCGGTGTCCCGCCTGCGCGAGACGGAGGTGGCCTCCGCCCAGCTGATCCTGAAGGTTCGGTGAGGAGCGGATGGACGGCCCGCCGGCGAACCCCAGGGAAGGGCCGGAGCCTCCCGCCGTCGCGAAACCGGCGGTGCGCGACACG
The DNA here is from genome assembly GCF_042938965.1 of Azospirillum sp. A23. NCBI lineage: Bacteria > Pseudomonadati > Pseudomonadota > Alphaproteobacteria > Rhodospirillales > Azospirillaceae > Azospirillum > Azospirillum sp. A23. The sequence continues at coordinate 660,322 of NZ_CP170663.1, read as the reverse complement.
CCGCCGGACCGTCGCGGCTGGTCGCGCCGGTGGCTGCCGGTGGCCGTCATGCTGGCGAGTGCGGTGCTGGCGCTTGCCGCCACGCGGCTGGTGCCGCCGCTGCGCACCGCCGACGAGAGCTTGAGCGACCGGCTGATCGCCGCCGCCGCCCCGGCGCAGCCACAGCATGCGGCCATCGCGCTGGTGCTGTTCGGCGAGGACAGCTTCGCCGGTCTTGCCTGCCGGTCGCCGGTGGATCGCGGCATGCTGGCCGACATCGTCGGCGTGCTGGCGGCGGCCGGGGTCCGCGCCATCGGAATCGACGTGCTGTTCGACCAGCCGAGCCTTCCGGCCCTGGACGAGCGGCTGCGCCGCACCATGCTGGGCGCGCCGGTTCCGGTGGTGGCGATCACCGCCCTGGAGCAGACGCCGCTGACCGAGCGGCAGCGCCGTTTCCTCGACGGGTTCACCGACGGGATGCCGCGCGGCCATGCCAACCTGGCGAAGGACCGGCTGGATGCCGCCGTGCGCTGGCATGTCCCCTTCGGTGGCGACGGCACGCCGAGCCTGCCGGTTCAGCTTGCCCGCCTGGGCGGTGTGTCGGTTGTGCCGGGTGAGCCCTTCCGCATCGACTGGCATGGCCGGCCGGACGGCTCGACCGCCCCGTTCCCGATCTATCCTGCGGAGACTGTCGCCGTTCTGCCGAAAAGCTGGCTGGCCGGGCGGACGGTGCTGGTGGGCACGGCGCTGGCCGGCATCGATCAGCACCGGACGCCGCTGTCGTCGGCCGGTGCGTCGACGCCTGGGGTGGAAATCGAGGCGCATGTGCTGGCCCAGCTTCTCGATGGGCGGAGCAGCCCGCGCCTGCCATTCGCGGGAGAAGCGGCGCTGGCGCTGCTGATGGCGGCGGCCGGGGTGGCGGTGGCGCTGGCGGGATTGCCCTTGTGGCTGGTGGCGGCGGCCGGGCTGCTTGTGCCGGCTGCCGCCTGGACCGGCGCCAATGCGCTGTTCGCGGCGGGCGGGCCGCTGATGCCGCTGGTGGCGCCGTCGTTGGCCTGGGGGGCGGGGCTTGCGGCCATGACCGTGCAGATGTCGCTGCGCGAACGGGCGGACCGGCGCGTCATGATGCAGCTGTTCGCCAACCATGTCTCCCAGCCGGTGGCGGAGGAGATCTGGCGCGAACGCGCGACCTTCATGACCGGCAACCGCCCGCGCCCGCAGCAATTGACTGCCACCGTGCTGTTTTCCGATATCGAGGGATTCACCACCATCTGCGAGGCCCTGGAGCCGGAACCGCTGATCCGCTGGCTGGAGGGCTATCTGGATGCCATGGTCCACATCGTCACCGCCAATGACGGAGTGGTTCTGCGCTTCGTCGGCGATGCGATTCTGGCGGTGTTCGGCGCGCCGGTCGCCCGCAGCGCGCAGGACGAGATCGACGCCGACGCCCGCCGTGCGGTCTGTTGCGCCTTGCAGATGGGCCGGGAACTGGTGGCGTTGAACCGGCGGTGGCAGGCGGAAGGGCTGCCGCCGGTCGGCATCCGGGTCGGCGTGCACACCGGTCCGCTCGTCGCAGGCAGCCTTGGCGGGTTGCGGCACAGCGAATACTCGCTTCTCGGCGACACCGCGAACACCGCCGCCCGGCTGGAGGCCTATGGCAAGCTGGTCGATGCCCGCACCTCGTGCCATTGCCGGGTCATTGTCGGCGATCCGACTTGGCAGGCGGTGCGGCAGGCGGTGCAAGACCGCTGCACGGCGCTGCCGGTGGGGGAGGTGGCGCTGAAGGGCAAGGTGAAGGCGGTGCGGATCTGGCTGCTGATCGACGATGAAGATGCCGATAGCCGTCGGCGATAATCATCAGCATTAATCTTCGATACAGGAAGTAATCACTTCGGCCTGCCACCCCCTCTTTTGCCGGGTTCGGGCCTAAGGGGCGGCTTGGAATGGGTTTGAGCCATGGTATGCTTCCTTCCATCCATGGCGGGCTGCCGGCAATTTCCGAAATCGATTCGAACAGCCATCCGCTATGCGCCGCAAGCTTCGCCGGTGAGCCTACAGGTCGCATGCGACCGACCACAGAGTGCGGCGCCTCTTTGCACGGGTACGGAGGCGGGGATGGTGAAACCGGTCGGACCCTGCCGGACGATGGTCGCGGTGCTGCTCCTGCTCCTGTTGCTGGCGGCTGGGCTGCTGGCGGTCCTGGGCCTCGGCGGGAAAGCGCTTGCGGCCGGTCCGGCCACCACCGGACAGACGCCGGCCGGTGCCGCGGCGGAAAGCCGGTTGGCGCTGGTGATCGGGGTCAGCAACTACCGCAATGCGCCGGAACTGGTGAACCCGCGCAACGATGCGAAAGCCATCGGCGAGGCGTTGCGGGCACTGAACTTCACGGTGGACGAGCAGTACGATCTCGATGCCCGCGGCTTCGCCACCGCCTTGCGCCAGTTCGGCCTGAAGGCCTCGCAGGCCGACGTGGCGGTGATCTTCTATGCCGGGCACGGCATCCAGGTGAACGGCGTCAACTATCTGCTGCCGGCCGACGCCCAGCTGGAACGCGAACGTGATCTGGTCTATGAGGCGATCCCGCTGAACCTGCCGATGGGTGAACTGGCGGGCGCGCGCAAGCTCGGCATCCTCATCCTCGACGCCTGCCGCAACAATCCCTTCGTCGACCGCCTGACCCGCAGCGGGTCGAACCGCAACCAGGCGCATCCCGGTTTCGGCAGCGTCGACGACACGCCGAGCGACACGCTGGTGGCGATGGCGACCCGCGCCGACCAGCTGGCGGAGGACGGCACCGGCGACCACAGTCCCTTCAGCGCGGCGCTGCTCCAGCATCTCCAGACGCCGGGGCTGGAACTGAGCCTGTTCTTCCGCAATGTGCGCGATACGGTGAAGCAGGCCACCAACGGCCGGCAGGAGCCGTTCGTCTACGGGTCGCTGGGGGCGACGCCCTTCTACTTCAACCCGCGCCCGCCCAACCGGCCGCCGGTGCTGGGCGAGTTGCGGGCGCTGACCGTGCTGGATCGTGCCGGCGCGGAGCCGCTGGGGGCCGGCAAGCCGACCGATCCCGACGACGACCAGATGTACGCCCGCGTCACTGGACTGCCACGCGGCGGCACCGTCCGTGTCGGGGAACGCAGCGTGCTGATCGGCGACTATTTGACGGTGGAACAGCTGGCGGCCACCAGCTTCAAGCCCGACGGCAGTTTCCGCGGCGATGCCGGGGCCTTCGAGTTCCTGGTGGCCGACGGGCGCGGCGGCATGACCACCGGTGCCGTCCCCGTGACGATCAAGCCGAGCAACCAGCCCCCGGCAGTGGTGGCGGAGCGCAAGCTGCGCGTCGCCGGCAACCCGATGGGGATCGACGCGCCGTCCGACCCGGACGGCGACCCGCTGACCGTCACCGTCACCGCCGTGCCCGAGCGCGGCAGCGTCCACAATGGGGCGGCCGTGGTGAAGTCGGGCGACCAGCTGACCGTCCAGGCGCTGACCGGCCTGACCTTCGACCCGGAAGCCGCCGCCCCCGGTGCGGCCGGCACCCTGCGCTACAGCGTCGATGATGGGCGCGGCGGCACCGCCACGGCGAGCGTCAACGTGGATATCGCGGCACCCGGCACCGCCCCGGTGGCCGAGCTGGAGGACAGCCTGTGGAAACGCATCCAGTCCAGCAAGGAGCCCGGCGACTATCAGGCCTTCCTGCAACTGTTCGGCAGCGGCAATTACGCCCCGTTGGCCCGCCGCCAGCTTGAGGCGCTGAAGCTCGCCGGCAAACCGGCGGAGCAGCAGCCGAAGGCGGAAGCCAAGCCGGAAGCGGCGATGGGGCCGGGGCTGGAGCCGGCCGAACCCGGACGCTACACCGTCACGGCGGACGGCATCCTGCGGGCGACGCCGGCCAATGGCGGGGCGCGGGTCGGCCGGGTGGCGCGCGGGGCGGCGGTCCAGGTTCTCGGCCGCGTGCCGGAGGGCGGGTGGTACCGCATCGCGCTGGAGGACGGCACGCAGGGTTTCGTCGCCGCGGCGCTGTTGAAGCGTGAAGCGCCTCCGGTGCCGGCACCGGTCCAGGCGACCGCCTCACCGCCCCCGGCCGAGCCGCAGGTGGCGGCGACCGTGCCCCCGGCAGCGACGCCAACTGCACCGTCCACGGCGCCGTCGGTCCCCACGAACGGCACGGCGCGCAATCATGGCTCGGGCAACAGCTTCCAGGACTGTCCGACCTGCCCGGTGCTGGTGCGGGTGCCGGCCGGCAATTTCATGATGGGGAACGACAAGGGCGACCCGTCGGAACGGCCGGTCCACCGCGTCACCATCGCCAAGCCCTTCGCGCTCGGCATGTATGAGGTGACGGTCGGCGAATGGCGCGCCTGCATCCAGGAGGGGGGCTGCACCGACATGCCGCGCATGACGAACCCGACCGATGGAACCCCCGTCCACAATGTGCATTGGCAGGATGCGCAGGCCTATGTGGCATGGCTCAGCCGCAAGACCGGGCAGCGCTATCGCCTGCCGAGCGAGGCGGAATGGGAATTCGCCGCGCGGGCCGGCATCGCCACGCCCTTCTGGTGGGGGGCGGAGGAAGGAAACCACGCCGACTGCGACGATTGCGGCGGTCCGCACGAACATCTGACACCGGCCGCCGCCGGCAGCTACAAGGCCAATCCCTTCGGCCTGCACGACATGAACGGCGGCGTGGCGGAATGGGTCGCCGACTGCTGGAACAAGAACTATCAGGGTGCACCGGCCGACGGCAGCGCCTGGACCCAGGGGAACTGCCGCAAGCGGGTCCTGCGCGGCGGCTCCTGGCGCGACAAGCTGGAAGCCATCAACGGAACGATGCGCAACAGCTACGACGTCGACGTGCGCTATCTCACCAATGGCTTCCGGGTTGCGCGGGACGTCAACTGACGGAGGTCAGCGCTGGACCGTGACCGTGGTCTGGGTCGCCCGGTTGCCCTTGCCGACTGCCGTGTTGGTGGTGGTGTTCACGTTGTTGAACTGCACGCCGCCATGGGCCAGCGCTGCGGGCAGATGCGGCAGCGGACCGGCGCTGCTCATCAGCATGTCGAGCGTCGAAGGTCCGGCGGGCTTGGCGGTTGGAGCGGGAGCCGGAGCGGGGAGCGGGGCCGGTTCGGGCGCCGGTGCCGGGGCGGCGGTCTCCACCGGGCCGGCGCTGCCTGCCGCGGTGCCGTCGCCGAGCTGCTGCTGGCTGATGTTGCCGTCGCCGAAGGCGAAGTTCAGCGCGCTGTTGAAGTTGTTCACGATGAAGGGGGCATCGATGATGGTGAAGCTGGGGTCGACCGGTTGCACCGGCGGCTGACGGCTGGCGGCCAGCGGCTGCCCCTTGTTGAAGCCGGCCAGATAGCCGGCATCGCCGCGGATGCGGGTGATCGCCTGCTGGTTCACGGAAGACCGGCGCACAGATGGGTTGGTGACCATCGCGCCGGGAGGGGCGCCGCGGGGCGTCGGATTCACCGACACCGGCAACCGCGGTGTCTGGGCGAAGGCCTGCGCCATCGCCGCACCGGGGATCGGGCCGGGCGGAAAGGCGATGCCGCCGGTGACCTGGGCCGCGGCCGTCCCGGCGGTCAGCAGCAGGGCGGCGAATGCAGGCAGAAAGACGGTGCGGGACGATATCATCGCTGGCTCCCTCAGTGGCTGACGGCCGGGTGTGGGGAGCATCTTGAGGCTGATCGGAAAAGCGCGCTGTGGCGCGGCTCACAAGCGGCGCCGGATTGGCGTCTCAGCCGCAGGAGCCGGCGATGTCGTCCAGGGCGCCGGTGTCGCGGATGACGATATAGCCGGCGTCCATCTCGATCACGCCGGCACGCTGCCATTCGTTCAGCAGCTTGTTGACGCTCTCGCGCGAGACGCCGACGAGGCAGCCCAGCTGCTGCTGCGACAGCTTGATGTCCAGCCGCAGCCCCTCCGGCCCCGGCTTGCCGAAGGCATCGCCCAGCCTCTTCAGGGCGCGGGCGAAGCGGGAGGGGGCTTCCAGGAAGAGGGTGTCCTCCAGATGCTCGCTGGTCTGGCGCAACCGCTGGCACAGCACGCTGATGATGCGGAAGGCCAAATCCGGCCTTGCCGTCAGCACCGGCATCAGCTGCGACCGGTCCAGCACCAGGAGGTCGGTTTCCTCCAGGGCCACCGCGTCGGCGGTGCGCGGCTCGCCGTCCAGCAGGGCGATCTCGCCGAACAGGCCGCCCTTGTTGATGATGCTCAGCACCAGTTCCTTGCCGTCCATGGAATGACAGCAGATCTTCACCCGGCCGCGGATGACCGCCATCATGCTGTCACCGGGATCGCCCTTCTGGAAGATCATGGCGCCGCGCGCGTGGTGGGACAGCCGCGCGGCGGTCGCCAGACGATGCCTTTCCTCCCGCTCCAGATGCTTGAGCAGGAAATGTCCGGCAAGGACGAGATCCTTGTCGAAATTGATCCGTATCGCGGTCATGGCTGCCTCTTGGCTGAGCTTCGGCTGACGACGCGGGAGGAATGGTACGCCGGCAACCGACCCGACCCCCGCCGTCAAAGGCGGTACGCCGTCGTCGGCGCTTCTGCCCCGTTCGTGCACAGGTGGGATACGAAAAGGGCGACCGGCGTCTGCCGGCCGCCCTTCGATTGCGGGATAGTGCGGTGGATCGTCCTTGGTGGAGGATCTCAGTCGGCTTCTCCGGTTACGCGGCTCGGTGGGGATCAGTCGATGTCCGGATCGTCATCGTCCTCCAGGATCAGGGAGTGGGCCCGATGGTCGAAGGGGAACCCCCGGCGCTCGAGCAGGCTGTGCAGATCGGGCGTGATCGGGCGGGGAAGCCGTTGGATTTCCGCATCGGGAACGACCTCCGACTGCGGGTCGGACGGGGTGGCCGAACAGCGGGTCCGGCCGTTGTGCGTCACGCAGCTCAACGTTCCCGATCCTCGCATGCAGACGGTCTTGCCGTTGACCGTCTGGCAGGAGAGGGAGTCGGCCTGCACCGGGGCCGAAACGGCCAGGACCAGCAGGGCGGGTGCGGCGAGGGCTAGGAGTGTCGGGAGCTTCGGCATCGGTGGCCTCCGGGATTGGAGGGAAAAGAGCGCTCAGCGGCGAAGGCCGGTCAGCGATTGGGCGGCGGTGTTGCCGATCCCGGCGGTGACGTTGGTGCCGACCCCGACATTGGTGCTGACCAGGGGGCCGCGGCCGCTGAAGTTCAGCCCGACCTGCACTCCGCTGCCCTGGATGCCCAGCAGCCTCTGACCGGCGGTGTTGCCGATGCCGGCGGCGACGTTGGTGGCGGTGCCGACATTGGTGCTGACCAGCGGGCTGACGCCGCGGATGGGAGCGCCGCCTCCGCCCTGAAGGAAAACACCCTGCTGCTGTGCCGAATTGCCGATGCCGGCGCCGACATTGGTGGCGTTGCCGACGTTGGTGCTGACCAGTCCGGGCACCGCCATCATCGACGGCATGCCGGGACCGGTCATGGGACCGACGGGCTTGTTTTGCGCCAGGGCGGGAGTGGCGAGCAGCATGGCGGCGAGGGTGCCCAGAACACAGGTGCGGATCATGGCGGGATATCCTTCGGTTGGGGATGGGGTGAGGTGGCGTCCTTGTGGAAAGCTTAAGTGAAGTGCCGGACCGGCTTCTGTGAGTTGCCCCACAACGGCCGGCGGATTTCCCGCTGGAGTGCGGAGCGGGCCTCCGGGGCTGCCGGCGGGCAGAATAATGCTCCGGCCGTTGCCGGCCGGAGCGAGGTCAGGGAGGAAGCCGGGAGGAGAGGGACGGTCAGCGCTGCTTCACCAGGGCGCTCTGTCCGGCGAAGTTGCCGACGCCGGCCGACAGGTTCTGCATGTTGCTGCGGTTGAAGGGGCCGACCAGCCCGCCCGAACGCTGCAGCACCGTGCCGCTCTGCAGGGCGGTGTTGCCGATGCCGGCCGCCGTGTTGCCGACGTTGGCGACGTTACCGCCGCTCAGCAGGCCGCCGCTCCGCTGCATCACCGTCGCCATCTGGCCGGCGTTGTTGCCGATGCCCGCCGCGGTGTTGCCGATGGTGGCCGCCGAACCGCCGTTGAACAGGCCGCCGCTCCGCTGCTTCACGAAGGCTTCCTGGTTGGCCGTGTTGCCGATGCCGGCGGCGAGGTTGGACACGGTGGCGCTGTTCGGGCCGGCGAAGGGACCCTTGGACTTCTGCATGACCAGCGCGCTCTGGTTGGCGGTGTTCCCGATGCCGGCCGCGGTGTTGGAGATGTCGGAGATGTTCTGGGCCATCGCCGGCGCGGCGAACAGGGCGAGCGAAGCGAAGCCGGTCAGCAGGGCGGTGCGGATCATGGTCTGTCTCCTGTTTTCGGGGCCGCGGGGTGCGGCGTGTTGCCGATGGACAGACCCTACCCAAGCGCTTGATTCCCGGATGTGAGCCGCACCACAAACATCGGCGTTTTGTCGATCAGCGCTGTTTTGTGGCGGGATGCGCCTCCTGCCAGTGCGGATGGGTGACATAGGCGGTGAGGGCGCCCTGCGCGTGCGAGCGGATGGTGACGGTTGACCCCTTGGGCATGTAGACGATCTCGCCCGGACCGGCGGTGATCGTGCCGGCGCCGGAGGTGACGGAGATCCGGCCTTCCAGCACCACCATCACGTCGTCGACGGCGATCTGCTCGTCGATGCTCTGGTCTGGTGCGTAACGGCCGTAGCCGATGGTGACAGGCCCACCATGGCGCTGGTCGACTGCATTGCCGACGAACACGTCGGCCTGCTGGCCGGGCGTGCGTTCAAGCTGGATATCGGTGACGGCGAATTTACGGACGGTCATTTGTATTTCCCTGGAATGGTGGGTCCGATCACCCTCAACTAGTATCCAGGGCGCTCCGTCATAAGGCGGCTGCGGTGCAACAGTGTGGTGGGTGGCATTCAGCAATGCGAAGGCGATTGAAGCCGGGGGAATATGCGGAGGTGCGGGCGTTCGCCGCGGTGGCGGAGGCGTGCAGCTTTCGCCGGGCAGCCTCTGAACTGGGGCTGACGCCGTCGACGCTGAGCCACGCGATCCGCGCCTTCGAGGATCGGCTGGGCCTGCGGTTGCTGAACCGCACCACGCGGGCTGTGACGGTGACGGAAGCCGGTGCCAAGCTGTTGCAGGATCTGCGTCCGGCGCTGGCGCTGCTGGACGAGGCCGTCGCCGCGGTCGGCATCCCGGAGGACGCGCCGGTTGGGACCGTCCGGCTTGCGGCACCACGGCTGGCGATCCAGATGCTGGTGGGGCCGGCGATCCGCCGGCTTGCACACGAGTGTCCGCATGTGACGCTGGACGTGCGCACGGTCGAATGGCCGGGCGACCTGACCGACGGGTTCGACCTGGGCATCCAGTATGGCAACGAGGTGGCACAGGACATGGTGGCGGTGGCGCTGACCAAGCCCTTCACCACCGCGGTCGTCGGCTCGCCCGGCTATTTCGCCGACCATCCGGCCCCGTTCCATCCGTCCGATCTGGTGCGTCACCGTTGCATCGGCTGCCTCAGCGGCCCCGGCGGAGCGCTCTATCGCTGGGCCTTCGAGCGCGACGGGGAAACGGTGGTGCTCGACGTCGACGGCACGCTGGTCACCGACGATGCCGACCTGATGCTGGATGCGGCAATCGGCGGCGTCGGCCTGTGGCACGGCATCGATCAGGTCGTGCAGCCGATGATCGACGACGGGCGGTTGCTGAGGGTGCTGGCCGACTGGTCGCCGAGCTTTCCCGGCTTCCACCTCTATTACGCGGCGGGCGCGCCGCTGTCCCCAGCCGTGCGCGCCGTCGTGGATGCGTTGCGGGACAAACGCTGAGCGCCGTCCGGGGCTGGAACGGTCCGGAAGCGCCGCGGGTTTACTCTGCTGCGGTCATCACCCGTGCTGCCGGCTGCGGCAGCTTGCCGGACCGGAAGACCAGGACGGAGAACAGTCCAAGCGAGCCGAGCAGGAGCAGCGCGCTGACCGCGGCGACGGGTTCGAATGCGGCATAGCCGAGATGCAGCGCCGCCACCGCGACCGTGAGGAAGGCGGTGCCGACACTCCAGACGACGATCTGGGTCATCGCAAGACGGCTGGTTTCCAATGCCGGATGCAGGCGGTAAAAGACGCCGAACAGGAACAGCGACACCCAGCCCAGAAGATTGAGGTGCGCATGGGCCGGCATCAGGGTGTGATCCTGCGATGCCGCCATTCCAATGCCCATGCTGAGACCGGCGATTGCGAACAGGCAAGCCACCTTGAAACTTGTGGATGAAGTTTTCATTGCTCTGACTCCGATTTCCTGCCCTGTAAAGGTTCGTGTTCGAACGATGTCAGAGCACGAATCGGGAGTCCATGGAAAATCCACTTATAACCATTCAGATGTCGCAGGCAGTTATTTTAAAAAATCCCGAATATCATCCGGGATACTGCGCTCCATCAAGTTATGGCTCGCCACAACAACTTGTGCCATGGGGCCGGATGGTAAGTAAGCCGATACCGTGAAAAGAGTGCTTGGCAGCACCGGACGATTGCCGGGGTGCGGGTGTTCGGCGACTGCGGTTGGTCCCAATTGCGTGTCCAGCCTGGCGGCGGGCATGGTTCCCTCCGAACGCTGTGCGATACGGGGCGCCATGAAGCGGGTATGGGTCGCCACGACCCTCGGACTGATCATCCTGTTGAATGGTGTGCTCGGCGGCCTGCTCCTGGCGGAGCGCAACGCCGGCGTCCAGTCCATGGTGGATTTGGCCTCGCTCACCACTGCCCACAGTGCCGAACATATGGACGAGGTTCTGGAGATCGCGGACCGTACCATTTCCGTGGTGTCGGAGTTCATGCGGGTTTCCGAACGGATCGCTGACCTCGAAGAGTTCGACATCCATCGCCTTCTGGTCCATCAGCACAGGATCACGCCGATCCTGCGAAGCCTTTTTGTCGTCAAGCCGGACGGGCGCCTGACCTACGACTCCCGCACGCCGCATCCGACCGGCGTGGATCTGCATGACCGCGACTATGTCCAATTTCATTTGCACGGGGGTGCGGACATCCTGTTCATCGGAAAGCCGGTCGTCAGCCGGACCGACGGCCAATGGATGGTGCCGGTCAGCCGCCGGGTCGAGGACCGGTTCGGCCGCCTTGTCGGAATCGTGACCGCAGCGCTCGACCCTGAAATCTTCTCGGCGATGCTGAGGTCATACCCGCTGCCGGAAGGCATGCAGGCGGCGATCGTGTCGCCGTCCGGTTTCGTATTCGGATGCCTGCCCAGCACGGACTGCCTCGGCCGCCCGGCCGGCGACTGGCCGCTGTTCCTCCATCATGAACAGGGTCCGGGAACGACCAACAGCACGACGCGGGGCTCCATCCTGCCGGGCGTGGCCGGTCCCGGCGCCTATCAGGTCAGTCCCCGCTACGGCATCATCGCGGCGGCGAACATCGAAACCCGGGAGGCGATCGGCGGCTGGCTCGGACGCCTGCCGGTCTTTTTCCTGCTGGACCTTGTGCTGAGCGGCGGCGGGGCGGTGCTGTCCGCCACTCTCTACCGTCAGGTCACCCGGCGGCGGCGGGCGATGCTCCAGCTGTCCGAAGCCAACGCCCGGCTGGAGCAGCGTGTGGTGGAGCGCACGGCCGCCCTACAGCGCAGCGAAGAGCGGCTGACCGCCTTCGTCTCCACCGCGCGCGATGCGATGCTGGTGGTGGACGGCTCCGGCACCATCCAGTTTCTCAACCCTGCCGCAACGACCCTGTTCGGATATGCCGCCGAGGATTTGATCGGCCGGACCATCGACCTGCTGCTGCCGTGCCAATTGCGCGACCTTCAGGATCCCGGTCACTTCGCGCCCCACGGACTGGGGGGGCAGGCCGGTGTCCGTGAACTGGTGGCGCGCCATCGCAGCGGCGTGGAGTTTCCGGTCGAACTCACGCTCGGCGCGTCGCACAGCGAGGGAGAGGCGATCTATGTCGGCGTGCTGCGCGACATCCGTGAGCGCAAGCTGCAGGAAGAGAGGCTGTGGGAGCTGGCCAACCTGGATCCGTTGACTGGGCTGCTGAACCGTCGTGCCTTCATGGGACGCGGCGCCGAGTTGCTGGAGGAGGTCTGGCGGCAGGGCCGGCCGGTCAGCGTCCTGATGATCGACGCCGACCATTTCAAATCGATCAACGACGGCTTCGGGCATCAGGCCGGCGACGATGTGCTGCGTATGCTGGCCGACATCCTCCAGGCGGCGGTGCGCGGCGGCGATCTGCTCGGACGGCTGGGCGGCGAGGAATTCGCCATCATCCTGCCGGGCTCCGACGGTTCCGACGCCGACCGCATCGCCGATCGGCTGCTGGCGGACGTCCGTCAGGCGCGGGTGGCCGTGCCGGGCCGTATGCTGGCCATCACCGTCAGCATCGGCATCAGCGTGATGCGGCGGCGCAGCACGCTGGACGACCTGCTGGCGGCGGCGGATCAAGCGCTGTATGCGGCCAAGACCGCGGGGCGGGACCGGCGGGCCATCGCCGCCTGAGGGACTGTACCAGGGTGCTGCACAGGGGTGCCATCTGAGGAGGCAACCTGAAAGTGCAGTCCGAAGCGACGGACGATGCGCATCCTGGTCATCCGGGCGTCAGCGCAGGCTTTGCGGGAACGCAGGTGGGGGGCGCGGGGTTACCTTCGGGCACCTCAACGAACGGACCCCAGATGACCCTTCAGCAGTTCATGTCCTTCGCGCTGGTGGGCATCGTGGTGGCGATGCTGGTCTGGAACAGGTGGCGGTTCGACGTGGTTGCGGTGCTGGCCCTGCTGGCCGGCGTGTTCCTGGGGCTGATCCCCGCGAAGGACGCCTTTTCCGGCTTTGCCGACGACATCGTCATCATCATCGCCTCCGCCCTGATCGTCAGCGCCGGGATCGCCCGGTCGGGGGTCATCGACGCGCTGGTGCGTCCGGTGGCGGCGAAGCTCAGCACGCCGACGCGGCAGATCGCCTTCCTGTGCGGATCGGTGGCCTTCATGTCGGCGCTGATGAAGAACATCGGCGCGCTCGCCATCTTCCTGCCGATCACCATGCAGTTGGCGCGGCGGCACCGGACGGGTGCGCACCGGGTGCTGATGCCGATGGCCTTCGCCTCGCTGATGGGCGGGCTGATGACGCTGGTCGGCACCTCCCCCAACATCATCGTGTCGCGCGTGCGGACCGAGATCGTCGGCCAGCCATTTTCCATGTTCGACTACCTGCCGGTCGGGCTGGGCATCACGGTCGTCGGGCTGCTGTTCCTGATGGTCGGCTGGCGCCTGCTGCCCCAGGACCGCAGCGGCGCCCGTTCGGCGGAGGAGACCTTCGCGGTCGAGAATTACGCCAGCGAGATGAGGCTGCCGGCCGGGTCCTCCTTCGTCGGGCGCACCGTCCGCGACGTGGAAGCCCTGGCGGAGGGCGAGGCGCAGGTGATCGGCCTGATCCGCGAGCGCTTCCGCCGCTATGTGCCGGACAAGCACTGGACCCTGATGGCCGACGACGTGCTGGTGCTGGAGGGTGACGCTCCCGCCCTTCAGCGCCTCGTCCAGGGCGCATCGCTGGAGCCGCTGGGCATACTGGAGGGGGCGGAAGGCGAAATGCTGGCTGTGGAGGCGGTGGTGACGCCGGACTCGCCGCTGGCCGGCAAATCGGATCGCTATCTGGATCTGCGGCGGCGCTTCGGCGTCAGTCTGCTGGCGGTCAGCCGGACCGGCGAGCGGCTTGCCCGGCGTCTGCACCATGTGACGTTCAAGGAGGGCGATCTGCTGCTGTTGCAGGTGCCGGCGGAGCGCTATCCGGATGCGCTGGCCGACGCCAGCCTGATCCCGCTGGCGGAGCGCAGGCTGCAGCTCGGCCGGCGCCGTCCGGTCTGGGTGCCGGTCGGCATCCTGGTCGTCACGATGCTGGTTCTCGCCTTCCATCTGGCGCCGCTGGCGGTCACCTTCCTGGCGGCGGCGGCGGCGATGATCGTCACCGGCGTGCTGAGCGTCGAGGATGCCTACCACGCGGTGGAATGGCCGATCCTCGTCCTGCTGGCCGCGCTGATCCCGGTCAGCGGCACGCTGGAAAGCACCGGGGCGACGCAGGTGATCTCCACCCTGCTGGCCGACGCCGCGCGCGGCCTGCCGGCGGTGGCCTGCGTGGCGCTGATCATGGCGGCGGCAATGGCGGTGACGCCGTTCCTGAACAACGCCGCGACGGTGCTGGTGATGGCGCCCATTGGCGCGGGCATGGCGCAGCAGCTGGGGCTCAGCCCCGACCCCTTCCTGATGGCGGTTGCGGTCGGTGCCGGCAGCGATTTCCTGACGCCCATCGGCCACCAGTGCAACACGCTGGTGATGGGGCCGGGCGGCTACCGGTTCGGCGATTATCCGCGGCTGGGCGTGCCGCTGTCGCTGATCATCCTGGCGCTCGGCACCTGGCTGATCGTCATGGTCTGGCCGCTTGGTGGTTGAGAGGAGCGGCTGAGAGGGACGGGGAACAACGGGAAGCCGGCCTCCGTTCCCCAAGCCTGATGTTCGGATGGCCTGAACAACGAGGATCACGACCGTGCTGGTTTCCGAGATCATGGCGAAGGCGCTGGAGTTCATTTCACCGGACGCCACCGTGCAGGACGCCGCGACTCTGATGGGGGAACTGGATGTCGGCGCTCTGCCGGTCGGATCGGCCGACGACCTCGTCGGCATCCTGACCGACCGCGACATCCTGTTCCGCGTGGTGGCGGAAGGCGGCGACAACACGCGGGTGCGGGTGCGCGACGTGATGTCGAGCGCGCTGTTCAGCTGCCGCGACACCGACACGCTGGCCACCGCCATGGATATCATGGGCGCCTATCACGTGCGCCGCCTGCCGGTGCTGGACGAGGGCGGGGTGGTCGTCGGATGGCTGACGCTGAGCGATATCTCGCGCCGCATGCTGCTGGACACCGACACCATCCGCGAAGCGCTGAGCGAACTCAGCGCCAGCGGGCAGGATGTGTGAGCGGAGGACGAAAGTCCCCCGCCATTTCCTTTACAGCCGCAGCCCCATCTGCCGGTTGAGGCGGACAACCAGATCGGCGGGCAGGCCCAGGCGCTGGGCGAGATAGCGCAGGTAGGAGCGGTTGATCGCCGCGTTCTTGTCGACCGTCGCCAGGGACACGGCGTAGAAACGCGCGGCCAGCCGCGGGGTGTCGATCCGGCGGACCAGCTCCTCCAGGCATTGCGGTTCGTCCACCAACTGCTCCAGCCGGCTCCGGGCCTCCTCGTCGAGGCTGCTGGTGCCGAGCCTGCTCCGGATCCGGCCACGTTCAATCGCATCCAGTTCACCGTCGGCCTGGGCGGCGGCCGACATGGCGAGGACCAGCAGATGGGTCTCATCCGCGTCGGCGGTCCGGAAGTCGGTGGGCGCACGGTCGAGCAGCTGGTGGCGGTTGCGCAGATGGGCGTCGAGGATCTGCCGGCCCAGCATCGCATGCAGCGCCGGCTCGTGGCCCAGGCGGGACTTCGGCGGAGCGGGATCGGCCCCGAGGGCGGCATCCGGTGCGGCATCCGGAGCGGGTGCCTCAGGCACTCCGGCGAAAAGGCGCTTCAGCAGGCCGAGGGGGGCTTGGGTCATTCCGCGGTTACTCCCCGGCCGTTTGCGGGCGGCGCTGCATGACGGTGTCGATCTGGGTCAGCAGGCGGGAGAAATCGACCGGCTTGGGGTGATAGTCGTCGCAGCCGGCCTGCAAGGTCTTCTCGCGGTCGCCGGACATGGCGTGGGCGGTCAGCGCGATGATCGGGATGCCGGCGGTCTCCTGCCCCGCCTTCAGCTCGCGGGCAGCGGTCCAGCCGTCGATGACGGGCAGGTTCATGTCGAGCAGGATGACGTCGGGCCGCTCGCTGCGCGCCATGTCCACCCCCTGCCGTCCATCGAAGGCGAGAACGACGTCGAACCCGCGCCGTTTCAGCCGGCGCGACAGGAAGTCCCAGATTTCCTCATGATCCTCGACCAGCAGCAGCTTAGCCATCGGTACCTCCTGTTCCGTTCGTCGCGCCGGCGTCCATGCCCCGTTCCTGGGGGCCCCGGTCGGGGGGAGCGGGCCGCAGGCGTGCGATCGCTTCCTTCAACTCCTCGATCACTCCATCCGCTCCGTCCTCTGCCATCGGGATGATGTCCTGCACCCGGCCGCGCAGTTCCTCCGTCTCGTCGCGTCCGATTGGCTGGGCGACGACGACGATGACGGGGATGTCCCGCCAGTCCGGGTTGCGGTCCAGTGCCTTGAGGAAGGCGAAGCCGTCCAGTCCGGCCATGACGGGGTCGAGCAGGATGACCGTCGGCGGGGTGGTGGCGAGACGGCTGAATGCTTCTTCCTCCGTTTCGGCCTCGGCGATCTGCCAGCCGTCGCGGCCCAGTTCGGCGGCCAGGAGGGTGCGGGTCTCGTCCGCTTCCATCATCACCAGCGCTGTGCCCGGCGCCTGCCCGCTGAGGCCGCTCAGCACCCGGTGCAGGCGCTGCCAGTCCACCGGCTTGGTGAAATAGTCGGCGGCACCCAGCGACAGGGCCAGCCCCTTTTCCCGGCGCGACGAGATGATGATGACGGGAATGTCGGCGAGGTCGGGTTCGGCCTTCAGCACCGACAGCACCGACCAGCCGTCGGTCCGCGGCATCATCACGTCCAGCAGGATGGCGCGCGGGCGGATTTGCCGGGCAATCGACAGGCCGGTCTGTCCATCGGCGGCCAGAGCCACGCCGAACCCCTCGCGGTGCAGGAAACGGGCGAGCAGCTCGCGCATCGCCTGTTCGTCGTCGATGATCAGGATCGTCTCGCGGGCGGCCTGGGACGGCGTAACCTCCTCCACGCTCAACGGGTCGGCATCGGCCGTGCCGGCCAGACGGCCGTGCCGCAGGTCGGCGGGAAGGCGGAGCGTGAAGCTGGTGCCCTGGCCCGACGTGGTCTCGACGGATATCTCGCCGCCCAGCATGTCGGCGAAGGCCTTGGTGATCGCCAGCCCGAGCCCGGTCCCGCCGAAGCGCCGGGTGGTGGAGCTGTCGGCCTGCATGAAGCGTTCGAACAGCCGGCGGACCTGTTCCGGCGTCATGCCGATCCCGGTGTCGGTGACGCGGAAGACGACCATGTCGGTGGGCACGGCCTCATCCGCGCCCTGCGGTCCGGGGGCGCCCGCTCCACCGACAGGGTGATGGTGCCGTCCTCGGTGAATTTTGCGGCGTTGCTCAACAGGTTGAACAGGCACTGGCGCACCTTCACCACGTCGGTGTGCATGGTGCCGAGCCCGTCCGCCACCTCCACGGCCAGCCGGTTGCCCTTCTTCGACACCAGCGCCTCGACCGTCGCGGCGACCTCGCGCGTCAGCTCGGCGATGTCGGCGTCCTCGCCGTGCACCTCCATCTTGCCGGCCTCGATCTTCGAGATGTCGAGGACGCCGTTGATCAGGTTCAGCAGGTGGCGGGCGTTCGCCTCGATCTTCTCCAGATCGGGTAGCATGCTGTCGACGCCGAGGTCGGCCAGCTCCTCCTCCAGCATTTCGGTGTAGCCGATGACCGCGCTGAGCGGCGTGCGTAGCTCGTGGCTCATGTTGGCGATGAACAGGCTCTTGGCCCGGTTGGCCTCCTCCGCGGTGAAGCGGGCGGCCTCCAGCTCCTCCTCCACCTGCTTGCGCACGCTGATGTCCTGCATGGCGCCGATCATCCGCAGGGGCTGGCCGATGGGGCTGCGCAGGACGAAGCCGCGGTCGAGGATGCTGGCATAGCTGCCGTCGGCACGGCGGAAGCGGTATTCGTCGTTCCACCGCGTGCCGCCGCCGTCGATCACCGCATGGATGCCGGTCACAACATGGTCCTGGTCGTCGGGGTGGATGTGGTCCATCCACCAGGAGGCGGAGGTCTCGCCGGTGTCCGCGCCATAGCCGAAGAGGGTGCGCACCGCCTCGTTCCAATGGATGCGGTCGGACGACAGATTCCAGTCCCAGATGGCGTCGTTGGTGGCCTGCGCCGCCAGCCGGTAGCGCTCCTCCGTCTCGCGCAACACCTCTTCGGCGCGGCGGCGGGTGGTGATGTCGGTGTGGACGCCGACCCATTCCTGAACGGCCCCGCCGGCGTCGAGCAGGGGCACGGCGCGCACCAGCATGTCGCGATAGACGCCGTCGTACCGGCGCAGGCGGTGTTCCGTCTTGTAGATTGTCCGCCCCGTACGCGCCGCACGCCAGGCTTCCGAGGTGTGGGGGCGGTCGTCGGGATGGATGGCCTCGACCCAGCCGATGCCCTTCAGATCGTCGAAGGTCTGGCCGGTGAAGCTGCTCCAGCTCGGTTGCGGGGCCTCGAAGCGGCCGGCGCCGGAGGTGTACCAGACGATGGCGGCGGTCGCCTCCACCAGCGAGCGGAAGCGCTCTTCGCTGAGGCGAAGCTGCTCCTCCGCCCGCTTGGCATCGGTGGTGTCCCAGGTCACGCCTATCAGCGTCAGGCTGCGTTCCGGCGTGCTGTCGGTCACCACCCCGCGCGCCACCGCCCAGCGGACCTCGCCGGACGGCAGCAGGATGCGGAATTCGGCGTCATATTCGCCGCGCTCCCGCCGGGCGGATTCGATGATCCCGCCGATCCGCGGCTGGTCGTCGGGATGGACGCGGCCGGTCACGTCGGAGCCGCCGATCGGCTGATCCGCGGTGAAGTCGAAGATCTCGCGCAGCCGGGCGTCGGCCTCGATGCGGTCCTCCTCCAAATTCCACGACCATGCGCCGATCCGCGCGGCGCGCAACGCCAGTTGCAGCCGGCGTTCCGCCTCAATGATCCGGGATTCGGCCTTGCGCTGCTCGGTCACGTCGGTGTTGGTGCCCAGCCAGCGCAGGATGCGCCCATCCGGGCCGCTCACCGGGACAGCGCGCGACAGGAACCAGCGGTACCGGCCATCCCTGCCGCGCAGGGGGAAGGTGTCCTCCCACGGCTCGCCGGTGCGGATGGCGCGGAAGAAGCCGTCGGAGGCCCGCTCGACATGATCGGGGTGGTGGACGCTCCGCCAGTTCCAGCCCTCCGTCTCGCCCGGCCTGGCGCCTGTATAGTCGTACCAGCGGCGGTTGTACCAATAGATTGCTCCGCTGGCATCAGCCATCCAGGTCAGCTGCGGGATCAGGTCGGCGAGGCTGCGGAACTGGGCCTCGTTCTCGCGCAGCAGGGCTTCGGTGCGGCGGCGCTCGGTGGCATCGTTGGCGCGGTCGATGGCGCCGCCCAGCAGGTTGGCGACTCCCTGGAGGAAGGCGGCGTCGGCGGCGTCGAAGCGGCCCTCCCGGCTGCTGTCGACCTCCAGCACGCCGAAGGGCGCGCCCTCGCCGCGGATGATGACGTTGATGGCGCGCGTCACCCCATGTTCGGCCAGCAGATCGGGGCAGCGGAAACGGGACTCGGCGCCGAGGTCGTTGGCGATGACCGGCTCGCCGGTTTTCAGCGCATAGCCGGCGGGGGAGGCGAGTTCGGGGCCGACCGACCGCTTGCCGACCACGCCGGGATGCCAGCCGACACCGGCGCGGACCAGCAGACGCTCGGTGCCATCCGCATCCTTCACCCATTCCAGCGCCTTGCAAAGCTCGGCCTCCAGCGCTTCGGCGCAGAGGGATGTGGCCTGCTGCAACAGGTCGACGACGTCGGTGCTTTTCAGGGCGGCCATGCCGAAGCGGGCCAACAGGTCGTGCTGCCTCTCCCTGCGGGTGAGGCTGGCGGCAAGCTGGCTGCTGGACGGGGTGTCGGTCTGTGGCGCTCGGTCGGGGGGCATGAACCATGGTCGGACGGGGATGGACAGTAATGGAAACAGCCGGCGGCGGCGTTCGTTCACGGCGGCGTGTTGGGTACCGCTCACGACCTGAGCCTTCGTGGTCGGGACAGGCGGTCGATTGCCGTTTCCGTTCGTCCCCGTCCTCTCGGGAGCGCTCGGGTTCGCCCTGCCGGCAAGCTGTACGGACGGGTGGCCTTTCGCCGGTCCCGGACAGGGGCGGCGTGTTGCGGCTTCCGGTCCGTCGTGCGGAGGGCTATTTTCCTTCGACCTGCGGAGCGGCTGCTCCGGTCCCTGGTCAGGCAGCCGTTCCCGCCACTGTACGAACACGAGGCATGGATGTCGAACAGCCTGAAATTCTACATCGACGGCGCCTGGGTGGATCCGGCGAACGGGCCCGCGACCGGGACGGCGGGCGGCGCGACGCTCGACGTGATCGATCCGGCGACGGAGGAGGCCTTCGCCACCATCGCGATGGGCACAGCGGAGGATGTCGACCGGGCGGTCGCCGCGGCCCGCGCCGCCTTCCCGGCCTTCGCCGCCACCTCGCGCGAGGAGCGGCTTGCCCTGATGCGGCGCCTGCTGGAGTGCTACAAGGCGCGCTACGACGCCGTCGCGGACATCCTGTCGCGCGAGATGGGAGCACCGAAGACGCTGGCCCACCGCTCGCAGGCCGCCATGGGAACCGCCCATCTTTCCCGGATGATCGAGACGCTGGAAGGCTTCGCGTTCGAGGAACTGCGCGGATCCACCCTGATCAGCAAGGAGCCGATCGGCGTCGTCGGCATGATCACGCCGTGGAACTGGCCGATCAACCAGATCATGTGCAAGGTGGCGCCGGCGCTGGCCGCCGGCTGCACCATGGTGCTGAAGCCGAGCGAGATCGCCCCGCTCAACGCCATCCTCTTCGCCGAAGCCGTCCATGAGGCCGGCGTGCCGAAGGGCGTCTTCAACCTCGTCAACGGCGACGGCCCGACGGTGGGCGAGGCCATCGCCCGCCATCCGGGCGTCGACATGGTGTCCTTCACCGGATCGACGCGGGCCGGCATCCTCGTCGCCAAGGCGGCGGCCGACACGGTCAAGCGCGTGCATCAGGAACTGGGCGGCAAGTCCGCCAACATCATCCTGGACGATGCCGACCTGAACCGTGCCGTGAAGCTGGGCGTCGAGGGTTGCATGAACAACAGCGGCCAGTCGTGCAACGCGCCGACCCGGATGTTCGTGCCAGCCGCCCTGCACGGCCAAGCAGTGGAGATCGCCAGGACCACGGCCGAGCGGCTGAAGGTCGGTGCGCCGTCCGCCGCCGACACCCGGCTCGGTCCGGTCGTCAGCCAGGTCCAGTACGACAAAATCCAGCGCCTGATCGAGACAGGCATCGCCGAGGGCGCCGACCTCGTCACCGGTGGCCCCGGCCGCCCGGAGGGGCTGAACCGCGGCTATTATGTCCGGCCGACGGTCTTCGCCAACGTTACCGACGACATGACCATCGCGCGCGAGGAGATCTTCGGCCCGGTGCTGGCGATCCTCCCCTACGGCAGCGAGGAAGAGGCGATCCGCCGCGCCAACGACACGCCCTATGGCCTCGCCTCCTACGTGCAGTCGGGCTCGCTGGAGCGTGCCCGCAAGGTGGCGGCGCAGATGCGCAGCGGGAACGTCTACATCAACCACCCGGCCTGGGACGCCGGCGCGCCGTTCGGCGGATACAAGCAGTCCGGGAACGGTCGGGAATATGCCGATTTCGGGCTGGAGGAGTTCCTGGAGATCAAGGGGACCGTCGGCTACGCGCCCTGAAACCACCCGTGATGGAGCCGTGTGCTCCATCCAGTCCCGGTGAGACCGGCCGCCAATGGGTTGGGTGGCCGGCCAGGGTGGCGCTGCGCCTCAGAACGACCGGATCATGGAAACGAGCATCCTTTGTGCGCTCCGGCCTCATCGTCGGCCGGAGGGGCCTCGCATGTAATGGCGTTCGGGCCGGTAGGATGGACGGAACCAGGACGGGAAGCGGGCCCGGACCCATGCACGCAACGCGGCGAGCATGTCGTTCATCTCCTTGTCGTTTTCATGTCGTTCGGTTGCATCACTTCAGGCCCAATGCCGTGCGCACGGCTGTTGCGGCGTCCTTGCCGTCGCGGGTCGACACGCCGGCCAGCCAGGGGCCGAGCAGGTCGGGATGTGCCTTCAGATGGTCGGCCGCAGCGTCCTTGGGCGCCTTCTTATCGTCCGTGATGGCGGCCATGATCTCGTTCTCCATCCCGACGGTGAAGGCGAGCTGGCTGAACAGGCGGTAGACATTCGTGCAGTCGGCGCCGTAGCCGCGCCGGGATAGGGTATTGACCGTCGTGCTGCCATAGTTCGGGCCGAAATAGGCGTCGCCGCCGCTGAGGTAGGTCATGTCTATCCGGGTGTTCATCGGGTGCGGCTGCCAGCCGAGGAAGACCACCCAATCCTTGCTGCGCGTCCGGCGCACCGCCTGCGCCAGCATGGCCTGCTCGCTCGATTCGACCAGGGTCCAGCCCTCCAGCCCGAAATCCTTCTTGTCGAGCATGCGCTGGATGTTCTGGTTCGCCGGCGCCCCCGGTTCGATCCCGTAGATCTTCTTTTCGAACCGGTCGCCGAACCGGGCGAGGTCGGCGAAGCTGTGCACGCCGGCATCGGCCACCGCCTTCGGCACCGCCAGGGTGAATTTGGCGTTTTCAAGGTTCGGGCGCACGATTTCGACGGATTTCTCGGCGATCAGCTTGTCGAGGAAGGTGGATTGGGCCGGCATCCAGTTGCCGAGGAAGACATCGATCTGCGCGGTTTTCAGCCCCTGGAAAATGATCGGCACGGCGACCGTCTCGATCTTCTGCTGGTAGCCCAGCGCGCTCAGCAAAGTGCCCGCCACCGCGTTGGTCGCGGTGATGTCGGTCCAGCCGGGGTCCGCCATCCTCACCGTCTGGCAGCTGGCCGGTTCCGCCGCCGCCACTGAAGAGGACAGCGAGCCGGCCGCCAGCCCGAACACGGCCATCAGGCCGGCCAGCGCCGCACGCCCTGCCGTCAAACCGCCCATTGCAACCCCGGGTCCATGCATGCTGCTTTCCCTCCTGTCGGTTGACGGTCGAGGTCCGACGCGCCGTCGCGCCGTCCTACTGCGCAGAGGCGCCGGGACGCGGGAAGCGCGCCATGGCTTCCAGATCGTCGAGATCCAGATGGTTGCGCATATAGCTGGTGCCTGCATCGGTGAAAGGCTGGAAATCCCAGGAGCGGTGCTGCCCCTGCCGCAGCGCGTCGCCGACCAGAAGGCGCAGCTGCTGGCTGGCGACAACCTCCTCATGAAGACGCCCCAGATTCCAGCGCCGGTCCACCTCGGCGCGGTAGCCTTGCAGGGCATCGGCCGCCGCCGAGCCTGCGGCAGGCTGCTCCGCCCGGTTGGTCAGCTCGTCCGGGTCGTCGGACAGGTCGTAGAGCTGGTCGGGGTCGGCCGGCGAGTGGATGAATTTTTCGCTGCCGCGCCGGATCATCACAATCGGGGCCACGGCGCCTTCGCCCAGATATTCGCCGATCACCTCGTCGTGGCCGCCGCTGCGCTGAAGGTGCGGCAGCAGGCTGCGCCCGTCGATGGGCGTCCGCAGGCCCGGCGCCGCCCCGTCATGGGCGAGGTCGACCAGGGTCGGCAGCAGATCCATCGACGAGACCGAGGCGGCGACCCGCCCGGCCTGGAACCAGCCCGGCGCCCGCACGATCAGCGGGATGCGGCAGGCGGACTCGAAGAAGCTCATCTTGTACCAAAGGCCGCGTTCACCCAGCATGTCGCCATGGTCGGACAGCAGGACGACGATGGTATCCTCGGCCAGCCCGGTTTCCTCCAGCACGGTCATGAGCCGGCCGATCTGGTCGTCCACATAGGCGACGGACCCGTAATAGGCGCGGCGGGCATTGCGGATCTGCCGTTCGCTGAGCGGCATCTCGTCCATGGCGCAGACGTGGCGCAACCGCCGCGAATGCGGGTCCATCTCGTCCGGCGGCAGGGTGACGCGCGGCAGCGGCACCTCCGCGTCGGTGTGGCGGTTCCAGTAGCGCTCGGTGATGGCGTAGGGGTCGTGCGGGTGGGTCAGCGACACCACGAAGCAGAAGGGGCGTTCCCGCCGGCCGCGGGCGATGTCGTACAGCTTGCGCTCCGAGGTGAAGACCACCTCCTCGTCGAAGTCGAGCTGGTTGGTGCGCAGGCAGGGACCGGCATCGCGCACCGAACTCATGTTATGATACCAGCTCGGCCGCACATCGGGCCGGGTCCAGTCCGGCGTCCAGCCGAAATCGGCCGGATAGATGTCGGTGGTCAGCCGTTCCTCGAAGCCGTGCAACTGGTCGGCGCCGCAGAAATGCATCTTGCCGGACAGGATCGTCCGGTAGCCCGACAGCCGCAGATAATGGGCGAAGGTGGGAACGGTCGAGGGAAATTCGGCGGCGTTGTCGTAGGCGCCGATGGCCGAGGGCAGCCGTCCCGATAGGAAGACATAGCGCGAGGGGGCGCAGAGCGGGCTGTTGCAGTAGGCGCTGTCGAACACCACGCCGCTGTCCGCCAGCCGGTCGATGTTCGGCGTCCGCACCGTCGGGTTGCCGTAGGCGCCGAGCGCCTGCGGGATCATCTGGTCGGCCATGAGAATGAGGATGTTGGGACGCCGCGCCATATCCGCCTGCTTCATACCGTCTGTGGACAGATCGTTCGAGGAGGATAGAATTGACGAAGCCGGCAGGGAGCGTGAAGCCCCTGTCTGATCATGCTGGCATGAAGGGTGCTCATGGGAAAGGACCGCCTGCCGCCGCTGCGCACCCTGCTTTTCTTCGAGGCGGCCGGCCGGCTGCTCAGCTTCAGCGCCGCGGCCCGCGAGCTTGCCTGCACACAGTCGGCCGTCAGCCACCAGATCGGCTGGCTGGAGGAGGATCTGGGGACGCCGCTGTTCCGCCGCCTGCACCGCGGGGTGGCGCTGACGCCGGACGGCGTACGGCTCTACGAGGCGACGCGCGATGCGCTCGATGGCATCGGCGATGCGGTGACCCGCATCCGTGACCGGCGCCGGCCGGGCGTGCTGAACGTCGCCACCGATTTCGGCTTCGCCGCCGGCTGGCTGCTGCCGCGTCTCAGCGCGCTGCGCCAGCTTCTGCCCGAGCTGGACGTGCGGATCGTGACGATGCAGACCGCAATCGACCTGCGCCGCGAGGCGACAGACATCGCCATCACCTTCGGGCATGGCCATTGGCCCGGCTGCGAGGCGGAACTGCTGTTCCCGGAACGGGTGCTGCCGGTCTGCAGCCCGGCCTTCCGGGCGAGCCGTGCTCCGCATGCCGCCGAGGGCGCGGGTAACCCGGCCGATCTGTCGCTGCTGCCGCTCCTGCATCTGGAAAGCGTCGGGCCGGCCGCGTGGCTGTCCTGGGGAGACTGGTTTACCCTATACGGGCTGCCGATGCCGGCCGGCGGCCAGGAACTGACCTTCAACAACTATCCGCTGGTCTTGCAGGCCGCCCTGATGGGCCAGGGGGTGGCGCTGGGATGGAGCCCGCTGATCGACGACCTGATGCGGGACGGGCATCTGGTCTCGCTGCTCGACCGGCCGATCCAGACGGAGAGGGGCTATTTCCTCGTCGTTCCCAGCCGGCGTGGGACGGATGAGCGCCACGACCGCTTCCGCCGCTGGGTGGTCGAGGAAAGCCGGCGGGACGGAGCCGCAGCCGGTCTTTGATCGCGGGCATCGCTGCGGATGGTGGCTGTGCTTCCGCTCGTCACAGCAGGCCGCCCTCGCGCAGCCGCCCGTCCAGCTCTTCGTTGTAGCGCTTCAGTGCGTGCTGTTCGGTGAGCAGCCCGATCACCCGCATCCGGTCGCTGCCGTCCACCACCGCCAGCACGTCGCTCTCCGCCGTGGCAAAGCTCTTCATCGCCTCGCGGATGTTGACGTTGGGCAGCAGCATGTCGGTCTTGAGGCGGATGAGATCGGCGAGTTCGACCGTCTCCGCCGTCTCGCGGTGGGCGTCGGACACGAAGACGATCCCGGCATAGCGGTCGGCCTGATCGACGACGATCACCCTCTGCGTCGCCCCCAGCGGGAAGGCGCGGCGGAACTGGGCGAGCGTCTGGTCGTCGCGCACGGTACGGACATCCTTGCGCATCATGCGCCCGACCGTCAGATCGCGGATCCAGCCGACGTCGGCGGCGCTGCGGATCGACTCGCCGCGCAGGTGGAAGCGCCATGTGGCGAAGGAGTAGCCGAACACCCGACGCACGGTGATCGACGACACCACCGCGGCGGCCAGCACCGCGATGGTCAGGGGCAGGCTGCCGGTGACCTCCAGGGCCAAGAAGGCCATGGTCAGCGGCGCGCCGAGCACCGCGGTGGCCATGGCGCACATGCCGACGATGCCGATCACCACCGCCGGGATGGTCAGTCCGACCGCCAGCATCCAGCCGATGGCGACCAGCTTGCCCAGCATCGCCCCCAGGAACAGCGAGGCGAAGAACAGGCCGCCGCGGAAGCCGGACCCGATGGAGATCGCCGAGGCCAGCGCCTTCAGCCCGATCAGCGCCAGCAGGACCGGGGCGGTGTAATAGGCATTGAAGCCGACATGCAGCGCCCCGTGGCCCGACGACAGCACCGCCGGCGTGGCAAGCGCCAGCAGCCCGATGCAGCATCCGCCGACGACCGGGCGGGCCCAGGCCGGAACGCGGCTGCGATTGAAGACCGCCTCCACCAGCGCGACCGTCCGCATCATGGCGATGCCCAGCAGGGCGCACAGCACGCCCATCAGGCAGACCAGCGCGTAGTCGGCCGCCCCGAGACTGCCGGCGAAGCCGACCTGCAAGGACGGCTGCGGCAGGATCAGCCGCATGACGCCGACGCCGGTTATGGCGGCGACACCGACCGGCGCCAGCGTGGAGATCGAGTAGCTGGCGATCACCAGCTCGAAGGCATAGAAGGCGCCGGTCAGCGGCGCGTCGAAGGCTGCCGCGATTGCCGCCGCGGTGCCGCAGCCGACCAGCGTGCGCAGATCGCCGCGCCGGACATGGAAGATGCGGCCGAGCTTCGATGCCACCATCGCGCCGGCCTGGGCATAGCCGGCCTCCATGCCGACCGAGGCGCCGAAGCCGTTGGACAGCATGGTTTGCAGGACCAGCAGCAGGCTGCCGTGGATGGGGATGCGCCCGCCGTGCAGCGCATTCGCCTCCACCGGATCGATGATCGACAGGCGGGGAAGCCGGGCGAGCAGCCAGCCGAGCCCCGCCATCAGGCAGCCCCCGGCGACCGGGACCAGCGCCGCCCGCCACGGATCGACGGCGGCGGCCCCGCTGACGTCATGGCCCTCCACCGCGAACAGGACGTGATGGAGCGACTGCACCGCGGTGACGATGGCGGCGACCAGGCAGGCGGCGACGATGCCGATGCCGGCCGCCAGCACCGCCAGCCAGATCTCGTCGCCGCGCACGAAGGCGCGCAGCCAGGCCGGGGCCCTGATGCCCGGATCCTGCTGTTCCGGACGGGACAGCCTGGCTTTCAGCGATTGGAACATGCGACGGCGCGCCGCCTCCGGCATTGGGGTGCGTGGACGGCCCAGCCGTCAGCCGAGCATCGCCCGGGCATACAGTTCGGCGATGTGCGTGGTGACCGGCCCCGGCTTGCCGTCGCCGATCTGCCGTCCGTCGATCCGCACCACCGGCGTGATGCCGCCCAGCGTACCGGTGACGAAGGCCTCGTCGGCAGCATAGACCTCCGCCAGGGTGAAGTCGTGCTCGCGCACCGTGCGGCCGTCCTTGCGGTAGAGATCGATGGTCTTGGCGCGGGTGATGCCCTTGAAGTTGAAGCGGCCGGTGGAGGTCCAGAGTTCGCCCTTGCGGACGATGAAGAAGTTGGTCGAGTTGCAGCTCGCCACGAAACCGTGGGGATCGAGCATCAGCGCCTCGTCGGCCCCGGCATTGATCGCCTGGATCAGCGCCTGGATGAAGTTGAGCCGGCTGTGCGAGTTGAGGCGCAGGTCGAAAACGTCCGGGCCGCTGCACCGGATGGTCGAAGTGAACAGCGTCAGTCCCTTGGCCTTCGATTCCGGTTTCGGCGCCTTGTATTCGGCGATGATGACGATGGTCGCCTGACCAAGGGCGAAGCGCGGATCCTGGTTGGGCGTCTTCTTGCGGCCGCGGGTGACCATCAGGCGGATGTGGGCGCCGTCGGTCATGCCGTTGCAGTCCAGCGTGGCCTGGATCGCCGCGACCAGTTCCTGGCGCGTCATGCCGATGTCGAGCTGGATGGCGTTGGCGCCCTCGTACAGCCGGTCCATATGGTCGTCCAGCGCCAGGATGCGGCCCTTGACCAGCCGCAGCCCTTCCCACACCCCATCGCCCAGCACGAAGCCGGCGTCGAAGACCGAGATCTTCGCCTCGTCGCGCCGGAAGAACGCGCCGTTCACATAGATCAGCACCTCGTCGTTGCGGCTGTCGTCGACATAACCCTGCGAACTCGTCTGGCTGACCGTGCTGTTGGAAACCATCGTATGTACCCTTTCCCGGCGGCGGTCGGCCTGTCCGGCCGGCGCTGCGCCGCCTGTTTCTCGGATGCCCAGAAGGAAGATCAGAAGGAAAATTCGGTGAAGCGCTCCAGGAAGGCGCGCGTGCGCTCCTGTCTGGGATGCTTCAGCACCTCGTCCGGTGTCCCAACCTCGTGGAAGACGCCGTCGGCGAGGAAGATCACCTTGGTGGCGAAATGATAGGCGAAGCCAAGCTCGTGGGTGACGAGCAGCATGGTCCGCCCTTCCTCCGCCAGTTGCCGGATGACGCGCAGGACCTCGCCTACCAGCTCGGGATCGAGTGAAGAGGTCGGTTCGTCGAACAGCAGGATCTCCGGCTCCATGGCGAGAGCGCGGGCGATGGCCACCCGCTGCTGCTGGCCGCCGGACAGCCGTCCGGGATAGACGTCGGTCTTGCCGCCCAGCCCGACCTTGTCCAACTCGCGCAGGGCCCGCTCGCGCGCCTCCGCCTTCTTCATCCGCTTGACGGTGACCAGCCCTTCCATGGCGTTCTCCAGCACGGTCATGTGCGGGAACAGGTTGAACTGCTGGAACACCATGCCGACGCGCTCGCGGACCCGGCAAAGCTCGCTTTCGGGATAGCGCACCTCGTCGGACTTGCCGGCGGATGCGCGGCCGAGCGGCGTGCCGTCGAGCGCGATCCGGCCGGCGGTCGGCATCTCCATGAAATTGAGGCAGCGCAGGAAGGTGCTCTTCCCCGATCCGCTGCCGCCGATGATGGCGACGCGCTCGCCAGCGGCCACGGAAAAATCGATCCCCTGCAACACATGCAGCGCACCGAACCATTTGTGAAGGCCGGACACCTGGAGGATCGGCGGTGCCGGGACCTGCGAGGCCGGCGGGATCGACACCGGCATTATGGGATTCTGGCATGGACGGAGTCTCCGCTTGCATGACGGTCAGCCCTTGCCGGCCATGCGGCGTTCGAGGGTCATCGACAGGAAGGTGGCCGGATAGATCAGGACGAAATAGACGACCGCCACGGTCGTGAGGATTTCGAAGGGACGGTAGTAGGTCGAGCTCAGCAGCCGGCCCTGATACATCAGCTCATGAACCGACAGCACGGAGGCCAGCGACGACATCTTCGCCACCTCCACCGCGCGGTTGGTGAAGGCCGGCAGCATCAGCTTGAAGACCTGCGGCAGGACGATCCGGCGCAGCACGTCGGCGTGCCGCATGCCCAGCGCCTTCGCCCCTTCCCACTGGCCGCGGGCGATGGACTGGATGCCGCCGCGGAAGATCTCCGCCCCATAGGCCGAGGTGTTCAGCGCCAGCCCGAGCAGCGCCGCCGTGAAGGGCGACAGCTGCACCCCGATCAGGATGGGGAAGGCATAGTAGAACCAGATCAGCTGGATCAGCACCGGGGTGTCGCGGAACAGCTCGATGTAGACGAGGCTGCCGCCGCGCAGCATCCGGCTGCGCGACAGCCGGGCGAGCGCCAGGACGAGCCCGGCGGCCAGCCCGATGGCAAGGCTGGGCAGCCAAAGCTCCAGCGTCACCACGAAGCCGCGCATCAGGATCGGGAAGGTCTCCACCACCAGGGCGAAGTCGAAGGCGTAGTCCATCTCTTCGTCTCCTCAGCGGTAGGCGGTGAGCCGCGCTTCGGCGACCCGGGCCAGCGCGCTGCACGAGACCAGCAGCACGAGATAGAGCAGGGCGACGGCGGTGTAGACCTCCAGCGGCCGGAAGGTTTCGCTGTTCACCATCATCGCCTGATAGAGCAGCTCCCCATAGGCCAGTGTGGAGGCGAGCGCTGTGGTCTTGATCAGTTCGAAGGAGCGTTCGACGAAGGGAGCGACCATGCGCGTCGCCGCCTGCGGCACCACGATGCGCCGCATCAGCTGCGTGTGGGTCATCCCCAGCGCCTTCGCCCCCTCCCACTGGCCGCGCTCGATGGAGCGGATGCCGCCGCGGAACACCTCGGCATAGAAGGCGCCGGACTGGGTGGACAGGGCGAGCACGGCGGCCACCAGCGGATCGAGGCTGATGTTCAGCACCACCGGCAGGGCATAGAAGAACCAGAAGAAATGCACGATGGGCGGCGTGTTCCGGTAGAACTCGACGAAGATCGCCGCCGGTAGGCGCAGAGACCGGCGCGGCGACAGCCGCAGCAGAGCCAGGACCAGCCCGACGAGGACGCCGAAGACGATGGCGATTGCAGCGATCTTCACCGTGTTGAGCAGACCGTCGAGCAGCAGCGGCCATCGCGTCAGGACCGGCGAGAAATCCCATTGGTAGCTCATGCGGCGTCCTTGTGGATGGCCACTTCCGACAAACGGACCGATGCGGAATGGCGGCGGACCGGCATCGCTCCGCCGCCTCGGGCTGTCAGTGCCAGGCTTCCTTGATCAGGCCCGGAATCTTCGAGGCATCGACGTTCTTCGACTTCAGATAGCCGGCAAACAGCTGGTCGGGGACGCCGTCGGCGTAGAGCGTCTTCAGCTGCCCATCCAGCCAGTCGCGGAAGGCCGGGTTCTCCTCCTTGCGCAGGCCGACGCTGGTGGCCACCGGCTCCACCGGTTCGGGCAGGATGACCTTGCCCAGCCGCAGGCGGGTCTGCTGGACGACGAGCGCCGGATGAAACTGGACGGCGACGTCGATGCGCTTGGCGGCGAAGGCGGCGATGGTCTCGTCGTTGTTGGAGAAGCGGTTGATCGCCGCCTGCTTCACCATCGCCGTCACGTTCTTGTCCAGCGAGGTGCCGAGCGTCACGCCGATGCGCAGGCCCGGCTTGTCGATGTCCGTCCAGCTCTTGATGGTGGAATCGCCGGCCACCAGTGCGCCCATGGCATAGTAGAACAGCGGGGCGTCGGGGAAATCGATGGCCTTGCGCCGCTCCTCGGTCGGGTCGAGGACGAACATCAGGTCGATCTGGTCGGCCTGGAGCGCCCCCACCGCGTTGGCCCAGGTCGTCTCCACCGGAACCAGGGTGGCGCCGAGGCTGGCGGCCAGCCGCTGCCCCATCGCCACGCCGACGCCGGTCCAGGTCTCGGTCATCGGATCCTTGAAGAACCAGGGTTCGGCCGAGGTCACGCCGATGCGCAGGCGCTTGCTCTCCTTGACCCTGTCGAGCGTGGAGGGCGAGGCGGCGAATGCCGGCAGAGCCGACAGTCCGACGGTGGCGCCAGCGGCGGCCCCGGCAGCAAGGCCGAGCAGGGTCCTGCGGCCGATTTTTCCCTGGTCGATGGTCATCTCAAAGCCTCCTCTGTCTGTTCGTCGTCTTTTTGTCGGTTCGGTCAGCGGCGGTGCCGTCAGGAGCCTTGGACAGTGCGGGACTCGCGGCCCCGCAGGAAGTCTTCGGTCTGCCGGCCGCCGCGGGCCATGTGGTCGGTGATTTCGGACTTCAGCGCCTCGAAATCGTCGGAGAGCGCCATCGCCACATAGCGGTCGTGGCCATCGCGGCGCGGACCGCGGATGCCGTGCGCCCGGTGGTGCGCCGCCCAATAGAGTTGCAAGCGTCCACGGATGCTGTCCCAGGTCCGGATCAGCAGCTTGTGCCCGGTCGCCTCATAGACGAAGCCGTGCAGTTGCAGCTCAGCGACGATGCTGGCGGCATCGTCCTCGGCGTCGATGCTGGCGGTGAGCGCATCGCGCCGGGCGACGAGGCCCTGGCGGAACGCCTGGTCCCGGCGCGCCCAGATCTGCTCGAAGGCGAAGATCTCCAGAGTGACGCGCATCGAATAGATCTCGCGCACGTCATCGACCGACAGGCCGACGACATGGGTGCCGGTGTAGGGCACGGCGATCAGCAGCCCTTCGTCGATCAACTGCCGCATGGCTTCGCGCAAGGGACCGCGGCTGACCCCGAACTGGTCGGCGAGCGCGGTCTCGACAAGCTGCGCACCGGGCTCGATGTCGCCATTCAGGATCGCGGCCCGCAACCCGTCCGCAATGTGGGCGCGGAAGGTCGCTTTCGGCACGCGTGCCAGGACCGATCCCGCAGCCTTGCCCTTCGCTCCGTCAGCCATGCGCCCTCGCCGTAGACAGTCGATTGTTGACAATGTGAACCGCGATAAAGGACCTGTCAACGGTCATTGCTTCGTAGTCGAAGGACCATGGTGCGGCGACCATGGTCCTCTGCACGGTATCGCCGCCGGTGGCGCGTCAGTAGCCCAGCGCGCACCCGTCCTTCCGGTGGTCGGAGCCGCCCAGCAGGGTTCCGCGCTCCCAGTCGATGGCGATGGCCTGGGCGCCGCCGATGGCCCCGGTGGGCGCCGCCACGGTGAAGCCCCGGCGGGCCAACTCCGCCCCCGCCCTGCTGCGGATGGCCGTCTCCGCCTCCACGGTGAGGGTGCCGGGCAGGGGAAACAGGCGTGGCAGGTCGATGGCGCTCTGGATGTCCAACCCATGGTCGAACAGCTTCGACAGGAAATGGGCATGGCCCATCGCCTGGTAATGCCCGCCCATGACGCCGAAGGTCAGGCTGACGCGCCCGTTTTCGCTGACCATGCCCGGAATGATGGTGTGCATCGGCCGCTTGCGCGGCGCCACCACGTTTGGATGCCCGTCGGCCAGGGAGAAGCTCTGGCCCCGGTTGTGGAACAGCACGCCGGAGCGCGGCGCCATCAGCCCGCTGCCATAGGGATGGAAGATCGAGCTGATGAAGCTGACCGCCGTGCGATCCTTGTCGACCACGGCGATGTAGACGGTGTCCTTGTGCTCGACAGCGTCGAACACCTCACCGATCTCCAGCGCGCGGGCGGTGTCGATGCGGGCGGCCAGTTCGTCGGCCAGCGCATCGGACAGCAGATGCTCCACCATCGACGGTCCGGTCTGCGCCGGATCGGCCAGGAAGGCGTCGCGCGCGGCATAGGCGAGCCGCGTCGCCTCGATCTCCACATGCAGGCTGTCGGGGTCGAGCGGATCGCCGGTGGGGCGGAAGCGCTTCAGGATGTTCAGGATCATCAGGGCGATGATGCCCTGTCCGTTCGGCGGGCATTCATGGATCGTGCGACCGCGATAGTCGGCCCGGATCGGCGTCACATACTCGCCCCTGGCCCCGGCGAAATCCTCCAGGCTGTGGAAGCCGCCCGCCGCCCGCAGGCACTCCACCATGTCCTCGGCGACGGCACCGCGATAGAAGGCGTCCGGTCCCTCGCGCCCGATGGCCTCCAGCGTGTCGGCCAGCAGCGGCTGGGTCTGGACGGTGCCGGCGGCGGGAGCCTCTCCGTCCACCAGGAAGGTGGCCGCCGCCGGCGGGCTCTGGCGCAGCAGATCGGTTTGCTTGGCGAGGTCGTGCGACACCCGCGGCGTGATCGCGTAGCCTTCGCGCGCCATGGCGATGGCCGGGGCGAAGATCTCGCTCAGGGGCAGGCGGCCATGGTCGGCGACCAGCCGCGTCCAGGCATCCACCGCACCCGGCACCGTGACCGCGTGGGGGGAGTGGCGGTCGATGGCGGTGACGCCTGTCGCCCGCAGGCGCTCCAGCGTCATCGCTGCCGGGGTGCGGCCGGAGCCGTTGTAGGCGTGGATGTCGGCCCCGCCCTGCGGAGCGACCATGGCGAAGCAGTCGCCGCCGATCCCGGTCGAGCCGGCTTCGACCACGCTCTGGACCGCGCAGGCCGCCACCGCTGCATCGATTGCCGTGCCGCCGGCCTTGAGGATTTCGACCGCCGTCAGGGTTGCCGCCGGGTGGGAGGTGGCGGCCATGCCGTTGCGCCCCATGGCGAGCGACCGGCCCGGTTCTTCGAAGTTGCGCATGGTCTCCGTCGACTCCCCGATGTTGGCTTTTTGCGGTGAAGGGCCGGATGCGCGGGCATCCTCCACCGTTCTGCCGATATGGTATACCAAATCCCATCATAGCGAGGAGATCTGACGGGGCATCAGCGGCTGGCGATCTCCTCCCGCGTCAGGGTCATGAACAGATCGACCACCGGCGTCCTGGCCCGGTCGCCATGGACGGCGATCTGGAACGGCGAGTGATAGGAGAGCACCCGTGGCAACAGGGCGCGCAGCCGTCCGGCCTGGACGAAGGGGGCGGCGTAATGGTCGGGCAGATAGCCGAGATAGCGGCCGGACAGGATCAGCCGGGCGGCACCCTCCATGTCGCCGACGGTCGCATGCGGGGCGCTGATGGCGAAGATCTTGATGTCGCGCGCCCCCCAATAGCTGCGGGCGACCAAGCGGTGCCGGCGCACCTCGTCGAGATCGACCATGTCGTCCGGACGGTCGAACAGCGGATGGCCGGCCCCGCAATAGAACAGGTTGGTTTCCGTGTAGAGGTCGATGTAGGAGAGGCCGGGCACGATCCGCGGAAAACTGGCGATGGCGAGGTGCAACTCGCCGCCGACCACGTCGCGCAGCAGTTCGTTGGGCGGCCGGGTGGCGATGGCGAGGTTGACCTCGGGGGCGGCGTCGGCGAAGCGGGTGATCACGCGCTCCAGCGGGAAATTGGCGTCGGTCAGCGTGTTGTCCACCAGCCCGATGCTGAGGGTTCCGGTCAGGCGGTCGCGCAGTCCCCGCACGCGGGCGCCGAAGCGGTCCAGCGTGTCGAACACCCGCCGCAGCTCGTCATAGACCGCCTGCCCCTCCTCCGTCAGCTTGAAGCCGGAGCGGCCGCGCCGGCACAGCCGCACTCCCAGCCGCCCTTCCAGTTCGGCGAAATGGGTTGAGATGGTGGAAAGCGACAGGTTCAGTTCGCCTTGCGCCGCAGTAAAGCCGCCGGCCTCGACCACCGTCATGAACAGGCGAAAGAGCCGCAGATCGGCGGTCTCGATGGTCATCCGGCTCATGGTGTCGGAAGTGCTCCGGCCTGGATGGGGTCTGGGCCGGACTTACTTCGGCTCCTGTCGAAGTAAGATACAAAAAATTCCGGATGTGTGGGAACGCAAAGTCGCCGTCTACTTCCGTCATGCACTTCCATCGGGGCTGACCAACGACGAGAGGGAGACACGCTATGACGATCGGCGCGGGACTGGGCAGGGGATTGGGCAGGCGGGCGGTGCTGGCGGGAGCGGGCGTGGCGGCCGCAGCTGCGGCGGTGGGGGCGGTGGGGTTTCCCTCCATCGTCCGGGCCCAATCGAAGTCGCTGAAGGTCGGGGTGTATGGCGGCTATTTCAAGGACAGCTTCGACAAGCACATCTTCCCGGACTTCACCAAGGCGACCGGCATCGCGGTGGAGGCGGTGGCCGAACCTACGGGCGAGGCGTGGCTGATCCAGCTTGAACAGGCGGCCCGCGCGAAGCAGGCTCCGGCCGACGTGTCGATGATGTCCCAGGTGGCGATGCTGAAGGGCATGGCCGCCGAACTGTGGGCGCCGCTCGATCCCGCCAGGCTGCCGAACGCCGCCAAGGTCAAGCCGGCGCTGATGAACAAGTATCCCGACGGCCGGCTGTCCGGCATCGGTGCGGTGTCCTGGTACATCACCTTGGTGACCAACACCAAGAGCTACCCCCAGCCTCCGGAAAGCTGGGCGGCGCTGTGGGACCCGGCCAACAAGGACAAGCTCGGCCTGCTGGCGCTGGTCTCCAACTCCTTCCTGCTGGATGTGACCGCCGCCACCTTCTTCGGCGGCCCCAAGCATCTCGACAGCGAACAGGGCCAGTTGGAGTGCTTCAAGAAGCTGGCCGAGCTGAAGAACAATGTGAAGCTTTGGTACCGCGACGAGGCGCAGTTCGAGGCGGCGCTGAAGTCCGGCGAGGTCCCGATGGGGCAGTATTACCACGACGTCACCGGACTTGCCGCCGCCGACGGCCATCCGGTGCGCTCCACCTTCCCCAAGGAGGGCGGCATCCTCGATTCCGGCAGCTGGGCGGTGTCCAAGGCGTCCAAGGCCGGCGATCTGGCTCACGTCTTCATCGACTATATGTGCCAGCCGCAAATCCAGGCGCTGCTGTCGCGCAAGGTCGGCACCTCGCCGACCATCGACCGGTCGGCCACCGACCTGACGGACAAGGAGTTCGCCGCGGTCTCCTCCGATCTGGCGCCCATCGTTCCGCGCTACGACCTCTATGTGTCGAAGGCCGACTGGCTGAACCAGAAATGGACGGAAATGATCGTGGGCTGACCCGCGAGTGCCCTTCCTCCCCCCGAGTGCGGTCGCTTCAGACGGACTCGTCTGAAGCGTGAATCGCACGGAAATCCAGAAGGCCGGGGGAAGGACTCCGTCTTTTCCGAACGATCCGAAGGCCCGCCATGTCCGCCCTCGTTCTCGACGGTCTCACCAAGCGTTACGGCAGCTTCACCGCGGTGCATGGGGCCAGCCTGCGCATCCCGCACGGTCAGTTCATCTGCCTGCTGGGGCCCTCCGGCTGCGGCAAGACCACGCTGTTGCGGATGATCGCCGGGTTGGAGGAACCCTCCGGCGGTCAGCTGCTGATCGACGACCGCGACATCACCGCGACCCCCGCACACAAGCGGGATTTCGGCATGGTGTTCCAGTCGCTGGCCCTGTTTCCCCATCTCAGCGCCGGGGAGAACATCGCCTATCCCCTGCGCATCCGCGGCGTTCCCGCCGACGAGCGCCGCCGTAGGGCGGACAGCCTGCTGGAACTGGTGCGCCTGCCCGGCATGGCTGACCGGCCGGTGTCGCGGCTGTCGGGCGGTCAGCGCCAGCGCGTCGCCATCGCCCGCGCCCTGGCGCTGGAACCGAAGCTGTTCCTGCTCGACGAACCGCTGTCGGCGCTCGACGCCAAGCTGCGCGAGGCGATGCAGATCGAGCTGAAGCAGCTTCAGCGGCGGCTGGGCATCACCACCATCGTCGTCACCCACGACCAGCGGGAGGCGATGACCATGGCCGATCTGGTGGTGGTGATGTCGGAGGGCCGGATCCGTCAGGCCGCCCCGCCGATGGAAGTCTATCGCCAGCCTGCCGACGCCTTCGTCGCCGACTTCATCGGCATGACCAACCTGCTGGAAGGCGAGGTGACGGCCCCCGGCCGCGCCAGCGTGCCGGGGGGCGAACTGGTCCTCGCCGGACTGCCGCCGCATGGCCGCGCCCTGCTGTCGGTCAGGCCGGAGGAGGTGCTGCTGCATCCGGCGACCGCGCCCAATGGAGCAAACCGGCTGGCCGGGACCCTGTCCTTCGTCCGCGATCTCGGCGCCAGCGTCGAGTTCCGCATCGATGTCGCCGGGCGGGAGATCGTAGCGCTGACCCGGCCGCAGGACCGCCCGGCGGTCGAACCGGGCGCCGCCGTCATCGTCGAGATTCCGGCCGAGGCCTGCGTCGTGCTGCCGCCGGAGGGCAAAACTGCCGGGGAGCGGTCGTCATGATCCGCCGCGCCCCCCGCAGCCTGGGCGAACATGCGCCGATCCTGTTTCCTGCGCTGATGCTGGTCGTCTTCTTCGTCATTCCCTTCGGCCTGATGATCGCGGTCAGCGTCGCCCGCCGGATTCCCGGCGGCTTCTACGAGCCCGATCTGGTGCTCGCCAATTACGAACGGTTTCTCAGCGCCTTCTTCGGCGGCGTTCTGTCCTTCTCGCTGGAGTTGGCGGCGCTGGTGGCGGTGGTGGCTGTCGGCATCGGCTTCCCCTTCACCTATCGGCTGGCGCGGCTGCCGCGGGCGGCCCAGGTGCGCTGGCTGGTCTTCCTGCTGTCGATCCTGTCGCTGTCGGAGGTGATCATCGGCTTCGCCTGGTCGACCCTGCTGTCGCGCACCGCCGGCATCACCAACCTGCTGGTGGCGGTCGGGCTGATGGCGGAGCCGCAATCGCTGTCGCCCAGCTTCGGCGCGCTGCTGGCCGGCATGGTCTATCAGGCCTTCCCCTACACCGTGCTGGTGCTCTATCCGGCGCTGGCCCGGCTCGACCCGGCGCTGGTGGAGGCGTCGCGGACGCTGGGGGCCTCGCCGCTCAAGGCCTTCTTCACCGTGGTGGTGCCGGCCCAGCGCAACACCATCGTCGCAACCCTGATCATGGCCTTCGTCTTCGCGCTGGGCAGCTACCTGCTGCCGCAGCTTCTGGGACGGCCGCAGCACTGGACCCTGTCGGTGCTGATTACCGATCAGGCGATCTACCAGTCCAACATGCCGTTCGCGGCGGCGATGGCGGTCTTCCTGGTGCTGATCAGCCTGGCGCTGGTCGGGCTGTCCCTGCTGTTCGGACGCAAGGAGGAGGCGTGATGCTGCGCTGGCTCAACAGCCTGATGGCCGGCCTGATCGGCCTCGTCCTGGCGGCGCCGATCCTGGTGGTAGCGGGGGTATCACTCAACGCCAAACGCTCGCTCGACTTCCCGCCCAAGGGTCTGTCGCTGGCATGGTATGCCGAGATCTTCACCGATCCCGGCTGGCGCGGGGCGCTGATCGCCAGCCTCGTGGTGGCGGCGTCGTCGGCGGCGCTGGCGGTCGCCATCGCCTTTCCGCTGGCGTGGTTCATCTGGCGCTGGCGGGCGCCCTGGGCGCGGGCGTTCGAGGTGCTGGGCATGGCCCCCTTCATCCTGCCGCCGGTCATCACCGCGCTGGGGTTCCTCAGCTTCTGGTCCACTTTCGGACAGTATGGCGAGCCGTGGACGGTGGTGGTCAGCCACGCCGTCTTCTTTGTCACCCTGCCGCTGGTCACGCTGTCGCTGGGCTTCGGCGCGGTGGACCGCAGCTTTGTCGAGGCCGCCTCGACCATGGGGGCCGACGACCGCACCGTGCTGCGGACGGTGGTGATGCCGCTGGTGCGGCCATACATGATTTCCGGCTTCGCCTTCGCCTTCGTGCTGTCGCTCAACGAATACATCGTCGCCTACATGGTCGCCGGCTTCACGCTGGAAACGCTGCCGATCAAGATCTTCAACGCCCTGCGCTACGGCTACACGCCGACCATGGCCGCCGTCACCGTGCTGTTCGTGCTGCTGACCGCGGCCGTCTTCGGGCTGATCGCCCGCTTCGGCGACCTGCCGCGCCTGCTGGGCGCCTGGATACGGCAGGACTGACTGGGCCGACTGACCTTCTGACAGGAGACCTTTCGAAATGATCGATCCGGACAAGCTCAACCGTCTGCGCGAGAAATACAGCGGCAGCGGCGGTGCCGACATCCACTCTCCCGAGTTCCAGCGTGTCGCGGCCCTGCAATTCTCCGCCGGGGGGCGGCGGACCCAGCCCTTCGCCGGTGTCTCCACCCTGCTCGACGCGCCATACCGTCCCGACGCGCCCGAACTGCCCGATTTCGGCGGGCTGGAGGTTGCGCTGATCGGCGTGCCGATGGATCTGGGGGTGACCAACCGCGCCGGTGCCCGCTTCGGTCCGCGGGCGGTGCGGACCATCGAGCGGATCGGTCCTTACGAATATGTGCTGAAGATGGTGCCGGCGGCGGCCTGCCGGATGGCCGATGTCGGCGATGTGCCGCTGTCCAGCCGCTTCAGCCTGGAGGCCTGCCACCACGACATCGAGAGCTTCTACAACAAGGTGAGGGATGCCGGGGTGATCCCGCTGTCCGTCGGCGGCGACCATTCGATCAGCCAGTCGATCCTGAAGGCGGTGGGACGGGACCGGCCGGTCGGCATGATCCATTTCGATGCCCATTGCGACACCGGCGGCCCCTACGAAGGGTCCAAGTTCCACCATGGCGGCCCCTTCCGCCAGGCGGTGCTGGACGGCGTGCTCGATCCGGAGCGCACGGTGCAGATCGGCATCCGCGGCAGCACCGAGTTCCTCTGGGAGTTCTCCTACGAGTCCGGCATGACGGTGATCCATGCCGAGGAGGTGGCGCAGCGCGGCATTCCCGCGGTGATCGAGCAGGCCCGCCGGGTGGTCGGCGACGGGCCGGTCTATGTCTCCTTCGATGTGGACTGCCTCGATCCGGTGTTCGCGCCGGGCACCGGCACGCCGGAGGTCGGCGGGCTGAGCACGCGGGAGGCCATCGAGCTTCTGCGCGGTCTGGCTGGGCTCGACGTCATCGGCGGCGATGTGGTGGAGGTGGCGCCGCAGTATGACGCCAACACCACCACGGCCCAGGCCGGTGCGCAGATGCTGTTCGAGATCCTGTGCCTTGCCGTCAAGGCGTTGGAGCAGCGGCGGGGCTGAGGCCGGCAGCCGAAGGTGCGCGTGTAGCGGGCGAAGGCGGTTTCCGCCTTGCTCCGCTAACCCTGGAGGTCAGACCGCGGCGATGTGCCGCCGGCCGAGGGCCTGGACTTCGGCCGTACGAGGGCGGACCATCTCCCTACCCGGTTGCGAACATTCGGGATCGGTCGCCGCCGCGCCTTCACCGCGGGCGCAGCCCGGCCGGGCATCCTTGCGGACTGTCGCCGCCGGGACGGGCCATGGCCTCCGCCGCCCGCCCGCGGCGCGGAGGAGAGCACATGTCTATGGACAAGGAAGTGGTCATCGCGGCGCTGCGTTATGCGGCGGAACTGCATGACGGCACCTATCGGCCCGACCGGGCGCGCACGCCCTTCGTCTCGCATCTGTCGGAAACGGCGGAACTCGTGGCGCAGGCCGGCGGCACGCCCGCCGAGATCGCCGCGGCCTGGCTGCACGACGCGGTCGAGGATGGGCTGACCAACGTCGCCGATCTGGCCCGACGATTCGGGCAGGAGGTCGCCGACCTCGTCGCCGCGGTCAGCGACGCGCCAGAGGATGTCGGCAAGGCGATTGCCGAGCGCAAGGCGATCCAGGCCGCCCGCCTCGCCGCCGCACCCGAAGGGGCCAAGCGCATCAAGCTTGCCGAGCAGATTTCAATCCTGCAGGCGCTGGCGGTCGAACGCCCGCTGTCCTGGAGCGTCGAGCGGGCCGACGCCTATGTCCAGGGCTCCCGCCTCGTGGCGGAGGCCTGTGCCGCCGCCAGCCCGCTGCTGGCCGAACGCTATGCCGCGGCGCTGGCCGGGGCGACGCATTGAGCGCGGCGATGTCAGAGGGCTGACGACCGCCAGAGCCAGACCAGACCGGCGACCGCACCCGCCGCCAGAAGCACCAGCACCAGGATGATGGCGAAGGCGGTGCGCCGGTCCTTCGCCTCGCGCTGCTCGGCCTCGCGCCGCTTCTTCAGCAGAAATTGCTGTTCCGGGCTGAGGAAGCGGCCGGCGGCGGCATCCGGCGTGGGCACGTAGCGCACCCGGCCGCGGCCCTTGGCCGCCATGCCCGCGGTCGCCGCGGTCCCCCTGATGGCCGTCGTCAAACCACCCTGGGACGGCCGTCCGGTGTTGACCGGCTCCCCTGCCGACCCGCGAACCGCGGTCGCCTGCCGGCCCTTACGCTTGCGCGGCAGTTTTCGCCGTCTGGTCGTCATGCCCCTCTCCCCCGCTCTCAAATCCGTCTCCGCGGCCGGGAGCATAGCCGCCCGCCCCGTCCGGCGCAGCCAATCACAAGATGATCTCCGGAAAGTCACATAGCCCATGCGGATGGGGGCATGCCAACTGGAAATCCATGGGCCGGAATCCATCGGGGGGCCGATCCGTTCCTCTGCGGCGAACCGGCGCACACCCGAACGGTTTGTAGAACTGACGTGGATACTAGTATATTACATTGCGGGCCCGCCGACGTTTCGGGTGGGCGTGACTGCAATCGAATGGGAGGGTCACCATGCTCAAGAAGACTGCGTTCAAATCCGGCCACATCCGCTCGCGCCGCACTCTGCTCGCCGCTGCCGCTGCCGGACTGGCGATGCCCGCCGCCATCGCACCGCTGGGCGGCGCCCTTGCCGCCGATGACGACCAGCAGGCGGTGGCGAAGGCGGTGAACGGGCT
Source organism: Azospirillum sp. A23 (assembly GCF_042938965.1). NCBI lineage: Bacteria > Pseudomonadati > Pseudomonadota > Alphaproteobacteria > Rhodospirillales > Azospirillaceae > Azospirillum > Azospirillum sp. A23. The sequence goes on along the minus strand of NZ_CP170663.1, from coordinate 618,521 downwards.
TCGCGACGCCATGCTGGCGGGCGACGGTGCCACGCTGCGGGCGATGACGATGGACCAGCTGACCTACGGCCATTCGAACAGCCGGCTGGAGGACAAGGCCGCCTTCGTCGGCAGCCTCGACGGCAAGAACGCCTTCAAGGCGCTGGACCTCAGCGACCATGCGATCCAGGTGGTCGGCGACATCGCGGTTGCCCGCCACACCTTCGATTCGGTCAACAACCTGCCGGACGGCAAGACCAACACCGCCCACATCAAGGTGCTGCAGGTCTGGAAGAAGGTCGACGGAGCCTGGAAGCTGCTCGCCCGCCAGGCCTCGCCGCTTCCGGCCGCCTGACCGCCCGACCACCTGATCGCCGCTTCTGCCGCCTCCCAACCGCAAAGGTGGGGAGGCGGCAGGGCATCGGTCACCAGGCCGGCAGGATCGCGCCCTTGAACCGGGTCTCCAGGAAGTCGCGGACCTCCTTGGACTGGAAGGAATCGACCAGCGTCTTCAGGGTGGGACGGTCCTTGTCCTTCTCCCGCGCGGCGATGAAGTTGCCGTAGGGGTTGCCTTCGCGCGGCTCCTGGATCAGCGCGTCCTTCGACGGGGTCAGGCCGGAATTCACCGCATAGTCGGTGTTGATGATCGCCGCGTCGAAGTCTTCCAAGGCGCGCGGCAACTGCGCCGCCTCCAGTTCCACCAGCTTGAGCGCCTTCGGATTCTCGGCGATGTCGAGGATGCTCGGCGACAGGCCCTTGCCGGGCGCCAGCTTGATCAGGCCGTTGGCCGCCAGCAGGTTGAGCGCACGGCCGCCGTTGCTGGGGTCGTTCGGAATGCCGATGCTGGAACCGGGCTTCAGATCGCCGACGGATTTTATCTTGCGGGAATAGAGCCCCATCGGCTCGACGATGGTGAAGCCGATGGGCACGATCTTATAGCCGCGCGCGGCGATCTGGGCCTCAAGATAGGGCTTGTGCTGGAAGGCGTTGGCGTCGAGGTCGCCGGCATCCAGCGCCGCGTTGGGGATGTTGTAGTCGGAGAAGGTGATCAGTTCGACGGTCAGACCCTTGCCGGCCGCCACCGTTTTCGCCACCTCGGCGATTTCCTCCTCCGCACCGCCCATGACGCCGAGCTTCACGGTCTCGGCCGCGGCTTCGGCGATCTGGGCGGCGATCTGGGCGGCGAAGAGGGCCAGCGCAATGCCGCCGGCCAGTCCGGCCCGGCGCAGCCATGACGTTGTTTTGCCTTGCATGTCGAATCCTTGATCTTTGGCTCGGCGGCCCCCGGTCGTTGACGGGGTGCCGAGAGGCTGCCAGATAGCCTGACCGGCCGGCGCCTAGCGCATGCAATTTCCGACGATCTGGTAGCACAGCGTGGGATCGCGCCTGTCGTTGTAGCGCACCGCGGTGACCCGCCCACCATGCAGTTCGAAGGTCGCTTCGCAACTGTAGGTCCGGGACCAGGTCGTCACGTCGGGTTGCCACAGCAGCGGTCCGCGCGGGCCGAGCCAGGGGCTGGGCTCCCAATCCACGTCGCGGTCGACCAGGGTCTGCCGGCGCGTGTAGACCAGATATTCCGCATCGCCGTTGACGGCGGAGCGTTCCGGCACGCCGGCGCAGGACAGCAGGCTGCCCTTGTTCATCCCCACCATCGCCTCGGGCGCTCGCAACGCCAGTTCGGCCTGCGGGTTGGCGCAGGAGGCGGACAGCAGGGTGGCCGCGGCGAGAAGCCCGCCGCGCCATACCAACATCATTCGCTGACGGCCGATGGTCATGTCCGATCCTCCGCGGCGATGCGCAACCGTTTGGGACAGTCTTTCACATAACGCGTCTCGCCCGATGACAACAGCGCTCAGCCCAGAACGGTGTCGTACAGCAGCTTCAGGTTCAGAACGACGATCAGGCCGGCGACGATCCAGGACAGCGCGGCGACCCAGCCGGGCACGACGAAGCGCCCCATCTTGCCGCGGTCGGTGACGAAGCGGACCAGCGGGATGACCGCGAAGGGGAGCTGCATCGACAGCACGACCTGGCTGAACACCAGCAGCTGGGCCGTGCCGCTTTCGCCGTAGAGCGCCGTTACCACCACCACCGGGATGATGGCGAGGCCGCGGGTCAGCAGCCGGCGCATCCAGTGCGGCAGCCGCAGCCGCAGGAACCCTTCCATCACGATCTGCCCGGCCAGCGTCGCCGTGACGGTGGAATTGAGGCCCGACGCCAGCAGCGCCACCGCGAACAGGGTCGAGGCGATGCCCAGCCCGAGCAGGGGCGACAGCAGTTCGAACGCTTCGCCGATCTCCGCCACCTCGGTATGGCCGCTGCCATGGAAGACGCTGGCCGCCAGGATCAGGATCGCCGCATTGACGAACAGGGCCAGCATCAGCGCGATGGTGCTGTCGACGGTGGCCCAGGTGATGGCGTCGCGCCGCCCCTCGTCCGTGCGCGGATAGGCCCGCGTCTGCACGATGGAGGAGTGGAGGTAGAGATTGTGCGGCATCACCGTCGCCCCCAGGATGCCGATGGCGACATAGAGCATGCCGGGGTTGGTCACCACCTGCGTCGTCGGCACGAAGCCATGCAGCACGGCGGCCACCGGCGGGGCTGCGGCGATGATCTGCACCAGAAAGCAGCCGGCGATGACCGTCAGCAGGGCCACCACGAAAGCCTCCAGATAGCGGAAACCCCGCTGCATCAGCAGAAGCACCAGAAAGGCATCGAGCGCCGTGATCAGCGCACCGCCGATCAGCGGGATGCCGAACAGCAGGTTCAGCGCGATGGCGGTGCCGATGACCTCGGCAAGGTCGCAGGCGATGATCGCCGCCTCGCACGCCACCCACAGCATCAAATTGATCGGGCGCGGGTAGTGGTCGCGGCAGGCCTGCGCCAGATCGCGCCCGGTGACGATGCCCAGCCGGGCCGACAGCGATTGCAGCAGGATCGCCATCAGGTTCGACAGCATGATGACCGACAGCAGCGTATAGCCGAACTGCGACCCGCCGGCGAGGTCGGTCGCCCAGTTGCCGGGGTCCATATAGCCGACCGACACCATGTAGCCCGGCCCGGCGAAGGCCAGCAGCCGGCGCAGCCACAGGCCGCCCTGCGGCACCGCGATGGAGGCATGGACCTCCGGCAGGCTCGGCCGGACTTCCCCGTCCGGGCTGGAATATCTCCAGGCCCGTTGTGGCGGCAGGGCGGCTTCGGCTTCCGACATCGGCGTGACTCCCGGCCAAGATGCGAACTGGTATCAATCAAGTATGTACCGGGACAATGAGTATGCAAGGTGCTATACTTTCAGCATCCGAACATTTTTCCGGGCGGGTGGGGCGTGACTGACAGCGATGCGGACCTTCCCGATGCCGAACTCCATGCCGAGGGTTTCCGCAAGACGCGGGAGGCCCAGCGGACCGCCCTGGCCGAGGATTACGTGGAGCTGATCGCCGACCTGATCGAAAGCGGGCAGGAGGCCCGGCAGGTCGACATCGCCGCAAGGCTGGGGGTGGCGCAGCCAACAGTCGCCCGCATGCTGGACCGGCTTGCGGCCGACGGGCTGGTCTATCGCAAGCCCTATCGGGCGGTGTTCCTGACCGATGCCGGCCGGCGGATCGCCGAGGAAAGCCGGGAGCGGCACCGGACGGTGGTGGCCTTCCTCCGCTCCCTCGGCGTCAGCGCCGACACGGCGCGCATCGATGCCGAAGGCATCGAACACCATGTCAGCGCCGAGACGCTGGACGCCTTCCGCCGCGCGCTGGCCCAGGGCGGCTGACGCTCTTCAGTCGGCGAGACCGTTGTCGATGGCGATGCGGATCAGGGCGCGGGCACTGTCGGCGCCCAGCTTGTCCTTGATCTGGGTGCAGCTGTTGGCCACCGTCTTCTGGCTTATCCCCAGCCGCTCCGCGATGGCCGCCGCGGTCATGCCGCGTCCGACCAGGGCCAGGATCTCCCGCTCCCGCTGGGTCAGGACGGCCAGCGGATCGGACGGCGGCGACAGGCTCATCAGCGCCAGTTCGCGGGCAAGCCCGCTGTCCAAATGGATGCGCCCGGCCAGAACCGTGCCGATGGCGGAGGCCAGGCTGTCCGGCGCGTCGTTCTTGGTGACATAGCCGCGGGCACCGGCCTTCAGCGCGCGGGCGGCGATGGCCGGATCCTCGTGCATGCTGAAAATCAGGACGGGCACCGCCGGGTTTTCCTCGCGGATGGTGCGCAGCACGGCCATGCCGCCGCCGTCGCCCGGAATATTGAGGTCGAGGACGACGACGTCCGGCCGCTCCGCCCGCCACAGCTCCAGCGCGCTGCCGACATCCTCCGCCTCCACCACGCGGCCGAGCGCCGCTTCGGCCAGCAGGCGCTGGCAGCCGGCCCGGACGATCGGATGGTCGTCGACCAGAAGAATGGTGTGGGTCACGCCATGCGCTCCAATGCTGACGGCGAGGCGGGCGACAGGGCAGTCCGCGGCAGGCGGGCCGACACACGGGTACCGCCGCCGGCCGCGGTTCCGATCGACAGGCTGCCGCCCAGAGTGTGCACCCGTTCCGCCATGCCGGGAATCCCGAAGCCGTTCCTTGCCGGTTCGTCGCCATCCGGCAGGCCGGGTCCGTCATCGGCAACGACGATCTCCACCGCCTGCGGATCGATGCTCAGATTGACGGCGACAGCCGACGGTTTGGCATGGCGAAAGGCGTTGAGCAACGATTCCTGCACCAGCCGGTAGACGGTCAGCCGCAGCACGTCGTCGCAGCCGTCCAACTCCGCCAGCGCCGCGGCCGGCTCGATGGCGAGGGTCAAGGCGACATCGGGCTGGCGCCGCATCCAGTCGTCGGCCAGTTCGGTCAGCGCCTCGCTCAGCGGCAACTGGTCCAGCAGGGCGGGGCGCAGGCGGGCCAGGAGGCGGCGGCTCAGCCGGTGGACCTCCGCCGCGGTGTCTAGGATCTTGCCGGCGCGTTCGGCCGCTTCACTGGTAGCGTCCCCATCGTTTCCAACGTCCTGCAGGCGCAGGATACGGCCGGCATCGACCTTGATCGCGAAGAGGGCGGCGCCGAGTTCGTCGTGGATTTCGCGGGCGACCTCCCGCCTTTCGGCATCCTGCGCCGCGACGATGCGCTGGCCGGCCCGCCGGTTCTCCGCCTCCGCCGCTGCCAGCCCATGGGCCAGCGCGGCGATTCCGGTCCCCAGCCGGTCGAGTTCGGGAACGCCGCGGCCATCGAAGGAAAAGGCGTAATTGCCGGCGCGCAGCCTTTCCACCCCGGCTTCCAGCCGCGACAGCGGAACCAGGGCACGTCCGACCGCCAGATAGGCGGCTCCCATCAGCAGCAGCCCGACCGTCAGCGTTGCGGCGGCGAGATCGGTCATGTCTTCCCAGACCTCGGCGATCTCGTCCCAGGGCTCGGCAACGATGCGCAGCTTGCCCGCCGCCAACATCCGTTCCTGCAAATCCACGCCGATCAGCGCGGCGAACCAGTCCGGTGCGCGCCGTTCCGCCGGTTCCGGCCGCGGCAGGCCGTCGGCCCCGATGAAGCGCAGATGACGCAGCCCCAGCCCGTTCAGCATGGCGATGCCGCCGGGGATGTCACCGCGCTCCGCCACCGCGAGACTCAGCGCGCCGCCCAATTCCAGGGCAGAGGCCATTTCCGCGCGGACGGCGTCGCGGGCATTGGCGACCATCACCGCCCCGCCGGCGGTTGCCATCAGCAGAAGGAAAAGCCCGATCAAGGCCAGGATGCGCATCCTCAGCGACACCAGCGTCCACTCCGAAATACGACCATCGACGGAATGCTAAACCATCCATCTGTTTGGGCGCCATCCGCCCTTCGCACAATCGAGCCACAGTGCGGATGCCGATCCTGGCCGTGTACGGCACCGAACGGGAAAAAATCCCGGCTGATCCGGGATGTCATCATGGGATCGGGTCAAGAAATTCTTCCCCGGATTGTCGAATGGAACCATGGCTCCGCCCGGGAGACTATTGGAGCCGGCAAGACATGGTGCTGTGCGCCGGGCGGGATGCACAGACCGGCCTGAAAAGGGCCCTGCCATTCAGAAAGCAACGGCTTTCTGGCGCGACATCGTCACGCTCGGCTCATCCCGGTACCGGGGGCGGCATCGCCTCCCGCCGCCCGCAGGAACGGGATCGAACCGGCGTGACGCCATCGCCGGCACGGCTTCGCAAGGCCGTGTCCGTAACCGCCGCTTCGCGGCCAATCATCGGGGGAAACGCATGACACTTTCGTCCTACAGCACGATTGCGGCCGTCACCGGCGGCAAGCCGCGACACCGCTTCCGCGGGACCCATCTGGCCGGGATCGCGGCCGTGGCCGCCACGCTGTTCCTGGCTGCGGCGCCTGCCGGTCCGGCGCTGGCCTCCGACGTCACCTGGGATGCCATTGCCAACGATGCGAAGAATCCCGGCGACGTGCTGATGTACGGGATGGGGGTGGAAGGCAAGCGTTTCAGCACCCTGAAGCAGATCAACACCGAAAGCGTGTCGCGTCTGGTCCCCGCCTGGTCCTTCTCCTTCGGCGACGAGAAGCAGCGCGGGCAGGAAACCCAGGCGCTGGTCCATGATGGGGTGATCTACGTCACCGGCTCCTACTCGCGGATGTTCGCGCTGGACGCCAAGACCGGCAAGCGGCTGTGGAGCTATTCCCACCGGCTGCCCGACGACATCCGGCCCTGCTGCGACGTGGTCAACCGCGGTGCCGCGATCTATGGCGACAAGGTGTTCTTCGGCACGCTCGACGCGTCCGTCGTCGCGCTGAACAAGGACACCGGCAAGGTCGTCTGGAAGAAGAAGTTCGCCGATCACAAGGTCGGCTACACCATGACCGGCGCGCCGACCATCGTGAAGGACCAGAAGACCGGCAAGGTTCTGCTGATCCACGGGTCGTCGGGCGACGAGTTCGGCGTGGTCGGACGGCTGTTCGCCCGCGATCCAGACACCGGCGACGAGATCTGGATGCGTCCGCTGGTCGAGGGCCATATGGGCCGGCTGAACGGCAAGGACAGCACGCCGACCGGCAGCGACAAGGCCCCCTCCTGGCCGCGAGACAAGGACGGCAATCTGGTGGAGGCGTGGAACCACGGCGGCGGCGCGCCCTGGCAGAGCGCCACCTTCGACGTGGAGACCAACACCATCGTCATCGGCACCGGCAACCCGGCACCCTGGAACGGCTGGGCGCGCTGGCCGGGCGACAGCCTCTACACCTCCGGTCAGGCTTATGTCGACCCGACCACCGGCGAACTGAAGGGCTTCTACCAGCACACGCCGAACGACACCTGGGACTTCTCCGGCAACAACGAGCTGGTGCTGTTCGACTACACCGACGCGTCGGGCAAGACGGTGAAGGCGACGGCCCATGCCGACCGCAACGGCTTCTTCTACGTCACCGACCGGACCAAGCTGGCGACGGCCGGCGGCGAGGCGAACAAGCCCAACAGCGTGCTGGCGGCCTATCCCTTCGTCGACGGCATCACCTGGGCCAAGGGCATCGACCTGAAGACCGGCCGTCCGATCGAGAATGAGGGCCAGCGTCCGCCGCTGCCGGCCGAAGGCGAGAAGCGCGGCAAGCCGGTCGAGGTGTCGCCGCCGTTCCTGGGCGGCAAGAACTGGAACCCGATGTCCTACAGCGAGGACACCAAGCTGTTCTACATCGCCGCCAACCATTGGAAGGAGGATTACTGGACCGAGCATGTCGGCTACAACCCCGGCTCGGCCTATCTCGGCATGGGGTTCCGCATCCACAAGATGTTCGACGACCATGTCGGCAGCCTGCGGGCGCTGGATCCGAAGACCGGCAAGATCGTCTGGGAGCATAAGGAGGAACTGCCGCTGTGGGCCGGCACGCTGGCGACCGCCGGCAATCTGGTCTTCACCGGCACCGGCGACGGCTTCGTCAAGGCTTTCGACGCCAAGTCCGGACAGGAGCTGTGGCACTTCCAGACCGGGTCGGGGATCGTCTCCTCCCCGATCACCTGGGAGCAGGACGGGGTGCAGTATGTCGGCATCACCACCGGCTATGGCGGCGCGGTGCCGCTGTGGGGCGGCGATCTGGCCGACCTGACCACCCGCGTGACCCAGGGCGGTTCCTTCTGGGTGTTCAAGCTGGCCGACGTGAAGGTCTCCAGCAGCAAGTGACCGGCTCCGCGAAACCGGAGCATGGAGCGCCGGGGCGGTCGCCGCCCCGGTCCTTTTCATCGGAGGCATCATCATGACGTCGCACAGCAAGGCCGTGCTGCCGAGAAAACTCTGCCGGATCCTGGCTCTGAACGCCCTGGCCGTCTGTCTCGCAGCGCCGGTTCCCGCCGTCCTGGCGGCGGAGATGGAGACGGCGGCGATTCCGGCGGCTGTCGAGGAGGCCGGACAGCCGGTCGGCGGCGGCGAGGAGGAGCGGGCGAGCGTCGTCAACGGATGCACGCTCGGTCCCCGCATCGTCTGCCCCAACCTGGATCTGCGGCATCGCAATCTGCGCGGGCTGTCGCTGGCCGGGGCCGATCTGCATGGGGCCAACCTGATGCGGGCCGACCTGCGCAAGGCGGACCTGCGCGGCGCCGACCTGACCGGCGCCATTCTGGACGGCGCCGACCTGCGTACCGCCTTTCTTCAGGGAGCGCGCCTGTCCGGTGCGCGGTTGCGGGGCGCCAATCTGGAATTCGCCCGTGCCACCGGTGCAGACTTCACCGGCAGCGACCTGACCGCCGCCAATCTGGAGGCGATCCGCGCCGACAAGATCAATCTTGCCGGCGCCAGCCTGGAGGGGGCCAACCTTCAGGAAGCGAAGATGGCCCTGTCCAACCTGTCCGGTGCGAACATGGACGGAGCCAAGCTGCGCTTCGCCATCTTCCAGGACGCACTGATGACCGGCTGCCGGTCCTGCCCGACCGGCTGGTGACGGTGCGGCGGGACCGTCAGCAGCGCTTGCCGTGTTTGGGTCCCGCCGCCTCGCAGCCGCAGCAACCGCCGGAGCAGCCGCCCGCCTGCGAGGGGACCGGCCTCCCGGCCAGCCGGCGCAGCCGGTTGCGCAAGGGGGTGGGCAGCAGGATGGTCCAGGCCACCCAGGCGAAGGCGGCGGCGACGATCAGGCCGACAAGGATGGTTTCGGGAAGACTTTCCATCATGGCTCACCCTCCCAGCAGAGCGCTGGACAGGTGGAAGGTGACGAAGGCGGCGCCATAGGCGAGCGCCGTCATGTAGACGATCATCACCAGCATCCAGAACCAGCTGTTGGTTTCCCGCTTCACCACCGACAGGGTGGAGACGCATTGCGGGGCGAACACGAACCACGCCAGCAGCGACAGCGCCGTCGGCAGGCTCCAGTCCGCCGCCAGCACGCCGGCCAGCGAGCCGGAGAGTGCGTCGCCCGTCTCGCTCAACGCATAGACGGTGCCGAGTGCCGCCACCGCCACCTCGCGCGCCGCCATGCCCGGCACCAGGGCGATGGCGATCTGCCAGGTGAAGCCGATGGGGGCGAGAAGCGGGGCCAGCGCATGGCCGAGCATCCCGGCGAAGCTGTAGTCGATGGCCGGTCCGGTCGCGCCGTCGGGCGCCGCCGGGAAGCTGCCGAGGAACCACAGCAGGATCATGATGGAGAAGATCACCGTGCCGGCGCGGGCCAGGAAGATGCGTGCCCGCTCCAGCAGCCCCAGCAGGATGTCGCGCGGGCTGGGCAGCCGGTAGGATGGCAGTTCCATCAGCAGCGGCTCGCGCGCACCCTTGAAGATCGTGCGTTTCAGCACGAAGGCGGCCGCCAGCGCCGACAGGATGCCGGCGGCATAGAGGGTGAACATCACCAGCCCCTGCAAGCCGATCATGCCGCCGGCCACGGTCCGGTCGGGAACGAAGGCGGCGATGATCAGCGTATAGACCGGCAGCCGGGCCGAGCAGGTCATCAGCGGGGCGATCATGATGGTGGCCAGCCGGTCGGCACGGTTCTCGATGGTGCGGGCCGCCATGATGCCGGGGACGGCACAGGCGAAGCTGGAGAGCAGCGGGATGAAGGCCCGGCCATGCAGCCCGACCCCGCCCATCAGCCGGTCGAGCAGGAAGGCCGCCCGCGCCATGTAGCCGGTGGATTCCAGCATCAGGATGAAGAAGAACAGCACCAGGATCTGCGGCAGGAAGATCACCACGCTGCCCACACCGGCGATGATGCCGTCGGTCAGCAGGCTTTTCAACAGGCCGTCGGGCAGGGCCGCTCCGGCGCCGGACTGAATCCAGCCCAGGCACTTGTCGATCATGTCCATCGGCACGGCGGCCCAGGCGAACACCGCCTGGAACATCAGGAACAGCACCAGGAACAGGAAGGGCAGGCCGATGGCCGGATGCAGCAGGGCGGCGTCGATGCGGCGGGTCGCGAGCGACGGCCGGCCGGCATCGCGCAATGCGGCGGCCAGGATGGTTTCGACCTCCTGATGATAGGCGCGCAGGTCGAGGGCGGAGGGTTCGCTCCAGCCGCAGGAGGAGGTACCGGGGGAGGGGGCCAGCGTGGGGGTCATCGCGACCATGCTGCGGTCGATCTGGTCGAGCAGCCCGACCACGCCGGTGCGCTTGATCGCAACCGTTGGCACCACCGGCACGCCCAGCGCCGCCGACAGAGCCGCCGCATCGACGCGGCAGCCCCGCGCCTCCGCCACGTCCATCATATTGAGCGCAAGGATGATCGGCCGCCCGAGCTTCTTCAGTTCGAGCACCAGCCGCAGATGCAAGCGCAGGTTGGTGGCGTCGGCGACGCAGACCATCACGTCCGGCGGGGCTTCATGCTGGAAGCGGCCCAGCACGACGTCGCGCGTCACCTCCTCGTCGGGGGAGCGGGCGCGCAGGCTGTAAGTTCCGGGCAGGTCGACGAGCTGCACGCGGGTGCCGGCCGGGCTGAGGAACTCCCCGATCTTGCGCTCGACCGTCACGCCGGGATAGTTCGCCACCTTCTGGCGGGCGCCGGTCAGCGCGTTGAACAGGGCGGTCTTGCCACAGTTGGGATTGCCGACCAGGGCGATGCGCGGCGGGGCGCCGGTGAAGGCCGGGTTGGATAGAACGGTATCGGACATCGCGGAAACCTTTCCGCAGGAAGAGGAGGTGACGGCTCAGCCGAGCGTCACCAGGACGGCGTGCGCCTCAGCCCGGCGCAGGGCCAGGGTGTGGTCGTTGATGCGCACGGCAAGCGGATCGGCGCCGGGGAAGCCCTCATGCAGGATTTCCACGCGGGCGCCTTCGATCAGGCCCATCTCGATCATGCGGCGTTCCAGTTCGCCGGGCGGCAACGGGGTTGCGACGGCGGCCTCGTCGAGACCGGTCACAACCGCGCGCTGGCCCTTGCGCAACGCGCCGAGACGGCAGCAATCGCCACCGATGGGAGGATCGGAGCTGGTGCCGGGCGCTGGGCCGGGAGCCTGACGGGTGGTGGGAGACGGAGGGGCGGCGTGAGCGGGGCCGGTTAGCGGCGGAATCATGGTGTGGCACCTGTGGGCGGCACGCCGGAAAGGACGTGCGCATCGGCGGCAAGGGCCGCAGACCCGACAATGATGCGAATCATTTGCATTTGCGATGTGGCGAAGCGCCGCGGAGCGGTCCCGTCCTCGCGGCATGTCGTTGGAGGGGGGCGAGGCGCGCTTCCCATGATCGGCAATTTTTTCGATTTTCTCCGAAAAAAAGCGAAGGAGCGAGGTGCGTTTTCGCAATCTCACTCTCATTCTATGTGAAAATCAGAAAGGGATTCCAATTCGAAATAGCAAAGCTCAACCTTTGCTGCGCTGCAACCAGCGTGTGCATTCCTTTCTCTAGCGTCGCGGATTGTTCGGCATCGGCTGTCTGTGCCGCCAAAAAACATTGAAATTCATATAAAAATCATATCAGGAATATGTATTAAGAGAAGTACCGTTGCATTTGTCCGAATATTTTCAGTATCAGTGTCTCCAACAAAAAACATACCCAGGTATGGCGTTTAGAATCCAGAGCTTTTATTTTCGAAGCAATTTCGATTTACCAATTCTTTGGAGTTAGGATCTAGCCTCCGAAGCACTTCTGCGCAGCGGTTGTGTGTCTGGAGCTAACAATGCAATCGAAATCAGGCATACGCCCGCACGTGATGCTGCCTACTCTGACGATGATTGGGATCGCACTGCTTTCTTGTCTGATTTATGCAAAATTTTATGGAAATGCCGCTGAGGATTCCGCCTTTTCTTCTATGCAGATTGCGCTCGATTCAAAACGCAACCATATGGCGATCCTGGCGGCTGCAATTCCAGCGACTTTATGGTCAGCCGGCCTGCTGCTGCCTTCTTTCCGACGCTTGGCCGGCGCCACGCCCCTGCGGGGGCTGATGGTTGTGGCAGCGGCCTTGCTTGCCTTCTGTGCCATGACTTTGCCGGGGCTCGCGGGTCTGCTGCCGGCCGAGGCGGTGCGCGGCTTCTTCTATGACGCCGCCGTGCTGCTGGTCGTCTGCCTTCTTCTGGTGTTCGAAGGGTTGCTCCTGCTCGCCACACGACCGGGTCGCGGGGAGCAGGAGCCGGCATCGGCGGTGGGCCGCATGCGTGCCGCCCTGTTCCTGTTCATGTTGGCGGAGGAACTGTCGCGGTCCTTCCTGCCGCTCTACGCCCGCGAACTCTACACCCCGGTTCCCGGCCTGTCCGAGACCGTGATGATGGGGCTGCCGATCGGGCTGTTCATGGCGCTGGTCGCCGTCTTCACGCCCTTCGCCGGCCATTGGGCCGACCGGTTCGGCAGCCGCCGCACGCTGCTGCTCGGCACCCTGCCTGCGGTGGCGGGATTCATCGGAACGGCGATGGCCGGGTCGATGGCGGAACTGCTGCTGTGGCGCGGGGCCTGCGCGCTCGGCTATGCGGTGATGTTCATCGGCGCGCAGGGCTTCGTCGCCCGCCACACCCCGGCGGACCGGCGGGCGCGCGGCATGGCGCAATTCGTCGCCGCGGTGATCGTCGCCGGCCTGTGCGGCGCGCCGCTGGGTGGCATTCTCGCCGATCAGTTCGGCTACCGCGCCACCTTCGCGGTTTCGGCGCTGCTGGCGCTGGCGGCCGCGGCGGCGGTGACGCTTCTTCCGGCCGACCGGACGGAACGGGTGCAACGGCGCCCCTTCCGCATGGGCGATGCGGCCGCACTGCTTGCCAATCCACGGTTCCTGGCGTTGCTGCTGTTCTCGTCGGTGCCGACCAAGCTGATGCTGACCGGATACCTGTTCTATCTCGTCCCGGTGTCGCTGCATGCGGCGGGTGCGACGCCGGCCGGGATCGGCCGTCTGATGATGACCTATGGGCTGATCATCGTCCTGCTCGGCCCATGGGTGTCGAAGGTCGCCGACCGTACCGGCCGTCATGCCCTGTTCGCCGGGCTGGGCGGGCTGATCGGCGGGGCCGGCACGCTCGCGATCCTGCAGGAACAGGGCGTCGCCGGGATCCTGATCGGCATCGCCGCTCTCGGCGTCGCCCATGCACTCAACAACGCCACCCAACTGGCTTTGGTCCCGGAGGTCTGCCGCGCGGACTGTGCCCGCATGGGCGATTCCAGCGTCTTCGCGGTCTATCGTCTGCTGGAGCGCGGCGGTTCGGTGATCGGTCCGTTGCTGGCTGCGGCGCTTGCCGACCGCTTCGGAATGCAGGCTGCGCTGGTGGCTCTCGGTGCGCTCGGCATGCTGTGCGGCACGGCCTTCTGCGTCGTCTTCCTGGTGGTTCCGTCCGCCTCGCCGGCAGCGGGAGAGGCCGTCTGATGAATTCCCTCGCCCCCAGCCCCCTCCCCCAGCCCCGTGCGTCATCCGTCGATGTCGCAAACCCCGACCGTCTTATGTCCCTCGCCCCCACACCCATCGATCACGGAGGCTTCGACGCCCATGCCTGACCAGATGCTCGTGGAGCCTGTTCTGACGATGCCTTGCCCCTCCTTCGCCGGGGAAACCCTTCCTGTCCATGGCCGCCACGACGGCGCGATGGAAACCCTGCGCGTCACCCTGGAGGCGCTCGGGATCGGATCCGTCGAGGAGATGACCTGGAAGAACTATGAAACCATCATGCGTGTGGTCGAGCCGCTGATCGGTGCCGGCCATCGCCTGCGTCATTTCGATTATACTCACAGCGCGGCACTGCAACTCGGCACGGTGGAGCGGCTGCGCACCGACTACACCATCCGCCTTGCCTACACGAAATGGGGCAGCCCGCAGAATCCGGCGCTGCTGTGCCTGGGGGGCATCGCGAATTCGGCCCGGCGCTTCGACTATGTCGCCCGCGCCCTGTCGCACCGCTACCATGTGCTGTGCCTCGATTGGGCCGGGCGCGGCCGCAGCGGCTGGCTGGCCGACCAGTCGGACTACAGCTTCGACGGAACCGTCGCCCAGGTGCTGGCCCTGATCCGCCACAAGCAGTTGGGCCCGGTCACCCTGCTGGGCTCCTCGCTCGGCGGCAGCGTGGCGATGCGGGTGGCGGCGGAAGCTCCGGATCTGGTGGAACGCCTTATCCTGAACGACATCGGCCCCTTCATCCCGACCGAACGGCGGCGCCGCCGCGCCGAATCCGTTGCCCGCCACTATGTCTTCCGCCACCCGGCCCAGCTGTTCCACCGCACCGGAGCGGCCCAGAAGAACGACGGGCCGGTGGACGACACCGTTCTCCTGCACAACAGTTTCCACCAGACCCGCTGGTCGGAGGAAAATGGCGGCCGGGTCTACCGCCACGACATCCGGGCGCTGCAATGCTACCGCGACGGCGCCATCCAGGACCACGACCAGTGGGACGACTGGCAGCGCATCGACTGCCCGGTGCTGCTGGTGCACGGCATGATGAGCGACGCCCTTCAGGAGGCGACCATTGCCCGGATGATGGGCAAGCCGGGGTTGAGCGTCCTGCATGTGCCGGACGTCGGCCATACCCCGACGCTGAGCGATCCTCTGCATATCGACGCCCTGGCCCGCTGGATGTCGGCCCCCCATACCCTGCCGGTGGAGAGCACCATCGGCTGGACCGCGGGCGCCGCCCGCATCCTGTTCCGGTGAGGGGGCTGGCGATGACGGACGGTTTCCATTTCGTGCGCCACGGCGAGACGGACGACAATCTCCGGGGCGTGCGCTGCGGCGGCGATCGGGACATTCCCTTGACCCCACGGGGGGTCGAACAGGCCCGGCACGCGGCGGAGCGGCTCCGCCGGTCCGGCCGGACCTGCGGTCTGGTGATCGCCGGTCCGCTGGACCGCACCGCCGTGACCGGCGCCGTATTCGCCGAGACGCTGGGCGTTCAGCTTGTCAGGCGGGACTGGCTTCGCGAGCGCAGCCTGGGGGATTGGAACGGCCTGCCGATCGAGCTGACGCGCCCCTGGTTCGCCGCCGGAGAGACGCCGCCGGGCGGGGAGAGCGAAGGCGCCTTCGCCGCCCGTGTCCTGGACGGGGTCGACGAATTGGCGAACGGACCCGCCGGACTGCTGGAGTACCGGCCGCTGCTGGTCGGCAGCAAGGGCGTGGCCCGCATTCTGCTGCATCGGCTCGCCGGGCGGCCGGGTGTGGAGCTGGGGAATTGCGAGGTCGTGGACTTCACCCGCCTGTCCGCCCCGCCGGGCGGGCCGGGATGGTGGCGGTGCGACCCACTGGTGTCTCCGCTGGAGGCGAAAGCCGGGGCCTGCTGCCCGGCCTGACCGGAGAACCGGTCCGATCAACAATCGAAAATCGATGCGTGGATGCCGCGCGATGCCGCGTGGATCAGGAGTGAGGAGAAGGGCGATGAAGCTCAAGATTGGTACGCGGCTCATGCTGCTGGTTTTCGGCGTGGCGCTGCTCAGCACGCTCGCCGGGGCCACCGTCCACCTGACGGGAACGCGCACGAACCTGATCGAGCAGCGCAAGGCCAAGGTCAAGGAGATGGTCGATGCGGCCGCGTCCGTCATCGCGCTCTATGGCGAGCAGGAGAAGTCTGGCAAGCTGCCGCGCGCGGAGGCGCAGGAGCGTGCCCGCGACGCCGTGCGCGCCATGCGCTATGGCAACAGCGAGTATTTCTTCGTCTATGACTATGCAGGCGTCAGCCTGGTCCATGGCCTGCGCCCGCAGGTCGAGGGCAAGAATTTGCTGAACCTGAAGGACCCCGACGGCGTCCCCTTCAACGTGCAGATGACCGAGGCGGCCAAGGCCGGCGGCGGTTTCGTCGCCTTCCGCCACAAGCGCAGCGACGATGCCGAGCCGACCCCGAAGATCGCCTATGCCGCCGGCTACCAGCCCTGGCAGTGGATGATCGGCACCGGCGTCTACACCGACGACGTCGATGCGGAGTTCCGTGCCCGCATCTGGCGCGAGCTTGAAGTCTCGCTGCTGCTGCTGGCGATCAGCGTCGGCATCGGCATCTGGGTGTCGCGCGGGATGTCGCGTCCGCTGCTGGCGATCCGCGACGTGCTGGGACGCATCGGCGGCGGCGACCTGACGGCTGCCGTGCCCCATGCCGACCGGCCCGACGAGATCGGCGACATGGCCCGCGCCGTCGCCGGCCTCGCCACCACATTGCAGGGTGCCCGCGACGAGAGCCAGCGCGCCGACCTGGAGCGTGCCGCCCGCGACCTTCAGCGCGAGCGCCTGTCCGTCCGTGCCGCCGAGTTCGCCCGCGCGATGGACGAGGTCGTGGCGACGCTCAGCACCACCACCGTGGCCCTGCACGAGCGCACCGCCGCCCTGACCAACGACGCCGCCAGCACGACCGACGAGGCGCATGCCGCCGCCGGCGCCGCGCAGGGTGCCTCTGACAGCGTCGAATCCGCCGCCCAGGCCAGCGAGGAGCTGCGCGGCTCCATCGCCGCGATCAGCCGTCAGGTGGAAAGCGCCGCCCAGACCGCGTCCCGCGCGGTGACGGAGACCTCCAACACCACCGGGATCGTCACCGGCCTCGCGTCGGCCGCCGAGCAGATCGGCGCGGTGGTGGAACTGATCAACTCGATTGCCGGCCAGACCAACCTGCTGGCGCTGAACGCCACCATCGAGGCGGCCCGCGCCGGCGAGGCCGGCAAGGGCTTCGCCGTGGTGGCGAGCGAGGTGAAGAGCCTCGCCACCCAGACGGCGAAGGCCACCGAGGATATCCAGTCGCAGGTGGGCGCTATCCGGGCGGCGACCGCGAACGCCATCGGCGCCATCGAAAGCATCGCCAGCCTGATCACCAACCTCAGCGCGCTGAACGGCGAGGTGGCGTCGGCCGTGCAGCAGCAGGAAGCGGCGACCCACCAGATCTTCGCCAACGCCCGCGCCGCCGCCGACAACTCCCGACGCGTCACCAGCAGCGTCGGTTCGCTGTCGTCCACCATGACCACCACCAGCGAGCGGATGCGCCTCGTCTCCACCAGCGTCGAGAGTGTCTCGGAGCAGTCCGAGCGGCTGAAGGACGAAGTCCGGCGCTTCGTGGCGGAGGTCAACGCCGCCTGACCGGACGGTCTGATCGGATGACGCGGGGCGGATTTCCGGCGGTTCAGGCTGCCGGGATCCGCCCCCTTTGTTTTTCGGCCGCAACTCAGCCCTTGCCCCGCCTTGGGACCGGCAACCAAATAGGGACCATCGAACGGGAAGGCAGACGATGACGGAAACACAAAAGGATCCCTTCGCCGCGGCGGCGTCCTTCAATGCCGGCGTCTATGGCACCGGATTGCGGCCGGTCCGGGCGGAGCGGCTGGCGGAGGCTGCGCGGCGTCTGCTGCAAGCGGCCGGAAGCAAGGAAGAGGAAGCGGCGGTCGTCGCCGACCATCTGGTCGAGGCCAATCTGCGCGGGCACGACAGCCACGGTGTCGGCATGCTGGCGATGTATATGCCGGCGATTGCCGCAGGGCTGCTGCGGCCCAACCGGCATGCGGCGGTAATCGGCCGGTCCGGCCCCTTCCTGGCGGTCGGCGGCGACAGCGGCTATGGGCAGGTGATCGCGCGCGAGGCAACGGAGCTTGCCATCGAGCAGGCGCGGCAGGACGGATTGGCCGTGCTGTCCCTGCGCGACAGCCATCATATCGGCCGTGTCGGCTCTTACGGCGAGCAGTGCAGCGATGCCGGGATGGTCATGCTCGCCTTCGTCAATGTCGTCACCCGTCCGGCGGTGGCACCGCATGACGGTACCCGGCCGCGGCTGGGCACCAACCCGATCTGCATCGCGGTTCCGGCCACGCAGGCGACGCCGGCCTTGATCCTGGATTTCGCCACCAGCGCAGTCGCCGTCGGCAAATGCCGTGTCGCCATGGGCAAGGGGCAGGAGATGGCGCCGGGCCTGCTTCTCGATCCGCAGGGCGACCCCACGCGCGACCCGGGCGTGATGTTCCGGGATCCGTCGGGCGCCTTGCTGCCGCTGGGCGGGCACAAGGGTTTCGGGCTGGCGCTGATGTGCGACGTGCTGGCGGGGGCGCTGGCATCGGCAATGCCGGGTACGCCGTCCCACCAGAACTCCGGCCGGGTGATGAACAACATGTTCGCCATCGTCTTCGACCCGGCGCGCGGCGGCAACGCGCAATGGGCCGCCGATCTCGACGATCTGGTGGCCTATGTCCGCGACACGCCCACGGCGCCCGGAGTCGATGCCATCCAGATGCCGGGCGAGCCGGAGACCCGCACCCGCCGGCAGCGTCTGGCCGACGGCATCCCGCTGGACGGCGCCACGCTGGCGATGCTGGACAGTCTGGGGCGGGAGCGCGGGCTGGCTCTTGGCGACTTGCTGGCCTGACGGCCGGCTATCAGGTCAGCAGCTTCAAGGTCGCGTCGTCCGGCTGGCCGTCGCAGAATCGGTCGAGTGCCTTCCGGTAGAGGTCACCCTCCTCTGCCGCCGCCTGGGTGAACAGGGTCATGGAGGAGCGGAACTTCAGGTCGTCGGGCGAGCCGAAGATTCTCATGAAGCGTCCGCCCCTGCACGGCCAGCACACTCTCGGTCGCCTGCGCCAGCCGGTTGCCCAGGACGGGGTGCGCCAGATAGGCCCGTGCCTCGTCCAGGCCGGCGATGCCGTAGAACTGGGCGGTGGGCGAGCGGCCGAGGTCGCGCAACTGCGGGAAGATGAACCACATCCAATGGCTGCGCTTGCGGCCGTCGCTCAGCTCCGCCAGCACGGTCGCGTAGACCGGGTCCTGAGCCTCGACGAAGCGCTGAAGATCGAAGGGATCGCTGTCCGGCATGGCGCCGCTCCTCGTTCCTGGGGCCATGCCGAGACATCGGTCGCAGAACGGCGCTTCGCAACAGCTATCTGCCGGATCAGCCGCCGTTGCCGAGCGCAATGGCGATCTTGCCGAAATGGCTGCCACGCGACAGGGCGGCATAGGCACCGGCCGCATCCTCGAAATCATGGACGCGGTCGACCACCGGCCTGAGCTTGCCGGCTTCGATGGCACGGACGGCCTCGCGCAGGTCCGCCACCGATCCGGTGTTGCTGCCGACGACCTTCAGCATCTTCATGATGATCGGGAACAGCGACGTCTGGAGGTCGGCGCCGCTCAGGAAGCCGATCACGAAAACCGTCCCTTCCTCCGCCGCGGCGTTGAGTGAGCGGGCGAAAGTCCCGGCACCACCGGTCTCCACCACCAGCTCGACGCCGGCCCCGCCGGTCAGTTCAAGAACCCGGACATCCCAGTCGGGGGTGGTGGTGTAATTGATCGTCTCGTCGGCGCCGAGCGCCTTCGCCCGCTCCAGCTTCGCGTCGGAGGACGACGTGATGATGACCCGGGCGCCCGCCGCCTTGGCGAATTGCAGGGCGAACAGGCTGACGCCGCCGGTGCCGAGCAGCAGTACCGTGCTGCCCGGACGGATGGCACCGGTGCGGATCGCCCGCCAGGCGGTGGTGGCGGCTATCGGCAGGGTGGCGGCCTCGGTGAAAGACAGATGTTGCGGTACCGGGACAAGGCTGACGGCGGGAACCACCGCATAATCGGCGAGCGAACCAGGCATGGTGATGCCACGCATCCGTCGTCCGGCGACCGGCGGCAGGGCTCCCGCCGACCAGTCCGGCAGGAAATGCGGGATAACGCGATCCCCCTCCGCCAGCCCGGTCACCCCGGAACCGGTCTCCACCACCTCTCCCGCGCCATCGGCGGCGGGGATCAGCGGCAGCGACGGCACTGGGAAGGCGCCTGTGGCCACGGCGAGATCGACATAGTTGAGGCTGGCGGCATGCAGGCGGACCAGCACCTCGCCGGCACCCGGCGTGGGGCGTGGCAGTTCGGCGATGCGGAAGGCGTCGAGACGGGGGGCTTCAAGCTGATAGGCGCGCATCGGGCAGTTCCTCGCTTGTTGTGATCGTCGTGTGATGCGAAGCTATCCCGCTGTGTGAGATCCTTTAATCCGGCGTCTGTGCATGATATTACTGCACATGATGCACGAATTGAGCGATCAAGGGTTGGAGGAGGTTGCCGCCTTCCTGGCGGTTCTCGACACCGGCGGCTTCGCCCCAGCGGCGCGGGTGTTGAACCGCGACGCTTCGGTGCTGTCGCGCCGGGTCTCGTCCCTGGAGCGGCGGCTGGGGGTACGGCTGCTGGAGCGGACGACGCGGCGGGTGACGGCGACGGAGGCCGGGCGCCGTTTCGCCGACCGGGCTCGCACGGCCTTGACCCTGCTGGCCGATGCCGAGCGGGAGGCCGCCGATGCTGGCGCCATCCCGCAGGGCACACTGAGGCTGTCATTGCCGGAGGCGTTCGGCCGGCTGTGGGTAGCGCCGCTTCTGCCCGACTTCCTCACCGCCTTCCCGCGCGTGCGGATAGAGGCATTCTACAGCGACCGCTTCGTCGATCTGGTGGGGGAGGGGTTCGACCTCGCGATCCGCATCGGTCGGCTGCCCGACAGTTCGCTGGTGGCGCGCCGGCTGGGGGCGGAGCGCCGGCTGGTCTGCGCCGCGCCATCCTATCTCGATGCCAGAGGGTTCCCGCGGGAGCCGGCCGATCTGGCCGGTCATGACGCGCTGCTGTTCGCGCTGTTCGATTCGCCCTCGGATTGGCATTTCAGCCGGGGGCGCGAGCAGGTGCGGGTGCGGCTGTCCGGGCCGCTGCTGACCGACAATGTCGACAGCCTCGTCCATGCCGCGGTGGCCGGAAAAGGGCTGCTGGTGTGTTCGGAATGGCTGATCGGGCGGGAATTGGCCGGCGGGCGTCTGGTCCGCGTCCTTACGGATTGGGAGGTCGGCAGCGATGCCGGCAGGGGCGGCGCCAAAGGTGGATTCGGGGAGGCGGCCATCCATCTGGTCCGCCCGTCCGGGCGCTTCACCGCTGGCAAGACCCGAGCCTTCGCCGACTGGATCGCGGAACGGCTGTCGCCACCGCCCTGGAACCACCCGTCCTGAGCGCTTTCCCTTTATCGCCGCCCCTTTATCACCGATAGACGATCAGCCTCCATCGATCTCCACCCGCATGCGGACAAGGTCGCGGTTCCAGGTGATCCTGCATTTGTCGAGGTTCAACCGCGTCATGTAGACGTAGGCGGTCTTGCCGACATCCTCGAAATTGCGGCTCTGGCTGTCCGGGTCGAGCAGGGCAGGGTAGTCGAAGGCCGCCGCATCGCCGCAGCCATAGCGGAACAGCAGGGGTGCGGCCCACAGAAGCTCCGGCTTCGACCAATTGACCAGATCGGGGGAGGTGGTGGTCCAGATGCCGGTGCGGCCGTCGCGGGTCATCGCCACGGTGGCGATGAACAGGCCGCTGGCGCGGTGGCGGACGATGCTGCGCACGGTGCCCTGCAACACACCGGGAGCGACCGGGGCGCAGACATGGTTTTCTGGCGCATCACCGCTCTGGCCGTCCCGCACGAAGCGGACGGAATAGGATTTGCCGTCCCACCCGCGCCAGCTCTGCGGATCGGCGAGGTTGTCGGTGCGCATCAGGCAGGCGCCGCGCTGTTGCGCGCCGAACCGCTCGGCCCACAGGAAGGCGTACCAGTGGTCGCCGTTGCGGACGATGTTGCTGGGCGCGAAATAGCCGGTGCGCTGGCCGACATCGCCGCTGTAGGGATAGGGCAGCGTCGCGACGGTGTGGTTGGGCGGGGCGGCGCTCAGCCGGAAGCTGGCCCCGCCGTCGCTGGAGACCGCCGCTGTGATGCTGTTGCGCCAGCAGCGCATGTACTCGCCGGATGGGCAGAGCGCCCGCCGCTTCTGCGCATGGAACTCGTTGCTGACCAGGGCGAAGACCGTGCTGCCGTCCGGCGTGTAGAAGGAGGAAATCCAGCTGCGGTCGTCATGCAGGCGCGGGTCGTCCTGCCCGTGGCCCTGGAAGATCACCGCACAGTTGGGCCGCACGGCATCCAGCGACGGGCCGGTCAGCGCCCGCGCGGTGGAATGGGAGGCGATCAGGTGCACCGTGCCGCCGGCATCCCGGAAGGCGCGCGCCGGGGTGTCCGGCGCGTCGCTTTCGGCGCAGGCGTCGCGTTGCCAGGAGGTGACCGTTTCCGGCTCCCCCGTTTTCCTGATCGTCAACGCGTGGGCTTGTGCGGCGGCCATGCCCAGCGTGAGCGCCAGCGCTGCGGTCCGGCGGAGCATGGCGGCCTTCACTTGCCGTTCGCGATGGACTTCAGGAAGGGCGCCGGTTGCAGCCGGTTGGCAACCAGGAAGTCCAGGTAACGGGCGGCCGACTCGGCACGGTGGCGGTCGTAGGCGTCCGGATCGAAATTGATCAGCGATTTCAGGCGGCTGCGCGTCAACGGCATCGTCAGGTCGGCGGCGTCGGCATAGGGCACGCCGGTGTTCTCGCAAAGCTCGCGCGTGCGGGAATCGATGGTGACCGTCAGGCCCATCCGTTCCGCCTGGATCGCCAGGGCGACGCCGTGATAGCGGCAGCCGATGGTCAGATCCTGCTGGCGCAGAGTGTCCATCCAGGCCGGCACGTCATAGTAGGATCGCATATAGTTCCGGCACCAGGCCTTGAACTCCTCGAAGGAGTAATGCGGCACGGTGTGGCGATGGATTTCCTTCAGCGCATGCGGGTCGATGCTGTCGAACAGCCCGCGCGAGGCACGGATCATCTCGCCCATCGACTGGACGATGTACTGGCCGGGGGCGATGGGGTCCATCATCAGGGCGATCAGCTGGTGCTCGATTTCCCGCGTCTTCACCCAGGCCTGATGGCCGCCGGCCACGGTGACCGAGCGCGGCAGGTCGAGCGCCGACCAGTTCGCATGGATCTTCCTGCCCAGGCCCGGCGCCTGGTTGAGGAAATGCGACGGGCAGCCGCCGGGCAGCGATCCCGCGATGCCCAGCTTGTCCAGCTGTGCGGTGGTGTAGGCGCCGCGGGTGTAGATGTTGGGTGAGGTCGCGGAGGACGGGTTGGAGGCCGCGATCACCTGCGCCCAGCGCAGTGTGCCGGGGCTGAGTTCGATGTCATGCTCGTAGCTGTTCGCCTGGGCGCCGAGGCCGATGGCGACGACGGGAAGCCCGGATTTCTCCAGATTCTCCGCCATCTGGCCGTAATCGGTGTGGCGGCCCAGCTGGTTGGCGCAGGGAATGACGATGATGTCGGCGTTGTTCCGCAGCGTCTCCGCCGACGAGCCCCAGCTGAAATGCTTAACGGGGTTGGTGATGTGGCTGCAGATCGAATGCACGAAGGCGAGGTTGCCGTTGTTGTGCCCGATCCCGTTGTACAGGTCGTCGAAGGGGGCGTTCGAATAGAGGCCGAGATTCGGCGTCTTCCACAGCACCGCGACGCGCAGAGGCTGGGACGGCGCATGGCCGGAAATCCGTTCAGACGTCTGGCCGGAATTGTGCAGCCGGTCGACAGGGGTGTCGATCACGATGTCTTCAAGCATGTCGGCTCTAGCCTCGGGTCGGTGGATGCTGGAAACAGGCTGACGGTAAGCGCAGAAGAGGTAAGACTGCAAGTGACAACCTAAAAATAACACGGCATGATCATTGGAAGACAGTGTTTAGACTTTCTAACAAAATCTCATCTGGGAGTTTGTTTTGAATAATTTGAACGACGATCGGTTGATTGTCTTATGAAGGTCCATCGAAATTCGAAAGATCATCGATTTTTCGGCAGGGGGTTGAAAGCGGCGGTGGCGTGTCCCATTTCCGAAAGCGTTCCGCCAAGACAGACGCGGGAACCAAGCTTCGGTTGGGGTGCCAGGAAAATTCGCCTGGGCGCCCCTTTTATGCGTTGTGAAAATTCCTATATAGAGTCTGTTGCGCCGCTGATGGCGCCGGCTCCGACAGAATGGCTTTCGCCCCGATGATCCTTAAGTTTCCCCCGGTTCGGTCGCGCTGATCGCGTGGCCCTGCCGCTCCTCTCCGGCCCTTGTGGCGTGCTGGCTGCTGCGACCTCCTTCCCCGGTCGCGGCGCCGCCCGCGGGGCTGGAGAGGACCCCTTCTCCGACCGTTCCAGCACCGAGACCCGGTGAACGCCGTCCGGCAGCGTCGAATGCCGGTAACGCAACGAACCAAAAATCGACCTTTCAACAGGACCGACCCGAACAACGCCGGGGCCTTTGCCCGCGGCGCCGCTCCCGTCGGATGGGAGAATAAGAGACACCATGCAGCGAAACGCTGAAACCCGCACGACCCAGACCACCGCCCAAACCACTCCTGCCACCCAAACCCGTCCTGCCGAACCCCGCTCCGCCGAGCCGATGCAGCTCTATCTCCAGGATGCCCGCAAGTATCAGTATCTGACGCCTGAACAGGAACATGATCTGGCGGTCCGCTGGCACGACCACCAGGACCCGTCGGCACTCGACAAGCTGGTCGGCAGCCATCTGCGGCTCGTCGTCAAGATGGCGCGCGGCTATCTCGGCTATGGCCTGCCGCTGTCCGATCTGGTGGCGGAGGGCAATGTCGGCGTCATGCAGGCGGCGCAGAAGTTCGATCCCGGCAAGGGGTTCCGCTTCGCCACCTATGCCTCGTGGTGGGTGCGTGCCGCTATCCAGGAATATGTCCTGCACAACTGGTCACTGGTGAAGATCGGCACCACCGCCGGGCAGAAGAAGCTGTTTTTCAGCCTGCGCCGTCTGAAGGCACGGATGCAGGAGCTGGAGAGCGGCGACCTGTCGCCGGAAGCGGTGGAGAGCATCGCCACCGAACTGAACGTGTCGAAGGCCGAGGTGGTGGAGATGAACCGCCGCCTGGGCAACGACCGCTCGCTGAATGTCGGCCTGTCGGAGGATGGCGATGCCGAGTGGCAGGACCTGCTGGCCGACGACCGTCCGGACCAGGAGACGACCCTGGCCGATTCCGAGGAGCGCCGTCGGCGTCAGCAGTTCCTGAAGCTCGGGCTGGGCGTGCTGGACGACCGCGAGCGCAAGATCCTGATCGCCCGCCGCCTGCGCGACGAGCCTCTGACGCTGGAGGAACTGAGCCAGACCTTCCACGTCTCGCGCGAGCGCGTGCGCCAGTTGGAGGTGCGTGCCTTCGAAAAGCTCCAGAAGGCGGTGATCGCCACCGCCAAGACGGAGAAGGTGACGATGGAAAAGAACCGCCTTCTGATCGATGCCTGAGCGGGGTGGGACCGCCCCCGCTTTGGCCAGTCGGCGGCTTTCATCGGCGGCTTTACGTGTCCAGGCAACCGCCCTTCGGCGCGACGGTGATGCGGATCAGTTCCGACCCGCCGCCGCCGAAGACGTTGCCGCCGGTGTAGGTCAGGCAGCCTTCGTTGCGGTAGATGACCTGAAGCCGCTGGGCGTCATTGCCGAAATAGAACGGAATCCAGCGCTTGCCGGTCTCGTGCCGGATCATGTTGTCGGGCGCGCCGATCAGTGTGGAGACCTCCTCCATCGTCATGCCGATCTGCAATTTTGCGAAACGGCTGCCGGGGGCGGGGGTGCCGATCACCTCGCCCTCATAGCGCCCGTCGCGCGACTTCACCATTCTTCCCCCCGGCGTCGACGGTGCGGATGAGGCGGTGGCGCCTGTCCCGTCGCCGGTCGCCGCACCCTGTTGTTGCCCGGCACAGCCGACCAGCAAAGCCGCCACCGACAATGCCGCCCAAGTCGTTTTACCCAGCATGTCTTTCCTCACCGAATCTGTTCTGGTTGTTGCCCTGTAGGGACAACTATGAGTGCGATAACCCGATGAAGGCATCGGCAAAGGCGGGTGAAGAACCCCTAAGAGGGGTAGTAACAACAGGCGGATCGCCGCCCGTCAGCCCTTCACACCGTGGCTTCGGCTTGGCGCTTGCCGGTATAGTTCTTGAACAGGTCATAATCGGTGTCGCAGCGTACCTGCGCCAGCCCGGCCGCCGCCATCGCGGCGGTGATGACCTCCGGCTCCACGCAGCGGTCGATCGTCTCCCAATAATAGCGCATCAGCGTCCGTCCGCTCTCGCCGCCACCGCTGAGGCGCGAGACTGCCGGCACCACCATGCCGAGATAGGCGTTCATCAGGTGCCGGGTGACCGGACGGTGCGGCCGGCCGATCTCCATCACCAGCACGGTTCCGCCCGGACGCAGCACGCGGCGGAACTCGCGGAAGGTGGCGGTCAGGTCGCCGACATGGCGCAGCGCATAGCCGATGGTGACGAGATCCACACTGCCATCGGCCAGCGGCAGGGCATCGGCCACGCCCTGGATCAGCGGGATGGGAAGGCTGCGCCGTGCCTCCGCCAGCATCGCTTCGCTGAGATCCAGGCCGATGACATCGCCGGGATTGCCGCAGAGCGACACGGCCTCGCGCGCCACGAGACCGGTGCCGATGGCGACGTCCAGCACCCGCATGCCCGGCTGCAACCCCGCCCGCCGCAGGCATTGCGACCGGTACCAGGAACCGGACCCGAGCGCGAAGATGGCGTTGATGCGGTCGTAATGGTGGGCAGTGCGGTTGAACAGCCCACGGACGAAGCGCTGCCGCTGCGTCCTGTCGCCGTAATAGGCGTCCAGAACGGGATGCGGTTCGACGGCGGTGCCGACGCGGGGCGTGGATTCGGTCGGCACGGCAGTGTCTCCTTCGAAAGGGAGCGGGCCAATGGGCATTGGGATCAGTCGAGAATGCCGCTCACCGCGCTGGTCCGGCTGTCGGACCGGTAAAGCGAGACGGTGAAGCCGCCGGCCTTGACCGACAGGTTGACGGTTCGCGTGTAAAGCATCCCCGGTTGAGTTGGTCGTTTTCAGGT
The DNA here is from genome assembly GCF_042938965.1 of Azospirillum sp. A23. Lineage (NCBI taxonomy): Bacteria > Pseudomonadati > Pseudomonadota > Alphaproteobacteria > Rhodospirillales > Azospirillaceae > Azospirillum > Azospirillum sp. A23. Next base: position 591,558 of record NZ_CP170663.1, on the reverse strand, counting down.
CGCCGACATCTTGTTGGTGCGGAACTCGTCAGGCAAGTGGGTTTCCATGTCACCAAATGGGTAACCAATCAAGACGGTTGCATTGTCTCAAGTGCATCGGTCGGATTAGACCGCGGCGTGCAGTGGCTTTGAAATCAATCCGAAACATTGCTTGCCGGAATGTTGAGAACAGCAGGCGCTAATATCAGAGTCGTGCGGATATATCCTTTCGGCTAGTCCCCTGATAAAGGGCAGTGTCGGGGTTTTGTCCCTGGATTGCGTGGGATGGGCTGCGGTAAATTTTGGCGAGAGTGACCGGTCACAAAGCCAGAAACGGGTATCCACCTCGAACACCCCAATGCGGGACAAGCGGGAGAGCGGCAAAGCCCATGGTGTCGAACGGTTCCGATTACGATTGCGATGTTCTGGTGGTGGGTGGCGGACCGGCCGGTTCGTCCGCCGCGGCGCTGCTGGCCGGGAAGGGCCATCGGGTGGTTCTTCTGGAAAAGGACCATCACCCGCGGTTCCACATCGGCGAATCCCTGCTTCCCTGCAACCTGCCACTTCTGGAACGGCTGGGCGTGCTGGAGGAGGTCGAGCGGATCGGCATGCTGAAATATGGCGCGGAGTTCGTTTCGCCCTATCACGGCAAGGCCGTCACCTTCGACTTCGCCAATGCCTGGGACAAGTCCAAGCCCTATGCCTTTCAGGTCCGGCGGTCGGAATTCGACCATATCCTGATCCGCAATGCCGCGGCGAAGGGGGCGACGGTCATCGAAGGCTGCAAGGTGACGGATGTCGATATCCGGGGAACGGACGGCAGCACCGTCACCGCCCGGCAGGAGGACGGCACGATCCGCACCCTGCGCACGCGCTTTCTGGTCGATGCGTCGGGCCGCGAGACGCTGCTGGCGTCCCGCTTCGGCATCAAGCGGCGCAACGTCAAGCACAACAGTGCGGCGATGTTCGGCCATTTCACCGGCGCCAAGCGGTTGCCGGGCAAGGCCGAAGGCAACATCACCGTCTTCTGGTTCGACCATGGCTGGTTCTGGTTCATCCCGCTCGCGGACGGCACCACAAGCGTCGGGGCGGTCTGCTGGCCCTATTACTTCAAGACGCGCAAGACCGACCAGACCCGCTTCTTCCTCGACACCATCGCCCTGTGCCCGGCGCTGGCGGAGCGGCTGGAGGGGGCGGAGCTGACCGGACCGGTGACGGGGACCGGCAACTTCTCCTATCAGGCCGACCGCATGTCGGGCCCCGGCTATGTCATGCTGGGCGATGCCTTCGCCTTCATCGATCCGGTCTTCTCCACCGGCGTCTATCTGGCGATGACCAGCGCCTTCGAAGGGGCCGAGGCGGTCGACGCCTGCCTGCGCGAACCGGCCCGCCAGGAACAGGTGCTGAAGCGTTTCGAGCAGACCGTCCGTCAGGGCATCGGCACCTTCTCCTGGTACATCTACCGCGTGACGACGCCGGCCCTGCGCAACCTGTTCATGGGACCACGCAATGTCTTCCGGGTGGAGGAGGCATTGCTGTCGCTTCTGGCCGGCGACGTCTTCCGCCCGTCGCCGATCAAGGCGCGGCTGAAGATATTCAAGGCGATCTACTACATGAACGCCCTGCTGGACTTGAAAAGGAACTACATGGCATGGCGGAAACGGCGGCAGAACGTGCGCACCCCCGTGGGCGACGCGGTCTAGGCATTCTCGGCGCGGTCCGGCGGGCCTGGGACTATCCCCTGTTCTACGGCCTGCTGTTCCTGTTCGGCCTGATGTCGCTGGCCTGGAGCCTGACGGCGGCGCTGATCAACCCGCTTCTGCCGCGTCGGATCGCCGGGCCGCTCGGGCGGCAGGCGATCAGGACGGGATTCAGCCTCTATCTCGACACGCTGCGGGCCTGCGGGGTGCTGAGGACCGACCTGTCGGCGCTGGATTCGCTGAAGGATGACGGCGGCCTGCTGATCTGTCCGAACCATCCGTCGATTCTTGATGCCGTGCTGCTGATCTCGCGGGTACCGGACCTCGTCTGCATTGCAAAGGCCCCGGTTTACGACAACCTCCTCTTCGGCGGAGGGGCGCGGATGGCCGGTTACATCCGCAACGATGCGCCCAACTCGCTGGTCAAGATGGCGGCGCAGCGGGTGCGGGCGGGCCGCCAACTGCTGATCTTCCCCGAAGGGACCCGGACGGAGCGGGCGCCGGTCAACCCGCTGAAGGGCGGCTTCGCGCTGATCGCCAAAACGGCGGGCGTGCCGGTGCAGACCGTGTTCATCGAGGCCAACACCAACTTCCTCGGCAAGGGCTGGCCGTTGCTCCGCAAGCCGGAGTTCCCGCTGGTCTACACCGTTCGCCTCGGCCGCCGCTTCGATCCGCCGGCCGATGTGCGCGAACTGGTCGGGGATGTGGAACGCCATTACAGGGCAGAGCTTTGATCACCGACGCCTCCACCAGTCATCTTGTCCTGATCCCCAGCTACAACACCGGGCCGAAGCTGTTCGAGACGGTGCGGGCGGCCCGCGCGCATTGGGCGCCGGTCTGGGTCGTCGTTGACGGCAGCACTGACGGCACCGGCGAAAAACTGCGGGCGATGGCGGCGGACGATCCGCATCTGCGCGTGCTGGAACTGCCGGTCAACCGCGGCAAGGGGGCCGCCGTTCTGCATGGGCTGGAGGAGGCTGAGCGCTGCGGCTTCACCCATGCGCTGACCATGGATGCCGACGGTCAGCACCCGGCCGACCGGATCCCGCAGTTCCAGGGCGTGTCGCTGGCCAACCCCGATGCGCTGGTGCTGGGCCGGCCGGTGTTCGATGCCGGAGCGCCGCGGCTGCGCGTCGGTGGTCGCAAGATCTCCAACTGGTGGGCCAATCTGGAGACTCTGTGGGGCGGGATCGGCGACTCCCTGTTCGGCTTCCGTGTTTACCCGATCAAGCCTCTGCGCGCGGTGATGCGGCGCAATCGTTGGATGCGGCGCTTCGACTTCGATCCGGAGGCGGCCGTGCGGTTGTGCTGGGCCGGCCTGACGACCATCAATGTCCCGGCCCCCGTCCGCTATTTCAAGGCGGAGGAGGGCGGCGTTTCCCACTTCAATTATGTCCGCGACAATGCCCTGCTGACCTGGATGCACACGCGGCTGATGCTGGGCTTCATCGGGCGGCTGCCGATGCTGGCGGTCCGGCGGGTGCGGTCCCGGCCGATCAGATCATCCCTCCGTTGATCGACACGATCTGGCCGGAGATGTAGGCGGCGCGGTCGGAGGCCAGGAAGGCGACGAGGTCCGCCACCTCCTCCGGCCGGCCGGCGCGCTTCATCGGCACCATCCGCTTGACCATGTCGGCATCGAAAGCGGCGTCGGCCATGGGCGAGGCGATGATGCCCGGCGCCACCGCGTTGACGGTGATGCCGCGCGGCGCCAGTTCCAGCGCCAGCGACTTGGTCGCGCCATGCAGACCGGCCTTGGCGGCGGCATAGTTGGTCTGGCCGCGGTTGCCGGCGATGGCCGCCACCGACGACACCGTGACGATCCGGCCCCAGCGCGTGCCGATCATCGGCATCAGCAGCGGTTGCGTCACGTTGAAGAAGCCGTTCAGCGACACGTCGATGACACGGCCCCACTGTTCCCGCCGCATCGCCGGCATCACCGCGTCGTCGTGAATGCCGGCATTGTTGACGAGGATCTGAACAGGTCCCGATCCCAGAACCCGCTCCAGCGCCTCGGCGGTCGCTTCGGCGTCGGTCACGTCGAAGGCCACCGCTTCCGCCGATCCGCCGGACGCGGCGATCTCCGCCGCCAGCGCCTCGGCGCGGGCGATGGAACCGTTGGCGTGGACCAGCACGTGATTGCCATCGGCGGCCAGCGCCTTGCAGATCGCGGCGCCCAGCGCCCCACTGCCGCCCGTGACGAGTGCGCGTTTCATGCCGCCCCCAAATCCGTGACGCCGGCGTCGATCACCACAGCCGCCCGGCCGCTCAGCAACTCGCGGTCGCCGGCCGCGATGGAGAAGGCGTAGATCACGCGGCTGCCCGCCCCGGTCAGATTCTCGGCGTCGATGACCAGATCCTCCGCGATGTCGTCGAGCCGGGCGACCTGACAGGACAGGTCGCGCAGGCTGGCGAGATAGCCCGCGGCGGGGCGCCCGCCATCGGCGGTCAGCCCGCCATGCACCGCCATCGCCTGGGACGCGTATTCCACTCCGCACAGCGCGGCGAGCCGCCCGGCGTGGCGCAGCGGGTTGTCGGCGGCACGGTGGCTGCGGGCGATGCAGCGGATGCGGCTGCGGTCCCAGGACAGCACGCCGTCGAGCAGGCACATGGTCCCGGTATGAGGGATCAGGGAGGCAAGCTCGTCGCGCGTCATCGGCATGGCGCACCCACCCGGATGGCCACCCGTCCGCCCGGCGGCAGGTCGAGCACGACCGCTTCCGGCGCGCCGCCTGCACCGACCCGTGCAAGGGCGGCCAGCAGCGGCAGGGATCGGGCTGTCGGGTTGCCTGTGCGCAGTGCCTCCAGGCCGATGTCGACCATCCGGCTGACCGGCTCGTTCCCGCGCGACAGCTCGATGTCCAGGCTGGCGAGGCAGCGTCCGGTCGGTTGCGGCGTCAGGACCAGAGCCATGCCGAAGGCCCCGGCGATGGGACGGACCTTGCTCAGCGGCTCCGGATAGGGGAGGTCGTAGGCGATCAGCGTGACGGTCCAGCCATCGCTCGCAACCTCCGCCGCCGCTTCCAGCAGGCCGGTCTGGAAACTCTCGTCATGGGCGGACAGGCTGGTGGAGGGCTCGCGGCAGCGCGTGGCGATGCTCCAGTAACCGGCCGGTGCATTGTGGACGGAGTTGTGGAAGCGCGTCGGCGAGATGTCGCGCTCCTCCGACGCCAGGGAGTCCAGGATCTGGTGCAGCGTATCGGGATCGCCGCTGGAGGAGGTGAAAACGGTGGCGACGGTGGCTGCATCGCGTCCGGCCTGCGCCAGCGCTTCGGCCCCCACCGCCATGGCGAGCTTCACCGTCGGCACGCTGCGGCGCCGTTCGGCGGGCGGCAGAAGCGGGCTGGCGGTCAGCACTGCCGGCGAGGCGACATAGGCAGCCTCGCCCGTCAGGATCGCACGCGACTGCTCCCAGCCGGGAAGTCCCGGACCGAGCAGGCCGATCCCCTCGACATAGGCGCGCATCAGGCCGCCCACCCGAAGATCAGGCTGCTGTTGCTGCCGCCGAAGCCGAAGGAGTTGGTCATCACGCGGTCCAGTCGGCCCTTTTCATTGGCCTGTAGATAGCGGCTGCGCAGGGCAGGGTCGAGGGTCAGGGTCTGCGGGCTGCCGGGGATCAATCCGGTGCGGAGCGCCAGCACGCTGATAATCGCCTCGACGATGCCGGCGGCCCCCAGCGTGTGGCCGGTGTAGCCCTTGGTCGAACTGACCGGGATGCGGGTGCCGAGCAGGCCGGTGATCGCCTGGTCCTCCGCCGCGTCGCCATAGGTGGTGGCGGTGCCGTGCAGGTTGACATAGTCGATGTCAGCCGGGCGCAGGCCGGCGCTGGCAAGCGCCCGCTCCATCGCCAGCCGGGCGCCCAGCCCTTCCGGATGGGGGGTCGACATGTGGTGCGCGTCGTTGCTTTCACCGGCGCCCAGCAGGTGGATGGTGCCGGGGGCGGGTTTGGCAGCGGCACGTTCCAGCAGGGCGAAGCCGGCGGCCTCGCCCAGCGAGACGCCGCTGCGGTCCGCATCGAACGGCCGGCAGGGGGTGGGGGAAACCAGCTCCAGCGAGTGGAAGCCGTAGAGCGTCGTCAGGCACAGGCTGTCGGCACCGCCGACCACCGCCGCATCGCACAGGCCGGCAGCGATCATGCGGGCGGCGTTGGCGAAAACCTTCGATGTGGTGGCGCAGGCGGAGGAAACGACGAAGGCAGGACCCGTCAGCCCCAGGCGACGGCGGACGAAATCGGCGAGCGAACCGGTGCTGTGGGTGGTGGCAAAGCTGAAGGCGGCGGGAAGGGCTCCGCTCTGCGGATCGCGCGCCCGGAAGGCCTGCTCGGCCGACAGGATGCCGGAGGTGCTGGTGCCCAGGAAGACGCCGATCCGGTCGGCACCATAGCGCTCGCGGGCACCGGCGATCGCCGCGGCGAAACCGTCCCGATGCAGAGCCATCTCGGCCAGCCGGTTGTTGCGGCAGTCGAAATTGGCGAGATCGTCCGGAATGCGGGTGTCTTCCACCCCCGCCACCTCGCCGATGTGCGTGTCCAGTGCAGCCGTCTCGAACCTGCAAGGTTTCAGGCCACCCCGGCCGGTGAGTAGAGCATCCAGGGTTGCATCCTGGCCAGCGCCAAGGCTGCTGACGATGCTCATATGGCTTAGGGAAAGTGGCTGCACGATGGACTTCTTATGAATTTTGGACGGTGCCGGTGGTCGGTTGCGGTTTCATTGTCGATGGAATGCTAACACCGGCAAAATCATGCGAGGAAGGGCAAATTTGGACTGAGGCTTTGCTTTGCCGGGCTATGAACAAGGTGTTGGCAAAAGGTGTGCCCTGGCTCATCGGCAGAGCCTCGATTGCGAATCCAAGGCTGATCAGCAATTCCGACCACTCCGCCGCCGGGCGGTAGGTCAGGGGCTGGCGCCAGCGGCCCCGTGCGGCGCAGGCGATCTGTTCGGCCCAGCGGGTGATCCGGAACGGCAGTCCGCCGTCGGCGTCGGCCTCCCGCAGGATCAGAAGCCCGTCCGGGTTCAGCGCCTCGGCGCAACGGGCCAGCACTGCCGCCTGTTCATCGCGCTGGAGATAGAGCAGCACGTCCAGGATGACGATGGCATCGCAGCGGGGCAGGTCGGTGTCGCGGATGTCGCCCTGGGTGACGGCCTCGCCGCCCAACGCCGTCCTGGCGATCCGCACCCGCTTGGGCGACAGTTCGACGCCCCTGGTGGCGAGGGCGGACGGTGGAGCAGGCCACTCCGCCGGCCACCCGCCGCCGGCATGCCGGTCGGCCGCGGCGCGCAGCAGCGCCGTCAGCACCCCCTGGCCGCAGCCGAGGTCCAGCAGACACCCGCGGGCGGGCAGCAGCGGGTGACGCAACAGGTGACGGAAGACGGGGTCGCCGGCCAGCTTGCCCTTGGCGAAATGCCAGGCATGGCGGCCGCAGGGACGATAGGGGCGGGCGGCGGCGGCGACCAGTTCGCGGAAGACGGCGTCAGTCATCGGCCACCACCTCCAGCGAAACCGCCGTCAACCCGCGGACGGCCAGGGTGTCGAGCAGGCGCGGCAGCACGGTCAGCACCACGGGCCGCCCATCGCCATCGCGGGCCGCGGAGCCGTCATGGAGCATCAGCAGGTCACCGGCGGCGAGACCGCGGCTCAGGCGCCGCTCCACCGCCAAAGGATCTCGCCGAACCGCGTCGTAGCCGCGCCGGGTCCAGGTCGCCAGATGCAGGCCAAGACCGGCGAGCACGGGGTCGAGCAGGGGATTGCGCAGGCCGGCGGGCGGCTTGAAGAAGCGTGGCGACCGGCCGGCGAGAGCGGTCAAGATGCGCTGCGCTTCCCCCACCTCGCGGCGGATGGCGCCGATGCCCATGGCGGCGAAGCGGTGGGAATGGTGCCAGCTGTGGTTCTCCACCGTATGGCCGCGGCGGACGATGGCCTCGATCAGGCCGGGATGGTGGGCGGCACGCTCGGCGATGCAGAAGAAGCTCGCCTTGGCCTTCGCGCGGTCGAGCTGGTCGAGGACGGCGGGCGTCACTGCCGGATCGGGGCCGTCGTCGAAGCAGAGGCCGACCTGCCCGAGCCGGGCATTCTCCGCCGGCAGGCGGCGCAGGTTGGGGCCGAGCAGGCTGCTGCGCGGCCAAAGCCCGATGGCGCCGAGCAGGGCATGGTTTCCCACGAGCGCAGCCAGAGCCCAGGGCCAGACCGCGGGCACCACCGCAACCCCGGCCGCAGCGGCGGCGTGCAGAGCGGCCGATGCGCGCAGCACCGGCGGCGGGGTCCAGCGCCGACGCTCAGCCATGGCCGGCACCCTCCGGTTCGGCGGGCTGCTGCCGGCCCAGAACCGCTGCGAAGGCAAGGCAGAGGAAGGCGCCGACCGCCACCGTGATGCCGATGCCGTGCAGAACCGGGATGCTGGAAAAGGCCAGCGTGCCGAAACCGATGACAGTGCAGAGATTGGCGATGGCGACGGAGGCGACCGTGCGCTCGCGCAAGGCAGGCGAAGGCTCCGGCCGCTCGAACAGCAGGGAATAGTTGGAGCCGACACCGACCACCAGTAGCAGCCCAACCAGATGGAAGATCGTCAGCGTCTGGCCCAGAGCGGTCACCAGCGCCATGGTGATGACCACCGCAGCCGCCAGCGGCAACACCGCCGCGATCAGGGACCGGACTGACCGCAGGGCAAGGGCGAGCAGCAGCGTGATTGCGACACCTCCCAGCAGGGCGAGCGTCAGCGCCTCCTGCCGGTAGGTACGATAGAGGCTGTCGGACTCCTCCTTCAGGTTCAGCAGAGTCGCACCTTGTGCCGCCGGGTCGCCGGACAGCCGGGCGGCAAGCGCCTGCGGGTCGGTCACGCCGCGCAAGGGCAGCATGGCGGTCCAGCCGGTGCCGCTGCGGACCAACAGAGACTCGAACTTCAGCTTCAGGCTGGTGCCGTCCAGGCTGGCTGGTGTCAGCAGCGGCATGGTCCGGGCCTTCTCGGCATCGGTCAGGAACGGGGCGAAGGCGTCAGGGCGGAAGGGCAGCCCTTGCAGAGCTTCGGTCAGCGACGCGCGCAACCGGTCGGGTGGCGGCAAGGCGGCCTGCCGGGCACGTTGGGCTGCCTGGCTCGGCAGGGTGTGGGCAGGGGACTCGTAGCCGGCGATCAGGTGGTCGCGGGTCAGTGCCTCCAGCGGCACGGCCAGCCGTTCGGCGGCAGCGAGCGCCTCCTCCACCGTGGCGCCGCCGGTCACCAGCAGATGGCCGGCGTCTGGGGCGCCGAGGTCGCGGCGCAGCGCCTCGTCCAGCCGCTGATCGGCCTCCGTCACCGGGCTGAGGCTGGACAGCTCCGTCGACCAGATGGCCGAGCCCTGATAGGCCAGCCATGCCAGGGACAGCAGCGTCGCGGCGGCCAGCGGCAGGCGTAGGGCAGGGGCGCCGCGGGTCAATGCGGTCAGCACCGACGCCAGCCGCGCCGGGCGTTCGGTCGCATAGCCGTCCGGCAGCAGGGACGGCAGCACCCAGCGGGTGACGGCCAGCGCCACGACCAGCCCGGTGATGGAAAACAGGCCCAACTGCGCCAAACCGCTGAAGCTGGAGAACAGCATCGTGCCGAACCCGACGACCGAGGTCGCCATGCCCAGCAGCACGGTCGGCCAGATACGCCGAAGGGTGCGGTGCGCCGGGCTTCCCGGCTGCGTCTGGGTGAACAGGTAGATGGCGTAATCGACGCTCTCGCCCAGCAGGGTGACGCCGAAGCCCAGCGTGATGCCATGCACCGTGCCGAAGCCCAGCCCGACCGCTGCGATTCCGGCCAGCGTTCCGGTCGCCGCCGGCAGCAGCGACAGGGCGAGCACGCGCAAGGAGCGATAGACCAGCAGCAGAATGGCGGCTACCAGAACGGTGGCGACGATGGAGGACCGGGTGGCATCCGCCTCGATGCGGTCGCGGGTCTGGACAGAGAAGACCGCCGGTCCGGTCATCACCAGTCGGGCGGAGCCGGCCGGCCCGCGCGCCTCGTCGAAAGCGCCCCGGATGAAATCCAGCGTCTTCTGCTGGGCATCCATGTCGAAACCCGGAGCGGCGGTCTGGACCAGCAGCAGCGCCCGCGCCCCATCGGCCGAGACCCAAACGCCGTCGCGGCTGGCCGGGCCGGCGGTATTGCCCAGCATCCGGTCGGTCAGGCGCAGGATCTCGGCGGTGGGGTCGGCGGGCAGGGCCTGCTTCAGGGCCATGCCCGCCGGCGACTGGAGAAGGCGCAGGTCGTTCTGCAAGGCGGCGTGCAGCCCCTCAACCGTGAAGCGGTCGGGGGTGACGCCGGGGCTCAGCAGATAGCGGTTGGTCCAGAGATAAGCGCCGTCGGCGCTGCGCCCCGTCCGCTCGCCATTCTCCACCGCGGCGACCAGCGGATTGCCGCGCAGCCGGGCGGCGAGCGCACGGCTGAGGCCGGTCAGGCGATCCGGTGCGTCGCCTTCGACGGCAACCAGGATCAGGCGTGAGACGACGCCGTCTTGCAGCTGGTCGACCAGCAGTTGCTGAGTGGCGGAGGGCGAGCGGGGCAGGAAGGCGGAGAGGTCGGCGGTGACGGAGGTGCGCGCCACCAGCAGGCCGCAGACAACCAGCCCGGCCAGCCACAGCGCGATGTTCCACCCGCCCCGTCTCGCCGCAGCGGTCATGCCGGGTCCGGCTGGATGGTCATGATGGAACGGTCGCCGTCGGCCTGGAGAAGCTCGATCCGGCGGATGCTGGCGTCGCGGCCGGCGATGTCGATGCGCTGGACAATCCTGCGCGCCTCCTCCGCCCGCGGCGTCAGCTGCATGCGCCAGTCCTGCAACGTGCCTTCCAGAACCACCTCGTAGAAGCGCATGACGGTCGGCACGTCGCCGCGCAGGGTGGAGCGGATGCTTTCCACATAGGTCTGGATTTCCGGCATCGATGAGACCGACAGCGTCCGGGAGGCGCCGTTGGCCTGTGTCAGCGTCAGCCGGTCGCCGTCCAGCCGCAGGCTTTCGGCTTGCGGTTGCAGGGTGCGCTTTTCCAGAAAGTCAGGGCGGCGGTAGGTCAGCGTTCCGCTGCTGTGCAGCGGTGCCGTCAGCAGGCCAACCTCGCGGGTTTCTGTGAAGCGGGCGCTGGAACTGTCGACCTGCTTTAGGCGCGCGAACAGATCCTCCAGCCCCCAGGGCTCGGCCGCCAGCGACGGCGTGGCGCCGCCGGCCAGCAGGAGGGTCGCCAGAGCCGCCAGGATCGGGCGGCGGGCCGGTCTATTTCCAGAAATCATAGAAATTGAACCAGTTATAGGGGAAGGACAGGGCGTAATGCTCCAGCCGGTCGGCGAAGCGTCCGGCCGCCCAGCGCACGAGGCCCGACCGCTCCTGAACGGGCCAGTCATGCTTCTTCAGGTCGGAGAAGTCGGCGATGCGCTCGAAATGGACATCGTAGCGCCGCCCGCCCCGATAGATGCCGACCATCAGCACCACCGGCCGCTTCAGCATCGCCGCCAGCTGGAAAGGTCCCAGTGCGAAGCCGGCGGGCTGGCCGAGGAAGGGCAAGCGGACCTCCTCTTCTCCATCGAGGGTGCGGTCGGCGAGCATGCCGACGAAATGGCCCTGGTCCAGCCTTTCGCGCACGCGCAGCATCGAATCCGGGCGGCCCAGCGCGATCACCTCCATCGACAGCAGCGGGTTGATGGCGTTGAGGACCGAGTTGATCTTGTGGGCATTCTCCTCATACATCACCAGGCTGACCCGCAGGTCGCGCTGGCGGTGGCCCAGCATGCGGATCGCCTCGAAGCTGCCCATATGGGCGCCGATCAGCAGGCAGCCTTCGCCGCGCTGCATCAGGTCGATGACGATGTCCTCGCCATGGACGCGGACGTCGAAATCGTCGGACTGGTCGTTCAGGAAGAAGACGCGGTCGAGCAGACAGGCGGCGAAGACGTGATAGTGGCGGAACAGGTCGCCGAAGCCGGGCGGACGGCCCAGCGCCTTTGACAGGAACAGCGCCGATGCCCGGCGCGGCTTGCGCGAGAACAGAACGAAATAGAGGCAGATCGGATAGAGCAGCAGCCGCGCCGCCCGCCGGCCGAGCCGCAGGGCGACCCAGACGATGAATTTGATGGCGGCGGTCGTGCTGCGCTCCGGCCGGTTCATCCACTCCCGGCGGCGGCGTCGCGGCGGCGGCGGAGCGATGGGAGAGGCCGTGGCGTCGGCCGTCCGTTTGGCGCGCAGGGGAAGCTTCATGGGGTCACGCTGCCGGCCATGAAGGGGCCGGCCATGAGGGCGCCGGTCATCACCGGACGGCCCGCCACGCTGCCGGTGAAGGCGATGCCGCCGGCGGGGGTGGCCTGCCATTCCACTTGCATGCGGTCGCCGGGGCGGACCGGGTGCAGGAACTTGGCGGAGCGCAGGTGGCAGGGTCCGAGGCTGGGTCCGGGCGCCGACCCTTCCGCCGCGGCGATGGCGGTGAGGGCGGTGTCGAGCAGGACCGCACCCGGAATGATCGGGTTGCCGGGAAAATGGCCGGCGGCGGTGGGATGGTCGGCAGGGAACTGGATGTCGGTCTGGTTCGGCACGGCGGCGGCACCTAGTCGCGCTGGCTGTTGTCGAGCATCCGCAGCAGAGCCTCGCGCGGCAGCTTGCCGGTCGGGTTGCGCGGCAGCGCTTCGACGAAGCGCAGGGGACGCGGCAGGAAGATCGGGTCGATCCGCTCGCGCAGGCGGGCCAGCAGCGTCTCGGCGGTCAGGCCGGGCGCCACCACCAGGGCGGCGAGGCGGGTGGTTCCGCTCTCCCCCTCCTGCGGCATGAAGACGACGCCGTCCTTCACCCCCTCCACCGAATTCAGATGGTGGTTCAGGAAGGCGAGCGAGCTGCGCTTGCCGGCGATGTTGACCTGATCGGCGGAGCGCCCGTGCAGGATGAAGCGGGTGTCGCTCTTCAGCTCGATCACGTCGGCCAGCAGGGTCTCGCCGTCGAGGAAGTCGCCGGATGCCCAGGTACCCTGCTCGTCCTGGCGCAGCCGGATGCCGTCGATGCACAGCCACTCCGCCGTGGCGCTGGTGCGGCGGACAGCGAGCTGACCGGTTTCCGAACAGCCGTAGATCTCGTGCAGCGGGGCGCCCAGCTTTGCTTCCGCGTCGATGGCGAGCTGCGGGGCGAGCGGGGCGGTGGCGCAGAGGATGAAATCCAGCGGCGGCAGGGCGGTGCCGTCGGCCAGCAGGGCCTGGAGATGCACCGGCGTGGTCACCAGCATGCGGCGGCCGGGCAAATCGGCGAGGCAGGCGGCGATGTCGGCGGGGAAGAGCGGACGGCTGCCGTACAGGACCAGACCGTGCTGGAGCGCCAGCAGGATGACCGATTCCAGGCCGTACATGTGCTGGTGCGGCACGGTGCCCACCAGCCCACAGGTGGAATGGCCGGCAGGGCCGAGGCCGGCGATCTCAAGCGCGGTGCCGGCGCCATGGACGCTGCGGACCAGGGTGCCCCAGCTTTTCACCTGCGGCATCGGCCGGCCGGTGGAGCCGGAGGTGAAGGCGATGGCGGCCACCTGATCGGCCGGGAAGGCGAGGTCGGCATCGAAGGGCGAACCGGTCAGGCTGTCGAGGCCGTCGGTCGGAAGTGCTGCGACGCAGGTCATGCCGGGATAGTGCGCCCCGGCATCGGTCAGGCAGATCAGGCCGGGATAGCTTTCGTCGAGCTGGCGCAGCGTCGCCGGCGTGTCGTTGGGGGGATGCAGGCTGATCTGCCGGCGCAGCAGGGCCGCACCGAGGGCGACGGCGAAGCCCAGCCGGTCGCCGCACAGATTCAGCAGATAGGCGCCGTCCGGCAGGCGGCGGGCCAGATCGCGCACGGCGGCGAGGTAGCTGCGCACCGTCACCGGCTTGCCATCATGCCAAGCGAACAGGTCGTCGGGGCTGCCATGGCGCAGCAGCGGCAGGCGGGTGGTGGACAGCATCGTCATTGCGAAACCATCATGGATTTGGCCGCTCCGAAAAGACGCGGACGACGTCGGCGATGGAGCCGTGGGAGTGGTTCCAGAACTTGCGCAGGCGGTAGGCGTATTCCGTCAGGAACATCGCGGCGACCAGCGGCAGGTCGAGGACATTGATGAAGAAGGACCAGACGGCCGGCGGCGCGGCGCAGAACAGCAGGGCCGACATCGCCAGCTGGCCGGCGAAGAACAGGCACCACGCCATGGTGACGCGGCGGGTGTAGACCAGCATATCGTCGGTCAGGCTGCCGCGGATTCGCCGCGCGATCCAGGTGATCAGCGGCTCGCGCCCGGCCAGCAAAGTGCGGCCGAACAGGACGAGCAGGCCAACATAGATCGCGGCGTGGCTGATCGCTGAAGCCGCCAGCAGCCCGTCGCGGGCGGAGCGCCAGGACAGGCCGAACAGGGCGATGGCGCCGGCCAGAGCCATCCAGCGGAAGCGCGGCGCCGCCCGGCCGATCACCAGCCCGGTCACCCCCGCCTGCACCAGCGCCAGGAACAGTGCTGTATCGGCGTCGAGGTCGGCGACGATGGCGCCATGGACCAGCAGGGGATACAGCGCGAAGAGCGACAGGCCGGCACCCACCGCGACTCCACCCCTGGTGCAGGCGGCGGACGGCATCAGGCGGCTTTGAGCTGCTGGATGTGGCTGTTCAGTGTGCGCAGAGAGCTGAAGATCTTCGTGTTGTTCTCGTCGTCGGCCCGCAGCTTCACCCCGTAGGACTTGGAGACGGCGAGCGCCACTTCCAGGATGTCGATGGAATCGAGGCCCAGCCCTTCGCCATAGAGGGGGGCGTCCGGATCGATATCCTCCGGGTCGGCTTCCAGGGTGAGGGTGTTCACGATCAGCGTCGCCAGATCGAGTTCGCTCGGCGACAGGGCCTTCAAGTCACTCATCATGCCTCACTAAAGCAACGCCTGTTACCGTTGGGATATTCTACCCCTTTGGATATAACCATTAGGTATAGAAAGCCGTATTAGGGCGACAGGATTCGCAATTTCAGACGTCACGATAGCTAGGCACCCGAGGCGACGCCATCATTATTTTGGAGTGATCAGTTTGTTTTGTTAAAGATTGAGTTTCTTTGCGTCTGTGTGGGTTAGGAAAGGGTTCGCCCCTGAAATGGAACATTTGGAACGCTATGGAACGGTTTTCGGCGTGGTGTTCAGTGTTTCATCTGGCCAAACGGAAACGCCCTCTCCCATTGCGGGAAAGGGCGTTCGGTGCAGGTGCGGATGAGGGAAACGGTGACCGGGAAATCTTAGCCCCAGGCTGGGGTGCGGACCACCGAAAGCTTCAAAAACGAAAGCTTCAAAATCCGTCTTGTCTCAGCGGTTCAGCAGCCGGTTGACCGCGGCGCGGTCGGGCAGGGAGGGGATGGCGCCGGGGGCGGTGGTGGTCAGCGCTCCGGCGGCGTTGGCGAACCGGCAGATTTCGCGCAGCCGGTCCGGGGTGAAGGCGGTCCCGGCATCTTCGAGAATGCCGGCCAGGAGTGCGGCGACGAAGGCGTCGCCGGCACCGGTGGTGTCGACGGTGGTGACGGTCATCCCCGGCACATGGCCGGACGCATCGGCGGTCAGGAAGGTGCAGCCGTTGCGGCCATGCGTCACCACCAGCAGGCGCAGGCCCTCATGCCACAGGCTGCGGCCGGCGGTGTCCGGATCGGCGCTGCCGGTCAGGAACTCCAGTTCCTCGTCGCTCAGCTTAACGATGGAGGCGGCGGCGATGCCCTGGCGGATCAGGCGTTCCGCGGTGTCGCGGTCGGGCCACAGGGCAAGGCGCAGGTTGGCGTCGAAGGACACCAGCCGGCCGTGGCGGCGCGCTGTCTCCACCGCCAGCAGGCTCGCCTCGCGGGCGGCCGGGTCGATCAGGCCGATGGAGCCGGAATGCAGCAGGCGGATCGCCGCGACGGCATCGAGATCGAGGTCGGCGGCGGAGAAGCCGGCCATCGGCTCGCCGTAGAACAGGAACTCCCGCTCCCCATCCTCGTCGAGCGAGACGAAGGCAACCGGGGTCCGGGCGTCCGGCACGCGGCGCAGGTGGGACACATCGACCCCGGCATCGGTCAGCGCCCGAGCCAGGAAGCGGCCGAAGCCGTCCGCCGCGGTCCGGCCCATGAAGGCGCTGCGTACCCCCAACCGTGCCAGACCGACCGCGACATTGGCCGGCGCCCCGCCCGGCGCCGGATCGAAGGCGCCGATCACCCCGGGCTGCGCCGCGCCTGCGGGCATGAAGTCGATCAGCACCTCTCCCAGGCACAGCACGTCGATGGGTTGCGATGCGTCGGGCGGCATAGCGGTCATGGCGGGCAAGTCCTTCAGTTGGAATCCGCCGGCATAGCGGGTGAGCACGGCGCGGGTGCCGTCCGTCCACAGGGCGCGCAGGGCGGCGGAGAAGGCTTCGCGGAAGATTTGCGACTTGCCGACCTCGCCGTAGATGTCCTCCTGGTCGAGCCAAACGGTCGGTTCGGTGCGGGCCTTGGCGGCGACCTGGGTCAGGCGGTCCCAGTTGGGGTCGTTCGGCTCGATTGGCTGGCCGTCGTCGGTCGTCCCGAAGCAGTAGCGGCACCACAGCGCCGATTCCAGAGCCAGCCCCTCGATGCCGGCACCGGCCTTCAGGCGGTCGGCGATGGACGGGACGATGAATTTCGGTTGGCGGTTCGAGCCGTCGAGGCAGAGCCGGCGGATGGTGTCCTTGATCTTGGGGTTGGCGAAGCGGCGCTCGATGATGCCGAAATAGCCGGCGAGGTCGGTACCGGGCACCGGCGGCACGGTCGGGATGATCTCCTCCCGCTCGATCTTTTGCAGGAAGGCGCGGATCAGCGGGGTTTCCATCGCCTCATGCGCGTAGGTGATGCCGAGCAGGCCGGCCGGATAAGCGATCACCGCATGGCCGCCGTTCAGGATGCGGATCTTCATCGTCTCGAAGGGCGTCACGTCGGGGACGAACTGCACGCCCACCGCCTCCAGCGCCGGACGGCCGGCGGAGAAGCGGTCCTCCAGCACCCACTGGGTGAAGTCCTCGCAGAAGACCGGCCAGTTGTCGGCGATGGCGAAATCGCGGTCGAGGGTCTCGCGCTCCTGCACGCCGGTGGCCGGCGTGATGCGGTCGACCATGCCGTTGGGGAAGGCGACCGAGCCGTCGATCCAGGCGGCGAGATCGGCGTCGATCCCCCTGGCGATGCCCAGCACGGCGTTGCGGGTGACGACGCCGTTATGGGGGATGTTGTCGCAGGACATGACGGTGAAGGGCACGGTGCCGTCGCCGCGGCGGCGGGCCAGACCGGCGACGATCAGGCCGAAGACGGTGGTCGGGCGGGAGGGCACGGCGATGTCGGCGCGGATCGCCGGATGGCTGGCGTCGAACCTGCCGGCGGCGTCGATGTAATAGCCGCCCTCCGTCACCGTCAGCGAGACGATGCGGATGGCGGGATCGGCCAGCTTCGCGATGATGGCGTCGCTGTCGCCGACCGGCAGCATGCCGATCATCGCGCCGGTGACGCGGGCGAGGCTCTGTGCGCCGGATTGCTCGACGACGGTGGTCAGCCAGTCCTGGCCTTCCAGCGCGTCGCGCATGCGCTGGTCCGACGGCATCACGCCGGCGCCGAGGATCGCCCAGTCATGGTCGCGGCCCTGGGCGAACAGGCTGTCGAGATAGACCGCCTGATGGGCGCGGTGGAAGTTGCCGACGCCGAAATGCAGGATCCCGGCGGACAGAGCGGAACGGTCATAAGCCGGCACCGATGCCCGCGCAGCGATGTCCGGGAGGGTGGCGGCGGAAAGGGCGATGGTCATGATGGGGGTCCTGCGGAAGTCGGCGGAGGGAGATGTGTTGCCCTCTCCCGGGGCGGGAGAGGGAGGTCTTCTCAACTCATCCAGTTGCCGCCGTCGACGTTGTAGGTCTGGGCGACGATGTAGTCGGCCTCCCGGCTCGCCAGGAAGATCGCCATGCCGGTCAGATCCTCCGCCCGGCCCATGCGGCCGAAGGGGACCGCTTCGCCGACCATGCGCTTCTTCTCGCCGGGCTGGAGACCCTCATGCCGGGCGAACAGGGCGTCGACGCCGTCCCAATGCTCGCCGTCGACCACGCCGGGGGCGACGGCGTTGACGTTGATGCCGTGCTTGATGAGATCGAGGCCGGCCGACTGGGTCAGGCTGATCACCGCCGCCTTGGTGGCGCAATAGACGCCGACCAGCGCTTCGCCGCGCCGTCCGGCCTGGGAGGCCATGTTGATGATCTTGCCGCCGCGGCCCTGCGCGATCATCCGCTTCGCCACCGCCTGCATGGTGAACAGCGTGCCGGCGACGTTGATCGAGAACAGGCGGTCGTAGCTGTCGCGGGTGATCTCGACGATGGGGGCGAGGTCGAACAGCGCGGCGTTGTTGATCAGGATGTCGATGCCGCCGGCCCGCTCCACCACCGCGGCGACGGCGGCGTCGATGGAGGACTGGCTGGTCACGTCGAGCGCCACGGCATAGGCGCCGGGACCGATCTCCGCCGCCGCCTTCTCCGCCGCCGCGAGGTTGATGTCGGCGATGGCGACGGTGGCTCCCTCCGCGACATAGGCGGCGGCGAAGGCGCGGCCGATGCCGCGGGCGGCGCCGGTGACGATGGCCGATTTGCCGTCGAGACGTTTCATGGAACTGGTCATCGGAATGGACCCTTTCATGCCACTTTCACACCGGCGGCGACGGAAGACAGCGCGTTGCCCTGACCGTCGAAGCGATGGAGCTTTTCGGTTTGCGGCGTCAGCCAGACGCGGTCGCCGTGATGCACCGGGAACTCGCCGCCGGCCCGTGCCAACATCGTGCCGATGCCGTCCACCTGCACATAGACGAAGGTGTCGGATCCCAGATGTTCGGACACGGTGACGGTGCCGGACCACAGGCCGGATTCGGTCGACAGCGCCAGATGTTCGGGACGGATCCCGATGCAGTCGGCGCCGGCGCCGCGCGCGATCTCGCCCTCGATGAAGTTCATGCGGGGGGAGCCGATGAAGCCGGCGACGAAGCGGTTGCGCGGGCGGCTGTAGAGGTCGATGGGGGAGCCCACCTGCTCGATCCGGCCGGCGTTCAGCACCACGATCTTGTCGGCCATGGTCATGGCCTCCACCTGATCGTGGGTCACATAGATCATGGTGGTGCCGAGGCTGGCGTGCAGCTCGGAGATTTCCAGGCGCATGTTGACGCGAAGTGCTGCGTCCAGGTTCGACAGCGGCTCGTCGAACAGGAAGGCGGTCGGCTCGCGGACGATGGCGCGGCCGATGGCGACGCGCTGGCGTTGGCCGCCGGAGAGCTGGCCGGGGCGGCGGTCGAGATAGTTGGTGAGGTTCAGCACCTTGGCCGCCGCCTCCACCTTGCGGTCGATGGCGGCCTTGTCGAGCCGGGCCATCTTCAGCGGGAAGGCGATGTTGTTGCGCACGGTCATGTGCGGATAAAGCGCGTAGGACTGGAACACCATCGCCAGCCCACGCTGGGCGGGCGGCAGGGCGGTGGCGTCCTTGCCGTCGATGCGGATGGTGCCGGACGACACATCCTCCAGCCCGGCGATCAGGCGCAGCAGCGTAGACTTGCCGCAGCCGGACGGGCCGACGAACACCACGAACTCGCCGTTGCCGATGGAGAGATCCAGCGGCGGGATGACGTCGATGTCGCCGAAGCTTTTGGTGACGCGGTCGAGCGTGATCTGACCCATAGCGGGTTCCCCCCTACTTCACGGCGCCGAAGGTCAGGCCGCGCACAAGCTGCTTCTGGCTGAACCAGCCGAGAACCAGGATCGGCGCGACCGCCATGGTCGAGGCGGCCGACAGTTTCGCGTAGAACAACCCTTCCGGGCTGGAGTAGCTGGCGATGAAGGCGGTCAGCGGCGCCGACTGCGAGGCGGACAGGTTCAGCGTCCAGAAAGCCTCGTTCCACGCCAGGATGATGTTCAGCAGCAGGGTGGAGGCGATGCCGGGCACCGCCATCGGCAGCAGCACGAACAGGATTTCGTCGCGCAGGCCGGCGCCGTCCATCCGGGACGCTTCCAGGATCTCGCCCGGAATTTCACGGAAGTAGGTGAACAGCATCCAGACGATGATCGGCAGGTTGATCAGCGTCAGCACGATGACCAGACCGATGCGGCTGTCGAGCAGCCCGAAGTCGCGGAACAGCAGATAGATCGGGATCAGCACGCCGACCGGCGGCAACATCTTGGTCGACAGCATCCACATCAGCACGTCGCGGGTGTGCTTGCCGGGGACGAAGGCCATCGACCAGGCGGCGGGGACGGCGACCAGCAGGCCGAGCAGCGTGGACCCCACCGAGATGACGACCGAGTTCCAGAAATGCAGGAAATAGTCGGAACGCTGCTGGACCTCGGTGTAGTTCTCCAGCGTCCAGTGGAAGGCGAGGAAGGTCGGCGGTGTCGCCACCGCCTCGGCCTCGGTCTTGAAGCTGGTGAGGGCGGTCCACAGGATCGGGAAGAAGATCACGATCCCGACGGTCCAGGCGATCAGGGTCACGACAAGCTTTTGGCGGTTGGTTGCGGCGCGCGCCATGGTCAGATGTCCAGGTTGCGGCCGATCATCCTCATCAGGAAGACGGCGACGATGTTGGCGAGGACGACGGCGACGATGCCGCCCGCGGAGCCGCCGCCGACATCGAACTGCAGCAGCGACTGGGCATAGACGAGATAGGTGATGTTGGTGGTGGCGGTGCCGGGGCCGCCGTTGGTCGTCACCAGGATCTCGGCGAAGACCGACAGCAGGAAGATGGTCTGGATCAGCGTCACCACCGTCATCGCACGCGCCAGATGGGGCAGGATGATGTGGATGAAGCGGTCGACCGCTCCGGCACCGTCCATCTCCGACGCCTCCAGCCTTTCACGGTCGAGCGACTGGAGTGCGGTCAGCAGGATCAGCGTGGCGAAGGGCAGCCACTGCCACGTCACGATCAGGATGATCGAGGACAACGGCGCCTCGGCCAGGAAATCGAAGGGCTGGAGGCCCAGACCCTTGGCGATGGCCGCGAACAGGCCGTTCACCGGGTTCATCAGCATGTTCTTCCACACCAGCGCCGAGACGGTGGGCATGACGAAGAAGGGCGCGATGACCAGAAGGCGGACGATGCCCCGCCCCCAGAAGGGCTGGTCGAGCAGCAGGGCCAGCCCGATCCCGCCGGCGATGGTCAGCACCAGCACCCCGCCGACGAGCGCCAGCGTGTTGCCGAGCGCGGCGAAGAAGGCCGGATCGGTGAGGAAATACTGGTAGTTCAGCGTGCCGATGAACTCCTCCGTCCCCGGCATCAGCAGATTGTAGCGCAGGAAGGAGAAGTAGAGCGTCATCACGAGCGGGATCAGCATCCAGCCGAGCAGCAGGATGACGGCCGGAGTCATCGTCAGGCGCGCGGCGGCACGCGAATGTGCGGTGGCCATGGCTCGACCCTTGGGTAACGGCGTTGTGGAGCGCGGCCTTCTGCCGCCGTCGTCCCGGCGAAGGCTGGGACGGCGGCGGACAGAGGTTCTGCCGTGATCGGACGGACAGAAGGTCAGGCGTGACCGCTTACTTGATGTAGCCGGCCTTGGTCATCTCGCGGGTGGCGAGAGTCTGGGCGGTCTGCAGGGCCTGATCGGCGGTCGTCTGGCCGGCGAGCGCGGCGGAGAAGGCCTGACCCACGGCGGTGCCGATGCCCTGGAACTCGGGGATGGCGACGAACTGCACGCCGGTATAGGGCACCTGCTGGACCGTCGGGTGCTGCGGATCGGCGGCCTGGATCGACTTCAGCGTCAGGTCGGCGAAGGGAGCGGCCTTGCGGTACTCGGGATTGGCGTAGAGCGAGCTGCGGGTGCCCGGCGGGACGTTGGCCCAGCCCTCTTCCTTGGCGACGAGGTCGAGATAGTCCTTGGAGGTCGCCCAGGAGATGAAGGCCTGCGCGGCGTCGCCCTTCTTGCTGCTGGCGGGAACCGCGAGGCTCCAGGCCCACAGCCAGTTGGACCGCTTGCCGAGGCCGGTGTCAGGAGCCAGGGCGTAGCCGACCTTGTCCGCCACCTTGCTCTGCGCCGGGTTGGAGACGAAGGAGGCGGCGACGGTGGCGTCGATCCACATCGCGCATTTGCCCGACTGGAACAGCGCCAGATTCTCGTTGAAGCCGTTGGAGGAGGCGCCCGGCGGGCCGGCGTCCTTCATCAGGCCGAGATAGGTCGTCAGCGTCTGTTTCCAGGCGTCGGTGTTGAACTGCGGCTTCCAGTTCATGTCGAACCAGCTGGCGCCGAAGGAGTTCGCCATGGCGCTGAGGAAGGCCATGTTCTCGCCCCAGCCGGCCTTGCCGCGCAGGCAGATGCCGTAGACCTCGGCCTTCTTGTCGGTCAGCTTGCGCGCCGCGTCGGAGACGAAGGCCCAGGTCGGCGCCTCCGGCATGGTCAGGCCGGCCTTCTCGAACAGGTCCTTGCGGTACATGACCATCGAGCTTTCGCCGTAGAAGGGCGCGGCGTAGAGCGTGCCGTCGGTGGTCAGGCCGCTGCGGATCGAGGGCAGCAGATCCTCGACGTCATAGTTGGCGCCGAGCTTGGTCAGCGGCATCAGCCACTTCTGCTTGGTCCAGATCGGAACCTCGTAAGTGCCGATGGTCAGGATGTCGTACTGGCCGCCCTTGGCGGCGATGTCGGTGGTGACGCGCTGGCGCAGCACATTCTCTTCTAGCGTCACCCAGTTCAGCGTGATGTCGGGATGCGCCTTGGTGAAATGCTCCGACAGCTTCTGCATGCGGATCATGTCGCCGTTGTTCACCGTGGCGATGGACAGCGTTTCCGCCTGGGCGGAGCTGCCGAGAAATGCGGCGACGGCCGCGCCGATCAAGGAAAGCGCACGCTTCATTCCTGTTTTCCTCCCCAAAATCCTGTCCGGCCGCGCCCTGGCTTTCGTCCCGCCGGCCTTTTGCGACTGGTCGCCCGACACCCGGATGCATTTGCGGCATTCGGTTTGTAGGGCACACCAACACTATGGCGCAGACGGTTCGGGGCTGCAATAGATAAATCACATTGATTTTGATATTCGGCAGCGTATGGCCCGGACTTTCTGCGGGGCAGGCGGGGAGGTGGCTCGGACAGTGGAGCCGACGGCAGTGCGGAGTTAAGGATTAAGCCGGATTTGCCGCCGGCCTTGCTCCTTTGGTGAGTCGCTTGCTACGGTGGCGAAGTTCCAAAGTTGATCGATCCAACAGCCATAACCGTGTCCGAGTCGGATTAAATAAATCACTTTGATTTTGTTATGATTGGTTGCTATACGGACTATTGTCGAATTCAAGGGCGGGGAGGCGGCGGAAGGATGCGGGGCGGCGATACCACCGGGCTGCGCGCCTACAACGAGCGGCTGGTCATGCATGCGCTGTTGCAGGCCGGCATGCTGTCCAAGGCGGAAATCGCGCGGGAGACCGGTCTCAGCGGTCAGGCGGCGTCGGTGATCGTCAACCGGCTGCTGGAGGACGGGCTGCTGGTCAAGCTGGACAAGGTGCGCGGGCAGGTCGGGCAGCCGTCCACCCCGATCGCGCCTAACCCGGACGGCGCCTATGCGCTGGGGGTGAAGATCGGCCGGCGCAGCGTCGAGGCCATCCTGATCAACCTGCTGGGGGAGGAGCTGGGGGCTAGCCGGGTGCGCTACGACGCGCCGCTGCCCGAGCCGACGATCTCCACCGCCATCGCCCAGGCGGCCGGGCTGCTGGCGCATCTGTCGCCGGCGCGGCGCGCGCGGGTGGTCGGGCTGGGGGTCGCCATGCCGGATGAAATCCACGCCTGGTCGGCGGAGCTGGGGCTGGCGCCGGGCGCGCTGGACGGCTGGCGCGATGCCGACATCGCCGGCGCCTTCGCGCGCGAGACCGGGCTGCCGGTGACGCTCTACAACGATGCCGCGGCGGCCTGCGCGGCCGAGATGATCGCCGGCCACGCCATCGTCAGCCGCAGCGCGCTCTACATCTATCTCGGCACCTTCATCGGCGGCGGGGTGGTGATCGACGGCCGGCTCTATCGCGGAGAGCAGGGCAATGCCGGGGCCATCGGCTCGATGCCGACCCGCCCGGCCGTGCCGGGCACGCCGCCGGGGCAACTGATCCATGCCGCCTCGATCTTCCTGCTGGAGCGCGAACTGGAGGCCGCCGGCATCGACCCGACGGCGGCGCTGTCGGCGGCGCTGGCCGACGGCAGCGGCGAGCGGGCGGACGCCATCTTCGATTCCTGGGCCGAAGCGGCGTGCGCGGAGCTGTCGCGCGCGGTCGTGTCGGCGCTCAGCGTCATCGACTTTCAGGAGGTGGTGGTCGACGGCTTCCTGCCGCCATCCTGGCGCGACCGCTTCACCCAGAGGCTGACGGCGGCGGTGGAGCGCTTCAACCGGTCGGGGCTGAAGTCCGCTCCGGTGATGGCGGGATCCATCGGCCCGATGGCCCGCGTGCTGGGGGCGGCGATGCTGCCGCTGAAGGCGCGCTTCTCGCCGGACACCGACCTGCTGGTCCGGTCGGGCATGGCGCGGGATTCTGGTCTGAAGGTTCGGATTTAGATCACGATGCCGGCCAGGGCGGGGCTCTGGTCGAGGGCGTCGGCGAGAACCTCCAGCATGCGGCGGCAGTCGGCGCGGGTCACCGGGGCGCCGAGACAGATGCGCAGGGCTTCCGGCACCGCGCCTGCGGTCAGGAAGGTGTCGCTGACCGCGGCGGCGATGCCGTGGCTGCGCAGATGGGCCGCGAACTCCCCACGGGTCCAGGCCGGAGGCAGGGTCAGCCACAGATGGAACCCCTCGGGGTGTGCGGTCTGCGTGGCGGGCGGAAGCAGGTCGCGGGCGATGCGCTGGCGGGCCGACGCCTCGGCACGGATGGCGGTCAGCAGCGCATCGGCGGTGCCATCGGCGATCCATTGGGTGGCGACCGCGGCCGGGACCGGCGGCGTGCCGAGGATGGTGGCGCGCTGGGCGGCGGCCAGCCGCATGGCCTGACGGGCATCGGGGGCGGCGACATAGGTGACGCGCAGGCCGGGGGCTACGCATTTGGCGAGGCCGACGACGTGGAAGGTCACGTCGGGCGCCAATGCTGCGATGGGCGGCGGGGCGTCCTGCGGCAGCACGCCGTAGATGTCGTCCTCGATGATCGGGAAGCCGTGCTCGCGGGCGATGGCCGCGATGGCGGCGCGGCGGTCGGCCGGAAGGGTCGCCGTCGTCGGGTTGTGCAGGGTGGGGGTGCAGTAAAGCGCCTTGGGGGAATGGGCTCGCACCGCGGCGCGCAGGGCGTCGGGGTCGAGGCCGTCCCTGTCCATCGCCACCCCGACCACCCGCAGGCCGAGCTGCCGGGCGATGGCCTTGAAGCCGGGATAGGTCAGCTCCTCCGTACAGACGGTATCGCCGGGGCTGGTCAGCATGCACAGCAGTGCCAGGAGGGCGCTCTGCGTGCCGGGGCAGACGACGATGCGGCTGTGATCGCCGAGCGGGGACGCGTCCAGATCGGGCAGGCGCTTGGCGAGCCAGCGGGCTCCGGCGGCACAATCCTCCTCCCCGGCGCGGAAGCCGGCGCCGGCTTCCGGATAGCGCAGCAGCGTTTGCGGGTCGAGCCGCAGCATCGCCTGCGACAGGCTGTGGCGCACCCGGTCCAGCAGCTCCGGCGCGTCGGGCAGCGGCGGCTGGTTCATGGTCATGTCGATGACCGCGGGCGGGGCGGCGGCCTCGCGGCGGGGCCGGGCGGTCTCGGGCAGCGGGCGGTCCGGCGCAACGTCCTGCGCGCTGACGAAGGTGCCCTGGCCGACGCGGGCGTCGAGCAGGCCGCGGCGGCGGGCCTCGCTGTAGGCGCGGCTGACCGTGGTCAGGTCCACGCCCAGCCGGTCGGCGAGCAGGCGTTGCGGCGGCAGCCGTTGCCCGGCCGCCAGCCGGCCGGCGGCGATGTCGTCGGCCAGGGCATGGGCGATGGCGAGATAGACCGGCTTGGCGCGGTTGGTCAGGTCGGGCTGCCAGACGGCGGTGTCCGACGGGTCGGCCGGGCCGGTGTGTTCCGGGGTGTCGGATTGCATGGATGTCCTGGCCGTTCCCTTGCCTGATTGCGGCGGCACCGTCGGCATCATATGCGCGTTCCGATCATGGTGCTGCAAGCGTCCAGTGCCCCTCTCCCCGACGGGAGAGGGGCAGTCCTCCGGGGGGAGGGTCACGGTGCCAGGAAGACGCTGTCGTGCCGGGCCGGCTGGCCGGCGCCGCTGTCGGGCGTCAGGACGACGGTCACCGGGGTGGAGGAGTCCGGCAGGGCGGAATGCGGCACGCGGACCTGGATGCGGTAGGTTTCCACCGCGTTGGCGCGGGCCGACAGCGACAGCTCGCCGGTCTCGGTGCCGTCGCCGGACAGGCTGAGGCTCGCCTGCGGAAGGCCGGACAGGCTGAGGCGGTAGTGGCGGTCCATCAGCGACATGTTGGCGATCTTGATGGTGTAGGCGTTCTGGATGCGGCCATCGGTGAGCGTGACGAACAGCGGCGCCCGGTCGCGCAGGACGGAGACGTCGTTGCTGGACTTCATCGCCAGCGCGATCGCCATCACCCCGCCGACCACGACCAGCATCAGGCCATAGACGATGGTGCGCGGCCGGATCAGCCGGTAGCGGGCCGGCGTGGTGCCGGCCGCCTTGGCCGCCTGCGCCGTCAGGGTGTCGAAGCGGATCAGGTCGCCGGGCCGGCCGATGCGCGCCATCACGTCGTTGCAGGCGTCGACGCACAGGCCGCAGCCGATGCATTCCATCTGGATGCCGTCGCGGATGTCGATGCCGGTCGGGCAGACATGGACGCACTGGCCGCAATCGATGCAGTCGCCGAACCCCTTGTGGGTGCGGGTGTCCCAGCCCTCGCTCTTACGCAGGGGCGCACGCCCTTCGCCGCGCCAGTCCTGATAGGTGACGACCTGGCTTTCCTCGTCCAGCATGGCGGCCTGGATGCGCGGCCAGGGGCAGACGTAGAAGCACATCTGTTCGCGCATGAAGCCGGCCATGGCATAGGTGCAGGCTGCGATGAACAGGACGGAGCCGGCGGCGAGCGCCGGGGCGTCGAAGCGCAGCAGATCGGTCGCCAGGGACGGCGCGTCGGTCAGGTAGGCGATGCCGATGAAGCCGGTGACAAGGGAGATCGCCAGCCATCCCGCGTGCTTGACCGTCTTCTTCGCCAGCCAGCCGGCGGTCCAGGGATGCTTGTCCAGCCGGATGCGGTCGCCGCGGTCGCCTTCCACCCGCCGCTCGACCCAGACGAACAGGTCGGTCCACACCGTCTGCGGGCAGGTGAAGCCGCACCAGACCCGGCCGCCCAGCGCCGTCGCCAGGAACAGGCCGATGGACGCGATGATCATCACGCCGGTGATGTAATAGACATGCTGCGGCCAAAGCTGCAGGGCGAAGATGTAGAAGCGCTGGCTGCCCAGATCGAACAGCACCGCCTGATCGGGCAGCCCCGGCCCGCGGTCCCAGCGCAGCCAGGGCAGGATGGCGAACAGCGCCAGCAGGACCACGCCCAGCCATGTCTTCAGCCGCCGGTACCGCCCGCGCACCGCCTTGGGATGGATCTTGCGGTGGGAGGCGTAGGCCGATGGCGGGTCCGGAGTTTCCGCCGCATGGTCGGGGCGGCGGGTGATGATGGGCGCATCGCTGGGCATGGATCACCTGGCACGAAGAAGCCGTCCGGGCGCCCGTCCATGCTCTATGGCGTATGGAGAAGCGGCCATCCGGCGATGGCGTTTGTATGGATCATTTGTACGGATGCGGCAAGGTGATTGTAGGGTGAAATCGGCCCTTCAAGTCCTCGTGCGGCGGTGTGTCGCATTTTTGTATGGATATATTTTCGAGGGATCCATGCATTCGGATGATTTGCCGGACTGCTTCCGGATTGCAGGCATGCCAGCTTTCCGCCGGCCGCCATTGCCGGACGGGACCACCGGCGCACATTCTCATCGACCGGAGACGACCATGTGGCAGGCCCCCCGTGAGCGGAAAGCAGAGCGACAGGACAGCGAAAATGGACAGCGGGAACCCGTGCGTCGGCCTCTGCCGCTTCGGCGGCGACGGCAACTGCCTGGGCTGCCACCGCACCAGGGCGGAGGTGAAGGGGTGGAAGCGGCTGAGCGATGCTGCCAAGGCGGCGATCAATGCCAGAATCTGGGCCAACTCCCGGCGTGGCATCGAAGCCGGATCGGCCGAGGAAAAGGCGCCGCGCAAGCGGCTGCGCAAGCTCGACAGAAAGATCGGCAAGCTTGAGGCGAAACTCGCCCTATTGCGGGAGGAGCGCGGCCAGCTGTCCGGCAGCCAAGGTCAGACGCCCGAAAGCTCTAGGTAGGGTTCGGCCGTTCCGCCTAGCGGGAAGCCACGCTCAAGACTGCTATAAAGCTCGTTCGTGCAGACACTGAACAGAGCAACCAAGCGTCGATGCCATGGCGAGCCCTCCGTCTTGAAAGCCGGTGCGAGAGAACCGGGGGAGCCGGTGGTCCCGCCCGCAGGCTGGGCGCCCTCCTGACGCTGTCTCTGGTTCTGACACCGCATGCGGCGCCGGCCCAGACGGTCGAGGATTTGTCGACCCTGTCCATCGAGGAACTGGGGACGATCAAGGTCACCTCCATTTCCAAGCGGCCGGAGCCGCTGAGCGACGCGGCCGCGGCGGTCTATGTCATCACGGCGGAGGACATCCGGCGGTCCGGCGCCACCAGCCTGCCCGAAGCGCTGCGGCTGGCGCCGAATCTGGAGGTGGCCCGGCTGAACACCGCCGGCTACACCGTCAGCGCGCGAGGCTTCAACTCGCCGGAAGCCGCCAACAAGCTTCAGGTGATGGTCGACGGCCGCAGCGTCTATTCGCCGGTCGCCTCCACCGTTTTCTGGGAAGCGATCAACGTCCCGCTGTCGGAGATCGAGCGGATCGAGGTGGTTAGCGGCCCCGGCGGCACGCTGTGGGGCGCCAATGCGGTCAACGGTGTCGTCAACGTTATCACCCGGCCCGCCGCGGACAGCCAGGGCGGCTTTGCCGAAATAGGCGCCGGCTCCGGCGAGCGGAACGGCACCCTGCGCTATGGCGTCAAGGCCGCGGATGGCGGACTGGCGTTGCGCGGCTATCTGACCGGCTTCGACCGGCGCAGCAGCTTCGCAGCGGTGCCGGGCGACGTGACCACCGACGCCTTCGACGGCTCGCAGGCCGGCTTCCGGCTGGATGGCACCGCGGCGGGCGGCGCGGCCTCCTACACCCTGCAAGGCGATCTCTTCCACAACCATACGGAGTGGCTCGACACCTCGCTGCATGGCGGGAACCTGCTCGGGCGTTGGACGCACAGGCTGGGCGGCGGGTCGTCGGTGCAGGTGCAGGCCTATTACGACCAGCAGAACCGCGATTATGCGGTCGCGACCGACCGGTTGGAGACCTTCGACGTTCAGGCCCAGCACAATGTGGCGCTGGGCAGCCGGCACCAGCTGGTCTGGGGGGCGCAATACCGCGTGTGGCAGTCGGCCTTCCGCTCGCGGGTGTCCCTTGGTTTCCCGGAGGACGACGCGACGATCTCGCTGGGAAGCCTGTTTGCCCAGGACGAGGTGACGCTGGCGCCGAAGCTGAAGCTGACGGTCGGGATGAAAGCGGAATACAACAGCTATTCCGGTTTCGACATCCTGCCCAACCTGCGGCTCGCCTGGCGGCTGTCGGACGACCACATGCTGTGGACGGCGGTCAGCCGGTCGGTGCGCACGCCGTCGCGCGTCGATCGCGAACTGTCGGGGGCCGGAATCCTGGCGCCCTCGCCCGATTTCCAGTCGGAGCGGCTGGTGGCCTATGAGGTCGGCTATCGCGGCCGGCCCGTGGCGAACAGCCGGGTGGCGCTGTCGGCCTTCTACAATGTCTATGACGACCTGCGCACCACCAGCCTGACCGACGGCGGCCTGCCGATCATGCTGCGCAACGATATGGAGGGAAACACCTACGGTATCGAAGGCTGGGGCAGCTATGGCTTGACCAGTTGGTGGACCCTGCATGCCGGAGGCAACTGGCTGCACAAGAACCTGCGGCTGAAGCCGGGGGCGACCGACCTGTCCCGCTTCCAGGCCGCCGGCCAGGATCCGACCTATCAAGTTCAATTGCGCTCGCAGATGAACCTGACGCCGGAGGTGGAGTTCGACGCCACCCTGCGCCGGGTCGGCCGGGTCGCGGTGTCGAACGTCCCGGCCTATACCGAGGCCGACCTGCATCTGGGCTGGCATGTTACCCCGGCGCTGGAACTGTCGCTGTTCGGCCAGAATCTGCTGCATGCCCGGCATCTGGAGGCCTACGATCCGTCCAACACCACGCCGCGCGCCATCGGACGGAGCGTCTATGCGCGCATGCGGGTGGGGTTTTGAGCATGGAGGAGCGGCCCATCCGCTGGTGCAATCCTCTGGCGCTGAGCCTGCTGCTGGTGCTGGCAGGCGCGCCGGTGTCGATTGCATCGGCAGAGCCGCTGGAGGTGGCGGTGAAGGCGACCTTCCTCTACAAATTCATCGCCTTCGTCGCTTGGCCGCCGGGCGTCTTCGCCACGGCGGACAGCCCGTTCCGCCTCTGCGTGGAAGGGCCGGACCCGTTCGGCGACTTGCTGGACCGGGCTGTCGCCGGACAGAATGCCGGCGGCCGGCCCATCGAACTGATGCGCCGGCCGCAGTTCGAAAAAGGGTCGGGCTGCCATCTGCTGTATGGGACAATGGCGATGGACCGGCTGCGCGGCGAGCCTGTTCTGACTGTCAGCGATGCCGATGCGCCGGGCGGATCGGCCGCCGGCGCGGTTATCACCTTTGTGTTGCAGGAGGACCGGGTCCGTTTCGTCATCGATGCGGCGGCGGCCCAGGGCAACCGGCTGGCGATCAGCTCCAAGCTGATGAGTCTGTCGGTGCGGCCATGAGGAAGCAGGAGAGCGGAACGTGACCGATCTGGCCGGATTCTGGCGGCACACGCCGCGCCTGACCGCGCTGGCGGTGGTTGTCCTGCTGGTGGCCGGCGGGCTGATGGCGCTGGCCAGTGAAAATGCCTATCGCGACGAGCGGACGGGCGACGTGGAGGTGCAGACGCGGATCCTGGCGGCGACCGTCACCGCGGCGTTGAGCTTCAACGACCGGACCTCCGCCAGCGAGTATCTGGCGGCGCTGTCCGCCAGCCCGGAGTTCGAGGCGGCCGGCGTCTATGACGGCAGCGGGGCGCTGTTCGCCAGCTACACCGCCGGCGGGATGACGCCGATGCAGCAAACCGCCGAGCCGCCGGGGCATCATTTCGACGGCGACCATCTGACGGTGACCGTCATGGTTGTGCAGGACGGCCGCGCCATCGGCAGCGTGTCGCTGCGCACGCAGATGGAACCCTTCGCCCGCCGGGCCGAACGCTATGTCGGCATGGCGCTGCTGCTGGCGATGACATTGCTGATCGTGCTGGTGCTTGGCGCGGCGCAGGCGGCGCTGGCGCGGGCGAACCATGATCTGGCGGAACGGGCGCGCGACCTGTCCGCCGCCAACAGGGCGCTGAACGCCGAGATCGCCGAGCGCGAGAGGGTCGAGGCCGCCCTGCGCCAGAGCCAGAAGATGGAGGCGATGGGCCAGTTGACCGGCGGCATCGCCCATGATTTCAACAATCTGCTCCAGGCGCTGGCCGGCTGCCTTCAACTGGTCGGGCGGCGGGCGAAGGAGCCGTCGATCCAGCCGCTGCTGGAAACCGGGCAGCAGGCCATCGACCGCGGCGCCAAGCTGGTGCAGCAGCTGATGGCCTTCGCCCGCCGCCAGACGCTGCGGCCGGAGCCGATGGATGTCCGCGACCGGCTGCTGGGCATGGCCGACCTGCTGACCCGCGCCATCCGCGCCGACATCACGCTGGAGACGCAGGTGGAGCCGGGGTTGTGGCCGGTGGAAGTCGATCCGACCCAGTTCGAGCTGGCGATCCTGAACCTCGCCGTCAATGCGCGCGATGCCATGCCCGAAGGCGGGCGGCTGCGCGTCACCGCCCGCAACCGGCCGGCGGACGGAGCGAGCGGCGATCTGGTGCAGGTGACGGTCAGCGATACCGGCACCGGGATGGAGGCGGAGGTGAAGGCCCGCGTCTTCGAACCCTTCTTCACCACCAAGGAAGTCGGCAAGGGCTCCGGCCTCGGGCTGGCGCAGGTGTATGGATTCACCCGCCAGTCGTCGGGCCGGGTGGAGATCGACAGCGCGCCCGGCCAGGGTACCGCCGTCTCGCTGTTCCTGCCGCGGACGGTCAAGCCGGTGGCGGCGCCGGCGAAGGAGCGGGCGCTGGACACCGCGCGCGGGGCCGGCCGGCGCCTGCTGCTGGTGGAGGACGACCCCATCGTCGGCAGCATGGTGGCGGCAGCACTCGACGAGATGGGCTATGCCGTTCTGCGCGCCGGCAATGCGGAGGAGGCGCTGGGGCTTCTGAACGACCCGGCCCTGCGGATCGACATCCTGTTCAGCGACGTGGTGATGCCGGGGGCGATGAACGGCATCGATCTGGCCCACACCGCCCGGCGTTTGCGCCCCGGCCTGCCGGTGGTGCTGACCACCGGCTACAGCGAGGACATCGCCCGGATCGATGGGGTGCGGGTGCTGCCGAAGCCCTACCGGGTCGGGGAGCTTGCGGAACTGCTGGAAGCGGCGCTGGGGGCGGGCGTCAGGGTTCGCTGAGGAAAGACCGGATCGCCTCCACCACCTCCGCCTCGCATTCGCGGTGAGGGACGTGGCCGGTATCGGGCAGGAGGCGGACGCTTCCGCGACCGGCGGCGATGCGGGCCGGGTGCTCGGCCGATCCGTATTCGTCGCGGTCGCCATGCAGGGCCAGAACCGGGCAGCGGACATCGGCCAGGGCGGCGTCCAGGGTCCAGTCGGCGAAGGCGGGGGACAGCCAGCTTTCGGTCCAGGCATCGACCGTCCAGCGCGCCTTGTCGCCCTGGTATCTCGCCAGACGGGCCAGCTGGGCCGGATCCTGGAAGCCCTGCTTCGCCTCGCGGATGCCGTCCAGCGTGCGCTCCTCGACGAAAGCCTGCGCTGCGATGGTCACCAGCGCGCGGCAGCGGGAGGGGAAGCGCGCCGCCGTCTCCACCGCCATGCCGCCGCCGACGCTGTGACCGCAGACGACGAAATCGCCGATGCCGAAACTGTCGAGCAGGAGGGGGACGGCGTCCCGTGCCTCCGCGGCGACGAAATCGCGGGGCAGGCTGCCAGGGTGGGGATCGGAGCGGCCGAAGCCCAGCCGGTCATAGGCGATCACCCGCCTTGCGGTCGCGGCGGCAAGGCGGGTCGGGAAGCTACGCCAGAGATCGACGCAGCCGAGCGAATCGTGGAACAGCAGGATCGGCGGCAGACCGCCGGCCGCGGCGGGCGTCCAGTCCTTCACGTAGAGGCGGCCGAAGCCGGCGCCGGTGGGAGTGGGTATCAAGCGGTCCTGGTCGCTGACGGCGGTGGTCATGGTGTCCGGTTGATGGTGCGGTGGGGGCCGGACGGCAGGATAGCATGGATGTTGCGCGTCAGGCCCGCGCCCGGAGATAGGGAGTCATGCGCCATTCCGCGTGGCGGATCAGGCGGGTGGCGACGAAGTTGATCAGCAGGTAGAGGATGCCGGCGACGATGAAGATCTCGAAGACCGCGAAGGTCTGGGCGATCATCCGCCGCGCGACGCCGGTGATCTCCATCATCGTGATGGTGCTGGCGAGCGAGCTGGCCTTCACCATCAAAATCACCTCGTTGCCGTAGGCCGGCAGCATCTGGCGGATCGCCACCGGCAGGACGATGCGGCGGAACAGCCGCACCCGCGACATGCCGCAGGCCCGCGCGGCTTCCACCTGACCCTGCGGCACCGTCTCGATGGCGCCGCGCAGGATCTCGGAGGTGTAGGCCCCGGTGTTGAGCGCCAGCGCCAGGATGGCGCACCACATCGGCTGGCTGAGGACGGGCCAGAGGAAACTGTCGCGGATGAGGTCGATCTGGCTGAGGCCGTAATAGATCAGGAAGATCTGCACCAGCAGCGGCGTGCCGCGGAAAATGAAGGTGTAGGCCGCAGTCAGCGCCACCGCCACCCGGTTGCCGGACAGGCGCAGGAGCGCGGTGGCGAAGGCCAGTACCGCCCCGAAGGCGAGCGCCAGCACCACCAGCTGCAAGGTCAGGGGCAGGGCCGCCAGCAGGCGCGGCAGGCTGTCCCACATCAAGGTCCAGTTCATCGTCAGGCCCTCCGCACGCCGCGGCTGGCATAGCGCTCGGCCTGCTGGAACGCCGTCGTCGAGACGGTGGTCAGCGCGAGGTACAGCAGTGCGGCGACGCTGTAGAACAGGAAGGATTGCCGGGTGGAGCCGGCGGCGGTGTGGGCGACGCGCATGATCTCGGCCAGGGCGGTGACGGAGATGAGCGCGGTATCCTTCAGCGTCAGCTGCCAGACATTGCCCAGGCCGGGCAGGGCGAAGCGCAGGGTCTGCGGCACCAGAACCCGGCGCAGGATGCGCCAGCGCCCCATGCCGCAGGCCCGCGCCGCCTCGATCTGGCCGTAGGGCACCGATTTGACGGCGCCGCGGATGACCTCGGTCGAATAGGCGCCGGAGATCAGGCCGACGGCGGCGACGCCGATGGAAAAGGCGTTCAGCTCGATGAGGCCGCCGTAGCCGAAGATTCCGGCCACCGCCATGATCATGCCCGAACCGCCGAAGAACAGCAGGTAGATCACCAGCAGTTCGGGCACGCCGCGCACGGCGGTGGTGTAAAGCTCCGCCAGACCCCTCAACACCAGGCTGTCGCTGAGCTTGGCGGCGGCGCCGGCGGCCCCGAAGGCGAGACCCAGCAGGAAGGACGACAGCGCGACCGCGACGGTCATCGCCGTCCCGGACAGGAGCTGCGGCCCCCAGCCGTGCAGCCCGGAGGTGAGCCCGGAGTCGAGGAGATCCAGCATCGGGATCACCGCACCGAAACGTCGTAGCCGAAATGCTTCTGGCTCAAGGTCGCGATGGTGCCGTCCTTGTTGGCATCGGCGATGGCCTTGTCGAGGCGGCTCTTCAGCTCCGTATCGGCCTTGCGCAGGCCGGCGCCCATGCCCTCACCCAGCACGCCGCGCGTCATCGCCGGGCCGAACAGCGTCATCTTGTCGTTGCCCGCGGCGCGCATCAGCGCCTCGACCGGCGAACGGTCGCCGAAGATCGCATCGACGCGGCCGGCGGCCAGATCGATGGCGGCGTTGTCGATCTTGTCGTAATTGCGCACGGTCACGTCCGGCAGGTATTTCTCCAGGAAATCGACCTGGATGGTCGAGGTCTGGACGCCCACCGTCTTGCCCTTCAGCAGCTCCGCCAGCTTGGCGACCGCCGGCTTGGCAGCCGCCTCGTCGGCGAGGTCGACACGCTCGGCGCCCACGGTGGCACCGGCCAGCTTGGAGGATTTCAGGGTGGCGAAGGTGGATTGCTCGGTGCCGTAGGGGCCGGCGAAGGCGATGACCTTCTTGCGCTCGTCGGTAATGGTCATGCCGGCCATGATGGCGTCGATCTTGCCCTGCTGCAGCGACGGGATCATGCCGTCCCAATCCATGGCGACCAGCTCGCAGTCGGCCTCAATGCGCTTGCACAGGTCCCAGGCGAGGTCGATCTCGAAGCCGACCAGTTTGCCCGACGAATCCATGCCGTTCCACGGCGCGAAGGCGCCTTCGGACGCGATGCGGATCTTCTTTGCATCCTTCGACATCGCCGGAACGGCGCTGCCGGCGGCCAGGGCGCCCAGCACCAGGGCCAAAAGGATCTTCTTCATTGGTTGGTATCCTGTGTTCGTTTGTCCGCTCGGGTCCGGCTGTTGCGATCCGTGCCGGCCGCGGAACGGCGGACTTTGGCACAGGCGTCCGTCGGCCGTCATCGTCGCGAAAGCCGGGAAGCCTGCGCTTGTGTGGCGCACCCCCTCCTTTATTCAGGCGGCGGAGAGGTGGCGGGAGAGGAACTGGCGCACGCGGTCGGATTCGGGATTGGTCAGCACCCTGTCGGGCGCCCCTTCCTCCTCGATCCGGCCCTGATGGAGGAAGACGACCTTGGAGGAAACCTCGCGGGCGAAGTCCATCTCGTGCGTCACCAGGATCATGGTGCGGCCCTCGTCCGCCAGCTGGCGGATGACGCGCAGCACCTCGCCGACCAGTTCGGGGTCGAGCGCCGAGGTCGGTTCGTCGAACAGCATCACCTTGGGCTGCATGGCAAGGGCGCGGGCGATGGCGGCGCGCTGCTGCTGGCCGCCCGACAGCTGGATCGGATAGCAATCGGCCTTGCCCAGGATGCCGACCTTGTCCAGCAGGCTGCGCGCGAGGTCGATGGCCTCGGCCTTCGGCACGCCCAGCACATGGACCGGCGCCTCGATCACGTTCTCCAGAATGGTCATGTGGCTCCAGAGGTTGAAGTTCTGGAACACCATGCCGAGACTGGTGCGGATGCGGTCGACCTGACGGGAATTGGCCGGCAGGGTCCGCCCGCGCGCTGTCTTCATCGCGATGGTCTCGCCGCAGATGGTGACGCGCCCTTCGTCGGGGACTTCCAGCATGTTGATGCAGCGCAACAACGTGCTCTTGCCCGAACCCGAGGAGCCGATCAGCGTGATGACGTCGCCTTCGCGGGCGGTCAGCGACACGCCCTTCAGCACCTCCAGCTTTCCGAACCGCTTGTGCAGGCCGTCCGCCTGGACGGCGACCGTGGCGGTGGGGTTGGAGGGAGGGTGGCGGTGAGCCGGGCCGTTCCGGCCGACGCTGGCGATAGGATCGGTGGCGATGCGATGCTGGTCCATGCGGCGTCCCGGTTTCGTTGGGTAGACGGAGCATCAGCGAAGCAGACGGCGGCCGGAAGATGAAAAAGTGACAGGAGAATCGGCCGAACTTGCCAGAATGGAAGCTTGGACTGCGCGGATTGGCAAGTTGCGGGTGGCCTACAGCCGGGCGCGGGTGCTGCGCGGGGTGTTCAGCAGCAGGTTGGTTTCGCTGGTGGTGATGCCGGGGATGAGCCGGATGCGGCGCAGCACCCCATCGAATTCCGGCAGGCTGCCGGCCGACAGCTCGACGATCAGGTCCCAGCGTCCGTTGGTGCTGTGGATCTCCATGATCTCGGGGAAGCCGCTGAGCGTGCGGACGACCCGGTCGGTGGCCTGCCCCTCGACTTCGATCAGCATGATGCCGCGCACCGGCGCCTCCACCGTGTCGGCGCGCAGGATCACGGTATAGCCGGTGATGATGCCGGAGCTTTCCAGCCGCTCCATCCGCGAGCGCACCGTCGCCCGCGAGACGCCGAGTTCGATGGCGAGGTCGGAAATGCTTCGGCGGCCGTCATGGCGCAGCAGGGTGATGAGCTTCTCATCGAGCTGGTCGAGGGTCATGATTGAGGCACTCCGACAATCTGGCAAGCTTGGCTGTTCAGTTTGGTAGGCAGATTGGCGACATTTGTCAAATTGCCCTGTCCGTTCCGCCGGACGCCTGTGGTTTGCTGGTGAGAGGAACAGGCAAGAGACCAAACAATGTCCTACCACAAGACCAAAACGAAGCAGTGCCGGCTGGTCGGCGTGCCGGTGCAGGATGGGGCGGGCCGGCTTGGCTGCGAAATGGGACCCAGCGCCTACCGCACCGCCGGCATCGCCAAGGCGTTGTCGGACCTGGGCCACAGCGTGACCGACCTGGGCAACGTGGCGCCGCTGCCGCAGCGGCCGTTGGCGCATGGCAACGCCGCGCTGAAATTCCTGCCGGAAGTGGCCGGTTGGACCGCGGCGCTGACCCAGGTGGCGTACGAGGCGAGCGCCGGGCAGGATGCCATGCCGATCTTCCTGGGCGGCGACCACAGCCTTGCCGCCGGCACCCTGACCGGACTGGCGCAGCGCGCCGCCGAGATGCGGCGCCCGCTGTTCGTGCTTTGGCTCGACGCCCATCCGGATTTCCACACGCTGGAGACGACGGAGAGCGGCAATCTGCATGGCGTGCCGATGGCCTACGCCACCGGGCTGGCCGGCTTCGATGGCTATTTCCCGCCGCCGCCCGCCCGGCTCGACCCGCACAATGTTTGCATGATGGGCATCCGCAGCGTCGATCCGGCCGAACGGCGGGCGCTGGAGACCTCGGGCATCACCATCCACGACATGCGCAAGATCGATGAGCACGGCAT
Source organism: Azospirillum sp. A23 (assembly GCF_042938965.1). NCBI lineage: Bacteria > Pseudomonadati > Pseudomonadota > Alphaproteobacteria > Rhodospirillales > Azospirillaceae > Azospirillum > Azospirillum sp. A23. Next base: position 553,840 of record NZ_CP170663.1, on the reverse strand, counting down.
CGTCGCCCTGCTGCGCCCGTTCCTGGAGCGGGTGGTGGAGGCGGACGGGCTGCTGCATGTCAGCCTCGACGTGGATTTCCTCGATCCCGGCATCGCGCCCGGCGTCGGCACCACGGTTCCCGGCGGCGCCACCTTCCGCGAAGCCCATCTGATCATGGAGATGCTGCACGACACCGGTCTGGTCAGCAGCGTCGATCTGGTCGAGCTGAACCCCTTCCTGGACGAGCGCGGCCGCACCGCGACCCTGATGGTGGAACTGCTGGCGAGCCTGATGGGGCGCCGCGTCCTCGATTACCCCACCCGCAGCTTCTGAGCGAATGGAGCGTTTGACCATGATCCCGAACCTGAACCTCGTTCCCTTCGTCAGCGTCGACCACATGATGAAGCTGGTGCTGCACATCGGCGTGGAACGCTTCCTGACCGAGCTGTCGGCCTGTGTGGAGGAGGATTTCCGCCGCTGGGAGAGCTTCGACAAGACGCCGCGGGTAGCCTCGCACAGTGCGGAGGGCGTGATCGAGCTGATGCCGACCAGCGACGGCCGGACCTATGGCTTCAAGTACGTCAACGGCCATCCGAAGAACACGCGGGAGGGGCGGCAGACCGTCACCGCTTTCGGCGTGCTGGCCGATGTCGGCAACGGCTATCCGGTGCTGATGACGGAGATGACCATCCTGACGGCGCTGCGCACCGCCGCGACCTCCGCCGTCGCGGCCAAGCATCTGGCGCCGAAGGATGCCGCCTGCATGGCGATCATCGGCAACGGGGCGCAGGCGGAATTCCAGGCGCTGGCCTTCAAGGCGCTGCTGGGCATCGGCAAGCTGCGGCTTTACGACATCGACCCGGCGGCGACGCAGAAATGTGTGCGCAACCTGCGCGACCAGGGCTTCGAGATCACCGCCTGCAAATCGACCGAGGAGGCGATGGAGGGGGCGCAGATCATCACCACCGTCACCGCCGACAAGCAGTATGCCACCATCCTGACCGACAACATGGTCGGGGCCGGGGTGCACATCAACGCGGTCGGCGGCGACTGCCCCGGCAAGACGGAACTGCACCGCGACATCCTGCTGCGGTCGGACATCTTCGTCGAATATCCGCCGCAGACGCGGATCGAGGGCGAAATCCAGCAGCTCGCTCCCGACCATCCGGTGACGGAGCTGTGGACGGTGATGACCGGGCAGGCGGTGGGGCGGCGCGACGCGCGGCAGATCACGCTGTTCGACTCGGTCGGCTTCGCGACGGAGGATTTCTCCGCCCTGCGCTATGTCCGCGACAAGGTGGCGGGAACGGGGCTCTACGAGAATCTGGACATGCTTGCCGATCCCGACGAGCCGCGCGATCTGTTCGGCATGATCCTGCGCGCGGCGAAGCCGGCCCCGGTGGGCGAGGCGGCTTGAGGGGGGATTCCCGTCACCCGTCGAGGTCTCCCTCTCCCCCGCTCACGCGCAAACGAAGTTTGCGCTGACGCGACAGGCGGATCGAAAATCCGCCGAAAGCGGGGAGAGGGTCGGGGTGAGGGGGATGCACAGGGTGGATTTTGTGGGGAGCGGGAGGTGCGCGATGCTTGAAGATCCCCGCCGCGCGACCCCCTCACCCTAACCCTCTCCCCGGGAGGGAGAGGGGATCCTCCCGAGGGGGGAGAGGCGCTTTACCCCGCAGCCTCCCCCTCCGCAAGCGCCTGCTCCGCGCTCAGCTCCTCAAGGTCCAGTTCCGCTTCCAGCCGGTGCAGCACCGTGTCGTGGATGCGGCCGCCGCGGTGCAGGCCGAGGATCTCGGTGCGGGCGGCGCGGTTGGCGGCCAGGACGGCGGCGAAATGCTCGCGCCGGTCCTCCGTCAGCATGCCTTCGCTCTCGTGGAAGCGTTCGGCCATCGTCGCCCGGTGGCCGTACTGTTCGAGCAGGCGCGGGTGGCGCTGCCGGCCGTCGGCCGTGTCCGACCGCTCGCGCACCGCGTCCAGCGCCGCGCGGGCCATGCGGATGCGGGCTTCGGATTCAGACAGGGTCGGGCGGCGCTCCAGCGTGAAACCGCCCAGCCGCATCCTGCGGATCAGCGGGGCGAGCGTGGTCGCCTGTCCCAGGATCGACACCAGAATCACCGCCCAGGTGGTCGCAAGGATGATGTCGCGGCCGGGAAACTCCACCGGCACCGACAGGGCGACGGCAAGGCTGACCACGCCGCGGATCGCCGCCCAGCCCATGATCACCGGCACCGCCACCGACGGGTAGGGGTCGCGCCGCCGCAGGCTCGGGAACAGGAAGCGGGGGAGGTAGGTCGAGGGGAAGAGCCAGGCGAAGCGCGACAGGATCATCGCCAGGGTGACGGCGACGATCATCGGCAACAGGTCGGTCAGGCCGGTGCCGGCGGCCTCCAGCCGGCCCAGCACGCCGCGCAGCGACAGGCCGATGATGATGAAGACCATCGATTCCATGAGGAACACCGCCACCGCCCACACGGCGTTGGCATGGGTACGCAGCTGTGCCGTGAACAGGTCGTGTTGGCGCCGGCCCATCACCAGACCGCAGCCGACGGTGGCGAGCACGCCCGACACCTCCAGCGCCTCTCCGCCCAGATAGCTGCCCCAGGCGGCGAGGAAGCCGCCGACGATGCTGAGCGGCACGTCGCGCAGGCGCCCCAGCAGCAGTGCCGCGATGTGGCCGAAGACCACGCCGGCCGCGACACCGCCGATGGCGAGCCACAGAAACTCAAGCGAGGCATGGCCGGCCTCGAAGGTGCCGGTCATCCCTGCGGCGATGGCGATGCGGAACAGCACCAGCCCGGTGGCGTCGTTCACCAGGCTTTCGCCCTCCAGCAGGGTGACGATGCGTGGCGGCAGCGGCAAACCCTTCAGCGCCGCCTTGGCGGCCACGGCGTCGGGCGGCGACAGGATGGCGCCGAGGGTGAAGCAGGCGGCCCAGGGCAGCGACGGCATCACCAGATGAGCAGCCACCCCGACCGCCAGCGTGGTGAAGGCGACCGCCCCGACGGCCAATTGCAGGATGATGCGCAGGTTGGCGCGGAAGTCGCTCCACACCGTGAAATAGGCGCTGGCGAACAGCAGCGGCGGCAGGAACAGCAGCAGGGTCAGGTCGGGATCGGGTGTGATCTCCGGCAGGCCGGGAATCAGGGCGAGCGCTATGCCGCCCAACACCAGCACGGCCGAGGGCGGCATGCGCAGCCGCTTGGCCGCAAGTTCCAGCACGATGATCGCCGCCATCAGGCCGAGGACGAGTTCGAACTGACCGGATGGCGACATGCTGGGGTCCGCTGTTCTGTTGTCGTGGAGGGCGATGAGGGCGGGGCGCTTTCCTTCGCTTACCGGTTTATGCCCAAGCGGCGGCGCATCCGCGAGACGATCGCGGCAAGCGCGAAGCCGCCGACCAGCCCGATATGCTCGAAGAAGGCGTTGGTCGCCATGAAGCGCTCCTGACCGGCCATCGTCCAGAAATCATTGGCGATCAGGGCGGCGAGAACGGTGAAGACGCCGAGCGCGCCGGCACCGAGCCACAGCGCACGGTCCAGCAGGATCAGCAGCGGACCGACCAGCTCGACCAGGATGGTCAGGGCCGCCCACAGGGCGGGTGGGGTAAGGCCGAAATGTGTCTGCTCGGCGACGGCGCCCGGCCAGTCGGTGAGCTTGACCAAACCGCCGAGGAGGTAGGCGCCGACCAGAGCCAGCCGGGCCAGCAGCCATGTGCCGTCCCAGTCGAGGATGCGGTCGACGATGCGTTCCGCCGGGCGTTCGAAGGAGCGGAGGGTCATGGCGGGTTTCCCAGTTTGGGAGAAGGTGGGAACCCCCCTCTCCCCGGGGAGGGGAGAGGAGATCCGCTTCAGGGGAAAGGGAAGAGTGGGATCAAACCGCCCAGCAGCCGCAGCCGAGCGCACCCCAGAAGGACTGCACGTCGGCGGCCGGCACGTCGGCGGCGTAGGCGGCGGCGTGGTCGTGGCCGTGGACGCCGCAGCCGGTGGCGCAGCCGCAGGCCGAGGCAAGCGCCTGACGCTGGTCGCCCGTTCCCCTGTCGGCCGATTTGTAATATCCGCCGAAGGTGCGCACCGGCGACCAGTCCGGCATCGGCTTGGGCAGTTGCGGCGCCAGCGGGCCATAATCGCCCTCGCCATGCACCACCGCACCGCCGAGCATGGTCAGGACGGAGGTCAGATGGACGATGCGGTCCTCCGGCACCGAGAAGAAGTCGTCGGACAGCACGGCGAGGTCGGCGAGCTGACCGGCCTTGATCTGACCCTTCTTGCCCTGCTCGTTGGAGAACCAGGTGTTGGCCTCCGTCCACAGCCGCAGCGCCGTCTCGCGGTCCAGCAGATTGGCGCGCGGATAGAGGCTGAGACCGCCCACCGTCCGGCCGGTCACCAGCCAGGACAACGAGACCCAGGGGTTGTAGCTGGCGACGCGGGTGGCGTCGGTGCCGCCGCCGACCGGCAGGCCGGCCGCCATCATCTTTGCAATCGGCGGGGTCCGCTCCGCCGCCTTCGCGCCATAGCGCTCGACGAAATATTCGCCCTGATAGGCCATGCGGTGCTGGACGGCGATGCCGCCGCCGAGTGCGGCGATGCGGTCGATGTTGCGTTCGCTGATCGTCTCGGCGTGGTCGAAGAACCAGTGCAGCCCGTCGAAGGGGATGTCGCGGTTGACCTTTTCGAAGACGTCGAGCGCGCGGCTGATGGTCTGGTCATAGGTGGCGTGCAGGCGCCAGGGCCAGCGGTTCTCGGCCAGCAGGCGGATCACCGGCTCCAGATCGCCTTCCATGGTGGGCGGCATGTCTGGGCGGGCGACGCGGAAATCCTCGAAGTCGGCGGCGGAATAGACCAGCATCTCACCGGCGCCGTTGTGGCGGTAGCTGTCGTCGCCGTCGCCGGGCTTCACCTTCGACGCCCAGCCGGCGAAATCGGCCAGCTCCTCCTTCGGCTTCTGGGTGAACAGGTTGTAGCTGATGCGCAGGGTCAGCTCGCCGTCGGCATGCAGCTTCTCGACGATGGCGTAATCGTCGGGATAGTTCTGATAGCCGCCGCCGGCGTCGATCACCCCGGTCACGCCCAGCCGGTTCATCTCGCGCATGAAATGGCGGGTGGAGTTCAGCTGATACTCGGGCGGCAGCTTCGGCCCCTTGGCCAGCGTCGAATAGAGGATCGTCGCGTTGGGCTGGGCCAGCAGCAGGCCGGTCGGGTTGCCGGCGGCGTCGTGCACGATCTCGCCGCCGGGCGGGTTCGGCGTGTCCTTGGTGTAGCCGACGGCACGCAAGGCCGCGGCGTTCAGCAGGGCGCGGTCGTAGAGGTGCAGGATGAAGACCGGCGTGTCGGGGGCGGCGGCGTTCAACTCCTCTATGGTCGGCAGGCGCTTTTCGGCGAACTGGTGCTCGGTGAAGCCGCCGACGACGCGGACCCATTGCGGTGCCGGGGTGATGGCCGCCTGCTGCTTCAGCATCGCCATGGCGTCGGCGAGGCTCGGCACGCCGTCCCAGCGCAGCTCCATGTTGTAGTTCAGGCCGCCGCGGATGATGTGCATGTGGCTGTCGATCAGCCCGGGAATCACCCGCCGGCCCTTGGCGTCGATCACCGTCGCCTGGGGAGCCGCGGCGCGCACCTCCGCCTCCGTGCCGACGGCGAGGAAGCGGCCGTCGCGGATGGCGATGGCGCTGGCCTGCGGGTTGGCGCGGTCGAGCGTGGTGACCTTGGCGTTGACGAGGATCAGATCGCCTGAAGCGGCAGTGTTCGGCATGGCGGCATTCCCGGGTCTGGACGCGAGGGTGGACAGCAGCGGTGATGCTAGCAGGGATGCGGCGGCAGTTCCCGCCATCGCTTTCCGGCGGTCGATGGGGGGAGGCGTCATGCCTTCCCTCCCTTGTCAGCCGGATCGGACTCCACCTGCGGTGCGGCGACGCCGGCATGCGGACCCAGCACATGGCGCGCGCAGTCGGTCTGGATAAAGGCGACGACCGGCTCGCCGGCGATCAACCGCTTGACGACGGGCACCACCTGTTCGCCGACCAGCATGCCGAGCAGTCCGATCAGCGCGATGGTCGGCGGGGCCGGCGAACGGACGCCGATCAGCGCATAGATGACGCCGACCAGGATGCCGGCGCCGGCCGAAAGGAGATAGGGCATCATGGGTCCGGACTCCCGGTCTGAAGCTGTTCCGTCAAATGGGGGCCGGTGCCCGGCCGGAACCGGGCACCGGAAAAATGTCGGATCAGGCGTGCTCGTGCTTGATGCCGCCGACCACCTTGTGCGGGAATTCGCCGCGCTGCGGGGCCTTGTGGACCATGGTGTAGGCGTAATCGACGCCCATGCCGTAGGCGCCGAAATGCTCACGGACGATGTTCATCACGCCGTCGTAGCTCTCGCGCTTGGCCCAGTCGCGCTGGATTTCCAGCAGGACGTTGACCGCGGTGATGGAATGGGCGCCGGCCTGCTCCATGCGGCGGACCGCGGCGTCATGGGCCTCCTTGGAGGTGCCGCCCGAGCAATCGGTGACGATGTAGACCTCGAAGCCTTCCTCGATGGCGCACAGGGTCGGGTAGAGCAGGCAGGCCTCGGTCCACAGCGCGGCGATGACCAGCTTCTTCTTGCCGGTCGCCTTGACGGCGGCCACCAGCTCTTCGGAGTCCCAGCTGTTCATCGAGGTGCGCTCGATGGGGTCCTGCTTCAGGACGTCCATCAGTTCCGGCCAGATGTAGCCGGAGAAGCTCTCGGTCTCCACGGCGGTCACGATGGTCGAGGCGCCGAACAGCTTGGCGGTCTTGGCCAGAGCGATGGTGTTGTTCTTCAGCTGCTGGCGGTCGATGTTGACCACGCCGAAGGACATCTGCGGCTGGTGATCGATGAAGATGAAGACGGTGTCGTCGGCGTTGATGAGCGACTTGGCGTTGAAGGTCATGATCGTTTCCTGTTCCGTATGGATTTTCAAGGGGTTGTCTGCCGGCTTCGTCGCCGCCGCCGTCTGAAGGGACAATGGCACGGGGCGGGATCGCGGGACAATCTGGTGGATCGGAACATAATTGTTGCCGATGAACGAACAGTGTCCCGCAGCCCGGTCAGGCGCGGATGAAGGCCAGCAGTTCCTCGTTCACGAGGTCCTTCTGCGTGGTGCACATGCCGTGCGAACCGCCGGGAACGACCTTGAGGGTGCCCTTCGGCAGCATCGCCGCGGCGGCCTTGCCGGTGGTGGCGAGCGGGACGACCTGATCGTCGTCGCCGTGCAGGACCAGCGTCGGGACGATCATCTTCTTCAGATCGTCGCGCTGGTCGGTTTCGGAGAAGGCCTTGATGCACTCATATTCGGCCTGAAGACCGCCCATCATGCCCTGGAGCCAGAAGCTGTCGATGACGCCCTGCGAGACCTTGGCACCCGGCCGGTTGTAGCCGTAGAAGGGGATGGTCAGGTCCTTGAAGAACTGCGACCGGTCGGCCTTCACGCTGGCGCGGATGCCGTCGAAGACCTCCAGCGGCACGCCGTCCGGATTCCAGTCGGTCTTGACCATGATCGGCGTGATGGCGCCGATCAGCACCGCCTTGGCGACACGCGACACGCCATGGCGGCCGATGTAGCGGGCGACCTCGCCGCCGCCGGTGGAGTGGCCGACATGGACGGCGTTCTTCAGGTCCAGCGCCTCGGTCACCGCGGCCAGATCGTCGGCGTAATGGTCGAGATCGTTGCCGAAGCCCGGCTGCGACGACCGGCCATGGCCGCGGCGGTCATGGGCGATGGTGCGGTAGCCGTGCTGGGCCAGGAACATCATCTGGTCTTCGAAGGCGTCGCCGGTCAGCGGCCAGCCATGGCTGAAGACCACCGGCTGGCCGGTCTGCGGACCCCACTGCTTGACGTAGATCTGGACGCCGTCCCTGGTGGTGACGTGGCTGCCCTGGAGCATGGGTTTCGTTCCTTTGGTCTGGTCTGGGCGGGTGGCCGTCTTTTCGGCGGCGACGGCGGTGCCGGCGACCGCGGTCAGCAGGCCGCTGCCCGCGACGGCAAGGGCGGCGCTGCCGGAAAGGACCGTCCGGCGGGACGGATGGAAATCCTGGGTGGTCATGCGAAGTCCGTTCGGGACCGGGCCGGCAGGACCGGCGCCGGCTGTCTTGGTGAACGGATGTTAGGGAAATGGCCGGGTGGGGGATTGCCTCTTCGGAACGGCTTTTGCCGGTTCTGCGCATCCCGCTGCCGGGAATGCAAAAAAGCCGGCCCTCCTGTACGGGGACCGGCTTTTCGTGGGGCGCGGCGGGGGAAAAGGCGGTTGCGCTGCCTATCCAGCCAGGGACACCCAGGCAGCATCGCGGCGGCTGGACTCAACGGCGCCATGGATGAAGCGCACGCCGCGCACCCCGTCCTCCACCGTCGGCAGCGGCACGTCGGCCGGTGCCGGGCGGCCGTCCAGCCGGGCGGTGATGCGGTCGGCGGCGTCGCGGTAGATCTGGGCGAAGCCTTCCAGATAACCCTCCGGATGGCCGGCCGGGGTGCGCGATATGCCGCTGGCCTCAGGCAGGCTTCCCGCACCGGCGCGGAGCAGGGTCCGGGTCGGCTCGCCCAGCGGGGTGAAGCGCAGCTCGTTGGGCTGTTCCTGCTGCCACTCCAGCCCGCCGGTCTCGCCGAAGATGCGCAGGCGCAGGCCGTTGGTGGTGCCGGGGGAGATCTGGCTGGCCCACAGCATGCCGCGGGCGCCGCCGTCGAAGCGCATCATGATGTGGGCATTGTCGTCCAGCCGCCGGCCGGGCACGAAGGCGGTCAAATCGGCGGCGAGATCGGTGCAGCGCAGCCCGGTCACGAACTCCGCAAGATGGAAGGCGTGGGTACCGATGTCGCCGATGCAGCCGGCGATGCCGCTCTGCGCCGGATCGGTGCGCCAGGAGGCCTGCTTATTGCCGCTGGCCTCGAGATCGGTCGCCAGCCAGTCCTGGGCATATTCGGCCTGCACCACCCGTATGCGGCCCAGCATGTCCGAGGCCACCATGGCACGCGCCTGCCGGATCATCGGATAGCCGCTGTAATTGTGGGTCAGGACGAAGACGAGGTCGCGGCTGTCCACCAATGCGGCCAGTTCCTCCGCCTCCTCCACCGTGTGGACCAGAGGCTTGTCGCAGATGACGTGGATGCCGGCCTCGAGGAAGGCCTTGGCCGCCGGGTAATGCAGATGGTTCGGCGTGACGATGGCGACCGCGTCTATGCCGTCGGGGCGGGCGGCCTCGGCCATAGCCATCTTGTGGAAGTCGTCGTAGCAGCGGTCGGGCGCCAGGAACAGCTCCGCGCCGCTGGCCCGCGCCCTTTCGGGGTCGGAGGACAGGGCGCCGGCGACCAGCTCGTAGCGGTCGTCGATGCGGGCGGCGATGCGGTGGACGGCACCGATGAAGGCGCCCTGGCCGCCGCCGACCATGCCGAGCCTCAAGCGTCTCGACGACGCGGGTGCTTGATCCGGGCTCATGATGCCCCTTTCCCCAGACCGAGAATCCGGCGGTTGGCCGCCTCGTCGGTGCCGGCATCGGCGAAATCGTCGAAGGCGCGGTCGGTGACGCGGATGATGTGGTCCTGGATGAAGCGGGCGCCTTCGGCGGCCCCCTGTTCCGGATGCTTGATGCAGCATTCCCATTCCAGCACCGCCCAGCCGTCGAAGCCGTACTGGGTCAGCTTGGAGAAGATGCCGCGGAAATCGACCTTCCCGTCGCCCAGCGAGCGGAAGCGCCCGGCGCGGTCCTTCCACGGCGCATAGCCGGAATAGACGCCCTGCCAGGGGGTCGGATTGAATTCCGCGTCCTTGACATGGAACATGCGGATGCGGTCGCGGAACACGTCGATGTAGCCGAGATAGTCCAACTGCTGGAGGACGAAGTGGCTGGGATCGAACAGGATGTTGCAGCGCTCATGCCCGCCCACCCGGTCGAGGAACATCTGGAAACTGGTGCCGTCGAACAGGTCCTCGCCGGGATGGATCTCGTAGCAGAGATCGCATCCTGCGTCGTCGAAGGCATCGAGGATCGGCCGCCAGCGCTTCGCCAGCTCGTCGAAGGCGGTCTCGATCAGGCCGGGCGGACGCTGCGGCCACGGATAGAGATAAGGCCAGGCCAGCGCGCCGGAGAAGGTGGCGTGGGCGGTCAGGCCGAGGTTCGCCGACGCCTTGGCGGCGAGGTGCAGCTGTTCCACCGCCCAGGCCTGCCGGGCGTCGGGACGGCCATGGACCTCCGCCGGGGCGAAGCCGTCGTAAAGCGCGTCGTAGGCGGGGTGGACGGCGACGAGCTGGCCTTGGAGGTGGGTTGACAGTTCGGTCAGTTCGACGCCGGCATCGGCCAGCGTGCCCTTGATCTCGTCGCAATAGGTGCTGCTGGTCGCGGCCTTGTGCAGGTCGAACAGGCGGCGGTCCCAGCTGGGGATCTGCACGCCCTTGAAGCCGAGGCCGGCAGCCCAACGGGCGATGCCGTCCAGCGAGTTGAAGGGGGCGGCGTCGCCCGCGAACTGGGCGAGGAAGATCGCCGGGCCTTTGATGGTCTTCATGGGTCAGGCTCCCCGGTTTTCGGGAGGTGTCGGCTGGCGGCTGTCCCCCCTGACCCTCCCCCGCTGGGAGGGGGAGGGTCAGGGGGCTGACGAACCAGGGATCAGTACGGCGAATCCGGGAAGTAGAACTCCTTGGCGTTCTCCTTGGTGATCAGCGCCGACGGGATGATGTAGGTCGCCGGCAGCTTGTCGCCCTTCAGACGCGCCTCGGCGGTCATCTTGATGGCGTCGTAGATGAACTTCGGCGAATAGGACACGTCGGCGCGGATCAGCGGGTTGGAGCCGTCGAGGATGGTCTTCACCATCGTCTTGGACCCGGCACCGCCGAACACCTCCTTGATGTCGGTGCGCTTGGCCTGCTCGATGGCCTTCAGCACGCCGAAGGCCATGTCGTCGTCGGCGGCCCAGACGACGTCGATGTCCTTGAAGCGGGTCAGGAAGTCCTGCGTCACCTTGAAGGCGTCGTCACGGTTCCAGTTGGCGTATTTGCCGTCGAGGATCTTGATGTCGGGATACTGCTTCAGCACGCCGGTGAAGGCTTCCCAGCGCTCGTTGTCGAGCGTGGTCGGGATCCCGCGCAGCGCCACGATGTTGGCCTTGCCGTTGTACTTCTTGGCGATGTATTCCGCCGGGATGCGACCGAAGGCGGTGTTGTCGCCGGCGATGTAGGCGTCCTGGGCGCTTGCGTCGGTCAGGCCGCGGTCGACGACGGTGACATAGACGTTCTTCTTCTTCGCCTGCATGACCGGCTGGGTCAGGGCGGCGGATTCGAAGGGGAAGATGACCAGCGAGTCGATCTTGGTCACCGTCACCAGATCCTGAAGCTGGTTCGCCTGTTCCGGCGCGCCGCTGGCGGTCTTGACGGTGATCTTCAGGTTGGGGTGGGCCTTTTCCAGCTCCGCCTTCGCCTGGTTGGCCCACCAGACGATGCCGCCGGTGAAGCCGTGGGTGGCGGCCGGGATGCTGACGCCCAGCTTCACCGTGTCCGCCGCGAAGGCGACGCCGCCGAGAGCGCCGCCGAGGGCGACCGTCGCGGCCATCGCCAAGCCCGTGCCGAGCACCATACGGCGGGTATAACGCGCAACTTCCGACATGACGTTTCTCCTCCTCTTGATTTTTTAAGGACGCCGGCGCTGCAGGAAGGCGACGGCGATGATGACGCAGCCCTGCACCGCCGCGTTCAGGTAGACGCTGATGATGCTGGTCAGGTTCAGGATGTTGCTGATGACCGACAGCAGAACCGCACCGATCACCGTGCCGGCGATCCGTCCCTCGCCCCCCTTGAAGGAGGTGCCGCCGACGATCACCGCGGCGATGGCCTCCAGCTCCCACAGCAGGCCGGTCGTGGGGGAGGCGGAACCCAGGCGCGGCACATACAGCACCGTGGCGATGCCGACGCAGACGCCGAGCAGCCCGTAGGTCAGCAGCTTCACCCGGTCGACATCCACCGCGGCAAAGCGGGCGACCTGCTCGTTGGAGCCGATGGCCTGGACATAGCGGCCGAAGGCGGTCCGGTTCAGCAGGACGGCACCGACGACCGACACCACCAGGAAGACCCAGACCGGCACCGGAATGCCCAGCAGGCTGCCGTAATAGACCGGGCCGTAGGCGTCCGACAGGTCGTTGTCCAGCGTGATGGCGCCGCCGTCGGCCAGCCAGGTCAGCACGGCGCGGAAGATGCCGAGCGTGCCCAGCGTGACGATGAAGGGCTCGATCCGCCCGCGCGTGACCAGATAGCCGTGCGCCAGCCCGAAGCCGCCGCCCAGCAGCAGGGCGAACAGCATGCCGAGCGCCACGACGACGACCGGCGAGCCGACCGACCCGGCCAGCGCATTCATCAGCAGGATCATGCCACCGGCGATCAGCGCCGCCATCGACCCCACCGACAGGTCGATGCCGCCGGAGATGATGACGAAGCACATGCCGATGGAGATGATCCCGATGAAGGCCGTGCGGGTCAGCACGTTCATCATGTTGTCCCAGGTGGCGAAATCCGGGTTCAGCGCCGTGCCGACGATCAGCAGCAGCACCAGCCCGACGACCGGGCCGAAGCGGTGCGGATCGAAGCGGCGGGCCGGCTTGCCTGTGGACACGGTGCCGGCCTCAGTGACGGGCGTGGGCGCCGATGTCGGTGCCGGCGTTGGTCCCGATGGCATGGGCAATCAACTCCTCTTCGCTGAGCCGGTCGGCGGGCACGGTCGCGGTCACCCGCCGCCCGCGCATCACGATCACCCGGTGGCAGAGCCCGATCAGTTCGATCAGTTCCGATGAAATGACGATCACGCCGCGCCCTTCGGCGGCCAGCCGCGCGATCAGGAAATAGATGTCCCGCTTGGCGCCGACATCGACGCCGCGGGTCGGCTCGTCCAGCACGAAGACGCGCGGATCCGGTTCCAGGAACTTGGCGATGGCCAGCTTCTGCTGGTTGCCGCCGGACAGTGAGGATGCCGTGCCCTGCGGGTTGCCGCGGATGCCGAAATTCGCGACGGCATGCTCCAGCGCCCGATCCTCCGACGCAGGCGACAGCAGAGGCTGGGCATGGTGGCGCAGCGTCATCAGGGTCAGGTTGTCGCGCAGCCCCATGTTGACGTGCAGGCCCTTGCCCTTGCGGTCCTCGCTGAGATAGGTCAAGCCGTTCCGCATCGCCTCGCGCGGGTTGCGCAGGCGGACCGGGCGGCCTTCGATCTCGACCGTACCGCCGCTGCGCGGGCGAAGGCCCAGGATGCCTTCGAACAGTTCGGTGCGGCCGGCGCCGACCAGACCGGCGAAACCCAGGATTTCGCCGGGATGGAGGTCGAAACTCACATCCTCCGCCCAGCCGGGAACGGTCAGTCCGCGCACCGCCATCAGCGGCTTGCCGAGGGCTGGCATGCGCTTGTCGGGGAACATGTCGGTCAGCTCGCGCCCGACCATCAGCGTTGCCATGCGCTGGCGCGGTGTCTCGGCGGTGGGGGCGCGGGCGACGAAACGGCCGTCGCGCATCACGATCACCTCGTCGGTGATGCGCTCCACCTCGTCCAGCTTGTGCGAGATGTAGACGATGGTGACGCCGTCCCGCCGCAGCCGGTCGATCAGCCCGAACAGCCGGTCGCATTCCGACGGCGTCAGGCTGGCCGTCGGCTCGTCCATGATCAGCAGGCGGGCGTTGCGCAGCTGCGCCTTGGCGATCTCCACCAGTTGCTTCTCGGCGACGATCAGGTCGCGGACCTTGGTGTCGGGATCGCGGTCGAAGCCAACCTGGCGTAGGGCCTGGGCCGCCCGGTCGCGCATCGCGCGGTCGTCGAGCAGCCAGCCGCGCTTGATCTCGTGGCCGAGGAACATGTTCTGCGCGACGGTCAGGTCGTCGGCGAGGCTGAGCTCCTGGTGGATCAGCACGATGCCGCGCTGTTCGGCGTCGCGGGAGTTCCGGAAGGTCACCGCTTCGCCGTCGATGCTGAGCGTGCCGGAGGTCGGCGCGTGATAGCCGGCGAGGATCTTCATCAGCGTCGATTTGCCGGCGCCATTCTCGCCCAGCAGCCCATGCACCCGACCCGGATGCAGGTCGAAACTGACGCCGTGCAGAACCCGTACGGGTCCGAATTCCTTGGTGATGCCGTCGAAGGCGACATGCAGGCTCATGGCTCCGCACCCCCTGACGGCCTTTCCACCAACCGCAAGACTGCGGCCGGGCGGATACCGTCCATGACGTTTCTCCCACTGCGAGGCGTGTCGTCCCTTCGTCGGCTCGAAAGCCGGGAGACGCCGCTTCGTTCGTTGGGCTGATGGTAAGCCTGCCGCTTTGGACAGACAATGGCCGACTTCGAACATAATTTGGCAAAAGTGGGTAAGGTGTGATAGGGAGGGAGACACGCATCGTTCGGAAAGGCACTCGTCGATGGTTGACTGGCAGCGTCTGTCGGACGGCGAGCGCGCCCTGCTGGAGCGGCTGTTCTGGGCGGGCGGCCTGTCGCGGGGCGAACTGGCGGCGTCGGTCGATTTCTCCAAGAGCAAGGCCAACCTCGCGATCTCCAGCCTGATCGGGCGCGAGTTGATCGAAGAAGGCGGGGTGCAGCCCTCGTCGGGCGGGCGGCGGCCGGAGGTGCTGCGGCTGAGCCACCGGATGGGGGTGCTGGCGGGAATAGACATCGGCGCCACCAGCATCGACGTGGCGCTGCTCGCCCCAGACATGACGGTGCTGGACCATAGGTCGGAAGCGGCGGATGTGCGCGACGGGCCAGCGGCGGTGTTCGGGCGGGTGCGGGACCTGCTGCGCGAGGCGCGGGAGCGGATGGGGATCGGGCCGGCGCGGGTGCTGGGAATCGGCGTCGGCGTGCCGGGACCGGTCGCCTTCGACAGCGGCATGCTGGTCAACCCGCCGCTGCTGCCGGGGTGGGAGACCTTCTCGATCCGCGAATTCCTGGCGGAGGAATATGCCGCCCCGGTCTTCGTCGACAACGACGTGAACATCATGGCGCTGGGCACGCACTGGCGCCTGCGCGGCCAGCTTCAGAACTTCCTGGTGATCAAGATCGGCACCGGCATCGGCTGCGGCATCATCTGCCACGGCCTTGTCTATCGCGGGCGGGACGGGTCGGCGGGCGACGTCGGCCATATCTGCGTCGATCCGCAGGGGCCGGTCTGCCATTGCGGCAATGCCGGCTGCGTCGAGGCGATGGCGGCCGGGCCGGCCATCGCGCGCATGGCGGAGGAGGCGGCGCGGGGCGGCGAAAGCCCGCGGCTGATGGAGTTGCTGGAGCGCAACGGCGCGCTGACGACGGTCGATCTCGGCAACGCCAGCCGGGCGGGGGATGCGGCGGCCACCGCCATCGTTCAGCAGGCCGGCGGCCATATCGGGCGGATGCTGGCCGCCGTGGTGAACTTCTTCAACCCGTCGCACATCTTCATCGGCGGCGGCGTGGCGCGGATCGGGCCGCTGCTGCTGGCCTCGATCCGGCAGAGCGTCTATCGGCGCTCGCTCGCCCTCTCTACCCGGCATCTCGACATCCAGTATGTGCCGGAGGTCGAGAGCGCCGGGGTGATCGGCGCCGCGGTGATGGCGGTGCAGGAAACCATGCTGGCCGGACCGACGACGGGAACCGGCGTCACGCCGCCCGCACGGCGGTGATGAAGGAGGTGACCTCGCCGCGCAGGGTTTCGGCTTCGCGGGCAAGGCTGCTGGCGGCGTCCAGCACCTCGGTGGCGGCGGAGCCGGTCTCCAGCACCGCGTGGTTGACGCCGACGATGGTGGAGGACACCTCCGTGGTGCCGCGTGCGGCCTCCGTCACGTTGCCGGCGATGTCGCGGGTGGCGGCGCCCTGTTCCTCGATGGCGGCGGCGATGGTGGTGGTGATCTCGCTGATGCGGCCGATGGTCTGGCCGATGCCGTGGATGGCGTCCTGGGCGCCGCCGGTGGCCTGCTGAATCTCCTTCACCTTGGCCTGGATCTCGTCGGTGGCGCGGGCGGTCTGGCTGGCCAGCGCCTTGACCTCGCCGGCGACGACGGCGAAGCCCTTGCCGGCCTCCCCGGCGCGGGCCGCCTCGATGGTGGCGTTGAGCGCCAGCAGGTTGGTTTGCGCTGCGATGCTGTTGATCATCTCCACCACATGGCCGATCTGGTCGGCCGCCTCCACCAGCGTGCGCATGGTGCTGTTGGTCCGTTCGGCCTGGGTCACCGCCTCGCCCGAGATTCGGGTGGAGGCGGCGATCTGCCGGCCGATCTCCAGGATGGAGGCCGACAGCTCCTCGGTCGCCGACGCCACGGTCTGGACATTGACGGACGCCTGTTCGGAGGCCGCGGCGACGGCGGTCGCCTGGGCGCTGGCCTGCGAGGCGGTGGTCGACATCGCGCCGGCGGTGCCCTGCATCTCGGTCGCGGCCGACGCCACCGTCTCGACGATGTGCATCGCCTTGGCGTCGAAATCGCGCATCAGCGCTTCCAGCCGGGCGGCCCGCGCCTCCTTGGCGGCCTGTTCGCGGGCCTGCTCCGCCGCCAGACGGTCGGCTGTCAACATGCTGTCGCGGAAGACGGTGACGGTCGCCGCCATGCCGCCGATCTCGTCGGCGCGGCCCAGGCCGGGGATGGCGACGGCCATGTCGCGGTCGGCCAGACGCCGCATCGCCTCGGTCATCGAGCGGATCGGATCGCTGACCCGGCGCTTGGCGACGATCATGCCGATGACGGTCAGAAGCACGGCGGCCACCACCAGCAGGCCAGCGATGACGGCATCCTGCGTCGCACGCGCGGCCTGCGCATCGGAACGGACGACCATGCGGTCCACCGCCGCCAGGGCGGCATCGACGATGTAGCCCTGGCTGGCGGTATCCTGCTGGCGCAGGGTGCCGATCTCGACCGGAGACTTGCGGCCTTCGGCCAGGGCGGCGAGCACCGCCTTGCGCTGTTCGACCAGCGGGCCTTCGAAATTCACCTTGGCCTTTTCGACCGCCTCGCGGATCTGGTCCGGCGTATCGGGGCGGGAGGCCGCTTCCCTGACCAGGGCCCAGGCCTGACCGGTGCGGCCGATGGCCTCTGCCACCGCATGCGCATCGGCCGGCGTCCAGGCTTGGCCCGTAGCGACCGCGGTCTGGATGCGCAGCGCCATGCCGCCGGCATTCAACCGGGTGTTCCAGGCGGCACGCTTGATGCCGAGCAGATGGTCGATCATCGGATCGGCCAGTTTCAGCGATCCGTCCAGCAGATCGGTCGCGGCGGTCAGCGCGTCGAGATAGGCGACCGGCGCCGTCGCCCAGGCCTCCGCCACCGCCGGATCGCGGGCGGCCTTGCGCTGGCGCAGCGTGCCATCGGCTTGTCGGCGCAGGGCGGCCAGCGTGTCGTGGGTGGCGCGCAGCGTCGAGGCCGCGGCCGGCAGGCCGGGCAGGTCGAGCGCGTCCAGCTTGGCGGCGATGGCGGCATAGCCGCTTTCCGCCACCGCACGGTTGGCGGCGATGTCGCGCAGTTCGGCGTCGCCGGCCGGCTCCTCCGCCCCCAGCGCCGGGCCGACCAGTCCGCGCTCCAGCCGGATCGCCAGCAGCGTGCGCAGCAGGTCGCGGCTGGTCTCGCTGAGCGTGGCGACACGCTGGGCGTTGCGGGTGCGGTCGACGACGTCGATCAACGTGACACTGCTGGTGGCGATCAGCAACAGCCCCAGCGCGGCGACGACAAGTCCAAGGGTGGCGCGGATCGACAGCCGCGAAAGGAGCGAGATCATGGTCTGGTCCTGTCTGTGCGAAGAGTTGGAGCCGTTGCGGACGGCGCGACACCGTTCCCCCTGCCAGGGCGGGCCGGTTGAACGGGCGTGTTTTGGAAACCGGTTAGGGCCTAAACCGAAGACGATAATGGAAACCGACTTTGCGGTTTCGGTTCAGCCCCGATTGACAATGGCGCCGGTCTTCCGCGACGGCTTTCCTCCGACGTTGATATATTAATATGCTAATGCGGATAAGTTCAGGAATGCAGGCAAAATCCAAGTGTGGATCAAAATGCCGCAGCGCCTTGCGAGTGTGGTCGAAGGCGTCTTCCAGGCTTTTAAAATAAATACTTAAGTCCAGGGCGTGGCGTTATTTGCACGCATCGGTCGCTGTGCTTGATCAGAAATGCCCGCCGCGACCCCCATCCGGCCCACCACCGAAACCTCCGCCAAATCCTCCTCTCGGGCCGCCGTGGGGCGAACCGCCATCGCCCGGCATGGAACCCCGTCCCCGGCCGGGACCGCCAAATCTTCCCCCGAACCCGCCGCTGGTCGGGGCGGCGGTGGACTCCGGCGAGGCGCCCATGGAAGAGGGCGGACTGGCCGCACGGGCGGCGCCGGAGGCGGAACTGCCGTCCGGGCCGGAGTTGGGGCCGGCAGCGGGACGCTGGCCGGCGGCCGGCCCGCCATAGGGGCCACCATAAGGGCCGGGTGGCGCCCCCCATCCCGGATGGGTGCGCACGCCGTCGAGCGGCCCTTCCGGCCCCTCCATGCCCGGTGCGTCCGGCCCCTGCTGGCCGTCGGAACGCATGCCTGCCCGTGCCAGCCCGGCGGCACGGGCGGCGGGATCGGCGCCGTCGAGCGAGCGGCCACCCAGGCGTTGGGCGCCGAAGGACCGGCTGCGGTCGATTCCGCCGCCGGACGTCACCACGCTGTCGATCACCACACGCGCGGCTGCGGCTTCGCCGTCGGGCCGGCCGATGCGCGGGCCGCCCGGACTCGTCGTCTGTCCGGAAGCATCGACATAGGTTTCGATCGACAGGGCGCTGACCGTGCTGCCGAAGGGATTGAAGGGATCGGCTTCCACCGCGAACGCCGCGGCTGGATCGGGCTTGCCGGCGACGCGCACAATGCTGCCCACCGCCGGGAGGGCGCCGGTCAGGCTCCGGCCGCGGGACAACGTCAGCCCGGCAACGGTCAGCGTCTTCGGTGTCACGGAGTCCAGCCGTCCGCGCAGGACCCAGCCGCGCGCCGGCTCCCAGGAATCGACGCGGCTGGCGTCGATCACGCCATCCGGCCGGCGCAGGCCTGAGATCGCGACCCAGCGTCCGGGGGTGAGCGCCGTGGTGCCCTCCGCCTCGGCGAGGTCGATGCGCTGTCCCAACACCACGGCGCTGGGGGCGCTGCCGGCCGTCGTCCGTTCCACCGGACCGGCGACGGCGAAGCGCACCTCCAGCGTCTGCGCCGTCAGGCCGGTCGGCCCGCCCGGGGTGACGGTCATGGCGACCGTCTGGCCGATCCGCACGTCGCCGGGCTGGGCCGGCCGGCCTTCGATCCGCACCTGGGTCGTCTGCGGCAGATCGACCCGCAGGCCGTTGACCCAGACGCTGCCGAAGGCGGTGACGGTTCCGACGATGCCGGTCCCTCCAATGCCGCGGTCGGCGACGGAAACGCCGGTGCCGCCGATGCCCCGGTCTGCTATGCCGCCGTCCCGGTTCGGGGTGGGGCCGCAGCCAGCGGCCAGCATCAGCGTCAGCAGCAGCGTGCGAGCCAGAGGGGTGAACTTGCGGGTCACGATGCCGCCGCTCCCTCGCCGGACCCGGCATCCTGCCGCGCAGGATCGACCGCCTCCTCCTCGTCATAGAGGTAGAGGCCGGCGGTGAAGCGGTGGCCGGCGTCGTCACGGCCGGCGTCGCCATCGGCGAGATCGGCCGCCAAGCGGTTCAACTCGACCAGCATCGCCATTCCCAGCCGGTCGGCCTCCCGCCGCAGGACGGCGACCGAGTCGGGGCTGAGCCGGTCATAGGCGAGCGCCCGCTCCAGGAACGGCGGCGCGCCGCCCGCCAGATTGTGACCGGACGCCGCCAGATGGTCGGCAAGATTGCGGCCGTAATAGTAGGCGAGCTTGTCGAGATCGCCGCGCGGCACATGCGCCGCCTCGGCAAGGTCGAGCAGTCCGTCCGGCCGTTCCGTCACCAGTCCGGCATGCAGAAGCTCGTCCAGCAGGGCGCGTGGGCGGATGTCCTTGCTGATGCCGGTCACCAGCGTTTCGAAGCCGGCTTCGCCGTCGGAAACGCGGGGCAGGGGGCGGGGGCGGCCGTCGGCGTCGAGGAAGGCGGCTTCGGTCAGCCAGCGGCTCAGCACCTGCGCGCCCAGCGACGGGGCGGCGGCGGCGGCGGCCTCCGCGACCGGCGGCGCGCTGCGGATCTGGCTGACGTCCTTGCGGTGGACGCCGGTCAGCAGGGTGATGCGGCTGTCGGTCATCGGTTTTCCGGGCAGCGCGAAGCCGCGCTCCGCCACCTCGACATACACCGACTTCAGAAGGTTCGCCAGCATCGGCCAGGAAATGCCGAAGCCGATCAACGTCCGCACCAGCGGGACCAGCAGCCGGCGCACCGCCGTCAGCAGCGCCGGCGGCGGTGCCGCCCCGGTGCTGCCGGCCACTGTCGGGCGGTCTGGTTCGGGGCTGCGGATCGGCACGCGCCTGACACTCCGGCGGTTGGGGTCTAGGTCCTGTATCGACGTGAGGACCGACGTGACAATAGCGCGGCGGAAGGGAAAGGGAATCACCTTTTCGCTTGATGTGGGAAATTTTCCCACGCATCATGCCGAGCATGCGACGGTCGCTGTGGCTGCGCAGTGTCATGAGGACCGTCGAGGTCCGCCAAGGTTTAAGGAGCGGCCGTCCGGCCGTAGCCCGCATGAGCCTGTCATCGTTCGATCATCAGCCCGCCCGCCAGCCCGCCGACCGGGACTGTCCATCCCCCGCCATGGCGCGCGGGGCGCAGAGCCTGCCGCCGGTCCTTCCCTTCCGAACGCGAGCGTCCGACATGGCGTCGTCCATCGCCCGTCACGCGGTTACCAACCGGTCCGCTTTGATCCGCAGCTGCCTGTTCGGGGTGGCGGCCAACCTGCTGGTGGCCGGCAGCGCGCTGTATGCCCGGCCGTTGCAGGACGCCCTGTGGGTGGGGGGCGACGATGGCAGCCTTCTTCTGCTGGTGGCCGTGGTGCTGAGCCTGTTCGCCCTGCATGCGATGCTGGAGTTCGCGCAATCGCGGGAACTGGCGCGGCTGGTGCCGTCGGGTGCCGCCACCGGATGGTTGCAGCGCCTGTGGGTGCTGGAGGCGGCATGGGCGCCGGTCCATCTGGCGGTTCTGGCGCTGGTGAGCCCGCTGATGGGTGCCATGGCGCTGGCCGGAGTCGCGGCGTTGGCGGCGATGATGGCGGTTGGGGCGACGGGGCCGGCGCATGCCGCGGGCGGGCAGTCGCAGCTCGCCCGGCTGGCCGGTGCCGACAGCTTCGGCTGCACCGACGGCTTCCTCGCCGGGCTGGGCTTCTGCGAAACGGTCTATCGGGTGCTTATCGTCGGGTTGGGAGCAGCGCTGTTGATGCGCGGCGACCTGACGCCGGGGCTGTTCGTCGCCGCATCGCTGATCGGCATCGCCGCGATGCGCGCCGCCGCCCGGAGCGCCGTCCGCTGGCATGGCGGCCGGCAGGCGGCGGCGGTGCTGCTGATGGCCGGGCGGGTGTGACGGTTCTTCGATCACGCATCAGAAAGCCGGCACGCCCAGCGATGGGCTGCCGGCTTTTTCCGTTTCAGGATCTCAAAGCGCCGGCCAGCTCTCCGCGACCAGCCGGCGGACCTCGTCGGCGCTGTCGGTGCCGAGAGCGGCTTCGGCGACGCGGCGGCAATCCTCCATGCGCAGGGTGCGGATGAACGCCTTCAGGTCGGCGATCACCGCCGGGGTGGCCGACAATTCGGTGACGCCCAGCCCGATCAGCAGCGGCGCCGCCATCGGGTCGGAGGCGGAGCCGCCGCACACCGCGACCACCCGGTCGTGGGTCTTCGCCCCCATCACCGCAAGGCGGATCAGCCGCAGCACGCCCGGATGCAGCGCGTCGAGTTGGGCCGCCACATGCGGGTTGCCGCGGTCCATGGCCAGCACATACTGGGTCAGGTCGTTGGTGCCGATGGACAGGAAGTCGGCCACCGCGCCGATGCGGTCGGCGATCAGGGCGGCGGCCGGCACCTCGATCATCGCCCCCAGCTCGATGGGTTCGGCCCGGCCGAGCTTTGCCCGCTCCTCGTCCACCATCGCCCGCACCGCCTGGAGTTCGGACGGCGAGGCGATCATCGGCACCATGATGCGGCAGACGCCAACCGGCTTCACCCGCAGGATGGCGCGGATCTGCGCCCGCAGAAGCTCCGGCTCGCGCAAGCCGACGCGGACGCCGCGCAGGCCGAGCACCGGGTTCTCCTCCTTCGGCAGGGGCAGGTAGGACAGCGGCTTGTCGCCGCCGACATCCAGCGTGCGGATCACCAGCGGCCGGCCTTCCAGCGCGTCGGCGATCTGCTGATACTGCTGGTACTGCTCATCCTCTGTCGGGGCGGACTGGCGTTCCAGGAACAGGAACTCGGTGCGCAGCAGGCCGCAGCCCTCTGCTCCCTCCACCACCGCACCAGGGGCGTCGCTGACCCGGCCCAGGTTGGCGAACACCTCGATCCGCGTGCCGTCGGCCATCTGGCAGTCCTCGCGGGAGGTGAGGCGGTTCTCCTCGCGGCGTGCTGTGCGGGCGGCGACGGCGGTCCGGGTCGCCGCCAGCGTGTCCTCCGGCGGGAAGACCAGCAACTCGCCGCGGTTGCCGTCGATCACCACGGGGGCGCCGTCCGGCACCCGCTCCACCTGCCGGCCCAGCGCCACGACGGTGGGCACGCCCAGCGCCGCTGCCAGGATGACGGCGTGGGAGGTCGGGCCGCCATGCGCCATGCCGATGCCGGCCAGCCGTCCGGCCGGAACCCCGGCGAGGTCGGAGGGCAGGATCTCGTCGGCCAGGACGATGCTGCCGGCCGGCAGTTCGGCCAGCCCGACGTCGGGCCCTTTGCCGGACAGGGCGGTCAGCACCTGCTGTTCAAGGTCGCGCAGGTCGGCGGCGCGTTCGGCCATGCGGGGATCGGCGAGGGCGGCCAGGGCGTCGGCCTGGAGGCGCGCCGTGCGCTGCCAGGACCATTCGGCGCTCTTGCCGGCCCGGATGTCGGCGAGCGCGCCGTCCAGAAGTTCCGGATCGTCCAGAAGCTCCCGGTGGGCCTGGAAGATGGCGGCATGTTCGGGCATCCGCTGCGCGGATTGGGCCAGACCGGCGACGACCCGCTCCAGCGCCCGGCGCAGGCGCGGCTCCTCGATATCCGGGCCGGCGCCCTGTTCGACCACGCGCACGGTGCTGCGGAACCGGCGGACGACGGCGCCGACTGCCTGTCCCGGCACGGCGATGGTGCCCTTCAGCAGCACCTCCTCGCCGGGGGCGAAGGGCGGGCCGACATCTTCCTCGGCGGCCGGCTGGGCCGGGGCGGGGGCGGCTGGGGGTGTAGCCGGCGCGGCCTGCGAACCGGCACTGGCAGCGACGGTGGCGACGAGCGGATCGCCCAGCCCGCCTTCGATCAGCACGGCGATGCTCTCCGCCATGTCCTGGGCGCCGGGGCCGGCGGCGCGCACCGTCAGCCGGTCGCCGAGCATTGTGCCGAGCCCCATCAGGGCGACCACGCTCTTGGCGTTGGCGCGGCGGTCGCGGCAGTGGATGGTGACGGTGCCAGGATAGGCCTTGGTCGCGGCGACCAGGGCCGCGGCCGGGCGGGCATGCAGCCCGCTGGCGATGGGCAGCGTGACGCTCCGCTCGCCGGTTTCTCCGTCGCCGTCTTCTCCCGAGTCGGGAGCGGCGGCGGGAAGTCCGGCATCGGCGCCGCTGCCGCCACGGACGGTCATCGCCGCGTCGCCGGCGGCGATCTCGCGATCCACCGACAGGCCGTCGACGGTATAGCCGTCATTCACCACGACCATCATGCTGACCAGGCTCTGCGCCCGGCTTCCCACCAGATCCATGTCGAAGCTGATCAGGCGGTCGCCGGTCTTCACCGATTGCCCGTCCTGAACATGGGCGGTGAATCCCTCGCCGTTCAGGCCGACGGTGTCGACCCCCAGATGCAGCAGAATTTCTGCCCCGCTGGCGGTGCGGACAGTGCAGGCATGGCGCGCCCGGTGCACCGACAGCACGGTGCCGTCGCAGGGGCTGCGCAACTCGTTCACCGTGGGGTCGATGGCCATGCCGGTTCCGACCAGCCCCTGGGCGAAAGCGGGATCGGGCACCTCGGACAGCGGCATGGCCCATCCGGCCAGCGGAGCTGCAAGCGTGATCGCGGTCATGTGGTTCGGACCTCTTTTCTTATCGCCAGACCGCAGCGGGCGTCCCCTGGCGGGCGTCTCCCGTATTGGACGCCGTCTGTGCGCAGACGCCGCATAGCCCAAGCGCAGTTCTCGTCATATGTTATCGAAAGATCCCGTCCGGGAAAGGCGGAAGCCTGCGGCCAATCCGCGCCCCGCATGGCGCATCGGGGATAAGCCGCAAGCTTGCCCGGCACGCTATGTCGCCTATGTCGTGAAACCCGGGCATGGGTCAGGTTGTATTCCCACCCAGGGCCGACCCATCCAGGACCCAGGATGTCGCCGCCGCCGGACAATTTGCGGGAGAGCCGCCATGGCAATGAACCCCTTTGCGTTTCTACAGAAAATCGGCAAGTCGCTGATGTTGCCGGTGGCGGTTCTTCCCGTCGCCGGTCTGCTGCTGGGTATCGGTGCGGCGAACTTCGAATGGATGCCGCCGCTGCTGTCGATGCTGATGAAGAATTCCGGCGACGTGATCTTCGGCAACCTGCCGCTGATCTTCGCCATCGGCGTGGCGCTGGGCTACACCGAGAATGACGGCGTGTCGGCCATCGCCGCCACCATCGGCTATATCGTGATGCTCGCCACGCTGGGCGTGATGACCGGGGTCTGGGGCATGGAGCCGAAGACCATCATGGGCATCAAGTCGATGGAAACCGGCGTGTTCGGCGGCATCCTGGCCGGCGGGCTGGCGGCGGCGATGTTCAACCGCTTCTACAAGATCGCGCTTCCGGCCTATCTCGGCTTCTTCGCCGGCAAGCGCTTCGTGCCGATCATCACGGCACTGGCCGCCATCGTGCTCGGCATCGTGCTGTCGGTGGTCTGGCCGCCGGTGCAGGAGGGCATCAACAGCTTCTCGCGCTGGGCGGCGGTGAACGATCCGCGTCTGGCCGCGACCATCTACGGCTTCGTCGAACGTCTGCTGATCCCCTTCGGCCTGCATCATATCTGGAACGTGCCCTTCTTCTTCGAGATCGGGTCCTTCCAGAACGCTGCCGGACAGGTGGTCCATGGCGACATCGCCCGCTATTTCGCCGGCGATCCCACGGCCGGCATCCTGTCCGGCGCCTTCCTGTTCAAGATGTTCGGCCTGCCGGCCGCGGCCATTGCCATGTGGCACACCGCTAAGCCGGAGAACCGGGTGCGCGTCGGCGGCATCATGGTGTCCGCGGCACTGACCTCCTTCCTGACCGGCATCACCGAACCGATCGAGTTCAGCTTCCTGTTCCTGGCGCCGGTGCTGTACCTGATCCATGCGATGCTGGCGGCGACCTCGCAGTTCATCATGAACTCGCTGGGCGCCCATATGGGCTTCACCTTCTCGCAGGGCGGCATCGACTTCGTGCTGTTCAACGCGCTGAGCCCGCTGTCGCAGAAATGGTGGCTGGTGCTGATCCTGGGGCCGGTCTATGCGGCGATCTACTATGTCGTGTTCCGCTACACCATCCTGGCGCTGAACCTGAAGACCCCCGGCCGCGAGGACGCGACGGAGGAAAGCGTCAGCACGGCCACCGGCAGCGAGCGGGCGCGCGACCTCGTCCTGGCTTTCGGCGGGCGTGGCAACATCAGCAATCTGGACGCCTGCATCACCCGCCTGCGCGTGGTGGTGAAGGACCCGGCCCGCGTCGATGACGGCAAACTGCGCGGCATGGGCGCGTCCGGCGTCCTGCGGGTGCGCGACAGCGTGCAGGCGGTGTTCGGCACCCTGTCGGAGAATCTGAAGACGGAGATGCAGGAATATCTGCACAGCGCCGGCGCGGAAGCCGACGGTCCCGCCGCCGTGGCGGCACCGGTCGCAGCGAAACCGGTATCCGCTCCGGCCGCGGCGGCGGTCCCGACCGACCGTGCCGCCCGCATCGCCGAGGCGCTGGGCGGCGCCGGCAACATCAAGGAACTGGCCGCCTTCGCCACCACCCGTCTGCGGGTCGAGTTGAGCGACGCCGGCAAGGCGAATGCCGAGGCGTTGAAGCGGGCCGGCGTGCGCGCGGTGATGGGGCTGGGCGCCAACGGCCTGGACCTGATCGTCGGCAACGACGCCGACGCGCTGGCGGGCGCGATGACCGGCATGCTGCCGGGCGGACGGCGCGCCGCCGAATAGCGGGCATCCTGTCTGGTATTTGAGTGGTTTTATCGTGCGGCGCGACCTTTCCCGGGTCGCGCCGCTTTTCTTTTCCGCACTGCGGCGGATTTCGTGATGCGATTCCACCAATGGACGCTGGCCTCCGGCGCAAGAAGGTCTTACATTGGTATCTATACCAGTCAATCGCGAGCGCCGCCATGACCGATCAGGGCAGTCCAGAGTTCACCCCCTCCCGCTCCACCCCGCTGATGGCGGTGGAGGCGGCGGAGGCCCCCGCCGCGGTGGCCCGGCAGATCGAGCGGTGTGGTGCCGGCTTCGCCGAGCTGGGCGAACGGCTGCGCCGCGAGCCGCCGCGCTTCGTCGTCACCTGCGCCCGCGGCAGTTCCGACCATGCCTCGGCCTACGGCAAATATCTGATCGAGACGCGGATCGGGCGGGCGGTGGCCTCCATCGGGCCGTCCATCGCCTCGGTCTATGGCGGGAATCTCAGCCTGGAGGGCGCGCTGTTCATCGCCGTTTCGCAGTCGGGCCGCAGCCCGGACCTGCTGCGGCTGGTGGAGGCGGCGAAGGCCGGCGGTGCGCGGGTGGTCGGCTTCGTCAATGCCGAGGACTCGCCGCTGGCGGAGATGTGCGACCATTTCCTGCCGCTGGCGGCCGGGCCGGAGCGCAGCGTCGCCGCGACGAAATCCTGCATCGCCTCGCTGGCCGCCTATCTGCAACTGGTGGCGCACTGGCAGGACGATCCGGCTTTGAAGGCAACGCTGGCGGCCTTGCCCGACACGCTGGAGGCAGCCAGGGCGCTGGACTGGAAGCCGGCGCTGATGCCGCTCGCCACCGCGGAGAGCCTGTATGTGCTGGGGCGCGGAGTCGGTTTCGGCGCGGCGCTGGAGATGGCGCTGAAGTTCAAGGAAACCTGCCGTCTGCACGCCGAGGCCTTCAGCGCGGCGGAGGTGGTCCATGGCCCGTTGGCGCTGGTCGGCCCCGGCTTTCCGGTGCTGGCCCTGACCCAGGCCGATGCGGCGGAGCCCCACACCCGCGCGGTGGTGGAGCGCATCGTCGGGCTGGGCGCCGCTGTCGCCACCACCGAGGCTGGACTCGCGGGAACGACCCTGCTGCCGAGCCTGCCGGGGATCGCGCCGGAGGCGGCGCCGCTGGCGGCATTGCAGAGCTTCTACGGCGCGGTCTATGAACTGGCGCTGGCCCGCGGCATCGACCCCGACAGCCCGCCCAACCTTGCCAAAGTGACGAAGACCGTCTGATGCGACAGCTCCTGACCGGCGCCCGGATTTTCACGGGCGAGACCATCCTCGACGGCCGCAGCCTGCTGGTCGCCGATGGCCGCATCCTCGACATCGTCGCCCCCGGACGTACCCCGCCGGACGTCGAGCGGACGGTGGCGCTGGAGGCCGGCGACCTGCTGGCGCCCGGCTTCCTCGACATCCAGGTGAATGGGGGCGGCGGCGTGCTGTTCAACGAGCAGCCGACGGCGGACGCGACGCTCGCCATCGCCGCGGCGCACCGGCGCTTCGGCACCACCGGGTTGCTGCCGACCATCATCACCGACACTCCCGACTGCCACCGTGCCGCCGCCGAGGCGGCGGTGATGGCGGTCGCCAAACCGGGCAGCGGTGTGCTGGGCATCCATTTCGAGGGGCCGTTCATCAGCCCGCAGCGGGTCGGCGCCCATGATCCGCGCTTCGTCCGCGCGCCGGACGAGGGCGATCTCGACTTCATCGGCGGGCTGCCGGCACGGATGCCGGGCGGCCGGATTCTGCTGACCCTGGCGCCGGAATGCGTGGAGGACGTGGCGCTGTCCCGGCTGATGGCGGCGGGGGTGATCCTGTCGGTCGGCCACACGATGGCGAGCGCCGAGCGGGTGGTGGAGGCCTTCGATCTCGGCGTGCGCGGGGTGACGCACCTCTACAACGCCATGCCCGGCATCGCCAACCGCCAGCCCGGCCCGGCCGGGGCGGCGCTGGGCGACGGGCGGCCCTGGTGCGGGCTGATCGCCGACGGGCATCATGTCCACCCGCTGATGATGCGCGCGGCGCTGGCCGCCCGGCCGCGGGGCCGGATGATGCTGGTGACGGATGCTATGCCGCCAACGGGCACCGACGCGGATCGCTTCGAGCTGAACGGGCGGACGATCTACCGGCGCGACGGGCGGCTGGTGCTGGCCGACGGCACGCTGGCGGGGGCCGACCTCGACATGGCGACGGCGGTGCGCAATGCCGGGACGCTGATCGGCCTGCCGCTGGAGGAATCGCTGCGGATGGCGTCGCTTTATCCAGCCGAGTTCCTGGGGATGGACGGCGAGCGCGGCCGGATCGTGCCGGGCTGGCGGGCCGATCTGGTGCTGCTGCGGCCCGATCAGACGGTGCGCGGGACGTGGGTCGAGGGGGAGTGGCGGGGGGCTTGAGGCCGGAGGTATCAGTCGTGAGCGTACAGGGTCGATCATCGGTCGTCATCCCCGCGAAGGCGGGGAACCAGGAAGCTCCGTATCTAAGCCTTTGACTTGTCTGGATTCCCGCCTTCGCGGGAATGACGGCTGAGAGAAGCGCATGAGGAGATCAGGTGAGATCTGTTCAAGCTTGCCGAGCGGGTGATCGGTTACGACAATGAGCGGGGCAAAGGCGACCACCGGCATTATGGGCTGCGAGAGGAACCATATCGCTTCACCTCGCCGGAGCAGCTGATTACGGACTTTCTGACCGACGTCAGGACCGCAGGAGGCGATGTATGAGCGACCTAAAGATCCACGTCGGCGACACTGCCGAAGAGCTTGCCGGCCGTTTCTCGGACGCATGGCGCCGTGCCGAGCACGGAGATCCGGTCAACGAGCGGCACCTGTCCTTCGACAGCTTCGAGACGCTGGCTCGCGCGCTGACGCCCAAGCGGTTGGAACTGCTCCGGCATCTGCACCGGGCGCCGGCCGCCAGCATCAACGCTCTCGCCAAGGCGGTGGGCCGTGACTATCGCCGCGTGCATGAGGATGTCGAGGCGCTGGTCGCCGCCGGCCTTGTTGATCGCGAGGAAGGCGGCACCGGGTTGACCGCGCCGTACGACGCGATCTCTACCCGGATCGCCTTGTAGAGATTTCCTTGGCGGGCGTCAGCCCACCGCCACGATCTCCAGCCCATCCTCGTCGACGCGCACCCGCAGCGCGGTCAGGTCGGGCAGAGACAGGTTGCCGTCCAGCTCATGCGCGGACAGCGTCGTGGTCAATCCGATCACCCAGGCGCCTGCCGCGTTGCCGGCGGCCAGTCCCGCCGGGGCATCCTCGAACACCACGGTGTCGCGCGGGTCGAAGCCCAGCTTCTCGGCGGCGGTGCGGTAGCCTTCCGGGTGGGGCTTGCCCTGGGTGACGTTGTCGGCGCCGATCAGCAGGTCGGGCAGGGGCAGGCCGGCCTGGGCGATACGCTTTCTCGCCATGTCGTGCGGGGCGGAGGTGACCACCGCCCAGCGGTGGCGCGGCAGCGATTGCAGAAGCTCCAGCGCGCCGGGAACCGCGCGCACCCCTTCGGTATCGCCGGTGTAGCACTCCTCCACCAGACGCACTTCCTCATCGATGTCGGCACCGGCGGGGGCGAAGCGGCGGACGGTTTCGATGCTGCGGACGCCATGGCAGACGGCCAGGATCGCCTCGGGATCGAGATCGTGCCGGGCGGCCCAGGCGCGCCAGGAGCGCTCAACCGGACCCTTGGTGTCGATCAGGGTGCCGTCCATGTCGAACAGGATGGCGCGGACGCGGAACGGGGTATCAAGGGCAGGCTTCATCGCTCGCTCTCGTTGGAATCGTCGGTGTGGGAGGAATGGTCCGGTAGGGATCAGACCAGCGACAGTTCCACGACGAAGTCATAGGCGTCGCCGCGGTAGTGGGAACGGACGAACTCCAGCGGGGTTCCGTTTTCCAGGAAGGTGCGGCGCTCAATGTAGAGGGCGGGGGCGCCGTCGGGAACCCCCAGAAGCGTCGCCTGATCCGCCGGCAGGCGAATGGCAGACAAGCGTTGCAGCGCGCGGAAGGGCGGATGGCCGCGCCCGCGCAGGGTCTCGTACAGGGAGCCCTGCACCAGATCGGGGTCGGGTAGGACGCTGGTCGGCAGGGCGCTGAGTTCGATGGCGAGCGGGGTGCCGTCGGCCAGACGCAGCCGGTGCAGCCGCACCACCTCCGCCCCCGGACGCAGGCCCAGCGCCATCGCCTCCTCCGGCGTCGCAGTGGCGACCGAGCGGCTGAGCCAGCGCGAATCCGGCTTCAGCCCGCGCCCGCCGATGTCCTCGGTGAAGCTGGTCAGGGCGGACAGCCGCTGCTCCACATGAGGGCTGCGGTTGATGAAGGTGCCGGCCCCCTGGCGCTGGTGCAGCAGCCCCTCCGCGATCAGTTCGCGCAGTGCCTTGCGCACGGTGACGCGCGACACACCGAAGGTCTCCGCCAGCTCCCTCTCGCCGGGAAGGGCGTCCTGGTCGGTCAGCCTGCCCTCGACGATCAGCGTCCGCAGATGCCGTGCCAATTGCAGGTACAGCGGCAGGGGCAGGGCGTCCGACAGGGCGGTCGGGTCGAACGGGGCCGCGGCGGCGGCAGTGGACATCGGCAACCACTCCAGTGCTCCGGGACCGGCATGATACCACTGAAAGGCCTTTGGGCAACAGGCGCAGGACGGGATGCAGAAGTGCAAGCACAATTACAACCAGTTTCAGATTGCGGAATGTCCGGATTTTGGTATTCTGCGCATACAGTCCAATCTAATACCACCAACCAGACATCACCAACCCCCAGGCTTGGCGCCGGGGCGACAGCGGAGCCGGAACGATGGCGGGCGGCACGGAAGATGCGGCGAACCGGTACAGCCGGCTGGACGTGTGGCCGGCCGCCGAACTGATGACGGCCCTGTGGGAGGGGCAGACGCGCGCTCTCGCCGCCTGCGCTCCCGCCTTGCCGCTGGTCGCCGCCGCCGTGGAGTCCGCCGCGGATCGTCTGGCTGCGGGACGGGGACGGCTGGTCTATGCCGGGGCCGGGTCGTCGGCGATGGTCGCAGCCCTCGACGGGCTGGATCTGGGGCCGACCTTCGACTGGCCGGCGGAGCGGCTGGTGCTGCTGATCGCAGGCGGGCTCGACCTGTCGCGCGGGCTGGCCGGGGCGGCGGAGGATGACGAGGGAGCAGGGCGGGCCGATGCCGGCCGGGCAGGGATTTGCGCCGACGACGTGGTGGTCGGCCTGTCCGCCAGCGGCGCCAGCGCCTACACCGTCGGCGTCCTGCGCGCTGCGCGGGAGGCGGGGGCCCTGACCATGGGCATCGCCAGCAGTGCCGGTTCCCCCCTGCTGGAAGCGGTGGAGCATCCGGTGCTGACCGCGACGGGGGCCGAAGTGATCGCCGGATCGACCCGGCTCGGTGCCGGCACCGCGCAGAAGGTGGTGCTGAACCTGTTTTCGACCGGCGTCATGACCGCGCTCGGCAATGTCTACGACAACCTGATGATCAATGTCCGGCCGGAGAATGCCAAGCTCCGCCGCCGCTGCACCGCCATGGTCGCCCGCATCGCCGGTGTGGACGAGGATGCTGCCGGCGCGGCGCTGGAGCGGCACGGCGACGTGCGCCGCGCCGTGCTGGGGCTCGCCGGGCTGGAGGCGCCCGAGATCGACCGGCTGCTGACCGGGACCGGCGGCAACCTGCGCCGCGCGATGGAACAGGCCCGGTCGGGGTCCAACACGCAAGAATGACCAACATGCGAGGCCCGGCCCCGTGAGGCCGGAGCCCGTTGCACTGGGAGACGTCCGAATGTCTGCTGATCGTTTGTCGGGCGACCGTTTTTCGGGCGTCCAGAGGCTGGGGCGGGCGCTGATGCTGCCGATCGCCGTGCTGCCCATCGCCGGGCTGCTGTTGCGAATCGGCCAGCCCGACCTGCTGAACATCGCCTTCATCGCCGCGGCGGGCGACGCCGTCTTCTCCAACCTGGGCGTCCTGTTCGCCGTCGGCATCGCCATCGGCTTCGCCCGTGAGAACCACGGTGCCGCCGGGTTGGCCGGCGCCGTCGGCTATTTCGTGGCGGTGAAGGGTGCGGTGGTGCTGAGCGGCGTCGCGCCGGAGCTGGTGGCGAAGATGTCCAGCCGCATCAGCATCCCGGTCGGCATCCTGATCGGCATCATCGCCGGCCAGCTCTACAACAAATACAAGGACATCAAGCTGCCGGACTATCTCGCCTTCTTCGGCGGGCGGCGCTTCGTGCCCATCGTCACCGGTCTGGCGGCGCTGGGGATCGCGCTGGTCTTCGGCTATGGCTGGCCCGTCGTCGATTCCGGACTGACCGCGCTGACCACCGGCGTGCTGGGGCTCGGCAAGATCGGCCTGTTCCTCTACGGCGTGCTCAACCGCATCCTGATCATCACCGGCCTGCACCACATCATCAACAACATCGCCTGGTTCCTGCTGGGCGATTACCAGGGCGTCACCGGCGACCTGAACCGCTTCTTCAAGGGCGATCCGACGGCCGGCGCCTTCATGTCCGGCTTCTTCCCGGTGATGATGTTCGGCCTGCCGGCCGCCTGTCTCGCCATGTACCACACCGCCAAGCCGGAGAACCGCGCGGCGGTCGGCGGCGTGCTGCTGTCGATGGCGCTGACCGCCTTCCTGACCGGCGTGACGGAACCGGTGGAATTCGCCTTCATCTTCCTGGCGCCCGCTCTGTTCGCCGTCCATGCCGTGCTGACCGGCCTGTCGATGGTGCTGATGGACGTGCTGAACGTAAAGCTGGGCTTCGGCTTCTCGGCTGGCCTGTTCGACTATGTGCTGAATTACGGCAAGGCGACCAACCCGATCCTGCTGCTGCCGGTGGGTGCCGCTTACTTCGCCATCTATTACGGGCTGTTCCGCTTCGTCATCCAGCGCTTCGACCTGAAGACGCTTGGCCGCGACGACATCGCCATTCCCGCCGGTCAGGCACCGGCCGCCTCCGGTGTCCGGCCCGCCACTGTATCGGCCGCGTCGGCCCCGGCGGTCAGCGACCGTGCCGGCGCCTATGTCGCGGCCCTCGGCGGGGCCGGCAATCTGCGATCTGTGGAGGCCTGCACCACGCGCCTGCGCCTGAACGTCGCCGATGCCAGCCGGGTGAACGAGGTGGAGTTGAAGCGCATCGGCGCCCGCGGTGTGGTGAAGCCGTCGGCCAATTCGGTCCAGGTGATCGTCGGTCCGATTGCCGACCAGTTGGCGGGCGAGATCCAGGACTCGCTGAACGCATCGGCGGGCTTGCGGGTCTGATCGAAAGCACCCCGGTCCCAACATTGGAAAGCCCCGGCTCCTCGCGGAACCGGGGCTTTCGGTCTTTTGAGGCCTGTGTACCGTCAGGCGGGTTCCGGTTCATCGGCGAAGATCGCCCTCAAGTCGATGCGGGTGTCGGTCTTCGCCTCGAGGTCCAACTGGCGCTCGACGTCGTCGAGATGCTCGATCATCAGGGCGGTCGCCTCGCCGGGGCGGTTGCCGATCAGGGCGGCGATCAGGCGGCGGTGATCGTCGGCGGAGCAGGTGTGCGACGACCTCCGCTCGAACGCCGCGATGGCAAGGCTGGAGCGGTCGATCAGGTCGGTCAGGATGCCGGCCAGCGTCGCGTTGCCGGCGAACTCCGCCAGCAGCAGGTGGAACTGGCCGGACAGGCGGATCATCGCCTTGCGATCAGCGGCGCGTTCCGCCGCGTCCTCCAACGCGCCATGCCCGCGCAATTTCTCCAGCATGTCGTCGGACAGCGGGCGGGGCAGCCGCTCCAACCGCTCCATGATCGCACGTTCGATCACCCGGCGCGCCTCGAACACCTCGCGCGCCTCTTTCGGCGACGGCTTGGTGACGAAGGCGCCACGGTTGGGGATCAGCGTCACCACACGCCGCTGCGCCAGCAGGAGCAGCACCTTTCGCACCCGTTCGCGGCTAACGCCGAAGGCTTCCGCCAGGCTTTCCTCCGTCAGCTTGGTGCCGGGCGGCAGGCGGCGGTCAGCGATGGCCTCCCCGATGCTGCGGACGATGCGGGATTCCGCGCTGCCGCGCGGCGCGCCGGTGCGGGCGAGGGGAGTGCGGCGGGCTGGCTTGGCGGTGGCGGCGGTGGTCATGGGCGGGGGAGGTGCTTTTACCGGTGTGCGGGAAATTTGCCGCAGATTGTGCACAAAGCGGGCCAGCGATGGAACTGCAATCGCATGAGCAGCATGCCGGTGATCGTCCTGATCAGAAGTGCCTAAAACCGCGCCACTGCGCCGAACTGCTGCACAAATGCTGCGTCTTTGCGCAATCAGCGGCCATGGAACCGGCGGGTTTTCGCCATTTGGCCGTTGGCACGCGGGATGCAGAAGGCGGAACGGTCACAAACGACCGCGCAGATTGTGCACAATTCTGGAGGCCCTTCGATGACGGCAGGTTCGACGGTCGAGCTGGTGAAGCTGCGCAAGGCCTATGGAGCGACCGTGGCGGTGGACGGCATCGATCTGCGGATCGCCGCCGGATCCTATTGCTGCCTGCTGGGGCCGAGCGGCTGCGGCAAGACCTCCACCCTGCGGATGATCGCCGGGCACGAGGACATCACCGACGGTGACCTGCTGATCGGCGACACGGTGGTCAATGATGACCCGCCGGCCAAGCGCGGTACCGCGATGATGTTCCAGAGCTACGCCCTGTTCCCGCATCTCGACTGCACCGACAATGTCGCCTTCAGCCTGAAGATGAAAGGTGTCGCGAAGGAGGAGCGGCGGCGCCGGGCGGCCGAAATGCTCGATCTGGTCGACATGGGCAAGTATGCCGGCCGCCTGCCGTCGCAGCTGTCAGGCGGACAGCAGCAGCGCGTGGCGCTGGCCCGCGCGCTGATCACCCGGCCGGGTGTGCTTCTGCTGGACGAACCGCTGTCGGCGCTCGACCCCTTCCTGCGGGTGCGCATGCGGGAGGAGTTGAAGCGCCTGCACCGCGACATCGGCATCACCTTCATCCACGTCACCCACAGCCAGACCGAGGCGATGGCGCTGGCCGACCTCGCCGTGGTGATGAACCAGGGTCGGATCGAACAGGCGGGGCCGCCGCGCGAGCTGTTCAACCAGCCGCGCACCGCCTTCGTCGCCCGCTTCATCGGCGGCCACAACGTCATCGAGGGGGGAGTTGTGGGCGACGCCGGCCGCTGTGCCGTCCGGACCGACCGCATCCAGCTCGGCGGGGCCGATATGCCGAGCGAAATCCAGGTGGAGGGCACGGTGCGCTCGCTGGAGTATCACGGCGCCTCCGTCCATCTCAGCCTCGATGTCGCCGGTGCCGACGAGTTCGCCGTCGTGCTGGACGAGGCCCGCTATTTCGATGCCCCCGTCGGCGTGGGCGACCGCGTGCGGGCCGGCTGGAGCCGCCGCGACATCCACCCGCTGGTGGCCTGACCTTTTCAAAAACCGCCCATCAAAAAACAACACGACGAACAGACTGGAGGCTCAGCGATGACCGACACCCGTACTCCTTCGAAGTCCGCGACGCTGTCGACCGGCGTCAGCCGCCGCACCCTGCTGAAGGGCACCGCCGCCGTGGCCGGTGCCGCCGTCGGCTCGGGCGCCATCACCGGCTTTCCGACCATCTGGGCGCAGAACATCAAGAACGTCACGCTGCGCCAGTTCGGCACCGGCGTGTCGAACCTGAACGCCGTCGCCGACAAGGTGAAGGAGGATCTGGGCTTCACCCTGCAGATGACGGCGCTGGATTCCGACGCGGTGACGCAGCGTGCGGTGACCCAGCCGAAGTCCTACGACATCGCCGACATCGAATACTGGATCGGCAAGAAGGTGTTCCCGGCCGGCGTCATGCAGCCGATGGACGTGAAGAAGATCAAGAACTTCGACAAGATCGTCCCGATCTTCATCACCGGCAAGCTGACGCCCGACAGCGCCATCGCCCAGGGCACTGCCCCCCACACCGTCGGCTTCGTCGAGGGCAAGGACAGCACCAAGTTCGCCAAGGCGCCGACCGAGTGGATGACGCTGATCCCGACCATCTACAACGCCGACACGCTGGGCATCCGCCCCGATCTGGTCGGCCGTCCGATCTCCAGCTGGAAGGATTCTGCTGGACCCCGCCTTCAAGGGCAAGGCGTCGCTGCTGAACATCCCGTCCATCGGCATCATGGACGCCGCAATGGTCTGCGAGGCGATGGGCGAGGTCAAATATGGCGACAAGGGCAACATGACCAAGGAGGAGATCGACAAGACCCTCAAGATCATGACCGACGCCAAGAAGGCCGGCCAGTTCCGCGCCTTCTGGAAGACCTTCGACGAGAGCGTCAACCTGATGTCGTCGGGCGAGGTCATCATCCAGTCGATGTGGTCGCCGGCCGTCGCCGCCGTGCGCGCCAAGGGCATCCAGTGCGTCTACCAGCCGCTGAAGGAGGGCTATCGCGCCTGGGGCGGCGGTCTCGGCATCGCCAAGCATCTGAGCGGGCTGGAGCTGGACGCGGCCTATGAATACATCAACTGGTATCTGTCGGGCTGGGTCGGCGCCTATCTGAACCGCCAGGGCTATTACTCGGCCGTGCTCGACACCGCCAAGCAGCACATGTCGCCGGAGGAATGGGCCTTCTGGATGGAGGGCCAGCCTGCCAAGGCCGACATCCTCAGCCCCGAAGGCAAGGTGATGGAGAAGGCCGGCGCGGTACGCGACGGCGGCTCGTTCCAGGACCGCATGGGCCGTGTCGCCTGCTGGAACGCGGTGATGGACGAGGACCGCTACATGGTCCGCAAGTGGAACGAGTTCATCGCGGCCTGACCTTTGCGATTGCCAGCCATTCCCTCTCCCCCCTGGGGAGAGGGGGGTAATCGCCGACACCACCCACCGCAGGACCACGCCGATGACCCTGACCGCCGAAACGTCCCGACCGTCCGTCACGGCCGCCGCCGGCAGGGTGCGGCGTCGCCGCCTGCTGCCGCGCGTGGCGCCTTATCTCCAGGCGGCACCGCTGACCGTCACGCTGCTGCTGTTCCTGCTGGTGCCGATCCTGACCATCGTCGCGGTCAGCTTCTGGGATTACGACAGCGTGCGCATCTATCCCGACTTCGTGCTGACCAACTACACGGAGCTGCTGACCTCGCCGGTCACCTGGAAGACCTATCTGAACACGCTGAAATATGCCGCACTGACCTGGGCGATCACGCTCGGCATCGGTTTCACGGTCGCTTATTTCCTGGCCTTCCATGTGCGGTCGACAACCTGGCAGATGGTGCTGTTCCTGGTCTGTACCATTCCGTTCTGGACCTCCAACATCATCCGCATGATCTCGTGGATCCCGTTCCTGGGGCGCAACGGGCTGCTCAATTCCGGCCTGATCTCCGCCGGGATCATCGACCAGCCGCTGGAGTTCCTGCTGTTCTCCGACTTCTCGGTCGTGCTGGCCTTCGTTCACCTCTATGCGCTGTTCATGGTGGTGCCGATCTTCAATTCGATGATGCGCATCGACCGCGCTCTGATCGAGGCGGCGCGCGACGGCGGCGCCAGTGCGGTGCAGACGTTGTGGAACGTCATCCTGCCGCTGACCAAGCCCGGCATTGCCATCGGCTCCATCTTCGTCGTCACGCTGGTGATGGGCGACTTCATCACCGTGCGGCTGATGAGCGGCGGGCAGAGCGCCTCCATCGGGCTGATGATCGCCAACGAGATCTCGCTGCTGCAATACCCGGCCGCCGCCGCCAACGCTGTGGTCCTGCTGGCCGTCGTCCTGATCATGGTGGTGGCGATGCTGCGCATCGTCGACATCCGCAAGGAGCTGTGAGAGATGAGCACCTCCCGTCGCGGCCTGTCCTTCTACCTGCTG
The DNA here is from genome assembly GCF_042938965.1 of Azospirillum sp. A23. Taxonomy (NCBI): domain Bacteria; kingdom Pseudomonadati; phylum Pseudomonadota; class Alphaproteobacteria; order Rhodospirillales; family Azospirillaceae; genus Azospirillum; species Azospirillum sp. A23. The sequence continues at coordinate 515,878 of NZ_CP170663.1, read as the reverse complement.
GGGGCCTTCTTCGCGCTGTTCGTGCTGTTCCTCTACGGCCCGACCGCGACCATCCTGATCCTGTCCTTCCAGGGGCCGGAAGGCGGCCTGACCTTCCCGATGAACGGCGTCTCGCTGCACTGGTTTCGCAACCTGTTCGAACAGCAGGCGGTGGGCGATTTCGGCGGGTCCTTCCGCCGCTCCATCGCGCTGGGGCTGATGGTGATGGTGCTGACCGTGCTGTTCTCGGTGCTGGCCGGCTTTGCCTTCCGCCGCCGGTTCCGCGGCAGCGGGGCGCTGTTCTATCTCGCGGTCGCCAGCCTGATCGTGCCGTCGATCCTGGTCAGCCTGGGCATCGGCCTGTTCTTCAACATCCTGGGGCTGGAACCGTCCTGGTACAGCTCGGCGCTGGGGGCGCACCTGACCTGGACGCTGCCCTTCGGCCTGCTGATCGTCTTCGCCATCTTCAACCGCTTCAACCCGGCCTATGAGGAGGCGGCGCGCGACCTGGGCGCCACGCCCTGGCAGACGGTGCGCCATGTGGTGCTGCCGATCCTGCTGCCCAGCCTGATCGGCGTCGGGCTGTTCGGCTTCACCCTGTCCTATGACGAGTTCGCCCGCACGCTGATGACCGCCGGCAGCTTCAATACGCTGCCGCTGGAGATCTATGGCATGACCACTAACGTCACCACGCCGGTGCTCTATGCGCTGGGGTCGCTGACGACGGTCTTCTCCTTCACCGTGATCGGCCTGTTCTTCCTGGGCCTGATCGCGCTGCGCCGCCGCCGCCTGCGCCGAAGCGGCCACTGAGGACTTTCAAGACATGCGCATTCTGGTCGTCAACCCGAACAGCACCGCCTCGATGACCGCGCGGATCGGTGCCGCCGCCCGCACCGTCGCGGCTACCGGCACCGAGATCGTCGCCACCAACCCGCCGGGCGGCCCGGCCAGCATCGAGGGCTATTACGACGAGGCGCTGGCCGTTCCCGGCATGCTGGCCGAGATCGAGCGGCAGCAGCGCGACGGCGTCCTCGCCGGCACGGTGATCGCCTGCTTCGACGATGTCGGGCTGGACGCCGCGCGCAGCTTCGCCACCGCACCGGTCGTCGGCATCTGCGAGGCGGCGATGCAGACCGCCGGGCTGCTGGGCGGCCGGTTCAGCGTGGTGACGACGCTGGCCCGTTCCGTCCCGGCGCTGGAGCGGCTGGCGCAACGTTACGGCATGGCCGGGCGCTGCACCATCCGTGCGGCGGGCGTGCCGGTGCTGGCGCTGGAGGATCCGGCGTCCGGTGCCGTCGAGCGCGTGCGGGCGGAAATCCGCCGGGCGGTGGAGCAGGATGGCGCCGAGACCATCGTGCTGGGCTGCGCCGGCATGGCCGACCTCGCCCGGTCCCTGAGCGATGAGATGGGCCTGCCGGTGGTGGACGGAGTCACCGCCGCCGTGAAGCTGGTGGAGGGGCTGGCCGCCCTGGGGCTGCGGACCAGCAAGGTCGGCGGCTATGCGCCGCCGCTGCCCAAGGCGCGCTGACCCCTCCGCCGTCTTACAACGGCAGCTTACAACGGCAGCGGTTCCGGGAAGTCCGGTGCCGCGATGCCGGGCAACCCCGCTTGGGCCGAGATCGCGCCGCCCGCCAGTCCGTTCAGGATACGGCGGGCCGCTTCGGCGCATTGGCTGCGCAGTTCGGGCACGGCCGTCATTTCCCAGAAGGGCGCCTTGGCGACCGGCCCGAACGCCAGCAGGCGCGGCGACGGCGTGCCGTCCGCGGCGATCACCGCTCCGCCTTCCGTCACGTCCAGCCCCAGCCGCAACTCGTCCGGACGGGCGAGGCCGCGGTCGAGCAGCGAGCGCACCAGCGGGTGGCGGATGCGGGTGTAGTCGCAGTTGGTGCCGGTGGCATTGATCAGCGCGCTGGCCGTCAGCCGTCGCTCCGCCCCGCCGCCCCGCTCGGCGACGGTCAGTTCCAGGCCGCACGCGGTCAGGGCGGCGTCCTTCAGGCGGCCGGGCAGGATGCTCAGCTGGCCGCTGTCGCGGGCGGCGGCGATGCGGTCGGCGACCTGCGGGGCCATGCGGTGGCGATGCACCTCCCAGAAGGGACGGGCGTGGCGCAGGAAGCGGCGGCGCTCCTCCATCGGCAGATGCGCCCAGATGCGGTGATGGTGAGGCCTCAGCGCGTCGAAGGCCGACCGCCAGTCATAGCCGGCCGCGCCCGCCCGCCGGGCATCGGCCTTCAGGGCGATCAACACGTCGAGAACCGTGCTGGGCAGCACGTCCGGATGCAGGAAGGAGGTGTAGGGCCGCGTCTCCTCATGGCGCAGCGGCAGCAGGCCGCGGCGCGACACTGCGGTGACCGGCCCATTATGACCCTGGTCGAGCAGCGACAGCACCGTGTCCACCATGGTCAGCCCGGTGCCGAGGATGGCGACGGGAGCATCCCGGTCTATGGTGCCGATGGCAGCGGCATCCCACGGGTCGCCGATGAAGCGGTCCGATGTGAAGGCCTCGTCCGCGGTCGGAGACGCCAGACAGGGCGGCGAGGGCGGAAAATTGCCGATGCAAAGGGCGGCGGTGTCGGCGCTGACCACCCGCCCGTCGCCGAGCCGCACATGCACCGCCGGCCGGCTGCCAGACGGGGTTTCGGTGCGGACATCCACCGCTTCTGCCCGGATCAGGTTCAGCCGGGCATGGGCGGGCGCCTCGGCCTGGGCCTCCGCCAGAACATCCTGGATATAGGCGCCGTAGAGCGCGCGGGAGGCGAAGGCATGACCGCTGGGCGGCATCGGCTCGTCCGGCGTCGGCCCGTCCGCGCGGCTCCACAGCCAGCGCAGGAAATGGCGCGGATCGTCGGGATAGGCGCTCATGTTGTAGGCGCGGACGTTCAGCACATGCGTGCCGTTCGGTGTGGAATAGGCGACGCCGGTGCCCGGCCGGTGCCCGTATTCGATCAGATGCACCACCAGCGGCGCCTGGGCGCCGCGCAGCAGGTGGGCGGCCAGCAGGCTGCCGGTGAAGCCGGCGCCGACGATGGCGATCTGGCGGGGCTGGTGGAAGTCATTCGGCGGGGTGCCGCCGGGGGGAGGCCCAGGGCGATGGAAGTGAGGCGTTGCAGGCATCGAAGTCCGTCCTTCCGTGAGTCATTCCGGAAAAGGCCGGCCGTTGGCATCTGTTCCCCGAACCCTTCAGGCTATTGCTGAAAGAGGGGACTCGCGTCGGCCGTGTGTCTGCTCGGTCCGCTTCGTTCTGCCCTGAATATCACAGCGCCGGGGACACGCGCCATCGGCCGAAGGGCAAACACTATTCCAAAAGTAGGGATTTGCCGGTTTTTTACGCATGTTGCCCCGCATCATCGCTGTCGCCAAGCCCGCACCGATATGGCACATGCGTTCGGGCACCGCCGCCACCGCGCAGCTTTGTTGCAAGACCGATTAGGAGCACGCCCGATGTCCATGCCGTCCGTCCAGCCCGCCCCCCACGCTTCCGCTTGCGACCGGCTGGAAGCGGCGCTTTCCCGGATTGCCGATCCGGAACGGCAGGGTGCCATGGTGTTCACCGAGATCTATGCGGAGGAGGCGCGCTCCGCGGCGGCTGCCAGCGACCGCCGGGCGGCGGCGGGTCGCTCGCTGGGGCCGCTCGACGGGCGGATCGTCTCGGTGAAGGCGCTGTTCGACGTGGCGGGCGATGCGACGGCGGCCGGCTCCGCCATTCTGCGCGGCCGTCCGGCCGCCGGGCGCGATGCCAGGGCGGTGGCCCGGCTGCGTGCCGCGGGGGCGGTCATCGTCGGCCGGACCCACATGACCGAATTCGCCTTTTCCGCGGTCGGCATCAATCCCCATTACGGCAATCCCGGAAATCCGCATGACCGCTCGCGGGTGCCGGGCGGCTCCTCGTCCGGGGCGGCGATCTCGGTGGTCGACGGCATGGCGGAGATCGCGCTGGGCAGCGACACCGGCGGGTCGCTGCGCATTCCGGCGGCGCTGTCGGGTGCGGTCGGCTTCAAGCCGTCCGCCGGGCGCCTGCCGTCGGACGGGGCCTTTCCGCTGTCGCCGACGCTGGATGCGATCGGGCCGATTGCCGCCAAGGTCGCGGATGCCGCGCTGCTGGACAGCATCCTTTCCGACGGTAACCCGGCGCCGCTGGCCCCGCTGTCCCTAGTTGGGCAATCCTTCCTGGTGGCACGCGGGCGGCTGTTCGACGGGACCGAACCTGCCGTCGCCGCCGCCTTCGAGGCGGCGCTCGACCGGCTGCGGGCGGCCGGGGCGCAGGTCGTCGACGGGTCCATCGAGGCGGAACTCGACGCGCTGGCGGAACTGGACCGCATCGGCGTCTTCACCGCCATCGAGCTGGCGGCGACCCTCGCCGATCTCGGCATCACGGCGCTCGACGGCATCGACCCGAAGACCCGCGCGCGGATCGAGGCCGGTGGCAAGGCGCCCGCCGCCGATTATGTCCGCATGCAGCACCGCCGCGCCGCGTTGATCCGCCTGATGGACGAGCGGCTGACCCGCCATCCCGTCCTGCTGCTGCCGACGGCGCCGATGACGGCGCCCACCATCGCCGACGTGCTGGACGATGCGGCCTTCCACCGCGTCAATCTGGCCCTGCTGCGAAACACCCGTGTCGCCAACCTGTTCGACCTGCCGGCCATTTCCCTGCCGGTTCCCGCTGATGGTTTGCCGGTCGGCCTGATGGCGATGGGCCGGCGCGGCGGCGACCGCAGCCTGCTGGGCATCGCCGCCGGGATCGAAGCGGCGCTGCTGGGGTAAGCCTGCGCCAGATGTGCTGTGACCATGATGGGGCCGTGAATTTTCCGCGCAGGAATCGTGGCCCCGTGCGTATCACCCATGTGGACGCACGTCATGTTAAAAGAGTAGACGTGAGTGGTTATAGATAACTGATTCCTGACTCCCAAATGACCACTCATCGTCACAAGCGGTGTCAAAGAGTGGCGACAGACAGAATCCGGTACAATTTGCGGAAAACGCGCACTTATTGTCTGCCGGCGGTCGGATGACGACTGCAGACGAGAGCCGACGATCATCATGCGTGATGGTCGGATGCCATCCGCTGGCGCCGGGAATATTGGCGCCAAGAATGCCGGGTGGCGATCGGCTGAAATGCTTGGAGACTTCCTATGGCTACCAACTTCGCCACTGATACGCTCAAGTCCGTGATGTCCAAGGCCACTGCGCCGACCTCCTCCGTCACGACCACCGACAGCGCAGTCGCCGAGTTCCGGGACCACCAGCTTCAGCACCAGCACGCCCAGGGCGATGCCGTCACCAATGGCACGAATGGGAACATGACGGACGATACCATTGTCGGGCACAGCGCTCCGACGCTGTCGGACAGCGCCGTCGCCGAATTGAAGGCTGCCTACGTCGCGGTCGAAAAGGCCATCGCCGACGCCAAGAGCGGCAGCACGGCGACGGATACGGCGACGACCGACGGCACGGCAAGTGACACGTCGACGAGTGACGCGTCGGCCACGGACAAGGCCGCCACCGGCAAGACTTCCGACACCACCGACACGACCACGCATCAGCCGCCGGCCGATCCGCTGGTGAAGGTGCTGGCCGACGCCACCGGCGAAAGTACCGCCACCGTCCAGGGCGTATTGCAGCAGGTCCGCGCCGTGCTGCACCAGGAACATCTGACCGACGCCAACAGCCACACCGGGACGGCCGATACGACGACGGACACCGGCACGTCCACCGAAACGTCCAATGGGAGCACTTCCACCACGACGGCGAACGACGACGCCAAGACCGGCACTGGCGACGCGCCGCATTGGCACGACCGCCTGATCGCACAGCATGACGGCTCGGGCACCGCTGGCTCGGCCGATGCCGGTACCGGTCAGGCCGCGGCTGATGGCGGCAGCGCCATCTGGCAGCATTTCCTGAACCACTATGCCTCCGGCGACAGCGCGGTCACCGGCAATGCCGAGGTGGTGGCGGCGGTCGACGAGTTCGTCGATACCGTCCAGTCGCTGCACCTCGACCCCGGCCACGGGCAGATGCATGGCGAGACCCATGGCCATGGCACCGACGGCGTTCCTCTCGACACCGCCGCCTGACCGGTCCCGCGCCCTCCCAGCCGATGGGAGGGCGCGGCCCTCCCACAATCTGCTTTGTCATCCCAACGCAGAGTCCTACTCTTCATTGTGATCGAGGAACTGCGGTGGATACCGAGAGATGGACCTGACACCCGGCATGCTGGACAGGATGACCCCGGAACAGGAGCGTCTGTTCGAATCCCAGCTGGAGCAGGATGACGGGGCGGAAATGCGGCGGGTACTTCGCGCCGGTGTGCCCGTCTATTACACCAGGGACGATACGCTGCCGGGGTGCATGATCAAGGAGTATCCGGACGGTCGGACGGAACTGGTCGATTTCTCGACAGGCGACGAACGCTTGGTCTCACCGCTCGCAAAATGATCCAGCCACAGATCTGGGTGCTTGCCGGTCCGAACGGTTCCGGCAAGTCGACCATCGCACGCCGCTTCTTCATTGGACGAATTCCTTTCGTCAATGCCGATGATATCGCGCGCGATCTCGATCCGAACGACGTGAACAGCATCTCGGCCCACATGCGGGCCGGCCGCATCGCTTTGGAGCTTCGCGACGGCTACCTGAACCGCAGCGAAACCTTCGCCATGGAAACGACGCTGACGGGCAAGAGCGAACTGGCATTGATGCGGCGCGCCCGAGAGGCCGGTTACAAGGTCAATCTTATCTTCGTCGGCATTGGCAATGTCGCGATCTCCGCCGCGCGCGTCCGGACGCGCGTTCTCCTCGGCGGTCATGACGTTCCGAAGGAGGCCATTCTGCGCCGATATGGTCGCAGCATGGCAGCCTTGGCTGACGCTGTTGCGATAGCGCACAGAACCTGGGTATTCGACAATTCCGGTGGAAAGCGTCGCCTGTTGTTGAAGCTCGAAATGGAACGGGTAATCAAGCTGGCTCCGATTCTTCCGGCCTGGGCCGCCGAAGCCATTCCACAGGCTTTCAGAACATCCTAGGAGTAACGTGCTTCTTCGCATCCGCTCTAAGATAGGCCGTATTTCCTGATCTTGTCGTGCAGCGTGGTTTTGGCGACCTGCAACTCTTCCGCGGCGCGGGCGAGGCTGTGGTCGGTGCGGCGCAGGGTGTCGGCGATCAGGGCGCGTTCGAAGGCCTCCACCGCCTGGGCCAAAGGGCGGTTGGCGGCGGGATGGACGGTCGCGAAGGGGGGAAAGCCCTGTTCGATGCCCAGAACGCAACGGTCGGCGACATTGTGCAGCTCGCGCACGTTGCCCGGCCAGTCATAGGCCATCAGATGGCGCATGCGCTCGGCGTCCGGCGGTGGAACCGGGCGGCCGTGGCGGGCGGCGGCCTGAAGCGTGAACTGCTCGAACAGCAGCGGGATGTCCTCGCGCCGGTCGCGCAGGGGCGGCAGCGGCAGATTGGCGACATTCAGGCGGTAATAGAGGTCGGCGCGGAACTGCCCGCGGTCGGCAAGCTCGCGCAGATCCACCTTGGTCGCGGCGATCACCCGGCAATCGACATGGACGGGGGTGTTGGAGCCCAGCCTCTCCAGCGTGCGCTCCTGAAGCACGCGCAGGAACTTGATCTGCACCGGCATCGGCATGCTCTCGATCTCGTCGAGGAACAGGGTGCCGCCGCTGGCATGCTCCACCTTGCCGATGCGCCGTTTGCCGGCTCCGGTGAAGGCTCCGGCCTCGTGGCCGAAGATCTCGCTGTCGATCAGGCTTTCCGGCAGGCCGCCGCAATTGATGGCGACGAAGTTGCCGCCGCGCCGCGGGCTGGCGTCGTGCAGGCAGCGGGCGGCCAACTCCTTGCCGGAGCCGGTTTCGCCATGGATCAGAATGTCGGCCGCCGAACTGGCAAGCTCGCCGATCAGCCGGCGCACCCGTGCCATCTGCGGCGATCCGCCGACCAGCCGTGCCTCGATGCTGTCGCGGTTCTGCAGGCGGGCGCGCAGGTCGCGCACCTCCAGCGTCAGACGGCGCTTGTCCAGGGCGCGGCGCACCACCTCGACCAGATAGTCGGGGGAGAAAGGCTTCTCGATGAAGTCATGGGCGCCCAGCTTCATCGCCTGCACCGCCATCGACACGTCGCCATGGCCGGTCATCAGCACCACCGGCAGATCCGGGTCGGTGGCGAGCAGGTCGGCCAGCAGCGCCATCCCATCCATGCCCGGCAGGCGGATGTCGGTGACGACGATGCCGGGAAAGCCCTCGGCCACCAGCCGGCGGGCCTTCTCCGCGCTGTCCACCGCCTCCGTCGGGATGTCCTCCAGTTCCAGCGCCTGCTGGCAGCCGAGGCTGACGTTGGGGTCATCCTCGACGATGAGGACCTTCAGGGGAGGGCCCTTCAGGGCGGTGGCGGCAGGGTCGGACATATGAGCTCTCCGGCCTGTATGGCGGCAAGGATTGAGGCCGGGTCGGTGGGCAGGGTGGCGGCGGGAAGGTCGATGGTGAAGACCGCTCCGCCATCCGGACCGTTCGCCCCGGTCAGGGCGCCGCCGAAGTCACGCACGATCCCGGCCGAGATGGCAAGCCCCAAGCCGAGCCCGCCGCTTCCCTCCTTGGTTCCATCCTTCACCGCCTCCTTGGTGGTGAAGAAGGGCTCGAACAGGCGGGGCAGCACCTCGGCGGGCAGGCCGGGACCGTTGTCGGCGACCTCGATACGCACCCGGTCGCCCTCCGTCCGGGCGGTCAGCGTCAGCCTGCTCCCCGTCCGACCGGCCAGCGCATCCAGGCCGTTGGCGACCAGATTGACCAGCACCTGCTCCAGCCTGTTGGGATCGCAGAGTGCCGCGACATCCTCCGGCGCATCGACCTGCACGGCGACACCCGACCGCCGCAGCCGCTGGTCCAGCAGGAACAGCGCATTGTCGATGGGCCGGCGCACCGCGATGGGGCGGGGGGCGCCGGAGGATTTGCGGGCAAAGGATTTCAGCTGGCTGGTCAGCGCTCCCATGCTGTCCACCAGATGGGCGATGCGATCCAGGTTGCCCTGCGCCGCCTCCAGATTGCCGCGCTGGAGGAACTTGACCGTGTTGCCCGACAGGGTGCGCAGCGCCGCCAGCGGCTGGTTCAGCTCATGCGCCAAGCCGGCGGAGAGCTGGCCGATCACCGCCAGCTTGCCGGCATGGACCAGCTCGTCCTGGGCGGCGCGCAGGTTGCGGGTGCGTTCCTCCACCTTGCGTTCAAGCTCATGCAGGTGGCGGCGGCGCTGCACCCACATCAGCAGCAGAATGCCGGGGACGGCGCTGCCCATCGCGGCGAGGGCGGCGCGGGTCCAGGCCATGCCGGTCACCTGATCGACCGGCGACAGCACGGTCATCGTCCAGCCGGTGCCTTGCAGGGGGGCCGTCTGGGCCAGGAACCCACCGGACACCGGGAAGACGGTTTCCTCCAGCTGTCCCTCGGCAGGGCGGGAGAGGCGCACCAGTTCGGCGTCGGCGGCGATGCGCTCCTGCCGCATCAGCCCCAGCGGCGAAAGCGGGCGGGCGTTGTATTGCAGGGTCTGGTCGAAATGGCGGCGGGCCGCCTCGTCCATCGGCCGCAGGGTGGTGAATTTCCAGGAGGGGACGGAGGCGAGGATCACCACGCCGTTCTCGTCGGCGACCAGCACCGGCGCCTCGACCGTCGACCAGGATTGCTCCAGCTGCTCCAGGCTGACCTTCACCACCGCCACGCCGACGATGGCGCCATCCTCCGTGAGAGGGGAGGAGAGGTAATAGCCGGCTTCCCCCCGCGTGGTGCCGACCCCGAAGAAACGGCCCTGGCGGCCGGCGGCGGCCTCGATGAAATAGGGGCGGTAGGACAAATCCTCGTTGATGAAGCTGTCCGGGCGGTTCCAGTTGCTGGCGGCCAGCACCCGGCCCTGGCGGTTCAGCACATAGATCGACAGGGTGCCGGCCCGCTCGTTCAGCCGCTCCAGATAGCGGTTCAGCCCCCAGGCCAGCGGCGCCCGTCCGGCGACGAGGTCGAGGACATCGCGCTCCAGCCCCAGTGTCGCCGGGAAATAGGCGTATTTGTCGATCTCGCGCTCAAGGCTCTCGGCATAGAGGTCGAGCCGGTGGTGCCCGGTCTCCTGCAACGCGGCGAGGCCCATCCCCTCGCTGATGCGGAAGCCCACGACGCCGGCAAGCAGGGCCAGACCGGCGAGCGCCGGCAGGAGAAGGCCGATGGTGCGGAGGCGTCTGGCGGCGGGCATGAAAAGGGCGGGCAGGGAGAGGGGCCCCCGCATCATAGCAGAAGCCCCCGTCCCATTGCCCGCCCGTCTTCCGAGCCGCTTTTTCAGAGCGCTCGTCCGTTACTCGGCCGCGGCCGGAGAGGGCAGAGCCGTGCCGGCCTCCTCCTCCGCTTCGTCCCCGGTGCCGATGGCGTTCTCCCACTTGGCGACCACCGTGGTGGCGATGCCGTTGCCCAGCACGTTGGTGGCGGTGCGGCCCATGTCGAGGAAGTGGTCGATGCCCATGATCAGCAGCACGCCGGCTTCCGGCAGGTGGAACATCGGCAGCACCGCGGCCACCACCACCAGCGAGGAGCGCGGAACGCCGGCGATGCCCTTGCTCGACACCATCAGCACCAGCAGCATGACGATCTGCTGTTCCAGCGTCAGCGGGATGCCATAGGCCTGGGCGATGAACAGCGACGCGAAGGCCGTGTAGATCATTGAGCCGTCGAGGTTGAAGGAATAGCCGAGCGGCAGCACGAAGCCGATCACCCGCTCGCGCACGCCGAGCGTCTTCAGCTCCTCCATCACGCGGGGATAGGCGGATTCGCTGGAGGCGGTGGAGAAGCCCAGCAGCATCGGCTGGCGCATGGCCTTGACCACGCGGAACACGTCACCCTTCAGAACGACGAAGCCGGCGAAGACCAGCACCGCCCACAGCACCGCCAGCGCCACGTAGAAGCTGCCCATGAACTTGCCGTAGACCAGCAGCACGCCCAGCCCCTGGGTGGTCACCACGTTGGCGACGGCGGCGAAGACGCCGATGGGGGCGAAGCGCATCACATAGTCGGTGACCTTCAGCATCACCGGCACGACCTCTTCGATTGAGCGGGCGAGCAGGCCGGCCTTGGTGTCGCGCAGCTGGCCGATGGCGAGACCGACGAAGACCGAGAAGATCAGGATCTGCAGGATCTCGTTGTTCGCCATCGCCTCGAAGAAGTTGCGCGGGAAGACGTGGGTCAGGAAATCCTTCAGGTTCAGGGCGGAGGTCTTCAGGCCGGCGCTGGCCGCCACGTCGGGCAGCGGCACGCCGACATTGGCGCCCGGATGCAGCAGGTTGGCGAAGATCAGCCCGATGAACAGCGACACGAAGGACGCCATCAGGAACCAGCCCACCGCCTTGCCGCCGATGCGGCCGACGGTGCGGGCGTCGCCCATGCCGGCCATGCCCGCGACCAGGGTGGCGAAGATAAGGGGCGCGATGATCATCTTGATCAGGCGCAGGAAGATGTCCGTCACCATCGCGAAATAGCCCGCGATCTCCTTGGCGGAGGCCGCGTCGAACAGGCTGTTGCAGACATAGCCGGTGACGATGCCCAGCAGCATGGCGGCGATGATCAGCGTCGTCTGTTTGTTCATGGTCCTGTTACCTCACCTTGTCCCGCCCGCCTGTCAGCGCCGGCCGGGTTGCGGTCGATGGGAACCGGCCCCCTGGTCCGCCGTCCATGTCTGGAGAGAGGACCGGAAACGGGGCCGGGTGGCGGAAAAGGTCAGCCGGCGGTCGCCAGCAGCCGCGGCTGGGTCAGCACCTCCGGCCGCAGAACCTCGGCCAGGGCGGCGGCGGTCATCAGGCCGCGCGCCTCCACCAGTTCGGCGACACCCTTGCCGGTGCGGTGGGCCTCGGCGGCCACCTCGGTGGCGTTGGCGTAGCCGATGTAGGGGTTCAGCGCGGTGACGATGCCGATGGAGTTGCGCACGCCCGCTTCCAGATGGTCGCGGTTGGCGGTGATGCCGTCGACGCAGCGGTCGGCCAGCACCAGGCAGCCCTGGCGCAGGTGGGTGATGCTTTTGAACAGGCTGTGCGCGATGATCGGCTCGAAGGCGTTCAGCTGGAGTTGACCGGCTTCGGCGGCGAAGGTGACGGTCATGTCGTTGCCGATCACCTCGAAGGCGATCTGGTTGAGCACCTCCGGGATCACCGGATTGACCTTGCCCGGCATGATCGACGAGCCGGCCTGACGCGCCGGCAGGTTGATCTCGCCGAAGCCGGCGCGCGGGCCGCTGGACAGCAGGCGCAGGTCGTTGCAGGTCTTGGACAGCTTCACCGCCACCCGCTTCAGCACGCCCGACAGCTGGACGAAGCTGCCGCAATCCTGCGTCGCCTCCACCAGATTGGGGGCGGTGACCACGGGCACGCCGCTGATCTCGGCCAGACGGCGGCAGACCAGTGCCGCGTATTGCGGATGGGCGTTGATGCCGGTGCCGATGGCGGTGGCGCCCAGGTTGATCTCGCGGATCAGCAGGGCGGCCTCCTTCAGCCGCTCCTCATCCTCGGCCAGCATGACGGCGTAGGTCGAGAATTCCTGGCCCAGCGTCATCGGAACGGCATCCTGCAACTGGGTGCGGCCCATCTTCAGGATGTCGCGGAACTCGTCGGCCTTGCGCTGGAAGGCGGTGCGCAGATGGCCCATCGCCTCCACCAGCCGGAAGATGCCGGTGTAGGTCGCCAGCTTCAGCGCCGTCGGATAGACGTCGTTGGTCGACTGGCTCATGTTGACATGCTCGTTGGGGTGCAGGTGGGCATAGTCGCCCCGGCCATGCCCCAGGATCTCCAGCGCCAGATTGGCGATCACCTCGTTGGCGTTCATGTTGGTCGAGGTGCCGGCGCCGCCCTGGATCACGTCGACGACGAACTGGTCGTGCAGCTTGCCCGCGCGGATTTCGCGGCAGGCGGCGGCGATGGCGTCGGCCCGCTCGCCATTCAGCAGCCCGAGTTCGTGGTTGGCGCGGGATGCTGCCATCTTGATCTCGGCGAGCGCGCGGACCAGATCGGGGTAGTGGGAAATCGGCGTGCCGGTGATCGGGAAATTCTCGACAGCGCGCAGGGTGTGGACGCCGTAATAGGCATCGGCCGGGATTTCGCGGTCGCCCAGCAGGTCGTGTTCGGTGCGCGTTGTGGCAGGCATCGTACGTTTCGCTCCCTTGATTGAGACCGTCCCGTCTGCGCGGGACGCAACCAATCAGGAGCAACCGCCATGCCAGCGCGGGCTGACAGGACGTCGCGGCCTAAGCCATTGATCTTTTTGGATAGGATTGCTGGTAAGAGCTGCGAACGTTCGGATTTCCGAACGTGGCCCGCCTCTGGGCGTTCGGAAATCCGAACGGGCCGGGCGGACTTCCCGCGCCGGATTACTCGCCGAGGCGGTTGGACCAGTCCTCCACCCTGCCGCTCTCCACCCGGCGTTGGGCCAGCGTGCGCCAGCCGGTGGCAAGCGGCTCCAGCTCCGCAATGCCGGCGAGCGTGGGGAGGTCGCCGGTGTCGTGGTAGAAGGCACGCAGGATGCGGGCCAGCGGCCAGTCCGGCAGCGGGCGCTCGACCAGAGCGATCCCGTCGCCGGTGGCGACGATGCCCGGCTCCAGGACGCGATAATACCAGCCGGTCCGGCCGGTGGATTGTACCCGCCGCGCCATATCCTTAACCCCGAAGCGGTGGTTCAGCTTCCAGCAGGGCTGGCGTCCCTGGCTGACCTGCACCGTCGCCGTGCCGATGCGGAAGATGTCGCCGACGCAGACCGTTTCCTCCGTCAAGCCAAGCGTCGAGAGGTTCTCGCCGAAGGCACCGACGGACTCCAGCAGCGGGCAGGGGGCTGGCAGGTCGCCGCGCCATGCCGCGTAATGGTCGAACGGATAATGGTGGATCGCCTTGTCCGGCCCGCCATGGTTGCGGCGGTCGGCCTGTTCGTCGCCCTCGAGCCCGGCCGGACCGATGGCGATGGCGGCATCGACCGGATGCTTGCCGATGGCACTGAGCGTGTCCGGCCGGCCGAACGGAACCGCCTTGCCGGTCAGGACTGCGTTCAGCATGGTGGACTTGGTCATCGGCCCTTCTCCGCTTTCGTGATTACCGCCCGGCTGGGGCTTTTTGCAAGGCCCCCCTTATCGCTGTCCGCCCGGTATCCGCCAAGGTGTCGCCGCGGCAGGCCAGCAATGCGGGGCACGCCGTAGTTTTTTTATCCTGCGAATTGAGCCGCAGGCAGAAGGCCATTTCTTGCAATTTGCGTGGCGAAAATGCGAGGGAGATGCATTCATTGGGAGATTAAACAGTTATTTTTAATATATTAGAGAATTAACCAATGAAATAAATTCTGGAGAATTTATCGGCAAAAATTAAAGAAATTCATCTAACTATAGTATCATAGAATTCGATAAAATATTGAAACACCGTTTGTTAAAAATTTTCTATCTTTTCATTATTGGTGAAAGGTCAATATCTTTTCATATTCCATGAGAAATTTGCTTGCAGTGCAAAAATAACACCGGACCACATCGCGCAGCCGCGCATACGACTGCGTATCGCCTAGTCTTCGAAAATAAGACTTTCGTGCCGTTTTCGCGCCACCAAAGTGGCATATTTGGTGCACGCCGGCCTGAGACCTGGATACATATGCGCATGGGGGGTGAAATGACCGGGTTTACAGGGGCGGCCCCTGCGGGCGGACTGTTCGCGAACATCAGGATCGGACGGAAGATCGCGATCGGCTTCGGGGCCGTGCTGCTGATCATGGTGGGACTTGCGGGACGGAGTTATCTGTCTTTCAGCAACATCTCCCATCAGTTCGAAACCTATGACCACTGCGTCTCGATCATGGATGTGGCCTCCAACATCGAGATGGAGGTGCTGGCCATGCGTGGCGCCGTGCGTGAATTCGCGTTGAGCGGCAATGCCAGCCGCGAAACGATGGCCCGCCAAGCCATGGAAAGATTGCGCGGAAGTTTCGAGACGGCCGATGGGCTCGTCAGCGATCCCGATCTGAAATCCAGGCTCAATCGCGCCAAGACCCAGCTCCGGCTCTATGTGGACGGCTTTCAGCGGGTCGCACCGATGCAGCATGAACTGATGGGGCTTGTGACGGATACCCTGGATCCGCTGGGACTGAACGCTCGCGTTGAGTTGGAGCGTATCCGCGACGATGCCGCCAAGGCAGGTGATGGCGCTTCGGTCGCCCATGCCTGGGAAAGCATGGAATTTCTGATGGTGGGCCGGTTGTCCGCCAACAAGATGCTGGCCCGGCACGACGACGAGTCCGCCAGGAAGGCGGATGAGGCTTTCACCGCGCTCGCCAAGGTCCTCCAGGAGCTGGCCGTCGCGGTCGCCGACCGCCCGTATGCGGTGAAGGTGAAGGACCTCCAGGCCATGGTGTCGCGCTACCATGCGGCCTTCATGCGGGCGAAGGAACTGAGCCATACCGTCAATGCGCTGATCAACGGTGAGATGACGCAGGCCGGCACAGCCGTTACCGAAGAGGCCGAGGCCATCAGCCGGAGCGCCCTGGCGGAGACGGATCGAATCCGCCAGTCCACCCTGGCCGACATCGTCAGCACGGAGATGCTGATCGTTCTGCTATCGGCCAGTGGACTTCTGGCCGGCCTGCTCTGCGCCGGCCTGATCAGCCGTGCGATCACGCGGCCGGTGACCGCCATGACCGGCACGATGCGGGAACTGGCCTCCGGCAATCTCGACGTCGTCGTCCCGGCTGCCGGCCAGAAGGACGAGATCGGCGCCATGGCCGCCGCGGTGACGGTGTTCAGGGAGAATGCGGTCACGGCCCGGCGGCTGGAGGCGGAACAGAAGGCAGAGCAGCAGCGCAAGGAGGCCCGTTCGGCCACGGTCGACCGGCTGGTCGCCGAGTTCGAGGGAACCGTCGCCGGCATCCTGCGCACGGTGTCCTCCGCCTCCACCGAACTGGACAGCACCGCGCACCAGATGAACGAGACGGCCGAGCAGACCAACCGTCAGTCGACCGCATCGGCCGGTGCGGCGGAGCAAACCTCCGCCAACGTGCAGACGGTCGCCACCGCCGCCGAGGAGATGGTGGCGTCGCTGCAGGAGATTGCGCGGCAGGTCACCCGGTCCTCGTCCATCGCCGTCGACGCGGTTGCGCAGGCCGAGCATACCGACGCCACCGTGCAGGGGCTGGCTGACGCCGCCAGAAAGATCAGCGACGTGGTCGCCCTGATCTCCACCATTGCCGGGCAGACCAACCTGCTGGCATTGAACGCCACCATCGAAGCTGCCCGCGCCGGCGAGCACGGCAAGGGTTTTGCGGTCGTCGCCGCCGAGGTGAAGAGCCTCGCTGGACAGACCGCCCGCGCCACCGACGAGATCACCGGGCAAATCTCTGCCATTCAGGCCGCTACCGGCGGGGTCGTCGAGGCGATCCGCGTGAATTCCGGCATGATCCGCCAGATGAACGAGATCACCGCGGCCATCGCCTCCGCGGTGGAGGAGCAGAACGCTGCGACCGGGGAGATCACCCGCAGCGTCACCGAGGCCGCGGCAGGGACGGAGGAGGTTGCCCGCAACATCCAGCAGGTGATGGAAGCGACGGGGCATACCGGTGCCGCCGCCGCCCAGGTTCTGGGCGCGGCGAGCGAACTGGCGTACCAGTCGGAAACGTTGCGGACGAACCTTGAGAGCTTCCTGACCAGCATCCGGGCGGCTTGATCGGGCCTTCCGCAGAAAGCCGGCGGTTGCCCGGAGATTGCCCTATGATGCAGGCTCCGGACACCGCCAGCAGCCTGTGGGAGTTCACCGCCGCCATGCCCGCCTTTGCCGCGAACCTGACGATGATGTTCACGGAGTGGCCGTTCCTGGACCGCTTCGCCGCCGCCGCCGATGCCGGGTTCCGGGCGGTCGAATATCTCTTTCCCTACGAGCATGCACCGGACGCGGTGGCGCAGCGGCTGGAGCGCAACGGCCTGACCCAGGCGCTGTTCAACATGCCGCCCGGTGACTGGGCAGCCGGGGAGCGCGGGCTTGCCGCCCTGCCGGACCGGTTCGACAAGTTCCGTGCGGCGGTCGCCACGGCGCTGGAGTATGCCGGGGCAACCGGCTGCCGGCGTCTCCACATGATGGCCGGGCTGGCCGACTCCGCCGATCCGGCGGCGCTCGACGCCTACCGGCGGGCCGTCCGCCACGCCGGAGAGGTGCTGGCGGAACGCGGGATCGAGCTGCTGCTGGAGCCGATCAACGGGCGCGACATGCCCGGCTATTTCCTGAACGATTTCGGCCTTGCCGAACGGCTGATCGCCGAGGCCGGGCTGCCCAACATCCGGCTCCAGTTCGACCTCTACCACCGGCAGATCCTGCATGGCGACGTGACCATGGCGCTGCGCCGGCTGATGCCGCTGGTCGGGCACGTGCAGATCGCCTCCGTCCCGTCGCGCAACGAACCGGACGGCGAGGAGCTGAACTGGCCCTTCCTGTTTGCCGAGTTGGACCGGCTCGGCTATGGCGGCTTTGTCGGCTGCGAATACCGGCCGCGCGCCGCCACGCTCGACGGGCTCGGCTGGTTCGCCCCGTATCGCGCAGCGGCCCGGTGACGGTCCCGCGGGGCTAGCCCAGCTTGTGCACGAAGTGGTGGCAGGCGATCTGGTAGCGCTTGCCCATATAGACGCGATGGGCGCTGCTGCGCTCCGGACCGACGGCGGAGTCGAGATGCAACGCCTTGCAGTCCAGCCGTTCGGCCTCCGCCTTCACCCAGTCGAGGATGAGGGCGGCATAGCCGCGGCCGCGATAGTCCGGTAGCGTCGCCATGTCGACGATGTAGAGGGACTTCCCCAGCCACAGCGAATGTTGCAGGCGGAAGCCCAGGACACAGGCCGCCGGGCCGCCCGCTTCGGGAATAATGCCGACGAGGCGGTAGCCGTTCGGCCGCAACTCCGTGTCGATGATGCGGGTCATCTGCGCCGCATCGTATTTCGGCCACAGAACCTGCAGGGCCGGCACGGCCGCTTCAGTCTGTCCTTCGGAAATCTCAACAATCTCTGACTGCACGTCGCGTCCTCTCGGTATCCGCATTCTCATACCTGCTGCGGTCACAGAATGGTGCGTGTGTGAAGCAGGTTGCAAGCCTGGGCTTGAGCTTGGGTTCGAATCAGTTTGGTCGTTTTGGCATCCGCTCACAACCATCAAGCGAATCCGGCGGACAATGCGTGGCGGGAACGCCCGCTCAGGCGGCGGTGAGCACGATCTTGCCCTGAACATGGCCCTTCGCGGCACGCTCGTGGGCCAGACGGGCGTCCGCGAGGGGGAAGACGCTGTCGATGACGACGCGGAGGGAGCCGTTGTCGAGGAGCCCGGCGATCTCCGTCAGTTGCGCGCCGTTGGAGCGGACCTGTGTTGCCGAAACCGTGACGCCCCGCTCCGCCGCCTCGGCCGCGGCGTCGAGGCCCAGCGGGAAAATCGGGAACAGGGTGCCGCCGCGCGTCAGCGTCTTCAGGAACCGGGCGGAGGACGGACCGCCGACCGCATCGACGACGAGGTCGACCCCGCGCACCATCTCCTCGGCCTTGACCTTGGTGTAATCGATGACCTCGTCGGCGCCGAGGTCGCGCAGGAGCGCTTCATGCCGGGTGGAGGCGACGGCGATGACGCGTGCGCCCCGCCATTTCGCAAGCTGAAGCGCCAGATGCCCGACACCGCCGGCGGCCCCGTTCACCAGCACGGTCCGGCCGTCGAGCGGGACCGGCCGGTGCTGGTGCGGCTGGAGCGGGTTCGGTTCGTCGTGGCCCAGATCGATCAGGAACTGCCATGCGGTCAACAGCGACATCGGGGCGGCGGCAGCCTGCACATGGTCGATGCCGGCCGGCTTGCGGCCGACATCCGTTGCCGGTGCGATGACATACTCCGCATAGGCCCGGCTGTCCCCGGCGAGACCGGCGGGAAAACGGATCATCGCATAGACCTCGTCGCCGGGCGCCAGCGTGCGCACATCGTCGGCGACGGCCTCGACAATGCCGGAAACGTCCGTCCCGACGATGACGGGGAAGGAGACCTGCGGCTGCCATTCGGGCGGAAGCATCCGATAGCCGTCGCGCAGATACCAGTCGGGAGGGTTGATGCCAACTGCGTGGACGCGGATCAGGATCTCGCCCGGCTTCGGTTCGGGCTTCGGCGCGTCTTCGTAAACCAGAACCTCCGGACCGCCGAAGGCATGCAGCCGGACCGCTTTCATCGTCTCGCTCATCATGGTCTCCTTTCCAGGGTTTCAGGACCGGATGACCATATGGCAGACGGTTTTTGGATTGATAATCGGCCTTGATATCGCTTCACTCATGCCATGAAGGAACAAATCGTCCTTGAGCGGCTGACCGGCCTGATTGCTTTCGCCCGTGCCGGGACGCTGGGCAGCTTCACCGCCGCCGCCCGCTCGCTGTCTGTGTCGCCCTCGGCCGTCAGCAAGAGCGTGCAGCGGCTGGAGCAGCGGCTCGGGGTGTCGCTGTTCTCCCGGACGACGCGTTCACTGACGCTGACGGCGGAGGGGAGGGACCTGCATGAGCGGGCGTTGAGGCTGCTGCGCGACGCGGAGGAGATCGAGCAGGCGGCGATGGCCGCGCGCTCGGAGCCTTCGGGCACGCTGCGGGTCGCGGCATCGCTGCCGATCGGCGTCCATGTCATCGCACCGGCGCTGCCGGCGTTCCGGCGGCTCCACCCCAAGGTGTCGGTCGATCTGCGCCTGAACGACCGGATGGTCGACCTCATCGAGGAGGGGATCGACGTCGCTGTGCGGATCGGCGAGCTTGCGGATTCACGGCTGCTGTCGCGCCGGCTGGCGCCGCACCGGCTCTGCTGCTTCGCTTCGCCGGCCTATCTGGTGGCCCGCGGCACGCCGGTGCACCCGGACGGGCTGGACGGGCACGACACCGTCAGCCTGCGCTTCCAGAGCACGGGGCAGACGCTGCGCTGGCCCTTCCGGATCGGCGAGCGTCTGGTCGAGGTCGTGCCGCCGTCCGGCATCGTCGTCGATGTCAGCGACGCGCTGGTCGCCGCACTGGCGGCCGGCGGCGGCATCGGCATCGCCGCCACCTTCATCGCCGCCCCCTATGTGGCGCGCGGCGAACTGGTCCCGGTGCTGTCCGACTTCGCCGTCGAGCGGCACAACATCACCGCGCTCTGGCCGGAAAGCCGCCGCACCAACCCGGCGGTGCGCGCCTTCCTGACCCTGTTGCAGGAGGCGTTTCAGGAGCGGATGACGGCGGCGGTCGGCTTCTCGGCCCGCTTTCCGGAGTGACGGCGGCGGCGGGCGTTGACGAGGATGTCGGCGCCCAGCGCAACCGTCAGGGCGACGGCGCCGCACAGGAAGACGGCGGCATAGCTCTGCCCGCTGTGGGTGAAGAGATAGGAGTATCCATAGCCGCCCAGCGCCTGGAACAAGGCGAAGGCGGTGGTGGCCCGGCTCCAGGCCGCGCGCTGTTCGGTCTGGCTGTGCGGCAGCAGTTCGTGGATGCGGCCCAGCACCAGGGGAACCACGCCCGGCGTCAGGGCGCCGATGACCAGTGTCGCGGCCCCGACTGCCACCGGATTGCCGCTGGCCGCCAGGATGGCGACGGATACCGCCTGGAGCAGCAGGGCGATGCGGTAGGCTGCGGCATAGCCGACCCGGTCGGCCAGCGATCCGGCGGCGACCGGCCCGGCCACCGAAGCGACGCCATAGAGGACCCAATAGAAAGCGCCGGTGTCCGCGCCATGGCCCAGCCCGCGGGCGACGTAATCGACCAGCAGCAGCATCACCGGCACCAGCCCGAGGGCGTTCAACGCATATTCGCCGTAGAGGGTGCGCAGGACACCCCCTTCATGCTTCGGGGCATGCTCGACTGCCGGGGCGGCGATTCCCTGGGGCGGCGCCGAGGCCGGCCAGCCGAACCAGGACAGGGCGGTCAGCAGCAGCGACAGACCGCCAAGCCCGAGCCACGTCTCGTGCAGGCCGAGCCGCATCAGCGCCGGCACGGCGGTACCCGACGCGGCAATGCCAAGCCCGATGCCGAGGAAGATCATGCCGCTGACGAAGCCGCGTCGCGAGGCAGGGATATGGGGCAGGATGCTGGTCGCGACCAGCACCATGATGGCGCCCCCGGCGAGGCCGGAAACGAAGCGCCAGCCGAAGAACCAGGCCAGCGACAGCGGATAGGCGCAGGCGATGAAGGCGAGGGATGTCGCCAGCATCAGCAACCGCAGCAGCGCCCGGTTCGGCAGCAGCCCGGCCAGCGGCCGGCCGAGCAGGGCGCCCGCCAGATAGCCGGCGAAATTCGCCGCCCCCAGCGTCACGGCGTCACCGGCGGAGAACCAGTGCGCCTCGATCAGCGACGGGACCAGCGGGGAGTATGCGAAGCGTGCCAGGCCGATGGCGACGAGACTGCCGGCCATGCCGGCGAATGTCGCCATCCAGGCGGAACTGTCGAGGTGATCCTTCGCACCAACGGAGGTCGTGCTCATGGGCGTGCGTCCCTGTTGACGGCGCCGCGGCTGCGGCCCGCCCGGTTGATCGGGAAATCTCGGGAATGTAGATCGGAGGGTGGGATCAGATGTCCGGCATCGGCGGCAGGCCGAGGGTGGCGAGGGCGGCGCGGGCCGCCCCCTCCAGCAGGCTGCGTTCGGGGCGGACGCGGGCCAGCACCCGGATGCCCAGCAGGCAGGAGAAGAGCAGGCGCGCCGCGTCGTCGGCATCGATGCCGGCGGGGATCTCACCGCCCTGCCGTCCCTTGACGATGCAGCGGCGGAAGAAATCCTCGATGGTCGCCAGTTCGGCGTTCAGGTAATCGCGCATCTCCGGATCGGCCGGCGTGACCTCCAGCGCCGAGTTGACCAGCAGGCAGCCGCGCCGGCAGCCGTCACCGAGCGAGCGCTCGATGCTTTCCCGCAGGAAGCCGGCGATGGCCGCGGCCGGGGAGGGTGCCGCCTCGTGCCGGGCGATGCGGGCGCGCAGGGAACCGTCCAGGTAATGCTCCAGCGAGCGGCGGAACAGCGCCCGCTTGTCACCGAAGGCGTTGTGCATGCTGGCGAGAGTCATCTGCATGCTCTCCGCCAGTTCCCGGGTGGAGGTCGCCTCGAAGCCCTGGGTCCAGAAGCGGTCCACCGCCGC
Source organism: Azospirillum sp. A23 (assembly GCF_042938965.1). Classification (NCBI taxonomy): domain Bacteria; kingdom Pseudomonadati; phylum Pseudomonadota; class Alphaproteobacteria; order Rhodospirillales; family Azospirillaceae; genus Azospirillum; species Azospirillum sp. A23. The sequence continues at coordinate 493,793 of NZ_CP170663.1, read as the reverse complement.
GTCCAGCACCGCCGTCTCGTCGAACTTCCGCGGCCGAGCCATCGCTTCCGCCTCCCGAATTCATTTTAGATCGTCTGATCTAAAATCAGGGTGGGACGGTCCGGGGTCAAGGAGTTTTGGTGTTGCGCAAACGCTGCCCTGCCTTGCGCCAGCGCAGTGGCGTCTGCCCGACCCTGGACCCGAACAGGCGCGTCAGGTGGGCCTGATCGGCAAAGCCGCAGGCGCAGGCGATCTGGCAGAGCGGCTCGGCGGTTTCCAGCATCAGGCGCTGGGCCAGATGCACGCGGCGCCCGATGACGTAGGAATGGGGCGTTTCGCCGGTGCTGGCCTTGAAGGCGGCGGTGAAATGCCCGCTGCTGAGCCCGACGAGGGCAGCCAGCGCCTCCACCCTGATCGGTTGAGCGATGTTGGCCTCGATATGCCCGGTGACCCGGTGGAGTTGCAAGGAGGTCAGGCCACCCCTGGATGGCGACGGTGCGGCGACGGCCGCCGGCTCGTCCCGCCGGCCGGCGAACAGGGCGGCGAGCCGGTCGAGGCAGCGCCGCGCGCCGTCGGGGTCATGGTCCAGCACCGCAAGGGCGCGGGTCACCAGCGTGGCGACCATCCTGTCGTCGGCGGTTGCGGGCTGAAGCATCGGAGGGCTCCCTGCATGGCATGGCGTGCAGGAAGCTTCGCTCGTCTGGGGCACATGGCGGAATCGCACGCTGGGGTCGCCCACATCGACCCATGGCTTTACGGCTGCTATCCCTTGGTATGATGCTCACTCCAGCATCGCGCCCAGCCGGCGTCCGTAGGCGGCGATGGCGGCCCCGGCTGGGTGGCGTTCCTCGTTGTAGGCCTGGAGGGCAGTTTCGATGTCCCGATGGTTCGACAACTGCCGGGCGAGCGCCATCGCGTCCCCCGCCGCCTTGGCGACGCCCATCGCCGTGTGCGGACGGACCACGAAGGCGGCATCGCCCAGCAGAGCGACCCGGCCGCGCGTCATCGCCGGCACCTCGTAATCGAAGATGGCCTGGAGGAAGGGGCGGGGCTCCGCCGCGATGGCCGCGGCGAAGGGCGGGGGCAGCCGGTCCGCCGCGTCCTGCCGCAGCCGTGCCGCCACCGGCTCCGGCACCTGCCCCGGCGCCAGCGAGTGGGGGTGGTGGCGTCCCCTGGCGTCGGTCAGCAGCACCGGCAGCTCGGCCGCCGCCACGCGTCTGTACCAGACCCAGTTGTAGCGCCGCTGCCCGACCGCCGTCTCCGCCGCCGGCCCGGTGACCAGATAGCCGAGCGTGTGCGACTGCGGCATGTCGAAGAAGGCGAACCGGTCCAGCAGGATGGCGGACTCCGCCGGCAGTTCGCGTTCCGGAACCAGCCCGCGCCAGGCGACATAACCGGCATACTCGTTGGCGGCGTGCCTGCCCACCACCGCACAGCGGACGATGGACCCCAGCCCGTCGGCACCGATCACCAGATCGGCCTCCTCCCGGCTGCCATCGTCGAATTGCAGGGTCGCCGTGGCGCCATCCTGCTCCACAGCCAGGACGGCCCGGCCCAGGACATAGCTGTCGTCGGGCACCTTGCTGCGCATCGTGGCGTACAGATGGTCCCAGGAGATCTGCATCTGCGGCGTCGCCTGCCGTTGCCGGATTTCTCCGGCGCGGTCGAGGAAGATGCGCTCATGGGCGACGACGCCGACCTGCGCCACATGCTCGCAGCCCACCGCCCGCAGCAGTGCGAACAGGTCGCGCTGACCGACCAGCCCGGCGCCGCGGCCGGCCAGCCCGCCGCTGGAGCGCTCATACAGGCGGACATCGTGCCCCTCCTGCCGCAGCAGGGCGGCGGCAAACAGGCCGCCGACCGATCCGCCGACGATCCTCACACGCAGGGTCTTCATGGCTTTTCCTTCAAGCAGGGCCAAGTCAAAAAGGGCCAACTCAAACAGGACCGAGTGCGGCCTTGAGCCGGTCCGGGCTGAGCGGCATGTCGCGCAGGCGCACGCCGGTGGCATCGGCGATGGCGTTCGCCAGTGCCGCGGCGGACGGTCCCTGCGCCGCCTCGGCGGTGCCGAGGAAGGGGGCGCCGGGGCGGTCCATCACCACCACCTCGACGGATTCCGGCACATCGTCGAAGCGCAGGATCGGGTAGCTGCTCCAATCGAAGCTGGCACGGCGGTCGGGACCGAAGCGCACCGCTTCCCGGCCGGTCCAGCTGAGCGACTGCACCAGCCCGCCTTCGATCTGGTTGCGCACGCCGTCGAGGTTGGCGGGCTGGCCGCAATCCACCGCGGCGACCGCCCGGCGGACCATCGTCCGGCCCGTCTCGCGGTCGATCTCCACCTCCATCGCCACCGCGCAGTAGGCGCCGAGATTCTTGTAGCGGGCGAAGGCCATGCCGCAGCCGCGCCGGCCGTTGCCCTTGGCGCGCTTCGGCCAGCCGAAGCGGTCGGCCGCCGCCTGCAAGACCTCGCGCGCCCGCTCGTCCCGCATATGGTCGAGCCGGATCGCCAGCGGGTCGATGCCTGCTGCTGCGGCCAGCTCGTCCAGCATGCTTTCGATGGAAAACACGTTCAGATGAGCGCCCAGCGACCGCAGGGCGGAGACGCGCGCCGGCATGTCCTTCAGGAAATGATAGACGACATGGGTGTTGGCGAAGCTGTAGAGCGGATTGGAATTTCGGCTGCCGTCGCCCTCCGGCATCGGGATCGGCTTGCCTTCGGGGGCGGGGAAGGGCGGATCGGCCTCGTTGCCGGCGAGAACGCCGCCCGCCCCGACGGGGCGGTTGTTGTGCGGGTTGCTCCAGACCGCATGGCGCCAGGACACGATCCGGTTGTCGGCACCCAGTTCCGCCTCCAGCTCCGTCATCATGCCGGGGCCGAGCGGCTCCCAGCCGAATTCCTGCTCGCGCATCCATTGCAGGCGGATCGGCCGGCCGGGCAGGGCCTTGGCGATCACCGCTGCGTCGGCCGCCACGTCGTCGGCGCCGTTCTGGCCGTAGCAGCCGGCACCCTCGGCATGGATGGCATGGACCTTCTCCGGCGGCAGTCCGACCAGTTCGGCGACGACGCGGCGGACGTCGAAGGTGCCCTGGCTGTGGGTCCACACCGTCATCGTGCCGTCCACATATTGAGCGATGGCGCAGGACGGGCCGATGGAGCCATGGCTGATCCAGGGCCGGGTGTAGCGCGCCTTGACGCTGCGGACCGCCGGTCCTGCCGGATCGCTGGTGTCCATGATCGCGATGTCGCGGGCCGGCAGCGCCTTCAGCGTCGCCGCCACGGCGTCTCCGCTGCCGTCGGCGGGAAGGGGCGGCTGCGCGGCACGGGCATAGGCCGCCCGTTGCAGATGGTGCAGGGCCTGGATCGCCGTCCATTGCCGCTCCGCCACCACGGCCAGGAAACCGCCCTGCCGGACGATCTTCACCACGCCCGGCATGCGGGCGACGGTGTCCAGATCGGGCGATTGCAAACCGGTGCCGACGCTGGGGCCGCGGACGACGCGGGCGTGCAGCATGCCGGGCAGGCGCATGTCGTGCAGATAGGCGGCACCGCCGGTCAGCTTTGCCGGGATGTCCACCCGCGGCAGCGCGCGGCCCAACGTGCGGTAGTCCGCCGGCTTGCGCAAAGGCGCGTCCGGCACCGCCTGCACATGCAGCGACAGCCGCGCCGCCACCTCGCCATAGGACAGTGTCCGCCCATCCGGTGCGTGCAGCCTGCCGTCGCCGCCGGTGCTGACCTGCCCAGCCGGCAGATCCCAGATCTTCGCCGCTTCGGCGGCCAGCAGCATGCGCACGTTGGCGGCGGCGTTCTGGATCGCCGTGCCGCTGTCCTGCATGGAGTGGCTCCCGGCGGTCAGCCCCTCGTCCGGTGTGCGTTCGGTGTCGGCGGTGACCAGGCTGACGGTGGCGGGCGGCATGTCCAGCTCCTCCGCCGCGACCTGGATCAGTGCGGTGCGGATGCCCTGTCCCAACTCCACCTTGCCGGTGAAGACGGTGGCCCGGCCATCGGCGTCGATGCGGATCCAGGCGTCGAGCCAGGGCGCCGATTTCAGGCTTCCCTTCAAATCGGGCGCCACCACGGCCGGGCCGGCACCGCCCTCGCCGCCGCCGGCGAGCTGGGCGAAGGCCCTGGGCGCCAGGGCGAAGGAGACCACCAGGGCGCCGCCGGTCAGGAAGCCGCGGCGGGAGAAGGGTGACATGGCGGGGGTCATGGCCGCACCTCCTGAGCCGCCTGGACGCCCGCCCGGACACCCTTGCGCATGGCGACGGCACGGCGGATGGCGCGCAGGATGCGCATGTGCGTGCCGCAGCGGCAGAGATTGGTCTGCATGTGGGTGCGGATCTGCGCCTCGTCCGGATCGGGATTGCGGTCGAGCAGGGCCTGCGCCCGCATCAGCATTCCGGCGATGCAGTAGCCGCACTGGGCGGCCTGTTCCGTCTCGAAGGCCTGTTGCAGCAGGCCGGGAGCCTCGGCGCTGCCCAGCCCTTCCACCGTGCGGATGCGCCGTCCGGCGACCGCACCGACCGGCGTCAGGCAGGAGAAGGCCGGCTTGCCGTCGATGTGAACGGTGCAGGCGCCGCACTGGCCGAGCCCGCAGCCGTACTTCGCCCCGTTCAGCTCCAGATCGTCGCGCAGCACATAGAGCAGTGGCGTGGCCGGGTCGACGTCAAGCGCATGGTCGGCGCCGTTGACGGTGATGGTGACGGTCATGGCTGGGACTCCTCCTTGCGGACGGTGGCGGCAGCGGTTTCCAGCGCGGTCCAGGCCGGCCGGTCGCTGAAACGGGACCGCAGATAGGCGGCGAGGTCGGCGACCTGCGCGTCGGTCAGGCTGGCGGCGAAGGGCGGCATCGCCGGTCCTGCCGGTCCGGTGGGGGCATGGATGCCTTGCAGGATGGCGCGGATCGCGTTGTCGGGCCGGTCGAGTTGCAGGGCAGTGACGGTGGACAGGCCGGGACGCCCCTGCGTCATCATCGGTGCGCCGCCTTCGTGGCAGCCGGCGCAGGCTCCGGCGAACAGCGAGGCGCCGGCCGGGTTGGTCATTGCGGCCTCCGCCACTCGGTCGGCAACGGCCGGTACTTTCGGCTCCCGATCCGCCGACAACGAGGCGATGTAGGTGGCGATGGCGCGGACATCGGCTTCCGGCGCGCGGGACAGGCCATGCACCACCGGCCCCATCGGCCCGGCGCCGGCGCCGTGGCGGCCATCGACGCCGGTGCGCAGGTAGGTGAACAGGCTGTCGGCCGTCCAGGGCACCGCCGACGGGCTGGATCCGTTCAATGCCGGCGCCACCCAGCCCTCCGCCACGCCGCCGGAATAGGCGGTGGTGCCGGTTTCTTCGGCCCCGGCCAGATTGCGCGGACTGTGGCAGCCGCTGCAATGGCCGAGCCCCTCGGCCAGATAGGCGCCGCGGTTCCACTCCGCATCGCGGTCCGGCCGTGGCGTGAACTCCTCCTGATGCAGGAACAGCAGCTTCCAGCCGGCCAGCAGCGGGCGGAAGCCCAGCGGGAAGATCAGCTCGTTGGCCTTGGCCGGCGCGGAGGCCGCCGGCCGGGTCATCAGGAAGGCGTAGATCGCGTTCAGATCCCCGTCATGCACCTGACGGTAGTGGTCGTAGGGCAACGCCGGGTAGAGATGGCGGCCGTCCCGCGATACGCCGTCGCGCATGGCGCGCTTGAACGCCTCCTTCGACCAGTTGCCGATCCCGGTTTCCGGATCGGGGGTGATGTTGGTCGAATAGAGCGTGCCGAACGGCGTCGCCAATGCCCGGCCGCCGGCATAGGCCACGCCCCCGTCGGCGGTGTGGCAGACGATGCAGTCGCCGATGGCGGCCAGCGCCGCGCCGCGGGTCAGCATCTCCGCCGGGAAATCGGCGACCTTTGGCGGGGGAATGGCGGGCAGGCCGCTGCGGTGGGCGATGCCCAGGAACGCACCGACACCGACAAGGCAGACCAGGGCGCCTCCGGTCAGCCACCCGGTCCATCGGATTTGTTTCATCCTGCACCTCCTGTGGTCCGCCGCGGGAACTGCGGGCGGGCGGATAGTCCAGGGAGGGTGCCGGAAATTCCGGCCTCGCTATTGAAGATTGAAAGCAGGATTTTTTGAACAAAACCCGCTTTCGGCTCTTCCTATTCCAGCGGCTTCAGTTCGCCCAGCAGGGTCGGCAGCAGTTCGGCGACGGTGGGGTGGATGTGGACGGCGCGTTGCAGGGTGGGGTAGGGCGCCTTTGCGTACATCATGTCGAGCACGCCGTGGATCGCCTCGTCGCCGCCGGGGCCGATGATGGCGGCGCCCAGAATCTCCTGGCTGTCCGCATCGACGACGATCCGCATGAAGCCCTGGGCCTCGCCCTTTTCCACCGCACGGCCGACGCGGGTCATCGCCCGCTGGCCGACCAGCGCCCGCCGGCCGGAGCGGCGGACCGCCTCGTCGGTCATGCCGACGCGCGCCAGCGGCGGATCGGTGTAGAGCGCATAGGCCTGGATGCGGTCGTCCACGCTGCGCGGGTCGCCGTCCAGCAGGTTGGCCGCGACGATCTCGAAATCATTGTAGGCGGTGTGGGTGAAGGCGCCCCGCCCGTTGCAGTCGCCCATCGCCCAGATGCCCGATACGTTCGTGCGCAGCTTATCGTCCACCGTGATGAAGCCGCGGGAATCCGTCACCACGCCGGCACGGTCGAGGCAGAGATCGTCGGTGTTGGGCGTGCGGCCGACGGCCAGCAGCACATGGCTTCCCACCACCGACGGGGTGCCGGACGTGCAGTTCACCCCCACCTCCACCCCGTCGGCATGGCGGGCGAAGCGGATACAGTTGGCCGACAGCCGGACGGTCACCCCCTCCTTCTCCAGCAACTCCCTGATCGCGTCGGACACGTCGGGGTCCTCGCGGCCGATCAGCCGCTCCCCTTTCTCCACCACCGTCACCTCGGCACCGAAGCGGCGGTACATCTGGGCGAATTCGAGGCCGATGTAGCTGCCGCCGACCACCACCAGATGACGGGGGACATGGTCGAGGTCCAGGATCGTGCCGCTGGTCAGCAGGTCGACGTCGCGCACCCCCGGCATATCCGGGATCGCGGCGCGGGCGCCGACATTGAGGAAAATGCGCTCGGCCGTCAGCAACTCGTCGCCGACGCGCACGCTGCCCGGCGATTCGAAACGGGCATGGCCCTGCAACACCCGGCAGTTGGGCATGCCGCGCAGCCAGCGTTCGACATTCTGGCGCGAACGGCCGGAAACCTCGTCCTTGCGCGCCTTGACCCGGGCCATGTCGATGCGCACCGGCCCGTCGAGCACCACGCCGTATTCGGCGGCGCGCCTGGCCATCCGGGCGACGCGGGCGCTGGCGATCAGCGTCTTGGTCGGGGTGCAGCCGGTGTTGACGCAGGTGCCGCCGAACAGCTTGCGCTCGACCACCACCACGCTCATGCCGGCGGCGGTCAGACGTTCGGCGAGCGGCGGCCCGGCTTGGCCGGCTCCGATGATGATGGCGTCGACCATGGCAGGCTCCTGCGGCCGGTTGCGTTCTTCGGGGAAATGGCGTGGGGCAGGATGGTAACGCCGGTGCCGGGCGTCTTCCAAGCAAACCAAGGTATGACTGGCGGCAAGCCGTGCCGATCGTTCACGTGATCGTCAGATCGTTCAAGAACCGGACGGCGCCCGCAGGCAATCTCCGGGAGCCGGAACGGCATGGCGAGGGGTTGGAGACTGGCGTATGGACGGCGCGGAAGGCGGTGCGAAGGGCGACGCGGCATGGGGCGGTTCGCCGGCCAACGGACGGCCGATGGAGCGCCGTCTCGGTCTTCTGTCGATTCCGCTGGCCCTGGCGGTGTTCTTCGTCGACACCTTCACCGACATCGAAAGCGCCATCGCCGTCCTCTATGTGCTGGTGCAGCTTCTGGCTGCCACCGCCCTGTCACGGCGGGGCATCCTGCGGGTGGCCGCGGGCTGTGCGCTGCTGGCGGTGCTGTCCTTTTTCCTCTCGCACTGGCAGGACATGGACCTGTCTTCGGTCCTGCGCTGCGGCGTGTCGCTGGCGGCCATCCTGATCACCGGCGCGCTGCTGGTGCGGGACCATGATTCGCGCACACTGCTGGTGCGGGCCAACGGTGCGCTGGCGCGCAGCGAAAAACGCCACCGCGGCATGTTCGAGCAGGCGCGGATTTCCCTGTGGGAGCAGGACTTCACCGCGGTGACGGCGGCGCTCGACTCCCTGCGGGCGCGCGGGGTGACGGACCTTGCCGCCCATGCGCAGGCCGATCCCGGCTGGGCGCGCGGGATGGGCGCGCTGATCCGCACCACCAACGTCAACGACGCCACCGTGGAACTGCTGGGTGCGGCTGGCCGGCCGGCGGTGCTGGGGCCGCTCGACCGCTATCTGCCGGCCGAGGATCCGGCGATGCTTCAGGTCCTGCTGGCGCTTTGGGAGAAGCGCGACCGCTTCGAAGGGCGGGCGCAGCTGATCGCGGCGGACGGGCGCACCCTGACGGTGCTGCTGGGCATCAGCTTTCCCGACGATTGCGTCGGCTTCGATCAGGTGGTGGTCGGCGTCGTCGACATCACCCAGCGCGAACGCACGCAGGAGGCGCTGCTGGCGGCCCAGGCTGAACTTGCGCGCGCGGCGCGCGCCGCCACGCTGGGCGCGCTGTCCGCCTCCATCGCCCACGAGCTGAACCAGCCGCTGGGCGCCATCGTGCTGAATGCGCAGGCCTGCCTGCGCTGGCTGCGCCGCGACCAGCCCGACATCGAAACCGCCGCGAAGGCGGCCGACCGCATTGTCCGCGACGGGCGTCGCGCCGCCGACATCGTGCAGCGGACACGCGGCATGCTGGTCAAGGACACCCACTGCGACGAGACCATCGACTTGGCACAGCTGGTGGATGAGGTGGCGCTGCTGCTGGAGCGCGAGCTTTCGGGTGCCGGGGCCGTTCTGGTCAACGATTTCGCTCCCGTCCCGCCGGTGCGGGGCAGCCGGGTCGGCCTGCAGCAGGTGCTGGTCAACCTCGTGACAAACGGTCTGCACGCCATGGCGGAGGCGGACAGCCCCCGGCGCGAACTGACCGTCGCCATCGGCAGCCTGGAAGGCGGGGCACAGGTCAGGGTTGCCGTGCGCGACCGCGGTAGGGGCATCGACGAGGCCAGCCATGCCCGCCTGTTCGACCCCTTCTTCACCACCCGGCCCGACGGGATGGGGATGGGCCTTGCCATCTGCCGGTCCACCATCGAGTCCTGCGGCGGCACGCTGACCGCCCACAACCATGCGGACGGCGGGGCGGTGTTCGAGTTCACCATACCGGTGGCTCTCCCGCCATCATCCAAATCACCGGCCGAAGAATTAATAGCCGAACCGCCAGCCGTCCCGCTGGCCGCGGCACGAGAGGACTGACCGCCATGGCCCAGAAAGCCGCCCCGTCGCCCGAGCCTGCCCCCGCCCCTGCCAAGGACGATCCGCTGGTTCTGATCGTCGATGACGATGCCGGTATGCGGGAGGCGGTGGTCGACCTTCTGCAATCGGTCGGCATCGAAGGCCGTGCCTTCGGCAGCACGGCGGAGCTGCTGGCGGCGGCGGTTCCCGACCGGCCGGGCTGCCTGATCCTCGACGTGCGGCTTCCCGGCCTGGGCGGGCTGGAGTTCCAGACGAGGCTGGACAGCCTGGGCATCGCGCTGCCCATCGTCTTCATGACCGGCTTCGCCGACGTGCCGATGTCGGTCCGGGCGATGAAGGCCGGGGCGACCGATTTCCTCATCAAGCCCTTCCGCGACCAGGACATGCTGGACGCGGTCGATGCCGCGATTGCCCGCGACCGGTCGCGGCGGAGCCAGCGGGTCGCCACGATGACGGTTGAATCGCTGGCGGCGACGCTGACCCCGCGCGAGCGCGAGGTGATGGCGGAGGTGGTCAAGGGCCGGCTGAACAAGCAGATCGCCGGCGATCTCGGCATCAGCGAGGTGACGGTCAAGCTCCACCGCGGCAAGGTGATGCGGAAGATGCAGGTGCGCTCCGTCGCCGATCTCGTCCGCAAGGTGGAGGTGCTCGACCACGAGGAGTGACGGCTACGGTTATGGGGCGCCGGTCCTGCGTCCGGCCCGGCCGTCCGCCTCTAGACCTAGGTGTGGTATCTGCCACCTGCCCCATCCGGATAGGATGCGTGTGGCGCCGATAACCGGCGCTTTCATTCAGTTCCCGATCCGGTCAAGGCATCACGACGTGTCCAACGCACCCCTGATAGCGGTGGTCGATGACGACGAGGCGATCCGCGAGGCGCTGGACGACCTGTTGCGGTCGGTCGGCTTCCGCTGCCGGCCCTTCGTCTCCGCCGAGGATTTCCTGGCGCTGGCCGACCGGACAGGGATCGCCTGCATCATCCTGGACGTGCGCATGCCCGGCCTGTCCGGACTGGAGTTGCAGGAGCGGCTGAACAATGAGGGCGGCGGGCATCCGCCGATCCTGTTCATGACCTCCTACGCCGACGAGACCACCCGGCTGCGCGCGCTGGGCGGCGGTGCCCGCGACGTGCTGGGCAAGCCGGTCGACGCCCATGTCCTGATCGCCTCTCTGAACCGCGCCATCGCCGCAGGGTAACGCCAGAGAGCGGCAGCATTCGGCCTCCCGAACGGTTATGTATGCAGCAGGGCCGGTCGGGAGACGGGGCATGGCGGTCGCATCCCACAGAATTATGGTCGGGCTCAGGACGTGGGCCGGATTCGGGAAGAGGGCGCCATGAGCTTCCTGACCCGGCTGTTGCTGCTCGTGACGCTGGCCCTGGTGCCGATCTGCGCGCTGGAGGTCTGGAACCAGATCGACCTGCGCCGCCAGCGCTCCGATGAGATCCATGAGCATGCGCAGCAGCTTCTCAGCTTGCTGGGCGGCGAGCAGCAGCGGCTGGTCGAAGGCGTGCGGCAGATGCTGGAACTGCTGGCGGAAACCACGTCGGCGCAGACCCTCGATGCGACCGGATGTCAGGCGCTGCTGACGCGCACCGCCACGCGGATCCCGGATTACCTGACGGTCAACCTCACCGGCGGGGACGGGGTCATTCTCTGTTCCACCAACCCGCTTCTGCGCGGGCGGTCCATCGCCGACCGGATGCATGTGCGCTCCGCCCTGGAAAGCGGCGGCTTCACCGTTGGCGAATTCATCCGGCAGCGGTACGACGGCAAGCCTGCGATGCCGTTCGGCCTGCCGATCCGCCGCACCGGCGGCGATGGGCGGACCATCGGTGTGGTCACGGCGCTGATCGATCTCGGCTGGCTCGAACGCTACCTCTCCGAACACCCGCTTCCCGACAATGCCGCGCTGATGATCGCCGACGGCAACGGCATCGTGCTGGCCCATGCCCCTGCGAGACCGGGGGTCGTCGGCACCGCGCTCCCGCCGCGCTTCCGGCCTCTGCTCGACGCCGATGCGGTCGGGACCGCCCAGCTGATAGGGATCGACGGGGTGGAGCGGGTGTTCGCCTATGTTCCGCTGTCGGCCGGAGTCAGGCATATTTTCGTCGCGGTCGGCATCGACCATGGCGCCGCGATGAGCGGTATCGACGACGCGCTGACGCGGTCGCTGGTGTGGATCGCCGCCACGCTGCTGCTCGGCCTGCTGACGGCGTTCCTGATCGCCAAGCGGCACATCTATCGGCCGGTCGCGGCACTGATCTCGGCGACGGAGCGCTGGCGTGCCGGCGACCGCTCCGCCCATGTGGGTGCGGTGGATGGCCCGGAGATGAGCCGGCTGGGGCTGGCCTTCGATGGGCTGGTCGAAGATCTCGACCGGCAGATGCGGGCCAATGAGGAAGCATCCGCCGCGTTGCGGGCCAGCGAGGAGCGGTCGCGCGCGCTGGTGGAGAACGCCCCGCACATGATGTGGGTGAACCGGCCCGACGGCACGCTGGAATACGTCAATGCGGCGTTCCGGGCCTACACCGGCCGCATGACGAACGAAGAGAACCGGATGGGAGATCTGCATCCGGAGGACGTCGAGCGCATCCAGGCGGTCCGGAGAGCGGCCATCCCCGCCGGTGCGGCGCATGCGTATGAACTGCGCCTGCGCCGGGCCGACGGAGCCTACAGATGGCACCTCAGCCGGACCCACCCGATCCACCATGACGGACGGATCGTCGCGTGGTTCGGCGGCGCCGTCGACATCCACGATATCCATCGCGCCCGCGAAACGGCGGAAGAAGCCGGACGGTCCAAAAGCCGCTTCCTGGCCGCCGCCAGCCACGATCTGCGCCAGCCGATGCAGTCGATCCTGCTGTTCGCCGAGGTGCTCCGCCCGCATCTGGGCGAGGGCCCCGGTCTCGATGCACTCGGACGGCTCCAGCATGGGCTTGAGATTCTCAAAGGTCTGCTGGACGGTCTGCTCGACATCTCCCGCCTCGACGCCGGCATCGTGGCGCCGCAGTTCGAGGAGTTCCGCGTCTCGGACCTGCTGAGGAGCCTGGACGACGCCTATGCCCCGGTCGCGCATGAAAAGGGCCTGGACTGGCAGGTTCACCCCTGCCATGCCGCCATCCGCAGCGACCGGGTCCTGCTCGGCCGCATGCTGCGCAATCTGGTGGAGAACGCCATCCGCTACACCGACAGCGGCGGGATTTCGGTGGACTGCAGCGTAGCGGCCGACCGTCTGCTGATCGGTGTCCACGACACCGGCCGCGGCATCCCGGCCGACCAGATCGACCGGGTGTTCGAGGAACTCTATCAGGTCGACAACCCCGAGCGCGACCGCAACCAGGGCCTCGGCCTTGGGCTCGCCATCGTCCGCCGCCTGTCCGACCTGCTGGACCATCCCGTCACGGTACATTCGCATCCTGGCCAGGGCTCGCTGTTCAGCATCGCGGTGCCGCTGGCGGCGGAAGCTTGCGCCTCCGCTGCGCCATCCGGGGAGGCGGCCCCTGTGGAAATGGCGCCGGCACCGCCGGAGCGGGAGGATCGGCGGCTGGCGGTGGTGGTGGATGACGACCCCATCGTGCTGGCCGGGATGGAAAGCCTGCTGCATGCCTGGAAATTCGACGTGATCACCGCGGATTCGAGCGACCTTGCGATGGAGCGTCTGACGCTGGACGGCCGCCGGCCGGACATCCTCGTCGTCGACTACCGCCTGCGGGACAAGCGCATCGGAACGGAGGCGATCCTCCGCATCTGGGACATGCACGATGCGGACATCCCCGGTCTGATCGTCACCGGGGAGATCGGCACGGAGCCGCAGAACGACGCGCTCACCCATGGTTTCGACCTCCTGCACAAGCCGGTAACCCCCCGCAGCCTGGCCGCGGCGCTCGGACGACATCTGGCGACGGACGGGGAAGCCCGCATCCCAGTCACAGATACTGCCGAGCCGCCTTCAGCCATCCTGTGATCCACACCAATTTTCAGGCCACGCCCAAGCTCCGGCGGAACATTTCCGCTGCACCGTGTTTGTCTGGGGACATGGAAGAAGGAGCCGTTGGTGCCCAAGCCCATCCCGATCGAGAAAGTGCAGACCGGAATTCCCGAATTCGATTTGGTTTTGCGCGGCGGGCTGCCGCGCGGTCGAATACATCTTCTGGAGGGCGCACCCGGCACAGGCAAGACCACCATTGCCCTGCAGCTTCTGATCCAGACGCGCGCCGACGGCAAGAAGGGCTTGTACATCACCCTGTCGGAAAGTGCCAAGGAACTGGAAGCGACCGCCGCCAGCCATGGCTGGTCGCTCGATGGCTTTGCGGTCTTCGACATCGTGCCCATCGAAGCGCAGCTGGATCGCCAGCAGAGCGTGCTCTACCCGTCGGAGGTGGAACTCGGCGAGACCGTGCGGCTGATCATCGAACGGATCGAGCGGGAAAACCCGGAAGTGCTGGTGATCGACACGGTGTCGGAGCTGCGGCTGCTCGCCCAGGACCAACTCGGCTACCGCCGGCAGGTCCTGGCCTTGAAGCAGTTTCTGCAAGGACGCCGTTGCACCACCCTGATCCTCGACGACCTGACCCATCAGGACGAAGCGAGCGACCTGCACAGCCTGGCTCACAGCGTGATCGTGCTGGAGCAGAGCGAACGCACCTATGGCGCGGCGCGGCGGCGGCTGCGCATCGCCAAGATGCGGGGGGCGGACTATCAGAGCGGCTGGCATGACTTCGCCATTACGAGGACCAATGTCCTGGTCTTCCCCAGCCTGATCGCCGAAGAGCACAGCAGCGATTTCGAGCAGACAACCATGGAGAGCGGCCTGCCGGCCTTGGACGAGCTGATGGGGGGCGGCCTGACGCTCGGCACCACCACGATGCTGGTGGGACCATCGGGGGTCGGCAAATCGTCCATTGCGCTGCAATACGTCACCGCCGCGGTCAAGCGTGGCGAGCATGCCGCCTATTTCTCTTTCGATGAAAATTTCAAGACCCTTGGGCTGCGTAGCATCGCCCTCGGCATCGACATCGAGGAAGCCGTGCGGCAGGAGCGCGTCGGCTGGAGGCGCGCCAACCCGTCCCGCCTGTCGCCCGGCCAGTTCGTCTGGCAGGTCCGTCGCGAGGTCGAAGACCGCAACGCCCGCATCGTGGTGATCGACAGCCTGAACTCCTACCTCAGCACCATGCCGGAGGAGAAGGCCCTGACGCTCCAGATGCACGAACTGTTGACCTATCTGAGCAACAAGGGCGTGGTGACCATCCTGATCCTGGCGCAGCAGGGCATCATCGGCGATGTGCAGAACCCGGTCGATCTGTCCTTCATGAGCGACACCGTGGTTCTTCTCCGCTTCTTCGAGGCCGAGGGAGAGGTGCGCAAGGCGATTTCGGTGGTGAAGAAGCGCACCGGCGTCCATGAGCTGTCGATCCGCGAGTTCCGGCTGTTCCCGCACGGGATGCAGGTCGGGCCGCAGCTGATGGACTTCCGCGGCGTGCTGACGGGCGTGCCGGAATATGACGGCTCGGTGGAGACTCTCCTCAACGGTCGGGGCGAAGCCGGGTGATCGATGCCGATGCACGGGTCCATCCTTGTCCTGGCCCCTGAAGGGCGGGATGCCGAAGTGATCGGTTCGGTCCTGGCGGAAATCGGTCTGGCGACGCAGCCCTGTGCCGATTTGCCGGAGCTTTGCCGCAGCCTTGGCGACGATGTCGGGGCGTTGATGCTCTCCGAAGGAGTGCTGACCGACATAGAGCCGCTGACCGCGTGGTTGGAGGCGCAGCCGCGATGGTCGGACCTGCCCATCGTGATCCTGACGTCGCGGCGAAGCCGGCAGGCCGGGCGGGGCAGGCAGGCGTTCTTCCAGTCGCTCGGCAATGTCACGTTGCTGGACCGGCCGCTGCACCGCGAGGCGCTGCAAAGTGCGGCCCAGGCGGCGCTGCGCAGCAGGGAACGCCAGTACCGGACCCGCAGCCATCTTCAGGAGATCACACAGGCGTCGAGCCGGTTGGAGGAGCGTGTCGCTGAGCGGACGCAGGCACTGCAAGCCGAAATGGCCGACCGCCGACGGGCTGAGGAGCAACTGCATCAGGCGCAGAAGATGGAGGCGCTGGGGCAGCTGACCGGCGGCGTGGCGCATGACTTCAACAACCTGCTCCAGGGCATCGTCAGCTGCCTTGCCGTCCTGGCCCCCACCGTGCCCGACGGCACCCCGCGCGAGCTGTTCGAGGCGGCCAACCGCTCCATCGAGCGCGGCGCGCGCCTGACCCAGTCGCTGCTGTCCTTCGCACGGCGCCAGACGCTGATGCCGGAGCCGACCGACCTCGGCGACCTGCTCACCGGGATGAGTTCCCTTCTGGAACGCTCCCTTGGCGGCCAGATCAGCGTCACGATCCAGGTGCCGCCCGGACTTCCGGCGGCGCTGATCGACCGGGCGCAGCTCGAATCCGCCATCCTGAATCTTGCGATCAATGCCCGTGATGCCATGCCGTGCGGCGGGCGGCTGTCCCTGACCGCCTCCGTTGCCGAAATCGGCGACGGAGAAACGGGCAGCTCCGCGGCCGTGCCGGCGGAGTTGCGGCCCGGGACCTATGTGGCGATCCGGGTGGCGGATACCGGCACCGGCATCGACCCGTCGGTGTTGCCGCATGTCTTCGAACCCTTTTTTACCACCAAGCCGCTCGACAAGGGGTCGGGGCTGGGGCTGTCGATGGTCCAGGGCATGGCGACCCAGTCCGGTGGCGGCGTCCACATCGACAGCACCCTCGGCGGCGGAACCGCGATCACCCTCTATTTGCCGAGCGTGGCGGCCGTCGCCGGCCGGCCGGCAGGGACGGCTGCCGACGTCGAACGTGGAGAAGGCCGCACCGTCCTGCTGGTGGAAGACGACGCCATCGTGCGGATGGGGACGATGGCGCTGCTGGAAAGCCAGGGCCATCATGTCATCGAGGCGGAGAGCGGGGAAACTGCCCTGGCCCTGCTGCAAGACGGTGCGGAGATCGATGCCCTGGTCACCGACTTTGCCATGCCCGGCATGAACGGGGCCGAGGTGGTGCGCGCTGTGCGAACCCTGCGTCCCGGATTGCCCGCGCTGATCGTCACCGGCTATGCCGATACGCCTGATCTGGGCGAGGCCGTGCGCCTGCTGCGCAAGCCCTTCTCGCCAAACCAGATCGCCGAGCAGCTGGCGGCCATGCTCGCAGAGTGACGGCTTGTCAGGCGATGGGGGCGGTCCTGATGAAATCCAGGAAGGCCCGAAGCGGGGCCGGCACCAGACGCCGGCCGGGGTAATAGAGGAACGGGCCGGAGAAGGACGGCCACCAGGATTCGAGAACGGGTTCAAGCGCGCCGCTATCCAGATGCGGGCGCAGCCACTGCTCGAACAGTTGAACGACCCCGACGCCCGCGACGGCCGCATCGATGGCGAGGTCCATGATGCCGCCCGGTCCGACCACCAGCGGTCCTGTCGGGTCGAGGCGGATCGCTTCGCCGTCGCGTTCGAATTCCCAGAGCGGCATCGCACCGCTGGCGAAACGTCCACGCACGCAGCTGTGGGCCATCAGGTCGCGGGGATGCTCCGGCCGGCCGCGTGCATCGAGGTAGGCGGGGGAGGCCGCAGTCGCGAAACGCTGGCGGCGGGGACCGATGGGAACAGCGATCATGTCCTGTTCCAGCCGGTCGTCGTAGCGGATGCCGGCGTCGCATCCGGCAGCGAGGACATCGACGAAGCTGTCCTCGCCCATCACCTCCACCCGGATCTCGGGATAGGCGGCGTGGAAGGCCGGCAGGATCGAGGGCAGGACCAGCCGTGCCGCGCTGACCGGTACATTGAGCCTGAGGGTGCCCGCCACCCGGTCGCGGAAGCCGTTCACCACATCGAGGGCTGCATCGACCTCGCGCAGGGCGGGCTCCAACCGGGCCAGCAGACGCTCGCCCGCCTCCGTCGGGACCACGCTGCGGGTGGTCCGGTTGAACAGCCTGACGCCGAGCTGTCCTTCCAGCCGCCGCACGGCTTCGCTGAGGGATGAGGCGCTGACGTTGCCGGCCTTCGCCGCTTCGCGGAAACCACGGGCGCGGGCGACCGCGACGAAGGCGTTCAGGTCCCCAAGCTCATGCTGCATTGTTCGGAATTCCGCACGGGTTGTCCTGATTGTGCAGACTAATCGGACAGGGGGGTGATGGCTAGATTGGTCAAGCCATCAAGGAGATCATCGTGTCAAACCCCGCCCAGACCAAAATCGACAAATCCGGCAGCTTCACCCTGGGCGGCAAAGCCGTCCGCCGGCTCGGCTATGGCGCCATGCAGTTGGCCGGTCCCGGTGTCTTCGGCCCACCGAAGGACCGCGACGCCGCCATCGCCGTGCTGCGCCATGCCATCGAGGCCGGCGTCAATCACATCGACACCAGCGACTTCTATGGCCCGCATGTCACCAACCAGTTGATCCGCGAGGCGCTGGCGCCCTATCCGGACGATCTGCTGATCGTGACCAAGGTCGGCGCCCGGCGCGGTGCGGATGCGTCCTGGCTCCAGGCATCCTCGCCGGAAGAGTTGCGGCAGGCGGTGCACGACAATCTGCGCAATCTCGGCCTTGATGTGCTCGACGTCGTCAACATGCGGCTGTGGGGCGACCATGGTCATGCCCCGGCGGAAGGGCCGGTCGAGCGGGAACTGAGCGTCCTTGCCGAACTCCGGCAGCAGGGGCTGATCCGCCATATCGGGCTCAGCAACGCCACGGCGCGGCAGGTCGAGGACGGTCGCCGCATCTGCGAGATCGTCTGCGTGCAGAACCACTACAATCTGGTGCATCGGGCGGACGATGCGCTGATCGACGATCTTGCCGCCAAGGGGATCGCCTATGTGCCTTTCTTCCCGCTCGGCGGCTTCTCGCCGATCCAGTCCGGCCTGCTGTCCGATGTCGCCAGCCGGCTTGGGGCGACGCCGATGCAGGTGGCGCTCGCCTGGCTGTTGAACCGGTCGCCCAACATCCTGCCGATCCCGGGAACCTCGTCGGTCAAGCATCTGCAGGAGAATCTGGCGGCAGCGGATCTGGTTCTACCCGCCGATGCGCTGGAGGCGTTGGACAAGCTGGGGAAAGACGCCTGAGCGCCGAGATGGAGAAAGGGGATGGACAATGGGGAGCTTGCGCTCCCCTCGTCCCTATGCCGCGTCGCGGTACCGTTTACCGGCGTTCCACATTCGGCAGGAAGATTGTCAGCAAGCCGAGGAGCGGCAGGAAGGAGCAGGCGGTGTAGACGAAGCCGATGCCCTTCCAGTCGGCCACGACGCCCAGCCCGGCCGCGCCGATGCCGGCGACGCCGAAGGCCAGCCCGAAGAACAGGCCCGAGACCATGCCGACCCGGCCGGGCAGCAGTTCCTGCGCATAGACCACGATGGCCGGGAAGGCCGAAGCCAGGGCCAGCCCGATCACCGCGCTGAGAACCACCGTCGTCGTCAGACCGACATAGGGCAGGGCCAGGGTGAAGGGCAGGATGCCGAGGATCGAGACCCAGATCACCGTCTTGCGGCCGATGCGGTCGCCCACCGGGCCGCCGATCACCGTACCGGCTGCGACGGCAGCCAGGAAGACGAACAGGCAGAGCTGCGCGTCGCCGGTGGACAGGCCGAAGCGGTCGATCAGGTAGAAGATGTAGTAGCTGGTGATGCTGGCGAGATAGACGTATTTCGAGACGATCAGCGCGATCAGGATGGCGACGGCCCGGCCGACCTGACCCGCCGGCAGATCGGCATGGCGCGCAGCCGCCGGGCCGCCGGCCTTGCGTGGCTTGGCGTTCCGGCGCTGCCAGCTTCCCAGCCGCACCATCACCACCATGCCGGCCAGCGCGGCGAAGGCGAACCAGCTGAGGCTGCCCTGCCCGCGGGGCAGGATGATGAAGGCCGCCAGCAACGGGCCGAGCGCGGAGCCGAGATTGCCGCCGACCTGGAACAGCGACTGGGCCAGCCCATGGGCGCCGCCGGACGCCTGACGGGCGATGCGCGACGCTTCCGGATGGAAGATGGACGAGCCGAAGCCCAGCAGCATCCCGCCGGCCAGCAGGGCCGGGAAGCCGGGCGCCCAGGCCAGGGTGAGAAGGCCGAGCAGGGTGGAGCCCATGCCGAAGACCAGCGAGTAGGGCATCGGCTTGCGGTCGGTGAAGAGCCCGACCAGCGGCTGAAGAAGCGATGCGGTCAGCTGATAGACGAAGGTCAGCAGGCCGAGCTGGGCGAAGCTGAGGCCGAACTCGTCCTTCAGGATCGGATAGACCGCCGGCAGCAGCGACTGGATCATGTCGTTGAGCAGGTGGCAGGCGCTGATCGCGGCCAGGATGGAAAAGGCCGTCGAACCGGCGTTGGGCCGGCTCATGGTGGTGTCGGTCACGGGGGCATGCCCTCTTCTCTCCGCCTCAGGCGTCCAGACCGCGTGTCGGCGGCCCGGTTGGCCCGGCACTGTTGCGTTGACTGCACCGTAAGCCTACGGTCGGCAGAGAGGGCCCGCCACCGCGGTCAGGCCAGTTTTCTACGAGTGTGGGCCATGGTCAGGAATGTCCGTGTCGACGAGATCGATTTCGTCCAGCGGCCATTGCTCGCCACCACCCATGATTATCCGGACGGCGGTTCCTTGCCGCTCCATTGGCACCGGCGGGGGCAGCTGATCTCCGGTATCACCGGGGTGCTGATCATGTCGACGCCGCAGGGCAGGTGGGTGGTGCCGCCCGATTTCGGCCTGTGGATCCCGCCCGGCATCATGCACGAGGTGCGCATGATCGGGGCGGTGACCACCCAAAGCCTGTATCTGGACCCGGATCTGACCGGCGGAATGCCGGACCGTTGTCAGGTCGTCGGGCTGTCCCCCTTCATCCGCAGCCTGATCGCCCGCGCCGTGGATGTGCCGGCGGACTACGATCCGGACAGCCACGACGGCGCGGTGATGGCGCTGATCCGCTACGAGATGCTGCATCTGCCGGCCCAGCCGCTGACCGTCCCGTTCCCGACCAGTCCGGCGTTGGCCGAGCGCTGCCGGCGCTTTCTGCGGCAGCCGGCGGTGCATGAGACCATCGAGCACTGGTGCGACGAGCTGGGCGTCAGCCGGCGCGCCTTCACCCGCCTGTTCCGGCGCGAGACCGGGCTGAGCTTTCTGGAATGGCGCCAGCAGGCCTGTCTTGCCGCCGCCCTGCCGCGGCTGGTGGCGGGCGAAGCCGTCACCGCGGTCGCCATCGACCTCGGCTATGACAACCCCGCCGCCTTCACCGCGATGTTCAAGCGCGTGCTCGGCTCCTCGCCGCGCGCGTATCTGAAGGGCGCCGAATGACCCTCTGTCCGGTCAGGAGTAGCGCATCGCCTCCAGATCGGCGATGAGGCCGGGACCTTCGGGATGCCAGCCGAGTGTCTGCTGGGTCAGGGCGCTGGACGCTGCCATGTCGATGCCCGCGAACATCGCCATCCAGCCGAAATGCTCGGCAGCCTTGTCCTGCGGGATGGAGACCGCTGGAATATTCAGGCCGCGGGCCAGCGTTTCGACGATCTCGCGGGTCCCGACGCCTTCCTCACCGACCGCATGGTAACGGGCGCCGGCCTCCGCCTTCTCGATGGCCAGACGATAGAGGCGGGCGACATCCCCCAGATGGCCGGCGGACCAGCGGTTTCGCCCCTCGCCGATGTAGGCGGCGACACCCTTCGCGCGGAAGATTTCGATCAGCGGGGTGATCAGCCCCTGCTTCTCCGTGTTGTGGACCTGCGGCAGTCGCATCACCGCGACGTTGACGCCGGCGTCCAACAGCTCGTTGCCGGCCCGTTCCGATGCGATGCGCGGGTTGGGGTGACCGTCGTCGAAGACATCTTCGCGGGCAAGCCGGCCATGGCCGGCACCCCCCATGCCGACCCCGGACGTGATCAACAGCGGACGGTTCGAGCCCTTCAACGCCGCGCCCAAGGCACCGATCACCCGGCTGTCCTTTGCGCAATTCTCGACGAAGCGCGAGAAGTCATGGTCGAAGGCGGTGTGGATCACGGCGTCGGCCTTTTCGGCACCGCTGCGGATGCTCGCCAGATCCTCCAGCGTGCCGAGATGCGGCTCGGCGCCGGCGGACTCCAGCGCGCGGGCGCCGTCCCCGGACCGGGTCATGCCGATGACATGGTGGCCGGCCTGGAGCAGTTCGGACAGCACGGCCCGACCGATGAAGCCGGTGGCGCCGGTGAGGAAAATACGCATGGGACAATCACCTTTCCAATTCCGTCGCCCCCACTCTGTCCCGCCGTGGTATCCTGTTAAAGTAGTGATATTTTCCTAGTATAGCGGCTACCAGGATCAGCCAATGCAGACCGACACCAGACAGACCAGTCCGGCCGGCACGCTCGCCGCCTTCCTGCGCGACCGCCGGACGCGGCTGGACCCGGCGGCCTTCGGATTCTCGGGACGCCGCCGCACGCCGGGCCTGCGCCGGGAGGAGGTGGCGCAGCGCGCCAACATCAGCCCGACCTGGTACACGTGGCTGGAGCAGGGGCGGGGCGGGGCGCCGTCGGCCGACGTGCTGGACCGGATCGCCGGCGGCCTGATGCTGACGGATCTGGAGCGGGAGCATCTGTTCATCCTGGCGCTCGGCCGGCCGCCGGAGATGCGCTACAGGCCGGCGCAAGGGGTCAGCCCGCGTCTGCAACGGCTGCTGGAGTCCTTCGACGCCTGTCCGGCCTTCATCAAAACCGCGACCTGGGACGTGCTGGCCTGGAATCGCGCTGCCGCAGTAGTGCTGACCGATTACGGCACGCTTCCGCCCGACCAGCGGAACATCCTGCGGCTGGTGTTCGGCAATCCGGCGATCCGCGCCAAGCAGAAGGACTGGGAGGGCATGGCGCGGCATCTGGTCGGCGCCTTCCGTGTCGATGCGGCGCGGGCCGGAGCGGTGAAGGAGATCGCCGATTTCGTCGACGAACTGTGTCGGACGAGCGCCGATTTCGCCCGATTCTGGAACGAGAATGACGTGTACGCGCCAAGCGAGGGGTTCAAGCGGCTCCAGCACCCGGCCCTCGGCAGCGTCGAGATGGAATATTCGGCCTTCGCCGTCGATGGACGCCCCGATCTCGGTCTTCTGGTCTACAATCCGTTGGACGAACAGGTTAAAGAACGTATCCGCGCCCTGGCCGGTCTAAGGACCGCGGTGGCGTCTGGCGGATGAGCGGTGGCAGGAAGGAACAGCGCCGGTGAATCTCTTCTCCCTTCTCGATCAGGCGGCGGCCCGTTTCCCCGGCCGCGGAGCGGTGTTCCGCGGCACCGAGCAGCTTCACAGCTTTGCCGAACTTCGGTCCCGCGCGCTGCGGATCGCCGCCGGCCTGCGCGCGTCGGGACGGCCGGGCGACCGCATCGCCATCGCGACGGAAAATGTGCCCGAATATGTCGAGCTGTTCTTCGCCATCTGGGCTGCCGGGATGGCTGCGACGCCGGTGAACGCCAAGCTGCACCCGCGCGAGCTGGTGCAGATCCTGGAGGATTCCGGAGCGTCCATCGTCTTCGTCTCGCCCAAGCTGGCCGGCGGGCTGGAGCAGGCGCTGGACGGGTCCCCCGCGGTATCCTGCCGCCGTATCGTCATCGGCGGGGCCGGTTATGCGGCGCTGACGGCTGGGGACGAATGGGACGGACCGATCGATCCCGATCCGCAGGCGCTGGGCTGGCTGTTCTACACCAGCGGCACCACCGGGCGGTCGAAGGGGGCGATGCTGTCCCACCGCAATCTGCTGGCCATGACCGTCGCCCATCTGGCCGATGTCGAGGCGGTGGACGAGGATTGCAGCCTGTTGCACGCGGCGCCGATGTCGCACGGCTCCGGCCTCTACATGGCGGCCTATGTCGCCCGCGGCGCCCGGCAGGTGGTCCCGGCCTCCTCCGCCTTTGAGCCGTCGGAGTTCCTCGATCTCTGCGACCGTCACCCCGGCTGCGGCGCCTTCCTGGCCCCGACGATGGTGCAAAGGCTGCGGCTGGAGGCGGAACGCGGCGGCCGGCGGCCGGCCAATCTGCGGTCCATCGTCTATGGCGGCGGCCCGATGTATGTGGAGGAACTGCGCCGCTCGCTGGCGGTTTTCGGGCCGGTCTTCGCCCAGATCTACGGCCAGGGCGAGGCGCCGATGACCATCGCGTCGCTGCGGCGCCGCGACCATGCAAGCGACGACGATGCGGTGCTGGGCTCGGTCGGTTTCGCCCGCAGCGGCGTCGAGGTGGCGGTGGTGGATGCCGACGGCCGGCCGCTGCCCATCGGCGAGGTGGGAGAGATCGTCTGCCGCGGCGACGTGGTGATGGCAGGATACTGGAACAATGCCAAGGCGACGGCCGAAGCCCTGCGCGGCGGCTGGCTGTTCACCGGCGACATGGGGTCCTTCGACGGGCAAGGCTACCTGACGCTGCGCGACCGCTCGAAGGACGTCATCATCAGCGGCGGCAGCAACATCTATCCGCGCGAGGTGGAGGAGGTGCTGCTGCGCCACCCCGACGTTGCCGAGGTCTGTGTCACCGGGCAGCCCGATCCGGAATGGGGCGAGATCGTCGTCGCCTTCATCGTCGCCGAACCGGGGCGCGAAATCTCCCGCGGCGGTCTCGACGAGCATTGCAACGCCAGCATCGCCCAATTCAAGCGGCCCAAGCGTTACCTGTTCGTCGAGGATCTGCCGAAGAACAACTATGGCAAGGTGGTGAAGCGCGAACTGCGCGCCCGTCTGGCCGGCGGGTAGACGCAGGCGGGGAAGGGAGGCATTAGCGTCCGGCTGCCTGACGGCGCAGGGTCTTCAACTCCTCGAAGCGGGCGGACACGTCGCGCATGACGGAGGCCATTCCGAGCATGGCGCCGTCCGCGTCCTTCAGGGGCACGATGGTGAACTCCACCGAGATGCGGCTGCCGTCCTTGCGCAATGCCGGAACCGACAGCATGTCGCCGCTGCCATAGCGGCTCACCCCCGTCTTCATCACCTCGTCATAGCCTTCCCAATGGCGCTGGCGCTGGCGTTCGGGGATGATGATGTCCAGCGATTGGCCCAACGCTTCCTCGGCGGTGAAGCCGAACACGCGTTCCGCCCCCGCGTTCCAGAACCGGATGAGACCCTCCCGGTCGGAATAGACGATGGCCTCCGCCGGGCTGTTCAAGAGCGCCACCCCGAGTTGGCGCAGGTCTTCCTCGGTCATCGAATCCTCCCAATGGTCGTTTCGTGATGAAGTGTCAGACATCCAAGACCAATCTTGCGCTCCGCGCCCGCGAGACGCACAGCATCATCGTCTTGCCGGCAGCGCGCTCCGCGTCGGACAGGACGCTGTCGCGGTGGTCGGGCTCGCCTTCCAGCAGCGTCGTTTCGCAGGTGCCGCAGATGCCCTGTTCGCAGGACGAGTCGACTTCGACGCCCGCGGAGTAGAGCGCGTCCAGAATGCTGGTTCCCGCCGGCACCGTGACGGTGACGCCCGACCGCGCGCAGACCACATCGAAACTGTCGTCAGCCGCGTCTCGACGGACCGGCTCCGGACGTGGGGTAAACCATTCGAAGCGGACATCCTGGCCCGGTCGGGCGACGGCTGCCACTGCCTCCATCAGCCGCTGCGGACCGCAGCAATAGATCGGAACATCGACGGGGGTGGAGGCCAGCAACTCGTCGACCGCCAGCCGTCGGCCTTCGTCGGCGGCATGCAGGTCGACGCGGCCGTGGGGCAGGGCGCGGAGGTCGTCGAGGAAGGGGGCCGCTGCTGCGCTACGGACGCAATAGTGCAGGACCCAATCCGCGCCCTGCTCGGCCGCCCTGCGGATCATCGGCAACAGCGGCGTGATGCCGATGCCGCCGGCGACGAACAGATAGCGCGCTACGTCGTCGAAGCGGAAATTGTTGCGGGGCGGGGAGATGGTCAGGTCGGCGCCAAGCGCCAGTTCGCCATGCACGAAGCCCGATCCCCGCCCGCCCGGCACATTCAGGACGGCGATGCGGTAGGCATGGCGGTCCGCCGGATCGCCGCACAGCGAATAGGAGCGCACCGCCCCGTCCGGCAGATGAAGGTCGATATGGGCGCCGGGCTCGGCCGGCGGCAGCCCCCGCCCGTCCGGATCGCGCAGTTCGACCAGCCGGACCTGCGGTGTGATCCGGTCCAGACGGTGCACGCGCAACGTCCATGGTGCCTTGGCTGAGGGCTGCGGCGTTTCAGGCTGCGTACTGCTCATCGTCCTGCCTGCGAGTGTCGTCGGCGGGTCTGGTATGCCAGATCCAATGCAGGCAGCCTAAAACCTCAAGTTAACTTCAGGTCAAGGGAAAATGTGGAATCCCGGTTCGGCGGATCATCCGGCGGGCGCCATGCGTTGTTCGCGAAACGGTGCGCGGGGCACCCCCAACGGGAGGAACTGTCATGTCACGGTCGACGATCATGGTCCTGGTTGCAGCGCTTGGATTGGCGGGAACGCCGGCGCTGGCGGCGTCGGGCGACATCCATGCAGTGACGGGCGAGAAGGTCAATCTGCGTGCCGGTCCGTCCGACGATGCGGCGGTCCGCTCCACGATCATGCGCGGCGAGGACGTGGTCGAACTGCGGCGGGAGGGCAGCTGGATGGGTGTCCGCGTCCTGCGCACCGGGGAGGAGGGCTGGCTGTTCTCCGACCTCGTCAAGCGCCAGAGCGCCAGCACGCTGGGCAGCGGCGAAAGCGCTCCGGCGCCGGCCGGGTTCGGCAAGCTTTCGCCGGGCTTCGACGGGCTGGTCGCCGGCATCGGCGAGCAACTCGGCTACCGCTTCGCCGACAAGGTGGAGCAGGGTGCCAATGGCACGCTGCGGGTCGTGCCGACCCAGGAATGGCTGTACAACACCAGCCGCGACGCCAAGATGTTCGCGGCGCTGGCCCTGTACCAGATGTGGAAGAACTACAACAACGGCAAGCCGGTGACGGTCACGCTGGGCGCACAGGGACCGGCCGCCATCACCATCGCCGACGCTGCGAAGGGGCCGGAGCTTACCGGACCGGCCTTCAACCCGGCGCGCTGATAGGAGAAGGGCTACAAGTCCCCGGCGCGTTCACACCGGGGGCTTGCGGTCCTTGCGGATCGTCAGATTTCCCGCTTGCTCATCTGGTCGGCGATGTAATCCGCTTGCCGGATCGCCAGCGCGACGATGGTCAGGGTCGGGTTTTCCGACGCCCCGCTGGTGAACTGGCTGCCGTCCGACACGAACAGGTTCTTCACGTCATGCGCCTGGCCCCACTTGTTGACGACGCCGTCGCGGGCGTTGGCGCTCATCCGGTTGGTACCGAGATTGTGGGTGGACGGGTAGGGCGGGGTGTGGATGGTCCTGACCGCGCCCACCGCGTCATAGACGGCCGAGCCGCGGCCATAGGCGTGGGTGCGCATGGCGATGTCGTTGGGATGGTCGTCGAAATTGACGTTGGGGATGGGCAGGCCGAACTTGTCCTTCTCCGTCGCGTGCAGGGTGACGCGGTTGGTCTCGCGCGGCATGTCCTCGCCGACCAGCCACATGCCGGCAATGTGGTCGTAGGCGTCCAGCGCCGAGCTGAAGTCGCGGCCCCAGGCTCCCGGATCGAGGAAGGCCGCCATGAAGGGCACGCCGAGCGACAGCGTTTCCATCTCGTAGCCGCCGACGAAGCCGCGCCGCGGGTCGAAACGGGATTCGTCACGGATGATGCCGGCCATGGTGGTGCCGCGGTACATGTGCACCGGCCGGTCGAACAACCCATAGACCGAGCCGGTCATGTGCCGCATGTAGTTGCGCCCGACCTGACCCGACGAGTTCGCCAGCCCGTCCGGGAACATCGTCGATGCCGAGTTCAACAGCAGGCGCGGGCTTTCGATCGAGTTGCCGGCGACCGCGACGATGCGGGCCTTCTGGCGGTGCATGGCGCCGGTGGCGTCGGCATAGAGCACGGCGTTGACCTTGCCCTTTGCGTCATGCTCGATCTTCAGCACCTGGGAGTTCGGCCGGACCTCCAGATTGCCGGTGGCCTCGCCCTTGGGGATCTCGGTGTAGAGGGTCGACCATTTCGCCCCCGACTTGCAGCCCTGGAAACAGAAGCCGATCTGCTGGCAGGCACCGCGGCCGTCGCGCGGCTTGCTGTTGATCGACATGTTGCCGGTGTGGAACTCAGCATAGCCCAGCTTCTTGGCACCGGCCGCCAGCACCTTGTAATTGTTGTTGCCGGGCAGGCGCGGGATGCCGTTGGTGCCGGTCGTCCCCATCTTGAACTCGGCCTTGTCGTAATAGGGTTCCATCTCCGCCAGCGTCACCGGCCAGTCGAGCAGGTTGGCGCCCTCCACCGCGCCGTAGGTCGTGCGCGTCTTGAATTCGTGCTCCTGGAAGCGGAGCGAGGCGCCGGCCCAATGGACGGTGGAGCCGCCGACCGCCTTGACGATCCAGGCCGGCAGGTTGGGGAAGTCCTTCGCCACCCGCCAGCTTCCCGAGGTGGTGCGCTTGTCCAGCCAGGAGATCTGCGAGAAGCTCTTCCACTCGTCGTTCACGAAATCCTGGATCTCGTGACGCCCGCCGGCCTCCAGGCAGACGACCTTGACGCCCTTCTGGGCCAGCTCGTTCGCCAGGGTGCCGCCGCCGGCCCCCGATCCGATCACCACCACGACGTTGTCGTCATCCATCGCGAATTTCGCAACCATGTCTCGGTCCTCCCCATTTTTTCGGGCATTCGGTGCGCGTTCGGTGCGGCAAGCATTGATGCGAGCCGGTGGGGCCGTTAGGCGTCCTTGATCCAGTCCAGATCGTCGAAGCCGCGGTGGATGTACCCGCCATATTCGGCCGACGCCCCTTCGTAGCCGAGCTTCGCCCATACCTCCGGCTGGTTGTAGAGGGCGACCACCATGTCGCCGCGGACCTTGCGGAAGAAGGGCGTGGTCTCGATGGATTTGAGCACCGCGACGCGGTCCGCCTCCGCCTTGATCGCGGCGTAAGGAGCGTTGCGCAGCTTGCGCGCGGCGGCATCCAGCGCCACCGCCCCTTCGTTGAGCTGGCCCGCCAGGGTCGCGTCCTTCGCTGCTTCCTGGTCCATCGAGGCCAGCGCCTTCTCGTAATAGGCGTCGCCCAGCCGGTCGTGCGGATAGAGATCGCGCACCATCACCAGCAGGGTCTTGGCCGCGTCGGGCTTGATGGCGGTCAGCCCTTCGGCCCAGGCCGGCATCGCCGTGATCGATACCATTCCGCCGGAAACCGCACCGGCCGCCGCAACCGACGCGGCGGAGGTCTTCAGAAAATTCCGCCGGTTGAACCGTGTCCGTTTGTCGAGAACGCGCATGATCGACGTCTCCTTCCCATGGTTCGGTTATTGTTGGGTTGAGGTTTGGACTTACCGGTAGCGGCCGTGGCGTTGCAGGACCTCGGTCTTGTAGTCATCCGGATCGGTGACGAAGAAGAAGCGGGCCAGCAGCGTGCCCCCGGGGGCGAACTCCTTCACCGGCGTCACCGGGAAGCCCAGGGCCGACAGCCGGGCGTGCTCGCCGTCCAGATCGTCCACTGCCACCGCCATGTGGCCATAGCCGTCGCCATGGGTGTAGGGTGCCGTCCGGTCATGGTTGACGGTCAGCTCCAGTTCCATGTCGTTTTCGGCGTTGCGCAGGTAGATCAGCGTGAAGCCGTCGAAGCCCAGCCGCTCGGCCGGCTCCAGCCCGAAGGCCTTGGCGTAGAAGTCCAGCGACCGCTGTTCGTCGAGGACGCGCACCATCATGTGGATGATCTTGGCCATGATGCTTCCCAGGAGGTCGTTTGAGGGAGGGCGTTATCGTTTGGCGCTGGTTTCCAGGAACTGGACGATGCTCTTGCGGACGCTGTCGTCGTCCTGCCGGTAATTCATGTAGCTGCCGGGAACGAACTGGTTGGAGTTGGCCAGCCAGTTTTCCAGATGACCGGCATCCCAGGCGAAGCCGGCACCGCGCAGGGCGTCCGAATACTCGAAGCCGTCGGCCGTGCCGGCCTTGCGGCCGAGGACGCCGTACAGCGGCGGCCCGGCGCGCGGCCCGTCGTCCTTCTTCACCGAATGACAGGTCCCGCATTGCTGGCGGAACAGCGTCTCGCCGTCCGCCGCCGCGGATTTTTTCGTAAAGGGCGAGAACGGTATGGACAGAAGGAGCAGCAACATCACCCAGCGGTGCGGCGACATCCTCGCGTGCATCGCATGCCTCATCGTTTGAAAATCCTCCCGAAATCTTGGCCGAAATCTTGGCCGAAGCCTTTGGGCGCCGGCACGTCGGCCCAGCCGGCGCGGCACCGTCGATGAGACTGGAGCAAGGGGCGTGCCACGCTACGCAAAGCCGCGTTCGATAAGGGGAAGGGCGGGTTTCGTGCGGTGTCGCGGGGAATGGCTGTCCCAACTGTTTCATTATGGGACACCCATGGCGCGACAGATCGTCCCATGATGAGACAGTGCGCTAGACGAACATTCTTTAAAATCACTTGTCCGGCTGCCTCCGGCGTTCTGGCACGCCGATTGCTTTGTGGGGTGGGCGTTGCAGCCGCCCCGCTTCGGCGGTCGCAAAAAGCCTGAAGCTGCGGACCATCTTCGCCGCGCTGCTGTGCGGCCCCGGTCCGGCCGATGATCCCGCCCATAAGACTGCCGGTGTCCCGTCATCCGGCATAAGCGGCCGACGCGATCCTTCAGGCCCGGATCAACATCATCAAAATCATGGGGAGAGACGACATGCCGGATGGATTGACGCTGAACAAGATCACCAGCCAGAAGGGCATCGGCATCACCGAGGCGGCCCGCCGCGTCGCCGACCTCGGCTGGACGCCGTCCTACGTCAAGGAGGCGATGAGCTTCCCGACCGACTACAAGATCTCCAAGGCGCCGCGCGACCCGATGAAGCAGGTCCTGCGTTCCTACTTCCCGATGCAGGAGGAGAAGGACAACCGCGTCTACGGTGCGCTGGACGCAGCGCTGCGCGGCGACATGTTCCGCAATGTCGAGCCGCGCTGGATCGAATGGATGAAGCTGTTCCTGGCGATCATCCCCTTCCCGGAAATCTCGGCGGCGCGGTCGATGGCGACGCTGGGCCAGCTGGCGCCGGGCGACGACCTGCGCACCGGCTTCACCATGCAGATGATCGACGAGTTCCGGCACTCGACGATCCAGATGAACCTCAAGAAATGGTACATGGAGAACTACATCGACCCGGCCGGGTTCGACATCACCGAGAAGGCGTTCGGCAAATGCTACGCCACCACCATCGGCCGGCAGTTCGGTGAAGCCTTCCTGACCGGCGACGCCATCACCGCGTCGAACATCTACCTCCAGGTCGTGGCCGAGACCGCCTTCACCAACACCCTGTTCGTCGCCATGCCGTCGGAGGCGGCGCGTAATGGCGACTATGCCCTGCCGACCGTCTTCCTGTCGGTGCAGAGCGACGAATCCCGCCACATCGGCAACGGCCATTCCATGCTGATGTCGGTGCTGAAGGAGCCTGACAATCATCTGCTGCTGGAACGCGACATCCGCTATTCCTTCTGGCAGAACCACATGATCGTCGATGCCGCCATCGGCACGATCATCGAATACGGCACCAAGCACCGCGACAAGAACAAGGAATCCTACGCCGAGCTGTGGCACCGTTGGATCTTCGAGGATTACTACCGCACCTATCTGCTGCCGCTGGAGAAGTACGGCATCAAGATCCACCACGACGACGTCCACGAGGCTTTCGACAGCATCGTCAAGAAGAATTACGTCCACAAGATCGCCCAGTTCTTCTCCGCCGGCTGGTGGGCCAATTTCTGGCGCATCGAGGCGATGACCGAGCGCGACTTCGAATGGTTCGAAAGCAAATATCCGGGCTGGTACGACGAGTTCGGCGTCTGGTGGGAGAATTACGCCAAGCTCAGCAAGCCCGGCAGCGTGCCGATCACCTTCGCCGACACCGGCTACGTCTATCCGCACCGCTGCTGGTCGAGCCTGGTGCCCTGCGTGATCCGCGAGGACTTCACGACCGACGAGGTCGATGGCGAGCTGTTCACCTACGCCTCCGAGGTCGACCGCTGGACCCACAAGGAGGCGTTCGCCGCCGAATACCAGGGCCGTCCGACCCCGGCGATGGGCCGCTTCTCCGGCCGGCGCCAGTGGGAGGAGGTCTATGACGGCTGGGATCTCGCCGACGCCATCCAGGACATGGGCTTCGTCCGTCCCGACGGGAAGACGCTGGTCGCCCAGCCGCATTTGTCCTTCGAAGAGAAGGACATGTGGACGCTCGACCATGTGCGCGGCCACACCATCCGCAGCCCGCTGCTGGCGCTCCGCGAAATGAGTCCGGACCAGCGCAAGGCCCATGTGGACGAGTACCGCAAGGGCTTCAAAATCCGCCGGGTCTGATCCCCAGCCTCACCCTTGGGCCCACCCCCTTTCCCATTGGAAAGGGGGATGGGGATCCCATGCGGACATCACCGCGGAGATCGACAGACCATGACCGCACAAGCGCTGCAGAACAGCCCGGCCGTGCACACCGTCCGGCTGGAGCCGGTCGGCATCGAAATGGAGGTCGCGGAGGGGGAAACCATCCTCGACGCGGCCTTCCGCCAGGGCGTCTCGCTGATGCATGGCTGCAAGGAGGGGCAATGCTCCGCCTGCAAATGCCTGCTGATCGACGGCGACGTGGAGATGCTGAAATACTCCACCTTCGCGCTTTCCGATCCAGAGCGCGACAGCAACCACATCCTGCTCTGCCGCTCGCTGGCCTACAGCGACGTGGCGGTGGAACTGCTGAACTATGACGAGGATCTGCTGTCCCGCTCCATCCCGGTGAAGGACTTCAACGCCCGGCTGGCGGCGGTGGAACCGCTGACCCACGACATCGTCGCCATCGCGCTGGACCTCGACCAGCCGATGAAGTTCTGGGCCGGGCAATATGCCGACATCACGCTGCCCGGCATCGGCCTGACGCGGTCCTTCTCGATGGGCAACCCGCCGGCGGACGGCAGCCGGCTGGAGTTCATCATCAAGAAATATCCGGACGGCGCCTTCTCCCGCCAGCTCGACGGCGGGCTGTCGGTCGGCGACCGGGTGAGCGTCCGCGGTCCCTACGGCAGCTGCTTCCGTCGCGAGGGGCGGGAGGGGCCGATGATCCTGGTCGGCGGCGGGTCGGGCATGGCGCCGCTGCTGTCGATCCTGCGCGATCAGGCCGCCAGCGGCGAGACACGGCCGGTGCGTTTCTTCTATGGCGCCCGCAGCCGCAAGGACCTGTTCCACCTCGACCAGTTCGAGGAGTTCGCCCGCAGCCTGCCGGACTTCGCCTTCATCCCCGCCCTGTCGCATGCCGAGGAGGGCGACGGCTGGACCGGCGAGACCGGCTTCATCCATGAGGTGCTGCGCCGGCACCTGTCCGGGATGGATGAGGTGGAGGAGGCCGACGTCTTCTCCTGCGGGCCGCCGCCGATGATCGACGCGGTGCTGCCGGTCCTGCAAATGGCCGGCGTCGATTCCGCGCGCGTCTATTTCGACAAATTCACCCCCGCGACCCGCTGAGGCGGGCCGCTGAGGTGGGCTTATGCAAACACGGGAGGAACGACGATGACCATGCAGGAAGCCACATCCGCAGCCGCCGGGGCCAAGGTATTTCCGGGCTCCGACAGTCGCCGCTACAATTACTTCGAGCCGAAGGGCCGCAAAGCGACCCATTACGAGGACGTGACGGTCGACGTCCAGCCCGATCCGGAGCGCTATCTGCTCCAGAACTGGATCATCTCCTTCGGCGACGGCACGCCCACCTATTCCAAGGACTGGACCGCGCTGAAATGCACGGACTGGCACGGCTTCCGCGCGCCCGACCAGGAATGGGAACGCACCCATTACCAGCGCCAGTCCACCATCGTCGGCATGATCCAGAATGTGGTGGAGAATGCGCGCCGCGCCGGGGCGCCCCAGCGCTTCGACAAGGCCTGGGTTGCCGTGCTCCAGAACCATGTCGGTGCCTTCAAACATGCCGAATATGGGCTGGGCACCGCGCTGATGCGGGCGCAGCGCTACGGCTATACCCAGATGGTCAACAACGCCATCCTGACCAACGCCTCCTACAAGCTGCGGTTCGCCCAGGACCTGACGCTCTATCTGGCGGAAGTCGGCAGCGATATCGGCGGCTTCGATCTGGACGCCGGGAAGGCGCACTGGCTGGACGACCCGATCTGGCAGCCCTGCCGCGAGGCGGTGGAGCATATCCGCGCCGCCACCGATTTCCTGGAGCAGTATTTCGCCGTCAACCTCGTCTTCGAGCCGTTGGTGGGCGAGCTGTTCCGCAGCGGCTTCGTCATGCAGGTGGCCGCGGCGCAGAACGATTTCTCCACCCCGTCGGTCATCTCGGCGGCCGAAGCCGACTATGAGCGGAACCTCGCCAACGCGGTGGAGCTGTTCGCCCTGCTGCTGCGCGATCCGGCCCATGGCGAGGACAACCGGACCATGCTGCAAAGCTGGTTCACCCATCATGGCGGGCTGGCGGTGAAGGCGGCCTTGCAGCTTCAGCCGCTCTGGTCGCTGCCGCGGGTCAAGGCGGCGAGCTTCGTCGAAGCGTTCGAGCGGGCGCGTGGGCGCGTCGCCGCCATCGGGCGCGAGATCGGCATCGACGCCGACCTGCCGGCCCTGCCGCCGGTCGAGGTCGGGCAGGCCGCAACTCCGGCTGCCGCTGCGGCCGCAGTCACCGACGCTGCGGCCGAGTGAACTTTCCCGCATCTCCGCCGGCTTCCGCCACAAGAGGACAAGACCATGAGCGTCACCACCGTGCAGCAGCTTTTCAAGCCGCTGAAGGACATCACCCAGGACGGCACCATCTCCCACCAGTGCGGCGTGACGATGAACGACAGCGTCGAGGCGCGCTGCATCGCCGAGGTGATGGAGAGCAAGCCCGGCATCACCGTCACCTATCTGCCGGCGATGATCCGCATCGACGGCGAAGGCAAGATCGAGTTCAAAATGAGCGAGATCGGTGAAGCGCTGGGTCGCGAGATGACCCCGCACATCTTCGAGATCTCCACCTCCACCCACTATGGCCGCATGGTTATGATCGACGAGGACACGGTCGTCCTCTTCGGCAACATGGACGATGCGCTGGCCTACGAATGACCTGAGACGAGTGATCTCGGGCCAATGATCTCGGGAAGGCGGGGCCTGCTTCAGGTCCGGCGGACTCCGCCTCTTTTTTCAAATCCGCAAAATCAAAAATGGGAGGGAAAGTCGCCATGCCGAAGATGATGCTGCACCGTGCCGAGGCGCGGGCCGCGCTTGCCCGTGGGGTGGGCAAGCTGGCGCTGGCGGTGCGCGGCACGCTGGGGCCGAAGGGGACGAACGCGATCATCGACCGCCCGATCGGCACGCCGATGATTTCCCGCGACGGCGTCAGCATCGCCGCCGAGATCGAACTGCCCTGCCGTTTCGAGAATATGGGCGCCCAGGTGGTGCGCGAGGTATCGAAACAGACGAACGACGTGGCCGGCGACGGCACCACCACAGCCACCGTGCTGGCCGATGCGCTGATCCAGGACGGTGTCGCCGTGCTGGCCGACGGTCACGGCTCGGTCGAACTGGTGGAGGGGATGGAGCGCGCCTGCGGCTTCGTCATCGACCGGCTCCGCCACATCGCCCGGCCACTGGAAAGTCATGCCCAACTGGAGCAGGTGGCGACCGTCGCGGCGACCGATCCGGTGCTCGGCCGGCTGGTGGCGGACGCGCTGCGCCGGGTCGGGGTGGAGGGGGTGATTGACATCGAATACGGCCAGCCGGGCGCTCCGACGGCTCTGCATGTGCTGGAGGGCATGGTGCTTGACCGCGGCTTCCTGTCCCACCATATGGCGACCGAACCGACCGGCCAGAGCGCGGTGCTGGAACGACCCTACATCCTGATGACCGACCACAAGATCATCGATCCGGAACCGGTCCTGCGTCTGGTCGATCGCATCGCCGCCGGGCACCGTCCGCTGCTGATCATGGCCGACAGCGTGGCGCCGGAGGTGGTGGCGGCGCTGATGGCGTTGCGCCGTGACGGGCGCGCCGCGGTGGTGGCGATCAATCCCCCGGAATTCGGCCACTGGCGTCAGGCGACGATGGAGGACATCGCGATCCTGACCGGTGGGCGGGTGATCGCCCGCGACCTGGGCGGACGCCTCGACAGCGTTGCGGCGGAGGATTCGGGGGCGCCGACCGTATCGAGGTGTCCGCCGGCCGGACCACCATCCTGCGCGGCCATGGCAATCCGGACACACTGGCGGCCCGCCGCGCACTGGTGCAGCGCCAGTGGGAGGAGGCGCCGCCCAACATCGAGCGGGACAAGCTCTCCCAGCGGCTGGCGAAGCTGACGCACGGCACCGCCCTGATCGAGGTCGGCGGCGCCACACCGGTGGAGCAGAAGCGCACCGCCCAGCTTCTGGAGGATTCGCTCGCCGCTGCCCGCGCCGCGCTGGCCGAAGGGGTAGTGCCAGGCGGCGGCACCGCGCTGGCCCGCGTCGCCCCGCTGCTCGACCGGCTGGCCGAGGATGTGGGGGAGGGCGAGAGGGCCGGGGTGCGGCTGGTGCGGCGGGCGATGGTGCAACCTTTGATCTGCATCGCGGAGAATGGCGGGCTGGACGGGGCCGGCGTCGCCGCCCGGACCGCCGAACTTCCCGACGGGTCCGGCTTCGACGCCCGCAGCGGCCTGTTCGGCGACCTGTTCGCCGCGGGCATCATCGACCCGGTCAAGGTCACCACGCTGGCATTGCTGAACGCGGTGTCGGTCGCCAAGCTGGTGCTGACCACCCACACCCTGATCGCCGACATCCCCGACGACGTCGATCCCACCGCCGGCCCGGCCCGCGGTGGCGGAATGGAGCGGTACGGGCGGACCTGATCTTTTTTCGGCCGTAACCCCTCCCCTCCCCCTTCGGAGAGAAAGGCAGGAAAAAAGCCATAGAGTAATCCGCTACTACCGCTCCCGCTTCGGTTCGGCTTATGGTTTCCTATACAAACAATCTTTGATGCGGAGCTTGCCTGGGCGAGCCTCCGCATCCCTTATTCAAAGACAATCGGCGCATCGGAAACAATCCACGAAGGACGCCGGGAAGCAGGGAGGGGACTATGTTGGCCAACGAACAGGCCGGCGTCGGCCGTCTGGCCGTCGCGTCGCCGGCGCTCCACGCTCTGGTGGATGGCGAAACGGCGACGATGAAGGCATGGGAGGATTTCGTTTCCGGCTCGCGCCGGGACAATCTGCCGGTGCGCGACGTGGTCATCCGATCCTGGGCGCGATGTCAAAGCTTCCTGGTCGATGCGCAGGCGGACGCCGCCCCGGTGATTGGCCGCGATCATATCGAGGCCCTGCGCCGCGACAACCGCGACCTGCTCCAGGCGGCGGCCTCGACCCTGGCCGAGGCGGCGGACCTGCTGTCCGGCACCCGCACGGTGATGCTGATCACCGATGCCAATGGTGTGGTGCTGGAGGCTGCCGGCGACCGTGCCACATTGAGCGTGGCGCGCGACATCAGTCTGGCCTGCGGTGGCCAGTGGGGCGAGACCTTTGCCGGGACCAACGGCATCGGCACGGCATTGGCGTCCAAGCAGCCGGTGCTTGTCCAGGCGGCGGAGCATTATTGCGCCGGCATCAAGGGATGGAGCTGTGCCGGGGCGCCGATCCACGACCCCGTCGACGGATCGGTCGTCGGCCTGCTCGACATCTCCGGCCTGAAGCAGAGTTTCACCGGGCAGGCGCTTGCCCTGGCGGTGGTCGCCGCCCGGCAGGTGGAATGGAACCTCGCCCGCCAGACCGAGGCCGAACATGTCCGGCTGCTGGAGGCCTGCCTGGAGGACAGCCAGAAATATGCCGGCGAGGGGCTAATCGCACTCGATGCCCGCGGGCGCCTGCTTTATGCCAGCCGCAAGGCGGCGCATCTGCTGAAGGCCAGTTTCGGATCGGATCTGCCGCAGCTGAACCGGGGGACGAGGCTGCCGATAGCAGGGATCGGGGGCGGACTCGGAGGTGGGGCAGGGGACCGGTTGCCGGTTCCGGCCGACTGGGTCCGGCCGCTGATTCTGGATGGAGAGCGGCGGGGAACGCTGCTGGTCATCCCCGCTGCGGCATCGGGCCGCCCATCCGCCGGCCGTCGCGCGGTTCCGGACGAGTCCGACCACAGCCGTTCGCGCTTCGCCGACATCGTCGGCGACAGCGACAGCCTGCGCATGGTGATCGGGCAGGGGGAGCGTCTGGCGCCGCTGCCGGTCCCCATCCTGATCGAGGGCGAGACCGGCGTCGGCAAGGAGCTGTTCGCCCGCGCCGTCCACGGCCACAGCGCTGTGGCAGGCGGCCCCTTCGTGCCGTTCAACTGCGGTGCCGTCTCGCGCGAGATGCTGGGCAGCGAGCTGTTCGGCTATGTGCGCGGCGCCTTCACCGGCGCGGCGGCGGAGGGGCGCGTCGGCCGCTTCGAACTGGCGGACGGCGGCACGCTGTGCCTCGATGAGATCGGCGAGTTGCCGCTCGACCTTCAGCCCTATCTGCTGCGGGTTCTGGAGGAAGGCGTGCTGTATCGCATCGGCGACAACGTGCCGCGCCGGGTGTCGGTGCGGCTGCTCGCCATGACCAACCGGAACCTCCGGCAGGAGGTCGCCGCCGGCCGCTTCCGCCGCGACCTGTACCACCGCCTCGCCGTGACCGCCCTGCGCGTGCCGCCCCTGCGCGACCGCCATGGCGATGTTCCCCGCCTGATCTCCCACTTCAACGGCCTGCTGGCGCAGCGGCACGGCCGGGCGCCCATCCGCTTCACCGCGGCGGCGCTGGATCTCCTGCAACGCTACGACTGGCCGGGCAATGTCCGGGAGCTGCGCAACGCTGTCGAACGGGCGGTCCTGCTGTCCACCGGCGGCAGCATCGACATCGACGACCTGCCGGACGAGCTGCGCGATGCCTGTGGTTGCGTGGTGGCCGATGGGTGGCCGTTGCTGGGATCCCCGACCCCGCCCATCGTGGCGCCCGCCGCCGTCGTGTCGCCTCCAACGGCAATGGCGCTGACGGAGACCGAACAGAGGACCATCAAGGATGTGATTGCGGCAACCGGCGGAAATCTGTCGGACGCGGCGGCCGTCCTCGGCATCTCGCGCAGCACGCTGTATCGGAAAATGAGCCAGCACGGCATTCAGCGCATATCCGCCGGAAAGGCGTAAAAAGCCGCTCCGTCCGAACCAACGGCAGCCGGGTTTGAAACCGCGTTCAAGGAAGGATGCGCGCATGTGCCAGATCTTCGTCAACGCCGATCCGATCCTGTACGAGTCACGGTCACGGTCGGTGCGCATTCACGGCATGGTCACCAGCATCCGGTTGGAGAACCTGTTCTGGAACGTCCTTGCCGACATCGCCGCGGAGCAGGGGACGACGACGAACAGACTGATCCTGTCGCTGTACGACGAAGTCCTGGAGGCCCATGGGGCCGTGCAGAATCTCGCCTCCTTCCTGCGGGTCAGCTGCGTGCGTTACCTGACCATGAAGCCGCAGATGCTTCTGCCCGGACAGTCCGGCGGCCTTCCGGAAGTTGCGGACACGTCGCCCGCCGCTGACGGCGCGTCGGTCGTTTCGCTGCGGCGGGACGGGCGGCAGCAGGACAGGGCGTGACGGCGGACTGCCGGTCACAGCCGCCAGGAGCCGAGCAGGACTTCGAGAAAGCGTGCCGCCATCGGTGAGAGGATGGCGCCATGCCGCCGGACGACGCCGATCGTCCGGGAGATCTTCGGATGGCCCAGGGGGAGGGTCAGGATGATTGGATGGCCGGAGGACGGCGTGGCAAGTTTGGGGAGAACGGCGACGCCGAGCCCAGCCTCGACCAGACCGAGCGAACTTGCGAGATGCGTGATCTCGTAGGACCAGTTGAGCTTCAGGCCGTGTTGCGCCAGCGCGTTGTCGATCAGCGCCCGGTTGCCGCTGGTCCGGCCCACGGTGATGACCCGGTGGGCGGCCAGCTCGTCCCAGTTCACCACACTGTGGGCCGCCAGCGGATGATCGTGCCGGCAGGCGACGACGAAGGGATCCTCGGCCAGTGGCGTGAATTCGATGTCCGGGTGCGAGGTGCCGATGAAGTTGATGCCGAAATCGGCCTCGCCGCGCGCCACCGCCTCCAACCCCTCGTTGGCGCCGAGATCGAGGATGCGGATGCGGATCCGCGGAAACGCGATGCTGAAGCGGCTGATCGCGTTGGGGAGGAAATAGAACACCGCCGTCGGGACGGAGGCGATGGTGATCTGACCGCCGCTCCGTGCGCCGAGATCGCTGATCCCCAGCAGCGACGTTTCGAACTCATCCAGGAAGCGGCGGACCTTGGGCATGAAATCGCGCCCCACCATCGTCAACGCGACGTGGCGGGTGGAGCGTTCGAACAGCGCAACGCCCAGCGTGTCCTCCAGCTTCTGGATGCGGCGGCTGAGCGCTGGCTGCGACAGGTTCAGCAGCTCGGCGGCGCGGTTGAAGCTGCCCAGTTCCGCCACCGCCACGAATGCCTTCAGATCGACCAGTTCGAAATTCATGCGCGACTCCACAGGATTTGTGCCCAGCTTCGCCGGCGGCATATTGATGCGTGAAATGGAATAATAGTGCGAATCAATGCATTTCACAAATATCGTTTGCAGTCGGAATATCGGCGCATCGGCTTTCTTCGCCCACCGGCGAACCCAAGAGAAACCAAGCGCCATGACAAATTCGATGAACCGCCAGATCGGCATTCCCTGCGTGATGATGCGCGGCGGGACCTCTCGCGGCCCCTTCTTTCTGGCGTCCGACCTTCCTGCCCTTCCGGCGGAGCGCGACGCCCTCCTGCTCTCGGTGATGGGGGCGGGGAACGATCTGGGGATCGACGGCATCGGCGGCGGCAACCCGCTGACCAGCAAGGTCGCCATCGTCGGTCCCGCCACCAGGGCGGGAGCGGATGTGGATTACCTGTTCGCCCAGGTGCGGGTACAGGAAGGGGTGGTCGACACCTCGCCCAACTGCGGCAACATGCTGGCCGCGGTCGGCCCCTTCGCCATCGAGTCCGGACTTGTCCCGGCGGCGAACGGCGTCACGGTGGTGCGCATCCACAACGTCAACACCGGCAAGCTGATCGAGGCCCGCATCCAGACCCCCGGCGGCCAGGTTGCCTATGAGGGCGAGGCCGTCATCGACGGCGTGCCCGGCACCGCCGCCCCCATCCATCTTGCCTTTCTCGACGCCGCCGGCGCCAACACCGGCCGGCTGCTGCCCACCGGATCGCCGGTCGACCTGATCGACGGCATCCCGGTGTCCTGCGTCGATGCCGCCATCCCGGTGATGCTGGTCCGCGCCGCCGACCTCGGCAAGACGGGGTACGAACCGGTGGACAGCTTCCGGTCCGATCGTGAATTCATGACCCGGCTGGAGGCGCTGCGTGTCGAGGCCGGCCGCCGCATGGGCTTTCCCAACGCGGCGGGCATGGTGATCCCCAAGCCGGTCCTGCTGGCCCCGCCGACCCGCGGCGGCACGCTGACCGTCCGGTATTTCATGCCGCACGATTGCCATCGGGCGATGGCCATCACCGGCGCCGTCGCCACCGCCACCGCCTGTACCATTCCGGAAACCGTGGCCGCCGCCCTGGTAGGGCGGTTCACCATGCCCGGCGACATCACCTTCGAACATCCGGCCGGCCGGCTGACTGTCCGTCTTGAGGTGGGCCGCCTCGAGGCGGGCCGCCTCGAGACCGGTGGCGGCCAATCCGCGCCGACCGCCAGCATCCTGCGCACCGCGCGGCGCCTGTTCGAGGGAACCGTGTTCGCCCGCCCGTCGACCCCGTCGCGGACTGCCATGGCGGCCTGACGCCACAGCATCAGAGAGGAGGAAACACCATGCGTCCACAAACGGGGACCGATACCCTGACGCCGAGCAAACCCAAGGCCATCTACAAGGCGCTCTATTTCCAGGTCGTCGTCGGCCTGACCCTGGGCATCCTGGCCGGTCATTTCTGGCCTGATTTCGGCGCAGGCCTGAAGCCGTTGGGCGACGGGTTCGTCAAGCTGGTCAAGATGATGATCGCGCCGGTGGTCTTCTGCACCATCGTCAGCGGCATCACCAGCCTGAACGACACCCGCGAGATCGGCAAGACGCTGGTCAAGTCGATGGCGCTGTTCTACGCGCTGACGGCGGCGGCGCTGCTCATCGGGCTGGCCGCGGTCATGATCATCGAGCCCGGCGTCGGCATGCATGTGTCGCCGTCGTCGCTCGACCCGGCGGTGGCCGCGCGCTACGCCAAGCAGGCCGCCCCGGTCGGCTTCACCGACTTCCTGCTGCACATCATCCCGCATTCCTTCTTCGGCGCCTTCGCCGAGGGCGAGGTGCTGCCGGTGCTGCTCATCTCCGTGCTGGTCGGCTTCGGCCTGACGCGGGTCGGCAAGGCCGGCGAACCGGTGGTGCAGGGCATCGAGTCCTTCTCCCACGTGCTGTTCGCCGCCTTCGGCTTCATCATGAAGCTGGCCCCCATCGGTGCCTTCGGCGCGATGGCCTTCACCGTCGGCAAATACGGCATCGACAGCATCGGCTCGCTCGGCCTGCTGATCCTCACCTTCTATGTCGCCTGCGGCGTCTTCCTGGTGGCGATCATCGGCACGCTGGCCCGGCTGCATGGTTTCAGCCTGTGGAAGGTCCTGCGCTATTTCCGCGAGGAACTGCTGATCGTGCTCGGCACCTCGTCCTCCGAACCGGTCCTGCCGCGCGTCTTGCAGAAGCTGGAGGCGCTGGGCTGCAAGAAGGGCG
Source organism: Azospirillum sp. A23 (assembly GCF_042938965.1). Taxonomy (NCBI): domain Bacteria; kingdom Pseudomonadati; phylum Pseudomonadota; class Alphaproteobacteria; order Rhodospirillales; family Azospirillaceae; genus Azospirillum; species Azospirillum sp. A23. The sequence continues at coordinate 451,760 of NZ_CP170663.1, read as the reverse complement.
TCTCCGGCCTGGTTCTGCCGATGGGCTATTCCTTCAACCTCGACGGCACCGCGATCTACCTGACCCTCGCCTCGCTGTTCATCGCCCAGGCCTGCGACATCCACTTGTCGGCCGGTCAGATCGTCGCCATGCTCGGCGTCATGCTGCTGACCTCCAAGGGTGCCGCCGGCGTCACCGGCAGCGGCTTCGTCGCCCTGGTCGCCACGCTGACGGTGATGCCGGACCTGCCGGTTGCCGGCGTCGCGCTGCTGGTCGGCATCGACCGCTTCATGTCCGAAGCCCGCGCCCTGACCAGCATCATCAGCAACTGCGTCGTCAGCATCGTGGTCTCGATCTGGGAGGACGCCTGCGACCGAGAGGTTCTGCATCGCGAGCTGAACCAGAGCAGCGCCGGCACCGAACGCGTCCTGGAGGGGATGGGCGACATCCCGGTCATGCCGCTGGCCGCCCGCGCCCCCGCCCATCCGTCGCACTGAACGCTCGACAGCGGCCCGACGATGGGTGCGGAGGATCGGTCTTGAACCAGCCTTCCGTACCCATCGGGCGGTTTCAAAGCGTGGCAAGGGCTGCGGAAAGGTCACGCAGATCGGCGATGGTCAGCGTTCCGTCGGGGAAGGGGTGGCGGCCGTCGGCATCGCGCACCCCGACGAAATGCAGGTCGAGAGCCGTCGCCGCCGCATAGTCCTGAACGGCATCGCCAACGAAGGCAACGCGGCCGGGGCGCAGGCCGTGGCGGGCGATCAGCATGGCAGCCGTCTCCGCCTTGGCCGGCGGGCTGCCGTGGACGGACACGAACCGGTCGGTCATGCCCCGTCGCTCGGCGATGCGCAGCATTTCCTCATGCGGCGTCGCGGAAATGATAAACAGGGCGGGCCGGCCGGCATAGGTGGCCAGGAAGTCCGTCGCGCCGGGAATTTCGGCGCAGGCGATCACCGCCTCCTCCACCGCTGCGGCGAAACCGGCGACCATCCGGTCCAGCCGGTCCTCGTCCAGAGCGCGGCCGAGAATATCGCGTTCGAAGCGCGCAAGTTTTTCCCGCCGCGGCATGCCACCATTGTCCCGGTGATAGGCGCGGATGGCGTCCTGAACCGCCGGCCCCTCATGGGCATACAGCGTGGCGAAGGTTTCACCCTTCAGGTCGTTGGAATCGCACAGCACGCCGTCGAAATCGAAGATGACCGCGTCCCACCGTTCCTGAAGCCTGCCGTCCATCCCGCATTGTCTCCTGATCTCGATTGTTGAGAAGCGATGCCGGTCATGAGATGCCGGTCAAGGATCGGGCCACCTTGCGCCATCGCCAATAGGCCGGCAGCGACCTTGCGCATCACCTCGCTCGACGATACGAGGTCAACCGTCGCCATGGATGGCTCCTGATCTCGATCGGTTGGCACTATGGGAGCTATGGCAAAGCCTGTCAATTTGCCGGCAAGTCCAGGGTGAGGCGCCATTTGTGCCGCTCCGTTGCGAACCTCGACGGCAAACGGAGACCTGTAAAAAGCCTCCGCTGCCGCAGGCACCTCCGTCGAACTTTGCAACCGACCCAAGGATCGTGAGGTTTCAGACCGCAGCGAGCGCGGCGGCGAAGCTGCGGTAGCTGTGCAGCGGGCGGCCCAGCAGTCCGGTCAGCCGTTCGACATCGCCGGCTTCGGGGATCATGCCGTCGCTGACGTAGCGCTCGGCCATCAGGCGCATCTCATAAGCGGTCCATTTCGGCATGAAGGAGGCCATTGTCCGCTCGAACCCGCTGGGATCGTCGCCGCCATAGACCACGGTGCGGCCCAGCAGATCGGACCAGATCGCGGCGACCTGCGGACCCGTCAGCGTGTCGGGGCCGACGAGGTTGATGATTTCCACCGGCAGTTTCCCCGGCGCCCGGTCACGACGGATCAGCTCGATGGCTGCGACCTCGGCGATGTCCCGTGCATCGACCATCGCCACGCCCTTGTTGCCGATCGGTATCGGGTAGACGCCGTGGCCGGTGATCATGTCCTTGATCATCAGCTCGTTGTCGATGAAGTAGGACGGACGCAGGATGGTGGCGCTGAAGCCCATGCGGTCGAGCATGCGCTCGGCGCCGAACTTCACGGCAAAATGCGGCACATTCACCGCACAGTCGGCTTCGAACACCGACTGATAGACGACCCGGTCGACGCCGGCTTCCCGCGCGATGTTCAGGGTGACGAGCGCCTGGGTGAACTCGTCGCCGGTGACGGCGTTCAGCAGGAACAGGGTGCGGACGCCGCGGAAGGCGGCACGCAGCGCATCGATGTCCAGCATGTCGCCCTGGGCGACCTCCACGCCGGCGGGGAAAGCGGCTTTCGACGGGTCGCGGGTCAGCACGCGCACGTCGGCGCCGCGCTTGACCAGCTGGTCGACGACATGGCGGCCGACACGGCCGGTGGCTCCGGTAACGAGGATGGTCATGGGGTTCACTCCGCTTTGGGGTTCAGTTGACGCCCTTGACTTTATCGATCCATACATGGTCCGATAGGCGGAGAGTTTGGACGGATTGTCTCACTGGTGGAACGGATGGACCTGCTCGCCCTGGCCGATTTCAATCTGGTCGCCCGCCATGGCGGGTTCGGAAAGGCGGCGCGCGCGGCCGGTCGCCCGAAGGCGACCTTGTCGCGGCGCGTCGCGGAGTTGGAGGCAAGCCTCGATCTCCGCCTGTTCGAACGGGGCGCCCGGACACTCAAGCTGACTGCGGAGGGCCAAGCGCTGTTCGAAAGGACCGGCGCATTGCTGACCGAACTCGACGAGACGGCGAAGGCGATTGCATCCGGCGGCCACAGCCCCCGCGGACGGTTGCGGATCAGCGCGCCGCTGCTGTTCTCGCAGACCGCCATTGGCAAGCTGGCGGCCGGATTCTTACGCAAATACCCGGAGGTCCGGCTTGAGATCGTCACGGAGGACCGCGCCGTCGATATGGTCGAGGAAGCCTATGATCTGGTCATCCGCGTCAATCCGGACCCGGACGCGGGCCTTGTCGGGCGCATCTTCCTGCGGGATCGCCTCGTGGTGGTGGCCTGCCCGGACCTGCCGTTCCCCGCCGGCAACGACACCGTTCCTGTCGTCACCCGTGGATCGCCGGGTCAAGCCGGACCCGGGTCCGGATCGTGGGAGATTGCGACACCGGCGGGTCCGTCGACCATCGCGGTCGAACCGATGCTCAGCCTCTCGTCCTTCGTCATGGTCCGCGATGCGGTTCGCATGGGTGTGGGGGCTGCCCGCCTGCCGCTGTCGCTCGCCAGCCCGGATTCTGGCCGCCGGCAGGCTGGTGAGATGGGGCGATGTGGTCGGGTCAGAGACGGAGTTGTGGGTGCTCTACCCGACACGGCGGCTGCTCAATGCGCGCGTCTCCGCCTTCCTGGAGCATCTGAAGTCGGCGTTTCCGCAGGGAACCCCGGAAGAGCTTGCGGCCTATGTCGAGGGGTGATGGGGCGATTATCCGGACTTTGCACCCTCGCGGTGGCGCCGTACATGGTCGATCAGGGCGCGGAGCTTGGGTGTCACCGTGCGGCGGCTCGGAAAATACAGGAAGAAGCCGGCGAAGGGCGGCAGCCAGTCGTCGAGGATCGTGACCAGGTCCCCGCGCTCAAGATAGGGCTGGAACGTCTCCTCGATCCCGAAGGTGATGCCGGCGCCGGCGAGCGCCGTGCGAAGCATCAGCAGCATGTCGTTGGTGGTGATCTGCGGCTCGACCGACACGTCGAAGGCGTGTCCGTCCTTCTCGAACTCCCAGCGGTAGGGGGCCGTCTCCGGCTGCGGCCGCCAGCCGATGCAGCGATGGCGGACGAGGTCGCGCGGGTGCTCCGGCGTCCCGTGGCGGGCTAGATAGCCGGGTGTCGCCACCGCGATCTGGCGCTGGTCGCCCGTCAGCGGCACCGCGATCATGTCGCGCTCGATGACCTCGCCGAGACGCACGCCCGCATCGAAGCCGGCAGCGACGATATCGAATTCCAGATCCGTCACCGTCACGTCGAGGGTGACGCCGGGATAGGCCTCGCTGAAGGAGGCGATCAGCGGTCCGGACAGGAAACGCTCGGCAATCGAAGTGGCGGCGATCCGCAGCAGACCGCGGGGTTCCGCCGCCGAGCCGGACACCGCATCGATGGCGCTCTCGATTTCGGCCAGCGGGGCGGAGACCTGCGCCAGGAACCGCTCCCCGGCTTCGGTCAGCCGCACGCTGCGGGTGGTGCGCAGGAACAGCGCCTGTCCCAGCGCCGCCTCCAGGCGCTGGACGCCCTGGCTGACGGCCGAGCGCGTCACCCCGAGGCGGTCCGCCGCCGCACGGAAATTGCCGGTTTCCGCCACCGCGGCGAACAGGGTCAGAAGGTTCAGGTCGATCTGCATTGGTTAGCAGCTCTAACCACAGCGTCCAGAAATAGGCAAGTTATCTCGACAGCGGTTCGGTGCCAACTTCTGGTCACGGACAGCGGCTGGGCGGCGCAGTGACCGCCGCTGACAACTGCTGCAATCATCGAGAGACAGGAAACCGTCATGACCATCGACCAAGTCGTTCTCATCACCGGTGCGTCCAGCGGCATCGGCGAAGCCACCGCGCGCGTTCTCGCCGGGGCCGGCGCCACCCTGATGCTGGGGGCACGGCGGACCGGGCGGCTCGACGCGCTTGTCCGGGAAATCCAGGGGAAGGGCGGCAGGGCCGCGGCCCGCGCCCTCGACGTGACCGACCGCGCCAGCATGGAAGGCTTCGTTGACGAAGCCAGGGACCGCTTCGGCCGGATCGATGTCCTCGTCAACAATGCCGGCGTGATGCCGCTGTCCCCGCTCGCCTCCCTGAAGGTCGAGGAATGGGACCGCATGATCGACGTCAACATCCGCGGCGTCCTCCATGGCATCGCGGCCGTCCTGCCGGTTATGGAGGCGCAGGGAGGCGGGCACGTCGTCAACATCGGTTCGGTCGGCAGTTTCGAGGTGGTGCCGACCTCCGCCGTCTACAGCGCGACCAAATTCGCGGTGCGGGCCATCACCGACGGATTGCGGCAGGAAAGCGAGACGATCCGCACGACCTGCATCTATCCCGGCGTGACGCGCTCCGAACTCGCCGACACCATCACCGACGAGACGGCTGCCCGCGCGATGGTCGAATACCGCCGCAACGCAATCGAACCGGAAGCCATCGGCCGCGCCGTCCTCTTCGCCATCGAACAGCCGCGGGATGTCGGGGTCAACGAGATCACCGTCCGTCCCGTCGCCCGCAGTTGAGAGCAGGGCGCGCCGATCCGTCGGGAGTTGCCGGGGTTGTTCGCCCCGGCCGCCTGCTGCGCGTCACGCACGGGTCAGACCTGTGAAAACGGGTGATAAACTTGACGATGCCTGCAATTCCTTCGTAAAAATTGCGTCATAGATACGCGAGAGGGAAGAAATGTCGGGCAGAGAGAAACTTTCTCTTAAACAAGCGCTTCTCATCGGCGCATGCATGTTCTTGCCGGTCCAGGCAGGTGCCGCGTCGCCGTCCACGGATACGCTCGCGGCCAAGCATGCGTCTGCGAATTACAAGGAATTTGTCGAGCTTCTCGCCATTCCCAATGATGCAGTTGTTCCGGCTGACATTCAGAAGAATGTTGCATGGCTGGAGCAGGCCTTCCAGAAGCGCGGCTTCCAGGCGCGTGCGTTGGCGAACAACGGCAAGCCGATGCTGTTTGCGGAACTGCCCGGCGCCGACCCCGCCAAGAAGACCATCCTGTTCTACGCCCATCTGGACGGCCAGTCGGTCACCCCGCAGCAGTGGAAGCAGAAGAGCCCCTGGGACGCGACGCTGAAGCAGAAGACCGACAAGGGCGAGTGGGAGACGATCCCGCTGGAGAAGCTGTACGGTGAGCAGGTCGATCCGGACTGGCGGCTGTTTGCGCGGTCGTCGTCGGACGACAAGGGTCCGATCATGATGCTGCTGACGGCGTTCGACGCGCTGAAGGAGGCCGGCCAGAAGCCCAGCGTCAACGTCAAGATCATCCTCGATTCCGAAGAGGAGAAGGGGTCGCCGTCGCTCGGCGAGGTCATCCGGCAGAACGCCGAGCTGCTGAAGAATGACGCGCTGCTGGTGCTGGACGGTCCGATGCACCAGAGCAACAAGCCGACGCTGGTGTTCGGCAACCGCGGCGTCGCTCAGGCGACCCTGACGGTCTTCGGCGCCAAGCAGGGCCTGCACAGCGGCCATTTCGGCAATTATTCGGCCAATCCGGCGATGCGGCTGGCGCAGCTGCTGGCATCCATGAAGGACGAGAACGGCCGGGTCACCATTCCCGGCTATTATGACTCCGTGAAGATCGACGCGGCGGCGGAAAAGATCATGGCCGCCGTCCCCGACGACGAAGCGGCGCTGCGCAAGCGGCTGGGCATCGCGCAGGCGGAAAAGGTCGGCAAGAATTATCAGGAGGCGTTGCAATACCCGTCGCTCAACGTCCGCGGCATGGCGGCGGGCGACGTGGGCGCCAAGGCGCGGACGATCATTCCGGAAAGCGCCGTCGCCGAACTCGACCTGCGCACGGTTCCGGAAACGCCGCCGGAGCAGCTGATCGGCATGCTGAAGAAGCATATCGAGGCCCAGGGCTATCATCTGGTCCAGGGCAACCCGACGGACGAGGACCGGGCCAAGTACGACAAGCTGGCCTCCCTGGCTTCGGAGGAGGTCTCCGCCTCCAGCTCCGCGGCGCGGACCGACATGCAGGCGCCGGTCGGCGACTGGCTGTACCGCTCCTTCAAGGCGACCTACGGCGAGGACCCGGTGCGCATCCGCATGATGGGCGGCACCGTGCCCACCGGAGCGGCGGTCGAGGCGCTGAAGGTGCCCTTCGTCATCGTCCCGCTGGTGAATGCCGACAACAACCAGCACAGCTACGACGAAAACCTGCGCGTCGGGAATTTCGTATCGGGCGTGAAGGGCCTGATCGGACTGCTCCAGCAGCCGTTCTGATCCCCGAAGCGGCGCGCCCAGGCTCCCCGGCCCGGCGCTCCGCTTTCCGCATATGGCTCAGGTCTGGTGCGACACCTGACGGAACCGTGCCCGACACTGTGGCGGGTTCAGCCTTCCATGGGCCGACGCGGGCAGGTCGTCAGTCGGCGGGGTTCTGCGTCGGTCACGAGGACGGTCTCGCTCACGGCAACGCCGCGCGCCGACGCATACATGTGGAACACCTGCCCCGCTTCCAGACGGAAGTCGGCACCGGGGTGGAAGGACTGCGAGAAGTCGCTCGGCCGCGGCGTGCGGGCGTAGAGGCCCATGGCGTAGCCGGTCACGTTGCCGTAATCGGCCCGCAATCCGGCGTCCAGCACCGCCGTCCGCAGCAGGGCATCGACATCGCGGGCTGCCGCTCCCGGACGCATGGCGGCGATCTGCCGGTCCTGAAGCTCCGCCAGCTGTTGGAAGGTCTCCCGCGCCCCGGCCGGCGGGTCGCTGACGAAGACCGGCCGCATCAGCCGGGCGCCGTAGTTGCCGACCCGCGGTGTCAGTTCGACATGCAGGATGTCGCCCGGCATCAGCGTCCGGTCGAGGTCGTTGCCGTGCAGGAAATCGACGTGGCCGCCGGTTCCATGGCCGCCCGACACCAGAATCGGCCCTGGTCCGCCGTCGTCGGCGCCGAGCCAGAGCTGCGCCGCCGCCGCCGCGGCCGCCACTTCCCGCACCGTCCGGCCGGAGGGCACATGGTCTTCCAACCCCAGCATGCACTGGTCGGCGATGGCCGCCGCCGCCGCGATGGCGTCGATCTCGTCGGCGAACTTGCAGGCGCGCAGACGGTCGCTCAGCCCCGGCAACGGGACGAAGCGGGCATCGGGGAGCAACTCGGCAAGGCGCTGCGCGGTGGCGACGGTGTGGCCGTAGGAGACCGGATCGACGCCGATCCTGCCACCGGCGAGACCGCGTGCGGCAAGCGCATCCGCCACCGCGCCATGCGGATCCTCATGGTCGTCGAAGGTCGCCACCTCGCTGAACCAAACCCCGGAGCGGCAGGGGCCGGCGTCGATGGAGCGCAGGACGAAACAGGGGTCGCCCTCCATCGGCACGATGACGGCGCGGTAGAGTGTTTCCGACACGGTGTAGCCGCCGATCCAGGCGATCAGCTCGGCATGGTCGGCCAGGAAGGCGTCGCAGCCTTGGGCCGCCATGGCCTCGCGCAGCCGGGCCATCCGCGGTGCGAAGCGTGCTGCGGACGCGTTGGCTGTCATTCGGAGATCTCCGGACCGCAAATCTCCAGAATGGTCAGCATGTAGACGCGGATCATGTCGAGATAGTCGTCGATGTCGACCCGCTCGTCCGGCATGGTGTTGTAGCGTCCTCCCGGACCGCAGACGATGCCTTCCATGCCGCCGGAATGCTGGAGATGGCCGGCGTCGGTGCCGTAGAAGCCGGGCGGGGTGATGGCGCCGGTCGGCTGGTCGGTGCCGCGCACCGCGCGATAGGCGCGGTTCACCGCCTGGACGATGGCACTGTCCTTCGCCACCTCGAAGGTCGGCATGGTCGGTGTGCCGCCGCGATCCTCGGAGAAGACGCTGGCCTTCAGGCCGGGGAAGCGCGTTTCCAGCGCGTCCAGCTCGCGCCGCAGGTCGGCCAGCGCCCCGTCTTCGCTCTGGCCGGTGGCGTAGCGGGCGGACCCCTTGATCCGCACGAAGTCGGCGACCTGCGGCGAGCGCCACTCGTGCAGTTCCTTGCCCAGCGCGCCGTGGACGACGCCGACATGGACACGGTTGATCGTCGCATGCTCCGGCGACTTGGCGCCGGAGAGGGCGAGGGCGTTCAGCCGCGGGATCAGGTCGCAGGCGGCGACGACGGCGTCGACCGCCTCCTCGCGCTTGGACAGGTGGCGGGTGTCGCCGACCAGCTCGATGACGAAGCTCAGCGCCGCCGCGTGCATCGTCATCGCCTGGAGGTCGGTCGGCTCGCTGTTGATGAAGCAGTCGGCGCGCAGCCCCTGCTCCATCAGCGCCAGCGTGCCGACGCCGCCCTGAAGCTCGCCCACCACATAGGTCAGGATGACATCGCCACGCAGCTTCACCCCGGCGTCCATCAGGGTCTTCACCGCGCAGAAGTAGGCGGCGTCGCCCGCCTTCATGTTGGAGCAGCCGATGCCGTAGATGAACTTGTCGTCGATCTTTCCGCCCCAGGGATCGACGGTCCAGCCCTCGGTCACCGGATTGGTGTCGATGTGGCCGTTGAACAGCAGGCTCTTGCCGCCGCCGGTGCCGCGCCAGCGGCCGACGGCGTTGACCCGCCCGCCGGGCACCGGCGTCAGCTCCGCCTCCAGCCCCAGGGACGACATCGAGGCGGCCATGAAGCGGGCCAGCTCGCGCTCGCCCTCGGTCTGGCTGTAGCTCTTGTGCTGGACCATGCGGGAGAGGAAGGCGAGGGCGGCATCGGTGTCGAGCCGGGCGAGAATCTCTGCGGTGTCCATGGGGAGGTTCCTAGCAGGTCAGCCGACCGGGGTCGGCGAGGCGGCCATCAGGTCGCGCGTGTAGGGGTGGACATGGTCGGCGTCGACCGCGTCGATGGGCAGCAAATCGACCAGCTCGCCCCGGCGCATCACGGCGATGCGGTGGGCGATCTGGCGGATCAGGTTGATGTCGTGGGTGATGAAGAGATAGGCGGCCCCGGTCTCGGCCCGCAGCGCCAGCAGCAGCTCGATGATCGAGGCCTGGACCGAGACGTCGAGCGGGGCGGTGATCTCGTCGCAGATGACCAGCGAGGGCTTGGCGGCGAAGGCGCGGGCGATGGCGACGCGCTGCTTCTCGCCGCCGGAAAGCTGGTGCGGCCAGCGCGTGGCGTAGGTGGCCGGCAGCCGCACCTGTTCCAGCAGCCGGCCGATCTCGCCACTCAAATTGGCCGATCCCGTGCCGAACAGCTTCAGCGGGCGCGACAGGATCTCTCCCACCGTCTGGCGCGGGTTCAGCGAGCCGTCGGGATGCTGGAAGACGATCTGCACCGCGCGGCGATAGGCGCCGTCCATGTCGCGGGCCGAGCCGATCGGCCGGCCGTCGAAGCGGATGCCGCCGGAAAACTCGGCCAGACCGGTCAGCGCCCGCGCGATGGAGGATTTGCCGGAGCCGGACTCGCCGACGATACCCAGAATCTCGCCGGCCTTGATGTCGAAGCCGACCGCGTGGGTCGCCGGCGGCGGGGGCGGACGGAACAGGCGCGGCCGGGCATAGCGGACCGAGACCGCCTCGGCGGCGAGCAGGACGCGGTCCCCCGGACGGTCATGGACCAGCCGGTTTTCCGGGCGCGGCACCGCCGCCACCAGCTTGCGGGTTTCCTCGTGGGCGGGGCGGGCGAAGATCGAGGCGGCCGGCGCCTCCTCCACCAGCCGGCCCTTCTTCATCACCGCCACCCGGTCGGCGACGCGCGAGACCAGGGCGAGGTCGTGCGAGATGTAGAGCGCCGCCACCCCGGTCTCGGCCCGCAGCCGGGCGAAGAGGTCGAGGATGCGGGCGCCGGTGATGACGTCGAGCGCCGTGGTCGGCTCGTCGAAGACGATCAGCTCCGGCCGGCAGCCGAAGGCGGTGGCGATGAGGATGCGCTGCTTCTCGCCGCCCGAGATTTCGTGCGGATAGCGCCGCATCAGCGCGTCCGGATCGCGCAGCTCGACATGGCCCAGCAACTCCAGCGCCAGATCCCAGGCGGCGCGCCGGGTCAGGCCGCGGTTGTTGACCAGCGTCTCCGTCACCTGCCGGCCGACGGTCAGCGTCGGGTTCAGCGCGGTCGAGGGATCCTGGAACACCATGCCGATGCGCCGGCCGCGGATGCGGGTCAACTCGCGCGGCGGCAGGCTCCGCAGGTCGGTGTCGCCGAGCCGGATGCTGCCGGACAGTTCGCGGGCGTTCTTCGGTAGGTGCCGCATGATCGCCCAGGCCAGCGTGCTCTTGCCCGAGCCGGATTCGCCGACCAGCCCCTGCACCTCGCCGGGCGCGATGTCGAGGCTGATGTCCTGCAGGACCCGCAAGGGGCGGCTGCCGGTGAGGTAATCCAGAGTGTAGTCGCGCAGGGAAAGGACTGCGGTCATCGTTCGTCCCGCGGGTTCATGGCGTCGCGCAGCCCGTCGCCGAGCAGGTTGAAGGCGATGGCGGTCATCGCGATGGCCAGCGACGGTGCGATGAGGATCCAGGGCGCCTGATGGACGTACTGGCGCGCCTCCGCCACCATCAGGCCCCATTCGGAGGCCGGCGGCTGGGCGCCGAGGCCGAGGAAGCTGAGGGTGGCGAACAGCATCACCGCGAAGGAGACGCGGATCGTCGCCTCGATCACCACCGGTGCCATCACATTCGGCAGCATCTCGCGGAAGATGATCCAGGACGCATTCTCGCCGCGCACCGTGGCCGACTTGACATAGTCCTGGCCGCGTACGGTCAGCGCCACCGCGCGGGTGACGCGGGCCATGCCGGGGGCGAAGGTGACGGCGATGGCGATCATCGCGTTGCCGGCGCCATTGCCCAGCGTGCTGACCAGCAGCAGGGCGAGCAGCAGGCCGGGCACCGCCATCACCGCGTCGATGGTGCGCATGATCGCCTCGTCCCAGCGCCCGCCGAGATAGGCCGACGCGGTGCCGACCACGGCGCCTGCGACGGTGCCGAGCAGGGTGGCGGCCAGCGCCATCGGCAGGGTGGAGCGGGCGCCGACCAGCATGCGGCTCAGCACGTCGCGGCCGAACTGGTCGGCGCCGAACCAGTTCTGGGCACCGAGCGGACGAAAGCGGCCGAGGAAGTCCATCTTCTCCGGGTCGTGGGGCGCCAGCCAGGGGCCGAACAAGCAGGCGGCGGCCAGCACCGCCAGCAGGATCAGGCCGATGGCGCCTTGCGGCGTGCGCATCAGGCGGCGCAGCAGATCAGTCATAGCGGATCCTCTTGTCGAGGACGGCGTAGGCAACGTCGGCCAGCGTGTTGGCGACGGCGTAGGTCGCCGACATGATGAGGGCGCCGGCCTGGATCGACGGCAGGTCGCGGGCGGTGACCGCCACCATCAACTGCCGGCCGATGCCGGGGATGGCGAAGATCTCCTCGATGACGATGATGCCGCCCAGCAGATAGCCGACATCCAGCGCCACGATGGTGACCACCGGCAGCAGCGCGTTGCGCAGGGCGTGGCGGACCAGCACCGTGCGCTCCGGCAGCCCCTTCAGCCGGGCGGCGCGGATATAGTCGCTGTGCAGCACGTCGAGCGTTTCCGATCGCACCATGCGGGCGACATGCGCCACCAGGATCAGCGAGGCGGTCAGTACAGGCAGGGTCAAGTGCCGAACCGCGCCGCCGAAATCCTCCAGCGGTGAGACGTAGCCGGTGGCGGGCAGCCATTGCAGGGTGTCGGCCAGCAGCATGGCGAGCAGCGTCGCGGTGACGAATTCCGGGAAGGAGACCCCGAGATAGGAGATCAGCCCGGTCGCCATGTCGGCCAGCTTGCCCTGGCGCACCGCCGCCAGCATGCCCAGCGGCACGGCGATCACCAGCATGACCAGGATGGCGGCGACGGCCAGCAGAAGCGAACGGCCGAGCGCCGTCAGCATCTCCGGTCCCACCGGCTGGCCGGTGCGCATCGACAGGCCGAAATCGCCGGTCGCGACGTGGCCGACCCAGCGCAGATACTGCCACCAGATCGGGTCGCCCAATCCGAGGCGCTCGCGGATCGCGTTCAGCGCCTCGGCGGTGGCGTTCTCGCCCAGCAGGGTGACGGCGGCGTCGGCGGGCAGCGCCTGGGTGATGCCGAAGACCAGCACCGACACGATGAACACCGTGTAGAGGATCAGCGCCAGCCGCCGCAGGAGCCAGGACGCGCTCACGGCCTCAACCCCGCTTAGGCGCTGCGGCCCCCAGCGAGACGAAATCGAGGCGGAACACCGAGCCGCGCGGGTGCAGGTCGTAGCCCTCGACATAGTCGCGCCGCGCCGCCAGCAGGTCGAAGAAGACGGGGATGACCGACGGTACCTCGTCATGCATCAGCTGCTGCGCCTTGGCGTAGAGGGCGGCGCGCTCGGTCTCGTCGGTCTTGGCCCGCGCCTCGGCGACCAGGGCGTCGAAGTCCTTGTTGTTCCAGCGCGTCTCGTTCCAGGCGGCGTCGGAGGTGTAGAGAAGCGAGAAGACCGCGTCGGCGGTCGCCTGCATGTTGTAGAAGCCGACGTAGAAATTGCCCTTCTTCCACACTTGGTCCAGGTAGGTGGCGTGCGGCATGGTCTGCACCTGGATGCGGAAGCCGGCGGGCTTCGCCATCTCGCGGATGGCGACCGCCAGTTCGGTGCGGGTGCCCGGCTTGTCAGACGCGATCATGGTCAGGTCGACGCCGTTCGGATAGCCGGCCTCGGCCAGCAGCTTCTTCGCCTGGGCAAGGTCGGCCTTGCGCAGCGGCTGCTCGCGGTGGAAGCGGTAGGCCGGGCTGATCGGTGTGTCGTTGCCGGGGGTGCCGTAGCCGCCGGCGACGAAACCGACCATCGCCTCGCGGTCGACGGAGAGCGCCAGCGCCTTGCGGACGCGCGGGTCGGAGAAGGGCTTCTGGTCGCAGCCCATGTTGACGTTCAGGAACTGGCCCGACGGCACGCGCAGCGCCTTGACGCCGGCAGCCTTCTCCAGCCGCTGGTACTCGCCGGGGGCGGTGCCCAGCATCAGGTCGATGTCGCCGGAGATCAGCGCCGAGGCCTCGGCGGTGCGGTCGGGATAGACCAGCACCTCGACCCGGTCGAGATAGGGGCGCGCCGGGTCGTAATAGGCCGGGTTGCGCTCCACCACGATCTTGCGGTCGGGTTCGAAGGAGACCAGCTTGAACGGGCCGGTGCCGACGGCGCTTCGCGACAGGCTGTCGAGGTCGGTCTCGATCACCTTGGCCGGGACGATGCGGGCGTTGGTGTAGGCCAGCGCCACCGGCAGGTCGGCATGGGGCGAGGTCAGGCGGAACAGCACCGTCCGCTCGTCCTTGGCCGTCACTTCCTTGATCGGGCCGACGTTGGTGCGGCCCGGCGAGGCGGTCTTGGGGTCGAGGATGGCGGTGAAGGTGGCGACCACGTCGGCGGCGGTGCAGGGCGAGCCGTCATGGAAGGTCAGGCCCTGCCGCAGGACGAAGGTCCATTCGGTCAGCGTCTGGTCGGGCGCCCAGGATTCGGCGAGGTCCGGCTCCACCTTCATGCCGGCGGTGAGCCTCGTCAGGCCGGAATAGAGCAGCTCGGCCACCAGATATTCCGGGTTCACGCGGGTGCGCAGCGGGTGGATGACGCTGGCGGCCTGATCGACCGAGATGCGCAGCACGCCGCCGCGGCGCACGGCGCTCTGCTGGGCGAAGGCCGGTGCCGCACCGGTCAGGCTGAAGGCGGACAGGGCGCCGAGGCCGGCGGCGGTTCCGGAGAGGAAGAGGCGGCGGGTCACGGAACTCATCGGTCGGACTCCTTCTGCGGGCCGCGGCCTGGGGTCGGCACGGCGTTCGGATCGGTGTTTTGATCGGTGTTTTCGGGGATCATGTCGGGGGCGAAGCCGGCGGCCAGATAGGCCAGCACGCTCTGCGCCAAGGCCACGATGTCGGCGACGGTGGTGTGTTCGTCGGGGGAATGGACGTTGCTCTCGGCCCGGCCCAGCCCGGTCAGCAGCACCTCCTGCATGCCGGTGCGCTGGACCCAGCCGAAGTCGGAGCAGCTGGCTGCTCCCCAGGCGCGGAACTCGTCCGGGCGGTAGCCGAAGCCGGCCGACAGCGCCGCCTGCCAGCGCGGCCAGTGCGGCCCGGTCGGATCGCCGGTCGGGGCGAGATGGCCGACCAGCTGGATGTCCACCGCGATGTCGGGGCTCGCTGCCATCGCGCGGGCGACGGCCGTTTCGATCTCCGCCCGCGCCTCCTCATAGTCCTCTTCCGGCGCATAGCGGCGGCAGACCAGGATCTCGAACAGCGAGGGCACCTGCCCGCCGCAGATGCCGCCATGGGCGGCGGCGATGTCGAGCCGGGCGGCCAGCGGACCGGAGGCGGTCGGCGGCGGGGGCAGGGCCGAGGTCCGTTGCGCCACCACCGGCTTGAGGTCGGTCAGTGCCTGGAGCAGCGGCAGCGCCGCCTCGATGGCGTTGACTCCGGAACCGGACCGGTTGCCCTCGCCGGCATGGACGGTGTGGCCGTGCAGCCGGATCTGCAGGTTGAACAGGCCGAAGCAGCCCGCCCAGATGCGCGGCGCGGCGCTGCCGTTGAAGTTCAGGACATGGCCCTTCAGCAGCCCCTGTTCGGCAAGGTAGCGCACGCCGGGATAGAGCCCGCCCTCCTCGTCGGTGCAGAACAGCAGCATCGGGTCGTAGGCGAGCTGCAGGCCGCAGGCCTCGGCGGCGCGCAGAGCCAGCAGCACGGCGGCGATGGTGCCCTTCATGTCGGCGGCGCCCAGCCCGTAGAGCCGGTCGCCGTCACGGGTCAGGCGGAGCGGGTCCTTGTCCCAGCCGGCGGCGGCGGGCACGGTGTCGACATGGAAATAAAGCCCGAGAACCGGCTTGCCCGTCTCGCGTTCGCCGATGAGATTGGTGCGCCGGCCGGACGCCGGCCCGCCGGGCACCCGCCACAGCTCGTCGGGGACGACGGCCCGGCTGGAGCGGAAGCCCAGCGGGGCGATCAGCTCATCCATCAGGTCGGCGAAGGCGTCGTAGCCGGCGCCGGGAGGAAAGGACGTGTCGACAGCGATCATGCGGGCGAGATCGGCCACGGCTGGTTCCGCCGATTGCGCGATCCAGGCCATCGCCGCATCGAGGGAGTCGTCGCCGGTGGGCTGGCCGCTTCCGTGCCGATTGTCCATGACAGGCTCGCTGTTTTCTATATTCTATAAAGAAATGTGACCGGCGCACAAATCTTTGTCAATCGTCAAGATTCGAGCAATTTCTGGCTATTTTCGAGGCGGTAGTGAACAAAAAGACGGCAAAAATGGCGGGTGACCTGCCGATCCCGCTCTACGAGCACGTCAAGCGCCGCATGGCGGAAGCCATTCTGCTGGGCGAATGGCCGCCCGGCATGGTGCTGCCGGGCGAGGTCGCGCTTGCCGCCGATTATGGGGTTGCGGTGGGAACGATGCGCCGCGCGCTGGCCGACCTGACCGCGGACGGCATGCTGATGCGTCGGCGCAAGACCGGGACGGTGGTCACCGGGCGCACGCCGCAGCACAGCCTCCGCTTCTTCTTTCAATATTACCGCCTGCATGGCGGCGACGGCCAATTGCTGTCGTCGGAGGCGGTGGTGACCGAGGTCGGGCAAAGCCCGGCCACCGCCGACGAGGCGGCCCTGCTGGGCGAGGCACCGGGGGAGCCGCTGATCCGCATCGCGCGGCTGCGCCGGGTGGAGGGGCGTTCGGTGATGCGCTCCCACATCGCGCTGGTGGCCCGCCGGGTGCCCGATTTCCCGCTGGAACCGTCACTGGTGCCGCAGCGGCTCTACCTCCACCTCCTCGACGTTCACGGCATCCGCATTTCCGCCGTGCGCGAGCGGGTCTCGGCCGGGCTCGCCACTGCCGAGGATCGCGCCGACCTTGGCGTCCCCGACCCGACGCCGCTTCTGGTCATCGACGAGGAGGCGTTCGACCAGACCGGAACCCTGACCATCATCAGCCACCACAGGACGCTGACGGACGACCACAGATATGTGAACGAAGTGCGCTGACGGACGAGAAGCCATGGCACCGTCGACAGCGGCCGGCCGATACCCTGCGGTGCGGAGGTGCCCGATGCTTCAGATGTGCAGGTAGGTTTCCTGAATGTCGGCCGCCCGACCCAGATCCGCGCTGGTGCCGCTCCACACCGTGCGGCCCTTCTCGATCACCGCGCAGGCATCGGCGAGGCGCAGCACCGCCGACAGGTTCTTGTCGACCAGAAGGATGGACTGGCCCTCGCGCTTCAGCGTCTCCAGCACCGCCCAGATTTCGGCGCGGATCACCGGGGCCAGCCCTTCGGTCGCCTCGTCCAGAATCAGCAGGCGCGGGTTGGTCATCAGCGCCCGGCCGATTGCCAGCATCTGCTGCTCGCCGCCCGACAGGCGGTTGCCCAAATTGCGGCGGCGTTCGCGCAGGCGGGGGAACAGCTCCCACACCGCCTCCAGCGTCCAGCGCGCTGTTCCGTCGCCGCGGGTGGCGGCGGTGGCGACGAGGTTTTCCTCCACCGTCAGGGTCGGGAAGATCTGGCGGCCTTCCGGGACCAGCCCCACCCCCAGCCGCGCCACCCGGTGCGGCGGCATGCGGCCGATGCCTTGGCCGTCGAAGCTGACAGCGCCGCCCCAGCGCGGAATCAGCCCCATCACGGCGGAGATGGTCGTCGTCTTGCCCATGCCGTTGCGGCCCATCAGCGCCAGCACCTGCCCGGCCTCGATGGAGAGCGACACGCCGAACAGCACTTGGCTCTGGCCGTAGCCCGCCGTGAGGTTGTCGATCTTCAGCATCACGCCAGCGCGTCCTCTCCAAGATAGGCGGTGCGGACCTCGGGGTGACCGCGGATCTCGTCCACCGTGCCGGTGACGATGACGCGGCCATAGACCAGGACGGAGATGCGGTCGGCTAGGGCGAACACCGCCTGCATGTCATGCTCGACCAGCAGGATGCCGTAGCGGCTGCGCAGCTCGCGCAGGATGCCGATCAGCCGCTCGGTCTCCTCCGGACCGGCCCCGGCCAGCGGCTCGTCGAGCAGCAGCAGGCGGGGGTTCATCGCGATGGCGATGGCAAGTTCGAGCTGCCGCTTCTCGCCATGCGACAGGGCGGCGGCGGTGCGGTCGGCGACCCGCCCCAGCCCGACGGTGTCCAGCGCTGCGCGGGCTTCCCCATTCAACGCCGCTTCGCCCGCCACCTGCCGCAGGAAGCGGAAGGAGGAGCCGCTGCGCGCCTGCACCGCCAGCGCCACATTCTCCAGCGCGGTGAAGCCCGGCACGATGCTGGTGATCTGGAAGCTGCGGGCCAGCCCCAGACGGGCGCGGCGCTCGAACGGCAGGGCGGTCACGTCCTGGCCGGCGAAGCGGATGGTTCCGCGGTCCGGGCGCAGGGTGCCGCTGATCTGGTGGATCAGCGTGGTCTTGCCCGCCCCGTTGGGACCGATGATCGCATGGATCTCCCCCGGCAGGACGGTCAGCGACACGTCGGAGGTCACGGTCAGCGCGCCGAAATTCTTGCTCAGGCCGTGCAGTTCCAGCAACGGATCAGGCATCGGCATTCCTCCGCTTGGGCGAGGCGAACCGGAAGGCGGCGCGCAGGCGCAGCGGCGCGCCGACCAACCCGTCCGGCAGGAACAGCACCGACAGCACCAGCAGCGGCCCGAACACCAGCCGCCAGTAGACCAGCAGGTGCGACAGCGTTTCCTCCAGCAGCACGATGGCGAGCGCCCCCAGGATCGCGCCGCCGAGCTGGCCGACGCCGCCGAGGATGACCATGAACAGCAGTTCCCCCGACCGGGTCCAGGACAGCAGGGCAGGGGACACGAACTCCGTCGCATTGGCGAGCAGTGCGCCCGACAGGCCGCCGACCGCCCCCGCCATCACATAGGCGACCAGACGGTAGGGGTAGGGCTGGAAACCCACCGCCAGCGCCCGCTGCGGATTCTCCCGCGCCGCCCGCAGCACCCGGCCGAAGCGGCTGCCCAGCAGCAGGGTGCCGCCCACCCACACCAGGGCCAGCAGGCCCAGGCACAGGAAATGGAAGGTCAGCCGGTTGTCCAGGATCCGGCTTCCCAGCCACTCGGTGCGGGCATAGAGCGTGTAGCCGTCGTCACCGCCCAGGCTGGAAAAGGAGGAGGTGGTGAAGAAGGCCATCTGCCCGAAAGCCAGCGTGATCATGATGAAATGCACGCCGCTGGTGCGCAGCGACACCGCTCCCGTGACGAGCGCATAGGCGGCCGCCGCGGCGATGGCGGCGGGGATGACGATCAGCCCCTCGCTGACCCCGGCGGCGTCGAAGGCGACCACGGCATAGGCGCCGATCCCCATCGTCGCGGCGTGTCCCAGGCTGACCAGCCCGGCGCCGCCGACCAGCAGCGACAGGCTGACCGCCGCCATGCCGAGGATCATCGCGCGCGCCAGCAGGCTGAGCGCGAAGCCGTCGCCGAAGCCGAGGAAGGGGGCCGCCGCCAGCGCCAGCAGCGTGACCAGGGCCAGCGCATGTTTGCGGAGGGTCTTGTGGAACGGGGCCGTCATGCCGAACGTCCCCCTGGGAAAAGCCCGGCCGGACGGAAGAACAGGATGGCGGCCATGACGATGTAGACCAGCATGGAGGCCAGCGCCGCCCCGGTCTGCCGGGCCGACGACGGGTCGAGCAGCAGCCGGAGCAGGTCCGGCAGCATTGCCCGTCCCACACTGTCGAGCAGCCCGACCAGCAATGCTGCGATGAAGGCGCCGCGGATGGAGCCGACGCCGCCGATGACGATCACCACGAAGCACAATATCAGCACGGTGTCGCCCATGCCCGGCGCCACCGGGAAGATCGGGCTGGCCAGCGCCCCGGCGAAGCCCGCCAGCATGGCGCCGAAGGCGAAGACGACGGTGAACAGGCGGCGGATGTCCACCCCCAGCGCCGACACCATGGCGGGATGGGTCGCCCCCGCCCGCACCAGCATGCCGGCCCGCGTCCGCTCCACCAGGAACCACAGCAGCAGCGGCACCACGATGCCGACGCCGATGATGACCAGCCGGTAGGTCGGGTAGATCAGCCCGGCGACGATCTCCACCCCGCCCATCGGGCCGCCGGTCAATCCGGACGGCTCCAGCACGGTCTGTGGAGCGCTGCCCCACAGCGCCCGCGTCGCCTCCTCCACCGTCAGGATCACGCCGAAGGTGGCGAGCACCTGGCTCAGATGGTCGCGGCGGTAGAGATGGCGGAACACCAGCCATTCCAGCGCCAGCCCGACCAGCAGCGCCACCGGCAGAGCCAGCAGCGCCCCCAGCCAGAAGCTGCCGGTCCATACCCCCAGCGTGGCGGCGACATAGGCCCCCAGCATATATTGGACGCCATGGGCCAGATTGATCAGGTCCATGACGCCGAACACCAGACTGAGTCCGGCCGCCACCAGGAACAACAGCACCCCGAATTGCAGGCCGTTGAGGGCCTGCACCAGAAGCATGGACATCGCGAAAGCCCCCCGTCAGCCCGTCCCGCCCGTCACCCCATCTTGCAGGAGGCGGCGTAGCCGTCGGCGTCGGCGCTCAGCACCTTGCGCACGGTTTCCGTCTGGAACTTGCCGTCGGCGCGCTTGGCGACCTTGCACAGCCAGAAATCCTGGATCGGGAAATGGTTGGGCCCCAGCCGGAGCGCGCCGCGCACCGACGGGAAGTCGCCGGCCTCCAGCGCCGTGCGCAGCGCCGTCTTGTTGGCGACGTCGCCGCCTGTCCGGCGGATCGCCGCGTCCAGCATGTGGGCGGCGTCATAGGCATGGGCGGCGAAGTTCGACGGGACATAGCCGTAGGCCGCCTCGAACTCCTGCACGAAGCGGCGGCTGTGCGGGTTGTCGAAGTTGGGCGCCCAGGTGGCGGCGGTGTAGAAGTCGAGAGCCGACTCGCCCTGCGCCGGCAGGGTCGATTCGTCGACAGTGAAGGTGGACAGGAAGGGGATGTTGGCGAGCCCGGCCTGCCGGTACTGCCGCACCAGATTGACGCCCAGCGCGCCCGGCATGAAGGTGAAGATGGCGTCCGGCTTGGCGGCGGCGATCTTGGTGACCTCGGTCGAGAAGTCGAGCTGGCTCAACGGCACATAAATCTCGTCGACCACCTCGCCCTTGTAGCGGCTGCGGAAGCCGGCCACCGCGTCCTTGCCGGCCTGATAGTTCGGCACCAGGATGAACACGCGCTTGTAGCCCAGATCCTGCGCCGCCTGCCCCATGGTCGCGTGCGGCTGGTCGTTCTGGTAGGCGCTGCTGAACAGGAAGGGGCTGCATCCCTTGCCGGCAAGGGTGGAGGGGCCGGCGTTGGCGGTGATGAGGAAGGTGTTGCTCTCCGTCACCGGGCGGACGATGGCCTGCAGCATGTTGCTGAACACGACGCCGACCACGAAATCGACCTTGTCGCGCTCCAGTGCGGCGCGGACCTTGGAGACCGCCACGTCGGGCTTCAGCTCGTCGTCGATCACCAGCGTCTCGACCGCCCGGCCGCCGAGCTGGTTGTTCAGCCGCGTCACCCCCGCCAGCCAGCCGTCGCGCAGATGCGTGCCCAGCGCCGCCCCCGGACCGGACAGCGTGCCGACGAACGCCACCTTCACCGCCTGATTCTGGGCCCGCGCGATGGACGGCGCGAATGCGAATCCCCCGGTGGCGGCGACGGTTGCGGTTGCGGCGGTCGTGGTGAGAAAGCTGCGACGGTTCATTGGTGGATTTCCCTGTTCTTGATGTGTCGGAAGCATACCCTCGCAGTCCGGCTTTTGGCATCCGTGTCTGTGCGGTGCGCCGGTTGTCCGTGGTGGGAAGCGAACTGTCCAGATCCGAAATCCGGTTCTTCCGAACCGGACCGGACTGTCTGGAAGGACACTTGATGGCGGCGATGGCCTGATTCCGGGGGGCAGATGCTTCGCCCCGGCCAGCGCGCCGTCATGCCGACACTGAAGAGAACGCGGTGGGAATCCGTTCCAATTGTCTCCCGGCGGAAGGGGCATCGGGTTGGGAGGCTACCGTCCGGCCTCCTCCGTCAGAACGGGGCGGGCTCCGATCTGGTTCATCCAGCCGAACCAGTCTTCGAGATGCCAGGTGTGGGTCAGCTTGCCGTCGGCGATGCGATGGAATTCATGGATCGCCACCCGGAAGGACCGGCCGGTCGGCGCGATCCCGAACCAGTCGCCGCTGTGCGTTCCGGTCATCACCGCCCGCACGGCGGCACGGCCGGGCGCACCGACGATGTCCAGGATCTCGATTTTGGTGTCCGGGAACGCTGCGAGAAATCCGCGAATCAGCGGTTTCATTCCCTCACGGCCCGGCTGCTGGCCGGGATTGAGCGGAATGTCCTGCCAATCCTCGGTCACCGCCTCGTCGAGAAGGTCCGGGTTGCCTTCGCTGAAGGCGCGGTAGAGCGTCTCGACGGCGCGGAGTTCCTGCGGCGTGAGCCCGGTTCCGGTCACTGTGTCGTCCTTCGGTGCCATGGGGCTTTTCCTTTCATGGATGCGATGAAGGGACGCTATCCGATGACCGGACATGCTTGAAATCGATCCTCGATATATGAAAACATCCACGCCATGGATTTGCATGGCATCGACCTGAACCTGCTCGTCGCCTTCGATGCCCTGATGGCCGAGCGCAGTGTGACACGGGCCGGGGCTCGCATCGGCCGCACCCAACCGGCCATGAGCGCCGCGCTTGCCCGTCTGCGCGGGCTGCTGAAGGACGAGCTGTTCGTCCGCGGACCGAATGGGTTGCAGCCGACCCCGCTGGCGCTCGACCTGGCTCAACCGATCGGCCGGGCCCTGACCGAACTCCAGCAGGCACTGGCGTTCACGCAGAGCTTCGACCCGTCGACCTCCATCGTCAGCTTTACCCTGGGCCTGTCGGACCACCCGACCTTTGCCCTGCTGCCGGCCCTGCTGGAAATCCTGCGCGAACAGGCGCCGGGCGTCACCCTGCGCATCCGCAACTTCATCGCACGGGACGATGCCATCGGCATGCTGGACTCCGGCGAGGTCGATCTGACGGTCGGCGTGCCGCCAACCTCCACCGGCAGAATTCTCAGCCGCATCCTGTTCGAGGAGCGTTTCGTCTGCGTCGTCCGCAAGGGACATCCGACTGTGCGCCCACCGCTCGAACTGAATGGCTTCCTGGAGCAGTCGCACCTTCTGGTGTCGCCGGAAAACGAGAGTTACGGGGTGGTCGATGCGGCCCTGGCCAAGCAGGGATTGAAGCGCCGGCTGGCCCTGACGCTGCCGCAGCTCTATGCCGCTCCGGCCCTGGTGGCGCAAACGGACCTGATCGCCACCTTGATGGAAGGCGTGGTCGCCGCCTCGGGCCATGCGGAGCGGCTTTGCATCATGCCGGCCCCACTCGACCTTCCGCCGATTCTCTTCGCCCTGTCCTGGCACCGTCGCAACGATGTCCACCCCGCACAGCGGTGGTTCCGCGACCTGCTGGCGTCGGTTCCGCACCGTGCCGGACTTCGTCCCCCGGCCGAACCGGCCGCCTGATGCGGCGGTGAACCTGTTCGGCGAGGTCGGTTCAGGTGCCCGCCGCTTCCGTCTTGAGCAGGCTGACGATGGCGTCGGCGATCATCCGCTTGTGCCGGGTGCGTGTGTCGGTGGCGGCGAGATTCTGATGGAAGATCAGGTTGAAGGTGTGGCGGTTCGACACCCGAAAGAAACAGAAGGCGCTGATCATCAGATGCAGATCGATGGGCTGGATGTCGGCCTTGAACACACCCGCCGCCCGGCCGCGCTCCAGAATGCGGGCCAGCGTATCGATGACCGTGATGTTCAGGTTGGCGATGGCCTTCGACTTCTTCATGTGTTCGGCGCGGTGGATGTTCTCGATGCTGACCAGCCGGATGAAGTCCTCGTGCTGCTCCTGATAGTCGAAGGTGAAGTCGATCAGGGCGCGAATCGCCGCCTCCGGGTCCAGATTCTGGAGGTTCAGCCGGTTCTCGATGGCGCGGATGTCGCCATAGACCTTCTCCAGAACGGCAAGATACAGCTCCTCCTTGCCGCCGAAGTAATAGTAGATCATGCGCTTGGTGGTGCGGGTGCGTGCGGCGATGGCATCGACCCGGCCGCCGCTGAATCCCAGCGAGGCGAACTCCTCCGTCGCCACCTCAAGGATGTCCTGGCGGGTGCCTTCCGGATCGTTCTTGCGGCTCGGCTTGGCTTTTGGAGTTGTTCCGGTCGCGTCGTCCGCCGTCATGCCCTGTTCCATTTTCATGCGGCGCAGAGAGCGCCTTCAACGGAGGTAATGGACGAACGTGACAAAAAGCTCAATGCCGGAGTGGTGGAGCGTGCGGACACACTCCACCTTGAACTCGCCGGTCAGTTCGACGCGCGCTTCTTTTCGATGGTGGCATAGGCCTGGGTGACCAGTGCATCGCCGATCTCGGCCTTGTACTTGTCGACCACCGGCTTGACCTTCTCGCGAATCTTGGCGAGTTCGTCGGCCGGCAGTTCATCGATGGTCAAGCCCTTCGCCTTCAGCGACGCCAGCGCATCGGCCTCCTGCTCGCGCGACAGCTTGCGCTGGAAGACGGTGGCTTCGGCCGCAGCGCTCTGGAACAGGGCCTTTTCATCAGAATTCAGCGTATCCCAGAACTTCTTGGAGATGATCAGCGACTGCGGATTGTAGATGTGCCGCGTGATCGTCATGTATTTCTGGACTTCGTTGAACTTGGTCAGTTCGATGGTCTTGGCCGGGTTCTCCTGCCCGTCGACGGTGCCGGTTTCAAGCGCGCTGTAGAGTTCGGGGAAGGCCAGCGGCACCGGGTTGGCGCCCAGCGCCTTGAAGATGTCGATGTAGATCGGTGTCTGGATGACGCGGATTTTCAGGCCGGCGATGTCGGCGGCGGTCTTCACCGGCCGGCGGTTGTTGGTCAGGTTGCGGAAGCCGAGGTCCCAGAAACCGAGCCCGACCAGCCCCTTTTCCGGCAGCTTCGCCATCAGCTGCTCGCCCACCGGACCGTCCAGCAGGGCGTCGGCCTCGGTCGCGCTGTTGAACAGGAAGGGCAGGTCGACCAGCGCGAATTCCTTGGCCTGGGACACCAGGATGCCGGCATTCATCACCGACATCTCGACGATGCCGCCCTGTAGCGCCGAAACGGTCTGCACATCGCCACCCAGCGTGCCGCCGGGGAACAGCTTCACCTTGATCTTGCCGCCGCTCTTCGCCTCAACGATGTCGGCGAACTTCTGCGCGCCCTGGCCCTGAGGGTGCTCCTTGACGTTCTGGAAGGCGAATTTGACCGAACGGTCCTTGTAGTCCGCGGCGGTAGCGGCACCGGCGAACAGCAGGCCGGGCAGCAGCAGGCCGGCGAGCAGGGATTTCATGTGCGTCTTCATTGGGTTTCCTCCGGGTTTTTTCTTGCGGAATGGGATCAGTGGCTGAGCCAGGCCGCCGGAACCATCACCAGCGACGGGAACAGGGTCAGCAGGAAAAGGACGAACAGTTGCACCAGCATGAAGGGCCAGACGCCTTTGATGACGCCCTCCATGCTGACCTTCGACACGCCGCAGACCACGTTCAGCACGGTGCCGACGGGCGGGGTGATCAGGCCGATGGCGTTGTTGATGATGAACAGCACGCCGAAATAGACGGGATCGATGCCGGCCTGCTTGCACACCGGAACCAGGATCGGCGTCAGGATCAGGATGGTCGGCGTCATGTCCATCGCGGTGCCGATCGCCACCACCAGCGCCATCATTGCCAGCAGCAGCAGGGTCTGGTTGCCCATCAGCGGCTCCAGCAGATCGGTCACCATCCCCGGCAGGTTGGCGACGGTGATCAGCCAGGACGACACCAGCGCCGCCGCGACCAGGAACATGACGACGCTGGTCGTCTTCGCCGCCCCCAGCAGGGCCGGGTAGATGTCGGCCAGCGACATCTCGCGATAGACGCAGACGGCGACGAACAGCGAGTAGACGGCGGCGACCACGGCGGCCTCGGTGGGGGTGAAGACGCCGAACTTCAGCCCGACGATGATGATCACCGGCAGCATCAGCGCCCACACGCCCTCGCGCAGGATCGCGAGCACCTCGCGCAGGGAGCGGCGCGGCGGGGGCGACAGGTTCTCCTTGCGCGACACGTACCACCAGGCGCCGCACAGGCCGATGGCCAGCAGGATGCCGGGGAAGATGCCGGCCAGGAACAGCTTGGTGACCGAGACGTTGCCCGCCACGCCATAGATGACGAAGCCGATGGAGGGCGGGATGATCGGGGCGATGATGGCACTGGCCGAGACCAGACCGGCGGACTGGTTGCGGTCATGGCCGGCCGCCACCATCATCGGCACCAGCAGGGTCGCCAGCGCCGCCGCATCCGCCACCGCGGAGCCGGACAGGCTGGCCATCACCGTCGCAGCCAGGATGGCGACATAGCCGAGCCCGCCGCGAATGTGGCCGACCATCGCCATGGCGAGGTTGACGATGCGCTTGGCCAGCCCGCCGGTGTTCATGATCTCGCCGGCCAGCATGAAGAAGGGCACGGCCATCAGGGGAAAGCTGTCCGCGCCGTTGATCAGGTTCTGCGCCACGATCTGTGCGTCGAACAGGTCGAGCTGGATCATCAGCGCCACGCCGCACAGCAGCAGCGCATAGGCGATGGGCATGCCGATGGCCATGGCGCCCAGCAGGGAGCCGAGGAAGATGGTGATGGTCATGGTCCGGCGCCCTCAGCGGCTGGAGACGGTGCGGGGAGGCAGCGGCACAGTATCCGCCCGGTTGCCTCCCTGGTTGGTGGACTGGTGCGTCCGGTGGCCGCCGGTGTGGGCGCCATGGGCGGTGGCCTCCGGCAGGTCCTCCGATTCGGAGACCATCACGAGGTCGTCGTCGGAGATTTTTCCGGTCAGCAGCAGATACATCTCGTGCAGCAGGATGGCGCCGGTCGACAGGCCGAACACCACGCCGATGCCGTAGAGCAGCCCCATCGACAGGCCGGTGGCCGGTGCCTGGGCGCTCCAATTGATGAGGGTCTGGGTCCAGCTTCCCTGCAGCACCAGCCAGGTGACCCACAGCATCAGGCCGCAGCTGAGCACCGCGCAGACCATCTTGCCGGTCCGCGGCAGGCGGGCCACCAGCGTATCGACGCCGAGATGCGCCCGCTCGCGCAGGCCCAGGATGGCGCCGAGGAAGCACATCCAGACGAAGAACAGGCGCGACATCTCTTCCGACACCGTGATGCCGCTGTTGAAGGCGTAGCGCAGCACCACATTGCCGAACACCAGCACCACCATGCCGGCCATGCACAGCGCCATCAGAATCTTGATGAGGGTGAAATAGGCTTCGACCAGCTGTCTCATGCGGTCCTCCCGGTGCCGGCGCCCCGCCGGCTTATCTCTATTCGATTGGGGCCAGTATCAGGCGGCGGATCGGCCGGCGTCCATCGATGCGAAATGGGCGCGGATGCGTTCGGCATCGGGGGAAACCCCAGTGAACAGCCGGAAGGCGTCCACCGCCTGGAACACCGCCATGCCGCCGCCATCCAGCGTCCGGCAACCGATGGACCGCGCGGCGCGTAGCAGTTCGGTTTCCAGCGGAAAATAGACGATCTCCGCCACCCAAAGCCGCGGATGCAGCATCTCTGCCGGAAGCGGCAGGCCGGGGAACTTCGCCATGCCGGTGGGCGTGGCATGGATCAGCCCGTCCGCCGCCGCCACGGCGGCGCGCAGACCGTCCCGGTCGGGGATTGCCATGGCCCGTCCGCCGCCGAAGCGCACGTTGATCTGGTCGGCCAGCAGTGCCGCCCGCGCCGGGTCGGCGTCGAAGATGTCCAGCCGGCCGGTCCCGAGATGGAAGGCGGCGTGGGCGACTGCGGCTCCGGCCCCGCCGGCGCCGAGAAGCACCACCCGGTCCATCGGCACGCCGGCCAGCCCGCGGCGGAAGCCCTCGGCGAAGCCCGAACAGTCGGTGTTGTGGCCGACCCGCCGGCCGTCCTTCAGCACGACGGTGTTGACCGCCCCGATGGCGCGGGCGTCGTCCGAAAGCTCGTCCAGCAGCGGAATGATCGCCTGCTTGCACGGGTAGGTGACGTTCAGCCCGGTGTAGCCCATGCGCTCGGCGCCCGACAGCAGCTCCGGCAGGGCATCGGGGCCGAGGCCGAGACGGTCGAGGTCGATCAGCCGGTAGATGCAGCGCAGGCCGAGCGCGTCGGCCTCCCGCTCATGCATCGCCGGAGTCCGTGAGGCCTGAATTCCGGCGCCGATCAGGCCGACGAGGATGGAATTGCCGACGGCGGGTGCCGGCCGGGACAGGGCGTTCATTTCGCGGCACTTTCCAGCAGCCGGGCCATGCGCTGGAGGGCCAGCGTGTAACCCTGGGTGCCGAAGCCGCAGATCACCCCGGCGGCGACGCGCGAGACGTAGGAGAAATGACGGAATTCCTCGCGCCGGTGGATGTTGGAGATGTGGACCTCCAGGATGGGGAAGGCGCAGGCCGACAGCGCATCCATCAGCGACACCGAGGTGTGGCTCAGGCCGGCCGGGTTGATGACCAGCCCGGCCATCGTCTCCCGCGCGTCGTGGATCCAGTCGATCAGCACATGTTCGGCGTTGGATTGCCGGAAATCGACGGCAAGGCCCAGCGCCTCGCCGGTGCGGCGGCAGTCGGCCTCGACATCGGCCAATGTCTCGTGGCCATAGATGTGCGGCTCGCGCTTGCCCAGCAGGTTGAGATTCGGTCCGTTGAGGACGATGATCGGGCGGCTCATGGTGGGGCGTCTCCAAACAAACGCACTGTTTCGTTCATTTTCAGTCGAGATAAAGTTCGGGCCGGGCGCCTTCGCGCAGCTGGGCCTGCACCGCCATGCGCACGGCGGCGTTCACCGCTCCGAAC
Organism: Azospirillum sp. A23; assembly: GCF_042938965.1. Taxonomy (NCBI): domain Bacteria; kingdom Pseudomonadati; phylum Pseudomonadota; class Alphaproteobacteria; order Rhodospirillales; family Azospirillaceae; genus Azospirillum; species Azospirillum sp. A23. Next base: position 423,366 of record NZ_CP170663.1, on the reverse strand, counting down.
TGCCGGTAGCCGCCACGCCGCTCCACCACCTCGAAGAAGAAGCGGTCGTCGAAGCTGTCGGTGTAGGCGTGCAGGAATTCTCCCTGCTCGTCGCGGTCATACAGCAGTTCGCGGTCCTTCAGAGTCGCCAGCGTCGCATCGTCCAGCGGGTGCTTGACCGCCAGATCGTCGTAATAGTTGGCGGGGATCGGCAAGAAGGGGGCGCCAGCGGCTAGGCGGTCTGTCACCAGCGCGGCGGCATCGGCGGTGGCGAAGGCAATGTGGTGGACGCCGGCGCCGGAGGTGGCGCTGACGAAACGGCCGGTGGCGGTCCGCCGGCTTTCCGAGATGTTCAGTGGCAGCCGCACGCCCCGGCCGGGTTCGGCATCGGGGCTGACCAGCGCCCGGCTGCGGATCAGGCCGTAGGGGTCGGGCAGTTCCCACAGGCTTTCCGGCACGAAGCCGAAGACCGTGCGGTAGAACAGCACGAAGCTGTCCATCCGCCCGAAGGGCAGGGCCTGGGCGATGTGGTCGATGCCGAGCAGGGGGGAGCCGTGTCGGGGCGATGGGCTGGGTTCCTGCCCGGCCGGTTCTTCCGCGAACAGGTAGAAGTCGTCCTCCCAGATGCTGCGGTGGGCTTCCTTGCCGTCGACCAGATAGATCAGCGTGCCGTCGGGTGCCCGCAGCGCCGGGATCCGGCGTTCGCCGTCGCCGACCCGCTCGCGCCACAACACACAGCGCAATGCCTCCGCACGGGAAATGGTGCGGGCGGCGTCATCCACCGTGAAGGCCATGGCGCAGACCGAGGGGCCATGCATCTGGAAATGCTCCGACGCCGCGGAGTCCTCCTCGCTGTTCAGCACCAGATTGACGCCGCCCTGGCGGTAGAGGTCGACATCCTTGGAGCGGTGGCGTCCGGCATGCCGGAAACCCAGGCTGCCGAGCAGGGCCGACAGTTTGTCGCGTGCCGCCGCATCGACGGCGAATTCGAGAAACTCCACGCCATGGCAGACCGGCGGAGCCGGCAGGCCGGGACCGAATCCGGCCTCGGCCTCCACATGAATGAGCGACCGCAAACCGTCGAGGGCGGTCAGGCGGGCAGGGGCGGCGCGGAACTCGTCGTTGAAGATCTCCAGCGACAGCGGACCGCGATAGCCCGATGCCAGCACCGAATCGAGAAAGCGCCGGACCGGCAACTGGCCCTGACCGGGGAAATTGCGGAAATGGCGGCTCCAGGACAGCACGTCCATCAATAGCGTCGGGGCATCGGCCAGTTGAACGAAGAATATGCGGTCGCCCGGCAGGTCGGCGATGCCGGACGGGTCGTCGTTCAGGGCCAGCGTGTGGAAGCTGTCGACGATCAGCCCCAGCGCCGGATGGTCGGCGCGCTGCACGATGTCCCAGGCCTGGCGCCAACGGTTGACATGCCGGCCCCAGGCCAGCGCCTCGTAGCCAACGCGCAGGTCCCGGCGCTGCGCCCGCTCCGCCATTTCGGCGAGGTCGGCGGCGGCGCGGGCTGGATCGTCGATGGCGGCGGGCTGGACGTTGGAGCAGACCAGCACGAGGTCGGTACCCAATTCCTGCATCACGTCGAACTTGCGTTCCGCGCGGTCGAGGTTGCGGGCGCGGATCGGATCCGGCATCGCCTCGAAATCGCGGAATGGCTGGAAGATGGTGATTTCCAGACCCAAGCCCTCGGCGATGCGGCGGACATCGGCCGGCGACCCGTCGAACGTCAGCAGGTCGTTCTCGAAAATCTCGACCCCGTCAAAGCCGATGGCGGCCGCCGCCTCGAGCTTCTCCGGCAGGGTGCCGCTCAGCGAAACGGTGGCGATCGACTTTTTGAAGGTAAAGGCGCTGGACGGCATGGGAGCCCCTTCGGCAGCGGCATGGTTCGTAGACATCAACAAACGTACCAGTTCGTACATTTTGGCGCAAGACGCTTTGATTGCCAATGATCGGTGCATCGAACAACATCTCTGGTTCGAGCCAGTCGGCCAGCCCGGTATTATCCATGGGCTGTGGACATGCGACGTCGCATGGCAGTCAATTTAATTTCCATAACTGTGCTTATGTGTTTTTGGTATGTAGGCGCAATGTCAAAATGTCAGTCCAGCGCAACATAGAACTGTCAGTCTTCCGTCGGGTTTAGCGCTGGCAATAACAAATGGCAACGAGGCCGCCACGGTGGACGGCCCCGTCACATCTGGGAACACCGGCTTCAGAAACCGAAATGGCTGAGACCGGGATGATCGTCGGGCCGGCGGCCGAGCGGCCAGTGGAACTTGCGGTCAGCCTCGGCGATCGGGTGTTCATTGATGCTGGCATGCCGGGCGCGCATCAGCCCGTCCTCGGCAAACTCCCAATTCTCGTTGCCGTAGGCGCGATACCATTGGCCGCTGTCGTCGCGGTATTCGTAGGCGTAGCGCACCGCGATGCGGTTTCCAGTGAAGGCCCAGAGTTCCTTGATCAGCCGGTATTCAAGCTCCTTGTTCCATTTGCGGGTGAGGAAGGCTTGGATCTCGGCGCGGCCGGTCACGAATTCGGCGCGATTGCGCCAGCGGCTGTCCTCGCTATAGGCAAGAGTGACCTTCGCCGGATCGCGGCTGTTCCAGCCATCCTCGGCGAGCCGGACCTTCTCGACGGCGGACTCTGCGGTGAAGGGGGGAAGCGGCGGACGGGACATGGCATGCTCCTTCTTGCGGATGAAACGATACAGGCAGTGATGTGAGAGCGTGGCGCGGCGCGATCAGCACCACGGTCGACGTGGTCGGTGAAGGGCTCACAGGGCGAGTTGGATGCGGTTTTCCTCATCCGGGCCGGTTTCGGCAGGCACGGCACTGCAAATCAGGACCTCGTCGGGGGCGACGCTGGCGCCCGGCTCGCGGGTATAGGTCACGGCACCCTTCAGCAGCTTGGTCCGGCAGGTTCCGCAGGTGCCTTCTCGGCAACTGTATTCGGGCTCCAGTCCGCGCGCTTCCGCCAACTCCAGCAGCGTGCCGGACGACGGCGTCCAGCGATCCTCCTTCAGCGAAGTCATGAAGGCCACCGGCACCGGCTTGCTCGACGGCAGGGGACGGACCGGCGGGGGTGCGGTCCCGACTTCGGCCGTGCGCTGCAAGGACGACGGCCCGAATGCCTCGGCGTGGATCCGCCCGTCGGCGATGTTGCGGCTCCGCAATCCGTCATAGAGCGCCTGCGTGAATGCCGGCGGGCCGCACAGGTAGAAATCATAGTCGTCGAACGGCAGGAAGCGGGTCAGCAGGGCCATGTCGATGCGGCCGACCGCCTCATAGTCGACGCCCTCCTTGGCCGCGCCGGGCTCGCTGAGCACCCGGATCCATCTGACGGCACCCTGCCCTGCCGCCCCCTGCGCCGCGTTCACCAGTTCGGCGATCTCCCGGTCGAACGGACGCTCGGATATCGAACGGGCTGCCTGGATGAGGATGGTCGGCCGCATCCGCTGTTTGCGAAGCCCCTCGTAGACGATGTGGCGCAGCATCGCCAGCAGCGGCGTGATCCCGATGCCGCCGGCCAGCAGGACCGCCGGCCTAGTCCCGTAAGGGTCGATGGTGAAGGCGCCGTCGGGTGCGCGCGCTTCGATGATGTCGCCGGCATGGATGCGGTCGTGCAGGTGGCGCGACACCAGCCCTTCCCGCTTGACGCTGATCCGGTACTGGCCGTCCGACGGCGCGGCCGACAGCGTGTAGGTGCGGATGACCGGCTTGTCGGACCCTGGAACCGTCACGCGGACCGGCAGATGCTGACCGGCGGCATGGGGAAGAATGCCCGCTCCGTCGGCCGGCTGGAGATGGAAGGAGCGGATCGCCGGGGTTTCGTCGACGATCTTCGTCACCCGGTAGGGGCGCCAGCGTGTCGCCAGCTCGCCGGCCTGCATGCGGGCCGCCGCCTGCGACCAATCCCCCGTCATCAGCGAACTGGGCGACCAGCCCTCCTTGCGGAACGACCAGCGCAGCGCCAGCGCGCCGGCCCGGCGCAGGATACGGCGCGGCTTGAAGGTCCACAGCCGCTCGGCTCCCTGGAAGGCCGCAATCTCCGGCGATTCCAGGATAACCTCCGCGTCGCCGGTCATCTGCAGCATGTCGCCGTTGCCGTAATCGACGAAGACGAGGCCGGCCTTGCCGTTGAGAACGATGTTCCCGAGGGTCGAGAAGAAGAGGTTGCCGTTGAAGTCGGGCACCGTGAGGGTGCCGTCCTCCGCGACACGGACGAAGCCCGCCTTGCCGCCGCGATGGGACACGTCGACCTGACGGCGCTCGGCCCGGTCCGCATAGGTGGCGACGAAGAAGGCATCGGCCTCCCCGATCATGGACCGCGCCTGTTCGTCCAGCTGCGGCAGGATCTCCACCACGCCGGTGAACGGTTCCGCCGGATCCCGTGTATAGTCGACATCGCGAAGCTGGATGTAGCGCGGGCAGTTCCCGAAGCTCTGGTCGACATCGACCCGAAATCCCGAGCCGATGGCGGTGACGAAGCCGTTCATGCGGTTGCGGCGCCGGGTGTGCATCTCGATCCCCAGGAGGCCGACGGGATCGCCGTCCCGCATGCCCTCCCCCGCCGGATCGCCGGGATCGGCCTGGGTAGCGACGTCGAGCCTCGTCGGCGTCGGCGACGACAGGAAGCCCGGCTTGCCGACGAGGAGCGTGGCCCACGGGTCGCCCGCGGGATCGACGCTGCCCAACACGATGAAGGGAAGCTGGGCATAAAAGTCGCGATGCTGGTCGGGCATGTGGTCGCGGATCACCCGCTGACCGACGGCCTCCATCCGTTCGGCCACCCCCAGCTTCCGCTGGATGAACGTCTCACCCTCATGCCAGGGCGGCAGTGTCGTCAGTGTCGCGGTCATCGTCGGTGTCCCGTGCTTGGGTGGCGGTCGGACGGAATATCCGGGAGCGGGATGTGGCTGTGGGGGTGGGCCCCCGATCTTCTCGATGGATCAGGCTGCGAGGCCGACAGGCGTCCGTACGAAGGGAACGAAGCCCGACAGTTGCTCGATGCGGCCGAGAAACGCCTTGACGGAGGGGTAGCCGGAGAGATCGACGTTGCCTTCCGGCGCCTGGGCGACGTAGCTGTAGATCGCGACGTCCGCGATTGTCGGGTGATCGCCGACCAGCCAATCCTGCGCGCTCAGATGGCTTTCGAGCCGGGCCAGCAGGATATGGGCCCGGCCGATGACTTCGTCTGCGTTGAACTTCGCCCCGAACACCGTGATGAGCCGGGCGGCAGCCGGGCCGTAGGCCACCTCACCGGCCGCCACGGAAAGCCAGCGCTGAACCGCCGCCGCACCGCTGGGGTCTTCCGGCAGCCAGTCGCCACGCCCTGCCCGCTTGGCGAGATAAACCAGGATCGCATTGGAGTCGGCGACGATGACGCCCGCATCGTCCAGGACCGGCACTTGGCCGAAGGGATTGAGCTTCAGGAAATCGGGGCTCTTGTGCGCACCCGCCTTGAGGTCGACCTCCACCAGCTCATGCGGCAGGCCGAGAAGCGATACGAGCAGACGGGCGCGATGCGAGTGGCCCGACAGGGGATGATGATACAGCTTCATGTCCAGCTCCGGTGATTTGCCGGACGGGGGCATTCCCGTTCCGCATCACCAGAGTGCTGGATCATCACCGCCGAGAGAATGCCCGGCTTTCGCAGTTCATTCTTTCTTGGAATGAAATAATCTCCGGCCGGCTCCGCTCCTGCGAGCGTTCTTTCACAGGCGGAGCGATGCCGTCAGGCGGCATTCGTCAGTTCGGGAGCGAGACGGCGTGCATCGGCGATCAGCGCCGCGGTCAGCGGCGGCTGAGGGTCGCGCCGGCACACCACAAGGCCGATCAGGGTCGACAGTTCCGGTGCCACGATGGGGATGGCGCGGATCGAAGGGGGGAGCAGCAGAGAATCCGCCATGATCCGCGGCATGATCGTCGACCACATGCCGGTGCAGAGATGATTGGTCAGCACGACGATGGAATTGGATTCGAGCATCGGTTCGGCATGCACGCCAGCCTCGGCGAAGGCGCGGTCGATGATCCGCCGGTTCTGCATGGTGGTGTTCAGCAGGCAGAGCGGCAGGGTCGCCGCTTCTTCCCAGGTCACGCTGTCGCGCGTGCCGAACGGGCTGTCCGCCGAGGTGATCAGGTGGTAGCGCTCGTGATAGAGCGGCACCTCGTCGACATTGCCGAGCGGTTCGTTGTCGAGATAGGTGATCCCGGCCTCCGCCTCCAGATTTTCCAGCCTGGACAGAATCTCGGTCGAGCTGTGGGAAGCGATGGTGATCTTGATGCCGGGATGCATCGACCAGACGGTGGCGGTCAGCCGCTGGACCATCGGCAGTGCCGTCGGCACCACCACCAGCCGCAGAGTGCCGGTCAGCCCCTGCTTCATCGTTTCGACATCCGCGCGCATCGCCTTGTAGTCGCCGACGATGCGCCGCGCCCACTCCAGCACCCGCTCCCCTTCCGGCGTGAAGCCGATGAAGCGTGCGCCGCGGTCGACCAGCGGCACGCCCATGGTCGATTCCAGCTGCTTGATCGCGGCGGACAGATTGGGCTGCGACACCCCGCAGACCTGTGCCGCACGGCCGAAATGCTTTTCCGTCGCCAGCGCGATCAGAAATTCGAGTTTTTCCTGCATGCCGGGTCTCCTCCCACCACGTCTTGCGCAGCGTGGATCGGGAACGTATCGATCACGACCCGAGCAACATCAATGATCCCAAACATGTGTCCGCGTCTCCGCGCGGGCTGCCGCAGCGGCAATGCGACGCATCGTAGGCTCACGAAGCTTTATCCTCACGACACCTCCATCTCGACGAGCCGGAACGCCTCGCCCGGCGGACGCTCGATCCGCAGATCGGCCCCCTCCAGGAAGGTGTCGGGGCTGAGCAGGTCGAAGGCATGACGCAAGGCATCGGGCTGTACCCGGCTGGCGCAACCGACCGACACGATGACGCGCACCACCCGGTCGAAGGGATTGGCCTCACGCGCCCTCATCGCCTGTTCAAGCAAGGATTGGCACAGCGCGATCTCATGCATGTGCATTGTCCCTCGAAAACCTCACCCTAACCCTCTCCCCCCCGGGGAGAGGGTTAGGGTGAGGGGGTGGCGCCGCGGCCCTTTGCCGAGAATCCACGCCCTGCATCCCCCTCACCCCGACCCTCTCCTCGGGGGGGAGAGGGAGAAACCTCACGCGTAGGCGGGAGCCTTCTTCGCCGCACCGGTCACCGCATTGCTGAGGCCACCCTTCAGCTTCGCGTATTCCTGCTGGACGTAATTCTCTGCCCAGACCTGATCGGCAATCGCCTCGACCCGGACGGCGGCGTATTTGTATTCCGGTGTCTTGGCGATGGGATCGACGGCGTGGATGGTCAGCTCGTTGCAGGCGCCGATCCACCACTGGTAGGTCATATAGACGGCCCCCTTGTTGGTGCGGTCGGTGACGCTGGCGCGGGTGATCACCTTGCCGCGGCGCGACGACACCCAGACCAGCTCCTGGTCGCGGATGCCCAGCGCCTTGGCGTCCTTCGGGTTGATGGTGACATAGCCCGGCTCGTCAGCGAGCGTCTGCAAAGCGGCGCAGTTGCCGGTCATCGACCGGCAGGAGTAATGGCCGACCTCGCGCACGGTGCAGAGGATCAGCGGGAACTCCTCGGTCAGCTGGTCCCGCGGCGGACGCCATTCGGTGGCGAACAACAGGCCCTTGCCGCCCGGCCGCTGGAAGACGTTGCCCTCGTAGAGATACTTGGAGCCGGCCGAGTCGAGGTCGCGGCACGGCCACGGAACGGCACCCAGCCCCTCCATCTTCTCGTAGGTGACGCCGTAGAAGATCGGGCAAAGCTCGCGCAGCTCGTCCCAGATCTGCTTGGTGTTGTCGTAATGCATGGGATAGCCCATCGCCGTGGCGAGCAGGCTGATGATCTCCCAGTCATGCTTGACGTCGCCCTTGGCGTCCACCGCCTTGGTGAAGCGCTGGAAGCTGCGGTCGGCGGCGCTGAACACGCCCTCATGCTCGCCCCAGGAGGTGGCCGGCAGGATCAGGTCGGCGAACATCGCCGTCTTCGTCATGAAGATGTCCTGGACGATGACGAACTCCATCGCCTCGAAGCCCTTGCGCACCTGGGTCAGGTCCGGCTCGGTCTGGGCCGGATCCTCGCCCATCACATACATGGCCTTCAGCTTGCCGGTCTCCGCCAGATGCGGCACGTCGGTCAGGCGATAGCCGATCTGGTCGGGCAACGACGGGACGCCCCAGGCCTTGGCGAACTTCTCGCGAATCTCCGGGTCGGTGACCTTCTGGTAGCCGGGGAACTCGGTCGGCAGCACGCCCATGTCGCAGCTGCCCTGCACGTTGTTCTGGCCGCGCACCGGGCCGACGCCGACATTCGGACGGCCGAGATTGCCGGTCAGCAGCGCCAGCCCCGACAGCCCCTTCACCACATCGACGCCCTGGCCCCACTGGGTGACGCCCATGCCCCACAGGATGGTGGCGGAGGGAGCGGCGGCGTAAATGCGCATCGCTTCGCGGATATCCTCGGCCGGCAGGCCGGTGATCGCCTCGGCATATTCGGGGGTGTATTTGTCGACGATCTTCCTGTACTCGTCGAAGCCCTCGGTGTGATTGGCGACATACTCCTTGTCGTAGAGTCCTTCATTGATCAGGACATTGGCGAAGGCATTGACCAGCGCCATGTTGGAACCGTTGTTCAGCGGCAGCCACAGATCGGCCAGACGCGCCGTCTCGATCTTGCGCGGGTCGCAGACGATGATCTTCGCGCCGCGCTCCTTGGCCCTGATGATGCGCTTGGCGATCACCGGATGGCTGTCGGCGACGTTGTAGCCGAAGACCAGGACGCATTTGGTGTGCTCGATCTCGGGGATCGAGTTGCTCATGGCGCCGTTGCCCAGCGTCACCTGCAATCCGGCGACCGACGGGCCGTGGCAGACGCGCGCGCAGTTGTCGACATTGTTGGTGCCGAGGACCGCGCGGGTGAATTTCTGCATCACATAGTTGGTCTCGTTGCCGGTGCCGCGCGACGAGCCGGTGGTCATGATCGAGTCGGGACCGTATTTGGTCTTGATCTCACTGAGTTTCTTGGCCGCGTACTGGATCGCCTCGTCCCACGACACCGCCTCGAAGGCGGCATCGCGGCTGCGGCGCAGCATCGGGTTGCGCAGGCGCGGCGTCAGGATCTTGGTGTCGTTGATGAAGTCGTAGCCGAAATAGCCCTTGAGGCAGAGTTCTCCTTCATTGGTGACACCGTTGAGGGGTTCGGCACCGACGACCTTCCCGCCCTCGACCAGCAGATTCAGTTTGCAGCCCGTACCGCAATACGGGCAGACCGCCATATGCTTTTCCATCTCGACCTCGATGTTCGCTCGATTGTGCCGGCTGTGCGACAGCCGCAGTGATGGGGAGTGATGGGAGTCAGGCCGCGACTTCAGCGGCTTCCAGGGCGGCGCGCTCGCGCCGGCGGCGCAGGGTCTCGTCCATGACGTCCCGGTCCATCAAGGTCAGGGCGCTGGTCGGGCAGACCGAAACGCAGGCCGGGCCGGCATCGCGGCCGATGCACAAATCGCATTTGTGCGCCTGCGCCTTGACGCCGAGGCTCAGCGTCATGCCGGCGAACTGCCGGACCGCCGGCACCGTCACCACGTCCATGACGCCGAACGGACAGGCCAGCACGCAGTTCTTGCAGCCCAGGCAGCGCTCCTGCTCCACCTGCACGCTGTGCTGGCGATAGACGATGGCGTTGTTCGGGCAGGCGTTGACGCAGGGTGCGTCCTCGCAATGGTGGCACATCACCGCGGTGCTGACGTCGGCCGTCTTCACCATGCGGATGCGCGGCTTGAAGCTTTCCGGCGCCAGTCCTTCGACGCCGGCCCCGTCGGAATGGGCAAGCGCACAGGCGACCTCGCATGTGCGGCAAGCGATGCACTTGCTCGGGTTGGCAGTGACGAATCTGTTCATTCCCGTCGTCCTTGTTGGCAGCCGGAGGGGGCCGTCGAACGGATCCGCCCCGGCATCGCTTCACTGTTCCCTGGCGTTGCGCGCCGGTTGGCCGCTGTGGGCACCGGTGGCTTCACGTCCGATTGAAATCGCTTATCGCCCGATATTTAAAAGTAATCGACGCCGATAAGCCGATCCTATCGAGTATATTCTTTTTCTTATCAGAGTTTCCGAGGCGCCATTTGACAGTCAATACGCCATCAGGCCCCCGGTCTTTGTGTTGCGCACCTTATACCCACTTTTTTTATGTGTCTAGTTGACATCGCGTCAACCAGAGGAATAGCGTAGCGAAGTCAACGGCGATCCAAAGAAAGACCGCCATCATGACAAAAATCGCAACAGCTGGCTCTCCTTCTGCCGCACCGCCCGTGAAGACAGGCGGTATGGGGGCGTGCGCGAGCCAATACTGTCTTCTTATTGGCCGATCAGGTTTTCTTATCGGGATTTCCAACAAAGAAACCTGATCGGCCAATTCGACGCACCCGCCCGGGAAGCCGGAGGTCTGGATATGAATCGCTTCGTTATCGCGGAACCGAGAAAATGCATCGGGTGCAACACCTGCATGGCGGCCTGCACCGAGTCCCATAAAAAGCAGGGGCTGCAGGCGCATCCCCGGCTGACCGTCATGCGGATCGGCGACGACACCGGCCCGGTCCTCTGCCACCAGTGCGAGGACGCGCCCTGTGCCCGCGTCTGTCCGGTCGACGCCATTACCTTTGGGGCCGACGCCATCCTGCTGAATGAGCAGACCTGCATCGGCTGCAAGATGTGTGCGCTGGCCTGCCCCTTCGGCGCCATCACGCCAAGCGGCACCGGCATCGCCGGGGTCGCCGGCATCGCCGTCGCGACACCCAGCCATTCGGCGGCACTCGACCCGCTGCTGGCCTGGGACATCGGCGTGCGCAGCGTGGCGGTGAAATGCGATCTCTGCGCCTTTTCCGGCGACGGCCCGGCCTGCGTGCGCGTGTGCCCGACCGCCGCCCTTTACGCGGCAGACGCCGATGCCACCCGCCAGGCTGCCGCCGTCAAGCGCACGCTGGCCGCAGCGGCACCGGTCAGTCCTGAAACGCCGCTCGCCTCGCTGGAGGGGCTGGACCCATGATTCCACTCTCCCTGCTCATCATGTCGCTGCTGCTGTCCTGCGGCGGTGCCATTCTCTGCCTCCTCCTGAAGCATCGGGAGGGGGACATCCGTCTTGGCGGCAGCGGCGTCGGCATCGCCGCGGCGCTCGCCGGGCTCGGCGCCGGGCTGACGGCCATCGCGGCCGGGCAGCCGGCCGTGCTCGATGCCGCCGGCCCCTACCCCTTCGCCCATTTCGTCCTGCGGCTCGACCCGCTGGCCGGCCTGATGATTGCGGTCATCTCGCTCTTGTCGCTGGTCACCTGGATCTACGGCTTCGCCTATGTGCGCGAATATGCCGGGCGCGGCGTCGGGGCGATGGGCTTCTTCATGAATGCCTTCATCGCGTCGATGATGCTGGTGGTGGCGGCCGACAACGCCTTCTGGTTCCTCATCTTCTTCGAGATGATGTCGCTGGCCTCCTATTTCCTGGTCATCTTCGACCAGGATGACGAGGCGGTGGGCGCCGGCTTCCTCTATTTCCTGGTCGCCCATGGCGGCTCGGTGCTGATCATGGCCGCCTTCTTCCTGATGGCGAACCGGGCCGGCAGCTTCGATTTCGCCGCCTTCCGCGCCCATCCGCTGCCGGCCCCGCTGGACAGCGTCGCCTTCCTGCTGGCCTTCGCCGGCTTCGGCGCCAAGGCCGGCATGATCCCGCTGCACATCTGGCTGCCGCGTGCCCATCCGGCCGCTCCGTCGCACGCCTCGGCGCTGATGTCGGGCGTGATGATCAAGATCGGCGTCTTCGGCATCGTCAAGGTCGGCATCGACCTGCTGGGCGCCAGCGCCGGGCCGGCGATGCTGGGCTGGGGCCTGCTGGTGCTGGCCTTCGGCGCGGTGTCGTCGGTGCTGGGCGTGGTCTATGCCCTGGCCGAACACGACATCAAGAAGCTGCTCGCCTACCACTCGGTCGAGAATATCGGCATCATCCTGCTGGGCGTCGGCACCGGCATGATCGGCATGGCGCTGCACCAGCCGGTGCTGGCGGTGCTGGGGCTGATGGCCGGCCTCTATCACCTGCTGAACCATGCGGTGTTCAAGGGGTTGCTGTTCCTCGGCGCCGGCTCCACCATCTTCCGCATGCACACCAAGGACATGGAGGAGATGGGCGGGCTGGCCCGCAACATGCCCTGGACCGCCCTGTCCTTCCTGGTCGGCGCGCTGGCCATCTCGGCAATCCCGCCGCTGAACGGCTTCGTGTCTGAATGGTACACCTACCAGGCGCTGTTCGCGGCGGCGCTGGACGGCACACCGCTGGTGAAGTTCGCCGCCCCCATCGCCGCCGTCATGCTGGCGCTGACCGGCGCGCTGGCGGTGATGTGCTTCGTCAAGGCCTACGGCATCATGTTCGCCGGGGCGCCGCGCAGCCATCATGCGGAGGAGGCGCGCGAGGCGCCGGCCGCGATGGTCGCCGGCATGGCGGTGCTGGCCGTCGCCTGCGTGGCGCTCGGCCTGCTGGCCCCGCTGGTGGCGCCGGTGATGGGCCGCATCGCGGCGGCGACCATCGGCACCGCTCCGGTGACGCTGGCGGTCGGCACCACCCTGCTGCCGGGCAACGCCCAGCAGGCGACGCTGTCCACCCCGCTGATCGCCATCCTGCTGATCGCCATGGCCTTCCTGCCCATCGCGCTGAAGGCGGCCTTCGCAGGCCGCCGCGGTGGCGACCGCAAGGTGGCGGCTCCCTGGGCGGCCGGCTATCTGCCGGACCATCACATGCCCGCCACCGCCGGCAGCTTCGCCCAGCCGATCCGCATGTTCTTCGCCCCGCTCTACACCATGCGCCGCGCGATTGCCGGGCGCTGGACCGGCATCGCCCTCGGCTTCGAGCGGGTGGTCACGCTGGCGCGGCGCACCGAACCGCTGGCCGACCGCAGCGTCATCGCCCCGATCGCCGGCGCCGTCGATGCCAGCGGCAAGTGGCTGCAGATCATCCAGGCGGGCGATTTTCGGATCTACTGCCTCTACATCGTCGCGGCGCTGATCGCGCTGCTGGCGCTGGCCGTCTGACGGGAGGACGCCATGCTGACCTTCTCACACCTGATCCTGGGACTGTTCCAGGCTCTCCTCCTGCTCGCCGCTGCGCCGCTGGTCTCCGGCCTGTCGCGCATGGTCCGGGCGAAGCTGCACACCCGCCACGGGCCGGGCCTGCTGCAGGATTATCGCGACATCGCCAAGCTGCTGACCCGCCAGGACCTGACCCCGCCGGACAGCGGCTTCGCCTTCCGCGCGATGCCGGCGGTGATGCTGACGACGGTGCTGGTCATCGCCATGGGCATCCCGATGCTGACCCGCTTCACGCCGGTGGCGCCCATCGGCGACCTGATCACGGTCATCTATCTGTTCGCGCTGGCCCGCTTCTTCTTCTCGCTGTCCGGCATCGACAGCGGCAGCTCCTTCTCCGGCATCGGCGGCAGCCGCGAGCTGACCATGGGCGTGCTGGTGGAGCCGGTGATGCTGCTGTCGCTGTTCGTCGCGGCGCTGCTGGCCGGCTCGACCAACCTCGGCGCCATCGGCAGCGCCATCGCCGACGGCCATGTCCGGTCGGCGACCGCGACGGTGATCGCCGCCCTGTCCTTCGCCTACGCCATCTACATCGAGCTGGGCAAGCTGCCCTACGACATGGCGGAAGCGGAGCAGGAACTTCAGGAAGGCCCGCTGACCGAATATTCCGGCCCGTCGCTGGCGCTGATCAAGTGGGCGATGGCGCTGAAGCAGACGGTCGTCGTCGCCTGGTTCATCGGCGTCTTCCTGCCCTTCGGCAGTGCCACCGGGATGACTGTCTTCGGGCTGCTGTTCGGGCTGGTCGCCTTCGCCATCAAGCTGGTCCTGATCTTCGCCGCGGTCGGCGTGGTCGAGAACAGCGTCGCGCGCGTCCGCTTCCGCCTGACCCCCCAGCACAGCTGGGTCGGGGTCGGCGCCGCCTCGCTCGCCTTCGTCTTCTATCTGGTCGGCCTGTGAGCCGGCGAGGGGCAGCATCATGATAACACTCCCCACGGAACCGCTCGGGCTGTTGGCGCTGGCCGCCATCCTCGTCCCCTTCGGCGGTGCGGCGGCCATCGCGGCATCGGAACGGGCATCGGCCAAATGGCTGTGCCAGGGCTTCGCCGCGGCCACCGTCGCGGTGATCGCCATCCTCGCGATGTCGCTGCTCGGCGACGGCAAGGTCGGCGGCACCTTCGAGCTGATCTCCTTCGGATCGGTCTCGATCCTCGGGCTGGTGGTGGACAGCGTCAGCGTGCTGATCGCGCTGGCGGTGATCTCCATCGGCCTCCTGGTGGCGATCTATTCCGCCGCCTATCTGAATGCCGGCAACCGCGAGCATCCCGACATCGGCCGGCGGCGCTTCTACGCCTTCCTGCTGGTGTTCATCGGCGCCATGACCGGGCTGGTCTTCAGCTCCACCGTGGTCGGCCAGCTCGCCTTCTTCGAGCTGACCGGCGCCTGCTCCTGGGCCTTGATCGGCTATTACGAATCGCCCAAGGCGTTGCGCTCGGCGGCGAAGGCGCTGCTGGTCACCCATGTCGCCTCGCTCGGCCTCTATGTCGCGGCGGCCCTGCTGTTCCTGTCGACCGGCACCTTCGCGCTGACCGCCATCGCCGATCTGGCGCCGGGCATGAAGGCGGTCGTGCTGCTGGCGATCCTGGTGGCGGCCTGGGGCAAGTCGGCCCAGCTGCCCTTCCACATGTGGCTGCCCGACGCCATGGAGGCGCCGACCCCGGTCAGCGCCTACCTGCATGCGGCCTCGATGGTGAAGGTCGGCGTCTACATCTTCGCCCGCGGGCTGATGTCGTCGGGCGGCGCGCCGGAGATCGTCGGCTGGGTCGGCTCGATCATGGCGGTGCTGACGCTGGTCTACGGCTTCTTCATGTATCTGCCGCAGGTCGACCTGAAGCGCCTGCTGGCCTATTCGACCATCACGCAGCTGGCCTACATCCTCCTGGCGCTGTCGCTGTCGGTCTTCGGCTCCGACCTCGCCTTCAAGGGCGCCATCGCCCACATCTTCAACCACGCCTTCGCCAAGACGCTGTTCTTCCTGGTCGCCGGTGCGCTGAGCTACACCGCCGGCACCCGCCTGCTGCCGTCGCTGCGCGGCATCGTCACCAAATCGCCGCTGCTCGGCATTGCCTTCGTCTGCGCCGCCCTGGCGATCACCGGCGTGCCGCCCTTCAACGGCTTCTTCAGCAAGTTCGCCATCTTCGCCGGCGGGTTCGAGGTCGGCGCGCATCACTGGGCGTTGATGCTGCTGGTCGTCATCGCGCTGGCGGAATCGGTCGGCTCCTTCGCCTGGTTCCTGAAATGGCTGGGCCATTCGGTGCCCGGCAAACCGTCCCCCACGATGGCCGCG
The DNA here is from genome assembly GCF_042938965.1 of Azospirillum sp. A23. NCBI lineage: Bacteria > Pseudomonadati > Pseudomonadota > Alphaproteobacteria > Rhodospirillales > Azospirillaceae > Azospirillum > Azospirillum sp. A23. The sequence continues at coordinate 407,912 of NZ_CP170663.1, read as the reverse complement.
GCGGCGCCGCTGCCCGCCGGCATGAAGTTCGTGCTGGTGGCCCTGGTGGCGATGACGGTGGTCTCAAGCTCCATCGCCGCCTCGTGGCTCGGCTGAGGGAGGGAACGGTCATGAACGGATTTCTCATCGTCAACGGCCTGTCGGGCCTGCTGATCGTCAGCTCCCTTCTGGTCACGCTCGCCGGCAATCCGGCCAACTCCGCCCGCTTCTACGCGCTGCAGAGCTTCATCCTGGTGATGCTGTTCGTGGCGCTGGCGGGGGCCACCGGGTCGGGCGAGCTGTATCTCTGGTCCTTCACCGCGCTGCTGACCAAGGTGATCCTGGTCCCGGCGATCATGTACCGCGCCTTCCGCAGGCTGAGCGACCCGGCGATCGGCTCCGGCGCGGTGATGCCGACGGCGCTGTCCATCGTTGGTGCCGCGGTCGCCGTCATCCTGTGCTTCGGCGTCGCCTCCAAGGTGACGCTGCCGGCGGCCGACGCCATCAAGCCGGCGCTGGCGGTGTCGCTCGCCCTGTTCTTCATCGGGCTCGCCTGCATCGTGGCGCAGCGGAACATCCTGAAGCAGGTGTTCGGCTATTGCCTGATGGAGAACGGGTCGCACCTGACCCTGGCCCTGCTGGCCCCCAACGCGCCGGAACTGGTGGAGATCGGCATCGCCACCGACGCCATCTTCGCGGTGGTGGTGATGGCGGCGCTGGGATCGCGGATCTTCGACACGCTGCACACGCTCGACGCGCGCCAGCTTACGAGCCTGAAGGGATGACCGCCATGGTACCCTCGATCCTTCCCCCACTTCTGCTGATCGGTCCGCTGGCGGTGGCGCTGTTCCTGCTGACCCTGCCCTGGTTCCGGGAATCCCTGCCCGAAACCTTCGCGACCGACCGGGACAGCGTGACGCTGCTGGAGCGCATCCATCTGGGCTCCATCGGCTATGTCTTCCTGCTCAGCATCGCGGCGCTGATCCAGGTGCTGTCGAACGGCGCCATCTCCGCCTTCGGCGACTGGCTGTTCGTCGACGCGCTCGGCGCCGTCTTCATGATGCTGGTCGGCGTGGTCGGGCTGATGACCGGCCTCTATTCCATCGCCTATATCCGCCACGATCTGGAGTCCGGCGCCATCGACGCCGGCAAGGTCCGGATCTATTACGGCTTCTTCAGCCTGTTCCTGTTCACCATGCTGCTGGCGGTCACCGCCAACAACATCATCATGATGTGGGCGGCCATCGAGGCAACCACGCTGGGCTCCGCCTTCCTGGTCGGGCTGTACGGGCAGAAATCCTCGCTGGAGGCCGCCTGGAAATACGTGATCATCTGCACGGTCGGCGTCGCCTTCGGCCTCTACGGCACGGTGCTGGTCTTCTCCAACGCCGCCGACGTGCTGGCCGACCCGCATCAGGCGGTGCTGTGGACGGCCCTGGCCGGCCATGCGGCGGAGCTGGACCCGATGCTGGTCAAGCTGGCCTTCGTCTTCGCCCTGATCGGCTTCGGCACCAAGGCCGGCATCTTCCCGATGCATGCCTGGCTGCCCGACGCCCATTCCGAAGCGCCGAGCCCGGTGTCCGGCCTGCTGTCGGGCGTGCTACTGAAATGCGCACTGCTGATCGTCATCCGCTTCTATGTCATCACGGTCGGCACGGTCGGCACCGCTTTCCCGCAGATGCTGCTGCTGACGCTGGGCCTGCTGTCGGTCGGCGTCTCGTCCCTGCTGTTCTTCGTGCAGCAGGATCTGAAGCGCAAGCTGGCCTATTCCAGCATCGAGAATGTCGGGCTGATCGTCGTGGCGCTCGGCGTCGGCGGACCGCTCGGCATCGCCGCCGCGCTGCTGCACGCCATCAACCACAGCGTCACCAAGGCCCTGTTCTTCTGCAGCGCCGGCAACGTGCTGATGAAGTACGGCACCCGCGACCTGCGGGCGGTGAAGGGAGTGCTGCGGGTGGCCCCGGCCACCGGTTTGCTGATGATGGGCTGCGCCCTGGCGCTGGCCGGTTTCCCGCCCTTCAACATCTTCGTCAGCGAATTCATGGTCTTCATGGCCGGGCTGAACGAAGGCTATGGCTGGATCATGGCGCTGTGCGCGCTGTTCCTGTGCATCACCGTCGCCGGTCTGGTGAAGATCGTCGCCGACAGCGTGCTGGGCAAGAGCCCGGAGACGATGGCCAAGGGTGATGTGGGCTGGAGGGCGCTGGCCCCGCTGGGGGTGCTTGCGGCGCTGGTGCTGACGCTGGGCTTCGCTGTGCCGCAGCCGCTGTCCACTCTGGTGCAGCAGGCGACCGCGGTGGTGATGAACGGCGACAGCCGCCCGGTGGTCGCCGCCCCGTGGCAGACATACGACACGGTCCGCGCCGGTGGACAGTTGGTGACCGGCAGCCTCTCGCAGACGGAGATTTCCAAATGAACATCCTCACTCCGGTCCGGGTCGGGAGCGGCACTATCGCCTCCCTGCGCGAGAGCCTGCCCCATGCGATCCTCGATGAATCCTGGCAGACCGAGGCCCAGGTCACCATCACGGTCAAGCCCGTCTCGCTGCCCGATGTGGTGGCCAGCCTCTATTACGACCACAATGGCTGGCTGTCGGTGGTCGTCGGCAACGACGAACGGCCGCTGAACGGCGGCTACGCCGTCTACTATGTCCTGTCCATGGAGGGCGGCGACAAGTGCCATGTGGTGGTGCGCTGCGAGGTGCCGGCCGATACGCTGGAGTACCCGTCCGTCACCCCGCGGGTACCCGCCTGCGTCTGGGGTGAGCGCGAGGTGCGCGACATGTTCGGCCTGCGCCCGGTCGGGCTGCCGGACGAGCGCCGCCTCGTCCTGCCCGACGACTGGCCGGACGAGTTGTATCCGCTGCGCAAGGATTCGATGGACTACCGGCTGCGGCCGGCGCCGACCAGCGACGACGAGACCTACCGGTTCATCAACGAGGCCAAGCAGGAGACCCGCGTTGTCCCGCTGGGGCCGCTGCACATCACCTCCGACGAGCCCGGCCACTTCCGCCTGTTCGTCGACGGCGAGGACATCATCGACGCCGATTACCGCATGTTCTACGTCCACCGCGGCATGGAGAAGGTGGCCGAGACGCGGATGGGCTACAATGACGTCACCTTCCTGGCCGACCGCGTCTGCGGCATCTGCGGCTACGCCCACAGCGTCGCCTATGCCAACTCGGTGGAGAATGCGCTGGGCATCACGGTGCCGCCGCGGGCGCAGGCCATCCGCTCCATCCTGCTGGAGACGGAGCGGATGCACAGCCATCTGCTGAATCTCGGCCTCGTCTGCCACTTCATCGGCTTCGACACCGGCTTCATGCAGTTCTTCCGCGTGCGCGAGAAGGCGATGACGCTGGCGGAGCTGCTGACCGGGGCGCGCAAGACCTATGCGCTGAACCTGATCGGCGGCGTTCGCCGCGACATCCTGGGCGACCAGCAGGCGAAGACCCGCGAACTGGTCGCCGAGCTGCGCGACGACGTGACCCGGCTGGTCGACGTGCTGCTGTCCACCGCCAACGTCAGCGGCCGCGTCAAGGGCGTCGGCCGGCTCGACCCGCAGATCGCTCGCGACTACAGCCCGGTCGGGCCGGTGGTGCGCGGTAGCGGCCACCGCCGCGACACCCGCGCCGACCATGCCTTCGGCGGCTACAGGCTGCTCGACATGCCTGTCCATGTCGAACAGGGCTGCGACGTGCTGTCCCGCACGCTGGTTCGGGTGGCGGAGTTCTTCGACAGCCTGTGGATCATCGAGCAGCTGCTGGACAAGGCGCCCGCCGGTCCGGTGCTGACCGAGGATTTCACCTATGTCCCGCACAAGTTCGCGCTGGGCTTCACCGAGGCGCCGCGCGGCGAGGACATCCACTGGACGATGACCGGCGACAACCAGAAGCTCTACCGCTGGCGCTGCCGCGCCTCGACCTACAACAACTGGCCGGTGCTGCGCTACATGCTGCGCGGCAATACGGTGTCGGACGCCCCGCTGATCGTGGGCAGCATCGACCCCTGCTATTCCTGCACCGACCGCGTGACCGTGGTGGACGTCCGCAAGAAGCGCTCCAAGACCATCGCCTACAAGGAGATGGAGCGCTACTGCCGCGAACGCACGGATTCACCGCTGAAGTGACGGGGGCCAGAGATGCTCAAGCTACTCAAGGAAATCTTCCGCACGGGCGAGGCGACGGTCAAATACCCCTTCGCCCCGATGCCGGTCTGCAAGGACTTCCGCGGCAAGCCGGACCATAATGCGGTGGACTGCATCGCCTGCGCGGCCTGCACCGTCGCCTGTCCGGCCAACGCCATCGGGATGGAGACCGACACCGCCGCCGGCAGCCGCACCTGGTCGATCGATTACGGGCGCTGCGTCTTCTGCGGCCGCTGCGAGGAATCCTGTCCGACCGGCGCCATCCGCCTGTCCGACGATTTCGAACTGGCGGTCGGCAGCAAGGCCGACCTGACGCGCAAGGCGGTCTTCACGCTGGCCGACTGCGCCTGCTGCGGCAAACCCTTCGCCCCGGCCAAGGAGGTCGATTATGTCGCACGCCTGCTGAGCCAGTCGGCCCGCAGTGCGGAAGAGGCGGACCGGCTGCGCCTGACCGTCTCAACCTGCCCGGCCTGCAAGCGCGCCCAGGATGTCCACCACATCGCCGGCATGGGCATCGCCCGGCAGATGGAAGCCGGAAAACCGGTCAAGGAACTGGAGACCACGCCATGAACGTCCCCGTAGACCCCAAGACCCTGGTGGCGGAGATGTCGCCGGTCTCCACCAGCAAACAGATAGCGACGATGAAGAAGGCGCTGCTGAAGAACATCCAGCGCTCCGCCTACGTCTATCGCGTCGATTGCGGCGGCTGCAACGGTTGCGAGATCGAGATCTTCTCGTCCATCACCCCGGTGTTCGATGCGGAACGCTTCGGCATCAAGGTGGTGGCCTCGCCGCGCCATGCTGACATCCTGCTGTTCACCGGCGCCGTGACCCGCTCCATGCGGATGCCTGCGCTGCGCGCCTTTGAGGCGGCGCCCGACCCCAAGATCGTGGTCTCCTACGGCGCCTGCGGCTGTACCGGCGGCATCTTCCACGACCTCTACTGCGTGTGGGGCGGCACCGACCACATCGTGCCGGTGGACGTCTACATCCCCGGCTGCCCGCCGACGCCGGCCGCGACCATCCACGGCTTCGCCGTGGCGCTGGGCCTGCTGGAACAGAAGCTGAAGGCCGAGACCCATGTCGAGGCTGCTGGCGAGACAGCCGCCCTGGCCCATCCCGACATCCCCTATACGCTCCGGGTCCGGCTGGAGCGCGAGGCGCGGCGGATGGCCGGCTACCGCCAGGGCGGCGACATCGCCGAGGAGTTCATGGCCCTGCTGGAGGGGCATGCGCACACGCCGGGCAACTTCACCCTGCCCGACCGGATGATGGAGGCCATCGGCACGGAGCGCGACCCGCGCCGCGCCGAGATCATCGCCCGGCTGGCCGACGTCGTGCAGCAGGCCATCCGGGGAGACGCGCCATGAGCATGCCCGTACAGGCCGATCCCGGTTCCATCCCCGGTCTGCGTGCCGGTCGCGGCGTGGTGCCGGAGGTCGTCTTCTACCAGCTGAACGCCAAGGTGCTGGAGCGCAAGGAGGACATTCCGGAGGATGCCAAACAGGTGGTCTATTATTCGCTGGCCATCGGGCATCACATCGGCGTGTTCGACTGCTTCAAGCCGGCCTTCCGCTGCACCACCGCGGTGTTCGACCGCGTCCTCGACGCGCTGAAGGACAGCGAGGAGGCGCACCGCAAGCTGTCGGGCCTGCTGCGCTTCGGCGAGATCACAGTGGACAGCACCCACATCCGGCCGCTGACTATGGCCGTCGAGGCGGCGCTGCCCACTGCCCCGCCCGACGTGGCGGCATGGCTCGACCGGTTGCGCACGGCGCTGGACGCCATCCGGCGCGAGCCCGCGATCTATCTGATGGGGAGACGGCTGTCATGACCGATGTCGTATTCACGGTTGGCAATGTCCTGCGCGGCGACGACGGCGCCGGCCCGCTGCTGGCCCAGCTGCTCGACGAGCAGCCGGCCCCCGGCTGGATCGTGGTGGATGGCGAGGATGTGCCGGAGAACCACACCCACCACATCCGCGCGCTGGCACCGCACCGGGTTCTGATCGTCGATGCCGCCGACATGGAGCTGCCACCGGGCGAGGTCCGCCTGATCGAGCAGGACAGCGTCGCCGAGCAGTTCATGGTCACCACCCACGCCATCCCGCTGAATTTCCTGATCGACAGCCTGCGGGAGACCATCCCGGAGATCCTGTTCCTCGGCATCCAGCCGCAGGACACCAGCTTCTTCGCACCGGTCACCATCACCGTCCGCAACTCCGTGGAGGCCGTGCATGACCGGTTGGTCCGCGGCGAGGGATTCGATGCCTACGAGACGGTCGGCTGAACCGGACATCGAGGCAATTCAAGAGAAGTGGAGGAAATTCGCCATGGCGGATCCTGCATCGAAAGACACGCCGGTCCTCGGCATGGACGCCTATTCGCCCGCCGAGATCCAGGACAAGGTCGAAAAGCTGGGGGTGAAGAAGGCGATGATGCCCTTCCTGCCCAGCTTCATGCTGGCGGTGGTCGCCGGCGGCGGCATCGGGTTGGGCGGCATGTTCTTCGTCATCGTGCTGGCCGATCCCTCTCTGAGCTTCGCCGTCCAGCGCATATTGGGCGGGCTGGTCTTCTCGCTCGGCCTTGCCATCGTCATGGTCGGCGGGGCGGAGCTGTTCACCGGCAATTGCCTGATCGTGATGGCGCGGGCCAACGGCCAGATCAGCACGGCGCACGTGTTGCGCAACTGGGCGACGATCTGGATCGGCAACGCGGTCGGGGCGATGGGCCTCGTGTTCCTCATCTATATGTCGCATCACACCGAGATGAACAACGGTGCGGTCGGCGCCGCCGTGCTGAAGCTCGCCATCGGCAAGATCGCACCCGACGCGGTGACGATCTTCTTCAAGGGCATCCTGTGCAACCTGCTGGTCTGCCTCGCCGTGTGGCTCGCCTATGCCGGCCGCACGGTGACCGACAAGATCGTGGCGCTGACCCTGCCGGTCGCCGCCTTCGTCGCCGCCGGCTTCGAGCACTGCATCGCCAACCTGTATTTCCTGCCGCTGGCCTATGTGCTGAAGGTGACGGGCCATGTGCCGGCCGGGCTGGACGTGTCGACGATCACGGCGGGCGGCATCCTGCACAACCTGCTGTTCGCCACGCTCGGCAACATCGTCGGCGGATCGGTGTTCGTCGGCGGCATCTATTGGCTGATCTACCGCAAGGGTCTGGGCGGCCTGACCCCGCTGCCGGCGCAAAAGCCGCTGCCGTCGATGGGGCAGACGGCGGCGACGCACTGAAAATACGGCACACGCAAAAGAAAAGCCTGCGGGCCGGTTCATCGCCGGCCCGCAGGCTTTTCCGAACCCGATCAGGCGGGCATCGCGACCCGTGACGGAACGGCGTAGACGGTGAGGCGACCTTGGCGCACGAAGGCGACGACCCCCACCCCCACCGTTTCGGCGAAGCCCACGCACAGCGAGGTCGGGGCGGAGATGGCGGCGATCAGCGGGATGCCGGCGGCGGCCGTCTTGTGGACCATCTCGAAGGAACAGCGGCTCGACACCACGACGAAGCCGCCGGTGGGATCGATCCGGGCGCGGGCAAGCGCGCCGATCAGCTTGTCGAGCGCGTTGTGCCGCCCGACATCCTCGCGTACCGCCACCAGTCCGCCATCGGGCCGGGCAAAGCCGGCGGCATGGACGGCGCCGGTCTCCCGGTTCAGGCTCTGCCCCGCCGGCAAGGCCGCCATGGCACGGATGATCGCGTCCGGTTCGATGCAGGCGGCGGATCGGACCGGATCGAGCGGTCTCAGGGTTTCGGCGAAACTGTCGGTGCCGCAACGGCCGCAGCCGGACCCACCCATCAGGTTGCGCTTGCGACGAAGCAGGGCGGCCAGCCGCTCCACCGGCAGCTGCATGCGGATGCGAACGCCGTCCGTCAGTTCATCGATGGCGGTGACGGCCAGTTCGTCGGCGCTGCCGACGATTCCCTCGCTGAGGGAAAAGCCGGTGGCGAAATCCTCCAGGTCGGTGGGCGTCGCCAGCATGACGGCGAAGAGATCGTCGGCATAGACGAGCCCGACCGGCATTTCGTCGACGATCTTCTCTTCCCGTCGGTCGAAGCCGGAGTCCGTGCGGACAATCGCCTGCACCCGCCGGAGTCCGTGGTGGGAGAGCGGGCGACCCAGGGAAAGTGCGGCAGACGGCGGGGAGGTACAGGCGGTTGCATGTTCCATGGTAGGGCCCAAACCCTGGCGGTGGCGGCAATTGCGGACGGCGAGGTGCGGGCGCCGGCTGGACGGTCCGTCATGGTCTACCGTCGGCGCGGCCCGGTCCCTGGAGCATCGAACCCGGCGGCAAGGTCAGCCAAGCACCCGCTGCCCGATTCTGCACCAAGCCGCAGCAGAACGACATGCGACATTCCGGCTCATGCCAAATATTCTCCGAATATATCTGAATAAATACCATTTATTGAGCGATAGTAATCCATTATCAGACAATCTTGTTCTATGAAAACAGCCATTGTCCCAATTTATAGTTTGCGGTGATCAAGTGTCGGTGATATCCCTTGGAGGTCTTTTGAGCCGATGCTTTTTGTCGCTCGGTACTTCCGGCTCCCATCGTGGAGAAGGACGATGCATGAACTCTCATTGTGCGAACGCCTGATCGACTTGCTGCAGGAGGAATCGCAGCGCCACGCCTTCCATCGGGTCACGCGGATCCGGTTGGCGGTCGGGCGGTTCGCCTGCGTCGATCCGGAGGCCCTTCGCTTCGCCTTCGACGTGGTCAGGCGCGATACGTTGGCCGAGGGAGCGACGGTGGACATTCAGCAGCCGCCCGGTTTGGTCTGGTGTGAAGACTGCTCCAGCGAGAGAGAGGTTCAGACGCGCCTCTCCCCCTGCCCGATCTGCGGCGGCCTGCGCCTGTCCCCCCGCGGCGGCGACGACCTGACGCTCGTCGAACTGGAAGTGGCGTGACCGCGGCGAGAAGGAGCCCGACCATGTGCCTGGGAGTACCGGCCAGAATCATCGCCATCGCCGATGCCCGGCGGATGCTCGCCGTTGCAGACATCCTGGGCGAAAGGCGGGAAATCGACCTGTCCTGCATCGCCGAAGCGGGCGACGACATGAACGGTCAGATCGGCCAATGGGTCCTAGTCCATCTTGGCTTCGCACTTTCCCGCGTCGAGGAAGCAGACGCACGGGTCACCCTTGACCTGCTTCGCCAGATCGACGAGGCGGAGGCCGGGAGAGGGCACCTGAAAGCCTCCCTGCTCGCCTGACACGGGCGACGTGGCCGGCCGAACCCCACGAGGAGATCGTTCCGATGAACAGGTTGCTTTCCGCCGGCCTTGCCGGCGTTCTGGCGGCGACGCTGGCTCTGCCGGCTGCCGCCCACACCGGCCATGCCGGCGACGCGATGTTCCTTCAGGGGGTGCTCCACCCGCTGACCGGCATCGACCATCTGCTGACCATGGTGGCGGTCGGCATCTGGGCGGCACAGAATGGCGGCCGCGCGATCTGGATGCTGCCGGCCGCCTTCATCGCCATGCTGTCCGGCGGTGCCGCGCTTGGAATGGCGGGGATCGAACTGCCGGCAGTGGAAGCCGGGATCGCCGCCTCCGTGGCGGTGCTCGGGCTGCTGGTGCTGCTGAACAGGCGGGTGCCGGTCGCCGCCGCCGCGCTCCTGGTCGGCGCCTTCGCCGTCCTGCATGGCCATGCCCACGGCACCGAGATGCCGCAGACCGCTGAGCCGCTCCTTTACGGGCTTGGCTTCGTCCTTTCCACCGCGATGCTGCACGGTGCCGGCATCGCCATGGGGCTGGCTCGCCATATTCCGCGCAGGCTGCTGGTATCGCGGATGCGGCGGCAGCCGGACTCGTCAACGTCGTCAGGTCGCTGCTGATGGGATCGGCGGGTCCCCGGCTCTTATCGACCAAACCAGACATGCGAACGCCCCGGCTCCATCGAACCGGGGCGTTCGGTTTTGTCGATTGCAAGAACGGGCAATCGCGATCCCTGGCCTTCACACGATGAAATGGCCGGGATGGCTGTAGACCACGATGCGCTCGTCACGCGCGAAGCCTGCCAGCGTCAAACCGCACCCCTCCGCCAGCCGCACGGCCAGCGCGGTCGGAGCGGAGATGGCGACGAGGCATCCGACCCCGGCAACCGCCGCCTTCTGGACCATTTCGAAGCTGGCCCGGCTGGAGGTCAGGATGAAGCCTTCGGTGGCGTCGATTCCCATGCGCGCCATCCAGCCGATCAGCTTGTCGAGCGCGTTGTGCCGGCCGACATCCTCGCGGATCGCTTTGATCGCGCCCGACCGATCGACCCAGGCGACGCCGTGGACGGCGCCTGTCAGGCGGTGCAGGCGCTGGTGCTCGGCGAAGTCGGCAAGGGCGCGGGTCACGGCGCCGACCGGCACGGGTGCGCCGCGCACCACCCTGTCCTTGACACGGGCCACCGCCTCCAGCTTCTCGACCCCGCACAGGCCGCAGCCGGTGCGCGCGGTCATGCTGCGGCGGCGGTCCTTCAGGGCCATGAATCGCTCCAACGGGATGTCCATATGGACCTCCAGCCCGTCGCAGCCCTCCCTGACGGCGATGTCGAACAGTTCGTCCGGACCGGCCAGGATGCCCTCCGACAGGCTGAAACCCAGCCCCAGATCGTCCAGATTCTCGGGCGAGGCCAGCATCACCGCATGGGAAATGCGGTTGTAGACCAGCGCGACCGGGACCTCCTCGACCACAAGGTCGTCGCAGGCCTCCGCCCGCCCCCGCTCCAGCCGCAGGACGGCGGTGCGGTGGACGGTTGGAAAGGCGGTTCCGTCCGAAGGGTCGGTCAGCATGTCGAGCGGCATGTCAGTCTCCTAGGGCTCAGACCTTCTTGCCCGTGGTCTCGCGATACCAGCGCGGATGGTGCTTCCTGGCCCAGCCATGGGTAACAACGCCTTCGACCATCGCGCGGATCGTGCCCTGAACCCAAAGCGCTGCGTAGACATGCACGATGATCGAGGAGATCAGCACCACCGCGCTCGTCGCATGGACCAGCAGGGCGATGCGGATGACCGGGATCGGGAAGGAGGCGGCGAAATAGGGCCGCCACGCGATCACGCCCGAGCCCAGCAGGCCGGCCATGCACAGCACCATCACCCAGAACATGGCCTTCTGGCCGCCGTTGTAGCGGCCGATGTCGCCGACCTCGTTGCCCTTCATGACCTCCTTCACCGCGACCATCCAGCGGATGTCCTCGCGGTTCAGCAGGTTGTGGTGCCAGTAGCGGAAGAACTGCCGGCCGAAGGCGACGAACATGACCACCCCGACGAAGGGATGGACGATGCGCGCCAGTTCCGGCGTGCCGAACACGCCGGTCAGCCAGAAGAAGGCCGGGTAGAAGAAGGCCAGACCGGAGATCGCCAGCAGCACGAAGCAGACCGCGACGATCCAGTGATTGATCCGCTCGGCGGCGCTGTAGCGCTGGATCAGCTTTTCCCTGGCCGGATTTTCGGCGGCCGGATTTTGCGCGGCCAGATTTTCAGCCTTGTCCGTCATGACCGGTCCTCCTCGCGGGTGTCCGCCTTTGCGTCGTCGTGGGCGTCGTGGTGAGCGTCGTCATCAGCCCGGTTGGGACCGACCGTGATGTAATGGAAGAAGCCGAACAGGCCGGCGGCGGCGATGCCGACCGTCGCCAGCGGTTTCAGGGCGCCTTTCCACAGGCCGACCGCCGTGCTGATCGACGGATCGTTGGGCAGGCCGGAATACTGCTCCGGCTTGTCGGCATGGTGCAGCACATACATCGTGTGCGTGCCGCCGACGCCCGGCGGGTCGTAAAGGCCGGCATTCTGGAAACCGCGGCTCTGGAGGTCGGCGATGCGGGTGGCCGCGACCTCCTTCATGTCCTCCTTCGAGCCGAACTGGATGGCGCCGGTCGGACAGGTCTTGACGCAGGCCGGCTCCAGCCCGACCGCCACGCGGTCGGAGCACATGTTGCACTTGTACGCCTTGCCGTCCTTCGGGCTGAGGCGCGGCACGTTGAACGGGCAGCCGGACACGCAATAACCGCAGCCGATGCAGTTATCCTGGTTGTAGTCGACGATGCCGTTCTTGTGCTGGACGATGGCGCCCGGCGACGGGCAGGCCTTGAGGCAGCCGGGCTCGGCGCAATGCATGCAGCCGTCCTTGCGGATCAGCCACTCCAGCTTGCCGTTCTCCTCCACCTCGGCGAAGCGCATGACGGTCCAGGCCTGCGACGACAGGTCGGTCGGATTGTCGTAGACGCCGACGCAGGTGCCGACGTCGGCGCGCAGTTCGTTCCATTCGGAACAGGCGACCTGACAGGCCTTGCAGCCGATGCAGACCGACACGTCGATGAGCTGGGCGATCTCGGCCGGGTTCCGGGCCTCGGCCGCCGCGGTCGGGCTCGCCGAGCGGCGCTGGATGTCCAGGGATGACGAGGTCATGGCGTTACGCTCCCACGATCTTCTCGACGTTCACGAGGAACGCCTTGTATTCCGGCGTCTGGGTGTTGCAGTCGCCGACGGCCGGCGGCAGGGTGTTGGACAGGTAGCCCTTGCGCGCCACCGTCTCCCACCCCCAGTGCAGCGGGATGCCGACCTGATGGATGGTCTTGCCGCTGACCGTCAGCGCCTTGACGCGCTTGGTCACCACCGCCTTCGCCTTGATGAAGCCGCGCCGCGAGCTGACCTTCACGGTGTCGCCGGTGCGGATGCCCTTCTCGGCGGCCAGCGTCTCGCCGATCTCCACGAACTGTTCGGGCTGGGCGATGGCGTTCAGCGCCACGCTCTTGGTCCAGAACTGGAAATGCTCGGTCAGGCGGTAGGTGGTGCCGACATAGGGGAACTGGTCATGGGCGCCGAGCCGCGCCTTGTCGGCGGGGAAGATGCGCACCGCCGGGCTGGTGACCACCTTCGGATGGAGCGGGTTGGTGCCGAGCGGGCTTTCCATCGGCTCGTAATGTTCGGGGAACGGGCCATCCACCAGCTTGTCGGTGGCGAACAGGCGACCGACGCCCTCCGGATTCATGATGAAGGGGTTCATGCCGCTGGAGGGCGCCGCGTCGATCTTGAAGTCCGGCACGTCGGCGCCCGCCCACCGCTCGCCGGTCCAGGCGATCAGCGTGCGCTTCGGATCCCAGGGCTTGCCCGACGGGTCGCAGGAGGCACGGTTGTAGATGATGCGGCGGTTGGCCGGCCAGGCCCATGCCCAGCCCGGCGTGTTGCCGAGGCCGGAATCGGAGTTGTCGCGCCGCGCCATCTGGTTGCCCGCCTGGGTCCAGCAGCCGGCGAAGATCCAGCAGGCCGACAGGGTGGAGCCGTCATCCTGCATCAGCGCGAAGCCGGGAAGCTGCTCGCCCTTGCGGGCCAGGAACTTCGTCGGGTCCTTCGGGTCGGGGATGTCGGCCAGCGCCCGGCCGTTCAATTCCTTCGCCAGTTCCTCCGGCGTCGGTTCCAGCGGGTTCCGATAGGGCCAGGAGAGATTGAGGATCGGCTCCGGCGCCGTGCCGCCGTCCCGGCGGTAGAGGTCGCGCAGCGCGACGAATAGCTCGGCGATGATCTCCTGGTCGGTCTTGGCCTCGCCCGGCGGATTGGCGCCCTTGTAGTGCCATTGCAGCCAACGCGCCGAATTGACGATGGCGCCGTCCTCCTCGGCGAAGCAGGTCGACGGCAGGCGGAACACCTCGGTCTTGATGGCGGCGGTGTCGACGTCGTTGATCTCGCCGTGATTGCGCCAGAAGGACGCCGTCTCCGTGGCGATCGGGTCGATCACCACCATGTATTTCAGCTTGGAGAAGCAGGCGGCGGTCTTGCGCGCGTCGGGGAAGGAGGTCAGCGGGTTGAAGCCCTGGACGATCAACCCGTTGACCTTGCCGTTGTGCATCAGGTCCATGACCTGAAGCACGTCGTACATCTTGTCCCACTTGGGGATCCAGTCGTAGCCCCAGTCATTGTCCCGGGTGGCATTGTCGCCCCAGAACCACTTCATCAGGCTGACGAAGAATTTCGGCGTGTTGCTCCAGAAATTGAGCTGGCCGGGCTGCTGCGCCTTGGGCGTCGTCCTGGCGAGATAGTCGGCGAGCGTCGGGTGCGCCTTCTCATTGGGCAGCGTCAGATAGCCGGGCAGGCTGGTGGACAGCAGGCCGAGATCGGACAGGCCCTGGATGTTGGAGTGGCCGCGCAGCGCGTTCACGCCGCCGCCGGGCATGCCGATGTTGCCCAGCAGCAGCTGGATCATCGCCATGGTGCGGATGTTCTGGGCGCCGACGGTGTGCTGGGTCCAGCCCAGCGCGTAGAGGATCGTGCCGACCTTGTCGCGCGCCGACGTCGCGCCAAGATAGCGGCAGACCGTCAGGAAGCCGTCCTTCGGACTGCCGGTCAGGTCGGCCACCACGTCGGGCGTGTAGCGCGCGTAATGGGCCTTCATCAGGTTCCATACGCAGCGCGGATGCTGGAGCGTCGGGTCGGTCCTGGCGTTGCCCGCCTCGTCGAACTCGTAGTTCCAGCTCTTGCGGTCGTACTGGCCCTTGGCCGGATCGAAGCCGGAGAACAGGCCGTCTTCGAAGCCGAAGCCCTCGTCGACGATGTAGGAGGCGTTGGTGAACGCCTTCACATACTCCCACTGGATCTTGTCGTTGGCGATCAGCCAGTTGATGACGCCGCCCAGAAAGACGATGTCGGAGCCGGCGCGGATCGGGACATACTCGTCAGCCACGGCAGCGGAGCGGTTGAAGCGCGGATCGACAACGACGATCCGGGCGCCCCTCTTCTTCGCCTCGATGGCCCATTTGAAGCCGACGGGGTGCGCCTCGGCCGGGTTGCCGCCCATCACCAGGATGAAGTCGGCGTTGGAGATGTCCACCCAGGTGTTGGTCATCGCCCCCCGCCCGAAGGTGGAGGCCAGCGCCGACACGGTCGGGCCATGGCAGACGCGGGCCTGCGCGTCGGTGCCGACGATGCCGAGCGAGCGCATGAACTTCTGCGTCAGGATGCCGGTCTCGTTCGACGAGGCCGAGGCGGTCAGCATCGCCGTCGACACCCAGCGGTTCACCGTCACGCCCTGGTCGTTCCTGACGACGATGTTGGCGTCGCGGTCGTCCTTCATGTGGCGGGCGATGCGCGCGACCGCCTCATGCCAGGAGATGCGCTTCCACTCGCTGCTGCCGGCCTCGCGCACCTCCGGATATTTGAGGCGGTTCGGGCTGTGGATGAAGTCCAGCAGGCCAGCGCCCTTCGGACAGAGCGAGCCGCGGCTGACCGGATGGTCGGGGTCGCCTTCGATATGGACGATCTCCGCCTTCGCATTCTTGGCGCCGTCGCCCAGGCTGTACATCAGCAGGCCGCAGCCGACCGAACAGTAGGGGCAGGTGTTGCGAATCTCCTTGGCGCGGGCCAGCTTGAACTGCCGCACCTCGGCCAGTGCAGTCGCCGGCAGGAACCCCAGCGCCGCAACGCTGGAGGCCGCGATTCCCCCCGCCGTTCCCTTCATGAATTGCCGACGACTGAGCTGCATGGTTCCTCCCGGATTGGCGCTGTTCTGGGCGCGCCCAAGGCAGGTTCCGTGCCAGTCCGGAAAAGCCCTCAAATCCTGTGGCTTTCCGTCATGGCCTTAGCGTCTTTATGGACATTCTGTCCGGATCGGAGGGACAGAATGTCCACATAAGGGTTAGGCCGATTGGCGCTTTCCGCTGCGAAAAGGCGGCTCGGCCGGCTTGTACGGAAATTGCAGAGGACGGCGGGCGCAACCTCAGGAGAAGCGGCCCCCATGTCCCAGCACCGCCACGCCACTGCTACCGAAGGATCCACTCCCGTCAGCGGGGCGATGGCCGAAGCCATGGCCGCCACCGGACTGGAGCCCGGCCGGTCGCCGTCCCCCGTGCGCCTGCCGGATGCCGGCAAGCTGTTTCAGCACCGCGCCAAGCGTCTTCGCAGCCTCGCCAGCGGTCATCGCTTGTCCTCCTGGTTGGCCTTCATGGCGCAGTTGAGCGATGTCCAGCACGCGCTGGCAACGGTCCCAGCCGCGGCGGCGCCTGAGACAGGCTGGCTTTCCGACCTGGAACAGCTGCGCAGCCAGCTGCGCGGCATGCTCCCGGCGGCGGCGGAGACTGCGCTGGAGGATCTGCCCTGGGGCGACAGGGAGGCGCTGAACGCCTTGGCTGCGCGGCTGCTGACCGGCGCGGCGAACCGGGAGGACATCGGCGGTGCGCCCTTCATCGTCGCCGCCCTTCAGGTCGCCTGGACCCGCCACGCCGGCGGATTGGAGGCCGGTGCGGTCTCCGCCTCGGCGGTGGCCGGCCACTGCCCGGTTTGCGGAAGCGCGCCGGTCGCCGGGGTGATCCACACCGGGAGCGAGATCGGCGGGCTGCGCTATCTCCATTGCGGCCTCTGCCATACGGCGTGGCACCATGTCCGCAGCGCCTGCGTCGCCTGCGGCGAAGGCAACCGGATCGAGCTTCGGCTGATCGAGGCGGGTGAGGACTCCAGCAACGGGTCCAACGATCCCGCACGGGCCGAAACCTGCGAATCCTGCAATGGCTATCTGAAGCTGTTCCTGATGGAGAAGGCGCCCGGCCTCGACCCGGTGGCCGACGACCTCGCCTCCTTCGCCCTCGACATCCTGGTCGGCGACGAGGGATTCCAGCGGATCGGCGGCAACCCATTCCTTGCCCAGGCGGGATGAGCGTCGGGTTCACTCGTCGCCGAACAGGATCGATGGGGATGCCGCTTCGCCGGGCCGGCCGGCGAAGCGGGCCTTCCGGCGCAATTTCACGGTGAAGGTGGTGCGGAGGCCGGGCCGGCTTTCCACGGCGATGTGACCGCCCTGGCGCTGGACGATGGCGAAGCTGATCGACAGGCCCAGCCCCGTCCCCTCGGATTTCTTGGTGGTGAAGAAGGGATCGAAGACGCGGCCGAGACAGTCGGGCTGGATGCCGTGTCCGGTGTCGTGGACCGACAGGACGACGCCTGCCTCGCCATCCTCCGGGAGGCGCGTGTCGGCGGTTTCGATGGTCAGCGTGCCGCCGTCCGGCATCGCCTGGACGGCGTTGACCATCAGGTTGACCAGCACCTGCTGCAGCTCGCCCCGGCTGATCTCGACCGGCACCGTCGCTGTCAGGCTGGTTTCCACCGCGATGCGGCGGCGCCCCATGGTGTGGCGGGTCAGCAGCAGGCAGTCGAGGACCACCGCGTTGACGTCGACCGGCTCCGCCTGCCCGGCATAGTCGCCCGGCCGGGCGAACTGGAGCAGCTTGGCGATGATGGTCTGGATGCGCCGGGTCTGCTCGTCGATCAGGCGGATCTCGTCCTTCACCGGTGCGGCGGCATCGCCCAGCACCTCGCCCATCAGGTCGAGGTTGCCCTGGATCACCGCGACGGGGTTGTTGATCTCGTGGGCGACCCCGGCAGTCAACTGGCCGATGGCGGCCAGCTTCTCGCTCAACACCAGTTGGCGGCTGGCCTGCCGGAGCGTGGCATTGGCGCTTTCCAGCTCGGCCGTGCGCTCCGCGACCTTGCGGTCGAGGTCTTCGGCCGACCGCTGCAATTCCAGCCGGCGGGCCGCCAGCGAGTCCAGAAGCTGGTCGAAGGCCCGCGACAGCCGCCCGAGCTCGTCCCGGCTCCGGCTCGGCCCGGCGCGCGCCGTTTCGTCGCCCGCCTCGATGGTGGCGATGACCCGGTTCATCCGTTCGAGCGGCCGGAAAATGGCCTGGGCGAAACGCAGGTCGGCCAGGGTTCCGAGCGCGGAAACCACCAGGAACGCCAGGACCAGCCCGGTCATGGCGCGGTACAGCGCGTCCTGCAACGGCGCTTCCAGAAAGCCGACATACAGCATGCCGATGCGCCGCCCCCCGGTGTCGAGCAACGGCTCGTAGCCGGAGACATAGGTGTCGTCGACCACGAAGGCGGAGCCCAGCCATACCCTCCCCTCGCCCATCACCCGGCGATAGACCGCCGCCGACGCCCGCGTACCGAGCGCACGCTCCCCCTCGAACAGGCGGACATTGGTGGCGATGCGGGTGTCGTCGAGGAACAGCGTGGCGGTGCCCTGGCTGCCCAGCGGCAGCGACGCCTCCTGATAGACGACGGTGTTGATGCGGTCGACGATGGTCTGGCTGCCGTTGAGCAGCATGCCGCCCTCCAGCACGCCGAGCAGCACCCCGTCGAGCCCGAAAATCGGCACGGCGGCGTGGATGGTCAGGGCCCGGTCCTCCACGCTGCGCGCGGTGGAAGCGGCATTGCGGGTGGGGACCAGCGGGATGAGGGTGCGGGCCGGCAGGGACGGGTCGATGGCGGCGAGATGCTCCGGCTCCAGCACGTCGAGCCCGTGGGTGCTGGAGCCTCGCAATGCCGAGCGCACCACCGTCCAGCCGGACCGGTCGGCCCCTTCCGAACCGGCACCCTCCGATCCGGCGCCGGACCGCACCCGGCCCTGCGGATCGAGCAGCAGCAGGAAATCCAGCCCCTGCCGGCGCGCGGTCTCGTCCAGCAGCGCCTCCAGCCTGCCGCCCTTTTGACCGTTGAGCGCAAGCGCCAGCCGGTGGGAGGCGGCGAGCGCCGCCAGCCCGTCGCCGACCGTGCCCTGCACGCGGTCGAACACCTGCCGGGCGGTGCCGAGATCGGCGCTGACCTTGTTGATCAGCAGCTGGTTGTAGCCCTGGGTGCCCCAGTACCAGACGATCAGCAGCAGGGCCGGCATGCCCAGCAGCAGCGGCGCCAGGACCAGCGCCAGCAGCTTGTGGCGGACCGATCCCGTGAAGGGTGTCAGACGCTCGTCCAGCGCGGCGCGCAGGCGGCTCAGACGCCCCATTCGGCCCACTTCCGGTCGAGCGTCTTGCGCGACACCCCCAGCAGGGCGGCGGCCCGCGCCCGGTTCCCGCCGCAATCGGCCAGCACGGCCAGGATGTGGCGCTTCTCGACCTCGGCCAGCGTCTGCCCGCCGGCCGCGTCGACGGCTCCCCCCTCCGGGGCGACATGGACCGACAGCCCCAGATCCTCCAGCGGAAACTCGCCGAACAGCAGGGCGCGCTCCACGAGGTTGCGCAGTTCGCGCACGTTGCCCGGCCAACCATGCGCGATCAGCGCCGCTTCGAGCGGCGGGTCGATGTCCAGCGGCGGAACCCCCAGGCGCAGCGACAGCACCCCCATGAAGCGGCGCGCCAGCTCGACCACATCGTCGCCCCGCTCCCGCAGCGGCGGAACGCGCAGGGTCATCACGGCGAGCCGGTAGAACAGATCCGCCCGGAACCGGCCGGCGGCAACCTCCGCCTTCAGATCGCGGTTGGTCGCGGCCACGACGCGGACATCCACCGGAAGCTCCTGTTCGCCGCCGACCGGACGGATGCGGCGCTCCTCCAGAACGCGCAGCAGCTTCGATTGCAGCGCCAGCGGCAGTTCGCCGATCTCGTCCAGGAACAGCGTGCCGCCATGGGCGTAGTAGAACAGCCCCTTGCGAGCCTCCTTGGCCCCGGTGAAGGCGCCGCGCAGATGGCCGAACAGCTCCGCCTCCACCAGATCGGCCGACACGGCGGCGCAGTTCAGCGCCACGAAGGGCCGCTCGGCACGGTGCGAGCGGGTGTGCAGGGCACGCGCCACCAGCTCCTTGCCGACGCCGGACTCCCCTTCGATCAGCACGGTGGACGGCGACGGAGCGACCCGTTCGATGAGCGCCCGCAGGCGCAGGATGGCCGCCGAGCGGCCGACGATCTCGTCGGTGGTGCCTCGCCGCTTGGCCAGTTGACGCCGCAGGACGAAGTTCTCGCGCTGGAGCCGGGTGCGCTCCATGCAGCGGGCGATGGCGCTGACGATCTGCTCGACCCGGAACGGCTTCAGGATCAGATCGGCCGCCCCGGCCCGCAGCGCCTCGATGGCGGTGTCGATGTCGGCGAAGGCGGTGATCAGGATCACGTCGCCGCCGAAGCCGGCCGCCTGCAACTCCTTCAGCCAGTCGAGGCCCGACTGCCCCGGCAGGGCGATGTCGAGGATGATCAGATCGACACAGTGCCGTTCCAGATGAAGTGCAGCGTCCTCGGCGCTGCCCGTCGTGGTGACGCGCCAGCCGCGCCGCTCCAGGCTGCGCGACAGGAAATTGCGGATGCCTTCCTCGTCATCGACGATCAGCACGGACGGTGCGGTTGCCGGCTCCTCCGCTGCCGCCGCGGACGGGATGGCTGTGTCGTCGGGCGGCAGGGAGTCAGTTGGCATTCTGGGCTTCAGCGAGGCATCGGACAGGGATATGACGGCGCGATCATAACGAATGCCCACACTGTTTCCAGTGACAAGCGGCAATCTGCCGCTACTGCCTCCCGGTTGGGTTAACAATTCACTACCGCTTTGATTGCGGCGCCCCCGTCTGCGGCACACGGTTGGCAAGAAAAACCGTTTGTTTGGACACAAACTATTGTCTATCATATTTCAGTCATTGCAATCGCATAGCAATTAATTAGGCTCGGGTTTTCCTGATCCCGTTGCCGCCGGTTGCCTTGGGCAGAACGCCCCCGATCCACTTCATCGTCCTTGGAAAGAGATATCCCATGGCCCTGCACGCCTGGTTTTCCGATCGGAAACTGGTTCACAAGCTGCTCATCCCGGCGGTCCTGCTGCTTGCCGTCATGGGCAGCGTGGTCTGGACGGCCAGATCGGCACTGGTCGACCTGACCGCCTCCACGAGCCGGGTGACCGATGTGGTGGCCGGGCGGCTGTCGGCGGCACTGACCATCCAGTCGGCCATGGGCGATGCGATGGACGCTGAATCCAACGCGCTGGTCGCCGGCACGCGCGAGCGCATCGACGCCGCCTTCGCGAGCTACAAGGACAACATCGGCAAGGCGCTGACCGCCATCGACCGGCTTGCCGCGGCCTACGACGCCCCGGCCGACCGCGAGGCGATCTCCGGGATCAAATCCATCGTCGGCGAGTATGAGCGGGTGTCCCAGAAGGCGGTCGAGCTGGCGCGGGCCTATGACACCGACAGCGCGATCCGCGTGTCGATCGACGTCGGCCGCCCGGTCCGGCAGAAGCTGAACGCGGCCCTGTCGGAGCGGGTGGAGCATAGCCTGGCGGAGACCAAGCGCGCCGAGGACCGGGCGCTGGCGCTGTCCTCCAGCGTGATGACCCGCCTGTACGGTGTCACGGGCGTGGGCCTGCTGGTCGCTTTCGGCCTGTTCGGTTCCATCATCGTGGCTTTCGTCGTCCGGCCGCTGCACCGGTTGGTCGCCGACATGACCGCCATCGCCGACGGCAATCTCGCGGTCGACATCCAGGGCGCCGGCCGCAAGGACGAGGTCGGGCTGCTCGCCCGCGCGCTGCTGGTGTTCAAGAGCAACGGCCTCGCCATGCGCACCCTGCAGGAGGAGCGCGAGGCGCAGAAGCTTCAGGCGGAACGCGACCGGCAGGCCGGCATGCGGGCGCTGGCCGACCGCTTCGACGCCGATGTGCAGGACGTGGTTCAGGCGGTGGCGACGGCGGCCCGCCATCTGCGCGGCAATGCCGAGACCATGACCGCCATCGCCTCGCAGACGACGGAACAGGCGGCGACCGTCGCCGCCACCACGGCCCAGTCCTCCGCAAACGTAGCCACCGTCGCGGCGGCGTCGGAACAGCTGGGAAGCTCCATCGGCGAGATCGGCCGGCAGGTCAACGCCGCCGCCGCCATCGCCCGCAATGCGGTGCAGGAGGGCGAGCGGACCAACGCGCTGGTCGCCCGGCTGGTCGAGGCCGCCCAGCGGATCGGCGATGTGGTCAGCCTGATCCAGAACATCGCCAGCCAGACCAACCTTCTCGCCCTCAATGCCACCATCGAGGCAGCGCGGGCCGGCGAGGCGGGCAAGGGCTTCGCCGTCGTGGCGCAGGAGGTCAAGGCGCTCGCCACCCAGACCGCCCAGGCGACCGAGGAGATCGGCAGCCAGATCGCCGAAATCCAGACGGTGACGGACGGCACGGTGACGGCGATCCAGACCATCGGCCGCACCATCAACGACGTCGATTCCATCGCTGGCGCCATCGCCGCGGCGGTGGAGCAGCAGACCGCCGCCACCCAGGAAATCGGCCGCAACATCCAGCAGGCGGCCCAGGGAACCCAGCTGGTGACCGGCAACATCGCCGAGGTCAGCAGCTCCGCCGGGCAGGTCGGACAGGCGGCCACGGAAGTGCTGGGCGCCGCCGACAGCCTGTCGCACGATTCCGACCGGCTGCGCGAGCGGATCCAGGCCTTCATCGGAGAGGTCCGCGCGGCCTGACGCGACCAGCCGCATCGCGGCCGGATCGAACGGATGGAACGCTATGGAACAGTTTTTTTCGCCCCTGTTCCACCGTTCCATCCGCTGTCGGCGCGACCGCGCGAGGGCCGGTTGCGGCGCCAGAACTCGATTGTTTCGGAATCGAATCGGGTGGACCGCCGCCACCGCGCCATGCTGTTCCTCCGGTGGATGAAACACTGGGGGTCACCCAGTCCTACCACCTCCTCCGGCCGACGCTAAGCGCAGGATTTAAAAACGCCGGGCGGGCGTCAGGCGCGCCTGCGGGCGCCGGACGCCGCGACCATGGCGAAGAACTGCGCCTCGTCGATGGTGTCGGGCTTGCCGTACTTGGCGCGCCGGGCGGCGGCGGTGTCCAGCTTGGTGGCGCCGGGGGCATGGCCGACGACGAGATAGTCGGTATCCTTGCGGACGCTGTGATGCCAGAACCCGCCCAGCGCCTGGATGCGGGCCATCACCCCCTCGCGCGACAGGCCGGTCAACTCGCCGGTGACGGCGAAGGCATAGCCGGCGATGCCATGCGTGATGGGAACGGCCGGTTGCAGGACCAGCGGCGGCGGATCGATCTGGTTGGTCGGCGCCAGATGGGGAACCGCCAGCATCTCCGCACTGCCGAGGATCATCTTCTGGAACAAGCGGCTGGTGATCTCGGCATCGACGAAGGCGCCGTGGAAGCGCGCCCGGATCCCGACATCGATGCCGAACAGCGTCGCCACCGCATCGAGCGACGCCCGCCCGGCCACCTGCGCCCTGGCATGCTGCATGGTGCAGACCGATTGACCCGCCATCCAGCGAATGCCGCAGAGTTCGAACTCATGCCGCAGGAACTCGATGTCGAAGCCGACATTGTGGCCGACCAGCACCGCGCCCTCCAGGAAGCCGAGGATGTACTGGGCGACGCTGCGGAAGGGATCCTGGTGGCGAAGCAGATGGTCCGGCAGCCCGTGCACCCTCAGCGCATGCGGGTTCGACTTGCGCCCCGGATTGAAGATGAGGCTGAGACTGCGGCCGGTCGGGACCGCATCCGCCAGTTCGATGGCGGCGAAGCTGACCATGCGGTCGCCACCGGCCGTCGACAGCCCGGTGGTCTCGCAGTCGATGACGACGTAACGGCGGGAGGGCGACCGGCTCTGCCTGGGCTTCGCCCCCGCCGACGGATCGGTAGGCACTGTATCGCTCGAAAGGCTCATCGACTCTCGCCCTGGGGGCTGGACCGCCCCGTTGCACCACGCAATCACGGGATAATGGCAGGGTCGCCACCGCAGGTCGAGCGTGCGCGCCGCCGCATGAACGGCGTCCCGGCAATGCCAGGGCCGACTGGCATTCGCTTCCATCCCGGAAATTTCGCCGTCTATCCAAAAATTCGGTCTCTATGCAAAAAGTGGATTGTTGGCTCACCAATCACGCGCTATCATATTCCAGTTGCTGTAATCGAATAGCGATTACAAACAGACACTATGCAGATCAAGGAGATCGCGTGTGGACGTGATCGCTGAGCTGTCGGGCCTCATCGGCGCCGACGCCGTTCTGACATCCAAATCCGACCTGGACGCGGCGACGGAAGACTGGCGCGGGCGCTACCGCGGGCCGGCCCTCTGCCTCGTCCGGCCGGCGAATGCCGAACAGGTCGCGGCGGTGGTGCGCTGCTGCGCGCGGCACGGGATTCCGCTGCTGCCGCAGGGCGGCAACACCAGCCTGTGCGGCGGCGCCACCCCATGGGAAAGCGGCCCCGCCCCGGTCATCCTCAATCTGGCGCGGATGCGCGCAGTGCGCAGCATCGACCCGGTTAACAGCACCATGGAGGTCGAGGCCGGCTGCGTGCTCGCCACCGTGCAGGAAGCGGCGGCGGCGGCGGGGCGGCTCTATCCGGTCAGTCTGGGCGCCGAGGGCTCCTGCCAGATCGGCGGAACCATCGCGACCAACGCCGGCGGCACCTCGGTCCTGCGCTACGGCAACACGCGCGACAATGTGCTGGGGCTGGAGGTGGTGCTGGCCGATGGCACGATCTGGTCCGGCCTGTACGGCCTGCGCAAGAACAACACCGGCTACGACCTGAAGCATCTGTTCATCGGATCGGAAGGCACGCTGGGCATCGTCACGGCGGCGACGCTGAAGCTGCATCCGCTGCCGACGCGCCATGCCGTCGCCTGGGTCGGCATGGCGGATCCCGCCGACGCGCTGACCCTGCTGACCCGCGTGCAGCAACGCTGCGGCGCCCGGCTGTCGGCCTTCGAGATGATCAACCGCCTCCAGCTCGATCTGGTGGTGGAGCAGGTTCCGGGCCGCCGCAGCCCGCTCGAGACTTCGGCCGACTGGCATGTGCTGATCGAGCTGTCGGACAACAGCGACGGCGACGCGCTGGACATGGAACTTCAGCTGATCCTGGAGGACGCCTTCGGCGACGGCCTGCTGACCGACGCGGCGCTCGCCGCCAGCGACGCCCAGCGCCACGCCATGTGGGAGGTGCGCCACAGCGTGTCGGAGGCCAACAAGAAGGCCGGCGTCGGCCTGACCACCGACTGCGCGGTGCCGCTGTCGGCGGTGCCCGCCTTCATCGACGCCGCCAATGCTGCGGTGCGGGCGCTGGTGCCGGATGTGCCGTCGATCGTCGTCGCCCATCTCGGCGACGGCAACGTCCACTTCATCCCCTTCTTCACCTTCGACGCCTGGAACGCGGTTGCCGACCGCGAGGCGCTCGCCGCCGCCATCCGCCATGCGGTGAACGACGAGGCCGCCCGGCTGAACGGCACCTTCAGCGCCGAACACGGCGTCGGCCGCGTCCAGCTGGGCGAGATGGCGCGCTACAAGCCAGCCGCCGAACTGGCGCTGATGCGCGCGGTGAAGCAGGCGCTGGACCCACAGAATCTGTTCAACCCCGGCCGCCTGCTGCCGCCGGGCTAAGCCCTTTCCTTATCGTTTCCTGCCGTTCCGTCCGCCGTTCCGGCTCACCACGAGGAGTTCCGACATGAGCATCCGCCAATCCGGCTGGTCCCGCCGCACCCTTCTGAAAGCCGGCGCCGCCGGCACGGCCGCGCTTGCCATGCCGGCGATCTGGAGCCCGGCCCGCGCGCAGAACAAGCGGATCGTCGTGCGCGACGACGGCGGCATCTACACCAAGGCCTATGGCGAGGTCTTCTACAAGCCCTTCACCGCCGCGACCGGCATCGAAGTGGTCGGCGTCCAGGCCAATGCCGAGCCGACCGCGCAGATCCGCTCGATGGTGGAAGCCAAGTCCTACACCTGGGACATGGCGAAGATCAGCCAGCCGGCCATCCTGATGCTGACCGGCGGCGACAAGCCGCTGCTGGAGAAGCATGGGCTGGAGGCCGATCCGGCCGTCGCCTCGATCCCCAAGCAGTACATGTCGGAATACGGCGTCGGCACCAACGTCTACACCACCGTGCTGGCCTACCGCACCGAAGCCTTCAAGGGCCGCAAGGCGCCGGCCTCCTGGAAGGATTTCTATGACGTCACCAACTTCCCCGGCCGCCGCGCCCTGCGCAAGCATCCGTTCGACACCATCGAACAGGCGCTGATGGCCGACGGCGTGCCGAACGCCGAGGTTTATCCCTGCGATCTCGACCGTGCCTTCAAGGCGCTGGACCGCATCAAGAAGGACATCTCCGTCTTCTGGACCAGCGGCGCGCAGGTCGAGCAGATGCTGCTGTCGGGTGAAGTCGACATGGTGCCGACCTGGGTGTCGCGTCCGCAGGCGGCCATCGCCGCCGGCGCGCCGGTCGGCATCGTTTGGGACCAGAACATCTGGGGCCTCGACAGCTGGTCGATCCTGGCCGGTACCCCGAACGCCGACGCCTGCCGGCAGTTCATCAAGTTCGCCTCCGACCCCAAGCGTCAGGCCGAGCTGGTGAAGTATTTCCCGGCCGGCGTGACCCAGCCGGAGGCCTTCAAGCACATCGACGCCAAGATCGCCCCCGACTGCCCGACCTTCCCGGCCAACATCGAGCGCGGCGTGCAGATCAACGCCGACTACTGGCTGAAGAACCAGCAGAAGGGTCTCGAGCGCTACAACGCCTGGCTGCTGAGCTGAGGAACAGCGGGTGGGGGATGCCGGTGCGGCCTCCCCCACCCGCCCTTTCCGCCCCCATCCCCCTTCGGCCCCACCCCTTCGCGAGGAGGCGCGCATGTCTTCTTCCAGCCTTTCCGTCCAGGGTCTTGCCAAGCGCTATGGCGACTTCGTGGCGCTCGCCCCGACGGATCTCGTCGTCGCCGACGGCGAATTCCTGACGCTGCTCGGCCCGTCGGGCTCCGGCAAGACGACGCTGCTCAGCCTGCTGGCCGGGCTGGTGCCGCCCGACGAGGGAAGCGTGCGCATCGGCTCGCAGGACGTCACCTACGCCCCGCCCTATGAGCGCGACATCGGCGTGGTGTTCCAGAACTACGCGCTGTTCCCGCACATGACCATCGAGGAGAACATCGCCTTTCCGCTGAAGATGCGGAAGGTCGGGGCGGCCGAAGCCAAGCGGCGCGCGCTTGAAGCGCTGGAGATGGTCCATCTGCCGCACATCGCCGGCCGCTACCCGCGCGAGCTGTCGGGCGGTCAGCAGCAGCGCGTCGCGCTCGCCCGCTGCATGGTCTACAAGCCGTCGATCATCCTGATGGACGAGCCGCTGGGCGCGCTCGACAAGAAGCTGCGCGAGCACATGCAGCTGGAGATCAAGCGCCTGCACCGCGAGCTGGGGACGACGGTCGTCTACGTCACCCACGATCAGGAAGAGGCGATGACGATGTCCGACCGCATCTGCCTGATGAATGCCGGGCGGATCGAGCAGCTGGGCACGCCGGCCGACCTGTATTTCCGTCCACGCTCGCTGTTCGTCGCCGATTTCCTGGGCGAATCCAACATCCTGCCCGCAGCCCTGGGCAGCCGCAGCGGCGACGAGGTCGAGATCGGGCTCGGCTCGCAGGGCGTGTCCGGCCGGGCGCTCGCCAACGGCAACGACCTGCCGCCGGGCACCGAGGTGCGCGTGATGGTGCGGCCGCAGAACCTGACCGTCGCCCGCAAGGGCGGTGGCGCTCCGGACGGGCTCCAGGGCCGCGTGTCGGAGGTGATGGTCACCGGCAGCCTGACCAAGGTCTATATGGAGCCGCTGGACGGCAAGCTGCCGCCGCTGGTCGCCGCCTTCCCCACCCGCAACGACGACGACGCGGTCCGCATCGACGACGTGCTGACGCTGTCCTGGAGCGGCCGGGACGCCGTGGTGATCGCCGACAAGCTGGCCGATGCCGCCCTTGCGGCCGGGACGGCGTGAGATGAGCGGACAGTCCATGACCATGACCCACGCCCCCGGCGCCAAACGCCATTCGCCCCCGCCCGCCTGGCGCAAGCCGGTGCTGATGGGCGCCCCGCTCGTCCTGCTGCTCGTCGCCTTCCTGGTCTTCCCGGTCGGGCAGCTGCTGGCGCTCAGCGTCTACAACGGCCAGGGCTTCACGCTGGCGCCCTACGCCCAGCTGTTCGCCTCCAGCCTCTACATCACCGTCCTGTGGATCACGCTGAAGATCTCACTGGCGACGACGGTGGTCGCGGTGGTCGCGGCCTATCCGGTCGCCTACCTGATCTCCATCGCCAAGGGCCCGGCGAAGAGCCGGCTGATCTTCTGGGTCCTGCTGTCCTTCTGGACCAGCTTCCTGGTGCGCGCCTTCGCCTGGGTCGTCATCCTCGGCCGCAACGGCGTCGTCAACAGCACGCTGATGTCGCTGGGCATCATCGACACCCCGGCCGACCTGCTCTACGGCTTCGGCGCCGTGCTGATCGGCATGGTGCACGCCATGCTGCCGCTCGCGGTGATGACCATGCTGGCGGTGATGGAGAACATCGACCGCACCCTGCCGCGCGCCGCCGGCACTCTGGGCGCCCGGCCCGGCACCGCCTTCTGGACCGTCTATTTCCCGCTGTCGCTTCCGGGCGTCGCAGCATCCGCGATCATGGTGTTCGTGTCGGCCATCGGTTTCTTCATCGTGCCTGCCCTGCTGGGCGGCCGGAAGGAGACGATGATCACCCAGCTGATCATCGATCAGGTCCAGCAGACGCTGAACTGGGGACTGGCCGGCGCCATCTCGGTCCTGCTGCTGACGGTCGTGCTGGTGGTGTTCCTGCTGTACGACCGCGTCTTCGGCTTCGCGTCGCTGACCGGCGAGAGTGCCGTGGTGCGCAACCGCGACACCGCCATGCGGCGGCTGGGCGGGCGCGTGCTGGCCGCGCTCGGTTCCGCCAGCGATGCGCTGATCGGCCTGGTTCCGCGCCGCCATCCGCTGCGCGGCCGGTCCGAGCGTCCGGTGGCGCTGACCGGCTTCGTCTGGCTGCTGCTGGTGCTGATCAGCCTGCCCGCCTTCCTGATGATCCCGCTGTCCTTCGGCAAGGGCGGGCTCGCCTGGCCGCCGTCGGGCTTCACGCTGCAATGGTACCAGCAGCTGCTGGACTCGCCGATCTGGATGCAGGCGCTGTGGCGCTCCATCGTGGTGGCGTTCGGCACAGGCCTCCTGTCGATGGCGATCGGCGTTCCCGCCGCCTTCCTGATGGTGCGCAGCCAGATGCGGGGCAAGGGCGCCATGCTGGCCTTCATCCTGTCGCCCATCGTCGTGCCGCGCATGATCATCGCCGTCGGCATGTTCTATGTCTTCGCCCAGATGGGTCTGGTCGGCACCATCCTGGGGCTGGTCATCGGCCACACCGTCGTCGCCGTGCCCTATGTGGTCATGACGATGATGGCGGTGCTGCGCAACTACGACACCCGGCTCGACCTCGCGGCGCAGAGCCTGGGCGCCCGGCCGGTGGCGGCGCTGCGGCACGTCACCTTCCCGATCCTGGGGGCCGGCATGCTGTCGTCCTTCCTGTTCGCCTTCGCCACCTCCTTCGACGAGCTGAC
The DNA here is from genome assembly GCF_042938965.1 of Azospirillum sp. A23. Classification (NCBI taxonomy): domain Bacteria; kingdom Pseudomonadati; phylum Pseudomonadota; class Alphaproteobacteria; order Rhodospirillales; family Azospirillaceae; genus Azospirillum; species Azospirillum sp. A23. Next base: position 378,696 of record NZ_CP170663.1, on the reverse strand, counting down.
CATCTCCCTGTTCTCCTCGGGCGGGCTGAGCGCCACGCTGCCCAAGCAGTTCTGGGACGAGGTGACGCTGCAGGTCTCCCCCGTCATCGCGGCGGTGTCGACCGGGCTGCTGCTGTTCGTCGCCACCCTGATCTATGTCGCGGACCGCCTGCGCCGCCGCAGCCTCGCCGGCTGAGACCGGCTCCCCGACCGCCTTCACCACCAGCTTCTTCCAAGGACAAGACATGCTCAACGCCACGAAGATTCGCGGCATCCTGCCCGCCACCCCGACGCCGGTGACAGCCGACGGCACCATCGACGTCGCGGCCTCCAAGGCGCTGTTCTCCTGGCTGTTCCGCCAGGGGATCGACGGGCTGGTCCCGCTCGGCGGCACCGGCGAGTATGGCGCCCTGGCGAAGGACCAGCGCATCCGCTTCGCCGAGCTGTCGGTCGAGGCGATGGCAGAGGCCGGTGAGAAGCGCGGGCCGGTGATCGCCGGGGTGCTCGACACCGGCTATTACGACGCGCTGTCGGCGGGCCGCGATTTCGCCTCCGCCGGTGTGGACGGTCTGCTGGTGCTGACCCCCTATTACACCAACCCGACGCAGGCCGGCATCCGCGACTATTTCCTGCGCTACGCCGACGAATCGCCGGTGCCGATCCTGATCTACGAGATCCCCTACCGCACCCGCATCGCCATCGATCCGGAGATCCTGCACGAGCTGTCGCGGCACGAGCGGATCGTCGGCATGAAGGCCTGCAATACCGACATGTACCATTTCCTCCGCACGGTGGCGGGGGTGGACTCCTCCTTCGCGGTGCTGAGCGGCGAGGACACGCTGTTCCCGCTGCATGTGGCGTCGGGCGCCCGGGGCGGCATCGTGGTGACGGCCAACTTGCTGCCGCGGGCTTGGCGTCTGATCCACGACCTCGCCTCCACCGGCAAGCTGGACAAAGCGCTGGAAATCCACCGCACGCTGATCCCGATGATGAACCTCGCCTTCGCCGAGACCAATCCCGGCCCGATGAAGGCGGTGATGGATCTGATCGGCGTGCATGCCCCGGCGATGCTGGCGCCGCTGCGCGAGCCGGCCGAGCCGCTGAAGCAGTCGCTGCGGCGCGAGCTGTCCCGCCTGCTGGTCACTTACGAGGGAATGCCGGCCGCCCAGCCGGTATGACGGGTTGCACCGCGCGGCGCGTGGCATTCGGTCCGCCGGATGCTATGCGTTAGCGTGGACAGGCCGGCCCCTGGCGCGAAAGCACGGGACCAGGGGCCGGCGGGATGGAGACTGCCTTGGGGAATTGCCGATGACGCGGACAGCAGGACGGAAGCCGAAGGCGGAACAGGCCGTGACGGAAACAGGCGGGGCTTCGGCTGAATCGACTGCGGCCGGTATGACTGCGGAGCCGGAGGCAAAGAAGGCCGACCCGCGCGAGTCTTCGCTGTTCGTCGGCTCGACCGAGAAGACCTTCCAGATCCTCCACGCCTTCGACGGGCCGCACCGGCAAATGCCGCTGTCGGAGATCGCCAGGGCCGCCAATCTGGACCGCAGCGCCGCGCAGCGGCTGGTCTACACGCTGGAGGTTCTGGGGTATCTGCGCCGCGTCCACGGCACGCGCAACTACGCGCTGACGCCGAAGCTGCTGCAATTCTCCTACAACTACCTGCGCGCCAACGAGCTGATCGAGAAGGCCTTCCCTTACCTTCTCGACATCAGCCGCAGCGTCGGCGAGACCACCAACCTGCAGGAGCTGGACGGCGCCGAGATCGTCTTCGTCGCCCGCTTCCCCGGCAAGCATCTGGTCAACATCGAATTCATGGTCGGCAGCCGGCTGCCCGCCTATTACACGGCGTCCGGCACCGCGATCCTGTCGCGTCTGTCGGAGGAGGAGCGGGAGGAGATCCTCGCCCGCACCGACCTGCGCCCGTTGACCCCCTACACCGTCTGCGATCCCGACCGGCTGCGGGCCCGTGTGCGCGAAGCCGGGGAAAAGGGCTATGCCCTGCTGACCAACGAGACGGTGATGGGCGACATCTCGGTCGGCGCCGCCATCACCGACGAGCATGGCCGCGCCGTGGCCGGCCTCAGCATCTCGGTCCCGGCCACGCGCTGGACCCCGGAGCAGGTCGAGCAGGAACTCGCCCGCCATGTCCAGGTGGCTGCGGCCTCCATTTCCGTCCACAAATTCGGCAGCTATTCCCGATAGCCGCCCCACCCCGCGGGAGGCGGTGATCCCATGGCGGCCCACCAGGCATGTCTGAACATCGACGAGTTGCGGCTGCGCGCCCGCCGATTCCTGCCGCGCGGCCTGTTCGAATACATCGACCGCGGCACCGAGGACGAGACCTCCCTGCGCCGGCTGCGCGACAGCTTCGCGCAGGCCGAACTGACTCCGCGGGTGCTGGTCGATTGCAGCGGACGCCACACCGGCGTGACGCTGTTCGGCCGCGACCGCCCGATGCCCTTCGTCGTCGCGCCGACCGCCGCCGCCGGTCTGGTCCGCTATGACGGCGAGGTGCTGCTGGCCCGCGCCGCCCGCGCCGCCGGCATCCCCTTCAGCGTCTCGACCCAGTCGATCACCAGCATTGAGGCCATCGCGGAGTCCGGGGCCGAGCTGTGGTTCCAGCTTTATGTCTGGCGCGACCGCAGCCTGACCCACGGCCTGCTCGACCGCGTCGCCGCCTGCGGGGTGGACACGCTGATCCTGACGGTGGACACCGCGGTTTCACCCAAGCGCGAGTATAACCGACACAACGGATTCAGCGTTCCGGTCACGCCGTCCCTGCGCGGCGCCCTGGACGTGGCGCGCCACCCGGCCTGGGCGGGCGGGGTGCTGCTCCGCCTGCTGGCCAATGGCGGCTGGCCCGGATACGCCCATTATCCCGAGCAGTTCCGCACCCGCATCACCGACGCCGCGGCGCACGACCCGATCCGTCTGTGCGACCGGGTCGACTGGGACGATGTGGCGGAGCTGCGCCGCCGCTGGCAGGGGCGCATCATCCTCAAGGGCCTGCTGGCGCCGGAGGACGCGCTGCGCGCGGCGGCGGCCGGGGTCGAGGCCATCGTGGTGTCCAACCATGGCGGGCGCAATCTCGATTGCGCGCCCTCGCCGCTCACCGTTCTGCCGCGGATCGTGGACGCGGTCGGCGACCGGCTGACGGTGCTGGCCGACAGCGGGGTGCGGCGCGGCAGCGATGCGGCGAAGCTGCTGGCCGCCGGGGCCGCCGCGGTTCTGCTCGGCCGGGCGCCGCTGTTCGGTCTTGCGGCCGGTGGACAGGCGGGGGCCGAGCACGCGCTGGCGATCCTGCGGGATGAACTCGACCTGACCATGGCCCTGCTCGGCTGCCGGACCGTGGCCGATCTCACCCTGCTGCGAAGCCTGCCTGCCGGCCGGATTGCCGAACCGGCGTGATCGCCGTCTGCGCATGAGGAGACCTCCGGCCAGGGGCCGGAAGTCCGGCAACTTTTAAAAAGCCCTGCGCCGGCTCGCGGCGGCAGCACGCTCAATTTGGCGGGGCCGGCCGGCGTACCGTCGGGTCGGACCCGGCGATTTTCCGAATTTTCCTTCGCGAACCGGCGGATTGCCGGATACCGCCCGTCGCACAGCCGGTACAGGCTGAGGAACGGACTGTGGGTGAAACGCACGGAAGGGAAAGTCGCAGGCATGTACCATGACCATGTGCGCCGCGACAGATTGACGAACAAGGCGTGGTTCCTGGGCGTGCTGGCGCTCGCCGTCACGGTGGCCGGCATCGTCGGCGGCATCGGGCACACCGGCCTTGGCGCACCCTTCGCGCCGGTCGTCGCGGTCCTGCCGGGCGGCGAGTCCCTGGCGACCGTCTGGGCCGCTATCGGCCTGGCGCTGGCCTTCACGCTGAACATCCATCTCATCGGCCGGCTCGGCCTGCGGTTGCAGGTCGCCGCCGTCTGGCTGGAGGTGTTCAGCCTGTTCCTGGTGTTCTTCTACAGTTTCGACCTGTCCTACAGCTTCATCCTGAGCAAGCTGTCCTTCCTGATCACCCAGGGCGTCGCCACGACGCTGTACATCTCGGCGATCTCCATCGCCATCGCCTTCGTGCTAGCGATGGTCGGCGCCATCGCGAGGCTGTCGAACAACGGCTTCGCCATCGCCATCTCGTCCTTCTACACCTCCTTCTTCCGCGGCGTGCCGCTGCTGATCCAGATCTACCTGATCTATCTCGGCATCCCGCAGCTCGGTTACGTCATCGGGGCAATCCCGGCCGGCGTGGCGGCGCTGTCGCTGTGCTATGGCGCCTACATGACGGAGATCTTCCGCGCCGGCATCATGAGCATCCCCAAGGGCCAGTGGGAGGCCGCGCGCGCTCTCGGCTTCGAGCCGATGCACACGCTGGTACTGATCGTCCTGCCGCAATCGCTGCGCCTGATCATTCCGCCGACCGGCAACCAGTTCATCGCCATGCTGAAGGACAGCTCGCTCGTCTCGGTGATCGGCGTGTGGGAACTGATGTTCCTCGCCCGCACCCAGGGCCGCGACGAGTTCCGCCACCTGGAAATGCTGATCACCGCCGCCGGACTCTACTGGCTGATCTCCATCGTCCTGGAGCAGGTGCAGGCCCGGCTGGAGCGCCGTCTGGCGCGCGGCCACCGCCACTGAGCCGGACCGGTCACTTCCCGAGAATTCACATCGTCCGAACGCCAAGGCTTCCCCTCACGTCAGGAGACCGTCCATGACCCTGCTCAAATCCCTGTGCCTCGGCGCCGTCGCCCTCGGCGCGCTCGCGATCTCCAACGGTGCAGCCAACGCCGGCGCCACGCTGGACCGCATCACGCAGAAGAAGGAAATGGTGGTGGCGACCGCCGCCAACTGGCCGCCGCAGTCCTTCATGAACAAGGACAACCAGCTGGATGGCTTCGACGTCGAGGTGGCCAAGGAGATCGCCAAGCGGCTGGGCGCCACCGCCCGCTTCATCACGCCGGAATGGGGCATCATCACCGCCGGCAACTGGAATGGCCGCTGGGACATCTCGGTCGGTTCGATGACGCCGACGACCGGGCGGACCCGCGTCCTCGACTTCCCGGCGATCTATTACTACACGCCCTATGTCTTCGCCGTTCACAAGACATCGAAGCTGGACAACCGCGCGGCGCTGAACGGCAAGACCATCGGGGTCGAAGGCGGCACGACCTCCGAGGATTACATCAACGGCAAGCTGAAGATCGACGCCGTCGGCGTTCCCGAGTTCACGGCCGATGTGAAGCCGGGCACCGTCAAGACCTATGGCGACAGCGTCGGCCCGCTCGACGATCTGCGGCTGGGCGACGGCGTGCGGGTGGATGCCATCGTGTCCGCCCTGCCGACCGTCGAGGCGGCGGTGAAGCGCGGCTACCCGATCCGCGCCATCAGCGACAAGCCGGCCTATCACGAGCCGCTGGCCATCGCCATCGACAAGGGCGATGCCGAGCTGAACGCCAAGCTGACGGAAATCGTCGCCGCCCTGAAGGCGGACGGCACGCTGAAGTCACTGTCGGAGAAGTGGTACGGCATGGACTACACCGTCGCGAAATAAGCTGGGCGTCATATAAACCGGGCGCCAAATAACCGGCCGGAGGCCGTCCGTCCCAACGTCTTCGCCGGCCGGCCTCCACCGATCTTTCAGAACACCCAGCATCAATCCGGCAAACGGAACCCAACCGGCATGCTCGACTACCCGAACACCTATTACAGCGCCACCCGCCGCCCGGCGAACGACCACGCCCCCCTGCGCGGTACGGTGGCGGTCGACGTCTGCGTGATCGGTGGCGGACTGGCCGGCTTGTCAACCGCCTGGGAGCTGATCCGGCGTGGCCGTTCGGTCGCGCTGATCGAGGCGCAGCGGATCGGTTGGGGGGCATCCGGCCGCAACGGCGGCTTCGTCCTGCAAGGCTGGTCGGAGGGGCTGCGCAACATCGAGGCCCGCTGCGGCCGGGACCATGCCCGCGCGCTGTTCGGCCTTTCGGTGGAAGGCGTGGAGATCGTCCGCGACACCATCGCCGGTAACTCCCTGCCCGGCTGCAACCCGACGACCGGAAAGCTCAGCGTCACCCGTTACGAGGCGGCCGACCAGTTGCAGCGCCACCGCGACCACATGGCGCGGACCTACGGCTATGAGTTCACTTACATCGACCGCCCGACGCTGCGCGGTCTGCTGAAGAGCGAACTCTATTTCCAGGCCCTGCGCGACCCGGTCGGCTTCCATTTCCACCCGCTGAACTATTGCCTCGGCCTTGCCGACCTGATCGCCGGAGCCGGCGGGCGGCTGTTCGAAGGCACCGCCATGATCGGCATGAGCCGCACCGACACGTCCGGCTCCAATGGCCGCTGGCGGGTGGATACGGTGGACGGCTCGGTCCTGTGCCACGATGTGGTGATGTGCGGCGGCGGGTACGGCGGGCCGGAGTTCGGCCGCCTGCGCCGGGCCTTCCTGCCGATCGCCACCTATGTCGTGCTGACCGAGCGGCTGGGCGACCGGCTGGCGGACTTCGTCGCCACCACCGACGCGGTCGGCGACGACCGCCGGTCCTCCGACTATTACCGCATCGTCGACGGCGACCGGCTGCTGTGGGGCGGACGCATCACCACCCTCTACGAACAGGACGAACAGCGTCTTGCCGCCATGTTGCGGCAGGACATCGGCGGGGTCTTCCCCGGCCTTGCCGATGTGCGGATCGAAAAAGCGTGGTCAGGGCTGATGGGGTACGCACGCCACAAGATGCCGCACATCGCCAAGGTCGAGGACGGCTTGTGGAGTTGTTCGTCCTTCGGCGGACATGGCATGAACACGGCCCCCATCGGCGGGCGCGTCGTTGCCGAGGCGATCACCGGCGAAAGCGACCGTATCCGGTTTTTCGCCCCTTACGGTTTGACCTGGAATGGCGGTATCTTCGGCCCCCCTGCGGCGGAACTGGTCTATACGGGACTGCGCCTGATGGATTTCTGGCAGGAATCGCGATCCCGGCGTCAGGGCGCTTGAGGGGTCGATTGCCATGCGGGGGAATGAGGGAATGTCTGGGCCGGGCAACGAGCAGGGGTTCCGCCTGACGGACAAGGACAAGCAACTCCTCGCTTTGTTGCAGAAGAACGCGCGGGAACCGACCTCCTCGCTGGCCCGCAAGATCGGCGTGTCGCGGACGGCCTTGCAGGAGCGCATACAGCGGCTGGAGAGTGCCGGCGTGATCGAGGGCTATTCGGTCCGCATCAACCACAGCAAGCTGATCTACACGGTGAACTGCTTCACCATGGCGGTCTGCAACAACAAGACCTATTCCGACGTCATCGCCCAGATGCGGACGATGGAAGCGGTGCAGGCGGTGTATGCCATTTCCGGCGACTGGGATTTCGTCATCCATGTCGCGACGGAGACGCTGGAGAAGCTGAACACCGAACTGACCCGGATCAACATGATCAAGGGCGTCGTCCGCACCACCTCCTGCATCGTCATGGAGACGAAATTCGACCGCCGGCTCGCCTTCATGGGCCGGATGGGTGCCAATCTGCTTGAGACTGCCGGCGATCTGCCGGACGCGGGGCAGGAGGGCGCCCAGGCCGCGGATTGATGCGCCATTTCGACGTTCTCGCTGTTCACGCAGCAGACGCGTCGGAGATTCTCTTGTCCACCAAACCCAGCCCGCTCACCACCCCCGATGGCCGCTACATCGTCGTGCGCGGACGTCTGTGGCGCACCGCCAACCCGGCCTTGTCCGACGAGGCCCGCGCCGGCTTGGTCGCCGATCTGATGCGGGCCCGCCGGGCCGTGGCGACCGCAAGGCGGGCCGGCGACGACAGCGCGGAAGCGGCGGCGCATGCCGCCGTCGATCAGGCCAAGCGGGCGCTCGGCGAGCGGGGACCCGTCTGGTGGTCCGACGGTGCGCCGGACCTCAACCGGCACATGATCCGGACAACACCCTACGCCGACTGGTTCCGCGAGATGGGCGGCACCGGCGAGTGATAGATTATGGGCAGCCATGCGGCCCAGCCAACCGTATTGCTCCCAAAGAGCATATCTGAGGGCCTTGAGAAATATCCGCCGGGACCGTATCGTTTGTGTACCGCAGATAGACTGCGGCATTCTTTCAGCAAGGAGCTTGCTGAGCGTGACCATCGGTTCCCTGACCGGACGCGAGTCCGGCACCCTGTCGTTGCCGCAGAAGACCGCGGCACCCGGCGCGCAGAGCGCCTCAAGCCCCAGTTCAAGCCCGGGCGCGCAAAGCGCCACAAGCTTCGATTTCCTGGTCTTCGTCGGTCGCTTCCGCCCCTTCCATCTCGGCCATCTCACCGTCATGAAGCGGGCCCTGTCGCTGGGTCGGCATCTGATCGTTCTGGTCGGATCGTCGCGTCAGGCGCGCAGCCACCGCAATCCCTTCCGCTTCGAAGAGGTGCGCTCCTGCATCGAGGGCGCCTTCACGCCGGAAGAGTGCGGGCGCATCACGGTGCTTCCCCTCATCGACCGCTACAACGACCTGGAATGGATCCGCGACGTCCAGGCCGCGGTGCATGGCGTCGTCGTGCAGCACCACCGGCCTGCCGACGGCTCGCCCCCCAAAGTTGGGCTGATCGGTCATTCCAAGGACCACAGCAGCTATTATCTGCGCATGTTCCCGCAATGGGGCGCCGTGGAGTGCGCGAATTTCCAGGGCATTTCGGCGACGCCGATCCGCGATGCCTATTTCGCCGATGCCGCGGCGGCGCTGGAGGAGTGGAAAGAGGCCCTGCCCGCCACTGTCGCCGCCTTCCTGGCGGAGTTCGCGCGCACCGACGAGTACAAACGGCTGGCCGAGGAAAGCGCCTATATCGCCAAATACCGGGCGGGCTGGGCCAACGCTCCCTATCCTCCCACATTCCTGACCGCCGATGCGGTGGTTGTCCTGTCCGGCCATGTCCTGCTGGTCGAACGCCGCGGCCTGCCGGGGCGCGGCCTGCTGGCGCTGCCCGGCGGCTTCGTCGGCCAGCATGAGCGGATCAAGGACGCCATGATCCGGGAGTTGCGGGAGGAGACGAAGCTCAAGATTCCGGCGGGCTTTCTGGAGGGTGGCATCCGCGCCAGCCAGATCTTCGATCACCCCTACCGCTCGACGCGTGGGCGCACGGTGACGCAAGCCTTCCTCATCCAGCTCAAGCCCACCGACGAAGGCTTTCCCAAGGTGCGCGGCGGCGACGACGCCAGATCGGCCCGCTGGATGCCGATTGCGGAAATCGATCCCGAACGGATGTTCGAGGATCACTTCCACATCATCCAGACCCTGATCGCTCTGTCCAACAACTGAACCGGGCCGGCTTCCGCTCACATGGTCAGGGTTGCATCCCGTCATGACGATCAAGCCCGCCGGACAGACCGGCGGCATTCGGCAAAGGAGCTTTGCCATGTCCACCACCACCACTTCCACCCTGCGCATCGTCTGCGTCCAGGCCAATCCCACGGTCGGCGCGCTTCAGGGCAACTTCGACATCGTCCGCCGCCATCGCGCCCAGTATCGCGGCAAGGCCGACCTGCTGGTGTTCAGCGAGTGTTTCGGCAGCGGCTATCCGCTTCAGGATCTGGTGCTGCGTCCGGGTTTCCGGCGCGACTTCCGCGCGGCTCTCGACGCGCTGTCCGGTGAGATGCGGGGCGACGGCGGGCCGGCGGTGCTGGTCGGCGGACCGCTCGACGGCGCCGCCCTGCCCTACAACGCCGCCTTTCTCATCGAGACCGACGGGTCGATGAAGATCGTGCTCAAGCACACGCTGCCGAACGACGAGGTCTATGACGAGAAGCGGGTCTTCGCCCCCGGCCCGCTGCCCTCGCCCGTCGATTTCCGCGGCTTCCGCCTGGGCATCGCCATCTGCGAAGATTTCTGGCACGGCAAGGTCGCCCAGGCGCTGGCGGCCGAAGGGGCCGAGGTTTTGATCGTGCCGAACGGCTCGCATTTCAGGACCGGGAAGCAGGCGGTCCGCCTCGCCATCGGCCGCCGCACGGTCAAGGCCACCGGCCTGCCGCTCCTCTACGTCAATCAGGTCGGGGGACAGGACAGCTTGGTGTTCGACGGCGGAAGCTATGTGATGGACCGGGCCGGGCTGGTGATCGCCCAGGCCGGCTTCCAGGAGTGCGAGTTCGATATCACGCTGGAGCGCGGCGAGGACGGCGGGGTCGATCTGCGGCGCGGCGACGTGCTCGGCATGCTGCCGAACGGCTACCCCGACGAGACCGAGGCGATGTATCGGGCGCTGGTGCTGGGCCTGCGCGACTACGTGAACAAGAACGGCTTTCCCGGTGTGGTGCTCGGCATGTCGGGCGGCATCGACAGCGCCCTGTCGGCCGCCGTCGCGGTGGATGCGCTGGGCGCCGGGCGCGTGCTGCCGGTGCGCATGCCGTCGCCCTACACCTCGGCGGAGAGCATGGAGGATGCCGAACGGGCCGCTTCCCTGCTCGGAACCCGTCTGCTGACGGTGCCGATTGCACGCGCGATGGACGCCTTCGACAGTATGCTCGCCCCGGTCTTCGACGGCCTGCCGGTGCCGGCGGCGGACACCACCTTCGAGAATGTCCAGGCGCGGGCGCGCGGCATGACGCTGATGGCCCTGTCCAACCGGCTTGGGCTGATGGTGCTGAGCACCGGCAACAAAAGCGAGATGAGCGTGGGCTATGCGACCCTCTACGGCGACATGTGCGGCGGCTATTCGGTGCTGAAGGACGTCTATAAGACGGTGGTCTTCCGGCTGGCGCGCTGGCGCAACACGCACAGGGCCGAAGGGTTGCTCGGCCCGCAGGGTGCCGTGATGCCGGACCGCATCATCGCCAAGCCACCGAGCGCCGAACTGCGAGAAGGGCAGACCGACGAACAGGCGCTCGGCGCCTACGAGCATCTGGACGCGGTGCTCGCGACCATGGTCGAGGGGCTGAATGGAGCGGACCGTGCCGCCGAACTGGCGGGCGCCGCCGTCGGCCAGCCGATCTCCACCGCCTATGCCGAGCGCATCGCCCGCATGACGGCGCGGGCGCAATACAAGCGCGACCAGAGCCCTCCGGGCGTCGTCGTCACCGAACGGACCTACGGGCCGGGCTGGCGTCTGCCGGTCACCAACCATTACGGGCTGTGACCCGGTCACCGAGAACAGGAGGTTCCAGCCATGCTCGTCAATTTCAGTGGCCGCGCCCACAACCACAATTTCGCCACCGACTTCATCGTCCGGTCGCTGCTCGACACCGACTGGTACAAGCTGGCGATGCTGCAATTCATCTGGCGGCATTTCCGCGACGTGAAGGTCCGCTTCAGCCTGATCAACCGCACCCGCTCGGTGAAGCTGGCCCGGATCATCGACGAGGCCGAACTGCGCCGCCAGTTGGACAATGTCCGTTCGCTGCGCCTGAAGCGGTCCGAGGCGGTCTGGCTCCAGGGCAACACCTTCTATGGCCAGCGCGGGATCTTCCGGCCGGAGTTCGTCGCCTGGCTCGCCGATGACTTCGCCCTGCCCGACTATAGGCTGTCGGAGGAGGACGGCCAGTGGCGCCTGGATTTCGAAGGGTCGTGGGCGATGACGACGATGTGGGAGATCTACGCCCTCAGCGTCATCAACGAGTTGAAGACGCGCGCCGCGCTCGCCAGCATGACGGAGACCGAACTCGACATCCTCTATGCCCGCGCCAAGGTCCGCCTGTGGGACAAGATCGAACGGCTGCGCCCATTGGAGGACCTCAGCCTGTCGGATTTCGGCACGCGGCGGCGGCACAGCTTCCTCTGGCAGGAGTATGTGGTGGAGACTATGGCGGCGGAACTCGGCCCGCGCTTCATCGGCACCTCCAACACCCACCTCGCCATGAAGCACGACCTGGAAGCCATCGGCACCAACGCGCACGAGCTGCCGACGACGGTCGCGGCGCTGGCGCGGACCGACGGCGAGCTGCGGGTGGCGCAGTACGATGTGCTGCGGCTGTGGCAGGAGACCTATGGCGGCTCGATGCTGGTGTTCCTGCCCGACACTTTCGGCTCGACCCAGTTCCTGAAGGATGCGCCGGACTGGGTGGGGGACTGGACCGGCATGCGGGTGGACAGCAAGGAGCCGGTGGCGGCGGGCGAGGAATACATCGCGTGGTTGGAACGCCACGGCCGCGATCCCCGCGAGAAGCGCGTCCTGTTCAGCGACGGGCTGGATGTCGAGGACATCGTGACGCTCCACCAAACCTTCGGGGGCCGCATCCGCGACGGCTATGGCTGGGGCACGCTGCTGACCTCGGACTTCCGGAACTGCCACCCGCGCAACGGCCTGGGGCTCGATCCGCTGAGCCTCGTCTGCAAGGTGACGGCGGTCGAGGTCGATGGCGCCTGGAAGGGGGCGGTCAAGCTCAGCGACAATTACGAGAAGGCCACCGGGCCGGCCTCCGAAGTCGCCCGCTATCGTGCCATCTTCGGCACCGAGGGCGTCGCGAACGTCCCGGTGCTGGTCTGAACCGGAGAAGAGAAACCATGACCGAGTCCATCATCAGCCCCGCCATCGGCCCCGCCGCCGCTCTGGAGGCCGTCGCCGCCGCCCTGCCGGTGCGCAGCGCCGTCGTTTCGCTGGCCGGCAAGCGGGTTGGGAAGCTCGACGTCGATCCGGTGAACGGGTTCGCCGCCATCGGCGGCGGCAATCTGGCGCCGCCGGTCGCCAATGCCCAGGTCACCCGGATGATCGCCGAGATCAACCGCACGAACCGGCTGTTCCTCTCGGCCGGCTATCCCATCGCGGTGTTCCTCGACACCCATGAGCCGGGCAAGCCCGAATACCCCTACCCGCCCCACTGCGAGGCCGGCACCGGCGAGGAGAATCTGGTCGAGGAGCTGTCCTGGCTGGACGGCGCCCCGGCGTCACGCTGATGCGCAAGGACTGCATCAACGGCGTGGTCGGGACGACCGACCTGACGACGGGCCAGAACCGGCTGTTCGACTGGATCGCCGCCAACGGCATCGAGACGCTGGTGGTGGACGGCATCTGCACCGACATCTGCGTGCTTCAGGCGGTGCAGGCCCTGCTGTCGGCGCGCAACCACGGCATGACCGGACCGCTGCGCGAGATCGTCGTGTATGAGCCGGGCTGCTCCACCTACGACCTGCCGCTCGCCACCGCCCGCGGCCTCGGCCTGCCCGACACCGCCGCCCACCCGCAGGCGGTGGCCCACCACATCGGGCTGTATCTGATGCAGGCGAGCGGCGCCATCATCGCCGAGGAGCTTGTCTTCGGCGGCGCGTGACCGCAAGCGCCGTCAGGGCGGCGCGATCAGGTGCGGGACGAAACGGCTGGTGTTGCCGGTGATCAAGGCACGGTCCTCGCGGATTCCCAGACCGCAGGGCTTGTCGCCGGCCATCCAGACGCCGAAGACGGCATGGTTGCCGTCGGCCTCCGCCAGCGGCGTGAAGGACTGGTACACCCAGCCCTCGTCGACATAGGGCCCTTCGGTCTGGGCGATGGGCTGCCCGATGGGCAAGCCAGCGGCGTCGAGGGTGGCGATGCTGACATTGCTGCCCTCGCGGCCGAGCAACGGTTTCGCCACCACCGTACTGCCGGCCGGAAAGCCGGTGCGGTCGAGCGAGGTCTGCAAAAGGTTGGGGTGGCCGGGGTTCAGTTCCCACAGCAGGGCGAACAGCCCCTTCGACGCCATCACCATCTTCCAGGCCGGCTCGATCATCCGGATCCGGGCTTGCGCAGCAGCGGTCACCAGTTCGCGGCCGGTCTCCTCCCGGATCATCCAGTCCCAGGGATAGAGCTTCATCAGGTGCCGGATCGGCGGGCCGGCATCGTCCAGGAAACAGCCGGAAGCGTCGTCGTAGCGGATCGCCTGGATCGGCATCGCCTTGGTGGTCATGCCGGCGCGCAGGGCCAGGGTCTGGAGATAGGCGATGGTCGCCTCGTCCTCCGGATGCGGCATCAGGCAGGCGAAATGCACCGCCTCGGCCTGCGATGCCAGAGTGGGAAACACCTGCATCCGCGCCTGCCAGCGCTCGACCAGGGCTTCCTCCAGGCTGTTGAACTGGTCGGCGTCGGGATGGACGTCCTGAAGCCAGCACCATTGGGCGACGGCGGTCTCGTAGAGCGAGGTCGGCGTTTCCGCATTCAGCTCCAGCGCCTTCGGCGGCCCGCCCTTGCCGTCCCAGGCGAAGTCGAAACGGGCGTAGAGGGCCATGTCCCGCCCTTCGCGCTCTTTCCAGCTCGCCTCGATGGCGGGAGCAGCCCAGCGGGGAAGTCCGACCGCCTCGTACAGGCCGCGCGTCACGACATGGCCGACCGCCTCCTCGCAGAGCCGGTAGACCTCTTCGGCGGCCTCCTCCAGCGTTTCGATTTCGGCGAGGGAGAAGCGCCAATAGGCGCTTTCATCCCAATAGGCCGTGCCGTCGGCGTCGGTGTGGAAGGGAAAGCCGATCTCGTCGAGCTTGGCCTGCCACTGCGGGCGGGGGGCCGTCCGGACACGCTCCATGGCCTCAGCTCCCCGAAAAGCCGCGCGACGAGCCGGTCGAGCCGAACCCGGCGCTGCGCCCGCTCGTGGTGACCGTGAAGGACTTGCCCGAATTGCCCGAGCCCGGCCGGTAGTAGGAGCCGGAACTGGAGGCCACACCCCCGCTGCCCTGACGGATTTCGTCCCGGCGCTGCGGCGGCAGCGGCGTCTCGGCGATCCGGCTGTTGCCGCTGCGGGCATAGCCCTGGCGGTCGAAATAGACCGGCTGGGCGTAACCGCCGGTCAGGCTGCGGCCGATCATGAAGCCGACCAGCGCCGGAACGAAGACGCTGCCCGTGCCGCTTCCCACGCCCTCGTTGGCCGGAGTGCAGGCACCGTCGCCCATCTCCGCCTCGCAGGCTTCCCGGTTGGAGAAGCGGGGAGCGCCGGCCAGATGCTCCTGACGGGCGGCGGCAAAGGCCTCGGCGCAGTCGCTTGCCGGCTTCTCGGCGGTGCAGGCTTCAACGGAGGGATAGACGGTCGCCTCTTCGGGCCCGTCCTCGCCGCAGGCGAACAGGAGCGGGCTGATGCCGCCCAGCAGCAGGGCCGCCACGGTGCGCGAGCGCTTCATCGCAAAGCCTTTCCTCGGATCAATAGGTCAGCGAGCCGTAGTTCAGCAGCCCGACCGCTATGGACAGGCTGGCGAGCAGGATGCCGTAGGCGGTGCGGTCGGCTTCGACACCGTCGCGGAAATCCGGCAGCAGCACGCGCGAGCCGATGACGTAGACCAACAGCTGCGACACCAGCGCGATCACGCCCCACACCGCCAGATCGACGATGTTGGTGGTGTGGGAGGCGACGCTCATCAACGGCAGGGCGAAGCCGATCATGGCGCCGCCCAGGGTCAGGGCCGCGGTCGTGTTCCCCTGACGGACCAGGGCCAGATCGCGATAGGGGGTGACGGCGGTGTAGGCCAGGATGAACAGCAGCAGGAACCCCAGCATCACGACAGCGAACAGCAAATATGACGGAAGAGTTGTCAGAGACTGGAGAACCGGCGTCATATCTTCATCCAACGTTGCATCGCCACCCCCTAGCGTTGCATCGTTGAAGGGCATTCGACAAGGACGGAAGAGGATGGCGGGGGGCGAAGTGGCACGGCTCATAAGAGGTATATCCATGAGCTGAGCCAGGAACGTTGCACCCTATACTTTTTCGTCGTTGCGCCCGTGAGGTGGCCTCGTCACCTTGTGAGTGAACATTCATTCACATGGAGGCATCATGTCCACCGACGTTCGCCACAGGGTCCGCGATGCCGCCATCGCGCTGTTCGCCCAGAAAGGGGTGAAGGCGACGACGGTCCGCGACATCGCCCGGTCCGCCGGAGTATCGGAGGGAGCGCTCTATCGCCACTGGCCGAGCAAGGAGGAACTGGCTGCCGACCTGTTCGCGGCGGAATACACGGCCATGTCGCAGAGCCTGCGCGAGGCGGCGGGCCAGGGTCCGGCGCCGGAGCGGCTGCGGCGGATCATCCATCATGCCTTCCATCTGGCGGAGGCGGCACCCGACCGCACCCGCTTCCTTCTGCTGTCGCAGCATGAATCGCTGCCGCTGGTGCCCCCGGGCCAGGAAACGCCGGTCGACGTGATCTGCGGCATCGTCGCCGACGGGATCGCGGAGGGCAGCATCGTTCCGGCCGACCGCGATGCGCTGTCCCACATCGTCATCGGCGCCATCGTGCTGAACGTGCAGTCGCAGGTTTACGGCCGGCAGACGGCGCCGCTCTCCAGCCTCGCCGACCCGATAGCCGACGCGATCCTCACCGGCATCGCAACCCCCACCGCCCCCCTCACCGCCAGGACCGGAGCCGGCCGATGAACGCGTCATCCCTACTCGCGTCGCGGCGTTTCCTGCCGCTGTTCCTCGCCCAGTTCCTCGGCGCTTTCGGCGACAATGTCCTGCGCGGCGCCATCGCGGTGCTGGCGGTCTATGGCGTGTCCGGCGAGGGTGCGCTGAGCGGCGCAATGATCTCCACCCTTGCGGCGGGCGCCTTCACCCTGCCCTTCCTGCTGCTGTCCGCCACCGCCGGCCAGCTGGCCGACCGTTATGACCGCACGCTGATCGCCCGCATCGTCAAGCTGGCGGAAATCGGCCTGATGGCGCTGGCCTCCTGGGGCATCGTCGCCGCCGACCTGCCGGTCCTGATCATTGCGCTGGTCGGCATGGGCGCCCATTCGACGCTGTTCGGGCCGGTCAAGTACGGCCTGCTGCCCGACCTGCTCGACCCGTCCGAACTGACCGCCGCCAACGGTCTGGTCGAGGCCGGAACCTTCGTCGCCATCCTGCTGGGCACCATCGCCGGCGGCTCGCTGGCCCTGCTCCATCCCTGGGCAGTGCCGGGCATGCTGGGCGCTTCCGCGCTGCTGGGTCTGGCGGCATCGCTGTTCATCCCGCGCGCCGGCAATGCCGATCCGGCGGTGGCTGTCGGGCTCAACCCGTTGGCGGTGACGGTGCGCGTGCTGCGCTCGGTCGCCGGCGACCGGGCGTCGATGCGGGCGATCCATGGCATCTCGGTGTTCTGGGGCGTCGGTGCGGTGGTGATGGCGCAATTCCCGTCCATCGCCCGCGAGACGCTGGGGACCGACAGCGGCGGCGCCACCCTGCTGCTGGCGGTGTTCGCCATCGGCGTGGCCGCCGGCTCGGTGTTCGCCGGCCTCAGCCACCGCACGCCGTCCACCGCCGATGCCGGCCGCGCCGCGCTGGCTGGTCTGGTCGCCGCCATGGCGGGCGCCGTCCTGCCCCTGCTGACCCCGGCCGCCCCGGCTTTGGTCCCGCTGTCGCCGCTGGCCCTGCTGGCCCAACCCTGGGCGCTGCCGCTGCTGGCCGACCTGTTCGTCATCGCCGCCGCCGGGGGTGCCTTCGCCGTTCCGCTCTATGCGCTGATCCAGCATCGCGCCGCGCCGGGGGCCCGTGCCCGCGTCATCGCCGCCGCCTATGTGGTCAATGCGCTCTACATGGTGGCCGGCTCGGCCGTCGCCGCCGGGATGCTGGCGCTGGGAGCCTCGCCGCTGACGGTCGCCTCGGTGGGCGGCGCCAGCATGGCGGTTGCCGTCGTGATGGCGCTCGCTGTCGATGCGCAGGCGCTGATGCGCGCCGTCTTCCGCGGCCTGTTCCGGCTGGCCTTCCGTGTCGAGGTCCGCGGGGCGGAGCATCTGACAAATCTCGATGGCGCCGCCGTGGTGACGCCAAACCACCAGTCCTTCCTCGACGGCGCGCTGCTCGCCGCCTTCCTGCCGGGCATGCGCTTCGCGGTCGACACCCACATCGCCAAACACCCGCTGATCAAGCCGTTCCTGGCAATCGCCGACCATGTAACCATCGATCCCACCAACCCGCTCGGCACCCGGATCCTGGCCCGCGCGCTCGCCGACGGCGACAAGGTCTGCGTCTTCCCGGAGGGGCGGATCACCGTCACCGGGTCGCTGATGAAGATCAACGGCGGCCCCGGCATGCTGGCCGACAAGGCGCGATGCCCGGTGGTGCCGGTCTGCATCGAAGGCGCCCAGCGCTCGGTCCTGTCGCGGATGAAGGGCCGGCTGCGGCTCGGCCTGTTCCCGCGCATCACCATCACCGTGCTGCCGCCGGTCATGACTCCCGAGGTTGGCGGTCTGGTCGGCAAGAAGCGGCGCGCCGCCCTGAAATCCTGGCTGTCGCGTGTCATGACGGAAAGTGTCTTCGCCGCCCGCCCGCGGCAGGAAACGCTGATGCTGGCCCTGCTCGACGCCCGGGCCAAGGCCGGGGCGCGGGAGGAGGCCGTGCAGGATGGTGATTTCTCCACCCTGTCCTACCGTGCGCTGGCGGCCCGCGCCCTGGTGCTCGGCCGCATCCTGACGCGCGGCACGGAAGTTGACGAGCCGGTGGGCGTGCTGCTGCCGACCGCCTCGCCGACGGCGGCGGTGTTCTTCGGCCTTGCCGCCCATGGCCGGCCGGCCGCCATGCTGAACTTCACCGCCGGGCCGGATGCGGTGAAGGCCGCCTGCCGGGCCGCCGGGGTGCGCCGGATCGTCACCTCCGCCCAGTTCATCGAGAAGGCCCGCCTCGGCGCGCTGGTCGAGGCGCTGGCCGCCGACCACGCCATCATCCATCTGGAAGAGGTCAAGCGCGGGCTGCGGCTGGGTGACAAGCTGCGCGCCCTGGCGGCTCTGGTGGCACCGGAACGGCTGCTGCCGCCGCAGGGACGCGGCGACGACATCGCCGCCATCCTGTTCACCTCCGGGTCGGAGGGGCCGCCCAAGGGCGTGGCGCTCAGCCACGGCAACCTGCTCGCCAACATGGCGCAGGTGGCGTCGGTGGTGGATTTCAACCGGCAGGACGTGGTGTTCAACTGCCTGCCCGTCTTCCACTCCTTCGGCCTGACCGGCGGCATGCTGCTGCCGATCCTGAACGGCGTGAAGACGGTGCTCTACCCCAACCCGCGCCATGTCCGGCTGATCCCGGAACTGGTCTACCAGACCAACGCCACCGTCCTGTTCGGCACCGACTTCTTCCTGAACGCCTGGGCGCGGTCGGCCGACCCCTACGACTACCGCTCGCTGCGCCTCGTCTTCGCCGGGGCCGAGCGGCTCCAGGACGAGACGCGGCGCGTCTACACCGAGCGGCTGCGCGTCCATCTGCTGGAAGGCTACGGCACCACCGAGACCGCGCCGGTGATCGCCGTCAACACCCCGGCCCGCTTCCGTCCCGGCAGCGTCGGACAGGCCCTGCCCGGCATCGAGACCGAACTGGTGCCGGTGCCCGGCGTCGATGCCGGCGGGCGGCTGCGGGTGCGCGGGCCGAACGTGATGAAGGGCTACCTGCACGCCGACCACCCCGGCGTGATCCAGCCGCCGCAGGATGGCTGGCACGACACCGGCGACATCGTCGAGATCGACGCCGACGGCTTCATCCGCATCGTCGGCCGGGTCAAGCGCTTCGCCAAGGTGGCGGGCGAGATGATCCCGCTCGGCGTCGTCGAAGAGCTGGCGAGCCTCGCCGATCCGGACGCCACCCACGCCGCCGTCGCCCTGCCCGATGCCAAGCGCGGCGAGCGGATCGTGCTGGCGACGACCGGCACCACGCTGTCCCGCGATGCGCTGGTCGCCGCCGCACGGGCCAGGGGAGCGCCCGAGATCGCCATTCCGCGCGACATCCTGCGCATCGACGCCGTCCCGCTGCTGGGCACCGGCAAGACCGACTATCCGGCCGTGACGCGGTTCGCCGCGGAGGCCGCAGCCAAGGAGCCTGCATGATGGAGACCAGTGCAACCGCCGCCAAGGCCGCCGCCAAAACCGCTGCCGACCGCCGCCCCATCGCCACCCGGTCGGCCCGTTGGGCGCAACGGCTGGCGGCGTGGCTGACCACGACGCCGGTGACCCCCAACCAGATCTCGCTGCTGTCGGCGGTGTGGGCGGCAATCGGCGGCACCCTTCTGCTCCAGGGCGGCGTGCTGGCCTGGGTCGGCGCCGCGCTGTGCGTCCAGCTGCGCCTCGTGTGCAACCTGCTCGACGGCATGGTCGCGGTGGAGGGCGGCAAGGGATCGCCGGTCGGCGCGCTCTACAACGAGATCCCCGACCGCGTCGCCGACACCGCCTTCCTGGTGCCGCTGGGCTATGCCGCCGGCCTGCCCTGGCTCGGCTGGGCGGCAGCGCTGGCCGCCATGATGACCGCCTATGTCCGCACCTTCGGCGGCGCGCTCGGGCTGGCGCAGGATTTCGGCGGCGTGATGGCCAAGCAGCGCCGCATGGCCGCCCTCACCGTCGCCCTGATCGCCCAGGCGGTCGAGCATGCGCTGTGGGGCACGCGCTACAGCCTGCTCGCGGCGGCCTGGATCATCATGGCCGGCAGCCTGCTGACCGTCGCGACGCGCACGCTCGGCATCGCCCGCCGCCTGAAAACCCAACATCTGGAAGCCCATCACCCGGAGGTCCGGTCATGATCCCTCTGTTCCAACCGGCGCTCCGCCATGGTCTGCTCGGGCTGACCCGCCTGCTGGTCGGCGCCCGCGCAAGCTGGGAAGGCAGTGCGCCCGCCGACGTCCCGCGCATCTATTTCGCCAACCACACCAGCCACCTCGATACGCTGGCCGTCATGGCGGCCCTGCCGGCAAATTTGCGGGCACGCACCCATCCGGTGGCCGCACTCGACTATTGGGGCGGTTCGGCCCTGCGGCGTGCGGTGGCGGTGGGGTGCCTGAACGCGCTGCTGGTCGACCGCACCGGCAAGGCGACGGCGGAGGTGATGGACGCCATGGCGGCGGTGCTGGAAAGCGGGCAGTCGCTGATCCTCTTCCCGGAAGGCACGCGCGGCGACGGCACCGTGGCGCCGTTCAAGAGCGGGCTTTACCACCTCTCCCAACGGGTGCCGGCGGCGGAACTGATCCCCGTCTTCATCGAGAACCTGCACCGCGTGATGCCGAAGGGCATGCCGCTGCTGGTGCCGCTGATCTGCACCATGCGCTTCGGCGCGCCGCTGCAAGGGATCGCGGGCGAGGACAAGGCGGCCTTCCTGGGGCGGGCGCGCGACGCGCTGGTGTCGCTGTCCCGGCCCGCTTCCCAACCAGCCTCCCAACCTTCCGACCAACGGACCGCCCGATGAGCAGCGTGATGAACTCAGTGATGACTGTCTTCACGACCACCGATCCGCTGTTCCTCTGGCTGTCGGGCGCCGCCCTCGGCCTGCTGGTCGTCGCCACGCTGATCGGCGCCGTCCTGGCCTACCGGGTGAAGACGCCGGCCGGGCGCGACACGGTGCGCAACCTGAACGCCCGCATCCGGTCCTGGTGGGTGATGGTGGCGCTGTTCGCCGCGGCGATGCTGCTGGGCAGCGGGGTGACACTGGTGCTGTTCGCCCTGCTCTCCTATCTGGCGCTGCGCGAGTTCATCACGCTGACGCCAACCCGGCGCGGCGACCATGCCGGGCTGTTCCTGTCCTTCTTCGTGGTCGTGCCGCTGCAATACTGGCTGGTCGGGATCGGCTGGTACGGGCTGTTTTCGATCTTCATCCCGGTCTATGTGTTCATGGCGCTGCCGTCGCTGTCGGTGCTGGGCGCCGACACCACCGACTTCCTGACCCGCACCGCCAAGGCGCAGTGGGGCCTGATGCTGGCGGTCTACTGCACCAGCCATGCGCCGGCCCTGCTGTGGCTCGACATTCCCGGCTACAGCCTGCCCCCCGCCCTGCTGCTGCTGTATCTGATGACGGTGGCGCAACTGAGCGACGTCTTCCAGTATGTGTTCGGCAAGCTGTGGGGCAAGACGCGGCTGTCGCCCGGCATCAGCCCGTCCAAGACGGTGGAGGGGCTGGTCGGCGGCGGGCTGACCGCCGTCGCCATCGGCACCGGCCTGCACGTCATCACGCCCTTCTCGCCGCTCCAGGCGGCGGGGATGTCGCTGATCATCGTCATCGCCGGATTCTTCGGCGGCTTCGTCCTGTCGGCGATGAAGCGCGACCTCGGCGTCAAGGATTGGGGCACCATGATCGAAGGGCATGGCGGCGTCCTCGACCGTCTCGATTCCGTCGTGTTCTCCGCGCCGCTGTTCTTCCATCTCACGCGCTACTGGTTCACCTGACCACAAGCGCCAGCCTTCCAGACACACGAACGCCCCGGCTCCTGCGAACCGGGGCGTTCGTGCAATCACGTAGCGAACAGATTTCAGGCGGCGCGGATTTCCGCCAGGAACGCGTCGAGTTCCCGCTTCAGCAGGGCCGCATCGGTCGCCAGCGTGTCGGCGGACTGCTTGACCTGACCGGCGGCCACCCCGCTGTCGCGCTCGGCCTTCTGGATGTCGACCACGCTGTGCGAGACCTCGTTGGTGCCGAGGGCGGCCTGCTGGGCGTTACGGCTGATCTCGTCGGTCGCCGCACTCTGCTGCTCGACCGAGGCGGCCATCTCGGCTGCCGACTGGTCGATCTGCTCCACCTGGCCGATGATGCCGCGCATCGCCTCCACGGTCCGGTCCGACGCCGCCTTCACGGTGCCGATCTGCTGGCCGATCTGCTCGGTCATCGCATGGGTCTGGCTCGCCAGATTCTTGACCTCGCTGGCGACCACGGCGAATCCCTTGCCCGCCTCGCCGGCGCGGGCCGCCTCGATGGTCGCGTTCAGCGCCAGCAGATTGGTCTGGGAGGCGACGGCGTTGATCGACGCGACGACCTGATCGACCTGCTCGATGGCGGTGGACAGCGCATCCAGATGGCCGCGCGCCTGCTCCGCCCGCTCGGCGGTCACCTTGGACCGCTGGGCCGCCTGCACCACCCGTCCCGACAGGCCGCGGATGGCCGTCGACATCTCCTCCGCAGCGGAGGCGACGGCCTGCACATTGACCGACGCCTGCTCGGAAGCCGAGGCCACCGACGTGCAGTCCTGCTCGGCCTTGCGGACCGCGCCGGACAGGTGTGAGGCGGTTTGCTGGAAGCCGCTGGCCGACAGGCCGAGCTGGTCGACGATGCGGCCGACCCGGCTTTCGAACCGGTTCGCCAGATCGACCACCGCCGCCCGCTTTTCCGCAGCGGCCTGGACGACGGCGCTGCGGCGCTCCTGCTCCATCTGCCGGTTGCGCAGGATGTTCTCCTTGAAGACCTCAAGCGTGCGCGCCATGCCGCCGATCTCGTCCCGCCGCCCGCGTTCGGGCACCTCGGCGTCCAGATCATGGTCGGCAAGGCGGAGCATGACGCCATGCACGCGCGACAGCGGACGCGTCACACTGCGGGCAACCGCCCAGCCCAGCAGAAGGGCCAGCGCCGAGAGCCCGGCGACCACCAGCCCGAACACGGTCATCATGCCGACGAAGGCCGAGCGCAGATCGTCGGTATAGACGCCGGTGCCGATCACCCAGTCCCATGGCTTGAAATGGACCGAATAGGCCAGCTTCTCATAGGTCGGCCCCTTGGGGTCGTTGGGCCGCGGCCATTCGTAGGTCACGAACTCCGGCACCGGCGTCAGGGCGCCGCGCACCGCCTCGCGGATGACGTAGACGCCGTTGCGGTCGCGGATCTCGGCACCGCTCTTGCCGATCAGCGCCGGGTTGGCATGCATGACGTTGACGATCTGCGAGGTCCAGATCCACAGATACTCCCCGTCGGCGTAGCGCATCGCGCCGATGGCCGTTTTGGCGCGATCCTTCGCATCCTCCTCGCTCATCACGCCGTCCTGCGCCAGCTTGTGGAAGCGGGCGGCGATGCTGCCGCCGCTCTCGGCGATGAAGCGGACGCTGTTCATCCGCTGCTCGACCAGCGCACGGTTGACGAAATGGCCGCCGACCGCCGCCACCAGCCCGGCGGCGATGATCGACAGCGACGCGAGGAATCCGATTCGCCACCGCAACGGCAGCTCCGACAAACGCATGATTCTGTTTCCCTCTTTCCGGCCTGCCCCCCGGTCCGCTCCCAGGGGCCGTTCCCGGTGGCCGGACCGACGTTACGAGCCGCGGCCCGCACCGGCGACGATGCTGGTGACCGCTTCGACGGTGCCATGGTCTGCGGAATGGACCCGGTTCACCTCGTTGAATGCGGCGATCTGGGCGTGACTGACATGGCTGAAATGTTCCGCCGCCCGCAGGGCGAGGGCCCGCCCGTCAGAGGCGTCAGCGACCGCGATGTGGAGGGTGACGGACACCTCGATAATCTCTGCCATACTACTATCCTTCAAAAGGGTACAAATGGTCGCGGAGCCGCCGCCCTGTGTCGGTATCGGCGGCTCCGCGTTTCGTGAGGGCATCAAGCGCGCTCGACGCAGAGGGCAACGCCCATGCCGCCGCCGATGCACAGGGTGGCGAGACCCTTGCGGGCATCGCGCCGGCCCATCTCATGCAGCAGGCTGACCAGGATGCGGGCACCCGACGCACCGATGGGATGGCCGAGCGCAATGGCGCCGCCGTTGACGTTCACCCGGCCCTCGTCCCAGCCCATGCCGGCATTGACCGCCAGCGCCTGCGCCGCGAAGGCCTCGTTGGCCTCGATCAGGTCGAGATCGTCCACCGACCAGCCGGCTTTCTGTAAAGCCAGCTTCGAGGCCGGGATCGGCCCGGTGCCCATGATGCTGGGATCGACACCGGCCGTCGCCCAGGAGGCGATGCGCGCCAGCGGCGTCAGCCCGCGCCGGGCGGCGTTCTCCGCCGTCATCAGCACCAGCGCGGCGGCTCCGTCATTGAGGCCGGAGGCGTTGCCGGCGGTCACCGTGCCGTCCTTGGCGAAGGCTGGGCGCAGCTTGGCCAGCGCCTCCAGCGTGGTGCCGTGCTTGGGGTACTCGTCGCTGTCGACGATGGTGTCTCCCTTGCGGCCCTTGATGGTGACCGGCACGATCTCGTCCCGGAAGCGGCCGGCCTTCTGCGCGGCCTCCGCCTTCTGCTGCGAGGCAGCCGCGAATTGGTCCTGCCGCTCGCGGCTCAAATCCCAGGCGCGGGCGACATTCTCGGCGGTGGCGCCCATGTGGTAGTTGTGGAAGGCCTCCCACAGCCCGTCCCGGATCATGCTGTCGAGCATCTCGGCCGTGCCCATCTTGGTGCCGTTGCGCAGATGCATGAGGTGGGGTGACAGGCTCATGTTCTCCTGGCCGCCGACCACCATCACCTCGGCGTCGCCGCAGCGGATCGCCTGCCAGCCGAGCGCCACCGAGCGCAGGCCGGAGCCGCAGACCTGATTGATGCCGAAGGCGGTCTTTTCGACCGGAATGCCGGCCTTGACCGCGGCCTGACGGGCCGGGTTCTGGCCCTGGCCGGCGGTCAGCACTTGGCCCAGCACCACCTCGGACACCTCGGCGGCGTCGGTGTGGGCGCGCGACAGCGCCTCGCGGATCGCGGCGGCGCCGAGTTCATGGGCGGGGACGGACGCCAGCGCGCCGTTGAAGCTGCCGATGGCGGTGCGGACCGCGCTGGCGATGACGATCTCGGTCATGGAGGACTCCTGAGAACGATGTGTCTTGCCGGAACAAGTGTGTCTTGCGGGAAGGAAGACCGCCGCGTCCATCCTATGGAGCGCGGCGGCCGTTGCGTCGTTGACGGTCAGAAGTAGAGGCCGATCAGGAAGATGGGCAGCGTGATGACCAGGGCCGTCGCGCAGTAGCCCATGATGTCGCGCACCCCCAGCCCGGCGATGGCGAGCGCCGGTAGCGCCCAGAAGGGCTGCGCCATGTTCATCCACTCCTCGCCATAGGCGATGGCCATGGCCGCCTTGCCGAGATCGACGCCGAGCTGCTGGGCGGCCGGCATGATGAAGGGACCCTGCACCACCCAATGGCCACCGCCCGACGGGACGGCGAAGTTGATCAGGCCCGACGACAGGAAGGCGAGGACCGGGAAGGTTTCCTTGTTGGCGATGTCGACGAACAGGTTGGTGATCAGGCCGCCCAGGCCGGAATGCTCCATCATGATCTGGATGCCGGCGTAGAAGGGGAACTGCACCATGATGCCGGCGGTGCCGCGGGCGGCGTTGGCGACGGCGCGGGCATAGGCCATCGGCGTGCCGTGCAGGATCAGGCCGGCCACCAGCATGATCAGGTTGACCGTGTTGATGTTGAGGTCGAAGCCCTTGGCCTGGAAGTGCAGGAACAGGTAGCCGATGCCGAGTGCGGCGACGACGAAGCCGAGGACGCGGCTCTCCTCCAGCTTTTCAGCCGGGCTGGCGTCGGGGCCGAGGACGCGCTTGGTCGAGGGTTCCGGCTTCAGCAGGGCGGGATCGACCGCCACGACCTCGTGCGGCTTCGGGTGCATCATCCAGCAGATCAGCGGCAGGACGACGATCAGCGCCAGCGTGATGCCGACATTGTAGGTGGTGAAGATGGTGTCGGAGATCGGGATCAGGCCGACCGTCTTCTCCATCGGGTTCCCCTTGGTCGCAGCGACCAGCGGTACCGAGGCGGAGAAGCCGCCATGCCACGTCATGAAGCCGATATAGGCCGAGGCGATCAGCAGCCGGTAGTCCGATTTCGGGACGCGGCGGGCCACCTCGCGGGCGAACATGGCGCCGACGACGAGGCCGAAGCCCCAGTTGACGACGTTGGTCACCGCAGCGGCGAAACAGACCAGCATGACGCCCTGGGCCGGCGTTTTGGCGATGGAGGCCACCCGGCCCATGACGTTGCGCACCGGCTCGGAGCTGGCGAGCGCATGGCCGGTGACCAGCACCAGCGCCATCTGCATCGAGAAGGCCAGCAGGTTCCAGAAGCCGTTGCCCCACATGCGCACCAGATCGACCGGCCCGCTCGGCGTCAGCCACCAGGCGAAGCCGAAGGTCAGCACGGTCAGGATGATGGCGAAGATCAGCGGGTCGGGCAGATAGCGGCTGACCAGCCAGGTCAGGGCGCGGGAAATCGGGGTGATCGGGTTGAAGCGGGCGCTGGTCTCCGGCGCCGGCGGGGGGGCTGTGGTGACGCTCATGGCGGGTCTCCGGCACGAGGGGGGCCGTTCCCGCGCCGCCGGTTGCACGGCCGGACGGCGCGGGAGGACGGGTCCCCGATGCTCACGATGCGTGAAGGGCGGCGGTCAGGCGGCGACCGGCATGGTCGGCACAGCGGACGGGACGATCAGCTCGGCGCCGGTCTGGGCCAGCACGTCGGCGACCGTGACGCCGGGCGCGATCTCGCGCAGCACCAGCCCCTTGTCCGTCGGTTCGATCACCGCGAGGTCGGTGACGATCAGGTCGACCCGCCGGACCGAGGTCAGCGGCAGTTCGCAGCGCTTGACGATCTTGGGCGTGCCCTTGGCGCTGTGCTGCATGGCGACGATCACCCGCTTGGCGCCGGAGACCAGATCCATCGCACCGCCCATGCCGGGCACCATCTTGCCGGGCACCATCCAGTTGGCGAGCCGTCCCTCCTCGTCGATCTGGAGGCCACCCAGCACGGTGACGTCCAGATGCCCGCCGCGGATCAGGCCGAAGGACATCGCGCTGTCGAAGGACGCGGCCCCCGGAACGGCGCCGATCGGGCTGCCGCCGGCATCGCTCAGATCCTCGTTCTCCGCCCCCGGTTCGGGGACCGGGGCCATGCCGACGATGCCGTTCTCCGACTGGAAGAAGACGTTGACGCCGGCCGGCAGGTGGGCGGCGACCATGGTGGGCAGGCCGATGCCGAGATTCACCAGGTTGCCCGGCCGCAGTTCCAGCGCGACGCGCTTGGCGATCAGGGTTTTCTCATCCATGGCGACGCTCCTTGGCGACCAGGCAGTCGACCAGCACATTCGGGGTGACGACGCTGTCGGGCGGAATGACGCCCACCGGCACGATGTCCTCAGCCTCGGCGATCACCGTTTCGGCGGCCATCGCCATCAGCGGGTTGAAGTTGCGCGCCGTCAGCGCGTATTCGAGATTCCCCAGGTAATCGGCCCGTTTGGCGGCGATCAGGGCGAAATCGGCCTTCAGCGCCGTTTCCAGCAGATAGACCGTGCCGTCCAGCTCGATGCGTTGCTTGCCCTCCTCGACCACCGTGCCGACGCCGGTGGGGGTCAGCACGCCGCCCAGCCCGAAGCCGCCGGCGCGCACCCGCTCGGCCAGCGTGCCCTGCGGCACCAGCTCGACCACCGTCTCGCCGGCGATCATCTGGCGCTGGGTCTCGGAATTGGTGCCGATGTGGCTGGCGATCACCTTGCGCACCACCTTCGCCGTGACGAGCCGGCCAATCCCCACGGTGGGGCGGGCGGTGTCGTTGGCGATGACCGTCAGGTCGCGCTTGCCCTGGCGGAGCAGTTCATCGATCAGGTGGGGCGGCGTGCCGACCCCCATGAAGCCCCCGATCATCAAAACCGCGCCGTCGGGAATCATGGCGACGGCCTCTTCCAGCTTTCGCACTTTACTCATTCGACGTCTCCCTTGGACGTCGGGGTGCGGCGGATCGATTTCCGCCGGCAGCCCCGCGGGCGCGGAGCCCGCCCCGGGATCCCGGACGGGGATCCTTGAGAGGTGGACCGCGCGCTCATTCTTGGTTTCATAGCGCTGCGATCGGGGAACCCGCGACATCCAGGCCAGTGCCGTGGACCGTCGGAGCCGGCCGATATACCCACACTCTAGCAATGGATGTGCCAAAGGCCGGTTCCGGTCCGGATGGCGGAGAAATCCAGCATCTGCCCTGGAATTCAGTGACCGCTGCCGGTCGGAACCGGGAGGGATCGGGCACGGCCACCCGGTCCGGTGCGCAACATTGTGCGTGCTGCGCAAAAACTTGCGCAGTAGCCCCCCTCAGATCGTCCGTTCAGGAAATGCCGTATTCCTGTAGCTTGTAGAGCAGGGAGCGGCGGCTGATCCCCAACTGCTGGGCCGTCTTCATCCGGTTGCCGTCGTTGCGGGCCAGCGCGTCGGCCACCACCCGCGCCTCGAAGCGGCTGACCTGTTCGCGCAGGCTGCCGGCGGCGGACGGGGCGGCTGCGCCGTCACCGTCGTTTTCGGCTGCCGGCTCGCTGTCCCCAGCCCGCCCGGCGATCTGCTCCGGCAGATCCTCGGTGACGATCATGGCACCGGTGCTCATCACCACCGCGCGCTCCATCGCGTTGGACAGTTCGCGGATGTTGCCCGGCCAGCGGTAGGCCAGCAGGCGCTCCATCGCCTGCTCGTCGATGCCGCTGACCTCGATGCGGTTCTCGGCTGCGAAGCGTTGCAGGAAATGGCTGGCGAGCAGGCGGACATCCTCCGGGCGCTCGCGCAGCGGCACCGTCCTGAGGGTCACGACATTCAGCCGGAAATAGAGGTCCTGCCGGAACAGCCCCTGGCGGACCATCTCCTCAAGGTTGCGGTTGGTGGCGACGATGACGCGCACATCCGTGCGCACCAGCTCGGTGCCGCCGACCCGCTCGAACTCACGCTCCTGAAGCACGCGCAGCAGCTTCACCTGCAAGCTGGGGGAGATGTCGCCGATCTCGTCGAGGAACAGGGTGCCGTGCTCCGCCTGCTCGAAGCGGCCGCGGCGGCGCGCCTGGGCCCCGGTGAAGGACCCCTTCTCGTGGCCGAAGAACTCGCTTTCCAGCAGCCCTTCCGGCACCGCGGCGCAGTTGACCTTGACGAAGGGGCCGGCATTGCGCGGGCTGTTGTAGTGGATGGCCGCCGCCACCAGCTCCTTGCCGGTCCCGCTCTCGCCGGTCACCAGCACGGTGGCGTTGCTCTTGGCGACCTTGGCGATGGTCTGGAGAAGCTCGCTCATGCGCGGGCTGGCGGTCAGGATGCGGTCGGTGCGATAGCTGCTGGACAGTTCGCGGTGCAGGGTGGCGATGTCGTCGCGCATCCGGCGCATCTGCAGCGCCCGCTCGACCTGCAACAGGATCTCCGCGATGTCGAAGGGCTTGATGACATAGTCGAAGGCGCCGTCCTTGATGGCCTGGACCGCCGCGCCGACCTCGGCATAGGCGGTCATCAGGATCACTGCGGTGGAGCGGTCGAGCTTGCGGATTTCCGCCAGCGCCTGCAACCCGGTCATCCGCGGCATGCGGACATCCATCAGCACCACGGCATGGCGCTGCGCGGCGAAGGCGGCGACCGCCTCCACCCCGTCGGCGGCGGTGGTCACCGACAGCCCGTCGCGCGTCAGCACCGCTGCGAGCATCTCGCGGATCGCCTCGTCGTCGTCCACCACCAGGACGGCCGGCGCCGAAATGGCCTGCATGGCAGGGAACTGGGTCGTCATGCGTCAACCGCCCGGTTGTGAAGGATGGGAATCCGCAAGGTCACCGTGGTGCCGGCACCCGGCACGCTGGCGATGGCGATGGTTCCATGATGCGCGTCGACGATCCGGTGCGCCATCGCCAGCCCGAGCCCGGTCCCCTGCGGCTTGGTCGAAAAGAAGGGATCGAACACCTTGTCGAGGTTCTCCGGCGCGATTCCCTCGCCGTCGTCGGTCACCGTGATGACGGCCTCGCGGCCATCCGCCGCCATGGCGGTGGCGATGGCGATGCCTCCGGTTTCCGAGGTCGCCTGGACCGCGTTGATGATCAGGTTGAGCATGACCTGCTTCAGCGCCTCGCCGTCGGCTTCGGCCAGGGGCAGGTCGGGGGCGGGATGCAGGGCGATGCGGGCATTCGACTTGCGCCCGGCCAGCAAGGACACCTCGCGGATCAGATCGTTCAGCTGCACCGGCAGGAAGGCGGGCGGGCGGGGCCGGCCGAACTCCAGCAATTCGGTGACGAGGCGGTTCAGGCTGTCGACCTGCCGCACGATCAACGGGGCATAGCGCTGCCACTCGGCGACATCGTCGGAGCTTTCCAGGAACTGCATGAAGCCGCGGATCGAGGTCAGCGGGTTGCGCACCTCGTGGGCGAGGCCGGCGACCAGCTCTCCCAGCGCCGCCAGCCGGTCGGCCCGCATGATCTGGGTGCGGAGCCGCTGCTGCTCGGTCAGATCCTTCAGCACCACCACCGCGCCGATGGCCTCGCCATGGCTGTCGCGCAGAACGCTGCTCGATACCGTGAGATGAAGCGTCTGTCTGGTCCCCGGAAAATCCAGCGTCACGCCGACATGCTGCCGGCCGGTCTTCAGCGTGTCGAGCAGCGGGCTGGCGAAGCGGCCGTCCGGCTTGAACAGGGACTCATAGGGCCTGCCGATCACCTCGGCCGCACTCACCGAGATCATCGCCTCGGCAGCCGGATTGAGTGCCGTGACCTGCCCGGCCCGATCCACAGCGATCACGCCGTCGGCGATGCTGTGCAGGATATTCTCGGTCAGGGACTTGGCATCCAGCAGGGCGCGGGCCATGGCGTTGACCTCGACAGCGATGGCGCCGACCTCGCCCGGCGGCGGCCGGATCGCGTCGCCAAGGTCGCTCCGCATGCGCAGCAGGCCGTCGATGATCTGGCGGATGTCGCGACCGACCCCGCGCGTCAGCACCTGCGTCAGCACAAGCCC
Source organism: Azospirillum sp. A23 (assembly GCF_042938965.1). Lineage (NCBI taxonomy): Bacteria > Pseudomonadati > Pseudomonadota > Alphaproteobacteria > Rhodospirillales > Azospirillaceae > Azospirillum > Azospirillum sp. A23. The sequence goes on along the minus strand of NZ_CP170663.1, from coordinate 347,462 downwards.
GAGCAGTATTCCGCCAAGGCTGACGGTCAGGACCGCCCGGTCCATGGCGGCTGCCTGCCGCTCCACATCGTCGGAAAGCTCATTGGCCCAGATATAGCCGATCACGCCGCCGTCGCGGAGGATGGGCAGCATCGCGTTCAGGATGAAGCCGCGCACCTGCCGGCCGCTTTCGACCGCCTGCCTGCCGCTTTCCAGCACATGCCAGCCCGGATGCTCCGGAGGTATCGTGGTGCCGACCGTCGCACTGTAGTCCCGGCTCGGCCCATAGGTGATGATGGCGTTGAGCGCTTTGCTGTAGTAGCCGACCCCCACGCCGGGATTCGCCCCGGCGATCATGTCGGTGAAGGGGGTCAGCCGGCCCGACAGGACCCGGATGGCGGCATCGCGGTCGCCGGCCGCAACACCGGCATCGGTCAGAAGAGAATCGAAGCCGGGGCCGAGATGAGCATCCAGCAGGCGCGTCAGGCCGAAGAGCTTCTCCGACTTTTCCCGGACCAGCGCCTGACGCCCCTCCCTCTCCAGCAGATAGCCGGTCAGCGAGATGGGCAGGACCACCACGGCGAGCGAAACCAGAAGCAGCTTGCCGCGCAGGGTGCTCGGCAGGGAACGGCGGATCCAGTCAAGGGGCCACATGGCGCCCACTCCTTTCACCCGGGCATGGCCTGGAGTGCGATCGGTTCAAGCGGAATCGCTTGAAGCGTAAATCGCACGGAAAACCAAAAGGCTAGAGTCCGCCCGGTCCCGCGGCCATAGCAGATTTGCGGCCGGCTGGGGAAGGAGGAACGCCCGCCTTCCCCCGGTACAGCCGCAATGCCGGTCCCGATCCGGCCATCAACCGAGGTTGACGTCGGAGAGCGAGAGAACGGTGCTGTTGTAGATGCTGAGCAGCCGGGCCTCGGTGGCGGCCACCTGACCGTCGCCGTTGGTGTCGATTACTTGGTACAAGCCGGAACTGGTGCCGTTGTTGGCCAGAACCAGCATGCTTGCACCGGCCGACGAGTTCGTCAGCATCCCTAGGGTCGAGCGGAAGCTTGCCAGCGAAGCGTCCGTCAGGCTGCCGCTGACGACCGAGGTCAGGCTCACCAGCTCGCTGGAGCCGATGTTCACGCCGTTGGTCGCAGCAGAGGCTGTCGAGAGCGAGGCATCGCCGTTCTTGTCCGCAGCGGTCCGGACCGTTCCGGTCAGCTGCACTTTGTCGGTGCCCGACTGGAAGTTCGAGACCGAGACGAAGCCGGTGTTCGCGCCCAGCGCCGAGATGTCGGGGGCCGAGATGTCGGTGAAGGACGAGTACACCACCGTGTCGGTGCCGCTGCCCGAAGCCAGGGTGATGCTGTCGCCTGAACCCGCCTGGAAGCGGATGCCCGCACCGCCGGTCACCGTGATGGCGTCGGTGCCCGTGCCGCCGATCAGCGTCTCGATGCCCGAGACCGACATCGTCACACCGGTGTTGCCCAGCGTGATCACGTCGTTGCCGGTGCCGCCGGTCAGGGTCTCGATGCCACGCAGCAGGACCGTGTTGCCGCCGTCGCCGAGGCTGACGATGTCGGAACCGGAGCCGCCGACGATGATCTCGACCCCGCCCTCGGCCCGCATGGTGACGCCGGTGTCGCCCAGGATCACCAGATCGCTGCCCGCACCGCCGATCATGGTGTCGATGCCGCGGGTGATGACGGTGTTGCCCGCCGCACCCAGGGTCACGACATCCGAACCGGCGCCGCCGACCAGGAACTCGACGCCCGAGGCCGTCATCGTCACGCCGGCCGGACCGGTGAAGACGATGTCGGTGTTGGCACCGCCGGTCAGGCTGTCGATGCCGGCGACCGTCACCGTGTTCGGGGTATCCCCCAGGGTGATCGCGTCGTTGCCGGTGCCGCCGGTCAGCGTCTCGATGCCGCGCAGCAGGACCGTGTTGCCGCCGTCGCCGAGGCTGACGATGTCGTTGCCGGCACCGCCGACGATGATCTCGACCCCGCCCTCGGCCCGCATGGTGACGCCGGTGTCGCCCAGGATCACCAGATCGCTGCCGGCACCGCCGATCAGGGTGTCGATGCCGCGGACGGTGGTGGTCGCTCCGCCCGCCCCCAGGGTGACGACATCCGAACCGGCACCGCCGATCAGGAACTCGACACCGGAGACCGTCATCGTCACGCCGGCCGAACCCGTAAAGACGATGTCTGTGCCGGCACCGCCGGTCAGGCTGTCGATGCCGGTGACGGTGACCGTATTCGGGGTGTCGCCGAGTGTGATCACATCGACGCCGGCCCCACCGATCAGGGTTTCGATCCCGCGGGTCAGCAGGGTGGCGCCCGCCGTGCCGATGGTCACCACGTCGGTGGCAGCACCGCCGATCAGAATCTCGACACCCGAACCCAGCGTCATCGTGTTGCCGGTGTCGCCCAGGAACACAAGGTCGGTGCCGGTGCCGCCGATCAGCGTCTCGATGCCGCGGATGGTGGTGGTGTTGCCCGCCGAACCCAGGGTGAGCACGTCGGTGCCGGAGTTGCCGATCACGAAATCCGCGCCCGAGACGGTCTGGGTCGCACCCGCCGAACCGGTGAAGATGACCTCCAGGCCCGTGCCGCCGATCAGTGTCTCGATGCCGAACGTCAGCAGCGTGCCGCCGGCGGTGCCGATGGTCACGATGTCGATGCCGGTCCCGCCGACCAATGTCTCGACACCCGTGACAATCAGCGTGTTGCCACTCGACCCGAGGGCGATGAGGTCACTGCCGAGGCCGCCGACGATCGTTTCGAAAAGCGAAACCGTCGAGGTGCTGCCGGTATCGCCGAGCGTCAGCACGTCGACACCGCCGTTGCCGATCAGGGTCTCGATGCCACGCAGCAGGATGGTGTTGCCCGCCGAACCCAGCGTCACGACATCCGCGCCGGTGCCGCCGATCAGGGTGTCGATGCCCGACGCCAAGATCGTCGACCCGCCCGAACCTAGGAAGATGAGTTCGGAGGTCGTGCCACCCAGCAGGGTTTCAAGGGCATTGGCCACCAGGGTCGCCCCCAGGGTGCCGACCGCGACCACGTCGCTGCCTGCCCCACCGGTCAGCGTTTCGAGGAGCGACACCGTCAGCGTGTTGCCGCTCGAACCCAATGCGATGATGTCCAGCCCGGTCCCGCCGGTCAGCGTCTCGACCGCACCCATCAGCATGGTGGAGCCGGTGTCGCCGATGGTGACGGCATCGCTGCCCGCCCCGCCGGTCAGCGTTTCGATCGCGCGCAGCAGCAGCGTGTTGCCGCCTGAGCCCAGCGCGATGACATCCCGACCGCTGCCGCCGACCAGGATATCGAGTGCCGATGCCAGCAGAGTGCTGCCGGCACCACCCATGAAGACCAAATCAAGACCTTCGCTGCCGATGATGGTCTCGAGCGCGGTTGCCTGCAGCGTGATGCCGCCCGACCCGATGGTGACGGCATCGGTCGCCGCACCGCCGGTGATGGTTTCGACGGCCGACACCGTCAGCGTCGTGCCGCCGGTGCCGAGCGTCACCACGTCCAGGCCGGCCCCACCCCGCAACGTCTCAAGCTGGGCCACCACCAAGGTGCTGCCGCTGGATCCCAGCGTCACCACATCGAGCCCCGCCCCGCCCGACAGCGTTTCCAACTGCGACGCCAGCAGCGTGGAGCCACCGGTGCCGAGCAGAATGCTGTCGACACCGGTACCGCCGATGATGGTCTCGAACAGCGACACCGTCGCCACGTTGCCGGTGTCGCCCAACGTCAGGACGTCGACACCGCTGTTGCCGGTCAGGGTCTCGATGCCGCGCAGCAGAACCGTGTTGCCGCCGTCGCCCAGCGTCACCGCGTCGCTGCCTGCCCCGCCGACCAGGATCTCCAACCCCGACACCAGCAGCGTGTTGCCGGCCGAGCCGAGATAGATCACGTCGGTCCCGCTCGACCCAACCAGCGTCTCCAGGCCGGAGACCAGCAGCGTGTTGCCGCTGGTGCCCGACACCCGATTCATGTCCGCCGCACTGTCGAAGCCGGCGGTGGCGAGCGTCACGATGTCCAGCCCGGCCCCGCCGGTCAGCGTCTCCAGCTGCGACACCAGCAGCGTGTTGCCGCCGGTGCCCAGCCCGATCACGTCCAGCACAAAGCCGCCGATCAGCGTCTCCAGGTTCGACGCCGACATGGTCGAGCCGCGGTTGCCGATGGTGATGGCGTCCAGCCCGGTGCCGCCGGTCAGCGTCTCCAGCATGCGCAGCAGCGTGGTGTTGCCACCGTCGCTGAGCGTGACGATGTCGGAGCCGGAACCGCCGACGAGGATCTCCAGCCCGGCGATCAGCAGGGTCGAGCCGCCACCGAGCTCGCCGACCACCGCCACGTCGCTGCCGGAACTGCCGACCAGCGTTTCCAGCAGGTTGACGATGAAGGTGCCGCCGCTCTCCGACAGCTGGACGACGTCACGCCCGCTGTTGCCGGTGACGGACTCGATGCCGACGATCCGCACCGTCGTCCCGCCGGTGCCCAGCGTCAGCACATCCAGAGCGCTGCCGCCGATCAGCGTCTCCAGCGCAACGGTCACCAAGGTGCTGCCGCCGGACCCCAGCGTCACCACGTCAAGGCCGAACCCGCCGACCAGCGTCTCGACACCCAGCACGACCAGCGTGTTGCCGGTCGACCCGAGGGTGATGAGGTCATTGCCGGTGCCGCCGGCAATCGTCTCGAACAGCGATACGGTCGCCGTGTTGCCGGTGTCGCCCAGCGTCAGGACGTCGACACCGCTGTTGCCGGTCAGGGTCTCGATGCCGCGCAGCAGCACCGTGTTGCCGCCGTCACCCAGCGTCACCGCGTCGCTGCCTGCCCCGCCGACCAGGATCTCCAACCCCGACACCAGCAACGTGTTGCCGGCCGAGCCGAGATAGACCACGTCGGTCCCGCTCGACCCGGTCAGCATCTCCAGCCCGGAGACCAGCAGCGTGTTGCCGCTGGTGCCCGACACCCGGTTCATGTCCGCCGCACTGTCGAAGCCGGCGGTAGCGAGCGTCACGATGTCCAGCCCGGCCCCGCCGGTCAGCGTCTCCAGTTGCGACACCAGCAGCGTGTTGCCGCCGGTGCCCAGCCCGATCACGTCCAGCGCGAAGCCGCCGACCAGCGTCTCCAGGTTCGACGCCAGCATGGTCGAGCCGCGGTTGCCGATGGTGATGGCGTCCAGCCCGGTGCCGCCGGTCAGCGTCTCCAGCATGCGCAGCAGCGTGGTGTTACCGCCGTCGCTGAGCGTGACGATGTCGGAGCCGGAACCGCCGACGAGGATCTCCAGCCCGGCGATCAGCAGGGTCGAGCCGCCGCCAAGCTCGCCGACCACCGCCACGTCGCTGCCGGAACTGCCGACCAGCGTTTCCAGCAGGTTGACGATGAAGGTGCCGCCGCTCTCCGACAGCTGGACGACATCGCGCCCGCTGTTGCCGGTGACGGACTCGATGCCGACGATCCGCACCGTCGTGCCACCGGTGCCCAGTGTCACCGCATCCAGGCCGCTGCCGCCGATCAGCGTTTCCAGCGCCACCGTCATCAGCGTGCTGCCGCCGGACCCCAGCGTCACCACATCGAGCCCTGCCCCGCCCCACAGCGTTTCAAGCTGCGACACCGCCAACGTGTTGCCGGCGTTGCCGAGCAGGATGCTGTCGACACCGGTGCCGCCGAGGATGGTCTCGAACAGCGACACCGTCGCCGTGTTGCCGGTGTCGCCCAGCGTCACCACATCGGTGCCGCTGTTGCCGGTCAGCGTCTCGATGCCGCGCAGCAGCACGGTGTTGCCGCCGCCATTCAGCGCGACAACGTCGGTGCCGGCCCCACCGATCAGGATCTCGATGCCCGACACCGTGACCGTCGAACCTGTCGAGCCGAGGAAGATCAACTCGGAGCCCGCACCACCGACAATCGTCTCCAGCAGGTCGGCAAGCAGAGTAACGCCGGCCGACCCGATGGTGATCAGATCGGTGCCGATGCCGCCGGTCAGGGTCTCCATCGCCCGAACCAGCAAAGTGCCGCCTGCCGTGCCCAGGGTGATGGCATCATTCCCCGATCCGCCGACCAGCGTCTCAATGCCCGAGGCCGCCATGGTGGTGCCGGTGTCGCCGATGGTGACGGCATCGGTGCCCAAACCGCCGGTCAGGCTTTCAAGGCCACGCACAACGACCGTGCTGCCGGCCGGCCCCAGAGTGACGATGTCGGTGCCGGCGCCGCCGATCAGCATTTCCAGGCCGGACACCAGGATCGTGCCGCCGGCAGAGCCAAGGAAAATCACCTCGGAGCCCGTGCCGCCGGCAATCGTCTCCAGCAAATTGGCAAGCAGGGTGACGCCGGTGGAACCGAGCGTCACGACATCGGTGCCGGCACCGCCGGTGATCGTCTCCAGCAAATTGGCGAGCAGGGTGTTGCCGGCAGTGCCCAAGGCGACGACATCGGCGCCACCGCCGCCGGCAATGGTCTCGACACCCGAAACGGACAGGGTGTTGCCGGCAGAACCGAGAGCCACGACGTCGGTGCCCAGTCCGCCGGTCAGCGTCTCGAGAGCGGTTGCAAACAGGGTGCTGCCCGCGGTGCCCAGCGAAATCGAGTCGAGAGACGCACCGCCGACGATTGTTTCGAGAGCCGAAACCAGCAGGGTGTTGCCGGCGGCGCCCAGCGTGACGATGTCGGTGCCGGCGCCACCGGCCAGCGTCTCGATACCGCGCAACAGCAGGGTGTTTCCGGCCGAGCCCAGGACAATGACATCGGTCCCGGATCCGCCGGTCAGGCTGTCGATGGCCGAGAGGGAGATGGTGGACCCGGACGTGCCGAGGACGACCAGATCGGCCCCCGTGCCGCCGATGAGTGTCTCGATCAGATCGGCCAGGATCGTGTTGCCGCCGGCTCCCAATGTGACGACGTCGGTGCCTGCCGACCCTGCCAATGTCTCGATGCCATTCACCAGCAGGGTTGTGCCGGTGGTGCCCAGGGTGACGATATCGACTCCGCTGCCGCCGCTCAAAGTCTCCAGCCGGTCGACGAGCAGGGTGCCGCCTGCGCCGCCAAGGGTGATGACATCGGTGCCGGCCCCACCGATGATCGTTTCGAGCAGCGTGGCCAGCAGCGTGATGCCGACCGTGCCGACGATCACCGCATCGCCGCCGTTCGACCCGGTCAGCGTTTCGAGGCGTTCGACGAGAACCGTGCTGCCGCCGCTTCCAAGCGTGATCACATCGGATGCCGACGATCCGAGAATGGTCCTGTATTGGGTGGAGACGGACAGGGTGCTGCCACCGTCGTCCAGGACGAGAACGTCGGCACTGAAAATGCTGACCAGGGTTTCCAGCCCGCTCAGATGAAGGGTCTGCCCCGTCGCAATGACGGTCTCGATATTGACGACATGAATAGTCGCCCCGCTGGTGCCGATCACGACGACATCGGTGCCGGAGCCACCGATGAGCGTTTCGATGCCGGTCGTCAGCAGGGTGTTTCCGGCGGCGCCCAGCGTCACGATGTCGGTGCCGATGCCACCTGTCAGGGTCTCGATGGCGGTGACGCTCAGTGTGTTGCCGCCAGTGCTCAGCGTTACAACGTCGGTGCCGGTGCCGCCCGTCAGCGTTTCGAGAGCCGCCACCAGCAGGGTGTTTCCGGCGGCGCCCAGCCTCACGATGTCGGTGCCGGCACCGCCGGTCAGCGTTTCGATGAGCGAAACCAGAACCGTGTTGCCCACAGTGCCGAGCGTGACGACGTCGGTGCCGACACCGCCGGTCAGCGATTCGACAGTCGAGACCAACATCGTGGTACCGGACGTGCCCAGCATCACCACATCGCTGCCGATACCTCCAATCAACGTCTCGAGGCTTTCCACCGTTATCGATGCGCCGCTGGATGCCACCGTCACGACATCGGTGCCGCTGTTCCCCACCAGCGTTTCGATGCGGAAAACCTGAATCGTGCTGCCGCCGGTGCCGAGGACAACGACATCCACGCCAGCCCCGCCGTTCAGCGTCTCGATGTCGGATGCCAGCACCATGTTGCCGCCGGTGCCGAGCGTCACCACGTCGGTGCCGGCCCCACCCGTCAGCGTTTCGAGAGCCAGGACCAGCAGGGTGTTGCCGCCGGTGCCGAGCGTCACGACGTCGGTGCCGGCTCCACCTGTCAGCGATTCGACAGCCGAGACCAGCAGGGTGTTGCCGCCGGTGCCCAGTGTCACAAAGTCGGTGCCGGTGCTGCCGGTCAACGTCTCGATGCCGGATGTCAGTGTCGTGCTTCCGCTGGATCCGAACGTCACGACATCGTTGCCGACCCCGCCTGTCAGCGTTTCGATGCGCGAAAGCAGGATGGTGTTGCCTGATGCCGCAAGCGATATGGCGTCACGGCCTGAGTTACCGCTCAACGTTTCGACCTGGGAAACAAGAAGCGTCCCGCCGCTGGCGCTGGCCGAGACGAAATCGATACCCGCACCGCCGACCAGCGTTTCGAGTGCCGAGATCAATACCGTGCTGCCGGTCGATCCGAAGGTCACAACATCTGTACCGGCGCCGCCGATGATGCTTTCCACGGCGGCAAGCATCACCGTGTTGCCGGTGGAGCCCAGCGTCACGACATCGGTGCCGGCTCCGCCGGTCAGTGTCTCCAGCAGCCTCGTCAGCATGGTGCTGCCGGCGCTTCCGATGGTGATGACATCGGTGCCGCTGCCGCCGATCAGGCTTTCCAGCCGGGAAACCAGCATGGTCGTGCCGGCGGTTCCGACGGTCACGGCGTCGATGCCGGCGCCGCCGGTCAGCGTCTCCAAATCCGATACCCTCGTGGTGACGCCGGCCGATCCCAGGGTGATCAGGTCGGTGCCGCTACCGCCGACGATGCTCGTCACCAGTGACACCGTGGTGGTGTTGCCCTCCGCCCCCAGGTTCAAAACTGACGTACCGCCCGCGCCTCCCGCAGTGACGATTTCCACGCCCGACACCGCGTACTGTACGCCATTGCTGCCGAGCACGACGGAGTCGGTTCCCGTACCGCCGATGATGGTTTCAGCACTATAGACCGCCGTCGTGTTGCCGGTATCGGCCAGGGTGATGACATCGACACCGAGGCCACCCAGCAGGGTTTCCAATTTGGACACCAGTACGGTGTTGCCCGCCGAACCCAGCGTGATGGTGTCGATTCCAACGCCACCGACCAGGGTTTCCACCTGCGCCATCGTCGTGGTGTTGCCCGCCGAGCCCAGCGTGATGACATCGTTCCCAACCCCGCCGATCAGGCTTTTCAGCCACGACACCGTCATGGTGGTGCCGGCCGTGCCGCTCAGCGTGATCACATTGGTGCCGCCGGTACCCGTCAGCGTCTCCAACCCGCTCACCAGCAGCGTCGAGCCGCCGCTGCTCAGCTTGACGACATCGGTGCCGACCCCGCCGGTCAGCGTCTCGACAGCCGAAATCAGCAGGCTGTTGCCGGCGGTGCCAAGCGTCAGCACGTCGGTGCCGACCCCACCGGTCAGCGTTTCGAGAGCCGAAACGAGAATCGTGTTGCCGGCGGTGCCCAGCGTGGCGACGTCGGTCCCGGCACCGCCCGTCAGAGTTTCGACGCGGGTGACGCTGAAGGTCGCGCCGATATCGCCCAGCGTGATGGCGTCGGTCCCGGCACCGCCTGTCAGCGTGTTGATCTGCGACAGCGTCAGCGTGTTGCCGGAATCGGCCAGGATTCTGACGACCGGCGCAACGTTCCTGAGATATCTCAGGGAGCCATTGTCGACGCCATAGAGCGCATCGACGTCGCCGTCGCCATCGAGGTCGGCCAGCGCCGGCATCGGATAGCCACCGGTGACGAGACCGTAGACAGCCGTGCCGACAAGGGAGAAGCTGGGGGACGATGTCGTCCCGACGTTGATGGAAACGACATCCTTGTTCACGAGGTCGAGATCGCCGTCACCGTCCAGGTCGACGAGGACCGGCGCATTGTGACTGACACCCGCCGTCATGCCGAAAAGGTTGGTTCCCTCCAGTGAAAAGGTCGGCGACGACGACGTACCGTTGTTGCGGTACAGAAGGATGCCGTTGGAACGGTCCCCCATCAGCAGATCTGCATCTCCGTCACCGTCCAGATCGGCGAAGGTCGGAGCCATATAGCTGCCGGCGACGATGCCGAAGAGGTTGGTCCCCTCCAGCGAGAAGGATGGAGCCGACGATGTTCCATTGTTGCGGAAGAACTGCGTGCCGCCGTTCTTGCTGCCGATGAACAGATCAAGGTCGCCATCGCCATCGATATCGACGAAGCTTGGCTTTGCATAAGTATCGAAACTGGAGAGGCCGAACAGATTCGTGCCTTGCAGGGAATAGGTCGGTGCCAGCGCCGTTCCGACATTGGCAAAATACACCGTCTCGCCAAGCACGTTGCCGACCAGAAGATCCAGGTCGCCGTCGCCGTCGAGATCCTTGAACGTGGGGGCGGCATAATTGCCGACGCCGTTGAGGCCGAAAGAATTGGTGCCGACGAGGGTAAAGGTGGGAGTGGTCACGATCTTTCAGCCCCTCAGAAACAAGTATCGACACCGCATCGGTTCACCGGCCGCCATGGGGCGTCCGGTCAATGCACAATTTCCGTTGGAGTGGCCACCGCTTCGGCCAGCGCCCGCGCGTCGAGCAATCCCACCGCTTCGGCACGGCGTACGCCGGGAAGGATGGCGACGTCGTACAGCTCGTTCACGGTGTGATGGAGCCACAGCATATGCGCCACGGTTCCGCTGTCCGTGTCGACGACGGCCAAGCCGCATTGGGCGGAAACCCCTGCCCGGTTCAGCGCCGGTTCGAGCGGCAAGGCGCTCAGGGTTCCGTGACCGCCCCGTGGACGCGACAGCCCGATGACCGCCCATTTCCCATGAAAGGCCAGCCCGCGCGCGAAGCCGGGGCAGAAGCAGACCGGCTCGAAGCGGCCGCTTCCGTCCACCGTTCCAAGCTCGCCGGTGCCGGAATTGAGCAGCCACAGCCGGCCGCGGTGCCAGCGGGGGGAATGGGGCATCGATAGTCCGGCGCAGGCGACCTCGCCGGACGGGACATCGATCAGCACGCCGCCGTCGGTCCGGCGCTCGCGCCAGCCTTCGGTGACATCGCAGCGGCCCAACGCCGTCGCGAACATCGGCCGGCCGCCCTCGCCGAGCGCCATCCCGTTCAGATGGCAGCGGTCCTCGTTGCGCAGGGCGGAAATGAAGGCGGGTTTCCAGACCGGACGGAAGCCGCGGTCGGGGTCGGGAACGGCAAGACAGCTGAAGCGCGTGTTGACGAAGACCGGAACACCGTCGGGCCCGACCGCGATGTCATGGATATCGACGTCGCCGGTCATGTAGCCCAGGCGCGGCACGTAAAGACGGTCCGCGCCCGACGGCGTCCGGTCGGATGGCTGAAGCGTGTTGGCGAAGCGCCAGAGGTGGGACTGCCCGCCGACCCACAGCGCGCTTCCGTCGACGCACAGCCCCTGGCAACGCTGCACCATCCGCTCATGGGCCTTCAAACGCCCATCTTCACCCAACCCCAGAAAGAACAGCCTGTGGGTTTCGTAGGTCGAAAAGGCAATCGCGCAGCCGATCGTCTCCAGCCAGTCGGGCAGATTCGGCGTACCTTCCAGCATCGGCCGAGCCACCATGGGCTGGGATCGTTCTTCAGCGGCCATCCAACGTTCCCTCTCGTCCGTCCCCAACCATCCTGAATGATTTATTCGCGTACGCTGTAAAATAAAGTTAAATTAATAATAGAATATGAAATCTCCTTAAAGTTGGGAATTACCCGCATCCGAAGATGGAAATGACGTGGGAGGATATCGACGGAAGAACGATTTAAGATTGCACAGGTCGGAACGGACCGGGAATTTCATCCGTCCGAATCGGACCGAAGCACCAATCCGCCTATACATCTCTCCAAGGCTGCTCTGCATCGGTCCGAGACGTTCCAAAGGGCAATTCTATTATGTCCTACCAAACCAAAAGTTTTACAGACCCGGCCATCGCCCTCACCCTCCGAGGCGCCGCAGCGCTGGACGAGGGAGAGGCTGCGCTTGCCGCTTCCCACTTCACCACGGCCGCCCTGTTGGCGCCCCATCGGGCAAGCATCTGGCACAATCTCGCTGAAGCGCGGCGTGCCTTGGGCCAACCTGCCGGTGCGGCGCAGGCTTACCGCCATGCATTGCGGCTGCGTCCTGCTTATCCGAAGGCCTGGACCGGGCTGGCCTCGCTGTTGCTCAAAAGTCGCCGCTCCAAGGTCGCTGCGCGCGCCGCGATGCGGGCATTGGCGCTCGATCCGGGGTTTTCCGAAGCCTGGTCGGTCGCCGGCTCGATCCTGCTGGACCGGCGGGCGATGGAGCGCCTGCCGATTGTCCTGCGCCGGGCGGTGCGGCTGGCTCCGGACAACCCGTTGCCGTGGCTGGCGCTGGCCGGAGGGCTTGGCGAAACGGCGGAGCCGGCTCTTCCGCTTGCCTGTGTCCAGCGCGCGGTTGCGCTGGCGCCCGACCGGCCGGCCGGCTATGTGAACCATGCCGGCCTGCTGATCAGGCTGGGCAGGCTCGACGCGGCGCAGGCCCTGCATGGCCGGCTGCGCCGGCTGGCGCCGCTGGAGGGACATGCCGAAACCGGCGACAGTCTGGTGGCAACCCTGCGCGGCGATTTCGCGACGGCCCTATCGCTGGCCCGCCACTCTCTCGTCCTGCAACCGGCTTCTCCGGCCGCCCTCATCAACCTGTCCCTGGCTGAACATGGCAGCGGCATGACGGAACCGGCGCGCAGCGGCAACGAGCGCGCCCTGGCGCTTCAGCCCGAAAGCGACATCGCCCGCTTCAACCTGTCCATGGTGCTGCTGGCGGAAGGCGACTTCGCCAAGGGGTGGCAGCTCTACGAATCGCGCTGGCGGATGGAGCATGTGGCCTATCCGGCCCATGCGCCACGCTGGGCCGGCGGAAATCCGGCGGGACGCTCGCTCCTTCTGGTGGCCGAACAGGGGCAGGGAGATACGCTTCAGTTCGTCCGTTATGCCCCGATGCTGGCGGCACTCGGCGCCCAGGTCCACCTGATGGTGCAGCCGGCATTGGTCCGGCTGCTGTCCGGGCTTCCCGGCATAGCTTCCGTCCGGTCGCTCACGGAGCCGCCACCGGCATGCGATGCCTGCATTCCGCTGCTCAGCCTTCCACTGGTGTTCGGCACCGGTCTGGCGACCATTCCGGCCTCCGTCCCTTATCTGAGCCCGTCCGCGCAGGAGCGCGCCGCCTGGAAACGGAGGCTCGACGGGAGCCCCGGCGGTGAGGGCGGACTGAAGGTCGGTCTGGTCTGGGCCGGTTCGGCGCATGACGAGCAGTTCGTCGCGCATATGGTCGACCGGCGGCGCAGCCTGCCGCTGGCTGCCCTGGCCCCGCTCGCGGGCATTCCGGGTGTGAGGTTCTACAGCCTGCAAAAAGGCCCGCCGGCGAGCGAAGCGCGGCCAGCCGGCCTCGACCTTGTCGACTGGATGGATGAGGTCGAGGATTTCGCCGACACTGCCGCACTTGTCGCGGAACTCGACCTCGTCATCAGCGTGGACACCTCGGTATGCCATCTGGCCGGCGCGCTGGGACGGCCGGTCTGGATGCTGTCGCGTCACGATGCCTGCTGGCGCTGGCTGCGTAACCGGTCCGACAGCCCCTGGTATCCGACCATGCGCCTGTTCCGCCAGGACCGGCCGGGTGACTGGCCTCCCGTCATCCTTCGGGTCCGCGCCGCCCTGGAGCGTTGGGCTATGTTGTGAGGCGAAAACTGCTATTGGCCGACCGACAGCAGCCCGCTGACACCCATCGCCACCGGCACCGTCGCCGGATTGGCAGGCACGGTCCGCGAAAAGGCAGGCTGGGCAAGGCCGAGTGCGGCCAACAGCGACAGGGTGCCGGCGACCAGGGCGGTGGAACGAAGGATCAGATCGAGCATCGGGCTGTCTTTCAAAAATCTGGCTTTCAAATTTTGAAATTCGGATCGGTTGGCGGCAGCGGGATGTCCGGATCGGCGGCGACCGTCCGGGCGACAGCGACGGACTGCCGCGGATCGCTATCCCTCCTCGTTCGGGATCGTGTGCAACGCTCTCCATTCACCATCTGAGGAGAACATAGACCTTATTTATTCCTACTGTAAAGATAGCGATTGTAAATTCTTTTGCACACATAATCTATGTTCTATCTGGCCAAGATGTCCGTCGCCCGACCCTACCCTTCCCAGCGGTGGGACAGGATGAAGCTGTAGCGCTCGGATCTGATGTGGAACACCGAACGGTCGGCGCAGCCGCCGCCGACGAAGACGGAGCGGCGGTCCATCACCAGCACCGGCGCGCCCGCCGGCAGGCCGAGCGCCGCCGCCACCTCCGCATCGGCCGCCGCCGCCTTCACCTCGATGTCGGCGCCGCCGACCGGCTTGCCGACGATGTCCTGCAGGATGCCGTAGATCGGCTTGTGTCCGGCCGCCTGCCAATCGACCGGCTCCAGAGCCGGCGGCAGCAGGCTGCGGCCCAGGGCCACCGGCTCGCCATCCACCAGATGCAGGCGGCAGACCTCCAGGCAATGGGGCCCGAAATCCTCCCGCAGGTCCGGCGGAGTCGCGACGATCCGCGCCGAGATCGGCCGCATCGTGGCGTCCAGCCCCTGAAGCCGCAGGGATTCGTGAAAGCTGCGCAAACGGTCGAGCGGATGCTGGACGCGCTTGCCCGCCGTGAAGGTGCCCTTGCCCTTGCGGCGCTCGATCAGCCCGTCCGCCTCCAGCCGGTCGAGCGCCAGCCGGACGGTTACCCGGCTGACGCCGAAGCGGGTCCCGATCTCGCTTTCCGTTGGCAGACGCCCCGACGGCTCGAACAGCCGGGCGGCGATCTCGTCGCGCAGCCGGTCGGCGATCTGCCGGTACAGCGCCGTCGCGTTGTCTCGCACCACGGGCACCCTGGCTTCCCTCCCCGATTGATCGACCCGGCCAGCGGATCGAGGCCGCCTTGATGCCACCGGCGACGGGGCGGCTCAAGCGTCTATCCCGCCACGGTGCCGTTCGCGTGAATCCCGATTCAATTCCCTAGTTGCTACGTATTTTATAATATGTATTATAATGTATTATCGAGTTGAACCGGTTGATCAGGGGGATAAGACGGACATGGACTGTGGAATTCCGGCCTGTTCCTCCAGCAGCCGCTTCGAGGCTTTTTCCAATGACCGCTCCGGCGGTGCCGACTTCCACGTCAATGGCGTGGATTTCGCCTATGATGGCGCGCACCCGGTGTTCCGCTCGCTGGCGCTGTCCGCCCGGCCCGGAGAGTTCGTGGCGCTGCTCGGCCCGTCGGGCTGCGGCAAGACCACGCTGCTGAACCTGCTGTCCGGCTTCCTGCCGCCCGATTCCGGCCGCATCGCCATCGACGGAGAAACGGTGACGCCGGAGATGCCGGCGCTCGGCTATGTCTTCCAGTCGCCGCAGCTGTTTCCCTGGCTCGACGCGCTCGACAATGTGCGGTTCGGCCTGCGGATGGCCGGCCGGCTGCCGGATGCGGAGCAGCGGGACAAGGCGCTGGCGGCACTGGCGCTGGTCGGGCTTGACGCCGCGGCCGGCAAGTTTCCCCACCAGCTGTCGGGCGGCATGCAGCAGCGGGTGGCTCTGGCCCGCGCATTGGTGCTGGAACCGCGCCTGCTGCTGATGGACGAGCCCTTCGCAGCACTGGACGCCATCACCCGCGCCACCCTGAACGAGGAACTGCTGCGGCTGTGCGGCCGGCTCGGCCAGACCGTCCTGTTCATCACCCACGACGTGGAGGAGGCGGTGTTCCTGGCCGACCGCGTCGTGCTGCTCGACATCGCCCCGGCCGGCATCCACAGCGAACTCACCATCGACCTGCCCCGCCCGCGCCGCCTGCGCGAGACCCGGCGGCTGGAGCGCTTCACCACCCTGACCGACACGCTGCTGGAGCGGATTTCCGCCATCGTCGCCGCGGCCTGAGCCGCAGCCGGGACCAGCCCCTGCCAGCCCCCGACCAGAAGGATTTCGCGCATGAACCGGATCTTCGCCGCGGCACTGTCCGCCGCCCTGTACGGCTCCATCGCTCTGCTCGCCGGCATCGCCCCGGCCGGGGCCGCCACAACGGGCGACAGCCGGCCGCTCCGGGTCGGCTGGGTCTTCGCCATGGCCAACGCCCCGGCGCTGGTCGCCGACCGCAAGGGTTTCTATGCCGAAGAGGGGCTGACGGTGGAAGCCAAGCCCTTCGGCGACGGGCCGGTCATCCAGCAGGCGCTCGCCGCCGGCGAGCTGGACGTCGCCTATATCGGCGCGCCGCCGGTCTACCAGTGGGCGGCGCGCGGGCTGGACAGCCGCATCCTGGCCAAGGTGAATTACGGGCAGGCGGCGGTGATCGCCAACAATCCCGCCATCGCCAAGCTGTCCGACCTGCGCGGCTGCAAGATCGCCGGGGTGGCGCGCGGCAGCGGGATGGACGTGCTGCTGCGCGGCGTCGTGCTGAAGGAGGCGGCCGGCCTCGACCCCGACCGTGACCTGTCGGTGATCTCCATGCCGGTCGGCAACATGAACGCCGCGCTGGACAGCGGCACGGTGGACGCCGCCTTCACCTGGGAACCCTTCATCAGCCAGCAAGTGCTGCGGGGGAGCGCGCATGTGCTGTTCGACGTCAACCAGGCACTGCCCGGCTATCCCTGGTACGTGGTGATGGCGCCGAAGAAGACGCTGGCGGATAGGCCGGACGATGTGGTGAGGCTGCTGCGCGCCCATGCGAAGGCCATCTCCTGGCTGTCCGACCACCCGGCCGAAGGCGACGCCCTGATCGCCGAGGCGTTCAAGCTGGAACCGGTCAAGCGCGCCGACGGCAGCGAGATCGCCCCGGCCGCCGTCGCCGCCGAGGCGCGCAAGCGGCTGGGCTGGTCGGACCGGCTGGAGGAAAGCGACCTCGCCTTCATCCAGCGGCTGATGGACACCTCGCTGGCGCTCGGCTTCATTCCGGCGCCGATGAAGGCGGCGGACATCGTCGACGGCTCCTATCTGCGCCGGGCGGGCCGCTGATGCGGACCCGGCTCTACGGCTGGGCGGCTTTTCCGGCACTGCTGCTGGTGTGGAGTGCGGCCGCCTGGAACCTGCCGCCCTATGTCCTGCCCCAGCCCTGGGCGGTGGCGGCGGAGGCGGTGCGCTGGCTGGACAGCGGCCAGCTCGCCGCCCATGTCGTCGCCAGCCTGCTGCGCGAGGCCGGCGGCTTTACGGTGGCCGTTCTGGGCGCGCTGACGCTGGGTCTGGCCGGCGCGCTGTCGCCGGGTTTCCGCGCCTTTTCCGCCCCGCTGACCGGCCTGTTCATGGCGATCCCGCCCATCGCCTGGGCGCCTTTGTCGATGATCTTTTTCGGGCTGGGCTATGTCGCCATCACCATGGTGATCGTGGTCGCCGCCCTGTTCCCGATGGCGGTGACGGTGCAGGAGGGCTTCCTCGCCATCCGCAACGGCAACCTGCGCGCCGCCCGCGTGCTGGGCGCCCGCCGCTGGCAGCTGATCCGCCATGTCTACCTGCCGGCCTCGCTGCCCTTCCTGACCGCGGCGCTGCGCATCGGCTTCAGCCAGGCGTGGCGGGCGCTGGTGGCGGCCGAGATGCTGGGCGCCTCGCAGGGGATCGGCTGGATGGTGGCGATGGGCGGCCAGATCGGCAACGCCTCCCAGGTGCTGCTTGGCGTCGCCATCATCGGCATGACCGCCTGGATCACCGAAAGCCTCGTCTTCCGCCGCATCGAGCGGCACTACCGCCACTGGCACCTCGCCTGACCCGAAAACCCGCAAAACCGGAGGAAACGCCACCATGTCCGAAGCCCAGCCGCCTGTCCGCCACATCGCCCCCGTCGGGCTGTACGAGCGCAACAAGGACCGCCCCTTCCTGGGGTCGACCAGCTGTTCGCACCGCCGGCTGGTCGCCGGCGAATGGACCGAGTTGCAACTGGTCTACGAGGTCGGGGCGTCGGGCCTCGCCGACGGCGCCGGCATCAAGCTGGCGATGAAGTTCTATTCGGACTGGGCACTGTTCCAGACCAGCGAGCCGCAGGCCGCCAACTATGTCTCGGCGGAATACGAGGCCGGGCCGCTGGTGCCGGGGCAGAGCCCGGCGACGATCCAGGCGCTGAAGGTGCGCTTCGACCAGAAGGGACACGAGCGCCCCTATCAGAAGGCCATCGTCATCGACGTGATCGACGGCTACCTCAACCCCGGCGACCGCATCGTCATCCGGCTGGGCGACCGGCGGCGCGGCGGGCCGGGCACGCGGGTGCAGAGCTTCGTCGAGCAGGGATTCCGCTTCCGCGTCTTCATCGACCCGCTCGGCAGCCAGAAATATGCCGAGGTGCCGGGCGACTGCGTGATCGACATCGTCCCCGGCACGCCGGCCGCCCTGCGTCT
The DNA here is from genome assembly GCF_042938965.1 of Azospirillum sp. A23. Lineage (NCBI taxonomy): Bacteria > Pseudomonadati > Pseudomonadota > Alphaproteobacteria > Rhodospirillales > Azospirillaceae > Azospirillum > Azospirillum sp. A23. The sequence goes on along the minus strand of NZ_CP170663.1, from coordinate 329,100 downwards.
GGTGGCGCCGCGCCTGACGGCACCCGGTCCGGCCAACCTGCTGCTGCGCGCCGAGGATGTCTGGGGCAATTGCTGCACCGGCGGCACCATCGATGCCGCCCTGACCCTGGCGGGACCGCAGGGTGAGGCAACGCAGCAACTGACGCTCTCGTCCAACCCCGGTGCTTATGGCTGGCTGGTCCATCGCGAGGATGTGGCGTTGTCGGAGGGCGACTGGCGCATTGCCGCCACCGCCGACGGGCTGGTCCCGGCCGAAGCCTTCGTCACCGTCGAAGAGAATGCGCCGCGTGCCTACTATGCCGACCTGCATGTCCATTCCAACGACACGGTCGGCACCAACGACACCGCCTACAACCTGTCCTACGGTCGCGATATCGCCGGGCTGGACGTGCTGGGCTACACAGCCAACGACTTCAACGTCACCGAAAAGGCCTGGAGCGAGGCGGTCGGGCTGATCGACGGCTTCAACCAGGCCGGCCGCTTCGTCTGCTATCCAGGCACAGAATGGTGCGGCAACTCGGCGGCCGGCGGTGACCACAATGTGGTGTTCCTGCGCGACGGCGTGCCGCAATTCCCCATCGACAGCCGGGGGCAGCCGGTCCGTTCCTTCGAATGGAACGAGTCCACGCGCGGCAAGCTGCGCCCCGGCGCCTGGCCGCTGGACGACCTCTATGCCGCCTATCAGGACGACCCGGAAGGCCATCTGCTGATCCCGCATGTCGGCGGCCGGCGCTGCAATCTCGACTGGCACCATCCCGAGCTGGAGCGGCTGATCGAGATCGGTTCCGCCTGGGGTCAGTTCCACTGGGTCTATGCCGAGGCGCTGGCCCGCGGCTACCGGCTCGGCGCCTCGGCCAGCAGCGACGAGCACCAGGGCCGCTGCGGCGGCGGCGCACCGGCGACCGCGGTGTTCGGTGCGCGCGGCGGGCTGACCGGCGTGCTGGCCGACCGGCTCGACCGCGCCACCATCGGCCGGGCGCTGCGCTCGCGCCGCACCTTCGCCACGACGGGCGAGCGCAGCTTCGCCAGCCTGCGGCTGGGCGACCGCTGGATGGGCGAGGTGGTGACGGCGTCTGACGGCGACGGGCTCGACTACCGGCTGCTCGGCGACCGCGGCTGGGAGAGCCTGCGGCTTTACGACGGCGAGACTTCGCTGTGGCAGCGCGACCTGCACCGCGAACTGGGATTCTCGGAGCGGCGGATTCGGCTGCGGCTGGGCGGCGCCCGCATCAAGGACCGCTATCGCGGCGCCTATTGGAGCGGCGGCATCACCGTCACCGGGGCGGCGGTGCAGCGGGTCGAGCCCTTCGGCTTCGACCATCCCGAACAGGGCTGCTGGCGGCAGGACGCCACCACGGTGGCTCTCAGCACCGTCACCCACGGCGATACCGACGGGGTGGAACTGACGCTGTCGCGGCTGGCCGGCACGCGCATCCGGGTGCATCTCGACATCGGCACCTATGTGAAGGTCGGCAATCCGCTGACCCCGCCGCCCAACCCGCATGCGCCGGAGGCCGTGCTGGAGATCGACGGCGACGCGCTGCTGGATGCCGCCCGCTTGCCGACCGGAGCCGTCAGCCGCCTGCTGCCCGGCACGGAACTGGAGGTGACGGTGGAGCGTGTCACCGAGGCGCCGCTGCCCCGCGATCTCGCCGGCCGCATCCCGCTGGCCGGACTGGATCTGGCGGCAGGCCGCGAGCACCCGCTGTTCCTCACCGGACGCCAGCGCGACCAGTCGCGGGTGTGGACCTCGGCGCTGTTCCTGACGGTCTGAGTCGGATCACGCCGCTCCGGCGGAAGCCGAGGTGAAGGAAGCCGTTGTCGCCGGTCAGAGGGCCGGCGACGGCGGCGCCCGCATTTGCGTCGTGCCGGCACCGGCGTCCTCAGCCCGACTGCGGATCACTGCTTCCGGGTTTGCCGGGAACAGTCCGGCCAGGGACAGGCGCAGGCGGGAAACCGGCAGTCGTCGCCGTTCACATCGCATGCCTGGACAGCGATCTTGTAGCGCAGGCCGAACTCGTCGTCCGCGGTGATCAGCCCACAGGCAGCGTGTGCTTCCAAGTCGACGCGTGCCGCCTGGAGGCAAACGCGCGCGATCTGCTTCGGATCCTTCATCATGGCACTCGCCTCGGTGTCATTCCCGGAGATGGAACGCACAGATGCGGCATCCGGACCCTGACGCTTCCGAATGCCTACTTCCGGGACAGGTGACACCCAACGACGAGCATGCCGCTCAGCGCGGCAATCCGCACCTCCAATATCCAGCGGACATCCTGGCGGAAGACCGATGCGACCGCTGCCGGCGGTGCTACGCCGTCCCGTCGGCCACTGCCGCGCCCAGCCTCGCGACGGTATCGGCCAGATTCACAGCGACTTCCATCTCCACCTTGTCCCAGGGCATCGCCTTCCATGTCCCTCCCTGCGCGCATTTATCGCAGAGCTTCCGGGTCGTTGAGGACATGTTGACTTCTTTGGGCGACCCCACCCGGATATAGAGTTCATAGGCCTTCTGCGCATTGGCCTCCGAGTTCACCTTCTTGTTCAGGATCAGCCCGAAAAGCTCCATATTCTCGGTCGAGTATTCCTTTTTTGCCTGCTTCAGCAGGAGCTTGTACCAGTATGGCGATTTGAAGAAGTTGTCGAGCTTGTCCGGCCAGCTCCCGAACCGTTCCAGATCCATGAAGACGTTGGCGGTGATCTTGTTGAGCGACGCGACCATCGCGGCGCAGGCGTCAGCGTAAACGTCGTCCCCATCCTGCCGCGCCGCTTTGCCGGCGGCGTCCAGCGTCGGGATGTAGTCGGAGGCGGCAGCCTGAAAAGCGCGGGCGTATTTCTCCGCCTCCTTGACGGTCTTCGCCGCATCGTACGCCTTCAAAGACTTTTCGAATCCCGTGGAACTGATTTTGGAGAAAATCTTCCCGAAGCGGCTCTTCGGATCGGGCTTTTTCTTGCCGGTGTCGGCCTCGAATTTGGCTTTAGCCTTCTTCCAAGACTCCAGATATTTCTTTGCCATCGCTTGCTCTTATATTTTACGATTGTTGTTCGTTAAATTTTCGCCCTTCTATGGACCACGGCCGCCGTTCCATGAAGGACGCCTTTCCGCCCCACACGGTTTTTCCGTCCGGTGACCGGCATCCGTCGGACCGGGCGGGCGTCCTTGCCCGCCCTGCTCCGACCTGCGCAGGCACCATCCGGCGTCGAACCGGTGGCGGATCGGGCGGCTGATCAGGCGCTCGTGCGCGAGTTGACGAGTTGGACAACGCCTTTGCAGGCCGCCGAAAACTCCTTCATATGGTCGAGGATCACCTTCGGCGTGGCATCCGCCGGCACCTTGACCGGCTCGTTGGCGTTGCTCTGGTTCGCCCAGGGATCCAGCTTCTTCTTGAAGAAGTCGGGATCGGCCAGCAGGCCTTCGATCTTGCGCGCGAACACCAGTTGCATGGTGATGTCGCGGGCCAGCGTCGGGAACAGCTCGTTGTAGGTTTCCGCCGTCGGCTTGGCCTTGACCTTGGCAACGCCGGCCGCGGCACGGGCCAGCGCGCCGTTGATGTTCTTTTCCCAGTTCTTGAGCATCTTCTGCTCGACGGACAAATCCTTCTCCGCCTCGTTGAACTTCTGGGTGTACATCGCCACCGCGGACTCGATGGTGGCTTCCAGCGCCGCAAGCTCCTTGACCAGGAACTTCAACGCCTTCTCGTAGTTCGTCTTGAAGTCCTTTTCCGTACGCTTGTCGAACTCGGCGTAGATTTCCTTCTGAAGAACTTCAAGATAGCCCTTCTTGGCCTTGGAGAAATCCTTCGACGCGGCCAGGAACGCGGCGACGACCTTCTTGCCTTCCTTGACGTCGGTCGAGTTGGCGGTGTCGCAGGCGGTGAGCGCCTTCTCGCACTTCTTCAGCGAACCGGACAGGCCGGTGTGGCTGCCGAAGGCATTGAAAATGCCCTTGCTCTCCTTCGGCTTATGCTTGCCGGTGAGAGCCTCGAACTCTTTCTTGGCCTTATCCCACTGCTGATCGTACGGAGTGTGCGCCATCTAGTCCTCCTCGCGGGGCGGTTGCTTCAGGGGGTTACGACCGGTTGCAGGCTCTCTTCCATTTCACGGATCGCCGCCCAATCGCGTTCGAACACCGCCCGGTCGGCATGGGAGAGATAAACTTTCGCCAGCACTTGTGTCAGGTCGAGCGTCGGGACGATCCGGGCACCGACGCGCGGCACGATGCCGTAGCCGCGGACGCTCTCGAACCGGTCCAGCACGCCGAGGTCGGGGAGCGCCTCCACACGGCCGGAAACCAGCACCGGCAGGTAAAGCACCATGGCGTCGGCCAGGAAGCGGTAATGACCATCGGGACCACCGGGGCAGACCCCGCCGTCGAAAGCCTCGACCAGCAGATCCACCTGATCGTGGCCGGTGCCGTGACCTATCGCCGTGGTCGAGCCCGCCGGTCCCATGGCACGGGCGGCGATCTCCACCAGCGCCGGCCCGCGGGAGGTCAGCCGCACTTCGGCATGGGCGGCGCCGTCGGTGATCTCCAGCGCGTCGAGCGTGCGCCGGATGTAGGACATGAGCTGGACGGACCGCTCGTCGTCCGGCGGCAGCAGGCGGTAATAGTCGTAAACGAAGGGCGAGCCGTTCAGCGTGCGCTTGGCCGACTGCAGCACGTCGCAGACATAGTGGCGGCCATTGCGGCTCACCGTGTTGACCACATACTCGTCGCCGTCGAGATAGGTCTGCACCAGGGCCCGCCGGTTGGGCGTGCCGCAGAAATTGCGGCTGGAGAGGATCGACTCCACGGCCTCGCGCAGCGCCGGAGCGCCGTCGCAGAAATAGACATGGTCGGTGGAGGCGCTGTCGAGCGGCTTGGCGACCACCGGCCAGCCGGCGCCTGCCGCCCATTCCACCGCCTCCGCACCCGACTCCACCATGGTCTGCCGGGCCGTCAGCAGGCCGGCGGCACCCAGCCGCTCGATCATCATGTATTTGTTGCGACGCGCCGCCGTCAGCTTGGGCGTGTTGCCCGGCGTGCCCAGCGCCGCGCCGAGCGCATCGGCCAGTTCCACGGCGGACTCGTTGCCGGGCAGCACGAAGGAGGGGCTGTGCGCGTGCATCCGCTCGGCCAGGGCCGGGACGTCGCCGTCGAACAGGACCAGCTCGTCGAAATCGCCGGGAACGTAGCTGAGAAGCAGCGAGGGCGCGAGGTCGGGACTGCTCTGCACCGCGATCACACGGTAACCGCGCGCACGCAGCCGCGGAGCGAGCAGATGTCCGGTCGAGTAGGGGTCGACGACGATCGCTGTCTTCATGGGATGGCCTCCAGTTCGGCAGGAGCGGCCGCTCGGCGGGCGGCGGCAGCCGGGCGGGCGTAGATCATGAAGGGCTCGTCGCCGCAGAAGGTGACGGTGCGCCCGACCAGCCCCGCCTCGAAGGCGGCGTTCTGCGCCGCATGGTCCGCGACGCGCAGGGCACGGTCGGTTCCGGGCTCGAAGGCCGGCGGCGGCGCCTGCATGTCGCGGTGCAGCAGGTAGCGCAGCCGGCCGCTGTGCATCACCAGGATGCGGCGGGCGGTGAAGCCGGACGCCAGCATGTTGGAGAGGCTGACCGGGTTGGACAGCGCCACCCGGCTCAGCAGGTGCGGACGGCCGGCTCCCAGGGCGTACAGCGTGCGCATGGTCACCAGAAGGCGCTGGAGCCCGTTGCCCCGGAAGTCGGTGTGCACCATGCAGCTCGACATGTGGGCGGTGGCCGTCACATCGGGGCCTCCGCCCGGCAGGTCATCGGCGAAGGCCGGCATCCCCGGTTGCGGCAGGCCGAGAACGGCGCAGCCGATGAGGCGGTCGCCGCCCGGCGCGCCCTGCGTCTCCAGGCCGAGCGTGACGCCGCGCTCGGCCATATGCAGGCCGGAGAATTCCGGGGTTTCCGGGAAATAGGCGTCGATGTCCGGAAGGCTGCCGAAGATGAAGGCGCGGAACTCCTCCAGCGCCGGAAGATCGTCGGCGTTGAGAAAACGCAAGCGGTAGGGAATACCGGAAGGCTGTCCGTTCCACAGGCTCAGAATGCCTTGATGGAGACTCTGTAACGGAGAGGACACGACCGGCATGTCAGGCATCCTTGACGATTTCGGCAATGTTGAGCAGGCGCATCGGCGGATAAAGGTCGAGGCGCTTGGCGGTGTTGATGCGCAGCAGCAGGGAGAAGCGGTTCAGCGTCTCCACCGGTATCGCGGCGGCCGGCTTGGCTCCGTTCAGGATGTCGTAGGCCTTCAGCCCGGCGAAGCGGCCGACGTTGACCGCTGGGCTCACCAATCCCATCAGCAGGCCGGAGCGGCGGATCGGCAGTTCGGTGGAACAGAAGGTGGCGACATTGTTGGCCAGAGCCGCGTCGGCCACCGCCTGGCTGTTGTTCGAGGCCACCAGCGTGTCCGGACCGATGTAGACCAGTTCCGCCCCGGCCCGCGCCACGTCCCGGATGACGTCGGGAATGGCGTCGGGATTCGGCCTGCCGGCTCCATCGCGGGGAACCGCGCCGTCGATGATCTCCACCCCCTGGCGGGCCGCCTCCTCCTTCAAGTCGCGGACGGCGACGACCATGTTCTCTTCGGCGGGGTTATAGACCGCCGCGATCTTCTTCCAGCGCCGGTAGGCCAGCATCGTCTTCAGCTGGACCGCCACCGGGGCGATGTGGCGGGTGCCGGTCACCGCCCGGCCAGGCTGCTCCAGCGAGCGGACGATGCGCGAGGCGACCGGGTCGGTGACGGAGGTGAAGACCACCGGCACATCGGTCAGGAACTTCGACGGATCGGGATCGTCGTAGCGGCCGACGGTCGCCAGCGTCAGCGGCGTGAACACGGTGAGCACGAGGTCGGGGCGGGCGGCGCGGATGTCCGGCAGCATGCCGGCCACCGCGGACGCCTGCTGCACCTCGCGCACGTCGATCTTCGCCTGCATGCCCATGGATTCGAGCAGATCGCGGAATCCGAGCACGTCGCCGACATCCTTGCGCGGAGTCAGCACGATGATATTGGCGGGCCGGTTGCCACGCCCGGCCGTTGCCGGATTGGGCACCGGGGCTCCCGCCGGAGCACCCGTCATGGCGGCCGCGGCCGGGCCGGATGCCAGGAGCGCGCCGGCGGAGCCGAGGAGCAGCGAGCGTCGGGTCACGGAGGTCATGCCGGGTCCTTCTGGGGGAGGTCAGCGGAGGGCCGCCCGCCGGTGGCGGCCAGCAGGAGAAGCTGGGCGGCGACACAGGCGGCCAGCACGATGCCGATGCCCTTCATGGCGCCGTGGTAGCCGTAATAGGCGAGAAACAGGCCGGCCAGGAACGGTGCGACCACCGACCCCATGCGCTCGATCAGCCGGAACATGCCGATCACCGTGGTCTCGCCGAGCGTGGAACGCTCACGCACGCAGGATTCGGCCAGCAGCGCCATCTGCGGGGTGTTGACCAGCGCATGGGCAAAGCCGAGCAGGGCGACGCCGGTGATGGTCATCGGCAGCGTCCCGGAGTTCGCCAGCACATAGGCGGCACCCGCGGCGATCACGCCGCCGATCGCCAGGAACGGGGTTCTCCGCCCCGAACGGTCCGACAGGTGCGCCACCAGCGGCGACGCCACGATCATCATCAGCCAATAGAGCAGAAGCACGCGGCCGATCCACGACTGGCTGACGCCGCTGTCGTCCAGCGCCAGCGGCAGCAGGAAGAACAGCAGGGCGGTCAAACCGAACTTCGCCGGCACGGCGCTGAACAGGGTCACGGCGACGAAGCGCGGATTGGTCAGGCAAACGCCGACGTCGCGCAGCCTCAGCCCACGGGTCTTGGCCTTGCCGCTGTCGACATGCCTGGGCAGGAGGTGCCACGCCATCAAGGCCGCCGCCAGAGCCAGCGTCGCGGAGACGATGAAGGTCATGCGGAAGCCGATCTGGTCGGCGACGACACCGCCGATGGCCGGACCGCAGACGCCGGCCGTCAGGATGCCGCCGGCATAGAGCGCGATGGCGCCGGCGCGTCGGCGCGGGTCGGTGGCGTCGATGACGAAGCCCTGCGCGGCGATGAAGACGCTGGCGTACCCGACCGCGGTCAGGCACCGGGCGACGATGAGCTGGATGAGATCCGTCGCCAGGCCGGAGCCCAGCAGCCCAAGCGCGGAGAACACCGCGCCGGCAAGGAAAACGGTGCGGCGGCCCCGGCGCTCCGACACGTTGCCGGCAATCGGCTGGGCGACGGCCCAGAGCAGCATGAACAGCGCGATGGGCGCCCCGATCACCAGCTCCTTGCTCAGACCGGGCACCGGCTCGAAGAGGTCCTTGATATAGACGGACAGGAAGGTGCGGGTCAGTTCCTCCGCCAGGGCGAAGACGAAGATGGCGAAACGCAGCTCGCTGATCCTCTGCATCGTCACGATGCGGTCGCCGGCGGCAGGGGCCTCGGCCGCATTTGCACCCTGCTGCTGCGGGGCGGCGCTGTCGGTACCGCGCATGACGTCGAGCGCGCGGTCTATGGCACGGCCCAGATGCCCCACCTCGTCGCGTCCTCGCAGGCCGGTCCGCAGGTTCAGCCTGCCCTCGGCACCCTCCTTGAGAACGTCGCCCACCCGCTGAAGCGGTGCCGTCACCGAACTGCCGACCACGAGGAGCAGGATTTCGATGTTCAGGAGAATGGCGACGATCAGCACCGACCCGAGATCGAAGACGATGTCGTTGAGCGCCGCTTCCACCGAACCGGCAGGAACGCCGACATGCAGGAGCGCCGGCACACCGCCGCCGACGGTCAATGCGGCATCGATGTAACGCCCGGCCACCGCGCCGTCGGCGTCGCGCGCCGCCAGCATATCTCCGGCACGTGCATCCGGGGCGCCGGCGAACGCGGCGATCCGGTCGCCGACCATCAGCGCGATGTAGTTGACGTCCGGATTGACCGCGAGGGCGTCGGCGAGGATTTCGTCGACCCCGTTGAGCTTCTCCACCTCGAAGCCCAGCGACACCGCCCGGTCGATCTGCGCGACGATGTAGCTGCCGACGACCTCAGCCTTGCGCGCCAGCTCCGGCTCCGCCTGGGGACGGAAAAGCGTGTTGAAATGAGAGGTCTGGACGACGAGGCTGACCAGCATGAGAACCGACACGAGGCCGGTGAGCAGCCAGTTCAGCCGCTTGATGAAGGTGAGTTCCATCAGGCGACCTCCACCGGCGCCGCCTTGCGCTCGTCCATGCCTTGCCGGCGTCGCGCGGACACGCGGTCCACGAAACCGGCAAGTCCCGGAGCGAACGCCGCGATCTCCGGCGGAACGACCGGCCGCCCGCCGTCGGTCGCGGCCTCGACGATGACCGCCGCCTCCCGCAGGGACCGCTGAAGCCGCCGCATCACCAGCCAGACGACGATCAGGCTGATGACGTAGCAGGTGGCGAGGTTGATCGCACCGGAGATCGCCAGTTCCGGAATCGTGCCGCGGATGCCCGCGCGCAAGGCGTCCAGGGAATAGGTCAGCGCGACGCCGCCGGCCACGCCGCCATAGGCGTTGCCGATGCTGAGCAGCAGAACCTGGGAACCGCCATCGACGATCTTCGCTCCCCGGTCGGTTTTGCCGTCGCGGTGGAAGGCCGCTAGCCAACTGTCGGGCAGCGTGCCCCGGACCGCACTGCCGCCGGCAGCGCCCAGCACCTCGCCCCTGTCGTTGAACAGCATCAGCCCAGTGATCTGGAGGTCACGCACCAGGGCGCGCTGGATCATCTCGTCGAGGTTGCGCAACGCGTTCAGCGCCACGCCGAGGCTCACCGCGCCTTCGACCTCGCTTGACAACCCATGGGCAACGACCCGGAAGCGCGAAGCAACCGTCTCCTCCACCATGCGCTCCATTTTGAGATACGAGAGCACCGCGGTGGAGGCGAGCGCGAAGCACAGCGCCACCTGAAGCAGGAGCATGATCTTGGTCGACAGGGTCAATCGCATTATCGGTCGCTTGGCTGATCGCAGATGGCTGATCGCAGATTCTTCTGCCCAGCCTGAAGCTCGGTTTCAGCCGACCTTAACCCAAATCAACCGGCCTCGCGGACGAGACGGGTCCAGAGTGGACGCGTCCGGCGTGCAGTGGTCGAGGCGGGCATTCATTTTGTGCGCTTACGACCTAAGTAATATTACCACAATCTGAGCGATAGCTTCGCTTCCTTCAAGAACAATCTAATATTTCTAAGCTGTAACATGACAGTTGCGGGGTAATTGCGTCGATCTACCGAATAAGTGCGAGTCGTGTCACAGCATTGTTCCCGCTAATTCGGCGTGTCTCGGAAGTTTACGCCCAAACGTGCTACATCACTTCTTTTCATGCCGCGGTCCATTGTGGTACCTACTATGGGCATAGCTACATCGCAACCCAGAGGGTAGGATGATGCGGATCGAAATCGAGCGACCGTTGACGTGGCCGATCCGACCGGTAGAGACCAGCACGGAGCTTGTTGCGCCGGGTCCTTCCATATTGGTCGTCGGTCAGAACCTTCCCGCGGCCGACCGCGTGCGGGAGAGTTTCCTGCGCAACGGTCACCGCATCCAGGTGACCAGCGACATCGTCCAGGCGCTCGACACGCTGGAGGCCGACTCCTCCATCGGTGTCGTCGTCGTCCAGATGGTGATGCCGCATTTCGACGGGCTGGCGCTGGTCGAACGCATGCAGTCCTCCATCGGCAGCCGTTCCGTCCAGTTCATCATCCTGGCGTCCGGCGCCCAGGTTGGTGACGTGGTGCGGGCGATGCACCTTAAGGTGGCCGACTTCGTGGACGATCCGGAGGATTTCGGCCGGCTGCACGGTGCCCTGGTGCGGGCGCTGTCCGTGAGCCAGACCACGCGCGAGGCCCCGCCCCACGACGCCGCGCTCGATGAGGCCTACCGGCACGGAATGGCGATGATCGCCGCCGTGAAGGCACTGCGCGAACGGCAAAACTCGGCCACCCCGCACGCCTTCGCCGCAACGGCGGCGCCTCCTGCGCCGACGATCAGCGTCGTCCCAATGACCAAGGCGAAGAAGCCCGTTCCGATCCGCCCCGAATCGGACCATGAGCGGTTGCGCGCGCTTCGTGCGCTCCAGCAGTGGCAGGCGTCCCGCGACAAGTTTTTCCCGAAGGATCTGTTCGAGGATCCCTGCTGGGCCATGCTGCTGGATCTGATGACCAACCACCTGCTGGGCAAGCGGATCTCGGTATCCTCGCTGTGCATGGCCTCCGGCGTTGCCCAGACGACCGCCTTGCGCCGCATCTCCAACCTCAAGGGCTGCGGCCTGATCCGCCGGGTGGCGGACGATCAGGACGGCCGGCGGGTCTTCGTCGAACTGACCGAAGAGGGGATCGCCGCCATGTCCCGCTACATCGAGCACATCCAGTCCATCAATCCGCCTCCGTTCAATTGACGGCCTGAAGCGGACCCTTCCGCCGGTCCGCAAACCGCACCAATGAGGACTGTTTGGGCATCGACAACCGCGATGCAAACCCGCGACACTCGGAAAGGCCGGACAATCTTGAAGCGCGTGGCCGCGGGGGCTGAATGAGCGATCGGAAATTCAAGGAATTGATCGTGCTGTCCTCGGCCGATCAGGCCGGCGACGTTGGCCGCAGAATCCCCGACCAAGCCCCGACCTCGCGCGATGAGATGGACCGCCAGAAGATGGCCGAGCGGCTGCGGGCGCAGGGCTGGAGCTATCGGCGGATATCCGAGGAGTTGCAGGTCTCCTACATCCTGGTGGCGCGCTGGCTCGGCGACGGCCCGGCACAGCAGGCTGCCCGGGTCGCTTCTGTTTCAAAATCGACATCCGCCCCGGCGGAAACGCCCGCACCGGCCCCCAAGGGGAAGGCCGCCAAGGCCGCCGCCGCCCGGGCCGCCGCCGCCGCGGACGACGACCGGGATGTCCTCGCCCTTCAGTTCCAGGCGTTCGAGCAGTATGTCCGCGAGGTCATCGCCACGCTCGACGAGCGTCACGAGACGATGATCGACCGCCAGGACGAACTGATCCGTGCCCTCGACGAGGAGCGCGCCAAGGCGCGTGCCCGCGAGGAGGAATTGCTGGAGGCGCTCGAAGTCGAACGTGCGCGCTGGTCCGAGGCGGAGGAGCGCTTCCGCGCAGAACTGGAGCAATTCAAAGAGGAAATGCGGGCGTCCGGCGGGTCGTCGGCCACCGATGACGACGAGGCCGCGTCGGACGAAAACCCGTTCAGCTTCGGCGATGACGACGAAGCGGGGGGCAGCTCCGATCCCTTCAGCTTCGGCGATGACGAAAGCGGGAAAGACCCGTTCAGCTTCGGCGACGATGACGATGCTGAAACAGCTGCGGAGGATCCGTTCGGTTCCAGCAGCGACACGGAGACGGAAAGCGGCAAGGATCCCTTCAGCTTCGACGAGGAAGAGAAGGAAAAGGAACCCGGCGAAGAGGATCCCTTCGGTTCCGACGATCCGTTCGCTGTCTTCGACACCGAGGAGGATTCGTCCGAAACGGAGCAAAGCACGGCCGGGGCTGCGGACGATCCGGAGGACGTGACAGCCGAGAGTGAGACGGCTGAAGACGAGGACCCGTTCAAGGCCTTCGAGGACGAAGCCGACGACACCCCGACGGTCAGTGCCGACGCCTTCTCCTTCGACGAGGAGCCCGAAGCCAAGGAACCGGAACCGGAGCCCGAGCCGGAACCCGAACCGCCCAAGAAGCGCAAGGGACTGCTGTTCTGGCGGCGTTGATACTGGAGACTTTAATACTGGCGGCGTTGATGGAGGGAGGCCCGCCCCATTGCGGCCTCCCCGCCCGCCGCCCGCCGCCCGCCTTGAGCGGCGGGGGCCTTACCCCACCGTGATCCAGGCGCAGAGAATCACGTAGGCGATCGGGAAGACGATGACCGAGATGCGGTCGAGCCTGACGGCCTTCGCCGCGTCCCGCTCGTAGATCATCAGCGACACCGAACTCTGCAACAGGCTGAGGAAGATCAGCCCCATCGACGCCATGTTGATCTTGTCGGACAGGGTGAAGCCCGTGCTGTGTGGAAGTTCGCCGGCGACGATGAAGTAGCTGGCCACCACCGCGAACAGCGCACCGATGCCGAGACCGAAGCGGGGGTCGAGATCGACCGGCTTGACCAGGAAGGCCAGGAAGGCGACCAGGCACGAAATGAAGATGGTCGAGAAGGTCTTGAAATAATAGACCGTGTTCGGCCTGTCGATCTGCACCTCCTGCACGAAGCGCGAGAAGCGCGACTCGTGCGCCTTCGGCAGGGAGATGTCGCCGTAGTTGGTTCGGTACGTCTTCTCCATGATGCCGGCCGTGGTCTTGCTCACGTTGTAGCCGGCAATGTCGATGTCGGGATTGACCTCGGTGTTCTCGGTATCGGCGACATAGACCAGATTTTCGACGGTGCGGTCGTTGTCCTCGATCTCGATGCGGATCGACTGCTTGTCCAACGGGAAACGGCTGATGTCCCACGCCTGGTTGAGCACGGCATGGACACGGGCCGAGATATAATTCTGGTCCTTGATCTTGCGCAGCGGGGTCGGCTCCTTCGAGCTGATGGTGCCGTTCATCACCTCGAAGGAGTCGAGCGGATTGATGTCGTCGGCATCCCAGCGGAACCAGACATAGAAATCCACGGTCACCTGCTTTTCCTTCAGGTTCAGTCCGGTGATCTGGTTGATGTAAGTCCCCACGACCACCTTCTGCGGCTCGGCACGCGCTTCGTCCGCCGTCATGGCGGAAAGACCCGTGAATAGCAGAAGCGCGAGCGCCAGCAGGTTCCTAAACATCTCAAGCCCCCCTTTCCGGCCCGGTTAGTGTTCGAGCGCGTGGCTCTTCTTGACCATGTAATCCATCAGCGCGAGCAGCAGACCCGAGACCACGAAGGTGCAATGGATTGCCACCAGCCACATCAGGTCGCGGTCGGACACCGTTCCGACATGCATGAAGGTCTTCAGCACCTGGATCGACGAGATCGCCACGATGGAGGCGATCAGCTTCACCTTCAGGGCGCTGAAATCGAGCTTCCCCATCCATTCCGGACGGTCCGAATGGCCGGCCACGTCGATCTTGGACACGAAGTTCTCGTAGCCGCTGAAGATCACCATCAGCACGAGGTTGCCGACCATGGTCAGATCGACCAGAGCCAGGACGACAAGGATGACCTCGGACTCGTTGCCGCTGGCCAGCTTCGGAAAGGCGTGAACGAACTCGACCGCGAAGCACCAGCCGATCATGCCGAGCGCGCCGACCAGCCCGAGGTAAAGCGGCGCCAGCAGCCAGCGGCTCTGGAACATCGCCTGTTCGAGCAGATGTTCGACCTGCTTCGCCGGTCCGCGGGGGCCCCGGATGGGGGTGCCGGTCGGGAGTTCCGCCGGAGTAATATGAGCGTGGGTCATTCTTTCTTTGCCACCTTGATTTCAGCCGGAACGTTCTGCGGCTGGCCGTTCTTGTAATGGACGTAAGTCATGTTGAGTTTGGTGAAGGACAGCGAGATCGTCTCGTCGCCGCTGTTGTCGCCGCTGCCATTGGCGGAGACCGTGTAGGACGTGACGTGGACATCGGTCAGCACGATGGTCATGAACTTGTCGAAGCTGATCTTGCCGCCGTCGATGTCCGATTGGCTGGCCGACACCTGCGTGTCCATCGGCCGCAGGAAGTAGATCGTGGCTTCGGCGCCCGGCACGGGGTCGGCGAACGCCGCCTTCAGCAGCAACGGCGAAGCCATGTCGATGGATTTGCTGAGGTCGATGCTGTCGATGCCGACGGTGCGCCGCTTCGCCTGCGGCTTCACATTGCTGTAATTGTCATGCATCGCCGCGATGCCGTAGACGTCGTAGTCGTCGTCCTCGACCGCCGAGCCATATTCCAGGGATCCGGCGTCGTTGGAGCCGGTCTTCATGTCGAACTTCGAGCAGAAGATCAGGTTGCTGTAGCCCTGGAGCAGCGAATCGCCGGCAATGCCGGGATATTTGAGAAGAATGCGCATCGCGGGGTCACTCGTCCTTCAAGCGCAGCACGGAGAACATCCGCCCGACCTCGCCGCGGTCGCCGAGCAGGTCTGCATAGAGTTCCGGCAACGAGAGCTGACCCCAGGAGGCCGCGCGGCGCACCAGATAGGAGGTCGGGCTGTGCGGCTCCTCCTTTTCCAGAAAGTCGGCGATCTGCCGGAGCATTCCGTAGGCTTCCTCCCGGTTGCGCGGACCGCCGGTCCAGCCGGCACCGGCCGGACGGGCCACGGCATCGGGCGCCGCGTCGGCATCGCCGGTCGCAGCGTCTTCGGGCGCGGCCACGGGTGCCGCCGGTTCGAGAGCGACACCGCGTTTGCGCAAGACATCCTCCTGGAACCGGCACAGCTCCTCGACCGTGCGCTTCATGCGGGAGAGGGCGGGAGCGTTGCGGCCGGCGAGCCGGTCCAGCACCGCGCCCAGCCCATGCGCCGCCGCCTCTGCCGCTTTCAGGCTTTCACGCTGGGCGACGTAGAACTCCGAAGGCGTCTTCTCGACATCCTTGACGATGCGCTCCACCGGCACCTCGCCTTCGGCGATGGCGGCCTTGTAGGCACGGGCATCGCGGCCGGCCAGCTTGCGCAGGCGCTGGGCATTCTGCCAGTCCTGAAGCCGGAGTCCCGACTTGGCGCCCTGTTCCGGCAGCGCGATGGGCATCGCCAGCAGATCGCGGGCCAGCCGTTCATCCAGCCACGACAGGGGCGCGAAGCGCGCCTCCATGTCGCCGTCTTCGTCGATGCGCGGGTAGAGCCCGTCCCAGAATGTTTCGGCAAGGCTGGCGAGCATCGACAGGCCCGGCGCGATGGCGGACGGCCCATGCTGCTGCACCAGCGCCTGGACCAGCCAGACGGCGATCTGGAGATCCTTCGAGCGGGTCGCCAGCAGATCGGTGGCGCCGGCCGCGACGCCCTTCCAGTCGGCCCGCTTGACGTCGTCGGTCTGCCAGATCCCCTTGTCGGTGTCGTCGTCCATGCGCCGGGCCTCGACCAGCGCGTCGAACTCGGGCTCGTAGCGGATGTCCTCGCCGGCCGGGAGATCTCCCGGGATCGGCATGAGAATCCGTTCGACGTCGATGAGAGGGCGTTCGGCGGTCTGCGTGTCGGTCATGGCGTTGACTGGGATCCGTTCGTTGACACGTCAGTAGACGCGCTGGTTGGCCGGCCGCAGCAGCGGCGGCACGCCCGGCGGCGCCTGGAGGTCGAAGAAGGCGCGGTCGGTCGGGTTGACCGGCTGACCGCCGAAGCCGGCCGAGGGGAAGCCCGTCAGCCCCGCCGGAGGTGTCCCTGAAGAGCTTGGGGGAAAGCTCGGCGGGAAGGCCGGCGGGAAGCCCGGCCGCGGCATGGCGCCGGCCGACGCCAGCAGCGGCGCCGACGACGGAAGCTCGGGCAGCGCCACCTTCTCGTCGCGCGGCGGCTTGCCGTCGGTCACGACGGTCCGCTTGGCGCCCAGCGCCATGAAGACCCGCGTGTCCGGCCGTTTCGCTTCGGGCACGGAGGGCAGACCCGGCGTGCCGGGACGCGGGGTCGGGCTGAGGGAGACCGGCGCATCGCGTCCGGCCTTGTCCTCGACCTCCCTGCCCTCGCCGTCCCTGGCGGCCGACACGGGCCTGGTCTGCGCCTCGAACAGGAGGACCGTATCGGCGTTGGTGGGGCGGTCGCGCTGCGCGGCATTGTGCTGGCGCACCAGCGCGAACAGCGCCCACGGACCCTCATAGGCGAAGGTCAGCGTGGCTTCGTCCACGCTGGAGGATGCACCGACGCCCGCGACCGGCACCAGCTTGCCGTCCTTGGCCCAGCGCAGCGAGACAGCAACGCGGTCGCCGGGGTACCAGCGCAAGGGCGAGCGCGCACCGATGTTGGCGATGGTGCCGGCCGGGGTGGACAGCTTCCACTCGATGATGTTGGTGCCGCCGGCCTCGCGGCCACGGTTGACGCGGAAGGTCGGGTCGAGCAGCAGTCCGCCGGACTGGTCGGTGACGGTGGCGGCCGTCAGCGCCGGCTTCGCCAACGCCATCGTTTCCATGAAGCGCAGGGCGTCGTGACCGGCGGTGCCGAGGCGGGTCGAACGGCGCAACCCCTCGATCACATAGCCCTGGCGCGCGTCGAAGGCGTCATAGAAGGCCCGCACCATGGCGACGTCGGCCTGGCTGTCGCCGACCGGACCGAACGGGAAGCGGCCGGCCAGCGAGACGTTGAAGGCGGTCGCAAGCTCGGCATAGCCCAGATAGACGCGCTGGTCGACCATCAGGCGGCAGCGGTCGGCGATGGACTGTTTCAGCTCGTTCAGGCGGCTGGCGAAGAAATCGCCGGCCTGCGGGTCGAGCTGCGCCTTATCCCAACAGTTGGTGGCGTCGATGGCGGCCACGTCGGTGGTGACGAACTTCTCCAGGGCGGCCAGCGTGCTGTTCGGACGGCCGCCCTCATAGCGGTCGAATTCGGCGACGATGCGCGACCATTTGGCCGAGAGACCGGAGGCCGCGCCACCGCCCATGACGGGCTTCTCCAGGATTTCGACCACCGGAGCCGCGACCTCACGGGTCAGCGCCATCACCTCCTGCCGCGCATTGCCGAGATAGAGGGCCAGCGCCGTCGGGCTCTGCTGGCCGAACAGCTGGGCGGGAACCAGCGGCCCGTCGATCCAGGCGTTCAGCGACCGCGCATCGGGGCGGTAGAGCTGGTCTTCCTCCAGCATGCGGTCGGCCTGGGCGAGCACGGCGTTGGCCTGCCGCGCGACGATGTCGCGGATGGCGTCGGCCGGCGTGGCGAGGCCGATCTGCCGGAAGCTCTGCATCGTCTCGGCCAGCACCGGGAAGGCGAGGCGCAGCGAGCGCGCAGACTCCCGAAGCTGTGTCAGCCCGCCGGCACGGTCGATGGTCCCGCCGGCAGGCGTGCCGGACAGGGCGCGGGCAAGAACCTGTTCGACACCGCGGCGGAGCTGGTGCTGCGCCGCGGCGCGCATCGAGGCGCGCAGGATCTGCGGGGCCTGCGGCACCTCCTTGGCATCGAACAGCAGGTAATCTTCCAGCAATGGCGGGATCGTCTCCAAAGCCGCACGGTCCCAGCCGGCGCGGTTGGTCGGAGCCGCTGCCGTGCCCGACGCCTCGCCGGAGCGCATGAAGCGTCGTGCCGACCAGACCGTGAGGGTCTGGCGGAGGCTTTCGGCCGTGGGCGAGAGACGCGGGGCGCCGTTGGAGCCCTGGACCAGCAGCCGGCCGATCACCGAGTCCAGCGACTTTCCACCCGATCCGGCCTCGTCATAGCGGCGCTGGGCCAGTTCCATGATGTCGGCGCGCAAGCCGGGGCCGAACAGCTCCGACTTCTCCAGGCGGGTGAGAAGGGTGTCGAACTCGGGCGGCAGCACCGGTCCATCGGTGCCGATCCAGGCGCCGCGCTCCATGTTCAGGCCGCGCGCGGCCTCGTCCAGGCTTCCCAGCACCTCGGCGTAGGAGGTCGCGGCATCGGCGCCGGTGCGGGCTCCCCCGGCGAGCAGTTCAAGCTCGTTGGCGGCGACCGACAGGCGGGCCACGGCGAGGCCGCTCATGGCGAGTTCGCGCAGATAGGCGTCGGCAAACTGGCGGAAGCGGCGCGTCACGTCACCGCGAAAGGCGGACAGGTCGATCGGCCGCTGCGCGCCGGGACCGGGGGCCGGGACGGCGCCGCCCGACGGCGGCACGTCAACGCTCCAGCCATGCAGCCTTGCGGAGAAGCCGCGCGCCCCGGCGGAACCCAGCGAGAATTCCAGCGCCTCGTCGAGCGGCATGTTGGCGTCGCGGGAATCGACGGTGTTGTAGGCCCTGGCCAGTCCTTCGGCGATGCCCACCTCGGCGGCGAAGGCGCGCAGGCGGTCGAATTCGCCGGCACCGATCTGGACGCGGAGCGGGTCGCGGGCCAGCCGGCGCAGCCGGTCTTCGGCGACGTCGCGCATGGTCGCCAGCGTCAGCCGGCGATAGCCGACCGCCAGCGCGCGGGACACCTCGTCGGGCACGCCGCTGATCCAGGCGGCCGGCAGCGGGTTGAACGGCGGATCCTGCGGCAGGGTCGCCATGCCCTGGACGAACCGCGCAGCGGCATCGGCATAGGTCGGCGGCAGGGGCGCGCCGGCCTGATTGGCGGCGCGCTGGTCGGAGAGCTGCTGGAGGTTCGCCGGGATGTCCGACAGGATCGGCACCAGCTGGTCCGACAGCGTGTTCACCCGGTGCACACCCATCCATAGCAGCAGGATCGCGGCGGCGGAGGCGACGGCGGTGCCGACCGGCCAGGCATGGCGGCGCAGAGTTCGCGTTGCGGCGAAGGCGCGGGTCGGCTTGGGCAGCCCAGCCTCGGGGAAGATCTTGCGGTTCAGCAGGTCGCGGCCGAAGACGGCCGGCGTCTCCGGCGCCGTCCGGCCGACGAAATACAGGCCGCGGACATACAGCGTTTCCTGATAGGCGGTGCGCTTGAAAGCCGTGCCGAGCATGGCGCGCAGGGCCGCCTCCGTCCCGGTCAGCCGGTCGGTCAGCGCCACGATCTGCGCCCCGTCCTCCCGCGCTGCCGCGCCGAAGACTTCGAGCTGGAGGGCCAGCATGCCGGCGGCGACGGACTGGAGCGCCTCGCCGACGACGTCCGGGGTGAACACCGTCTCCAGCGCGTAGGGCGACGACCAGCCGAGCATGCCGTCGCGCAGGGGCTCGGGCAGCGCATCGGCCAGCAGCGGGAAGCCGGGAATGGCGTCGCAGCCGGTGACCACCACATAGACCGGCAGCGCAAGCCCGAGCGTGCGCTGGATCTCCCACAGGCGGGCGTAAAGCTCGGTGCCGCGCGCGGCGGCGCGGCGGACGTCCTCGAGCTCCTCCAGCGGGATGGTCAGGATCACGCCATCGGCCGGCATCATGACGCGGTGGCGGGCGAGCTGGTCGAGCACGCCCTTCCACGCCACCCGCGCGTCGTCGATGTCGATCACCACCGCCCGGTCGTAGAAGCGCCAGTGGAAGCCGAAGGGCCGGTCCTTGGACTCGACCGACGGCCGCACCTCCTCGGCGCAGGTCAGCAGGCCGCCGTCGTCACCGGGAACGACGCCGGTGCGCAGGTACCACGGCACCAGATAGACGTTGCGCGACAGGGTTTCGCGATAGGCGGCGAGCCCTTCGCGGAACAGCCGGCGGAGGTCGCGCCCGCCGACGATGGGCAACGCCGCGGGCACTCCCGATGCAGGCGCCCCGGCGGGGTCGGCGCTCTCGGGCGCCGGCAGGGCCTTGACCTCCGGCGGCGGCTCGGCCGGCCGGCGGCCGGCGCGCAGCAGGATCACCGCCATGACGGCGATGATGACGAGGACGACCAGCAGAAGTGCTGCGAAGAACCACAGCTGGTTCTGCGCGATGCCCGTCAGGACGGTGCCGAGAATATCCATGGTCTCTCTCCCCGCCCCGGCTCAGCGCGTCACGCGGACGGACGCCTGCATCACCGCGTCCGCCGCACTCGACAGGTTCGCGGTCGTCACCCACCACATCGCCTGACCGACGACCAGCCACGCCCCGGCCAGGGCGGCCAGCACCACCGGCCAGCGGACGCCGCGCGCCAGCGTGCGCATCTGCCCGTCGGTCATGGTGTGGGCGTAGGCGGACGGGATCAGCGTGCGCCCGGCCGGCAGCAGGCCGGGGGCAAGCTCGGACTCGCGTCCGGCGATGAATTCGAAAAGGCGGGCGGAGATGCTGCGCAGCTGCACGGCACCGCCGGGCTCGCGGTAACGGCCCTTGAAGCCCAGCCCCAACAGCAGCAGGTACACGGCGGCGAGCTGCGACAGCCGGCGGTCGTTGCTGGCCAGCAGCGCCTCCATGCGGTCGAAGACGCGCTCGCCGGCAAGCCGGGTGCGGAACAGCGCCTGCTCCAGCAGCGCGGAACGCCAGACTTCCCGCCCGTTCCACTCCACGTCGTGGATGAACAGGTCGTCGGCGAGCGCCGCCATGGCGTATTGCGCCTCGCGGTACTGGCTGATCATCAGTTCGGTGCCGGTGCGCGCGACCTGCGCCGCCTGGGCTTCCAGAAAGTCCTGGAGGCGGCGGATGACGATCTCCGCATCGGGTTCGAGGGACAGCGCCGGCGTCCCCCCTACCCCGCCGATCCCCGGCCGGGTCGCGAAGCCGGCGGGCGCATGCATGGCCGACAGCGCGAGCACGTCCTCGTTCAGGAAGGCCGGCAGGCTTTCGGTCGCCTCCGCCCCGGAACCGGCGGCAGCAGCGGCAGCCGGGCGGCCGGCGCGGATCGCCGCACGGTGCTGCTGGATCTCGCGGGCGAAGGCGAGGAAGTGATCGACCAGATCCCGGCGGTGAAGCATCGTGCCAATCCTCAGCTCAGGCCCTGACGAACAGCGTGATCTCGGCGGGCCTGAAGCGGCTGCCGATGCTGTCGGGGTTCCAGATTTCCAGCCGCTCGCCGGGAACGATGTAGCGAGGGTCCACCACCACCTCGAACGGCACGACGCCGCGCGGTGCGGCGACGCCGGATTCGCCGCTGTCGTCGAGCGCGATGCGGTCGGCTCCCTTCACCCGCAGGCCGGAGAGCGTCTCCAGCTTGGAATGGGAGGCGACGATGCAGTTCTCCATCCAGGCCGCGACCTCGCCCACGGTCGCGGCGGCCGGGCCGCGCACGCCGATGACCAGACGGCCCTTCAGCCAGGCCTCCTCCATCACCAGACCGAACATCCCGGCCTCGAAGGTGAAGGGGATGCGGGCGACGCCCTCCTTGACGCGGTCGATCATGCGCAGGATGAAGTCGCGAACCTCGCCATAGGCCGACATCGGGTCGTCGTGGTCGTAGCGCGACAGCTTGGCCGGCACGGCGCCGTTGGCGAAGGCCGAGAGATGGCCGGCCAGCGTGCACAGCGACAGATAGACATCGAAGGGATGGCAGACGCCGACGGCGAGCTGCGCCTCCAGCGGCGGCAGTCCGGTGACGAGGCTGCGGATTTCCGTGCGGGCCGCGTCGGCCAGCTCGGTGGCGGCGTTGCCGGTGCCGACGCCGGAGCGTTCGGCCAGGAACAGCGCCTTCTCGCGCACGCGCCGCACGATCTCGCCGCCCAGGCGGCCGAGCGCCGAGTTGGCGGTCACCGACAGCGTCGGCGGCACGAAGTCGGTCAGAACGAAGGCGTCGTTGCGGAAGGTCGCCTGGGCCACCGGCATCGACACGAATTTCTGCGGCGGCTTCTGGTTCGGACCGGTGGTGGCGAACAGTCCCAGGCGCGGGCGCAGGCGGGCGATGGCCACCTCCTCGCCGCCGTTGAGGTCGGGGACCGGACGCCCCTCCACCGAGAGGAAGCGGGAAATCTCGCCGGGACCGGGGGCCCGGTCCGCCAATGCCTGCGGGATCACCAGATGGATGGTGATCTGCGTCTGGCCGACCGGGTCGGCATAGGCGGAGATGTCCACCTCCAGCGGCTCGGTGCTGTCGCCGGCATGATGGACGATCAGCCCGTCGGGCATGATCGCCTCCAGCTCGCGGATGCGCACCAGACCGGATACCAGATTGACGCGGTCCACCTGGAAATGCACGACGCCCCAGTGGAAGGGACGGGCATGGCCGGCGTGGTAGGTCAGCAGCCGCTCGTTGCGCAGGGCCTGTTGCTGGAAATGCTGCGGGGCCAGCAGCATGCCGTCGTGCCAGGCGATGGCCTCGGGAATGTCGCGTGCCTCGGTCATGCCGGCCTCCGGTGAATGGCGGAAACGTCAGGGAGCAAGTTCGACATCCTTGTCGCCGACGGAAAGGGAAAGCGTGCGCGTGTCGGGCACGCGCAGGCGGTGCGGTCCGGGGGTGGCGTAGTTGGCGTAGACGAGGATCGCCCAGGCCGCCTCGCGGTCCGACGGAAGCTGGGCGTCGAGCTTCTGGCCGGGCACCAGCTCCCAACTCGCGATGTCCAGGGTCGAGGGGTGGTCGCGCCGGTACTGCTCGCGCTTGGCGAACCAGTCGGCGGCGGTGAGGGCGGCGAGCTGATCGACCAGAGCCTTGTCGCGGATCGACACCACGTCGATGGCGACCGGCGTGCTGTCGTTGGCGGCGGGTGCCACGGTGAACGACACGGTGTTCAGCCAGGCCGCCGGCTTGTCGGCACAGGCGCCGAGAAGCAGAAGAAGGGCCAGGGGGAAGGCGAGGGCAGCATGGGAACGTCGAAGGGACATCAGGACCGTCCTCCCGGCTCAGCAAGGGTGACGACGGTTCCGGCGACGCCGCTGGACCGCTTGATGGCGTCCGCGGCGGCGGTCGCCTCGTCGGTGGTGGCGAAACGGCCGCTGCGCACGGCGTAGGGCGTCGTGGCCCCGCCGTCGGGCGCGTAGGACACGGCGGCGGAAACGCCCCGCTGACCGGCGGCATCGGCGAAGCTCTCGGCATTGGCCTGGTTGGCGAAGCGGCCCAGCTCGACCGCGAAGCTGCGGACGGGGGCTGGGTCTCCCGCCTTCGCCCCTTGCCCCCCTTGCCCTTGCCCGGACACCTGATCGAGCCCGTTGAAGAGACGCTCCTCGACGCTGTTCTCGACGCCGTAGGACAGCTTGCTGCGCGCCTGGAAGGAGGCACGGTTCACCGACTTGGCCATCGGAGCGGCCATCCAGGAGGGAAGGAAGCGGCCGGCGGCGGCGAGCGTGCCGTGGGCGACCGGGTCCAGCACAGACTCCGTCACGCCCGAGACGGTGTCCGCGGCGCGGTCGGCGGTGGCCTTGACCGCCTGTTCGGTCTCGAAGCGGCGCGAGATGGCGCTCATACCGACGGTGTCGGCGACGCCGGCAAACCGCCCTTCGCCGGCCGGTGCGGCGGCAGGCGCGGCACCCGCCGTGGCGACGATGGGGCCGGCGGCGACCTGCGTGGCCGGCACCGGCCCCATCGTCGCCACGGCGATCCCGACGCCCAGCAGCACGGCGACAACCATGAGCACGACAACGCCGATGGCCAGCCCGGCCACCTGTCCCCGCCCCAGCGTAATCGTCGTCATCGCCATCGCATCCCGAGCGAAATCCTGTTCCGAGAGCCCGTCGGCCCGGATCGTGGCAATTGAAGCATCAAGCCGCCGGAATCACGCCCTCTGTCTGGTTCGTTCTGGCGTAGTCCGCAGGGGTGGACGGGACGCTGTCCCGAAGGCCTATTTCCGGCATGGGCGAAAGTCCGCATCCCATGCGTTTCCGCGGGGTTGAGGCATACATCCAATGTGGAGCATTCAACTTCCGCGGCAGATCGCGGACGGCCGCCGGTCACGGCGGGGCGGCAGGAGCGGCAGGGGATGTCTCGCCGACCACCACGCCGCCGATCCCCGCCACCCGCTCATACTCCGGCCGGCGCGCCTCGGCCTGCCACAGGTCGGCGAAGCTGCCGGCGCGCACGCGCAGCCAGGGCCGTCCGCCAGCGTCGAGCGTCTCGACGATGGACACGGGCAGACCGCGCTCCTGCATCACGCCGGCAAAGGCTTTCGCATTGTCGGGCGAGCGGAAGACACCCAGTTCGACGGCGTAGACCGTGCCGCCCTTGGCCGCTACCGCTGCGGGCCTCACCGGGATGTCGGGCGGTGGGGTTTCCCCCGGTGCGCCCTTCGCATCCTTGGCATCCTTCCCGTCCGCGGTCTTCGCTCCGGCCGGGGCGGCGGCAGGGGCGCTGGCGGGCGCGCCGGCAGGAGCATTGCCGTTGGCCGCCCCCGCGGCACCTCCTGCCGGCGCCGGAGCGTCCTTGTCGGCTTGGGCGGTGACGCCCGGAAGCCCGCCGCCGGCCAGATAGTAACCGCCGCCGAACGCCACCACCAACAGCAGCAGGACCAGCACGGCGAGGAGGATCTTCTTCATCGCCCCTCCGCCGAGACGGTCCGGGCAGCGGCGCACAGACCGTCCATCGCCGAGGTCTCGCGCTGGTAGCCGAGACGGACCCGCCAGCCCAGCACCCGGCACAGGTAGATGTCCTGCGCCTGGGTGTTGCCGGCGCCGGCATGGTAACGGCGCACCGCCTCGGTCCAGGTGCCATGGCGGTCATAGAGCAGGCGCAGGAAGGCCGCTGCATAGGCGACATTGGTCGCCGGGTCCAGAATGTCTTCTCCGAAGCGGAAGGCGCGCGCGTGCCAGCGTGTGTGCACCTGCATGCAGCCGACCGCCATGTCGAGGCGCAGCGACCCCGCCCCGTCACCCATCAGCGCCAGCGCCTCGCCGCGGCTCGCCGGAAAGGCCGGGGCACCGCCCAGGTTGAGCGCCCAGGGCCAGGTCGCGCCGCCGCGGCCGGACTCGGTCATGCCGATGGCGTGCAGGATGCCGGTGGGGATGCCATAGGCCGCCTCGTTCGCAGCGAAGTAGCTCTCGCACGGGTGCTGCGCCCGCGCGGTCGCGGGGAAAGCGAGCAGCCCGAGAAGGGCGAACGCCGCCGCGGCGCGGACAAGCATGCCGGGCGTCATGCCCGCACCCGCACGGCGAGGCAGGTGCGGTCGCGCGCCATCGGAACGGTGCGGCCGCCGGCATGCTCGAACAGCGCCGCCTGCACGGCGGCGACCGTGCTGTCGGCCGAAAGATCGTCGAGACCGCTCAGCACCTCGCCCATGTGGGTGCGGCCGAACGGCACGTCGAACCGGTTGGTGCCGTCGAGCAGCCCCGAGCCGCACAGAACCAGCGTGCTCGGCACCGGCAAGTCGAATGCGGTCTCGGCGACCGTCAGGCCGGCATCCAGCCCAAGCGGCGGGTTCTCCGCCACCGGCAGATCGACGACGTCGCCCAGGCGACGGGCCAGGAACGGGGCCGGCACGCCGGCACCGGCGAAGACGAAGCGGCGATTGCGCAGGGTCACCACGCCCATCGCCAGCCCGATCCGCAGCCCCGCCGCATTGTCGGCGGCGAGCAGGCGGTTGGCGCCGGTCAGGCAGGCCCCCGGACCGAGCCCGGCGGAGGCCAGCGCGCGCACGGCGGTGCGGGCGGTCACCGTCATGAAGCCGCCGGCCAGACCGCCGGCCAGACCGCCACCCGATACCTGGCCCAGCAGGATCACCAGCGTGTCGTCGTCGGCCAGGAAGAAGTCGTAGAAGCTCCCGTCGAACTCCGCCGCCGGCAGCAGCAGGCCGGCCGCCGCCAGATCGGGGCGGGCCGGCAGACCGGCGGGCAGGATCGCCTCCTGCATGCGGCGGGCGATCTCGAACTGCTTTTGCAGTTCCACCAGTTCGGTCTTGGTGTCGAGCGAGGCGCGAAGCTGCACGACCATGCCGTCCAGGGCGGCGTGCTGGCTGCGCACGCGCTCGGCCATCACCTCGAAGGCGACCGCCAGCCCGCCAGCCCCGTCACCGCCCGCCCCGTCGCCACGGCCGGTGACGGACTCGATGCGATCCAGATCCCCCAGCAGTTCCACCCGCCCCTGGTCGGGCAGGGTTTCGGCCATGCGCAGCATCTGCTTGCGGATGAAGGACTGCTGACGCAGCCAATGGCGGCCACGCCGCGCCTCGGCATCCTGCAGGGCGCGGCTGCGGTTGCGGAACACCTCCACCGTCCGGGCGAGCCGGCCCGCCTCGTCGTTGCGCTCGGCGCCCAGCACCGCCACGTTGGTGTTGCCGTCGGCCAACGCCGACAGCGCGGAAAGCGATGCATGGATCGGCGCCAGGGAGCGGCGGAAAAACCACTCCAGCCCGAACAGGCTGGCCGCCAGCACGGTCATCAGCACCAGGATGGCGCTGGTGTCGAACAGGCTGGTCGCCATGTCCTCCAGCGTGGATTCGCGCGCCACGACCAGCGCCAGCGTGTTGCCGCCGGCAGGATCGGCGAGGCGAAGGGTACGGACCTCGAAGCTGCGGCCGGACCGATGGACCCTGGCGTGGTCCCCGCCGCCGCCACCCAGGGACGGCTGGATGTCCTCCCAGGGCAGGGCCCCGGCACGGTCGTAAAGCGCGCCGTTGCCGTCGACCAGATAGGCTGAGCCGCCGAGGACGCGGGCGAGAACCGTGAGGCTCGGCTGCACGGTGCGCAGCGCAAGGACGACTCGGTCGGCCGGCCGGGCCTCGCCGAAGGGGGCTGCCACCATGTGCTGCACGGCGCCACCGACGACGACAAGGCCGGTGTAGACATCGTTCTGCGCCAGCACCTGGGCGACCCGCCGCTCGTCGATGAGCCGCATGTCGGTCGGCGCCGGCACCGATATCAGCGGCTGCCCGACGCTGTTGACCAGCGCCGCCGAGGAAAAACCGAGCAGCGGCAGCCGGGCCGCCGCGGCCTGGCCGTTGTTGCGGTCCATCGCCGCGACCAGCAGAGGGTCGGCCGCCGCCCGCTGCATGACGACGGCCTCCTCCTCCATCAGGCTTTCCCAAAGCCGCTGGGCGACACGGGTCTCCTCCGCCACACGGCGTTCCGCGGTGCGGTCGCCCCACAGCACGGAGAACAGGACCGCCGTGGCAAGCACCGCCAGCACCGCACCGGCGGCGAAGACGAACATCCGCCCGCCCAAACCAGCGCCCGTAGTGCCGGCTCCCACGATGCCCATCCTCATGCCGCCGCACTCCCTTCCGCCGCGGCGGCCGGCACAGTCCGGCGGTCCAGCAGGACGCGCCGCAGCGCAAGCGCGATGGGCGGCAGCAGGGCGACCGTCACCACCAGCCCGGCCGAGGCCGCGACGACGCCGGCATTGCCACCGAGCAGCAGCGGCAACCCCATTCCGGCCAGAAGCGCCATCGCTCCGCGCAGTGCGACCAGACCGCCATTCTCGCCACTCGCCGCCAGCGCGGCATGCCCGGCACCGAGCGCCGCGGCGACGGCCAGCGCCGAGCCCGGCCCGGCCGCGGCGGCCCCCAACGCCAACGCGCCGGCCGCCAGGGCGGTGGCGGACAAGGACAGCAGCACGGCAGCCGCCGGCCGGGGTGAGAGCGCCACAACCGCAATTGCCGCCAGCCACGCGGCACCGCCGTGGAACCAGATGAACTCCGCGCCCTGGCGGACACCGGGGGTGCCGGCCACCTGCGGCATGGCGGCATAGGTCAGGGCAAGGCCGGTGACCAACCACAGCGCCCAGCCCTTCGGCGCGGGCCGTCCGCCGCTCCACCAAGGGTCGAGGGTGAAGATCTGGCGCAGAATCAGGGGAGCCCGGCGCGCCGACGCGACGCGTTCCACGCGCAGGGCGACCAGCAGGCCGATGGCGGCCGACAGGGCGCCGATGCCCATGACCGGTCCGGTGCCGATGCTCGCGGTGCAAAGGATGGAAATCCCCGCCCCGGCGACCAGCCCCCCGGTGGCCGACACCCCGAGGTCGGCGCCGAGCGTGTCGAGGATCGGGCGGACGGTCTGGACCGACAGGCCGGCGCCGATGCCGCCCAGAACCGCTGCGGCGAGCAGCAGGTCGCGGCCGGGGTCCGACAGGGTGGTCACGCCCCAGGCCACCAGCGCGGCGAGCGTCACCGCCAGCCCGTACCGCCCGACGATGCGCGCGAAGGGGGCCGCCAGGGCGATGCCCAGCGCCGTCGCCGCCAGGGCCGTGTCGAGAGGCAGACGCTGGGCGGCGACACCGGCGAGGATGGACAGCGCCACCGCGGCGAAGAAGACGACGGCATGCGGCAGCGGGTTGCCCGCGACGGGCGGCAGCGCCGCGAGCCGGTCGGGCGAGAAGCGGCCCAGCCGCTCGATGCGGGCGATCAGGGGATCGACCTCCGTCGCCGCATCCGGATTGAAGCTGAGGTCGCGCACTTCGGTCAGGTAGGCATGCGCACGGGCGAAGCGGTCGTTGACGCCGATCACCAGCCGGTTCATTTCCGCCAGCAGGCCGCCGATCAGACTTTGATCCACCGGCGGAGCGATTCGGTCATAGACGCGCCGGGCCACCACCGCGTCGAGCCCGCTGGCATAGCCGAGCGGAGCGACCAGCTGCGTGTGCACGAGCATGCGGAGAAGCAGCGACCCACCCGTCAGCGCGATGGTCAACGCCACCGCGAAATCGATGAGGATGCGCCGGGTGTTAGCCGGCTGCGCCAGCGCCTTCCGGCCGAGGATCACCTCGCCGGACTGCGTCGCCCCGGTTCGCAGGGGATAGCGTTGCACCGACAGGTGGAAGGCCGACCAGTCGGTCTCGGCAGGGGACAGGTGCGCCGACAGGTCCGGCCGGCCGGTGGTCGCCTTCTGGAACAGCGTCTTCCCATCGGCGTCGGCGATCAGCACCAGCTCGATCTCGGGAACGATGTCGGAGAGTTCCTCCAGATAATCGTCCATGCCGGCCAGACGGTTGAGCGGCAGCCCGAGGCCGAGCGCCTTTTCGAGGTCCTGCACCAGGGCCTGGCCGACGATGTCGGTGCGCGTTGCCGTGCCGCGGTCGGCCAGATTGGCGGCGCCGACCAGCGCCGCCGCCAGGGTGGCGATCCACGGAATGACGACGACCGCGACCAGCAGGGGGACGAAGCGGCGGACGGGGTGCTCGGATCCAAACAGCATTGGTTATGCTCCCGACGTGCCGCGGGGTGGCGCATCGTCGATGCGCGCCGCCTGTTCCTCGGCCTGCTCCAGACCGTGCAGGACCACGCCGAGAGCCTGCCCTGCGGGACGCGTCCCGGCGTTGGCGGGCTCAGCCCCCATCAGCCTCTGGCATTGCGCCTCATAGAATGCCTTTAGCTTCAAAACGGAACGATGGGTCTCCCCGACCAGCAGACGGGTGCCCAGCGCCGCCAGCACGGCGACCAGCATCAGGAACACGAGGGTGACCGTCGCCGTCTCGCGCAGCGCCGTCAGCACCTCGACCCGCGCATCCTCCTGCGCCGCATGGCCGAGAATGGCGCCGCCCACCGCCCCCAGGGCGTCGAGCACCGGCACGCCGATGACCATGCCGTCGCGCCCCTCGTGGCTCCACGGATCCGCCGGAGCGGCCGCGACGATGCCGATCCACGAGGCCGGAACCGTCGCGCCGACCATTTCCCGCGCGGTGCTGAAAAGCACCGTGCCGCGCGCGTCGACGACATGCAGCGCCACGCCGCTGCCGACGCCGGTCGCCAGTTCGATGCGGCGCTGGAGGTCGGTCTGGTGGGCCAGCGGAATTCCGATGGTGGCGCGTTCCGCCGCGGCCGCGGCGACGCGGTTCGTCAACGCCGAAAGCCGCGCGGCGATCTCGCTGGTGTGAGCCTCGGCCACTGCGTTGTGGAAGGCGAACAGGGTGAAGACCTGACCGCCGACCGCGCAGAGCCACAGGACGAATGCAAGACGCCCGAAACCGAAGAGCATGGCTGGCCTCCTGGTTCGGCTATAGCCGGATTCCAGCGCCGGAGCCCCTGAAGATTGGCCCATGTTGGTTCGATCTGCTTTTGCGGCGGCATCGGGGGTGCGGTATGCCCTTTGTCACGGCATAGGCCGGAATATCAGTCTTTCTCGGAGGGGACCGCCATGGACGAAGCGTCCGCCGCAATGGCGCCCGCAATGGCGCCGCCAAGTGTCGCCGGAACGCCCTCCCCCCGTCATGCCCCGTCTCTCCAAACCCCCGCATTCCAAGCCGGCGAGATCCCGGACGAAATCCGGGCGAAGGTGGAGGACGGCACGGCCCTGCTCCGCCAGGGGCGCTTCGCCGAGGCCGCCGATTTGTTCGGCGACGCCATCGCCGCGCAACCCGACTGGCCGATGCCCTACAACAACCTCGCGGTCGCGCTGCGCGGCATGGGCCGGTTGGAGGAGGCGCTGCTCGCCTGCGCCGCCGCGCTACGCCACCGCCCCGACTATCCCGAGGCCTTCGCCAACCTCGCCCGCATCCTGCTGGCCCAGAACCGCTACCGCGACGCCGCCCTCGCCGCCGAGCAGGCGGCCAAGCTGCGCCCGGACCACTCGGCGATGCATGCCCTGCGCGCCATGGCCCTGCTCAAGGGCCAGGCGCCGGCGGAGGCCCTGCCCGTGTGCCGCGCCGCGCTCGCCCTGGATCCGGCGGGCACGGAAGTCCTGGCGGTGCAGGCCCAGGCGCTGGACGCCGTCGGCCGGTCGGCGGAGGCCCTGTCCGCCGCCCGCCGCGGGGCGGCGCTCGACCCGTCGCGGCGGGAATCGCTGATCGTGCTGGGATCGCTGCTGGTGAACCGCAATCACCGGAACGAGGCGCTGGCGGTGTATCGCCGGGCCATGGAGCTCGACCCGGACGACACGGTTCTGGCCCATCTCGTCCACGCCATCGCCGGGACGACCTCGGCCAAGGCGCCGGAGGCCTATGTCGCCAACGTGTTCGATTCCTATGCCGACCGTTTCGACGAGCATCTGGTCAAGACGCTCCAGTACAAGGCGCACGAGATCGTCGCACGTACCGCGGTCGCTGCCCTGCCCGCAGCATTGTCGGCGGATGGCGGTGCGCGGATCCTCGACATCGGCTGCGGCACCGGCCTGTGCGGGCCGATCCTGCGCCCGGCGGCATCCCGGCTGGTCGGGGTCGATCTGTCGGCGCGCATGCTGGACAAGGCGCGCGACCGCAGCCTCTATGACCTGCTGGCGCAGGCCGAACTCGTCCAGTTCATGACCGGAACGGATGAACGTTTCGATGCCGTCGTCAGCGCGGATGTGCTTTGCTACATCGGCGACCTGACCGAGGTCTTCCGGGCGGCGGCGGGCGTGCTGAATCCGGGCGGGCTGCTGGCTTTCACCGTGGAGCGGCAGGAGGAGCCGGGATACCGGCTGACGCCGAGCGGCCGTTACGTCCATGGCCTCGACCATCTGCGAAGCAGCGCTCGCGGCCTGTTCCGCGCCAGGACCATCGACAACGTGATCCTGCGCACCGAGGCGTCGGTTCCGGTCCACGGCTATCTCTGCATGTTCCAGCGGCTTCCTCATGCCGTGCATTGATCGGACGGCGCGTTGAGCCGGGACAAGCGCCTGCGGGCGGTGCTTCCGCGTCTGGGCAGCGAGGCGGCGGGCGAGCGGATTGCCGCGCTGGCGGCGGTGGAGCGGCTGTTGCCGGCCGGCCAGACGCTGCGTGAGGTGATCGAGGTCGGGCTGTTCTACCTCGACCGCCGGGGGGTGGACGCGTCGCCGATCGAGGAGGTCGGCCGCCTGCGCAGCGCCGCACAGGCCGCCGCCCGCCGCGACGAACAGCAACGCGGCCGGATCGCCGCGCTGGAGGCGGCGATCCGCGATGCGCTCGCCCAGATCCGGCAGGCGCGGGACTGAGCCTTACAGGTCATTACATGGTTTCACTCACACTTCGGGGTCGCCCTTTGTCCTCCTTCGTCGTGCCTTGTCAGCATTCCCTGAGGTCGGCCGTCGAGGCGGCGGCCACCGCCCGTGGCATGACGACCTCACAGCTTCTGCGAACGTTCCTGACGGTCATGAGCCCCGACGTGCTGGAAGCCCTGCCGGATCCGGGGGAACCCAACCCGGTGGACGTGTCGTACCGGCGGGTAACGCTGAAGAACGGACGCACCCGGCGGGTACGCGTGGTGCCGAAGCTGAGGGTGCGCTACCCGGTCCGCCTGGACCATGCGACGGTGCGCAAGGCGGCGTGGGCGGCGGCGACCATCGGTGCGTCCGATGGGGCGCGTCTGGTCACGTCGGGCGAACTGGCCGCGGTGGAAACCGAGATGAGCCGCTGCCGCCTGCGCCTGGAGCAGTTGACCTCCGCGCTGGAGACGCTGGCCTTCCGTCCGCTCCAGCAGCCGATCCTCAAGCCCTGGCAGGCGACCTATGTGCTGGGATTCACCCACGAGTGGGGCCTCGATCCGCAGGCGGTCAACAGCCGCTTCCGCACATTGGCGCCGATCTACCATCCCGACACCGGCCTGCTGTCGAGCGCGGAACGGATGAGCCAGCTGGTGGAAGCGCGCAACTTCCTGCTGCGGCATCTGCGCCGGTAACTCCGTACCGGCGCCGGGCTTCCCGCCGGAATGGTACAGGCCGAAAGGCCGGTTGCGGGGTAATACCTCCGAAACGGAGGTGTTACCGGGGGATGCCAGCCAATTGGGGCCTATCTCGGCTGGCTAAGATTGATTGCACTCCGAATGATGGCGGGGCTAACGCGCGGCGCAGGGCGCGCATGGATTCATTGCGAGGTGGTGAGGTCATGACCGAGAGCATCCAGAAGAAATTGGAGCGCGTCCGTCCGCCGCGCGTCAAGCTGACGTACGAGGTTCACACCGGCGGCGCCACCGAGATGAAGGAGCTTCCGTTCCTCGTCGGCGTCCTGGCCGACCTGAGCGGCAAGCCGGAAAAGCCGCTGCCGAAGCTGAAGGAGCGGAAGTTCGTCGAGATCGACCGCGACAATTTCAACGACGTTCTGGCCTCCGCCGCTCCGCGGCTGGCGTTCCAAGTCGACAACAAGCTCCAGCCCGACGGCGGCAAGCTCAACGTGCTGCTGAACTTCGACGACATGGGCGATTTCGAGCCGGTCCAGGTGCTGAACCAGGTGCCGGCGCTGGCCCGCCTGTTCGAGGCCCGGCAGAAGCTCTCCGACCTGCTGGCGAAGCTGGACGGCAACGACGAGCTGAGCGGCCTGCTCAACGACGTCATCTCCAACACCGAACAGCAGGACGAGCTGAAGAAGCTCCTCGGCCCCACGGAAACGGCCATGGCGCCGGTTCCGACGGAAGAGCCGCCGGCCGCCTGACGGCTGCCAATCCGCTGATACGGAACGCATTCACAGGAGTGCCCAAGTGACTACGGAAATGTCCGTCGAGAGCACCGCCAGCGCCAGCCTGCTCGACCGCATGATGGTCGAGGGCAAGATGGCGCGCGAAGAAGGCCAGCGCCCCTACGCCCGCGACCTGCTGTCCGAGTTCGTCGACCAGGTTGTCGCCGAGACCGGCGACGCTGTCGCCGTGGATGTCGTCGAGGCGATCAATCACCGCATCGCCCAGATCGACGAGCTGATCAGCCTTCAGCTCAACGAGGTGCTGCACCATGAGGACTTCCAGAAGCTGGAAGCCACCTGGCGCGGCCTGAACTACCTCGTCATGAACAGCGAGACCGGCACGCAGCTCAAGATCCGCGTGCTGAACAGCTCGCGCAAGGACCTGCAGAAGGACCTGGACAGCGCGGTCGAGTTCGACCAGAGCGCGCTGTTCAAGATGGTCTACGAGGCCGAGTACGGTACGCTCGGCGGCACGCCCTACAGCGTGCTGATCGGCGACTACGAGTTCGGCCGCCATCCGCAGGACATGTCGCTGATCGAGAAGATCTCGAACGTCGCCGCTGCGGCTCACGCCCCGTTCATCGCCGCCGCCTCGCCCAAGATGTTCGACATGGACAGCTTCTCCGAGCTGTCGGGTCCGCGCGACCTGTCGAAGATCTTCGAAACCGCCGAGATGGTGAAGTGGCGCTCCTTCCGGGCGTCGGAAGACTCGCGCTACGTCGCGCTCGTCATGCCGCACACGCTGCTGCGCCTGCCCTACGGCCCGAAGACCGTGCCGGTCGAAGGCGTGAACTTCGTGGAGGACGTGGACGGCCGCGACCACTCCAAGTACCTGTGGGGCAACGCCTCGTGGGCGCTCGGCGTGCGCATCACCGAAGCCTTCTCCAAGTATGGCTGGACGGCGGCCATCCGCGGCGTCGAGGGCGGCGGCCGGGTCGGCGGTCTGCCCACCCACACCTTCAAGACGGACGAGGGCGACGTCGCGCTGAAGTGCCCGACCGAGATCGCCATCACCGACCGTCGTGAAAAGGAGCTGAACGACCTCGGCTTCATTTCGCTGGTGCACTGCAAGAACACCGACTATGCGGCGTTCTTCGGCGGCCAGACGGCCAACAAGCCGAAGGTGTACAACACCAACGAGGCCAACGCGAACGCGCGGCTCTCGGCGATGCTGCCCTACATGCTCGTGTCGTCGCGTTTCGCGCATTACCTGAAGGTCATGCTGCGCGACAAGATCGGCTCGTTTGCGACCCGCGGCAACGTGCAGAGCTACCTGAACACCTGGATCGGCAACTACATCCTGCTGGATGACGACGCCTCCCAGGACATGAAGGCGCGCTTCCCGCTGCGCGAGGCCCGCGTGGACGTCTATGAGGTGCCGGGCCGTCCGGGCGTTTACCGCGCCAACGTGTTCCTGCGCCCGCACTTCCAGCTCGAAGAGCTGTCGGCTTCGATCCGGCTGGTGGCCGAGCTGCCGGCGCCGGAAGCCTGACCCCGGCCCCGACCGTCCAACGCCCATCTGTTTAGGAGTTCATCACCATGTCCATGGTCATCCTGGAGATCCCTGAGGTCAAGGGCGAGTGCCGGGTCAAGACGAAGCAGGTCGACTTCACCGACATGATCCTGTGCGAATCGCTCGCTCAGGACATGGAAGTCGAGATGGAAGTCACGACCAACGCGCGGCGCACCGTCCACACGCCGAAGGTCAACAACATCACGCTGGAGCGCAAGTGGGACATCGCGTCCCCCAAGCTCATCAGCCTGCTGCTGCGGGCCGGCGTGAAGGGCGAGACCTGGAAGATCCACTGCGTCAAGCCGCTGGGCGACGACGAGTTCCAGTGGGTCGAGTTCCTCACCCTGGAGCTGACCAACCCGCTTCTGTCGAAGCACTCGCTGAGCGTCAGCGAGGGCGACACCACGGAGAGCCTGGAGATCAACGCCACGAAGATCACCTGGGTCTACAAGCAGTACGACGAGAAGCAGACCAGCCAGGGCGGCGGCGGCGTCTCGTTCGATCTGCTCACCGGTGCGGTCGGCGGCGCGAGCTGAGACTCTGCGGCATGAGCCCTCGGTAACCGCCGGGGCCATGCCGTGGCGGAAACGGTTGCCCCCTCTCTCGCTCCGCAAGGGAGGGGCAAGCGTGGCAACGCCGCGGGCAAGCGGACGACAAGGGATCGAAAGGCCGGCAATGACACAGTCCAAGGCGATGAACGGCGGGCGCACGCTGCTCTTCGAGCGCCTGATCGATTTCGAGCCGGACAACCCGTCGACCGACGATCCGTCCATGATCGTCATGTCCATGCCCGACCTGACCGCGTCCATCCAGCGGGAAATCCAGCGCCTGCTGGACAGCCGCACCGCGGGCGAACGCCGGACGGACACGGGCGGCACCGTGATGGAATACGGATTGCCGGACTTCGGCGAGATCCATCCGCGCTCCTTCACCGACCGCCGCCGGGTGGAGACCGTGGTCCGCCATGCCATCCTCGATTTCGAGCCGCGCCTGCTGCGGCCGCGCGTCGTCGTGACGCCGGGCAAGGGCAACGGGACGCTGACGGTGGAAATCTCCGGCGAGGTGGCCGCCGGGACCGTCGTCGAGCCGCTGTTCTTCTCCGTTAATCTCGGCGCTGCATCCCAGGCGCCGACCGCCGGCCTCGCCGCCGGGACGGATTGACATGCGGCGCGAGGATCTCCTCGAACATTACGAGCGCGAACTGCTGTACGTCCGCCGGGCGGGCGAGGCGTTCGCACGCAGCTACCCGAAGATCGCCCGGCGCCTGGCGCTCGGGCCCGACCAGGCGGCCGACCCCAACGTCGAGCGGCTGATCGAGTCCTTCGCGTTCCTGACCGGACGCCTGCAACTCAACCTCGACCGCGAATTTCCGCGCTTCACCGAAGCGCTGCTGGGCATCCTCCACCCGCAGCTGGTGGCACCGGTGCCGCCGATGGGCATCGCCCAGATGGAGCCGGCGGCCGGCAACGGCCAGCTCACCGGCGGCTTCACCGTGCCGCGGGGCACGGCCCTGCACGCCCTGGCCGAAGGATCGGCGCGCTGCCGCTTCCGCACCGCCTACGACGTGACCCTGTGGCCGCTGGCGCTGACCGAGGCCGCGGTGGAGCCGACCGAGCGCTACGACTTCATCGACGGCGGCGAAGCCGCCTCGGTCCTGCGCCTGCGGCTGGAAACCTGCAATCAGGTCTTCGAGAATCTGCCGGTCGAGAGCCTGAGGCTGTTCCTCAACGGCGAGCCGGTGCTCAACGCGGCGCTGCACGAGTTGCTGCTGTGCGGCATGGTGGAGGTCGTCTACCTGATGCCCGGCAAGCCGCCGGTGCGGTTGCGCGGCGACGACCTGCTCCGCCCCGTCGGCTTCGAGCCCGACCAGACCGTGCTGCCGCACCCGCGGCACGCCCAGCCGGCCTACGGCCTGCTGCAGGAGTATTTCGAGTTCCCGCAGAAATTCGACTTCTACGATCTGGCGCTGCCGCAGGGCCGGCTGTCGGGAACCGTGGTGGACGTGCTGATCCTGGTGTCGCGCCCGCTGCCCAACCGGCTGACGGTGCGCCGCGACTGTTTCCAGCTGGGCTGCACGCCGATCGTCAACCTGTTCACCCGCTCGGCCGAGCCGGTGCGGCTCAACCACAAGCGCACCTCCTACCGCGTCGTCGCAGACGCCATGCGCGAGCGGACCACCGAGATCCATTCGGTGCTGGAGGTCACGGGCATGCGCGACGCCGACGGCGCGCGCCGCACCTATGTGCCGCTGTTCTCCTTCCAGCATGCCAGCGCCGATGCCGATCCGCGCGGCTTCTGGCTCGCCGCGCGCGAACCGACCCAGCGCGAGGACATGCCGGGCACCGACGTCTATCTCAGCCTGCACCATCTCGACCTCGATCCGGCGGAGCCGGCGGACGAGACGCTGCTGGTGCGGGTCGCCTGCACCAACCGGGGACTGGCGGAGCAGGTACCGGCCGGGGCGGTGCTGATGATCGAGGAGGCGGCCCCCATCGCCGCCATCCGCTGCCTGAACAAGCCGACCGCCGGGCGTCCTGCCCCGATCGGCGGCACGTCGGCGTGGAAGCTGGTCTCGCACCTGTCGGTCAACCACCTCAGCCTGACGGGCGATCCGGAGGGGCTGCGGGCGCTCCAGGCCATTCTCGGGCTCTATGCGCCGGACGACGTGATGGCGCAGAACCAGCTGCGCGGCCTGAACGCCCTTTCCTCGCGGCCGGTGCTGCACCGCATCGGCCAGGATGCCTGGCGCGGCTTCGTGCGCGGGCTGGAGCTGACCCTGGACATCGACGAGCGCAACTTCGTGGGCACCAGCCCGCTGGTGTTCGGCGGGGTGCTGAGCCGCTTCCTCGGCCTCTACGTCAACGTCAACGCTTTCGCCCAGCTCCGGCTGCGCTCGGTGCAACGAGGGGGGATCTGGAAGACATGGCCACGCCTGGCAGGCAATCAGCCCGTCCTCTGATCGAGGCGCTGGAGGCCGAGCCCTGGGGGTTCGACCTGTTTCAGGCCATCGCCTTGCTGGAACGCGCCGCACCGGACCGCGAGCCACTCGGGTCCGGCATCGATCCCGACCGCGAGGCCGTGCGCATCGAACATGACGCCACCCTCGCCTTTCCGGCCAGCGACGTGGTGTCGGCCCGGCAGGACGAGGACGGGCGCGGCGTCGTGCGCTCGCCGGTGCTGGGGCTCGGCGGCACGGGCGGCCCCCTGCCCTATGTCGCCACCGAGATGATGCTGGAGCGCGTGGCCCGCCACGATACGGCCGGCGCCGCCTTCTACGACATCTTCAACCACCGCCTGATGTCGATCCTCTACCGGACGCGGCAGGGCAGCCTGCCGCTGCTGGAGCGCGATCCGGAGCGGTCGCTGCTGGCTCGGGCCCTGCGTTCCCTGGTGGGCATCGGCACCGATCATCTGGAAGAGCGGCTACCGGGTGCGCCCGACCGCATGCTGCTGGCCTTTTCCGGCATCCTGTCCTGCCGCGTGCGTTCCGCCGCCGGGCTGGAGACGATGATCGGCGCCATCTTCCAGGTCGAGGCGCGGGTCAAGGGCTTCGTCGGCCGCTGGCTTCCCCTGGGCGAGGAGGCGACGACCGTCGTCAGCGCCGGGCGTCGGGGACGCAACAACCGGCTGGGCCAGGATGTGGTTGTCGGACGGCGCGTCTGGGACCAGCAGACCTGCTACGACATCGAACTGAAAATGGACTCGCTGGAGCGCTACCGCGACTTCCTGCCCAGCGGCCGCCACCACGCCACGCTGTGCGCCCTCGCCCGCTTCCACAGCGGCGACGGCATGGATTTCCAGATCTCCCTGGTGCTGAGCCCGCCGATGGTGCCGCACACCCGCCTTTCCGCCCGCGACGGCAGCCTGCTCGGCTGGACGTCCTGGCTGCGCTTCCCCAACTCGCCGAGCCGGACACCCGGCCAGCTCACTCTTCAGCCCGCGACCGGAGGCAGCCCGTGACCGCCGACATCAAGACCCTGATCGGAAAGCTCGACCGCGACGGCCGCAAGGTGCTGGAACGCGCCGCCGCCCTGTGCGTGTCGAACACCCATTACGACGTCGAGGTCGAACATCTGCTGCTCAGTGTCCTGCGCGCCAACAGCGGCGTCGTGACCGGCATCCTGCGCCATTACAACGTCGATGCGGCGCGGGTCGAGGCCGAGCTGAACGCGGCGCTGGAGAAAATCCGCCGCGGCAACACACGCACCCCCGCCTTCTCGCCGCGGGTGCCGGAGCTGCTGGAGAACGCGCTGCTCACCTCGGTGACGCATCTGGACAGCCCGCAGATCCTGGTGCCGGCCCTGCTGTGGGCGGCGGTCGCCTGCGATTCCGTGCGCGCGGTGGTCGGCGAGTCCGCACCGTCGCTGCTTGCCATCCCGCGCGACCGCACCGCCACCGACCTGCCGGAACTGGTGCGCATGCTGCGCAGCGACGCCAAGCTCGGCGAGGCGTCCCCGGCGGCGGCGCCGGGGCAGATTGGCGCACCGCTCGGCGAGGCGCCTTCGGCACCCTCGCCGCTGGCCTCCGGCCAGTCCATGCTGGACCAGTACACCGTCGACCTGACGGCGCAGGCGCGTGCCGGCAAGATCGATCCGGTGATCGGCCGCGACCGCGAAATCCGTCAGGTCGTCGACGTGATGATGCGGCGGCGGCAGAACAACCCGATCCTGGTCGGCGACCCCGGCGTCGGCAAGACCGCCATCGTCGAAGGGCTGGCGCTGCGCATCGCCGAGGGCGACGTGCCGGAGCCGCTGCGCGGCACGGCGATTCGCACGCTGGACCTCGGCCTCCTCCAGGCGGGCGCCGGCGTCAAGGGCGAGTTCGAGAACCGGCTGAAGTCGATCATCAAGGAGGTCGCGGCCTCCGCCGTGCCGACGGTGGTCTTCATCGACGAGGCCCACGCGCTGATCGGGGCCGGCGGGGCGGCCGGACAGGGCGACGCCGCCAACCTGCTGAAGCCGGCGCTCGCCCGCGGCGAGTTCCGCACCATCGCCGCCACCACCTGGGCCGAATACAAGAAATACTTCGAGAAGGACCCGGCGCTCGCCCGCCGCTTCCAGCCGGTCTCGGTTCCCGAGCCGGACGAGGTCGCCGCCGCCGCCATGCTGCGCGGACTGGTGCGCCGCTTCGAGGAACACCACGGCGTGCGCGTGCTGGACGACGGCATCGCCGCGGCGGTGAAGCTGTCGGCGCGCTACATCCCGGCGCGCCAGCTTCCCGACAAGGCGATCAGCGTGCTGGACACCGCCTGCGCCCGGGTGGCCGTCGCCCGCACCTCCAAACCCGAAGCCGTCGAGACCCTGGAGCGCGAGGACCAGATGCTGGCCCGCGAGGCCGAGCGGCTGGAGCGCGAGGCCGGCGCGGCGCACGAGGCCCGGCTGGCCGGCATCGCCACCCGCCGCCTTGCCGTCGCCGAGGAGCTTGCGGCGCTGACCGGGCGCTGGAACCGCGAAGCCGAACTGGTGAAGGCCATCGACGAGGCGCTGACCGCCGGCCGGCAGGCCGACGCGGTGGCGGCGGAGGAGCGGCTGGCCGCGCTGCGCGGCGACGACGCGCTGGTGCCGCACCGGGTCGACGGCGGCGTGGTCGCCGCGGTGGTGTCGAACTGGACCGGCATTCCGGTCGGCTCGATGTCCAAGGACGACGTCGATGTCGTCGTCGGGCTGGAGGAGCGCATGGAGGCGCGCGTCGTCGGCCAACCGCAGGCCCTGCGCGCCATCGCGCGGGCGGTGCGCGGCTACCGCGCCGGGCTGAACGAGCCCAACCGCCCCATCGGCGTCTTCCTACTGAGCGGTCCCAGCGGCGTCGGCAAGACGGAAACCTCGCTGGCCCTGGCCGAGCTGCTGAACGGCGGCGAACAGAGCCTCATCACCATCAACATGTCGGAGTATCAGGAGGCGCATGCGGTGGCGACCCTGCGCGGCGCCCCTCCAGGCTATGTCGGCTACGGCAGCGGCGGCGTGCTGACCGAGGCGGTACGACGCCGCCCGCATTCGGTCATCCTGATGGACGAGGTGGAGAAGGCCCACCCGGACGTGCTGGACATGTTCTATCAGGTCTTCGACAAGGGCGTGCTGGAGGATGGCGAGGGGGTGGAGGTCGACTTCCGCAACACGCTGATCCTGCTGACCAGCAACCTCGGCGACGTGGAGTTGACGGAACTGGGCCGGGCGCGGCTCGATGCCGGCGAGATCCGCGAGGCGCTGGAAGAGGGTATCGAGGCCATCTCCGATCCGCTGCGGCGGCGCTTCCGGCCGTCGTTCCTCGGTCGCCTGACGGTCGTGCCCTACTATCCCCTCAGCGAGCAGCAGGTCCGCGCCATCGCCATGATGAAGGTGGAGAAGCTGCGCAAGCGCACCGAGGGCAACCGCGCCGCGGCGCTCACTGTTGCACCGGCAGCGCTGGAGGCGCTGGTGCGGCGGGCCGTGCATTCCGATGCGGGCGCCCGTATGATCGACACCCTGCTGTCGGAGTTCGTGGTGCCCGAAGTGGCCATGCGGATCCTCGATCAGGTGGCCGCCGGGCAGCCGGTGGGGGCGATCCGGGTCGATTGCGACAGCGACGGGCGTTTCACCGTGACCGTTGGAGCCGCGGAACCGGCGCTGGCCTGACCGGCCGCGGGACGGGGCGAGGAAGCACGAGGGAAGGCAGCACGAGGGAAGAATGAGCGAGCGTTTCTCACAGGCCCAACAGCACCTGTCGATCTCGACTCCGCTCGGACCCGACAAGCTGATCCTGCGCAACATCGTGGGCGAAGAGCGGCTGTCGTCGCTCTTCTCCTACCGGGTGACCATGCTCTCATCGGACGACGACATCGACTTCGACCAGATCGTCGGCAAGCCGGTGACGGTGACCCTGACGCTGGGCGACGGCACCTCCAAGCGCTACATCAACGCCATCGTCGGCCGCATCGAGCTGACGCACATCGACGACCGCGATTCCTCCGCGCATTACGAGGCGGAGCTGCATCCCTGGCTGTGGATGCTGACCCATTCCGGCGATTGCCGCATCTTCCAGGAAAAGACGGTGCCGGAAATCGTCGAGGCGGTGATTGGCTCCACCGGCACCATCAAGACGGTGCTGAACGGCACCTATTCGACCCGCGAATATTGTGTGCAGTACCGCGAGACCGACTACAACTTCATCGCCCGGCTGCTGGAAGAGGAAGGCATCTTCTATTTCTTCGAGCATGCCGACGGCGAGCACAAGCTGGTTCTGGGCGACGGCGACAGCGCCTTCACCACCAGCGCTCTGGTCTCCACCTACGAGTATCGCGGGCACAAGGCCTACGACAACGAGGACAATGTCATCACCCAGCTCGGCGTCGAGCGGCGGGTGACGACCAAGAGCGTCGGGGTGGACAGCTATCACTTCGAAACGCCCTCGACCGACCTCTACGCCACGGCGGAGGGGAGTGCCGGCACCGGCACGATGAACGACTATGCGGTGCGCCACACGGTGTCCGCCGACGGCGAGCAGATCGCCCTGGTGCGCCAGCAGGCGCTCGCCTTCGCCAGCCAGCGCATCCGCGGCGGCGGAAACTGCCGCGGGATGGAGGCCGGGACCAAGATCACCATCTCCGGCCACCGCAAGGACTCGCTCAACGCGGAGATGGTGCTGAACTCCGTGCGCATCGACGGGGCGACCAACCGCTTCGTCGCGACCTTCACCGGCTTCCCGTCGGCCCACCCCTTCCGCCCGCTCAACACCGCCCAGAAGCCGCGGATCCACTCGACCCAGACCGCCAAGGTGGTCGGTAAGTCGGGCGAGGAGATCTGGCTCGACCAGTATGGGCGGATCAAGGTGCAGTTCCACTGGGACAGGCTCGGCACCAGCGACGAGAAAAGCTCCTGCTGGGTCCGGGTGGCGCAGGGTTGGGCCGGAAAGAATTACGGCATCATGTTCTTCCCGCGCGTCGGGCAGGAGGTGGTCGTCACCTTCCTGGACGGCGATCCCGACCGGCCGCTGGTCACCGGCGCCGTCTACAACGCCGACCAGACCGTTCCCTACACGCTGCCCGACGATTCCACGAAGAGCACCATCAAGACCCAGACCTCCAAGAACGGCACTGGCAAGTTCAACGAGATCCGCTTCGAGGACAAGGCCGACAACGAGGAGATCTTCGTCCAGGCCCAGAAGGACATGAACATCAAGGTCCTCAACGACCTGACGCGCCTGGTCAAGCACGACGAGATCGAGACGATCGAGAACGACAGCACCATCGACGTCAAGAACGACCGGAAGCTGACGGTCAAGAACAACCATACGATCACCGTGTCCGAAGGCAACGAGACGCACGCGATTTCCAAGGGCACCCGCGACCTGTCGGTCAAGGGCAAGGAGACGCACCTCAACAACGACGACTTCGAGCACACCGTCGACAACAACTACACGCTGACGGTCAAGGGCAACCTGACCATCGACGTGACCGGCGACATCGTGATCAAGGGCAAGTCGATCAAGCTGACGGCGACATCGGCCGACATCGGCATCAAGGCGGCGACCGGCATCGAGATCAAGGCGGGCACGTCCCTCGACGTCAAATCCGGCACCGCGATGACCGTGAAGGCCGGAACCGGCATGGAGATCGACGCCGGCATGGGCCTGGACATGAAGGCCGGCATGGGCGCCACGCTGAAGGGCGGCACGACGCTGGACCTCAAGGCGGGGCTGGCTCTGACGGCCCAGGGCCTGACCAGCACGGTGAAGGGGTCGGCGACGGCCGAGGTGAGCGGCGGCGGCATGTTGACGCTCAAGGGCGGCGTGGTGATGGTGAACTGAGATGACGGACATGGACTCTCCAACCGACACCCCCGACGCCGCAGGTCCCACCGAGATCACGGTCGAGGAGCGCGACGCGCACGGGCGCATCGTCCAGTCCGGACGGCTGGTGGACGGGGTGTTCGACGGCGACTTCATCCGTTATGGAGAGACCGGACGGCCGGCGATGCGGGCCCGCATGCGCGGCGGCGCCATGCATGGCGAGACACGCCATTATGACGATGACGGCAACATCGTGCAGGTGGCCGATTATGCAAACGGGGTGATGCACGGCACATCGACCTTCTACATGCAGGCGCGGCTGGTCTGCCGCATGAGCTACCGCGCCGGCGAACTGGAAGGGCCGTCCGTCTATTTCGCCACCAACGGCACGGTGGCGGCCGTGGTGCAGTATCGTGCCGGCAAACGCGAGGGCGAGTCGGTCTTCTACAGCCCCCATGGCGCGGTTCTGCGCCGGGAGACCTACGCCGCGGACCGTCTGCACGGCCCGACGGCAGGCTTTTTCGAAGGCGGAGCGGTCAGCGAGCAGGCGTTCTTCAAGGACGGACTGCTGGAGGGGGAGTTCCTGCGTTTCTTTCCGTCCGGGAAGGTGATGCAGCGCGGCGTCTATCACCAGGGCGTCCTGGTGGAGCCGCTGCGGACCTTCTCCGAGGGCGGGAAGGAGACCGGCGCGATCCCGCCGCCGAAGCCGCAGGGGCGATAGCGTCGGGCGGTTCGGTCCGGCAACCGATGCTCAGGGGACCATTTCGGTGAACTGACCGGGCAGCGTGATCTGGATGACGCCCCCAAAGGCGCACATGCATTTCGAACTGTTGTTGAGCGCCGGCATCTTGCCCACCAGGACGGTCGGGCTGCCGGGCACCCAGGGGGCGGCCGTCATCGGCGTGCAGGGCATGGGCGTCAGCACACCGAAGGCCGCCGCGGTGGCAGCGGCCACCGCCGGGTTGGCCATGCTCATGCACACGCCGAACGGCAAGACATTGACGAACGGCTTGCTGTCCATGATGTTGGCGGCGGGCACCTTGGAACTCATCACCGCACTGGCGGGAAGCACCATGAGGCTCGACGGTGCGGCGCCGAAACTGCACATCGTCATCGCGCCCATGACGGCCTGCATTCCCATGATGCGTCTCCTTTTCCCGTTCGCTGCGGTCCATTCCCGGAATAAAGCC
Source organism: Azospirillum sp. A23 (assembly GCF_042938965.1). NCBI lineage: Bacteria > Pseudomonadati > Pseudomonadota > Alphaproteobacteria > Rhodospirillales > Azospirillaceae > Azospirillum > Azospirillum sp. A23. The sequence goes on along the minus strand of NZ_CP170663.1, from coordinate 284,140 downwards.
CGGAGTCTGTCCAGTGCCTCTCCGGGCGCCGGACAGACTCCGATGAGGCACAGGCGTCAGCCGCCGGCCAGCTTGACGATCTGAAGCGTCGTGGAGACGATGGTCTTCAGGGTCGAGCCGATGGTGACGATGGTCTCCAGCGTCTCCTTCGTCACGCCGATCTTCTCCAGCGGCTTGCCGCGCAGGTCCTTGTAGCAGACCAGGTGGCCGGTCATCTGATCGTAGAAGACGTCCTTCGTCTTGATACGCGCCTGCAGCTCGTGGATCTTGTCGAGCGTGAAGGTCACCTTCTCGCCGAGGATCTTGACCAGAGCATCGGCTTGCTTGGAGAGCTTCTCCTTCTCCAGCTTCTCGATCTGGGTCATCATCTTCTTGGCCTGATCGTAGAGCTTATCGGACTGCTCTTCCATCTTGCCGGTCTTGGCATGGTATTCGAGCAGCAGCTTCTCCATGCCGCCGACCGACTTCACGAACGGCACGCCCAGGATCGCCGCCACCTCGCGCGCGCCGGCCTTGAAGTTCAGGTCGCCGCTGCTGTAGGCCGACGCCAGCGTGTCGTCGGTCTTGCGGATGTCGGTTTCCGCCTTCTCGATGTCGCGGGCGAAATTGTGAATGGCGAGCGCCATGGTGACCGCGGTCTTGCCGATGCTGGCGACGGTCGTGCAGATGCCGATGATCGCCATCGGGGTGGCGCCGCCCGCCGTTACCGCTGCGACACCGACGCTGACGCCGGCCGACACGGTGCTGGCAAGAATGCTGATCGACCCCAGCACCATGCTCTTGGCGAACTTCAGTTTGAACGACTTCAGATCGGACTTCTTGCTAGCATAGGCGTCCCACGCCTTTTCCACCGCCTTCAGGGCCAGCCCCGACTGTGCCTCGGTGAACTGCTTGCACATGACGTTGATCGTCTTCTCGCGCTCGGCCAGCTCTTTCTCGCTGACCGGCGGCTTCTTGCCAAGGTTGGCGTCGAAGTCCTGGAGAGCCCCCTGGATGTCCTTCTTCGACTTGTTGAGCTGCTCATAGGCCGCTTCGATCAGCTTCTGGACAATGATCTTGTCCTTGTCGATGGCCTTCTGGAGATCCTTCGGAACCTCCTTCAAATCCACCTTCGCGACCATGGCGGGCACCTTCATGTGCTTGGTCTTGAGCCCTGCGGAAAAATCCATCTCGGCGATCTGAATGCCGGCCATCGGGTGCTCTCCAGTGTTGGTCCGTTTCTCCCGCATCAGTATCCACACTGGAAGCGCCACTTCGACCGGGACTTGCTCCGAACTGGACTGTTGGATAATCCATTTCCGGAACAATCCACTGCCGCAAGGTAACGGTTCAAAGAAAATTTTAGCGCAATTGAGGATTGCGCCTCCGGCTACTTCGAAAATGAAGGACGGTTCTCCGCACGGATTGCGACCGGCCGCCCCGTTACCGAGGCCCGTCTTCGGCCGAAAGCCCGCCCGCCAATCAGGATTTCCCGCATGCGTTCGCTTGACGCCGCCGATCAGCGCACCCGTGCGGAGAGGGCGATGCCGCCGCCGATCAGCGCCACGCTCAGCAGCACGCCCAAGCTCAGCGGCTCGCTGTCGAAGAGCGCGCTCAACAGCAGCGCCGTGACCGGCACCAGACAGACGATCTGCCCGGCTTGGCTGGCCGGCATCACCGACAGCGCCTTGCTCCACCACCAATAGCAAAGCCCGGTGGCGATCAGGCAGTTGTAGGCGATGACCGCCAACAGCGAGCCCGACCAGTTGATCGGGTGCGCCGTTTCGGCGAACAGCGCCAGCGGCGCCATCACCGCCGCGCTGGCGGCGACCTGCCAGAAGATCTGGGTCCAGAACGGCGTGCGCCACAGCCGTCGGCGGTAGAGCGTCGCTCCCAATGCCCAGCTGATCGCGCAACCGATCAGGAAGCCGTTGCCGATCAGCGCGTTGACGTCGCTCCAGTTCACCAGCGCCGGGTTGAAGAAGACCACCACCCCGGCGAAGGTCAGCAGCGCCGCCGCGGCTTGCCGCTTGGAGATGCGCTCGCCGAGCAGCAGCAGGCCGAGCGGCAGCGTCCACATCTGCATGGTGTAAGCAAGCACCGACGCCCGCCCCGGCGAGACGAACTGCAACCCGATGTTGCTCAGCCCCATCATGCCGCCGACCTGCAGCAGGCCGACGACCGCGATCATCAGCCGCTCGCCGCGGTGGGGCAGCAAAGGAAAGCGCAACAGCGGCGCCATCAGGGCCACGCTTACTATGGTGCCGACCAGTCGAACGGCGCAGAAGGCGAGCGGTCCGATGTCGAGCAGCGCCAGCTTCATCAGCGGCCAGTTGGCGCCCCAGAACAGGACGACTCCGCCAAGCTGCAGGTAGATCGTCGGGCCGGGTTCCGTCCCGGCTGCCGTCTGGCGGGCCGTTCCGTTTCGCCTGCCGCCCACCGTTTCGTCCATCATGACCGGCCGCTCTCTTTAGGTTGCAGAGCATGCTAATTCGGCAGACTGATAATCAGCCCTGCATTCCTCTGGCGGCAGCCGTGCGTCGACGACTCCTATCTCCAGGCAAGGCCCGACCCTGGAGTAAGCGCGACCCCAACGGCGAAACGCCCCGTCTCATTCGAGGCGGGGCGTTTCCGATGTGTGTGAAGATGCAAGCCTGTGCGCTTTGTATATTGAGCGTCTCTTGTGCCTGAGCGACCTGGCGGCGACCTACTCTCCCACGTCTTAAGACGCAGTACCATTGGCGCGGAGGCTTTTCACGGCCGAGTTCGGGATGGGATCGGGTGTTTGACACCTCGCCATGACCACCAGGTCACCGAGGCACAAGACCGACGCTGTTACCGAAAGCGCGTATGCTTGTTCGTGCAAGTGATTTGAGGATGTATCGAACGGCGATGCGCTGGTCAAGCACTGCTTGGAACAGGCTTGCTGCTGCGCATGGCGCGGTTAGTGTGGTGTCGAGATCAAGCCGATCGAGCGATTAGTAAGGCTTAGCTTCAGGCATTGCTGCCCGTCCACATGCCTCCTATCGACGTGATGGTCTGTCACGGCTCTCAAGGGAGCTCTGGTTTAGAGGTGGGTTTCCCGCTTAGATGCTTTCAGCGGTTATCCCGTCCATACTTAGCTACCCGGCCATGCCACTGGCGTGACAACCGGTGCACCAGAGGTATGTCCATCCCGGTCCTCTCGTACTAGGGACAGATCCTCGCAAAACTCCGACACCCACGGCAGATAGGGACCGAACTGTCTCACGACGTTCTAAACCCAGCTCACGTACCACTTTAATCGGCGAACAGCCGAACCCTTGGGACCTGCTCCAGCCCCAGGATGTGATGAGCCGACATCGAGGTGCCAAACGACTCCGTCGATATGGACTCTTGGGAGTCATCAGCCTGTTATCCCCGGCGTACCTTTTATCCGTTGAGCGATGGCCCGTCCACGTGGAGCCACCGGATCACTATGGCCGACTTTCGTCTCTGCTCGACTTGTCAGTCTTGCAGTCAGGCGGGCTTATGCCATTGCACTCGTCGAGCGATTTCCGACCGCTCTGAGCCCACCATCGCGCGCCTCCGTTACACTTTGGGAGGCGACCGCCCCAGTCAAACTACCCGCCATGCAGGGTCCCGGACCCGGATAACGGGCCACGGTTAGATGCCAGAGACTTCAAGGGTGGTATTTCAAGGTTGGCTCCACACGAGCTGGCGCCCATGTTTCCAAGCCTCCCACCTATCCTACACATGAAGTCCCTAGCACCACTGCAAAGCTGTAGTAAAGGTGCACGGGGTCTTTCCGTCTGACCGCGGGAACTCCGCATCTTCACGGAGAGTTCAATTTCGCTGAGTTGGTGTTGGAGACAGCGGGGAAGTCGTTACGCCATTCGTGCAGGTCGGAACTTACCCGACAAGGAATTTCGCTACCTTAGGACCGTTATAGTTACGGCCGCCGTTTACCGGGGCTTCAATTCAGAGCTTGCACTCCTCCTCTTAACCTTCCGGCACCGGGCAGGCGTCAGACCCTATACGTCGCCTTGTGTGGCTTCGCAGAGCCCTGTGTTTTTAGTAAACAGTCGCTACCCCCTGGTCTGTGCCCCCCGCCATGGCTTGCGCCACAACGGGGCCCTCTTCTTCCGAAGTTACGAGGGCAATTTGCCGAGTTCCTTCAAC
>NZ_CP170663.1:2500-275000 GCF_042938965.1 Azospirillum sp. A23 | reverse complement strand
TCGGCCTGATGCTGCGGTCGAGCAGTTGGGTGGCGAAGGCGGTTTCCAGTTGACGCACGACGTGGGAGACGGCCGATTGGGTCAGCCCGAGCCGGCCGGCGGCGCGGGTCATGCTGCCCAATTCGGCGACGGCAACGAACACTTCCAGGGATCCCAGGTCAAAGTCTCGGTGATGCATGGAACTCCGATCTGCGACGGTTCGGGACAACTGCAAACTGCATACTATCTTATGTTGGCTCTGGGCATGAATGCAGCTCATCCCGACCATGAAAGAAATTTCTCCAACTGACCGGAACCGCTGTTTCCGCGGCAGCCTCAATGCCTGCCTGCAATCACGCCGAGGTTCCAGCAATGACGCCTCCCTTCGACAAATCCGCCCCGCCGACGGCCGCATCCCGGCGGATCGGCGATTGGGTGGCCGGGTTGCGGCGAAGCGATGTTCCTGACGCGGTCGCCGCGGTGGCACTGGACTGCATCGTCGACACGCTCGGGGTCGCGCTCGCCGGCAGCGGCGAAGCGTCCGCCCGGCTGGCGGCCGACGAGGCGCTCGCGAGCTATGCCGCCGGGCCATCGCAATTGCTGGCCGGAGGCCGCCTGTGCGCGGAGGGGGCCACCTTCGCGAATGTCGCAGCCGCCCATGCGCTGGATTTCGACGACAACAGCTATGCCGGCTTCGTCCACGGCTCCGCCGTCGTGGTGCCGACGGCGCTCGCGATGGTCGAGGAGGCCGGGGGGACGGGACGCGATCTGCTCACCGCCGTCGTCGCCGGCGCGGAAGCGCAATATGCGCTGGCGGAGGCGGTCGGCAACGGCGTGTACCATGACGGCTGGTGGACCACGGCGCTCTTCGGCACCGTGGGCGCCGCGGCCACCAGTGCCAAGGCACTTGGACTGGACGGCCGGACGGCAGCGGACGCCATCGCTTTCGCGCTCTGCGGAACCGGCGGCCTGCGTGCATGCTTCGGTACCGGGGCCAAGCCGCTGCTGGCAGCGCAGGCCGCAGCGAACGGGGTGCGCGCCGCCCGGCTGGCCGCGCGGGGCCTGACCGTGCCCCATGGGGTGGTGGAGGATCCGCGCGGTTTCGCAACGCTGATGGCGGCGGGCCGCTTCGACCCAGTTGCCCTGGATAGGCTCGGCCGGCGCTGGCGTCTGCTCGATCCCGGCATCGACACCAAGCTCTATCCGGTCTGCCTGTCCGCCCACGCCGCCATCGACGCGGTGCGCGACCTGATGGCGGAGCATGGCTTGAAGCCGCAGGACATCCGGACCGTCCACTGCCGCGTCCCGCCGGTGGTGGCCGCCAACCTGACCTATCGGTGTCCGGCGACAGCGGGAGAAGCCCGTTTCAGCCTGCCCTTCGCCGTCGCCTGCGCGATGCTGTACGGAACGCTCGGGCTGGAGCAGCTGGACGATGCGACGCTCACCGACCCGGCTCTGCGCCACGTCATCGGATGCGTCTCCATGGCGGCCGATCCGGACTGGAACGCCGATCCCGACCGCGCCCGCACAGCCCCCGAGGGCGCGGAGGTGAGCGTCGAGACAAAAACGGGAGAGCACCATAGCCGCTTCTGCGCCTCGGCACGCGGGACGGTGGCCCGTCCGTTGTCGGCGACGGAGCGCGCGGCAAAATTCCGCGACTGCGCCGCCCGCGCCATCGGAGCCGAAACGGCGGAGTGCCTCCATCGAAAATTGTACCGGCTTGAGGCCGAGGGCAGCCTGTCGCGCCTGTTCGACCCCGCACACCATGGCGCCTGCTCATGATGTCGATGAATATCGATCATGCTGCCCGGCCGCTCCGCTGGGAACGGCCCGTATTTTCATCATGCTGATCCGGTCAACCATCTTGGGAAAAACATAAGGAAACCAGGGATTTCTCCGGGAGTGCACTGCACAAATTTTGCCCGCTTCAGCCCTTTGCCCAAATCTTAGCCCGTTCGTTGCTCGGTTCCTCGTCCTTCCGGCGTCCTTTCCTCCAGCCGCGGCCTTGTGAGACCGTTTCGGTCAAGCAGGAACCAAGGTCCGCCGCAAGGGCCGGCAAACAGAGAGGCTTTCATGATGATGCGACGTTTGGTGGCACGGGCTGTGCTCTCGGCGATCCTCCTGTCCGGGACGGCGCTGTCGGTCCAGGCCGCGGGTACGCTCAAGGTCTCGGTGGACTCCAACCTGAACACGCTGGATCCCGCCAAGATGAAGGGCGGCCAGGAGTATGTTGCCGCCTATCTGATCTTCAACGGTCTGACCGTCATCGGCCATGACATGACGGTGAAGCCCGATCTGGCCGAACGCTGGGAGCGCAGCGACGACCTGAAGACCTGGACCTTCCATCTGCGCAAGGGCGTGAAGTTCCACAACGGCCGCGAGCTGGAGGCCGAGGACGTCGTCGCCACCATAGCCCGCATCCAGGACAAGGCGACCGGCTCCACCGCCCGCGTCAATTTCGAGATCGTGGAGTCGATGAAGGCACTGGACCCGCTGACCGTCCAGTTCCAGCTGAAAAGCCCCTATGCCGGCTTCGCCGAGCTGTTCGGCGAGCGTCAGGCCCGCATCGTGCCGCGCGACGCCGTCGACACGCTGGCCTCCAAGCCGGTCGGCACCGGCCCGTTCGAGTTCGTGTCCTTCGCCCCCGGCGACCGCATCGTCCTGAAGCGCAACGCCAACTACTTCGAGCCCGGCCTGCCGAAGCTGGACGAGGTGATCGTGCGCATCCTGCCGGAATCGGCCGCCCAGGTGGCGGCGCTGACCACCGGCGAACTGGATCTGGTGTGGAACCTGCCGCTGGAGGCCATCGAAAAGGTCAAGGGCGACCCGAAGCTGAAGATCGATTCCGTCCCGACCTCGACCTGGGACGGCGTCATCATGAACAACACGGTGAAGCCCTTCGACGATCCGCGCGTGCGCAAGGCGGTGGCGATGGCGCTCGACAAGCAGGCCATCACCCAGATCGCGCTGTTCGGCAACGGCACGCCGACCCACTCGCCGATCCCGCCGAGCCATCCCTACTACAACAAGGATCTGAAGATCGCCAAGGGCGACCCGGCCGGCGCCAAGAAGCTGCTGGCCGAGGCCGGCTATCCCAACGGCTTCGAGGTCACGCTGCACACGCCGGCCGGCCGCGCCACCCGCGAGCGTCTCGGCCTCGCCGTGCGCGAACTGCTGAAGCCGGCCGGCATCACCGTCAACGTCCAGCGCGTTCCCTTCGACGTCTTCCTGAAGGACATCGAGGGCAAGGCCGGCTTCTACATCGACGGCTTCTTCAGCCGCCCGACCATCGATACCTCGGTCTATCCCTGGTACCACTCGCGCGGGTCGTGGAACACCGCGTTGTGGAGCTATTCCAACCCGAAGATGGACACGCTGCTGGACGGCGCACGCCAGGCCAAGAGCGAGGATGAGGCCAAGGCACTTTACACCCAGGTCCAGGCGCTGGCGGTGGAGGATTCGCCGGGCGTCATCCCCTACGTCATCAACCACATCAACGGCCTGAGCGCCAAGGTCCACGGGTTCCACTCGCACCCGATGATGTTCCTCGACCTGCGCGACGTATCGGTCGACTGAGGTCGTTCGGGGGCCGGCACCAGACGCCGGTCCCCTCCTCTTCCCGCAGGGGATGCTGCCATGTTCGCCTACACACTGACCCGTCTCGTCTATCTGGCGCTGGTCCTGGCCGTGATGTCGGTCCTGATCTTCCTGGTGACGCAGGCGATGCCGGGCGATGTCGCCTCGATGATCGCCGGCCAGTTCGCCTCGAAGGAGGTGGTGGACGCCATCGCGGTCAAGCTCGGCCTCGACCAGCCGCTAATCGTCCAGTACGGGCATTGGGCAGCCGGCATCCTGCGGGGCGACCTCGGCCGCTCGCTGGTGCTGGAACAGCCCATCGGCCCGATCCTGATGGAGGCGCTGGCCCGCTCGCTGGTGCTGGCCGTGGTGGCTCTGTTCGTGGTCGCGGTGGTCGGCATCGGGCTCGGCGTGCTCGCGGCGGTGCGGCGCGGCAAGCTGACCGACCAGCTGGTTTCCGGCGTCTCCTATCTCGGCATCGCCGTGCCGGACTTCTTCTGGGCCATCGTGCTGGTGCTGGTCTTCGGCAGCTATATGAAGCTGCTGCCCACCGGCGGCTATGCGCCGATCACCGACGGCTTCCTGCCCTGGGCCTCGCATCTGGTGCTGCCGGTCGTCACGCTGGTGCTGATGCTGCTGGCCCGCATCGCCCGGCTGACCCGCTCCAGCATGATCGACGTGCTGCAGACCAATTACGTCAAGTTCGCCCGCGCCAAGGGCATGCCGGAATCGGTGGTGATCCTGCGCCATGCGCTGAAGAACGCGCTGCTGCCGACCATCACCGTGCTGGCCATCGATTTCGGCCTGATCCTGGGCGGCGTCGTGGTGATCGAGACGATCTTCTCCTATCCGGGCATGGGCCGGCTGCTGCTGTTCGCCATCCAGCGCCACGACCTGCCGCTGATCCAGGCGACGATCCTGATCGTGTCGGCCGCCTACTGCCTCGCCAACCTGACCGCCGACCTGCTCTACGCCTTCGTGAACCCGAAGATCCGCCACGGCATGAGGGCCTCTTGAGATGACCGACGCGACCCCCGTCCAATCGGTTCCACGCCGTCAACTGCCGTCCCTGCCCGTCTCGCTCATCGTCGGCATCGTCCTGCTGGCCCCGCTGGTGGTGGCCGCCGTCGCCGGCTCCTGGATCGCCCCCTACCCTTATGATGAGATGAACATCATGAGCCGGCTGCAACCGCCGGGGGCCGAGTTCTGGTTCGGCACAGACGAGTTCGGCCGCGACGTGTTCAGCCGCACGCTGGTCGGCACCGGCAGCTCGCTGGTGATGGGCGTCGCCGCCACGGCGCTGAGCCTGCTGGCCGGCGTGCCGCTGGGACTGATCGCCGGCTACAAGGGCGGGCGCGCCGGCGAGGCGATCATGCGGGCCATGGACGTGCTGATGTCCTTCCCGCCGATCCTGCTGGGCATCCTGGTTCTGGCCGTCACCCCGCCGGCGCAGTGGAAGGCCATCGTCGCCATCGGCATCGTCTATGTGCCGCAGGTGGTCCGCCTGACCCGCGCCATCACGCTGGAGCTGATGCAGGAGGAGTTCATCACCGCCGCCCGCCTGCGCGGAGAGAGCGCCGCCTACATCCTGTTCCACGAGATCCTGCCGAACATCTGGCCGCCGCTGGTGGTGGAAGCCAGCCTGCGCGTGGTCTTCGCCATCCTGCTCGGCGCTTCGCTCAGCTTCATCGGCATGGGGGCGCAGCCGCCCTCCTCCGACTGGGGCCTGATGATCAGCGAGGCGCGGCCCTTCGTGGAACAGGCGCCGTGGATCGCGCTGTGCCCCGGTTTCGCGCTGGCGACCGCGGTGATCGGCATCAACCTGCTGGGCGACGGGCTGCGTGCCCTGCTCGACCCCCGCAACACGGGAGCGCACTGAGATGATGACCGCTCCGCAAGCCCGTCCGGCGGTTCCGCCGGTGGTCAGCCCGGCGATCGCGCCCGAACCGGCGCCGCTGCTGGATGTCCGCGGCCTGACCATCAGCTACGGCAATGCCCGCGGCACGCTGCGCGCCGCCAGCGACGTCAGCTTCGCCATCCGTCCCGGCGAGGTGATGGGGCTGGTCGGCGAGTCCGGATCGGGCAAGAGCACCGTCGCCATGGCGATCCTCGACCTGCTGGGCGGCGGCGGCCGGGTGGACTCCGGCGAGATCCTGTTCGACGGCGTCGATTTGCGCCGCCTGTCGCCGTCCGAACGCCAGGCGCTGCGCGGCGACCGCATCGCCGCCGTCTTCCAGGATCCCTTCACCTCGCTGAACCCGGCGCTGACCGTCGGCCACCAGATCGCCGAACCGCTGATCCAGCACAAGGGCCTCTCCACCCGGCAGGCCGCCGCACGGGTGCTGGATCTGCTGGCCGAGGTCGGCATCCGCGATCCCCGCCGGGTCGCCGCTGCCTACCCGCACGAGCTGTCGGGCGGCATGCAGCAGCGGGCGCTGATCGCCACCGCGCTCGGCTGCGAACCGAAGCTGCTGATCCTCGACGAGCCGACCACGGCGCTGGACGTGACGGTCGAGGCCCGCATCATCGAACTGCTGGCGAAGCTGTGCGACAGCCACCGGCTGAGCGCGCTGTTCGTCTCCCACAATCTCGGCATCGTCAACCGCATCTGCCAGACCGTCACCGTCCTCTATGGCGGCGTGGTGGTGGAGACGGGAGCGACCGGCCGCGTGCTGTCCCGCCCGGCCCATCCCTATGCCAAGGGTCTGGTCGCCGCCCTGCCGCGCATTACTGCGGAACGCCGCCACCGCCTGCCGTCGATCCCCGGCACCGTCGCCAAGCTGGCTGGGCCGCCCGCGGCCTGCGTCTTCGCTCCGCGCTGCCCCTTCGCTGAGGAGACCTGCCGCAGCCAGCCGCAGGCGATGCTGACGGATGGAGACGGGGCCGGAGGCGGGGACGGCGTGCGCTGCTGGAAGGCCGATGCGCTGGCCGGCACGCCCTGGCCGGACGAGGATGCCGCCGCCGACCGCCGCCCCAGGGCCGCGCAGCCGCGCTCCGCCCCGCTGGTGGAGGTCGACCATCTGCGCAAGATTCTACGGCGCCAGCCGGTCCATCCTGCCCTGGCTGCGCCGGGCCGGCACCGTGGCGGTGGAGGATGTGTCCTTCACCGTCGGCCGCGGCGAGGTCGTCGGGGTGGTCGGTGAAAGCGGCAGCGGCAAGAGCACCATCGGCCGCGCCCTGCTGGCGCTGACCGAACCCAGCGCCGGCACGGTGACGTTCGACGGCGCCGACCTGACGGAGCGGGTCAAACGCGGCGACCAGACCCTGCGCCGGCGCGCCCAGCTGGTCTTCCAGAACTCCGCCGCGTCGCTGAACCCGCGCAAGACGGTGGGGGCGGCGATGGACCGGCCGCTGGTTCTGGCCGGCCGGGCGGATGCGGAGGAGCGGCGCAAAACCGTCGCCAGCCTGCTGACCCGCGTCGGACTGCCGGCCGCCTACGCCGACCGCTATCCGCACGAGCTGAGCGGCGGCGAGCGCCAGCGCGTCAACATCGCCCGCGCTCTCGCCACCGATCCGGACTTCGTCGTCTGCGACGAGGCGGTGTCGGCGCTCGATGTCTCGGTACAGGCCAACATCCTGAACCTGCTGGCCGAACTGCGCGACGAGATGGGCCTGTCCTATCTCTTCATCACCCACGACATCGCCGTGGTGTCGCACATCGCCGACCGCGTGCTGGTCGTCTATGGCGGCACCATCTGCGAGGAAGGGCCCATCGGCCGCGTGCTCCGCCCGCCCTACCACCCCTACACCGAGGCGCTGCTCTCCGCCGTGCCGCGGCTGGCGGAGGACGGGCAGGAGGCGCCGCGCGTCCTGCTGGAGGATGCGGCCCCCGCCCCCGGCGGGCGGGGCTGTGTCTTCGCCGGACGCTGTCCGCGCAAGCTGGGGGCGGTCTGCGACGAGCAGGCTCCCCCGGTCCACGAGACGGCCGACGGCCACCGCATCGCCTGCCACATCCCGCTGGCGACGCTGGCCGAACGCGCCGCGGTCTTTCCCGAACTGGCCGACGGCGACACCCGGCACTGATCGGGTTCCTTCCGACCGGCCCCCTGCCGGCGCTCCCGAATGGAGGCGCCGGACGCCGTCCCCTTGCCTTTCGATCACCCACCCTCAACCGAGCCGGGACTTTCCGCCATGACCGTCCACACCCGCATCCGTCAGTTCAACACCAAGAAGACCTATCCCGAGCAGACGCTGGACAACGACCTGTGCCAGACCGTCGTCGCCCGCGGCACCATGGTCTTCGTCCGCGGCCAGATCGGCCAGAATCTCGACACCAGCGAGAGCGTCGCCATCGGCGATGCCGCCGGCCAGACCGAACAGGCGATGGCCAACATCAAGATGTTGCTGGAAGAGGCCGGCTCGCAGCTGGAGCACATCTGCAAGATCACCGTCTACATCACCGACCCGCGCTACCGCGAGCCGGTCTACCGCACCATCGGCAAGTGGCTGAAGGGCGTCCACCCGGTGTCGACCGGTCTCGTGATCAGCGCGCTCGCCCGCCCGGAATGGGTGGTCGAGGTCGATGCGATCGCGGTGATCCCCGACGCCTGAGGCTCCGCACCCGCCGCCAACCGTCCAGCCAACCGACAAGAAGAACCGCCACCATGAGCACCAGCCTGACCAACCCGCCGCGCCGCGAGCTGCAAAGCTTTCTCGATTTCCCGATCTGCACCGACCTCGACCAGCTCGACGGCCATATCGGCATTCTCGGCATCCCCTACGGCGATCCCTACTCCATCGACGAGGTGACCAACGACCAGACCAACGCCCCGACCTGGGTGCGCCGCTACACCGAGCGGGCGCTGCGCAAGCTGGAGCGCTGGGATTTCGACATCGGCGGTCCGCTGCTCGGCGGCAAGGACATCAAGGTGGTGGATTGCGGCGATGTGAAGGCCGATCCCCGCAACCTCGATCTGCATTACGCCAACGCCGAGGCGGTGGTGCGCCGGATGCTCGCCAAGGGCATGCTGCCCATCGTCATCGGCGGCGACCATGGCATCCCGATCCCGGTGCTGCGCGCCTATGACGACCAGGGACCGATCACGCTGGTCCACATCGACGCCCATCTCGACTGGCGCGACGACGTGAATGGCGCCCGCAACGGCTATTCCAGCCCGATCCGCCGCGCCGCCGAGATGGACCACATCGGCCAGATCTTCCAGATCGGCCTGCGCTCCGCCGGCAGCGCCCGGCCGGAAGAGGTCGAGGCGGCGATTGCCTACGGCGCGGTGCTGGTGCCGGACGTGGAGTTGCAGGACATCGGGATGAAGGCGGTGCTCGACCGCATTCCCGACGGCGGTCGCTACTACCTGACCATCGATGCCGACGGCATGGACCCGACCATCATGCCGGCGGTCAACGGCCCGGCGCCGGGCGGCGTCACCTATCCGCAGATCCGCACCTTGATCCACGGGCTGGTGGCCAAGGGCCGCGTCGTCGGCATGGACATCGTGGAGATCACGCCGAAGAAGGACCTCAACGGCATCACGGCGATCACCGCGGGTCGCATCATCTGCAACCTGATCGGCAAGACCATCCAGGCCGGCTATTTCGACGCCAAGTGAAAATAATAAAGTGATGGGGATGGGGAGCATGGAGCGATGACCGCCGCCCGCCGGCTCGACCGGCTTTTCTGCGACCGGGCGCTGCTGGCCGGCGGCTGGGCGTCGGGGGTGCTGCTGCGCTTCGACGCCCAGGGTCTGATCGCCGCCATCGAAACGGGGATGGACAGGCCGCCCGCCGGGGTGGAGCGGGCAGCCGGGCCGGTCATCCCCGGCATGCCCAACCTGCACAGCCATGCCTTCCAGCGGGCGATGGCCGGGCTGACCGAACGTGCCGGCCCGGCCGAGGACAGCTTCTGGACCTGGCGGGAGGTGATGTACGGCTTCGTCCGCCGCATCGATCCCGACAGCCTCCAGGCGGTGGCGGCGATGGCCTATGCCGAGATGCTGGAGCGCGGCTACACGTCGGTGGCGGAGTTCCACTATCTCCACCATGATCCTGACGGCCGGCCCTATGCCGATCCCGCCGAGATGTCGATGCGCATCCTGGCGGCGGCGGACTCCGCCGGGATCGGGCTGACCCACCTGCCGGTGCTCTATGCCCAGGGCGGTTTCGGCGGGCAGCCGGCGGGCGAGGGCCAGCGGCGCTTCCTCAACGATCCGGACCGCCTGCTGCGCATCGTCGAGGCCTGCCGCGCCACGCCCGGCGGACACCGCGTCGGTTTGGCCCTGCATTCCCTGCGCGCGGTGTCGCCCGAGGCGATGGCGGCGGCTCTGGACGGCATGGCGGCGCTCGATCCTACGGCGTCGATCCACATCCATGTCGCCGAGCAGACGGCGGAGGTGGAGTCCTGTCTCGCCTGGTCGGGACGGCGGCCGGTGGAATGGGTGCTCGACCGCGGCTGGGCGGGACCATCCTGGTGCCTCGTCCATGCGACCCATGTCACCGCAGCCGAGGTGGCGGGCATCGCGGCCTCGAAAGCGGTGGCGGGGCTTTGCCCGACGACCGAGGCCGATCTCGGCGACGGGCTGTTCCCGGCGCGCGATTTCCTGGCGCAGGGCGGCCGGTTCGGCATCGGGTCCGACAGCCAGATCGTCATCGACGCCGCGGAGGAGCTGCGCCTGCTGGAGTTCGGGCAGCGGCTGACCGCGCGGCGGCGCAATCTGCTGGCCCCGCAGCCGGACAGCTCGACCGGTGCGGCTCTCTACCGGGCGGCGGTGGCCGGCGGCGCGCAGGCGCTGGGCCAGCCGGAGCCGGCAGGCGGCCTCAAAGCCGGACAGCGCGCCGATCTGGTCGTGCTCGACTTGGACGACCCGCGTCTCTACGGCCGCAGCGACGACACGCTGCTCGACTCCTATGTCTTCACCGGCGCCCGCAATCCCGTCCGCGACGTGGTGGCGGCGGGACGGCTGGTGGTAAGGGGCGGCCGGCATGTCGACGCCGAGGCGATCCGCACCGGCTGGCGCCGTGCCGTCGACCGGCTGCACGCCGCCTGAGCGAAGCCCACCCAGAACGAAGCCTAAAAGGAACAGGGACATCCCGATGACGGCGACCATCGACATTCTGGAACGGCTGGTGGCCTTCAACACCGTCAGCCGCGAAAGCAACCTCGATCTGATCCGCTGGGTGCAGGAGAGACTGGAAGCCGCCGGTGTTGCGACCTGGCTGGTGCCGAGCGACGACGGGCGCAAGGCCAATCTCTTCGCGACGCTGGGGCCGGCGGACCGTCCCGGCGTCCTGCTCTCCGGTCACAGCGACGTCGTCCCGGTCGAGGGGCAGGCATGGACCAGCGATCCGTTCCGGCTGACCCGCCGGGATGGCAAGCTGTTCGGCCGCGGCACCGCCGACATGAAGGGCTTCGTCGCCGCTGCCCTCGCATTGTTCGACCGCGCCGTCAGCCGGCCCCTGTCGCAGCCGCTGCATCTCGCCTTGTCCTATGACGAGGAGGTCGGCTGCCTCGGCGTCCGCCGGCTGATCGAGATGATGGCGGCATTGCCCGTCCGTCCGCGCTTCTGCATCGTCGGCGAGCCGACCAGCATGCAGGTGGTCACCGCCCACAAGGGCAAGACCGCTCTGCGGGCCGAATGCCACGGCGTCGAATGCCATTCCAGCTTGGCGCCGCAGGGCTTGAACGCCATCCACATGGCGAGCGACCTGCTGACCGGGCTGTGCCGCATCCAGAACCGGCTGAGGGACGACGGCGCGCAGGACGATGCCTATGACGTGCCCTGGACCACCATCCATGCCGGGGTCATCCAGGGCGGGGAGGCGCTGAACATCGTGCCGAACCGATGCCGCCTCGACTTCGAGATCCGCCATTTGCCGCAGGATCCGGTCGGGCCGCTGCTGGACAGCATCCAGGCGGAGGCCGATGCCATCGTCCGGCGCCTGCGTGCCGATTTCCCGGCGGCCGGGCTGACCGTCGCCGAGCTGTCGAGCTATCCGGCACTCGACACCGACAGCACCGCCGAGGTGGTGGCCTTCGTCAAGGCGCTGACCGGCGGCAACAGCACCGGCAAGATCTCCTTCGGCACGGAGGGCGGGCTGTTCCAGCAGCGGCTGTCGATGCCCACCGTGGTGTGCGGTCCCGGCAGCATCGGCGAAGCCCACAAGCCCGACGAGTTCATCGCCGAAGACCAGCTTGCGGCCTGCGACCGCATGCTGGATGCCCTGCTCGCCCGCCTGACCTGACGGCATTCCCCCGGAAATAGGGCCGCCGCCGGAGGTGGGGCCGCCTGGTCAGACGGCAACCATCTCCATCAGCCGCGCACGGTCGGCGGACGAGGCCGCTTCGCCATGCAGCGTGATGCGGCCCCGCTCCACCGCATAGAAGCGGTCGGCGACATCGAGCGCGCGGTGGATGTTCTGTTCCACCAGCAGGATCGTCAATCCCGCCCGCTTCAGTTCCGTGACGATCGCGAAGATCTCGTCGACGATCATCGGCGCCAGCCCTTCCGTCGGCTCGTCGATCAGCAGCAGCCTGGCGGTCCCCACCATCACACGGGCCATCGCCAGCATCTGCTGCTCGCCGCCGGACAGGGTGGTGCCGAGCTGCCGCCGCCGTTCGGCCAGCCGGGGGAAGCGGGCGAAGGCCTGTCCGATTGCCTGCTCATTCTCCCGGCGCGCCCGGCCTGGACATTGGCGCAGTCCCAGCCGCAGATTCTCCTCGACGCTGAGGCCGGGGAAGATGCGGCGGTCCTCCGGCACCAGACCGAGCCCAAGGCGGGCGATGGTGTCGGGCGTCTGCCCGGCCAGATCGACGCCGCCGAACCGGATCGTGCCGGAACTGGCCGGCACCCAGCCGGCGATGGATTTCAGGATGGTGGTCTTGCCGACGCCGTTGCGGCCGAACAGCCCGACCACCTCGCCCGGACCGGCCTGGAGGGACACACCCTGAAGGACATGGCTGAGACCGTAATGCGCGTGCAGGTTCTCGATGGAAAGCATGGTTGTCACCCGTGTCCGAAATAGGCGGCCTGCACCGCGGGATCGGCGCGCACCGCCGTGGGCGTCCCCTCGGCGATCTTTCGGCCCTGGGCCATCACGACGACATGGTCGGACAGGCTCATCACCAGCCCGATGTCATGTTCGATCAGCAGCACGGTCAGTTCGCCGGCCAGCGAGCGGATCAGCGCGCCGGTGTCGGCGGTGTCGCCATGGCTCATGCCCTGGGTCGGCTCGTCCAGCAGCAGCACCCGCGGTTCGGCGGCCAGCGCCACCGCGATCTCCAGCCGCCGCTGTTCGCCGTGGGAGAGGTTGCCGGCAAGCTCGCGCGCCTTGGCCGACAGGCCGAAGCGGTCCAGCAGCGCCTCGGCCTTGGCGAGCGCCCGGCGGCTGTGGCCGACCGGACGCAGCGCGTGCCAGGGCCGTTCCAGCACCTGTGCGGCGATCCGCAGGTTTTCCAAAACCGGCAGTTCGAAGAACAGGTTGGTGATCTGGAAGGACCGGGCCAACCCGGCGGCGAGCAGCCGGTCTGGCGCCTTCCCGGTGACGTTGGCTCCGTCCAGGGTGACCCGGCCGGCGGTGGGGCGGATGGCGCCGCTGATCAGGTTGAACAGCGTGCTCTTGCCCGCCCCGTTGGGGCCGATGACCGAGGTGATCCGCCCGGCGACGGCGTCGAAGCCGACGCCCGCCACCGCCTGGAGCCCGCCGAAATTCACCGACAGGTCGCGGACGCCGAGCGCGCAGGCACCGCCGACCGTTGTTGTTTTAAGGGGAGCGGCCATCATGGCGTCACCCTCCCCCGTTCGCCGCGGCGGCTCAGCCGGGCCAGCAGGGCGCCGACCAGTCCCTTGCGCAGGAAGATGACGGACAGCATGAAGATGACCCCCACGACGATCAGGTGATGCTCGGTCCAGGAGCCGACGACCGAGCGCAGGGCGGTCAGCAGCAGGCTGCCCACCACCGGCCCGACCAGCGTGCCGACGCCGCCGACGATGACCGTGATGACGGCGTTGCCGGATGTCTCGAAGAACATCAGTTCGGGCGAGACGAAGCCGCGCAGCATCGGGTAGAGCGCCCCCGCCAGCGCCGCCACGCAGGCGGCCAGCACATAGACCGCCAGCTTGTAGCGCCAGGCGTTGAAGCCCAGGAACGGCACGCGCTTCTCGTTGGCGCGGATGGCGGCCAGCGTCCGGCCGAACGGCGCGTCCATCAGATAGGCCAACCCGACATAGGCCGCCACGGTCAGGCCGAGCACCAGCAGGAAGAAGGACAGCGGGTCGGCGGTGTCGAGGCTGAAGGTCCCGAAACCGATGCTGATCTGCGGGATGCCGATCAGCCCATCCGAGGCACCGAGCGCACGGGTGTTGTAGACCGACTTGGCGGCGACCTGGGCCAGCCCGAAGGTGATCAGCGCGAAATAGACGCCCTTCACCCGGTTGGCGATGACGCCGCCGATCAGGCCTGCCACGCCGCCGGCCAGCAGGGCCGCCGCCATTGCCAGCCAGAAGCTGGGCGCGACGTCGCGCAGGACGAGCGCCGAGACATAAGCGCCCAGCCCGAAATACAGCGCCTGCCCCAGAGACAGCAGGCCGGTATAGCCCAGCAGCAGGTCGACGCTCATCGCCAGACCGGCGAAGATCAGCGCCTCGGTCGCCAGACGCAGGTAGAAGCCGTTGCCGGTCGCCCAGGCGACGGCGGCGAAGCCCAGCGCCGCCGCCAGGAAGGCAAGCGCCAGCCAATGGACCGGAGCCAGACGGGACAATCGCGATGCCGGGCCGGTGCGGCCGGGATCGGAGAGGGTGCGCAAGGTGGCCTCAGGCATGTCCCAGCCTCCCGAACAGGCCCTGCGGCCGGACCATCAGCACCAGCACCATGATCCCGAACACCAGCGGGTCGGACCAGACCGGCGAGATGTAGAGGCTGGACAGCGCCTGCACCTGGGTCAGCAGCAGGCCGGCGATCACCGCTCCCTGGATCGACCCCATGCCGCCGACGATCACCACGGTGAAGGCCATCAGGATGAAGTCGCGCCCCATGGTCGGGAACACCGAATAGATCGGCGCCAGCAGCACGCCGGATAGGCCGGCCAGCGCCACCCCGAAGGCGAAGGTGCCGGCATAGACCCGCCGCACCGGCACGCCCAGCGACGAGGCCATGTCCTTGTCGAAGGCCGCCGCCCGCACCATGGCGCCCAGCCCGGTGCGGAAGACCACAACCCAGACCGCGGCGATCAGCGCGAGGCCGAAGCCGATCAGGAACAGCCGGTAGTTGGGCAGGAACATGCCGAGGATCTCGGTGCCGCCCTCGATGGGGTTCTCGGGCCGCTGGGTGTTGGGGCCGTAGACCAGCTTCAGCAGGTCTTCCATGATCATGCCCAGCCCGAAGGTCAGCAGCAGGGTCAGGATGTGGCGGTCGCGGCTGTGGAAGACCCGCGCGATCAGCCAGCGTTCGGCCAGCCAGCCGATGGGCAGCATCAGCAGCGGCACCAGCACCAGCAGCGCCCAGAAGCCGACCCCCAGCCCGGCCAGGGTCAAAGCTAGGAAGGCGCCCATGGCGTAGAACTCGCCATGGGCCATGTTGATGACGTCCAGCAGCCCGAAGATGATGGTCAGGCCCAGCGCCATCAGGACGACGGCGACCCCGAGCGACAGACCGTTCAGCGCCTGCGGCGCCAGGACGAATTGCAGATAATCGATGAGATCGGCCATGGGCGTCGGCTCCCTGGAAGCGGTCCTCAGAAGCGGGTGCACTGGTCGGGGCCGATGGCGGCGTCTCCCGGAACGGTCCCGACCACGTCGAAGCGGTTGCCGCTGCCGTCCGCCGCGATGCGCACGGCATACATGTCCTGGATCGCCTGATGGTCGCCGGCCCGCATGGTCTTGGTGCCCTGCGGCGTCGACCAGTTCAGCCCTTCCATCGCCTTGCGCAGCGTGTCGGTGTCGGTGCTTCCGGCCTTCTCGACGGCGGCCTTGAAGAAGCCGATCAGGCCGTAGCTGTCGGCGCCGTAAAGGTCGGGCGCGGTGTCGTAGGCTTTGCGGAAGGCGGTGACGAACGCCTTGTTCTCCGGCGTGGCGAGTTCGGCGGAATAGCCGACGCCGGTGACGAAGCCGTCGGCCGCCTTGCCGATGGCGCCGATGTTCTGGGCGGTGACGGTGCCCGAGGCGCCGACGATGGTCAGGTTGCGCAGCAACCCGTATTCACTCATCTGCGTCAGCAGGCGAACCGTGTCGTTGCCGGCGGTCGATGTGTAGAGCACGCTGGGACGGGCGGCACGGAGCTGGCCGAAATACTGCGAGTAATCCTTGCTGCCGAGCGGCGCGAACACCTCGCCGGTCGATTGCGCGCCGGTCTTCTCCGCCGCCTCCTTGAAGGCCGCGACGGTGGAGCGGCCCATCTCGTAATCGGGTCCCAGATAATAGACCTTGGCCTTCGGCTTGTCCTTGGCCAGCCATTCGGCCAGCGCCGCCGACTGCTGCCCCGCCCGCGCGTTCACCCGGAAGACGTTGGGCGAGCATTTGTCGGTGGTGATGGCGTCGGAGAAGGAGACGGTGGTGGCGATCAGCCGGCCGTTGCGCTCGGCAAGCTGCCCGACCGCCAGGGTGGAGCCGGAATTGACGGTGCCGGTCAGGAAATCGACCTTGTTGACCTGGAACAGCTTCTCCGCCTTCTGGGTGGCGACGGCGGGATTGGCTTCCTCGTCCTCGAACAACAGTTCGACCTGACGGCCGAGGATGCCGCCGGCAGCGTTGACCTCCTTCGTCGCCAGCTCCAGGCCCCAGCGGACCTGCTGTCCGATCGGCGCGTAGGTGCCCGACAGCGGGGTCACCACCCCGATGCGGATCGGCTCGGCGGCGGACGCAACCCCGCCGAACCCGAACAGGACGAGCGCGGCGGTGCCGAGAAGCGTGGTCTTGGTCATGATTTTTGGTTCCTCCCTATGCTGTCCACGGTTTGTTGCCCATGCTTGGAGGCGTCGGTCAGACGCCCGTGAAGACCGGCTTGCGCTTCTCGTGGAAGGAGGCGACGCCCTCCTTGAAGTCCTCGGATCCGCGCAGGCGGCCATAGGCCTGCCCCTCGATCTCGATGGCGCCGTTGACCGAGACGTTGTTGCCGCTGTTCAGCACGCCCTTGATGGTGCGCTGGGCGAGAGGCGAGAAGCCGCGCAGTTCGTCCACCAGGGCGGCGACCACCGCCTCCAGTTCGGCGTCGGCGACGCACTCGGTGACGAAGCCCCAATCGGCGGCCTGCCGGCCGGAAATGCGCCTGGCCCGCATCACCATGTCCTTGGTCCGGCAGATGCCGATCATGTGCAGCAGGCGGGCGGAACCGCCGGAACCAGGGATCATGCCGATGCGCATTTCCGGCAGGGCGAACTGCGCGGTCTCCGACGCGATGCGGAAATCGCAGGCCAGCGACAGCTCGAAGCCGACGCCGAAGCAATAGCCGCGGACCTGGGCGATCACCGGCTTGCGGCAGCGCTCCGGGGCGGCGATGTTGACCGCCAGTTCCGACACATGCTCCGCCGACTTCTCCATGAAGCCGGCGATGTTGCCGCCGGACGAGAAATTCTCGCCCTCGGCGCGCAGCACGATCACCCGCACCATGGGATCGCGGTCCAGCACCTTGAACACGGCGGCGAACTGGTCGCGCTGGAGCATGCTGACGATGTTGAAGGGTGGACGGTGCAGCACGATGTCGGCGCGCTCCTTGACCTCGTCGATCTCCACGCGGAAGCCGTCGAGGTCGGCGAGCAGGCGGTCGGTGCTGTCGAAACGGTAGGGGGTCACGGTCGGAAACTCCATGGATAAGGCTGAATTCAGGACAGGGTCGGGCTGCGCCCGGCCGGGCCGTTCTCAAGGGCGAACTCGCCGGCCTGCAGCTTGCGGCGCAGGATCTTGCCGACCGGCGATTTCGGGATTTCGTCGAGAAAGACGTACTCGCGCGGGCGCTTGAAGTTGGCGAGGCCGGAGGTGCGGCAATGGTCGTCGAGGTCGTTGGCCTCGACGCCGCGGGCGCGCTTGACGAAGGCGACGACCCGCTGGCCCCAGCGTTCGTCGGGCAGGCCGGCGACCGCCACCTCCAGCACGCCGTCATGCAGCGACAGCACGCTTTCGATCTCGACCGGCGAGACGTTCTCGCCGCCGGTGATGATCATGTCGTCGACCCGGCCGGTGACGAAGAGGTCGCCGTCGCCGTCGAGGAAGCCGATGTCGCCGGTGAAGTACCAGCCGGCATGCAGCGCCTTGGCGTCGGCGTCCGGCCGCTTCCAGTAGCCTTCGAAGGACTCGTCGCCCGACAGGTCGGCGGCGATCTGGCCCTCCTCCCCGGCGACAACACGCTCGCCGGGATCGAAGCTGCCGAGGCGTACGATGCGGATGCGCTGGTTCAGCGCCGCCTTGCCGGCCGATCCCGGCTTGGCCGGCGCGTTCTGGTCGATGGTGAAGGTGTAGATCTCGGACGAGCCGTAGTGGTTGACGAACAGCTCGGGCCGGAAGGCGGCCTCCAACCGCTTCAGCAGGCCGTCGGTCATCGACGCCCCGGCAAAGCCCAGCTTGCGCACCGACGACACGTCGGTGCCTGCGAATTTCGGGTCGGCCAGCAGGTCGTGATAGAGCGTCGGCACCAGATAGAGGCAGCTCAGCCGCTCCGCCGCGATCAGGTCGAGCGCCCGGGCCGTGTCGAAGCGGGGCAGGCAGACGAAGCAGCCGTCCACCAGCGCCATCGCCAGCAGCGAACGCACCCCCATGGTGTGGTAGAGCGGCATGACGCCCAGCGTCCGCTCGCCCCGGCGGTAGCAGTTCTGGGCGACATGAGCGACGGCGGCAGCACGCTCCGTCCGGTGGCGGCGCGGCACACCCTTGGGCTTGCCGGTGGTGCCGGAGGTGTAGAGGAACAGCGAGACATGCTCGGTCGTGGCACGCGGCTGTGGCGGAACCGGATCGCCATCCAGCAAAGCGGCAAAGCGGCGGTCGCCGGGATCGACCGGATCGACCGGATCGCCGACCGCGATGCGGGGCAGCGCCCGTGCTGCGGCGGAGTTCCGGACGGCATCGGCCGACATGTCCTGATAGAACAGGGCGAGCGCCTCGGCATCGGGCAGGCAGTAATCCAGCTCGTCCGGCTTCACCCGCCAGTTCAACGGCACCACGGCGATGCCGGCCAGCTGGCAGGCCCAATGGATGGTCGCCATCTCCCAATTGTTCTGCAACGCGGTGGCGATGCGGTCGCCGGGGCGCAGGGCCAGCCGGTCGAAGGCGCCGACCAGCCGGCGGATGCGCTCCAGCCACTGCGCGTAGGTCAGCCGCAGGTCGCCGTCGACGATGGCGAGCGCGTCCGGGCTGCGCTCCGCGCTGGCCAGGATGCTGCGGCCGAGGTCAAACATGGGCGATCTCCCTCACCGTCCGGCCGGTGACGTCCATCACGGCGCGGACGATGCCGGCATAGCCGGTGCAGCGGCAAAGATGGCCGCTCAGCATGTCGCGTAGCTCCTCTTCGGTTGGCTTGGGATTGCGGTCCAGGTAATCGGTCAGCGACATCAGGATGCCGGCGGTGCAGAAGCCGCATTGCAGGGCGTGATGCCGGCGGAAGGCCTCCTGGAGCGCGGTCATGCGCCCCTCGTTGGCCTGCGACAGACCTTCGACGGTGTCGATGCGCCGGCCGTCGGCCTGCACCGCCAGCGTCAGGCAGGCGCGGACCGCCACGCCGTCGATGCGGACGGTGCAGGCGCCACAGACGCCGTGCTCGCAGCCGACGCGGGTGCCGTGGGCGCCCAGCTCGTGGCGCAGGAAATCGCTCAGCAGCAGGCGCGGATGGGCATGGCCGCTGCGCGGCGTGCCGTTCAGGACGATGGAGACGGCATGGAGCGCCTCCGCCGTCAGCACGGATGTGGATTTCAGCGGCGGCATGACAGGGCCTCTTCAAGGACGGTACGGCCGATCCGGCGGACGAGGTCGCGGCGGTAGCGCGCGGTGGCGTGCTGGTCGTCGTCGCCGCCGAGGTCCCAGGCGAAGGCGTTCAGCGCCTCGTCGAGATCCGGCGGCGACCCGCCGCCGACCAGCGGCCAGGAGCGCATCGTCGGCCGGTCCGCCACCCCGCCGACGGCGAGGCTGGCGCGGTCGCCGTCCACCGTTGCGGCGCAGGCGGCGATGGCGAAGTCGCCGTGCCGCATCGACTGCTCGCGGAAGGCATGGCCGTTGCCGGGACGGGCCAGCGGAAAGCGGATGCATTCGACGATCTCGTCCGCCGCCTTCACCGTGGTCAGCGGCCCCAGGAAGAAATCGGCGGCGGCGACGGTGCGGCGGCGGCGCAGGTTGCGCAGCACCACCTCGCCGCCGGTGGCGACCAGACAGAGCGGCGTCTCTGCGCTGGGATCGGCATGGGCGACCGACCCGCAGAGCGTGCCGCGGTTGCGGGTCTGGAAATGGCCGACCCACGGCAGCGCGGCGGCCAGCAGCGGCACCTCCCGCGCCAGGGTCGGACGGGCCAGCACCTCGGCCTGGGTGACGGCGGCGCCGACGGTCAGCCAGCCATCCTCGGCCCGCAGCGTGCGCAGCTCCTCCAACCGGCCGAGGTCGATCAGCAGGCGCGGCTGGACCAGCCGCATGTTCAGCATCGGCATCAGCGACTGGCCGCCGGCAATCACGCGGGCGTCGTCGCCCCCGTCCGCCAGCGCCGCCAGCGCCTCGGCGACCGTCGCCGGCCGCAGATAGTCGAAGGGTGCGGGCTTCATCGGTTAAACCCCAGAAGGCGCAGCAGGCGCGTCAGAAGCGAGGGAGAGTCGACAGGCACCTCGGCGCCACCGGCGCGGGCGACCAGCTTTTCGAAGAACTGTCCGATCAGCAGGCGGGACGCGCTGTCGAGCATCCGGCCGCCGACCGCGGCGACCTTGCCGCCGACCGACGCGCTGTAGCGGTAGGTGACGCGCGTGCCGTTGGCGGTGCGCTCTAGCGTCACATGCCCGGTGCCGCTGCCCGAACCGAGCGCGCTGGTGCCGCTGCCGGTCAGGGTCAGCGCCCTCGGCGGGTCGAGGTCGGACAGCGCCACCTGCGCGGTGTAGCGGCCGCGCACCGGGCCGATGCCGACCACCACCTCCGCCCGGTAGGCATTCGGGCCGGCGAGATCCAGCGCCTCGCAGCCGGGCAGCAGCGCCGCCAGCTCCTTGGGGTCGAGCAGGATGGCCCAGACCTGTTCCGGCGTCGCCGGCACCTCGCGGCTGCCCTCCCCGGTCAGGCCGCGCCCACCCTTGACGGCGGCTTTGTCGGCGGCCGGCGGCGGAGTCTCTCCGGAACTGGCGGCGGAGACCGGGCGCGGCGGCTCCGGCGGATGGATCAGCGCCGCCAGCTTGGCCGGGGTGATCGGCAGGGATGGCACCTCATCCACCGCCACCCCGGACAGCGCGTCCGCCACCGCGTTGGCGAGGCAGACCGGCGTGCTCATGCAGTTCCCCTCCCCCACCCCCTTGGCGCCAAGCGGCGTCACCGGCGACGGGCTTTCGCGATGGAGGATGACGGGAACCGGAACCTCGCAGGCGGTCGGCACCAGATAGTCGGCGAAGGTGCCGGACAGGAACCGGCCATCGTCGCCATAGGCGTATTCCTCGTACAGCGCGGTGCCGACGGCATGGGCGAATCCGCCCAGGATCTGGCCCTCCACCAGCAGCGGGTTCAGCAGCCGGCCGGCGTCGTGCATGGTGACGTAGCGGTCGATCCGCAGCGCCCCCGTCGTCCGGTCGATCTCGACCCCGCAGAAGTCGAAGATGAAGCCGTAGCAGGCGGAACTGTTGATGTGGTCGGCGTCGGTCGGCGCCTTCAGCGGTTCCGGCGTCCAGAAGGCTGTCTCGCGCAAAGCCGCCTCCTGCCCGTCGGGCAGCGTTCCCGGCGCCCAGTGGCCGGCGGCGGCGACGCGGGAGAAAGACAGGCCGTTGTCCGGGTTGGCGTCGGAGAAGACCTTGCCGCCGGCGAAGCGCACGTCGTCGGCCCGGCAATTCAACTGGCCGGCGACCAGCGCCGCCATGCGGCCGCGCAGCCGGGTCGCCGCCACCTGGGCCGCGCCCGCCACCGCCCCGGCGAAGCGGCTGGAATAGTTGCCCGACGCAATCGACCAGGCGTCCTTGCCGGTGTCGAGGTCGGTGTTGACGCGGATGTCCTCGAACCGCAAGCCGAAGACGTCGGCCACCACCTGGGCCAGCACGGTGCGGTGCCCCTGCCCCTGGGGGGCCGAGGCCACCGTCACCGACACGCCGCCGGTGGGATCGACGGCGACGCTGGCGGTCGCCTGCGCGCCGTTCTTCGGCCCGGCCTTGCGCCGTTCCTCGGCGGTCAGCACGGTGGTGATGTAGCCCATGTTGGAGATCGACGGCTCGACCACCGCGGCATAGCCGATGCCGTAGAGCCGCCCCTCCGCCCGCAGGGCGTCGCGCCGGGCCTTCAGCGCGTCGAGCGCCCCCTCGCGCACCGCCTGTTCCAGCGTCGCGCGGTAGTCGCCGCTGTCGAGCGTCCCGCCCGACGCCGTGCGGTAGGGCATGGCGTCGGCCGCCACCAGATTGCGGCGGATGACGTCGAGCGGATCCAGCCCAAGCTCCGCCGCCACCCGGTTCATCAGCCGTTCCAGCCCATAATAGAGCTGCCCGCCGCCGAAGCCGCGGTTGAGGCCGGTCGGCGTCTTGTTGGTGACGACGATGCGGTTGGTCACCGTCAGGTTCGGGATGTCGTAGGCGCCGGTCAGGTTGCCGTGGTTGCGGTAGAGCGAGGCCGGTTCCGGCGCCCGCAGATAGGCGCCGCAATCCTCGGTCTGCTCCATCCGCAGCGCCAGCACCCTGCCGTCCGGCTCCACCGCCGCATCGATGCGCATGCGGCGCGCAGTGGCCGAAGTGGCGGCCATCAGATGCTCCAGCCGGTCCTCCACCCACTTCACCGGCCGGCCGGCGACGCGGGCGCACAGCCCCATCAGCACGACATAGGGGAACACCGCCTGCTTGTTGCCGAAACTGCCGCCGGAATGGGGCGGCGTCTTCAGCCGCAGCCGCGATCCCGGCACGTTCAGCGCACGGGCCATCACCGGATGGACGGCGAAGGGACCGGAGAAGTTCGACAACACCTCGTAGGAATCCTCAGCCGCGTCGTAGTCGGCCAGGACGACGAAACACTCCATCGGGGTGCAGGAGTTGCGGGGATATTCGACCTCGACCGACACGCTGCGGGCGGCACGGGCGAAGGCGGCCTCGGGGTCGCCATAGCGGAAGCTGCGGCTGTTGACGAGGTTTGAGCCCACCGCCGGATGCAGCGGCTCCGAGCCTTCTTCCAACGCCTGGGCAATCGAGGTCACCGGCGGCAGCGGGCGATAGCGCACCTCGATCCGGTCGAGCGCGTCCTCCGCAACATAGCGGCTGTCGGCCAGCACCACCGCCACCGGTTCGCCGACATGGCGCACGCGGTCGATGGCGAGGCACCAATGCTCCATCGGTGCGCGGATGCCGACCAGGAAGGCGCTGGCAAGGCGCTTGGCATCGTCCCCGGTCACCACGGCGGCGACGCCGGGAACCGCCAGCGCGGCAGCACTGTCGATGTCCAGCAGGTCGGCGTGGGCGTGCGGCGAGCGCAGGATCGCGGCGTGCAGGGTGCCGGGCTTCACCGGCAGGTCGTCGGCGTAGCGGGCGACGCCGGTCAGCAGTGCGGCGTCCTCCACCCGCGGCATCGCGCGGCCGACGAACGGCGCCACGGCCGGCTGCGGTTGCGGCGAAACGCCTTCGATGTCAATGGTCTGGGCGGCGGTCTGCGTGGCCGTCATCGTCATCCTCCCGTTACCGGAGGAGACTAGACCGTTTGCCAAGCAAAGCTTTTACCGTGGAGTGTCGCGATTTACCCTAGCGTCTCATTTTTATGGGCGTCTCATTGTCATGCATGCCCGGCTTCCGGCCGCCCGCCGCCGGGCCGGTCCACCAGATTGACGACCCGGCGGTATTCGGTGGGCGTCACGCCCTGGTGGTTGCGGAAGAAGCGGCTGAAGTGGCTGGGGGCGGAAAAGCCGAGCCGGCCGGACACCTCGGTGGCGCTCTCCAACCCGGCGGCCATGGCGTCGATGGCCGCCTCCATCCGCAGCACGTTGAAATAGAGTGCCGGGGTGATCGCCATCGTCTGCTGGAACAGCCGGAACATGTGGGCGCGCGACAGGCCGGCGGCGGCGGCGACACGGGCGGCGTCGAACTCCTCGCCCAGGGTCCCCCGCATGAACAGGATAGCCTGACGGATGCGGAAATCGCCGGCCGCCGGCGCAACGTAGCGTGTGCCGCCGAGCGTCCGCCATTCGGAGAAGCGGTCGATGATGGCGATCATCAGGTCGAACAGCGCCTCCTCCATCCGCTCGCCCGAGGGGTCGTCATAGAGCAGTTCCGCCGCCATGCGGTCGGCCAGCCGGCGGATGTAGGGCGTCAGCTCGCCGCAGGACTGCGCGAAGAAGCCGGGGTTGCCGCTGGCGTTGAGTTCCCGCTGCATCGCACCGAGCCAGCGCGGCTCGATGTACAGAGCCAGGATCACGGTGCGCGGGGCGCCCGGCTGGTGGGCATAGGAATGGGCCTCCCAGCTGTTGACCAGCACCGCGGTGTCGTCGCGCAGCGGATGGAGCTGCTCCCCGACGGCAAAGCGGGTGTCGGCGCCGGATGCCTTGATCAGCACATGGCAATGGGGATGCGCGTGATGGATCAGCGCATTGTCCATGTCCAGCAGGGCGACGCGGCCGAAGCTTCCCTGATGGATGCGCATCGCTTTCGACATGGCTTCCGGTCCCTTCCTGCCCATCGGCGGCAAAAGGCCGCCGGGATGCTCTTCAATGGTTTGCTTTACAAGCTAAGCTTCGGCGGTCCCCTTTACCAGTTCCATGCGGGCGCAACCCTGCTTCCATCGGCGGAGCGGCCGGTCACCGCGGCATGCGGCTTTGCGGGGTTTGGTAGACTTCGCTGAAATGCGTGCGGAACAGGCGCATGGCCGGCGTCAGCTCGACCCCCTGTCGCCAGGCGAGGCCGACGTCCATCGCCGGAACCCGCTCGCGCATGATGATCGTTTCGATGCGACGCCCCTCCAACGACCAAGGCCGGTAGACCATGTCGGACAGGATCGTCACCCCCTGGCCGTTGGCAACGGTGGAGCGCACCGCCTCGATCGACGAGGTCCGCAGCCGGACATTGGGACGGAAGGGCGAGGCGCTCCAGTAGCGCGTCGTCCAATGGGCGGCCTCGTCCACGGTCAGCATGATGTAGGGGTGCTCGGCGACATCCTGCAACCCCACGGAATCGAGGTCGAGCAGCCGGTGCCCGGCCGGCACCCACAGGCGACGCTGGCTTCCGATCAGCGTTTCGGTCGTCAGTTCCGGATTGCTGATGTTGGAGGTCAGAACCACCGCCATGTCGAGCCGGCCGGTGATCAGATTGTCCTCGATCATCTCGCGCGTCAGCTCGTGGATGTGGATGCGCAGGTTGGGGTAGCGCCGTTCCAGCCGCTCCAGATGCTGCGGCAGGAAATATCCCAGCACCGTATAGCTGGCGCCGATGGTCAGGCTGCCGGCCACCTCCGCCGCCGTGTCGGCGGGGTGCAGCGCCTCCTCCACGCTCGCCATGATGCGGTGGCTGGCGGCCAGGAAGCGGCGGCCGGTGTCGGTCAGTTCCATGCCCTGTGCGGTACGGACGAACAGCCGCCCGCCGATCTCGGCCTCCAGTTCCTTGATGGCGGAGGTAATCGCCGACTGGGAAATCGACAGTTCGCGCGCCGCCCGCGACACCTGTCCGAGATTGGCGGTGGCGACGAAATATTTCACATGGCGGAAATTCAGCATGCCAAACCCCGGAATTTGACGTGATAAGATATCGGAAAATCGGAAAATGCCCAAATCCTGCACAGGCCCCGTCGGCCATATCTTGGCAGATATCCGGAGAAATGCCTGATTTACGGGCGGATTTTGACATCTGAAAAACAGATAAAGCAATCTCAAAAATTAGAAATTGCAAAGGATTAGAAACAACATACGCTCATATGGCAAGGCAGCCATTCCGCGGACTCATCCCTGGGGTTCGACACCCCAGGTTCCGCGAAGCAAGGGAGTAAGGCGTTGGCTCGTACAATGGTCGATCTCAACTGTGACCTCGGCGAGGGGTACGGCCAGTGGACGCTCGGCGAGGCCTCCGACGATGCGCTGATGGACCTCATCAGCTCGGCCAATGTCGCCACCGGCTTCCATGCCGGCGATCCCAACCTGATGGACCGCGTGGTCCGGCTGGGCGTCGAACGTGGCGTGGCGCTGGGCGCCCATCCCGGTTACCGCGATCTCCAGGGCTTCGGCCGCCGCGTCATCCAGGCCAAGCCCGAGGAGCTTGTGAACGACATCCTCTATCAGGTCGGCGCGCTGCGCGAATTCGCCCGCCGCCACGGCACCCGTCTGCAACACGTCAAGCCGCACGGCGCCCTTTATATGGAAGCGGCGAAGGATGAGACGTTGTCGCGCCTGATGGTGGAGGCGCTGCTGAAGTCGAGCCCCGACACGCTCCTGTTCTGCATGGACGTGTCCAAGACCTGCGCCGTCGCCGAAGCGGCCGGCCTGCCGGTCATCCGCGAATTCTACGCCGACCGGGATTACGACCGCAGCGGCTCTATCGTCTTCGCCCGCCGCATGCGGCCGCTCGATCCGGCGGAGGTCGCCGACAAATGCGTCCGCGCCTGCCGCGACGGCAAGGTGCGGACGGTGGAGGGCGACGACATCGACATCGCCTTCGACTCCATCTGCTTCCATTCCGACACGCCGGGCGCGCTCGCCATCGGAACCGCGGTGCGCGATGCCCTGCTGAAGGACGGGCTGCGCATCGTCGCCGCCGCCGATCTGCACCCCCAAAGCCGCTGATCCAAACCCGCTGACCGCACAGCTCGCCGACATCTCCTGATTTCTCCCCTCCCGCCCAAGGCGGCCCGTTGAAGAAGGATTGTTTCGATGCCCGAGATCCGTTCCCCCCTGCCCGGCTCCTTCTACCGGCGTCCCGCTCCAGGCCAGCCGCCCTTCAAGGAAATCGGCGACCGGGTGGAACCGGGCGACGTCATCGGTCTCGTCGAGGTCATGAAGAGCTTCAACGAGATCCGGGCCGATGTCGGTGGAACCATCCTGAGCTTCGCGGTCGAGGACGAGGAACCGGTGATGGCCGGCGCCGTCCTCGTCGAGCTGGAAGGCTGACCCCGATGACGATCCGCCGCCTGTTCGTCGCCAACCGCGGCGAGATCGCGGTGCGGATCATCCGCGCCGCCAAGAGCCTGGGGATCGAGACGGTCCAGGCCTATTCCGAGGCCGACCGCGAGATGCTGGCGGTCAAGCTGGCCGACAGGGCCGTCTGCGTCGGCCGTCCGGCCGCCCGCCACTCCTATCTCGATGCGGCGGGGCTGGTGGCCGCGGCACGGACCGCAGGCTGCGACGCCGTCCATCCCGGCTACGGTTTCCTGGCCGAGAATGCCGAGTTCGCCGACATGGTGGAAAGCTTCGGCATGGTCTTCGTCGGGCCGACGGGCGAAACCATCCGCCGCATGGGCGACAAGGCCGCCGCCCGCGAGGCCGCCATCACCGCCGGGGTGCCGGTGGTGCCCGGATCGCAGGGCCGTGTCGCCGACATCGACGCCGCACTCGCCGCCGCCGGGACCATCGGCTATCCGGTGATGATCAAGGCGGCGGCGGGCGGCGGCGGACGCGGCATCCGCATCGCCGAGACGCCGGACGAGCTGCGCCGTCTCGCCCCGCAGGCGCAGTCGGAGGCCCAGGCCGCCTTCGGCGACGGCGGCCTCTATCTGGAGCGGGTCATCGGGAACGCCCGCCACATCGAGGTGCAGATCCTCGGCGACGGCGAGCGGGCGATCCATTGCTTCGAGCGCGAATGCTCGCTTCAGCGCCGCCGCCAGAAGGTGTGGGAGGAAGCGCCGGCCACCTGCCTCGACGAGGCCACCCGCGCCAAGATCTGCGCATCGGCGGTGGCGCTGGCCGAAAGCGTCGGTTACCGCGGCGCCGGCACGCTGGAATATCTCTACGACGAGCCGTCGGGCGCCTTCTACTTCATCGAGATGAACACCCGCATCCAGGTCGAGCATCCGGTGACCGAGATGATCACCGGCATCGATCTGGTGGCGGCCATGATCCGCATCGCCGGAGGCGAGCCGCTGCCCGTCACCCAGGACCGGGTGACCCGGACCGGCCACGCCATCGAGGTGCGCATCAATGCCGAGGATCCGGCAGCCGGCTTCCTGCCCTGCCCCGGCACCGTCGAACGGCTGTCGGTGCCGACGGAACCGGCCGTCCGCTTCGACGGGATGATCTACGAGGGCTACACGGTCCCGCCCTTCTACGACTCCCTGCTCGGCAAGTTGATCGTCCATGGCGCCACCCGGGCCGAGGCCATCGACCGCCTCGCCGCGGCGCTGGAAGGCTTCACCGTCACCGGGCTGAAGACCACCGTTCCTCTGCACAAGGCGCTGGCCGCCGATCCGGATATCCGGGCGGGCAAGGCGCACACCCGGTTCCTGGAAGCCTGGCTGGCCGGGAACCCCGCTTTCACTGCCCAGAAGGCCGAGCAATAGGAGCACCGGATGCAGACCCGCTATTCCTACGGTGGCGACGAGCACATCTTCGTCGAAATGGACGAGGAGATGTCGCTCGAAGCTTTCTTCAAGAGCATGTCGATCACCAACGCGCTCCGCTCCGCCTATATCGAGGGCGTCACGGAGATCTGCCCGGCCAACGGCAGCTTCCAGGTCAAGTTCGATCCCGACCGCATCGCTCCCGACGACCTGATGGGCCGGCTGCGGGCGCTGGAGCAGGCGGCGGACCGGGCGGAGAAGCGGCTGGAGACCCGGATCGTCGAGGTGCCGGTCTACTACCGCGATCCTTGGACCACCGAAACGCTGATGCGCTTCCGCGAGCGGCATCAGGATCCGCAGAGCACCGATCTGGAGTATGCGGCACGGGTGAACGGCTACGACACGGTGGAACAGTTCATCCACGCCCACCACGCCTCGCCCTGGTTCGTGTCGATGGTGGGATTCGTCGCCGGACTGCCCTTCCTCTACCAGCTGGTCGAGCGGTCGCGGCAAATCCAGGTGCCGAAATACCTGCGCCCGCGCACCGACACGCCGAAGCATACCATCGGCCATGGCGGCTGCTTCGGCTGCGTCTATTCGGTGCGTGGGGCCGGCGGCTACCAGATGTTCGGCATCACGCCGATGCCGATCTACGACCCGACCCAGAAGGTCTCCTACCTGCGCGACTTCATGGTGTTCTTCCGCCCCGGCGACATCGTGAAATGGAAGCCGATCGACCGCGAGGAATATGACGCCATCACCGCCGACGTCGCGGCCAACCGCTACGAGCCGCGCATCCGCAAGGTCACCTTCGACCTCGACGGCTTCAACGCGGACATCGACGGCACCAACCAGCGGCTGATGGAGACCCTCCATGGCGTTTAAGGTTCTCAACCCCGGCCTGCTGACAACCGTCCAGGATCTCGGCCGGCCCGGCTATTTCCATCTCGGCATCCCGATGTCGGGCGCCATGGACCGCTATGCGCTGCGCGCCGCCAACCTGCTGGTCGGCAACCCGGAAGGTGCCGCCGCCCTGGAGGCGGTCTTCATGGGGCCGCAGCTGGAATTCGAGGTGGACGCCACCGTCGCCGTCACCGGCGCCGACCTGCCCGCCCGCGTCGACGGCGAGCCGCATCCGGCCTGGACCGCCTTCCCGGTGCGCGCCGGACAGGTGCTGTCCTTCGACTATCTGAAGGGCGGCGCCCGCGCCTACATCGCGATTTCCGGCGGCATCGACACGCCGCCGGCGCTGGGCAGCCGCTCCACCTACATCATCGGCGCGCTCGGCGGCTATCACGGCCGGGCGCTCGCGACGGGCGACATGGTGCCGCTGGGCAGGCCGGGGGCGTTCCGCCACGGCACCGAGGTTCCCGAGGCGCTGCGCCGCACGGTGGGCAAGAGTGCCGAACTGCGCGTTCTGCCCGGCCTCTACTGGCGTCTCATCACCGAGGAGGCCGGGCGCAACTTCTTCGAGGACAGCTGGAAGGTGGCGCCGGAGGCCGACCGCATGGGCTATCGCTTCCGCGGCGGCCGTCCCTTCAGCTTCGAACCGCGCGAACAGCCCTTCGGCGCCGGCTCCAACCCGTCGAACATCGTCGATGCCTGCTACCCCTACGGCTCGATCCAGGTGCCGGGCGGAACCGAACCCATCGTCCTGCACCGCGACGCCGTGTCGGGCGGCGGCTATTTCACGCTGGGTGCGGTGATCTCCGCCGACATGGACCTGATCGGCCAGATGCAGCCCCACACCGGCGTGCGCTTCGTCAAGGTCGATATGGAACAGGCGCTGGCCGCCCGCGCCGACGAGGCCCGGCGGCTGGGCCTGCTGCGCGACGCCCTCGCCTGACCGGCCGGGAGGCGGCAGCGGCCCGCCGCCTCCCCCCAGATCTTTCATAGCTCTTTCAAAAACATCCCCCGTCCGTCCCATCCCATGCCGTGGAGACCACTCGCATGAACGCCCTCGCTCGCGCTCTTGTCGCCGCCACAGTCCTTGGAAGCAGCCTTGCCGCCTTGCCGGCGTCAGCCGCCGAGTGGTTCCCCTATCCGGCGGTGGAGGTGACGCCGGCCTTCTCCGCCGACGGCCAGCCGAAGGACATCTCCTACAGCCCGCTGCCGAAGGCCGCGAAGAAATGGGACATCTGCGTGTCCTTTCCGCACATGAAGGACGCCTATTGGCTGGGCGTCGATTATGGCGTGGTCGAGGAGGCCAAGCGGCTGGGGGTGAAGGTCAATGTGGTGGAGGCCGGCGGCTACACCGAGTTGAACAAGCAGATCAGCCAGATCGAGGACTGCGTCGCCCGCGGCGCCAACGCCGTGGTGATCGGCGCCATCAGCTTCGACGGGCTGAACAATCTGGTCGCGGAGCTGGCGAAGAAGAACATCCCGGTCATCGACGTCATCAACGGCATCTCGTCCCCGGCGCTCACCGCCAAGTCGCTGGTCTCCTTCCACACCATGGGGGCCGAGGCCGGCCGCTACCTCGCCGCCAGGCATCCGGCGGGCAGCCCGCCGGTGAAGGTCGGCTGGTTCCCCGGCCCGGCCGGTGCCGGCTGGGTCGAGGCCGCCAACAAGGGCTTCATGGAGGCGGTTGCCGGCTCCGCCGTACAGGTGCTGGAACCGCGCTATGGCGACACCGGCAAGGAGGCGCAGCTGCGGCTGGTGGAGGACGTGCTGCAAGCCACGCCGGACATCAAATATGTCGCCGGCACCGCGGTGACCGCCGAGGCGGCGCAGGGCCTGCTGCGCGAACGCGGCCTGAGCGACAAGGTCGGGCTGATCGCCTTCTACATGACGCCCGGCGTCTATCAGGGCATCAAGCGCGGCTTCATCCAGGCGGCACCGGCCGATTCCATGGTCATCCAGGGCCGGATCGCCATCGATCAGGCGGTGCGCGCGCTGGAGAAGACCGATCTGGTCCGCCATGTCGGCCCGAAGATCTTCGTCGTCGACAAGGGCAATGTCGGCACGGTGTCCCGCGACACCATCCTGCCGCCGGACAATTTCGCTCCCGTTTTCAGCGTGAAGTGACCTCCCAGCCCCGGTGCGGACCAGACAGTCCGCACCGGGGCATTCCACCCGGAGCACGCGCATGTCCCCTCCCGTCCTGATCAGGACCGTTGCCCTGACCAAGCGCTATCCCGGCGTCACCGCGCTGGATCGCGTCGATTTCGATCTGCGCGCCGGTGAGGTGCATGTGCTGTTCGGAGAGAACGGCGCCGGCAAATCGACCCTGATCTCGCTGCTGGCCGGCGTGTCCGCCCCCAGCGAGGGCGAGATTCTGGTGCGCGGCCATCATGCCCGCTTCACCGGCGTCGCCGACGCCCGTGCCGCCGGCATCTCCGCCGTCTTCCAGGAATTCTCGCTGGTCCCGACCCTGACGGTGGCGGAAAACCTGTTCCTGGGCGACGAGCCGCGCAAAGGCCCGTTTCTCGACCGCCGGGCGATGCGGCGCAAGGCCGCCGCCCTGTTCGCCGACCTCGATTTCGCCATCGACCCCAGGCGGCTGGTCGCCACGCTGAGCCGCGCCGAACAGCAGATGGTCGAGATCGCCAAGGCTCTGCACGGCGAGGTCGGCATCCTGATCCTGGACGAGCCGACGGCCTCGCTGACCGACCGCGAGGTCGATCATCTGTTCGCGGTGATCGCCCGCATGAAGGCCCGCGGCGTGGGCATCGTCTACATCTCGCACCGGATGCAGGAATTCGCCCGCATCGCCGACCGTGTCACCGTGCTGCGCGACGGCCGACGGATCGGCACCGTGGCGATGGCCGATACCAGCGAAGCGGCCCTGCTGGAAATGATGGCCGGCCGTGCCATCGCCGAGATCTACCCGTCCATCGCCCGCAATCCCGGCGAGGTCCTGCTGCGGACGCAGGGGCTGCGCGCCTGGGGTGTCCATGGCGTCGATCTGGAGGTCCGCGCCGGCGAGGTGCTGGGAGTGGCCGGCCTCGTCGGCTCCGGCAAGTCGCGCAGCTTCCGGGCGCTGATGGGCCTGCTGCCGGTCCAGGCCGGCCGGGTGACGGTGCGGGGACGCGACGTCACCGGTGCGTCGACCCGCGACCTGATGCGCGCCGGCCTCTGCTATGTGCCGCCCGACCGGAAGACCGAGGGGCTGCAACTGGCTTTCAGCACGCGGGACAATCTGGCGCAAGGGGAGCTGGCCGGCACGCCGAGCCGCTTCGGCGTGCTGCCCTGGCAGCGCATCCGCAGCCGCTGCGAGGCGACCGCCGAACGGGTCGAGCTTCCGGTCGCCTATCGCAGCCGGGCGGCCGGCCAGCTGTCCGGCGGAAACCAGCAGAAGGCGCTGTTCGGCCGCGCGCTCGGCCGCGACTACGACCTCTACATCTTCGACGAGCCGACCGTCGGCGTCGACATGGGCGCCCGCGCCGCCATCTACCGCCTGATCCGCGAACTGGCGGAGGCCGGCAACGCGGTGGTGGTGATCTCCTCCGACCTGCCGGAGGCGATGAACCTCGCCCATCGCCTGCTGGTCTTCGCCCATGGCCGCATCGCCGCCGAACTGGAGGGCGACGCCATCGGCGAGGCGGCCATCCTCTCCCATTTCTTCGACCCGGTTCCATCGGTTCCCGCCCCATCGGTTCCCGCCATCGATCAAGAAGCGAGACTGCCCGCATGAGCGCCACCTCCGCCGCCTCCCCGCCGTCCGGCACCGCTCCCGTTCCCGCTGCCGTCCGGCTGCGCATGGCCGGCCGGGCGCTGTTCATCCGGCTGGGCGTGCTGCCCTTCTTCCTGGCTGCCGCGCTGATCGTCTTCGCGCTGGCATCCGACCGCTTCCTGACCGCGGACAACCTCGTCAATGTGATGCGCCAGTCGGTCTATCTGGTCCTGGTGTCGCTGGGACAGATGATGGTGCTGATCACCGGGGGCTTCGATCTGGCGGTCGGGGCGACGGTCGCCCTCACCTCCGTCGTGTCGGCGCTGGCGATGGCGGCGCTCGGCCAGATGTTCCCGGATGCCCCCATCCTGGTGATCGCGCTCGGTGCGCTGGCCGGGTTCGCGGTGGCGGCGCTGGTCGGTCTGGCGAACGGGGCCGGCGTCGCCCTGTTCGGCGTCTCGCCCTTCATCATGACGCTGGGCGTCAGCTCGGTGGCGGCCGGCGGGTCGCTGTTCCTGACCGGCGGCGTCCCGGTGTCGGGACTGCCTGCCGAGTTCGCCGATCTGTTCGGCTTCGGCCGCTGGCTGGGCATCCCGGTGCCGGTGCTGGTCGCCGCCGTGGCCGTCGCCATCGCCTGGGTGGTCATGACGCACACCCGGATCGGCGCCCATCTTTATGCCGTGGGCGGCAACATCAAGGCGGCGAAGCTGTCGGCCATCCACACGGGCCGGACGCTGATCGTGGCCTATGTCCTGTGCGCCCTGATCGCGGCGCTGACCGGCCTGCTGCTGACCGCGCGGGTGGAGTCGGGCGAGGCCAATCTCGGCGGGACGCTGGCGCTGGAGTCCATCGCCGCCTGCGTGATCGCCGGCGTGTCGCTGCGCGGCGGCATCGGCCGGGTCGAAACCGTGGTGCTGGGCGCCTTCTTCATCGTGCTGGTGCAGAACGGCATGAACCTCGCCCAGATCGGATCCTATCTGCAGATGGTGCTTCTCGGCGGGTTGCTGATCCTGGCGGTGATCTTCGACCAGATCCGCTATCGCATGATGATGACCGCCTGAGCGGCGTTGCCCGGCAGGTCGCCGGCCGATTCCGTAGAAAAACCACTTCAGTATCCAAACTGTTATCGGAGCGTTTAGATTTTCTTCAGTGAATTGCTGTGTTATCGCAGTTGCCACAAGCAAATGCAGCGTCGGCGAAAGGTCCCAGATGCCTGACACCCTGAAGGCCGACGCCCCGTCCGCCCCGCTTCTGACCATTCCCGACGCACTCGCTTCGGAAGCCGCGGCGGTGATGCTGAGCGGCGACCCGGGCGCGTTGAAGGCCGTTCAGGGGAAAATGGCGGCGGCCCTGGCCGGACAGGGCCTGCCGGAGTCGTCGGCGGGCACGCTGGTCGATGGCTGGATGCATGACTTCACCGCCGGGCTCGGCGCGCAGGCGACGCCGGATGCCGCCATTGCCCAGGCGAACCGGATCGCCGCCGGTGCCGCCGCGCGGATGGCCCAGGCGACGCAGGAAGCGGCCTCGCTGACCGGCGAGCAGCGCATCGCCAGCGCCTTGGCGCAAGGGCAGGGACACGGAACGGAAGCGCTGACCGCAAAGGGCACGGCATCCGACCTTTCCGCCGCCCTGTTCAACGGGGTGATGGACCCGCTCGCCCGGCCGGCGGGTGCGGCGGACCCGATTGCCGCCCTGTCGCAGGCCCTGAATTCGCCGCCATCCCCCACGGTCACTCCGGCGGCGGCACCCCTTTCCCCGGCCGAGCAGCTGACCGCCGCCCTGGCCTCCGGCTCCGGCGTTCAGGAGGCGGTGAAGGCGGTGGGGGCCGGGCAGAACGGCCATTTCGCCGACACGCTGGAACGCGCGCTGTCCAGCGGCACCGACTCCACCGCCGCCGTGACCGCAGCGAAGGAAACGAGTGCCAACAGCGAGGCCCTGGCCCACTCCACCACGGTCGGACAGTCCGACGGCGCCCGCATGCTCTCCGCCCTGTCCTCCGGCAGCGCCGAAGCGCACACCGCCGTGAACGGTGCCGCCTTCGCCAGCGTCCTCAATGACGCCCTGACGCAGGGTGGATCGCCGGACGCCGCCCTCGCCGCGTCGGTCAGGGCGCAGACGGAGATGACAGCCAGCCAGAACGCCGCCGTCGTGCCGCCCAAGCCGACCGACGCGCTGGTGGCGTCGCTCGCCTCCGGCCGCAATGTCGGTGAAACCGTCAAGTCCTTCGCCTCGGCCGCCGGCATCGACCCGACCGCAGCCGGCGGATTCGGACAGGCCCTGGGCAGCGCCCTGTCCAGCGGGCACGAGCCGTCCGGCGCCCTGGGCACGGCACGCCAGGACGTCGCCGCGGCATCGTCCCTGTCGGCCGAGACGGCGAAGGGTGTGAAGGCCGATCCGCTCGTCACGGCTCTCGCCAGCGGACAGAATGTCCAGCAGGCCGTTCAGGCCCTCGGCGGCTCTGGCGCCGCCTTCAGCGCGGCCCTCGGGCAGGCCCTGGCGGAGGGACGGCCCGCCGGGCAGGCGCTGGCGGCGGCACGTCAGGCCGCCGACACCGTCCAGCAGAACACCCAGGCCAGCGAAGTCCCGGTGTCGGCGCAGGACAAGGCGATTGCCGACCTCGCCAACCCCGACAAGGCGGCAGCCCCCAAGGAGGCCGGCGAAACCAAGCAAGCCGCGAAGGATGCTGCCAAGGACGGGACCCAGCACAGCGACAGCGCCGACGGCAAGGCCGCCGAACAGGTGGCGGATGCCCAGGCGAAGGACGACGGCGGAAAGGAAAAGGACGGGAAGGACGCCAAGGCGGACGATAAGGCGGGCGACAAGGGCGATGCGAAGGCCGACGCCAAGGAGAGCACCGGCGACAAGGCCGCGCCCGATGCATCCGCCGATGGAAAGCCGGCGGCACCGGACGCCTCCCCGCAGGCGGCAAAGCAGGCGGCGATGAGCGATGCCGCCCCCAAGGCCATCAGCTTCGATCTGCCCGGCACGACGGACAAGGGCACCGCCACGAGCGACGCCGCCGCCCACTCCGCCGCATCGACGGATGCACGGCCGGCCGTCTCCGCCCCCTCGGTGACGAAAGCGCTGAGCACCAGCGATGCCTTCGCCGTCGCGGCGCAGAGCCAGCAGCGGGCGGTGCAGTCGGTGGTCCGTGCCGTCGAAAACGCGTCGTCCGACAGCTCGGGCACCACCACGCCGACCGTTACGCCGACGCTGCCCGCCACCCCCACCGTATCCGCCGAGCACCACGCCGCAGCGCCGACCCTGTCGGCATCCTTCGACGCGGCGGCCATGGCAAAGGCGCTGGCGATTGCCGAGGGAACCGCCGCTCCCGCCGGCTTCACCGTCTTCCACCTGATCGAAGCGATGTTCCGTCCCGGCGAGACCGGCAGCAGCGTGGTCGGCGTCGCGGTGGTGGCGAACCAGGGGTCGCAACTCGGCATCTGGCAGTACAGCGTCGACGGCAGCAGCTGGAGCGCGGTCGGATCGGTTGCCGAAACGGCGGCACTGGTGCTGCCGGGCAATGCCCTGCTGCGCTTCCTGCCCGCGGCCGGCGCTTCCGGCCAAGCGCCCGCCCTTGAGCTGCGGGCCGTCGGAAACGAGTGGACCGGCGGGTTCAGCGGCGCCGAGCACCGGCTGTTCACGCTCGACGGAACCGGCGGCACCACGCCCCTGTCCGCCGATGTGGCAAAGCTGTCCATCGACGTCACCTCCGTCAACGGCGCCCCGGTGGCGACCGGCGTGCAGGCCGTCCTGGACGCCGTGGCGGAGGACAGCGGCAATCCGGCCGGCGCCTCCGTCTCGACCCTGTTCGGCAAACTGTTCTCGGACCCGAGCGATGCGGTGTTCGGCGCCACCGGCGACGGTTTCGCCGGCATCGCCGTGGTCGCCAATCCCGGCAACTCCGCCCAGGGCGAATGGCAGTACTGGAACGGAAGCAGCTGGGTCGCGGTCGGTGCGGCGTCGGACGGCAATGCCCTGCTGCTGTCCGCCGAGACGATGCTGCGCTTCCTTCCCGTCGCAAACTGGAACGGGCAGCCCCCCAGCCTGATGGTGCGTCTGGTCGACGATTCGGCAGGAGCCATCGTCAGCGGCGACCGCGTCGATCTGAAGAGCCTCGGCGTCGGCGGCACCACCCCTTACAGCGTGTCGGCCATCCAGCTCGACACCCGCGTGACCGCCGTCAACGACGCCCCGATCACCACCGGAACGACGGCGACGCTGACGCACGTCGCGGAAGATGCCGCCAATCCCGCCGGGGCGACCGTTTCCACCCTGTTCGGCGGCCTGTTCTCCGACCCCACCGATGCCGTCGCCGGCGGATCGACGGCGAACGCCTTCGCCGGGGTGCTGGTGGTCGGCAACGCCGCCACGGCGACGCAAGGGTTGTGGCAGTACTGGACCGGAAGCAGCTGGGCCGACATCGGCGCGGCAAGCGCCGGCAACGGCCTGCTGCTGGCCGCCGGCACCGCGCTGCGCTTCCTGCCCGCCGCCGACTGGAACGGCACCACCCCGGCGCTGACCGTTCGGCTGGTGGACAATTCGCTGGGAGCGATCACCAGCGGCGAGCACGTCACCGCGACCGCGGGCGGCGGAACCAGCCGCTTCAGTGCCGGCACCATCACGCTGACCGGCAGCGTCGATGCCGTCAACGACGCGCCGGTCGCCACCGGCACCGCGGCCACCCTGCCGGCCATTGCGGAAGACACCGCCGATCCGGCCGGGGCCACCGTCACCAGCCTGTTCGGCAGCCTGTTCTCCGACGCGGCCGACGCCGTGGTTGGAGGATCGTCGGCCAACGGCTTTGCCGGGATCGCCATCGTCGGCAATGCGGCGACCGCGACGGAAGGCGTCTGGCAATATTGGACCGGCACCGCCTGGGCGGCCGTGGGCACGGTGTCGGAAGGGTCGGCCCTGGTGGTCGCCGCCGCCGACCGGCTGCGCTTCGTGCCTGCGGCCGACTGGAACGGCACCACCCCGGCCCTGACCGTCCGGCTGATCGAACAGGGCGCCGGCACCACCGCCACCGGCGGCCATGTCGACCTGACGCACGGCGTCGGCGGCAGCACGGTCTACAGTGCCGAGACCATCGCCCTGACCGGCAGCGTCACGCCGGTCAACGACGCCCCGCAGGTCACCGCCGACACCACGGCGCTGTCGACGGTAAAGGGGGTGGCGGTCGCGGTCACCGGCCTGTCGGTGTCGGACATCGACGCCGGCTCGACCCCGCTGCTGGTGACTCTCTCCGCCGGACACGGAACGCTGACGCTCGCCGATGGCGGGACGGACGCCGTCATCACCGGCAACGGCACGGACACCGTCACCATCCGGGCGACGCTCGCCACCATCAACAGCCTGCTGGGCGCCACCAACGGGCTTCTCTATACCGCGACCTCCTACACCGGCGCCGACAGCATCCATGTCGTGGTCGACGACCAGGGCGGTGGCGGCGCCGGCGGGCCGCTGACCGCCAGCACGTCCATCGCCGTGACGGTGGCGCCGCCGAACGCCTCCCCGGTCCTGGCCGACACCGATCTCTCCCTTTCCGTTGCAGGCGAGGCCCTCGCGGCGCCCACGGCGGGAACCGCGGGCATCGCCGTGTCGCAACTGGTCGGCCTGAACGGCAGCGGCCCGGCGAACGTCACCGACGGCGACACCGGTGCGGTCACCGGCATCGCCCTGGTCGGGACCAACGAGGCCTACGGGCACTGGTGGTTCTCGACCGACGGCGGTTCGACCTGGAGCCTCGTCGGCACCGTCAACGACAGCGATTCCGCCCTGCTGCTGCGCTCGACCGACCGGCTCTACTTTCAGCCCAACGCCTTGGTTCCCGGCACCATCAGCGGTGCCCTGACCATCCATGCCTGGGACCAGACCAGCGGGACCGCCGGCAGCAAGGTGACGATGGACACCGGCGCCGGCAGCGCCTTCTCCACTGCGACCGACAGCGTGACGCTGCACCCTGGCGTGCTGATTCCGAACGGCTCCTTCGACAACGGCCTGACCGGCTGGACCTACACCGGCGGCGCCAGTGTCGGTTCGACCGGCGACGGCCATGAGGCGACGCTCACCTCGGCGAGCGGCCAGACGCCGACCCAGCTGGAGGATTTCCTCGGCCTCAGCCACGGTTCCATCGCCAGCGCGACCGGGACGGTGCCGTCCGCCGGCCATGCGATGAAGCTCGGCACGACCGTGACGGTGACGCAGGACACGACGCTGACCTTCGACTGGTCCTTCACCTTCACCGACAGCGGTTCCTACCACGACTTCGCCTTCGTCAGCGTCAACGGCGTGGTGACGCTGCTGGCCAAGGACGCCAGCGCCAGCGGCAGCTTCAGCGTGGTGGTTGCGGCCAACAGCACCGTGTTGCTGGGATTCGGCGCCTCCGACACCGGCGACAACAGCGTCAACCCGATCCTGCGCGTCGACAACATCAAGCTGACGACGGTCGCCAGCGACCCCATCGT
The DNA here is from genome assembly GCF_042938965.1 of Azospirillum sp. A23. Taxonomy (NCBI): domain Bacteria; kingdom Pseudomonadati; phylum Pseudomonadota; class Alphaproteobacteria; order Rhodospirillales; family Azospirillaceae; genus Azospirillum; species Azospirillum sp. A23. The sequence continues at coordinate 235,827 of NZ_CP170663.1, read as the reverse complement.
GCTGGACATGACCGGCCACGGGCTGGCGCTGCGACCGCTGTCCGACGGCGTCCATTTCGACGTGACCGGCGACGGCGTCGCCGACAGCACCGGCTGGATCGGAGCCGGCAACGCCCTTCTCGTTCAGGACACCAACGGCAACGGGCGGATCGACGACGCGCACGAGCTGGTTTCCGAACAGTTCGGCAGCGGCTTCAACAGCAGCCTGGAGGCGCTCGCCTCCCTCGACCGCAACCATGACGGCCGCCTGGACGCGACCGACGAGACCTTCGCCACTCTGAAGGTCTGGCAGGATGCGAACGGCGACGGCGTGAGTCAGGCGACCGAGTTGCGCGGACTTGCGGAGGCCGGCATCCGCTCCATCGCCACCACCGCGACACCGAGCGACGCCACTCTGGCCGGCAGCCGGATTCTCGGCACCACCAGCATGACGATGACCGACGGCAGCAGCCATGCGGTGGCCGGTGTGGCCTTCGACGTGAAGGCTGCCTCCGCCGCCCAGGTTCAGGTCCAGCCGCAAGCGATAGCATCGGGCACCAACTTTACGGCTCTGCTGACGTCAGGCCTAGGCTTGCCTGCGGAAGGTACAGTTGTAGCACAAGATACTTTCTCTCATTTGTCGGATTCGACTGCGGCATCTCACGTCTTCGATCAGCACCATTCACAAAACACCGATACACAAAGCGTGCATCATATCACAACACCCTAATGAGACTGACAGATTTAGAGGATTTATTAGGAATTTGAACACTGTTTTGTCTTAAAGCCCTATAAGGGTTGTCGGCTATGTTCGCCATTGTCGCAAGCCCGTAAGCTTTGGTCGATGGCGAGCCCCAGGACCCCCATGCGTAAATCCTTCATTTCTGCTGCGGTCTTGCTTCCGCTGATCGCCTGGGGTGCGCAGCCTGTGCTTGCGTCTCCGCGCGAGGACGTGGTTTCCCTGATCGGCAAGGCGACGGAAACCCATGACCGGCTAAGGGGGGCAGAGGCTGCGGCCGAGTCCGCCCGCAATGCGCTGCGGATCAGCCATGGCGGCTGGTACCCGACGCTCAGCCTGTCCGCCAATGGTGGACGCGAGACCACCAACAAGCCTGCCGGCCTTCCCAACACCGACCTGAACGCCAAGCAGCTGTCGGTGCGCGCGACCCAGCTGATCTGGGATTTCGACGCGACCAACGCCGACATCCGGCGGGCGCAGGTCTCCGTGGTCCGCGCCGACATCGCCGTGGAGCGCACCCGCCAGGAACTGCTGGTGGAAGGATTGAGCGCCTACGCCACCCTTGTCCGCGCCCACCGTCTGCTCGTCTTCTCCCGCCAGTCGGAAGACAACATCCGTCGGCAGACCGGCCTGGAAGAGGTTCGTCTCCAGGAAGGCTACGGCTTCTCCACCGACGTTCTACAGGCCAAGAGCCAGCTTGCCGGCGCCCAGGCCCGCCGTGTCGCGGCGGAGGAGGCGATGCAGACCGCCCTCAGCCGCTTCCAGGCCTATTTCGGCCATGTGCCCTTCCAGCTCGACGGCGCCGAAGTGCTGGCGATGACCAAGGCCGCGCTGCCGCTGTCGATGGATGCGGCGGTGGACGAGGCGCGCCGCCACAACCCGCGCCTTCAGGAACTGGCCCTGACCACGGCCGCCGCCCAGGAGGCTGTGGCGTCGGTGCGCGGCCGCACCCTCTATCCGCGGGTGGAAGGCTATGTCGAGCGCAACATCAAGAGCGACGTCGCCGGCCAGCCGGGGCGGCAGGACGAGCTGTTGTTCAAGCTGCAGGTCACCTTCTCGCTGAACACCGGCCTGACCGCGATCAACAGCGTCCGCCTCGCCGAGGCCGACCTGCGCGCCGCCGACGCCAACTGGGCCGACCAGGAACGCACGGTGCTGGAAACCGTCCGCAACAGCTGGAACCGGCTGGAGAGCGCGCGGTCGCAGGTGAAGCTGCTGAACGATCAGGCCAGCCTCGCCGCCGGCTTCCTCGACGTGGCGCGGGCGGAGCGCGAATTGGGCTCGCGGTCGCTCATCGACATCCTGTCGGGCGAGACGACGCTGATCAACGCGCGCAGCGATGCCGCCGCGGCGGAGACGGAACTGGTTCTCGCCGGATACCGCCTGCTCGCCGCCATGGGGCGTCTGACTGCCGCCGATATCCAGACCAAGCCGATGCCGAAGCTGGCGGCGATGGGCCGCGGCCTGTTCGACGGCCCAGGCAAGACCGAGCCATCACCTCCCGCCAACAGAGACACCAAGCGCAAGCGTGGGAAGGGAGACCAGCAATGACCGGCGGCGCCATCGGACTGCTGCTCCTGCGGCTGCGCTCCAACCTGCGGCTGACGACCCGCGTCTTCGCGGCTTCGCTCGCGGCGAACCTGCTCGGCCTCGCCTCGTCCTTCTACACCATGCTGGTGCTGAACCGGTATGTGACGCACGGCGTCGATTCGACGCTGGCGGCGCTGACCGTCGGGGTCGTGCTGTCCATCGCCTTCGAACATCTGTTCCGCCATGTCCGCCTCGGCATCGCCGGCCGCATCGGCCGCGCCGAGCATGACCGTCTGGCGACCGGCGCCTTCGGCATCCTGCTGACCGCGCGCAGCGGCGCCGGCTCGGCGGAGGGCGACGCCGCCCGGCGCGAGGCGATGCGGGCACCCGAGCAGATCGACGCGGCGCTCGGCTCCGCCAATCTGGCGACGCTGTTCGACCTGCCTTTCGCGCTGGGCTTCATCCTCGTGGTGGCGCTGGTCTCCTGGCCGCTGGCGGCGATCTGCGTGCTGTTCACCCTGCTGTCGATTGCCGCCGGCCTGCTGGCCCAGGCCGACATGCGGGCGGTCGGCCGCGATCTGGCCCAGGCCGGCGCCGATGCGCAGGGTCTTGTCACCTCGGCCATCGTCGGCCGCGACGCGGCGGCTTTGTTCGGCGGCGCCAAGCCGCTGCTGGGCGACTGGCAGCGCGCAGCGAAAACGCTCCGGACCCTGCGCGAGCGCATGTCGATGCGCCAGGGCCGTGCCCAGTCGATGGCGCAGAGCCTCCAGGCGCTCCAGGGCGTGGCGGTCATCGCCACAGGGGCCGTGCTGGTGGTGCGCGGCGAGCTGGATGTCGGCTCGCTGATCGGCGTCAACCTGCTGGTCGGCCGGGCGCTGGCTCCCTTCACCCGACTGGCGCAGATCGGAGAATCGCTGGCGATGGCCCGGCAGGCGCAGAGCCGGTTGGAGCAGTTCGCCCGCACGGCGGTGGAGCCGCCGACCGGCACCAGCCTGCCCCGCTATAACGGCACGCTGGAACTGCGCGACCTGACCTACACCCCGGCCGGCGCGGTCACCCCGCTGCTGCGCCGCCTGTCGCTGTCGGTTCCCGCCGGCAACATCCTGGTGCTGAAGGGGCGGAACGGCTCGGGCAAATCGACGCTGATCCGCCTGATCGCCGGGCTTGTCGATCCGCAGGAGGGGGCCGTCCTGGCCGACGGCGTCGACATCCGCAAATTCGCCCCCCTCTGGTGGCGCCAGCAGACCGGCTATCTGCCGCAGGAGCCCGTCTTCCTCAACCGGACCATCCGGGAGAACCTGCTGCTCGCCAACCCGCGCCTGTCGGAAACGGACTTGCAGGCCGTCCTGCACCGCGCCGGCGCCGAGCGCGCGGTGGCCGACTGCGCCCAGGGGCTTGACACGCCGCTGCGCAATTTCGGCCAGGAGCTGCCGGTCGGGCACCGGCGCCGGCTGGCGCTCGCCCGTGCGCTGGCGGTCGGCGGCCGGCTGATCCTGCTGGACGAGCCGACCGACGGTCTGGACGCCGAAGGCACCGCCGTCGTCTACCGCACGCTGATCGAACTGGCGCGCGCCGGCCACACGGTGGTCATCGCCTCGCACGATCCGCGCATCCTCCAGGGCGCCTCCCTGGTGCTCGACCTCGATCAGTCGCAGGATTTGGCCATGAGCCGTGACCCGGCCGGACTGGTGGCATCATGAAGCCGCTTCCCCTGCTGACCCGCAAGCGGGCCGCCAGCCCCACCCTGCCCTCTGCCCTGGCCTCTGGCCTTCCACCCGGCCTTCCACCCGGCCTCCCCCTGGGCGGTGCGGCGGCACCGGCACTGCCCTTCGCCACCGCCACAGCGCCGGAGACCGAAAGCCGCTTCGGCGACGGCCTGTTCGCCGTCGGCATCGCCGCCTTCCTCGCCGCGGTGGGCTGGGCCTCCATCGCCGAACTGAACGTCTCCAGCAGCGCGCCCGGCGACGTTGTGCCGCTGGCCTACAACCAGTCGGTCCAGCATTTCGAAGGCGGCATCGTCCGCGACATCCTGGTGCAGGAAGGCGATTCGGTGAAGGCCGGGCAGGTGCTGGTCGAACTGGACCAGACCAAGACCCGCGCCGATCTGGAAGAGCTGCGCCTGCGCCTCGGCTCGCTCTCCGCCGACATCGCCCGGTTGGAGGCCGAAGTCACGCGGCGCGACAGCATCGACTTTCCCGAGACGCTGACCCGCGAGCGGCCGGATCTGGTGGCGCAGACCCGGGACCTGTTCCGCGCCCGGCGCGACCGGCTGGCCTCCGACATCGACATCCAGCGCCAGGACATCATCCAGCGCGAGCAGCAGATGGCCGCCGTCCGGGCGCGCATCTCCGGCTCCCAGGTGGCGCAGGGGCTGATCCGCGAACAGCTGTCCATCAGCGAAAGCCTGCTGAAGCGCGAGATCACCAACCGCATGAAGCATCTGGAGCTTCTGCGCGACGACGCCCGCATCACCGGCTCCATCGCCGAGGACCGCGCCACTTTGGCCCAGGCCGAAGCGGCCCTGGCGGAGGCGCGCAGCAAGCTGGTGTGGATCGGCCGCAAGTACGAGGAAGAGGGCCGCAACGCCCTGGACGAGGCGCGGCGCAACCACAACGAACTGTCGCAGCGCCTGACCCGTTATCAGGACAGCCTGGACCGCTCCAGCATGCGGGCGCCGATGGACGGCATCGTCAAGACGCTGGCCGTCTCGACCAAGGGCGCCGTCGTCAAGGCCGGCGAGACGGTGGTGGAGCTGGTGCCGCGCGACGGCAATCTGGTGGTGGACGCCCGCCTGCCGGTGCAGGACATCGGCTATGTCCGCGCCGACCAGCCGGTGGTGGTGACGCTGGCCGGCAGCGACGCCTCGCGCTTCGGCCATATCGAGGGGCGGGTGCGGACGATCAGCCCCGACACGCTGCTCGATGCCAACAAGCAGTCCTACTACAAGGTCCGCGTCGAACTGCCGGTGACGCGCTTCGACTATGGCGGCAAGACCTACGAGCTGTTCCCCGGCGTGCGGGTGACCTGCAGCATCCTGACCGGGCGCCGCACGATCCTCGACTACGTCTTCTCGCCGGTCCTCAACGGCCTCCAGCATGCGATGCAGGAGCGGTGAGGATGGCTGCGATCACGAGACTTATCCCTCCCCCGAGGATCCCCCGATGCTGAGTTCGCTCCAGCCCCGTTCCCGGCAGCCGCTGCGCTGGTCGCACATGACCAAGAAGGCGCGCTTCGCCCTGATCCTGGCGGCGGCGATGCTGGTCACCGTTCTGGTGTCGCTGGTGGTGCGGGCCGGCTTCCTCGGGGAACGCGCCGGGGAGCCGCTGGCGCTCGCCGTGGTGGGACCGCTGAGCGGACCGGACGCGGCGCTCGGACTGGCTCTGCGCAAGGGCGCGGCACTGCGGGCCGACACCATCAACGCGGCCGGAGGCATCGGCGGACGCCCGGTCGAGGTCAGGCCCTTCGACGACGAGGGCGACAAGGGCAAGTCGCTGGAGATCGCCCGGCGCATCGCCAACGACCCGGCAATCGTCGCGGTGGTCGGCCACACGCCGGACGCCACCGACAGCGCCGCCGCCATCTATGCCCAGAAGAAGATCCCGCTGATCGCGCCGCGCCCGCTGGTCCGCCCGACGGACGGCGCGCCCAGCCCGTGGCTGTTCAGCATCGGCTTCGACCGTACCCACGAAATCCGCTTCCTCGCCAACTATGTCCGCAACGTGGTGGGCGAGCCGACCGTCGCCATCATCCGCGAGGACAGCGAGCAGGCGGCGTCGCTTGCCGGCCAGTTCGACAGCATCCTCCAGCGCTTCGGCACCAAGCTGGTCAACCAGTGGACCTACGCCCCCGGACGCGGCGGGGCCGGCGCCCTGCCGGCGCTCGCCCAGGCGGTGAAGGAGCGGATGCCGACCGGCGCCATCGTCGTCATCGGCTCGGCGGTGGACAGTGCGCGCGTGGTGGTCGCCTTGCGCGACGTCGGCGTGCGCAACCTGATCGCCGGCAGCTCGGAGATGGCGACCGCCGCCTTCCGCACCGAGATCGTCGCCCAGACCCAGGCGAACCCCAAGGCATTGACGCCGGAGGCCTACGGCCATGGCCTGCTGGTCGCCTCGCCCGTGCTGTTCGACACGGCGAACGAGCGGGCGCAGCGCTTCTACGGCCAATATGTCAAGCGCTTCAACGCCGTGCCCGACTGGGCGGCGGCGCTGGGCGCCGACGGCGTCGATCTGATCGCCGGCGCCATCGCCGCTTCCCCCGCCGGCACCGGCAAGCCCGATGGGGACGCGCTCCGTCTCGCCATCGCCGGCCACGACCGTGCCGAGACCGCGGTTCAGTCGACTGCCGGAACCTGGACCTTCGACGCCCGCGGGCAGGCGACGCTGCCGGTGATGATGGCGACCTACAACGGCCTGAACCCGGTGGCGGCGCTGACCCAGCTGCAACCGATCCGCGAGGCCGGCGTCTCCAACTTCCTGGAAGAGGTGCAGCGCGGGCGGGCGCTCTACGTCAACGACCGCTTCATGTACAAGACGGACGTCATCTACACCGGCGTCCAGCTGCACGAGATCCGCGACCTCAACCCGGACGCCAACGAAGCGACGCTGAACCTGACCATCTGGTTCCGCTACCGCGGCGCCTTCAACCCGGCCGACGTCGTCTTCACCAACGCGGTCAAGCCGGTGGAACTCGGCAAGCCCTACCGCGAGGAGCGCGGCGAGGTCACCACCTACGTCGCCTACCGGATCGAGGGGCGCTTCTCGCTGAACTTCTCCGACCAGCGGCCGCCCTACGGCAGCCATTCCGTCGGCGTCAGCTTCCGCCACCGGACGCAGAACCGCAACACGGTGATGTTCGTCACCGACGTGCTCGGCATGTCGCTGGTGAACACCAACGACTTCGTGGAAAAGCTGAAGGCGATGGCCGCGGCGGAAACCGCGTCGGCCGCCGACCTCAGCCTCGCCGACCGCTTCCGCCGGGCGCTGGAAGGGGAGAGCGAAAGCTCCACCCTGCTCGACCAGCTGCGCGCCAAGCGGGTGCTGGCCCCGTCGCCGGGCTGGCGGCTGTCGCGCGCCTGGATCTCCCAGGACGTCACCAGCGTCAGCAGCGAGGGCGATCCCAACTATGTCGGCTTCGGCCGGCCGCAGCCGGACTTCTCCCGCGTCGATTTCGGCGTGGTGGCGACGCCGGACGCGCCTGCGGCGCGCGATTTCATCCACCGCGACTTCTTCGTCTACATCGCCATCTTCAGCGCGGTTCTGGCGGTCTTCGCAGCATTCATGGACCGGCGCGACCGCGGCCAGTTCTGGAAGATCCAGACGCTGTTCATGCGCATCCTGTCCTGGCCGCTCCTGCTGATGTCGGCCGGCAACATCGTGCTGGACCAAGCGGTGGCGACGCTGCCGGCAAGCGGCATCGCCATGGTGGTGAACGGCATCAACGTGCTGTGGTGGATCGTGCCGGCCATCCTGGTCGACCGCACGATGGAACGCTTCGTCTGGACCCCGCTGGAGATCCGCACCCAGCGCCGCATCCCGGCCATCGTCCGCCGCTTCTCCACCCTGATCGTCTTCGGCTTCGCCGGCTGCGGCATCATGGCCTTCGTGCTGAAGCAGCCGATCACCAGCCTGCTGGCGGCCTCCGGCCTCGTCGGCATGGTCATCGGCCTCGCCATCCAGGCCAACATCGCCAACGTCTTCTCCGGCATCATCCTCAACATCGAACGGCCGTTCCAGATCGGCGACAGCATCCAGATCACCGACGTCGTCCGCGGCGTCGTGGTCGACATGACGTGGCGGACGGTGCGGGTGCGCAACGTCGCCGGCTTCATCGTCGCGATGCCGAACGCCAAAGTGTCGGAAGCGACCGTGGTCAATTTCAGCTCGGTCGAGCGCGTTTCGATGAAGCTGGAATATTTCGCCGACGCCAGCATCGACCCCGGCCACATGGGGGGGCTGCTGACCACGGCGCTGCGCGCCACCGACCGGGTAATGCCGAGCGACACCGGCGGGCTGCCCTTCGTCCGCTATGACGGCTTCCGCGCCGTCAACGGACAGTGGCTGTGCAAGTACAACCTGTTCTTCTGCGTCAAGGATCACGAGGCCAGCTTCGCCGTGCCCGAACTGGTCTGGCGGTCCGTCTACCGGACGCTGGCCGACGCCGGCATCGACCCGACCCCGCCCGACCTGTTGGAGGCGGGCGCCGCCGCCGCGGTCGTCACCGCAGCCATCCCGCACGCGACCGTTCCGGCATGAGCAGGAGCATCCCGATGACACGCCCCCTCCGCCGCTGCGTCACTGCGACGATGCTGCTGCCGGTCCTGCTCGCCGGTTCAGCCTGCGCCCCCTTCGGCAGCGAAAAGTCCGCCGCGATCCTGGAGCGGGTGGGCGACGGCGATTACGACGTCGGCATCCGCTACCCGTCCAAGCGCACCCGCTACGTGATGATCGTCGAGGAGGACGAGGAGTCCTTCGCCCTCGCCAACCGCCCCGTGACGGGCCGGGCTGCCGACGGCGCCGCGCCGGCTCCGGCAGCAGAACCGGCCGCCCCGCAGCAGAACGACCGGGTGCTGACCCCCTGCACCGGGGCGGCAGGCAACTGGTACCGCCACACGCCGGCCGGCTATGTCTGCGCCGGTGGGGCGGGCGGCTGACCATGAAGCGCACGGCTCTGACAATCGCCCTGCTGCTCGCCGGCTGCGCCGCCGACGGGTCCATGCGCGTCACGGATGGCGGGACGGATCCGGCCCCGGTGCTCCGCATCGTCGCCGATGCCGAGGCCAACGGCCGGCGTCCGGTGGCCGTCGACGTGGTCCGGGTGGCCGACGGCGCCCTGGCGCGCCGGGTCGGCTCGCTCGACGCCGCAAGCTGGTTCCGCGAGCGGGCGGCCCTGAACGGCGAGGCTGCCGGGCGGATCGCCATCGCGTCCTGGGAGCTGGTTCCCGGCCAGAGCGTGGTCCTGCGCAGCCTTCCCCCCTTTGCCGCCACACCCACCGCAACCATCGTCTTCGCGCGCTATGGCATGCCGGGGGTCCACCGCCAGTCGCTGGACGGCATGATCGCGCTCGACATCCGGCTGGGGCGCGATGGCTTCACCGTGGCTCCGCTGCCGAAGGACACCGCACCGTGACCGTACGGCCCGCCCCCTCGCCCTCCGCGCCTCCGGCCGCTGCTGCCGCCGTCGCTGCTGCCGCCGATACGGCACGCGCCGCCGGTCCGGGTGTCCTGGCCCTTTTCCGCGCCTTCCACGCCGACCTGCTGGCCGCCTGCGCACAGGACCAGGCCCCGGCCGGGTCGGTCGCCGAACGGCTGGTCGCAATGCTCCACGGCATGAGCGCCTCGGCGACCGCCCAGGGTCCCGCCGCCCATGGCACCGTGGTGAAGGCGGCCTTCGCGATGGCGATGCTGGCGGACCGGGCGCTTGCCCAGGTGAAGCCGGCCGACGCCGTCGTCGCCGGCCGCCTGTTCGGTGCGAACGCCACCCTGCAAACCCTGTTCGTCCAGGCCGACGACCTGATCCGCCAGGGCGTCAAGGCCGACCGCGGGCTTGCCGCGGTTTATCTGGCGGCCCTGGCCCTCGGCTTCCCCGACGATGCCCAGGCGGCGGCGCGACGCTCCCCGCTGCACCGGATCGTCACCGGCAGGGAGGGCGGAACCGAGCAGCCGCAGGCCGGCCTCGCCAGCCGGCGCGCCTACGATCCGCCGATGGGTGCGGTGGTCGGCGGCTTCCGCCCGTCGGCGCGGCGCTGGTGGGTGGCGGTCGGCGGCGTGGCGGCGCTGTTCCTGCTGGTGTCCCATCTGCTGTGGTCCACCGCCGTCAACGATCTTCAGCGTGACCTGCGCGGCGCCCGGTCCGCGGTCGAGGATATGGGGCAGTCATGGTCCTACTGATCCTGACGATTGAACTCGTGATCTCCAGCATCGGTTCGGCCATCGGCTGGATCCTGTCCTTCGTCTTCGCCTATCTGCCGTTTCTGCTGGCGGCCCTGCCTCTCTACATCCTCTATCGGGCGGCCCGGTCGGTCTGGCCGAAGCTGCGCAGCCGGCTGCGCCGCGGGCGCAAGCCTGCCAAGGCCGCAGTCCGCGCCAAGGCGCCGACGCGCAAGCCCATGCCGTCCTCGGCGCTCCATGTCCGGGCGGAGCCGCCGCCGCCGTCGAAGGCAACCGCCGGCAAGCCACCGCTGGCCCGCACCTACAATGAAGGGCTGGACATTCTGGCCCGGCAGATGCGCGGTCCCCTGCGGCGCGGCGACATTCCCTGGTTCCTCGCCTTCGGCGTCGGCGGCCCGGCGCTGCTCGCCACCGACCCGACCCATGTGCGCTGGCCGGAAGACGGCAACACCGAGAACGGCTGCTGGTGGTTCTGCGAAGGGGCGGCGATCCTGCATGCCGGCGCCGATTCCGCCGATGGCACGAAACTGGACTCGTCCTGGCCGTCGCTGGTCGCGGCGATCCGCAAACGGCCGATGCGCCGGCCGCTGGACGGCATCCTGCTGTTGGTCGGCGCCGACGAGCTGCGCGCCGCGGCGGAGCGCGAGGCACCGCGCCGGGCGCTGGCCAGGCGGGCGGAGTCCCTGCGCGCACGGCTGCGCTCGATCCGCGACGATCTCGGCATGGTCTGCCCGGTGCATGTGGCGGTGGTGCGCGCGGAGTCCCTCGACGGCTTTGGCGACCTCTGCGCGACGATTCCCGCGGCCATGCTGGACAGCGTTCTGGGATGGACCAGCCCGCATGACTGGCTGGCGCCTTTCGAGCCCGCCCGTGTGGCTGAAGCCTTCGACGCCATCCAATCCGACCTCGCCCTGCTGGAGGCGGACGCGCTCGCCGGTGTGACCGCCGCCGGGACCGCCTGCGTGCGCCTGCCGCTTCTCCCGGCATCGCTGGAGACGCTGCACCATCCGCTGGCGCTGTTCCTGGATGGCGCGCTGGGTGGCGACGAGGCGGCCGAGCCCTTCCCGCTGCGCGGCATCGCCCTGACTGGTGCCTGTGCGACCGCGACGGGGGGCGCCGCCCGGCCTTTGCCCGCGACCTGCTGCCCGGCCGTGCCTTCGCCGAACCCGGCTATGGACGCCCGTCGGAAGCCGCCTTCCTGCAAGGCCGCCGGCATCGCCGGATCGCGCAGGCCGCGCTGGCCGCCTCCGTGGCGGTCCTGTCGGTCGCCGCCTGGCAGGGCTTCGCGGGCGTATCGGCCGGAAGCACTGCGGTGGCGGCCCCGGTTGCCGACCTGCGGCGGGCGCTGCTGTCGCGCGACGCCCTGGTGGATGGCCCCATGGTTGGCCGTGTTATCGCCGCCGCCGCCGTGATGGAGCGCGACCGGCTGGCGACGCCGTTGCTGCCGACCTCGCTGTTCAGCGGAGTCGACGAGGACAAGCGCCGGCTCGCGTCGGTCACCCTGCGCCGGGCGGTGCTGCGGCCGATCCGCGACGCCCTGCTGCCCAGCTCCGCCCTGACCGATTTGCCGCCGGTCAGCAATCCCCGGCGCGTCGAGGATTTGCCGGCCTTCCGCCGGCTGGCCGCCCAGCTGGACCGCATCGGCGGCCGGCGCGGTGCGCTGGAGCGCTACGACCGCTTCCGCCGCAACAGCGGGTTCGACGAATTGCTGGCGCTGGCCGAAAGCGTCTATGACGCCGTGCCGCGCCCGCCCATCGCGGCGACCGACGGCTTCATCACGCGCATTGCCGCCGGGGCCGACCTTCCCAACCTGGATGCCAGGACCATCGCGGTCGCCCTGCGGGCTGAATCGGTGCAGCTCGCCGCTCCGCTGGCCGAGGAACTCTACACCCGCAACCCCCTGCGTCTGCGGGCACAGGCCTTGGCCGACCGGCTGCGCGACCTGCCGCAATCGCCGAGCGAAGAGGATGTCGTGGACCTCGGCCGGCTGGTCGATGCCGTCACCGAGGCCGCCGGCTGGCCGATTGCCGCCGCCTTGCAGGATCCCGCGCGCGGATTGCCGGATGCCGTCAAGCTGGCGCTCCAGAAGGCGGCGATGGCCGATCTGCCCGGCCGCGACACCACCGACCGCATCACCGAGGCACTGTCCACCGCAGCCACCGCGGCCCGTGCCGCCGTCCTGGCACTCGACACCCCGTCGGTCGGACGCCTGCTGACCAGCGGCGAGGGCGGCGCGCTGTCCTTGAACCCTGCGGTCGCCGCCCTGCCGGCACAATTGGTCGCTGCCGTGGCGGTCAAGCCCAAGGACGAGCCGCCGCCGGCCAAAGCTGCCGCTTCCGAAGCCAAGCCCGCGGCCCCCGCTCCGGTGGCGCCGGTCGTCGAGCAGCGCCCCACGCCGCCCCCTCCTGTGCCGGCTCCCGAACCCGTTCCCGCGCCGCCCAAGCAGGTGGCGGTCGCCAGCCCGCCGCCTGCGCCCTACGAGGCTCCACCACCGGCCCGGCTGCCCCCGTTGCCGCCATTGCCGACCCTTCCGGCCCTCCCCCCGGAATCTGCGGCGCCCGCGACGCCTGCGCCCGAGGCGGCGGTGGCGAGGCTCGATGCAGTGTTCTCCCAATCGCTTGCCGGACGCTTCCCCTTCGTCCGTCCGGAGCTTGCCCGCGGCGCGCCGGATGCCGATCCCAAGGACGTGCGCCGCTTCTACGAGCAGCTCGACGAGAGCCGGGCTGCCGTCATGAAGACGGCGACGCCTGACGTCGCGGCCTTCCTCGAGAAAATGGAGGCGGTGCGTCCCCTGTTCGATGCGGTCTCCCGTTCGGCACCGGTCACTGTCCGTTTCAGCTACGGCACCAACCGGGCGCAGGAACTGGGGGCGGAGCACATCATCGACTGGTCGGTGCGGTCGGGGACCAGCGCGGTCGGCGCCTCCGCCGGTTCCGATGCGCTGGTCTGGAAAGCGGGGCAACCGCTGCTCCTCAGCTTCCGCTGGGCCGCCGGTTCGCCCTATCGCCCGAAGAACGCCATGGCGAGCGAAGCGGAGGCGGCGGCCGGCGATACGCTGACGCTGGTCGAACGCGGCCCCTGGGCATTGCTGCGGCTGTTGAAGGGGCGGTCGGCCTCCACGAGCGGCGACGGTGCCCTGCTGCGCGTCGTCCTGCCGACCCAGACAATCGGCGGCGAGCCGGTGCGCGATACGGTCCTGTTCATGACGGCGTCCATTGCCGCCGGATCACGATCCACCCTGCCGGTGAAAGCCTTGGACCTGCCGTCCCGCTTCCCTTCAAGGTAGAGCGAATCATTAGTCACAAGAAAAGCTAATGACATCTTTGGTCACATATCGCAGCAAACCGATCCATGTCCCTCCAAAAATCCTGATAACCCCAATAGTGACTTAACATGTTTTTAATCAATAAAACCGTATCAACAGACTATCCTATATAGACCGACCGGCAGGTATTTCCTGCCAAGCTTACGATCTAATCATCATTAACTAATTTTATGGCTGCCGCGAGCAGCCGACGCCTTTCGTTTGTCAATCGCCGTGACTGCAATTGACGATCGGCTGCTGCCTTCCACCGGGAGGCTCGGCTTGGCGGCACGGCCCAGGCGGAGACGTGTGGTTCGTGTCGAAGTTTCCACCGCAGATCAACTCTTCCCGACCCGAGAAAGGCTTCGGATCATGGTAGACCGTAAGAAACGCGCCCAGGACCTGATCAAGTATCACAGCTACGCCTCGGGCGCCTTCGGGCTGATCCCCGTTCCGGGCGCCGACGTCGCCGCCGTCAGCGCGGCGCAGCTGAACCTCGTCCACAAACTCGCCAAGCTCTATGGGGTCGAGTTCGCGCAGGAGCGGACCCGCGCCATCGTCGGCGCCCTGCTGGGCGGCGTCATGCCGGGGGCTCTCAGCTCCAGCGTCCTGGGCTCCGCCGTCAAGGCCGTCCCCTTCATCGGCACCGCGCTCGGCGTGGCGGTGATGCCGGCGCTGTCGCTGGCGGCGACCCGGGCTCTGGGCCAGGTGTTCGCCCAGCATTTCGAGACCGGCGGCACGCTGCTGGATTTCGACATCGATGCGATGCGCGAGTATTTCCGCAAGGAGTTCGAGGCCGCCAAGGGTGAGGCCGCCGCCGACGCTCCGGCCGCCGCACCGCAGATGGACGAGCAGCCGGTCCAGAAGGCCGGCTGACGCCTGAACGCCGGGCAAAGAAGGAAGCATCGCCGTGTTCGAGCTGATCTATATCGGTCTCTGCCTGCTGGTCGGGTTTCTGGGGATCGGCCGCCGCGGCGGCTTCCTGCTTTACGCCTTCCTGGCGGTGGTTCTGACGCCGCCCGGCGCCCTCCTCGTCATGATCCTGCTCACCGGCCGCCGCAAGAATCCGGCCAAGGCGTGACCGCAGCCATGACCATGCTCCCTTCCAACGCGCCTCGGCGACTGCCGGCACTGCTGCTGGCCCTGCTGGCGCTGCTCGTGCTGTGCACTCCGGCCCGCGCCGAATATTGGACCGTCGCGTCGGAGGACCATTTCCCACCCTACAATTATTCCTTCAACGGCAACCGCACCGGCATCGACACCGAGATCGTCAACGCGCTGCTGAAGGAACTGAACGTCACCCCGGTCCATCGCCCGCTGTCTTGGACGGAGGTGGTCCAGTCGATGGACGAGAACACCGCGGACATCGGCTTCCAGTTCATCGCGTCGCCGACCCGCTTCGCGCAGTACAACATGATCGGCCCGTTCCGCACCGGCACAACCGTGTTCATGGTGCGCAAGGACTCCAACATCACCTTCGACCGGCTGGAGGATCTGACCTCCTACCGCATCGGCGTGGTCGACGGCTTCTCCTACGCCGCCGACTTCGATGCGGCGACATATCTGGAGAAGGTGGCGTCGAGCAGCAACGTGGTCAACTTCCGCCGCCTGATCCTCGGCCGGGTGGACGTGATCGTCGGCGACCTGCATGTGCTGAACTATATGGCCAAGCAGGACGGCCGTCTGAAGGACGTGCGCGTTCTGCCCAAGCCGGTCGGGCTGATCCCCCGCTACATCGCCCTGCCCAAGGCGCGCAAGGAGAAGGCGGAACGGCTGCAGGCCGCCTTCGTCAAGTTGCGCGACAACGGAACCATTACCCGCATTCTCGACGGCTGGCTGGCGGAGTGACCGGACGATGGCCAAGCGCATGCCCCCTCCCAGCCGACCGCCGTCCTCGCTGCTGCCGCTGATAGGCCTTGCCGACCGCAGCATCCTGACCCGGCTGGTCATCACCGGCTGCGTTGCCGCCACCGCCAACCTCATCAGCCTGATGAGCCTCAGCGCGGAGCTGAGCGGCTGGATGCGCGGCGAGGTGCTGGACACCCCCTTCCTGATCTTCTGCCTGTCGCTGCTGGTCTCCTACGCGTTTGCCAAGCGCTTCGTCTCCCTGACGCTGACCACAGCCTTCAGCGCGCTGGCAGAGGTGCGGCGGCGCTTCCTCCGCCACGTCACGCTGGGCGGACACGCCGACATCCTGGATTTACAGGCCAAGCGGTCCTTCGATCTCGGCAACCATCATCTGGAGCGCATCGCAGCATTGCTGCCCAACCTGTCCATCGCCGCCAATATGATGCTGGTGGCGGCGGTCGCCTATCTCTACCTGTGGACCCTGTCCACCGTCGGCGCCACGCTGCTGCTGGTGGCGGCGCTGCTGGTCGGCGGCTGGTACGTGCGCGAGGCGCAGCGGACCCGCTCGCTGCTCGGCGACGCCAAGGAGTCCGAGCTTCGGATGCTCCAGGGCTTCTCCGAACTGGTCGGCGGCAATGCCGAGGTCAAGCTGGGCAAGGCGCGCCGCGACGAGCTGACCCAGGCCGTGGAGGCGGACGTCGCCCGCTGGGAAGAGCTGAAGCGCCGCCATGGCCGCAATCTGGGCGAGCTGTTCTCCTGGATCGCGACGATCATCATCGGCTTCTCGGCGGTCTTCGTCTTCATCTTCCCGCGCATGGGCGCGATGTCGGTGTCCGAACTTCCGCTGGTCACCTCGGTCATCCTGTTCCTGGCCCGCCCGCTGTCGAAATTCCTCAACGCCGTTCCCGACTATGTGGCGGCGGAGGATGCGGCGGCACAGCTGACGGCCCTGCTCGGCACCATGCCGGCCCTGGAATACGAGCCGTCGCGCACCGCCCGCGCCCCGCGCCGCTTCTCCAGCATCGAGCTGCGCGGCGTCAGCTTCGCCTACCGCGCCGGACTGCGGCCGGAACCCTTCGTGATCGGTCCCATCGACCTGACCATCCCGGCGGGCAGCGTGGTCGGCATCGTCGGCTCCAACGGGTCGGGCAAGTCCACCCTGCTGCGCGTCATCCCGCTGCTGTTCCGCCCCGACGAGGGGCAGGTGCTGCTCGACGGGCAGCCGGTGGAGACCGACCGGCTGGAGGCCTACCGCGACCTGTTCTGCGCCGTGTTCCAGGACCACCACCTGTTCACCCGGCTGCCGCAGGGGCCCGGCTTCGATGCCGAGCTGTTCCGCGAGATGCTGGCCTATCTGAAGATCGACCATCTGGTTCCGGACACCGGCAACGGGCTGCTGAACCGCGACCTGTCGAAGGGGCAGCGCCGGCGCGTCGCCCTGGCGGTGGCGGTGGCGGAAGGTCGGCCGGTCGTCATCCTCGACGAATGGACGTCCGACCAGGATGCCGAATTCCGCACCCGCTTCACCAACGAGATCATCGGCAAGCTGCGGGCCCTCGGCCGCACCGTGATCTTCGTGTCGCACGACGGCGACGTCTCGTCGGTCTGCGACGTCACCATCCGGATGACCAACGGCCGAATGACGAATGGCCGGATGACGAACACCGAAACAATCGACGGGTCAACGGACATGCCGGCCGCGACGGCCGCGTCCCGACCCGACATGGGTTCCGCTTCGGACCCCGCCATGGCTTGCTTGCAGGAGACCGCCTGATATGGCTGACCAGGCCTTCACCATCGACGACGCCGATGCGCTGCCGAAGCCGAAGTCGCGCCTGCGTGCGCTGCTGGGCCACTGGTACGACGAACACCGCCGTTCCCTGCTGTGCACGCTGCTGGTCGGCATCCTGATCTTCCTCTATTTCGCTCCGTCCATCGTCGTCTTCATCCCCGCCGGCCATGGCGGCGTGCTGTGGAAGCGGTTCCACGAAGGCACCCAGATGGGTCCGGCGCTCGCCGAAGGCGTGCATGTCATCTTCCCCTGGGACAAGATCGAGGTCTACGACCTGCGCCTGCAGGAGGACACCCGCTCCTATTCGGCCATCGCCAACGACGGCCTGAACGTCAGCATCGAGATCACGGTCCGCTACCGCCCCTATGCGGAGATGCTGGCCGCCCTGCACAAGAACGTCGGCCCACGGTATCTGGAAGTCCTGCTGGTGCCGGAGGTCGGGTCCGTCTCGCGAGAGATCGTGTCGCGCTTCAAGGCGGACGAACTCTATGCCCACCGCCGCCTGCGGGTGCAGACGGAGACCTACGAGCAGGTCGCCGACCGCGTGATGTACGCCCAGCTGATCGGCGCGGAGAATGTGCCGAAGCCGGACGGGCGGACCAAGACCGGTTATCTGCTGATCCAGGACATCCTGATCCGCAACGTCGCCCTGCCCGAAGCGATCATGGCGTCGATCGAACGCAAGATTCAGCAGGACCAGGCGGCGCAGGAATACCAGTTCCGCCTCCAGCGCGAACTGTTCGAAAGCCAGCGCAAACAGCTGGAAGGCCAGGGCATCCGCGCATTCCAGGAAACCGTGCAGGCCAACCTGACCGAGAATTACCTGCGCTGGCGCGGCATCGAGGCGACGCTGGAACTGGCCCATTCGCCCAACGCCAAGATCGTCGTGATCGGCAACGCCGCCAGCGGCGGGCTTCCGTTGATCCTCGACGCCGCCTCCAACCAGAACCCCCTGCCGGCACCGGTCGCCACCGCCGCCGCACCGGGCGCACCGCCGGCCTCGCCGAACGCCAAGCTGACCTCGGTGCCCACCAGTGCCGCCGTGCCGCCGGTCTCGCAGCTGCCGTCGCTGAGCGGAGAGGGAACGCCGGGCCAGACCCCCATCGGTCAGATGCCCAGCCTGAACACCGGCGGCGGCGAATCGGCCCCCGCGGCCGGACATCCGACGGCCCCCGCTCCGACTCCGACCGCCAAGCCGGAACCCGCGAAGGACGGCTCCAAGACCGCGGCCTCGGCGCCGATCCTGTCGAAGGTGTCGCCGTCCAAGCTCCTCGACATGATCCAGTCGAAGTGAGGCGGCGATGGATCTCTGGCGCATTCTGAGACGGGAGGCGCTGCGCAACATGCAGCCGCTGCTGCTGCTGGCGGTGCTGGCGGCGGCGCTCAACCTCGCCCTGCTGACCTCGCTGAACGACGCGCTGCTGGCGCTGGACGATCCGGAGGGCCTGCAGCGTCTGCTGATCGTCTTCCTGCTGTCGGCCTTCCTGTGGCGGATCGCCCAGGGCTGGATGATGAACGCGGCGTCCAAGCGCATGCAGGCCGCCCTGGCCGTGCTGCGCGTCGACCTGCTGCGCCGCGCGGTGGCCGCCGACCTGCCGGACGCGATGGCGGTCGGCTCCTCCCGCCTCGCCCAGGTGGCGGGCGGGGAGCTGCAGATGCTGGCCCAGGCGGTTCCGACCCTGGTCATCAGCTTCCAGTCGGTCGCCGCCATCCTGCTGTGCCTGCTGTATCTCTCCACCCTGTCGGGTGCGGCGGTGCTGATCGTGCTCTGCTTCCTGGTGGTCGGCGGCATCCTGATCGGACGTTCCGTCATCCGGCTGGAACTGATGTCGGAGACGATCCACGAGGCCGAAGGCGCCCTGTCGGAACGGTCGGACCACATCCTGCAGACCTTGCGCGAATGCAAGCTTAACCGCCGCCGCGCCGCCAACGCGCTGGCCGACGCGACGTCCTGCGCCGAAGCCCTGCGCAAGGAACGCCACCGGTTCGGCGCGGAGTACAGCCACTATTTCACCATCAGCGAGCTGACCTATTACGCCGCACTGGCCGGGATCATCTTCCTGCTGCCGGCGGTCACCAACACCGACATCGCCACGGTCATCCTGGCCGGCCATGCCGCCGCCTTCATCGCCTACCCGGTCATCACCATCGTCGCCTCCTACCCGTCCTACATCAGCGCCGAGACCGCCGCCCGCTCCTATCTGGCGGTGGAAGCGGAGCTGAAGGCGGGGCCGCAGGCGGTCACTCCAGGCCGCAGCAGCGGCATGGACGATCCCTTTTCCACCATCTCCCTGGAAGGCGCCACCTTCCGCCATGCCGGGCGGGACGGCACGGGCTCCTTTACCGTCGGCCCGGTGGACATGACGGTCGAGCGCGGCAGCGTCGTCTTCATCACCGGCCACAACGGTGCCGGCAAGAGCACGCTGATCCACATGCTGCTAGGGCTCTATCCGATCCAGCGCGGCAGCCTGTCGGTGGATGGCGTGACGGTCGGGCCGGACGGCCTTGCCGCCCATCGCGACCGCTTCGCGGTGGTCTTCTCCGACAGCCATGTGACCCGCCAGCTCTATGGTGCCACGACGCTCGACGACGGCTTCGCCGAAGAGCTTCTCGACCTGCTGGAGATGTCCGACAAGGTCGCCATCGACGGCCGTGCCTTCACCACCGTCGATCTGTCGCAGGGCCAGAAGAAGCGGCTCGCCCTGATCGCCGCTCTGCTGGAGCGCAAGCCGGTGCTGGTGCTGGACGAGTGGGCGGCCGACCAGTCGCCCTATTTCCGGCGCAAGTTCTACCGCGAGATCATTCCCTGGATGAAGGCGCGCGGCATCACCGTGATCGCCGTGACCCACGACGACGCCTATTTCGACGCGGCCGACGTGCAGCTCCAGGTCGACCGCGGCGGCATCCGCCAGCTCATCACCACGGTTCCCGCGGGCGGCATTCCTGCCCCCGACCTTCTTCCCGTCTCTTCCTGAGACGGGTCCACCTCCTCCCCTGCCCCCATCACCCAGACGCGAGACAGAGGCACACCATGATCCTTCTCACCGGCGGCACAGGCTTTCTCGGCGGTTCCTTCTACCTCGACGCCGTGCAGAACGGGTCCGCGGCGGACTGCCTTCTGCTGATCCGCGGCGCCGACGAGGCCGCCTGCCGCGCCCGTCTCGCCTCCAACCTCGCGCGCTGCGTCGACCGCGCCACGGCCGATGCCTATGCCGGCCTGTGCCAGATCCTGCCGGGCGACCTGCAATCGCTGGCAACCAGCACCGACCCGCGGCTGGACGCGGTGACCCACATCGTCCATGTCGCCGCCGACACCTCCTTCGACAGCCGCCATTCGGTCTGGCAGATCAATGTCGACGGCACGCTGGCGCTCGCCGCCCGCGCCCGCCGGATGAAGCATCTCCAGCGCTTCCTGCACATCGGCACCGCCTTCTGCTGCGGCGAGACGCCGTGGCTGGAGATGGTGAGCGAGGCCCCGGCCCCCGGCCACGACACCCCGCACATCGTCGAGTACACCCGCAGCAAGGCCGCCGCCGAGCGCGCTCTGGCCGCCGGCTTCCCCGACCTGCCGATCGTCGTCTGCCGCCCGTCCATCGTCGTCGGCCACACCCAACTGGGCGTGCGTCCCAGCGCCAGCATCTTCTGGTTCTTCCGTCTGGTCGACCGCACCGGCATCCTGCCCTGCTCGCCCGACGGCTTCATCGACATCGTCCCCGTCGACTGGGCGTCGGCCCGTCTGCACGACCTGCTGCGCAAGCCCGACCTGAAGCACAACCTCTACCACATCTCCGCCGGCCTCGGCAGCCGGACCACCTGGGTCGATTTCGAGGAAGCCTTCGCCAATCACGGCCATGAGGGCACCCGCCCCTACAGCTTCTTCGACCCGAAGGGTCCGGAAGGCTGGAAGCCCTTCGACCGCGCCTATCGCCTGGCATTCCCGCAGCGCGACATCCTGCACCGGACGATGGCCGCCGGCGGCCGCAAGTACCACCGCTTCACCGCCCAGGACATCGCTTTCGACAACAGCCGCCTGCTGTCAGAGGGCTTCGCCCCGCCGCCGCGCTTCGCCGATTACATCGGCGTCTGCCTGCAGCAGCCGCGCACGACCGTCGAGGAGCAGTTCGTCGACGACGCCGCCAGCTTCGAGTTCGACGAGTCGCTGTCCCCCGCCAACGCCGCCGCCTGACGCGCCAACGGGTCCGCCGGAACGAAACGCCATGCCGCTCCTCATTCCCACCCGCCTCGCATCCAGCCCGATCCACGGGCTGGGTCTCTTCGCCGAGGAGCCGGTCGCGGCCGGCACGCCGGTGTGGCGATTCGATGCCCGCATCGACCGCCTCTTCGCCCCCGACGACGCGCTGCTGGACGAGTTCCCTCAGCTTTCCCGGCTGGTGGATTTCCATGGCTGCGTGATCGACGGGGTCGGCGTCCTGCTTCCCGGCGACGACGCCCGCTTCCTCAACCATGACGACGAGCCGTCCATCGGCCGGGCCGACCCCGGCGACTGGCGGGTCTTCGTCACCCGCCGCGCCATCGCCGCCGGCGAGGAGATCACCTGCAACTACGAGGACATTTGCGCCGATGTCCGCGAGGCGGGTGCGGCCAGCTACCTGTCGGCCAGTGATCTGCCCGCCAGCGATCTGCCCGGAGCGTCGGCATGACGCCGCGCGCGTCTCATCACCCCCTGATGACCAGCATCGTCGAACCCGCCGCCCTGACTCCCGAACGGCGGGCGGTGATGTTCGCCCTGCTCAGCGTCTGGTTCGAGGGGTACGGCGAGGAGTATTTCAACGAGGAGCTGGGCGACCTCGACCACTGCGTCCTGCAAGAGGATCCTGATACCGGCGAGCTGGTCGGCTTCGCCACCGTTTACCGTCAGGAAACGGAGATCGCCGGCACCGCCGTCGGCGCCTTCCACACCGCCCATTGCATTCTGGAACGGCGCTTCTGGGGGTCGAACGGGCTGGTGCGCGCCATGGTCGCCGAAATGGTCGGGCGGGCGCGCGCCGACCGGTCGGGGCGGCTCTGGTACTGGAGCTACAGCGCCGTTGGCTACCGCTCCTACCGCTACATGCCGATGCTGTTTAACCGCCACACGCCCAGCGCGGACCGGACGCTCGACGACCTCGACCGGGCCTTGCGCGACCATATCGGCCGCGAATGCTTCGCGCACTACTACGACCCCGACACCGGGACGGTGGACTGGAAATGGCAGGGCTACGGCCTGACGGATGAGGCCCGCGCCATCAGCGAGGCCAAGCTCGACAGCCCGGCGGTCGCCCAGTTCCGCCACCTCAACCCGCGCTGGGCCGACAGTGTCGAAATCCTCTGCCTCGCCCGCCTGACCGACGACAACCTCACCCCGTTCGGCCGCCGCTGGTTCCCCATTGACCAGACGGCCTGACGCCTGCCGCTCTTTCCCGGAATGACCATCCCGATGCGCCCGATGTCCCAGATCTCCATTCTCCGCACCGCAGCCCTGGCCGGCACCGCTGTCGTCGCGCTTCAGGCCGCCCCGGCCCTTGCAGAGGCCGAGTTCAGCCTGACCATCGGCGGCGACGCCTATTTCCAGGGCGCCTATGTCAGCCAGAAGCAGGACAGCGGGCTGCGCTCGACCGAGTTCTCCAACCGCCTGCGCCTGACCGTCACCCCGTCGGCCACCACCGACAACGGGCTGACCTACGGCGCCCGGCTGCGTCTGGTCTCCGGCAACGGCGACCCCTCGGTGTCGAGCCGCACGGTGGAGAACGACCGCGCCTTCCTCTTCGCCAACGGGTCCTTCGGCACCATCCAGGCCGGCGTGATCAACGGGCTGTCCGACGAATACGGCATGATCGGCCCCAACACGGAGGGCATCGCCGGCAGCCCGGACAGCAACGGCATCCTGTTCCTCCACGGCTCGTCCACCTATGCCGGCCTGCCGCTAGCGGCGACCAGCCTGCGCACGCTGGTGTCCTACGACACCGGGACCAAGTTCATCTACATCAGCCCCAGCTTCGGCGGCTTGCAGGCCGCGGTGTCCTACACCCCGCGCACCGGCGATTCGAACACGTCGATCAACCGCCGCAAGGTGGATGCGCTGGGCGATGCGCTCGCCTTCCGCGACGTGGTCGAGGCGGGTGCCGCCTTCCAGAACAGCTTCGGCGACGTGACGGTGGAGGCCAGCGCCTTCTACCAGACCGGCAAGGCGGTGCGGCAGAGCGACGGCATAGCCAGCCAGTCCTTCGAGGATCTGAACTCGTTCCATGTCGGCGCCAATGTCGGCTATGGGCCGGCGAAGGTCGGCGTCAGCTACGCCTACAGCGGCGACAGCGGCTATGCCAAGGGGACCCCGCAGTCGCGCAACCAGCAGAACCTGATCGTCGGCGCCCAATACACCAGCGGCCCGCTGCTGTTCGCCGCCAATTACATGCGCGCGCTGGGCAACGACATGGCGACCATGACGACGCCGGCCAAGGCCGATGTCTGGCAGGGCGGCGTCACCTGGACCGTCGCCCCCGGCCTGACCACCGGGCTGGAGTATGATTATGTCCGCTCGACCCTGTCGGGCGCTGCGGCCAGCGGCGGCGACCTGACCGACCGCGCGCACATCCTGATGCTGGACACCCGTCTGGCATTCTAAGAGTCCGGACAAGCGCACCCTGACGGGCCGGCCCGAATGCCGGCCTGTCGGCCCCCCCGGAGCATTCACCGCACTGCACGCTACGCACCGGATTCCGTTCATCCCTTCGTAACCCGTTTTCGCGGCACTATATCTGTGGTAGAATCCGCCCGCTGTTTATAAAGAAAAAAGATAATCAGGGGTTGGTGTGGATATGACCTGTCTGGAGCCGGCAATGCCGCCACTGGCGTCGCCGACGGCAAGCTTCGATCCGTCACAGCTCCTGGAATTGACTCAAAGGGCGCGGGAACCGCTTTACATCTTGCGGAACCGGGACGGCCGGCTGGGAGCTTCGAGCCTTCCCCCGGATCTTGCCGGCGGCGAGCTTCATCCCGTCGCCACCCTGCCGCCGCTTTATCCAGAGTGGCTGGGCGACCGCGCTTTTCCGGAAACCCATGGTTGCCGCTTCGCCTATGTGGCCGGCGAGATGGCACGCGGCATCGCCACGCCGGCGATGGCGGTGGCCGCCGCCCGTGCCGGCCTGCTGGGCTTTTACGGCAGCGCCGGCCTGTCGCCGCAGCGCGTGCAGGAGGGGATCGCCGAAATCCACGCGGCCCTTGGCACCCAGGCGCCGAACTGGGGCGCCAACCTGATCCACAGCCCCAACGACCCTTCGCTGGAAACCGCAATCTGCCGCCTGTTCCGGCAGCAGGGCGTGCGCCGCGTCTCGGCCTCCGCCTTCATGATGCTGACCCCGTCGGTGGTCGAGCTGGCCGCCAGGGGGTTGAGCCGCGATCCGGCCACCGGCGCGGTCCGCCGCCTGACCCACATCTTCGCCAAGGTCTCGCGCGCCGAGGTCGCCCGCCAGTTCATGGCCCCGGCCCCGCGGCGCATGCTGGCCGATCTGGTCGCCCAAGGCCTCCTCACCGCCGGGGAGGCCGACCTCGCCTCCACCATCCCGGTTGCCGAGGACATCACGGTGGAGGCCGATTCCGGCGGCCACACCGACAACCGCCCGCTCTCAGTCCTTTTCCCGATCATCCAGCGCCTGCGGGACGAGCTGGTGGCTGCCCATGGCTATGACCGCAACATCCGCGTCGGCGCCGCCGGCGGTCTCGGCACCCCCGCCGCCATCGCCGCCGCCTTCGCCATGGGGGCCGCCTATGTCGTCGTCGGCTCGGTGAACCAGTCGGCCGCGGAGTCCGGTCAGCCGCTGTCGGTTCGCCGCATGCTGGCCGACCTGTCCAGCACGGACGTGACGATGGCGCCGGCCGCCGACATGTTCGAAATGGGCGTGAAGGTGCAGGTGATGAAGCGGGGCACCCTGTTCCCCTTCCGCGCCCAGCGCCTGTACGAGCTGTATTGTCGCCATTCCGGCCTGGACGATTTGCCGGCGGCCGAGCGCGCGACCCTGGAACGCGACGTCTTCCAGGCTCCGCTGGAGGAGATCTGGCGCCAGACCCGCGAGCATTTCGCCGTCCGCGACCCGGCGGAACTGGCCCGGGCCGAGGCCGATCCCCGCCACCGCATGGCGCTGGTTTTCCGCTGGTATCTGTTCAACGCCGCGCGCTGGCCGATGCTGGACGATGCCGCCCGGCGCCACGACTTCCAGGTCTGGTGCGGCCCGGCCATGGGCGCCTTCAACGACTGGGTGAAGGGCAGCTTCCTGGAAGCCGCGGAGAACCGCAGCGTCGGACAGATCGCCCGCAACCTGCTGGAGGGTGCCGCTGTGGTGACCCGCGCCCAGCAGATGCGCACGGCCGGCCTGCCGGTCCCGGCCGCCGCCTTCACCTGGGTGCCGCGCCGGCTGGCCTGACCCGCCGACGCGCCGGTTTCGCCCCCCTGATCCTCCCTTTCGAACCTCCGAGACGGCCTTGAAGAACCGCCATCCCATCGCAATCGTCGGCATCGGCGCCATGTTCCCCGGTTCCGGCACCACGCACGGTTTCTGGCGCGACATTCTCGCCGGACGGGATTGCATCGGCGACGTGCCGGCCACCCATTGGCTGGTGGAGGATTATTACGACCCCGATCCGACGGCGCGGGACAAGACCTATTGCCGGCGCGGCGCCTTCCTGCCGCCGGCCACGCTCGACCCGCTGGAGTTCGGCATCCCGCCCCAGGCGCTGGCCGCCACCGACACCGCGCAGCTTCTGGCGCTGATCGTCGCCAAGGAGGTGCTGGACGAGGCCTGCCGCTCCCGGTTCCGCGACATCGACCGCAGCCGGACCAGCATCGTGCTGGGCGTGGCCTCCGCCACCGAACTGGTCGGCACCATGGGGGCACGGCTGCAACGGCCAGTCTGGGTCAAGGCCCTGCGCGAAGCCGGCCTGCCGGAAGCCGAGGTGACCGCCCTCTGCGACCGCATCGCCTCGCAGTATGTGGAATGGCAGGAAAGCACCTTCCCCGGCGTGCTCGGCAATGTGGTGGCGGGGCGCATCGCCAACCGCCTCGACCTTGGCGGCACCAACTGCGTGGTGGACGCCGCCTGCGCCAGTTCGCTGTCGGCCCTGCTGATGGCGATGAACGAGCTGGAGCTGGGCCATTCCGACATGGTCATCAGCGGCGGCGTCGACGCGCTGAACGACATCTTCATGTACATGTGTTTCAGCAAGACGCCGGCCCTGTCCAAGAGCGGCGATTGCCGGCCATTCTCCGACGCCTCCGACGGCACCATCGTCGGTGAGGGGCTGGGCCTGTTCGCCCTGCGCCGGCTGGAGGATGCCGAGCGTGACGGCAACCGCATCTATGCCGTTATCCGCGGCATCGGTTCCTCGTCGGACGGGCGCGCCACCAGCGTCTATGCTCCCCGTCCCGAAGGGCAGGCGGTCGCCCTGCGCCGCGCCTATGCCGACGCCGGCTATGGTCCGCGCAGCGTCGAACTGGTGGAGGCCCACGGCACCGGCACCCGTGCCGGCGATCTGGCGGAGTTCACCGCCCTGACCCAGGTGTTCCGCGAAGCGGATGCGGAAACGGAGTCCTGGTGCGCCATCGGCTCGATCAAATCGCAGATCGGCCATACCAAGGCCGCTGCCGGCTCCGCCGGTCTGCTGAAGGCGGCGCTGTCGCTGCACCAGAAGGTTCTGCCGCCCACCATCAAGGTCGAGCGGCCCGACAGCCGCCTCAATCTGGAAACCAGCCCCTTCTACCTCAACACCCGCGCGCGTCCCTGGGTGAAGGGTGGAGGCCCCCGCCGCGCCTCCGTCAGCTCCTTCGGCTTCGGCGGCAGCAACTATCACGTGGCGCTGGAGGAATATTCCGGGTCCCGCACCGCTTCCCGCCTGTGGGCCGGCGGTGCGCTGGTGCTGGCCGGCGGTGCCGACGCGCAATCCCTTGCCGATGCCGCCCGCACACTCGCCGAGCGCGTGAAAGCGGAAGGGCTGGAAGCGGTCGCCCGAGACAGCCGGATCGCCTTCGACCCTGCCGCACGTCATCGCCTCGCCATCGTC
Organism: Azospirillum sp. A23; assembly: GCF_042938965.1. Classification (NCBI taxonomy): domain Bacteria; kingdom Pseudomonadati; phylum Pseudomonadota; class Alphaproteobacteria; order Rhodospirillales; family Azospirillaceae; genus Azospirillum; species Azospirillum sp. A23. The sequence continues at coordinate 208,699 of NZ_CP170663.1, read as the reverse complement.
GCCGCCGACGCCGCCCAGTTCGAGGCGCGCTTGGCGACGGCGTTGAGCCAGTCCGGTCCCTTCTCCACCCCCGGCATCCATCTGGCGGTGGGCGAAGCCACCGGCGGCAAGATCGCCTTCCTGTTTCCCGGCCAGGGCAGCCAGTATGTCGGCATGGGCGCCGATCTGGCCGTCGCCTTCGACGAGGCGCGGGCCGTCTGGGATGCCCAGGCAGCGCTGCCCGCCGCCCCCGGCCAGCCGCCCTTGCACCGCGTGGTCTTCCCGCCGCCCGCCTTCACCCGCGAGGAGGCCGACGCTCAGGATGCCCTCCTGACCCGGATGCTGCATGCACAGCCCGCCATCGGGACGGCGAGCCTCGCCCTGCTGGCGGTGCTGGAGCGCGCCGGCCTCCGCGCCGATGCCGTCGCCGGCCATTCCTTCGGTGAGATCACCGCACTCTGCGCCGCCGGAGCCATCGACCGGCACACGGCCCTGACCCTGGCCGGCGAGCGTGCCCGCTGCATGGAAGCCGCGGCGGCCGGCAGCGACGGCGCCATGATCGCGGTGGCCGCCGGACGGGAGCGTGTCGCCCCTCTTCTGCACGGGCTGGACGTGGTTCTGGCCAACGACAACGGGCCGGAACAGGTGGTTCTGTCCGGTGCCCGCGCGGCGGTCGAGAGCGCCGTCGTCCTGCTGGAGGCCGAGGGGCTACGGGCCGTCCGCCTGAAGGTCGCCAGCGCCTTCCATTCTCCGGTGGTGGCAGCGGCGTCGAAGAGCTTCCGCACCGTCCTCGAGAACACGCGGTTCGACACCGCCGCCATCCCGGTCTATGCGAATCTCACCGCTGCCCCCTATAGCGACAGCGAAACCCGCGACCTGCTGGCCGGGCAGATCGCCGGCACGGTCCGATTCCGCGAAACGATCGAGGCGCTGTATGCCGACGGCGTCCGCACCTTCGTGGAGGTCGGCCCTGGTGCCGTGCTGACCGGTCTCGTGGCGCAATGCCTGGACGGCCGCCCGCATCTGGCCGTGTCGTTCGACCGGCGCGGAGCCAACGGCGTCCTCAGCCTGCTGGACGGGTTGGGCGCCCTGGCGGTGCATGGCGTGCGCCTGGATTTCGAAGCGCTGTGGGCCGGCTTCGCCGAAGAGCGCAAACCCAAAAAGCCGTCGCCCGCCGCGGTCCAAATCTCCGGCGCCAATTTCGGCAAGATTTATCCGCCCCAGGGCGGCGCCTCCGCATTGCCCAAGCCCAACCCGCCGCGGCCCGCTCCCACACCGGTCGCGCCAATTCTGGCCGCGCCGGCTTCCCCGGCACCGGTCCGATCCGCCGCCGTCCAGTCCCAGCCCATCGAAGAAGCCCCGATCATGGTCACGAACTCCCCCGCTCCGCAGCCGGCGCCCACCCCCGTCGCCACCGCGTCGGTGGAGACGATCTATCACCATGTCGCCGATGCCCACGCCGCCTTCCAGCGCGCCATCGCCGAGAGCCATCAGGCCTTCCTCGCCGTCGCCGGTCAGGCGATCCAGAGCCTCAGCGGCGTTCCGGCGCAGCAGCCTGCGTTCACCGTCCCGCCTGCGCCGGTCATGCCGGGCGCACCGGTCATCGCCGCTCCGCAGCCAATGCCGGCCCTGGCTCCCGCCCCCGTGGCGGCACCCACTCCGCCGATGCACCGGCAGGCGCCGGCTCCAACAGTCCCGCAGCCTGTGGCAGTCCCCGTTCCGCCTGCGGCCAGCGCCCGTGACACGGTTCTGGCGGTGATCGCCGAGAAGACCGGCTACCCGGTTGAGATGCTGAGCGCGGAGATGGAGCTTGAGGCCGGGCTCGGCATCGATTCCATCAAGCAGGTGGAGATTTTCTCGACCCTGCAGGAGCGCATCCCGGCACTGGGCACTGCCGACATGCGCGAGTTGAACGCGCTGAAGACCATCGGCCAGATTCTCGCCATCGCCGACCGCCGCGGCGGCACTCCGGCCCCGGCGCCCGTCACGGCAGCGCCCGCAGCCGTGACGCCAGTGACCGAACCGGCCGCGCCCTCCGTCGATGTCGGCACGCTGTTCATGGGGCTGGTCGCAGAGAAGACCGGCTACCCCGTCGAGATGCTCAGCCCGGAGATGGAGCTGGAAGCCGGCCTCGGCATCGATTCCATCAAGCAGGTGGAAATCTTCTCGGCTCTGGTCGAACGGCTGCCGGACCTCGCCTCGGTCGAAATGCGCGAGCTGACCGCGCTGAAGACCGTGGGCGCCGTGATCGCGCGCATCAGGGGCGACGCTCCCACCGCCCCGCAGACGCCGCAGTCGCAGGCCCTGCCCGCGTTATCGTCCGGCACCCTCCGAACCTGCGCAGTGCTGGAGGACCGGAAAGCTCCCGGAGCCGACATGCTGCGCGGCCTGACCAGCATCGCCGTCATTCCGGATTCCGACGGCGTCGCGGCCGAGCTGGTGACGCTGCTGTCTGCCAAGGGCATCGCCGCCCGCCTCACCGAAGAGCCGGGCGCGCAGGACGACGGCGTGCTGTTTTTGGCCGGCCTCGACGGCGCCGATGCCGCGTCGAGCGCCGACCTGCACTGGCGCGCGCTTGCCGCAGCCAAGGCCGTCGCTCTCCGCCTGGGCGAAGCCGGCGGCGCCTTCGTCACCGTCCAGAATGGCCGGGATGCCTGGCTTGGGCTTGGCGGGCTCGTCCTGACCGCCGCGCATGAATGGCCGGCGGCGCGGGTCAAGGCCATCGACCTGGAGGCCGGAAGCCGCTCCGCCGCCGAACTGGCGCAAATCCTGGCGGCCGAACTCACAACCGGCGACGGCGATGCCGAGTTGCGGCTGACCGCCGACGGCCGGCGTCTCGTCCGCACTCTCCGTCAGGAAGAAGCGGCGGACGGCCCGCTTTCGCTGCCGGAGGGTGCCGTGATCGTCGTCTCCGGCGGCGCCCGCGGCGTGACCGCGGTGGCGCTGGAGAAGCTGTCCCGCCATATCCGCCCGACCCTGGTCATCCTCGGCCGCAGCGACCCCGGCGCCGCCCCGGTCCTGCCTGGCCTTTCCGAGGATGCTGACGAGACGGCGGTGCGCCGGGCGGTGATCGCCGGCCCCGGTGCCGGCAAGCCGCCGCGCGAGATCGAAGCGATGGTCAGAACCATCCTCGCCGCCAACGAGGCCCGCTCCACGCTCCGCCGGCTGGAAGCGGCCGGCGCCCGCGTCCGCTACTGCCGCGCCGACATACGCGACGCCACCTCCGTCGCCCAGGCGCTGGCGACGGTCCGGGCGGAGGCCGGCCCGATCTCCGGCATCGTCCATGGCGCCGGGGTGCTGGCAGACAAGCGCATCGGCGACAAGACCCGCGAGCAGTTCGACGCCGTCTTCGGCACCAAGGTGGACGGGATCGCCAACCTGCTGGAGGCGACCCGCCAGGACCCCGTGCGCGTCATCTGCCTGTTCTCCTCCATCGCGTCGCTACACGGCAATGCCGGCCAGTGCGACTACGCCATGGCCAACGGCGTCCTGAACGCCGTGGCGCGGGCGGAGGCGGCGCGCCGCCCCGACTGCACGGTCAAGGCCATCGCCTGGGGGCCGTGGGACGGCGGCATGGTCGGACCGGCGCTGAAGCAGCATTTCCGCCGAATGTCCGTCGGCCTGATCGCCCCGGACGACGGCGCCGCCTTCATGCTGCGCGAACTGGCCCAGCCCCCTGCGAGAAACCCGGTCGTTTCCTGCATCGGCCGCTCGGCATGAGCCGCGTTCCGCCCATCGCCATTATCGGTCACGGCTGCGTGTTGCCGGGCGCCCTCAGCCCGGCGGAGCTGTGGCGGGCCGTTGTCGAGGAGCGGGACCTGCTGCGTCCGGTGCCGCCCGGCGTCTGGCGTGTCGACACCGCACAGGCCCTGTCGCCGCAGGCGCCGGAACGCTCGGCCACCGACCGCGGCGGCTATGTCCAGGGCTTCGATGCCGTCTTCGATCCCAGCGGCTTCGTCTGCCCGGCCGAGGATCTGGCCGGCCTCGACCCGCTGGTGCTCTGGCTGGTCCACTGCGGGCGCGAGGCGTTGCGCGAGGCCGGGCTGACCGTTGCGCCGCAGGGGCGGTGCGGCCTGATCGCCGGCAACCTGTCCTACCCCACCGCCAGCCTCTGCGCCTATGCCGAGGCGGTGTGGCTCGACCGCGAGCGGCCCAATCCGGCGAACCGCTTCTCCTCCGGCCTGCCGGCCCGGCTGGCGGCCCGCGCGCTCGGCCTCGACGGTCCGGCCTTCTGCCTGGACGCCGCCTGCGCCTCCTCGCTCTACGCCGTCAAGCTCGCCTGCGACCAGTTGCGCGACGGCCATGCCGACCTGATGATCGCAGCGGGCGTCAACCGCGGCGACGATCTGTTCCTCCACATGGGCTTCACCGCCCTCAACGCCCTCAGCCCGACCGGCCGCAGCCGTCCCTTCCACCGCGAGGCCGACGGGCTGATTCCCGCCGAGGGAGCGGCCTGCGTGGTGTTGAAGCGGCTGGACGACGCCGTGCGCGACGGCAACCGCATCCTCGGCGTCATCCGCGGCATCGGCCTGTCCAACGACGGGCGCAGCCGCGGCTTCCTGGTCCCCGATGCCGGCGGGCAGGAACGCGCCATGGCCGCGGCCTATGCCCAGGCCGGCCTCGGTCCGGAGGCGGTGTCGCTGGTCGAATGCCACGCCACCGGAACCGCGCTGGGCGACGCCACCGAGATCGCCAGCATGGGCCGGATCTTCCAAGGGCTGGACGGCGTCCCCATCGGTTCGCTGAAATCCAACCTTGGCCACCTGATCGCCGCCGCCGGGCTGGCCGGCATGGTCAAGGTGATCCAGGCGATGGCGGCCGGCATCCGCCCACCCACCCTGCATGCCGGCTCCGCCCCGCTGGACGGCATCGCCGCCTCGCCCTTCCGCCTGCTGAACCGGGAGGAGCCATGGGAGGCGGACGGTCCCCGCCGCGCCGCCATCAGCGCCTTCGGCTTCGGCGGCAACAACGCGCATCTGATCCTGGAGGAATGGCATCCCGCCACTCCGTCCGTGCAGGTGGCCGCCGTCGCGCCGCCCCCTCTGCGCGTGGCCGTCGTCGGGCTGGCCGTCGTCACCGCCGCGGACGATTTCGCCGCCGCCCTGTCGGCAGCCCCACCGGCCGGGGACGGCCAGCGCGCCCTGGACAGCATTTCGCTGGACCTCGCCACCGCCCGCGTCCCTCCCGCCGACCTGCGCCATGCCCTGCCCCAGCAGTTGCTGGCGATGAAGGCAGTGGCGCAGGCGGTAGCCGCCGCTCCCCCCCTGGCGGCGGCCACCACCGGCGTGCTGATGGGCATGGGCTGCGATGCCGAGGTGGCGCGACGCGGGCTGGGCGTGCGGCTTGCCGGCCTCTGCGGCCCGGAGGCCAGCGTCGAGCTCGGCCCGCCGCTGAACGCGGCCGGCGTCATCGGCACCATGCCGAACATCGTCGCCAACCGTTTCAACGCACAGTTCGACTGGCGCGGCCCCAGCCATTCGGTGTCGGCGGAGGAGCTGTCGGGGCTCGCCGGGCTGCGCATCGCCGCCCGCGCTCTGGTCACGGGAGAGCTGGACGCCGCGGTCGTCGGCGCGGTCGACCTGTCCTGCGAGCCGGTCCATCGCAGCGCGCTGGCCGCCCTGCACCCCGACCCCGCGACGGCCGGCGACGCCGCCGTCGCCCTGGTGCTGCGCCGGGTAGAGTGCGCCGAGGCCGCGGGGGAGCCGATCCACGCCATCCTTGACCTGTCCGATGCCGGTGGCGCCGAATTCACCCTCGCAGGCCCGCAGGGCGCCAGCCCGGTCACCCGCCGCTTCGGCCATGCCCATGCCGCGTCCGGCCTGCTGCATGTCGCCGCCGCCATCGTCGCCTGCCGCGGGCGCATGCAGCCCGCGGACGGCCCCGCCCGTCCCTGGCTGGGCGCCGGACCGTTGCGCACCCGTGTCACCGTCGAGGCGCTGGGCGGAGCCGCCGACAAGCTGCTGGTCGAAAGCGGCGGCATCGTCCGGCCGGCCCTGCCTCCCCCCGCCGTCCGCCTGCGCTGGTTTGCCGCCGGCAGCCGGGCCGACCTGTGCGGGCGCATCCGGCGCGGCGAGGATGGCGGGCAAGGCCCCGTCCGCCTGTCCTTCGCCTGCCAATCCGGCCGGGAAGCCGATACCCTGTCCCGCGCGCTCGCCCTGGCCGAAGGCCGCGCGGCCGTCGCCGACGGCATCCATTTCCGGGAACAGCCGCTGGGCGGCACGCTCGCCTTCGCCTTCACCGGGGCCGCTGCGGCCTACGAGGGCATGGGCCGCGACCTGTTCCTGTCGATGCCCGACGTCGGCCGGACCGTCACCGAGCGTTTCCCCGTCCTGGCCCACGCTGCGGAACGGCTCTACGGTTCCGCCGCCCCGCTCGACGCCATGGCGCAATTGCAGACCTGTGCGCTGCTCTGCCAGACCCATGCGGAGGTCAGCCGCAGCATCCTCGGCCTGCGGCCCCAGGCGATGCTCGGGCTGTCCTCCGGCGAGACCAACGCGCTGTTCGCCGCCGGTGTCTGGACCGACATGGACGCCATGTTCGCGGAGATCGACGCATCGGGCCTCTATGGCCGTCATCTGACCGGCGACTGCCTCGCCGCCTCCCAAAGCTGGGGACGGACGGGTGCCGCGGACTGGCGCAACTGGCGCCTGCTCGCCCCCGTCGAGGAGGTCGAAGCGGCGCTGGCCGGCCTGCCCCGCGTCTCGATCACCATCGTCAACGCGCCGCAGGATTGCGTGATCGGCGGCGATGCCGAATCCTGCCGGCAGGCCATCGCCCGCCTCGGCGCTCACCGCGCGCTGCCGCTCGGCCAGGACATGGTGGTGCATTGCGCCGAACTGGAGCCCTGCGCCCCGGTTTGGCGCCGCATCCACCGGCGACAGACCACCGCGCCCGAGGGCGTCGCCCTTTACGCGAACGCCTTCGCCCAAGCCTATCCGCCGTCCATCGAGCTCTGCGCCGAGGCGCTGACCCAGCAGGCGGTGGAGCGGGTGGACTTCCCCCGCACAATCCGCCGCGCCCATGACGATGGCGTGCGCATCTTCGTCGAGCATGGCCCGCGCAACGCCCTGACCCGCTCCATCGCCGCGATCCTGTCCGGCCGCGACCATCTGGCGGTCAGCCTCGACCATCCGGGCCGCGCGCCGCTGGAGCAGTTGGCGCATGTCGCGGCCGAACTGTTCGCCGCCGGACTTGACCCTGCCATGGCCGAGGTCGCCCATCGCCTGGAGCGTCCGGTTGCGGCACCGCCGGCCCAGCCCCTGACCTTCCCCGCCCATGCCGCCCCCGTGGTGGTGACGCTCGGACAACCGATGCCCCCCGCACCGCCCCTGCCGCCGGTCGCCGGCCTTCCGCCCCCCGATCTGGCCGCACGCCGCCCCCTGGACGAGGTGCCGGAGCCGGTCGTGTCCGAAACGGTGTCAGCGCAGGTCCCGCCGGCCGACAGCCCGATTGCCCGCATCCTCGCCCGCACGGCGGAGCTTCACACCGGTTACCTGACCATCGCGTCGGACCTGCACCGGACCTACCTGCACGGCTTCGGCGTGCCGACGCCGTCCGCCCTCCCTCTCCCCCCCGGGGAGAGGGTCGGGGTGAGGGGGATGCATGGGGTGGATTCTCGGGAAACGGTCGCTGTGGTTCCCCCTCACCCTAACCCTCTCCCCGGGGGGGAGAGGGGACTTGCCCCCCTTTGGAACCGCGCCCAGCTGGAAACCCTCGCCTCCGGCAAGGTCTCCGACATCTTCGGCCCGCTGTTCGCGCAGCAGGACGGCTACGCGCGTCAGGTCCGCATGCCGGAACCGCCGCTGCTGCTGGTCGACCGCGTCGTCTCCATCGCCGGCGAGCCGGGCAGCATGGGCATGGGCTCCATCGTCACCGAGACCGACGTCACGGCCGACGCCTGGTATCTGCACAACGGCCGCATGCCGGTGGGCATCGCCATCGAATCCGGGCAGGCCGACCTGTTGCTGGTCTCCTGGCTGGGCGCCGATTTCCGCAACAGGGGCGAGCGCGTCTACCGCCTGCTCGGCTGCGAGATGACCTACCTTGAGGGTGGTCTGCCCAGGGTCGGCGACACCCTGCGCTACGACATCCACATCGACGGCCATGCCCGCATGGGCGAGGTCGGGTTGTTCTTCTTCCATTACGACTGCCGCATCGGCGACCGGCTGGTGCTGTCGGTCCGCAACGGTCAGGCCGGTTTCTTCACCGACCGGGAACTCGCAAACTCCGGCGGCGTGCTGTGGAGCGCCGAGGAGGATCGGCCCAGGGAGGACGCCCGCCTCGACCCACTGCCCTGCCCGTCGCGCCACCGCTCCTTCACCGCCGAACAGCTCGACCTCTGGACCGCCGGCCGGGCCTTCGCCTGCTTCGGCGCGGGGTTCGAGCTGGCCGGCAGCCACCAGCGCACCCCGGCCATCCCGCAGGGCCGCATGCGCCTGATTGACAGCGTGACCGTCTTCGAACCGCAGGGCGGTCCCTGGGGCCGCGGCTATCTGCGCGCCGAAAGCCATGTGCCGGCCGATGCGTGGTTCTATGCCGGCCATTTCAAGAACGATCCCTGCATGCCCGGCACCCTGATGGCCGAGGGCGCGGTGCAGGCGGTGGCGACCTTCATGGCGGCGGGCGGCTTCACCATCGGCCGCGATTCCTGGCGGTTCGAACCGGTGCCGGACGAGCCCGCCCGCTTCGTCTGCCGCGGGCAGGTGATCCCCGACACCGGCCATCGTCTGGTCTACGAGGTCTTCGTCGAGGAGATCGAGGACGGTCCGACACCCATCGTCCGCGCCGCCCTGCTGTGCAGCGCCGACGGCTTCAAGGTCTTCCACTGCCGCGCCTTCGCGGTACGGCTGGTGCCCGACTGGCCGCTCGGCCAGGGCCGCCACGCCCTGCCGGCACGGCTGGAGGCGCCGCGCATCGTCGGCACCCGCGGCGACGTGCGCGGCGATCACGAGGCGCTGCTGGCCTGCGCCTGGGGGGCGCCGTCCGCCGCCTTCGGCAGCATGTATGCCCGCTTCGACGCCGGCCGGGTGCCGCGCCTGCCGGGGCCGCCCTATCACTTCATGACCAGCGTCGTGTCGGTGAACTGCCCGGCCGGGGAACCGACCGTCGGCGGCACCATCCTCGTCGATTGCGCGGTGGAGCCGGACGCCTGGTACTTCGCCGAGAATGCCGCCCCGGTGATGCCCTTCTGCGTGCTGATGGAGGTGCTGCTCCAGCCTTGCGGCTGGCTGGCGTCCTACATGGGCTTCGCGCTCGCCTCCACCGAGGATCTCGGCGATCCGCAACCTGGACGGCGACGCCGCCCGCGTCTTTGCCGAGGTGACGCCCGCCGACGCCTGCGTCCGGACCGAAGCGACGCTGACCCGTTTCTCCCGTGCCGGCGGCATCACCCTGATCGCCTTCAAGGTCCGCGCCTGGGTGGACGACCGGCCGCTGATGGAGCTGGAGACCGCCTTCGGCTTCTTCGCCGCCGCCGCCCTGGCGAAACAGAACGGCCTGCCGACCCTGCCTGCCGACACCGCCCGTGGCATTCCGCCCGCGACGCCGCCCATCGAACCCCGCCACACCAGACTGGCGGAGGGCAAGCTGCGCATGGTGGACGAGGTCACCGGCTGGTGGCCGCAGGGGGGAGCCGCCGGCCTGGGGCTTGTCCGCGGCCGGCAGGCGGTCGATCCGGAATCCTGGTACTTCAAGGCCCACTTCTTCCAGGACCCGGTGCAGCCCGGCTCGCTGGGTGTCGAGGCGCTGCTGCAATTGCTGGAACGCGCCATGCTGCTGGCCGGGCTCGACAGCGAAATGCCGTCGCCCCGTTTCGAGGGTGCTGCGCTGGACGAGCCGCTGCGTTGGAAATATCGCGGTCAGGTCGTGCCGACCAACCACACTGTCTCCACGGAAATCGAGATTGTGCGGATCGAGCGCGACGAGCGCGGCATCCTCGCCGTTGCCCGCGGCAGCCTGTGGGCGGACGATCTGCGCATCTACGAGGTGGACGGCCTCGCCGCCCGCCTCGTGCCCGGCGGCGATGTGCCCCGCAACTGCGATGGGCCCAGCGGCGATGAACCGGCGGACCTCCGCCTGGATCTGGACAGCGCCCCCTGGCTCGGCGACCATCGCCCCACCCACACCGCTCCGGCGGTCCCGCTGACCTGCCTTGCCGACGCCATGGCTGCCGCCGTGCCGGGCGGGCGGATCGTGGCCCTTGAGGATGTGCGGGTCCAGCGCTGGGTGACGGTGCCGGTGACGCTGCGCCCCGAAGCGGAGCACGACGGTCGCGTCACCCTGCGGGACGGCGGCGCGGCCGTGGCGACCGGGCGGGTGATCCGGGCGGACGGTTGGCCGGCTCCGCCGCAGCCCTTCACCCCGCTGGACGACGCCCGCCCCTCCCCCTGCCCCTACAGCGCCGGCGAGCTGTTCCACGGACCCGCCTTCCAGATCCTGAGCGACCTGCGCACCGGCCCGCGCGGTGCGTCCGCCACGCTCGATGCGGCCAAGGCGGCACAGGTGCCGGGGCCGATCGGCCCGGCGCTGCTCGATGCCGGACTGCATGCCATGCCCCGCCATGCGCCCGAACTCTGGTGGGGCGACCGGGCAGCCGGGATGCTGGCCTATCCCAGCGCCATCGAACGGTTGAGCCTGTTCGGCCCGACGCCGTGCGACGGCCTGATCCGCATCGAGGTGCGCGCCCTGCCGCTCGACGGCCAGGGCCGCGCCCGCTCCCGCCTGCAATGGCTGGCCGGCGGCCGGGTTTGGGCCGAGATGGAACTGGCCGACGTGCTGTTCCCCAAGGGCGCGCTCGGCAACGCACCCGCCCTGGCCCGTCAGGCCTTCCTGCGTGACCGCCAAGCCGCTCCCGGCTTGCGGTTGTCCCGGTCGGAGGACGGCATCACCCGCCTGAACGCCCGCGAGGTCGCAGCTAGCAACTGGCTGCCGGGAACGCTGGAAACCATTTACGGCGTGTCCGGCACCCCCGCCGAGATGGCCCGCGCCATTGCCGCCAAGGAGCATGCCGGCGCCCATCTCGGTGTCCACCCCGGCACCGTGACGGTCGAGGACGGCATCGCCCGCTGCCCTGCCGCGCCGCTCACCCCGGTCCCGCTGTCGATCGCGCAGGAGGGTGCCGACTGGCTGGTGACCGGCACGGCTTCCGCAGCCCCCGACCTCGCCCCGCTGCAACGGTTCTGGCGTGCACATCTGGGAACCGGCGACTGGCCGGTGGAGGATCTGTTCCTGGCGCTGGCCGGCGAGTTCGTCGGACAGGTCCGCGTGGCGGCTCCCGACCAGCTCGCCCGCATCGGCGAGCGCGGCGCGCTGTTCCTCGCCAACCATCAGGTGGCGGTGGAGTCCCTCACCTTCGCGCTGGTTGGCGCCGCCCTGACCGGCCGACCGATCCTGACCGTCGCCAAGGCCGAACACCGCGACACCTGGCTCGGCCGCCTGCTGACGCTGAGCGGCAGCGCTCCGGAGCTTCGCCTGCCGGCCATGATGATGCTGTTCGACCGCGAGGATCCCGCCGCCATGCTGGGGCTGATGGAGCAGGCGCGCACCGCGGTGACGCGGGACGGGCTGTCCATCATGGTCCATGCCGAGGGCACGCGCTCGCTCTCCTGCCGCACGCCGGTCAGCCGCCTGTCGGGGGTCTTCCTCGATCTGGCGGCGCGGCTGGAGATCCCCATCGTTCCCGTCCGCTTCGCCGGCGCCCTGCCGGTCGAACCGGCAGCCGGCCGGCTGGACTTCCCCCTCGGCTTCGCCCGCCAGGACATCCACATCGGCCGGCCGCTGTGGCCGGAGGAACTGGCGAGCCTGCCGCTGGCGGAGCGCAAGAGGACGGTGCTCGACGCCATCAACGGGGTCGGCCCCGCCTTGGCCGACGAGGAGCCCAACCAGCCGCGCCCGGCATTCGAAGCAAGGGCGAAGGCGCTTGCCGCAGCCTGCGGGCTGTCCCCTCCCCTGGCGGCGGCAGTGCAGGCCGTGTTGAACATGATTCCGGCCGACCGACCGCTGGGTCGCCTCGCCCGCCGGATCGCGGCGGGCGAGGCCGGCGACGAAAGCGACCCGTGGCTGTCGGCACTCTCCCGCTGGTTCCGGGCCGGATGATTTGGCCGCATACCGCCGCGCCTAAGCATTGACACATGGGAGCCAAGGGTAGCTTGTGAGGAAGTGTCGGTGCTCCGGTGTGGCGGTGAGGGCGTTCCAGGCGTCACAGCAGGCCTGGACGACGGCGTCGTAGTCGTCCAGGAGCCGATGGGACAGAAAGCGCTCGCGCAGGTACAGCCAGATTCCTCCCCATCGCGATGGATTATCGCATCACGGATTGCCGGCCTTGGGAATCCCTCTCGGTGAGTCAGCGGCTCCGCTCACCGGTATGATGTGTCTGTGCCGGGCCGTCGATGATGAAGGTGAAGTTCTGTAGGTGCTCGTCCAGCGCCGACGGGACAATCACGCGGTCGCATTCACAAGATGGTCCGATACGGTCGAGATGAACGCACGAAGACGCTGAAGACGCCGTAGGTCCCGGTGATATCCCATCCAGATGTCTCGCGCCGGCGGCGGCGTCGGCAGTTCCAGTCTGCGGATACCCGGGATTTGATTGCCCACCACCCGGGGCAGGACGGCGATGCCGACGCCTTGCCTGCACATGCGCCCCTGGACGTTGCGGTTGTTCGACCGCAGGACCGGTCTCGCGTTGGGGAAACTCTCGATGAGCCACGCAATGTCAGGAAAATGGCCGGTGGACGTGTCGTGGGTGATCAGCCGGAAGCCGGTCCCATCGCCATATTTCGGCTCCTGCGCCTCCTCCGCGATGTAAACGCCATACTCAAGGCGGAAGAGCCGTCGCTGAACTACGTCGGCAGTGTCGAACGGAACGATACGAAAAGCGACGTCGGCCTCCCGCTGGGCGAGGTTGAACAGGCGCGTCCCGGTCAGGATCTCGATGTCGACGTTGGGGTGGGCTTTCGAGAAATCCGCCAGGATGGGGGGCAGGACATAGGCCCCGAACCAGTCCGCGGATGAAATGCGCAGATTGCCCTTGAGATTCTGCTCCTGCCCCGCAAGCCGGCGCTCCATCGCCAGCGCGCTTTCTTCCATCTGCTCCGCCAGCGCGATGATCCCGTGGCCCTCTTCGGTCAGTACAAGACCGTCCGCGGTTCGCTGGAAGAGCGTGTGGCCGATCGCCTGCTCAAGTGCACGGAGGCGCCGGCCGACGGTCGGATGGCTTGTCTGGAGAGACCGCGCGGCGGCACCCAGCGTGCCGGATCGCGCGATGGCGAGAAAGACCCTGACATCACTCCATTCCATCACGCCCACCCGCACAAAATTGAACGCCGAGAGTACAGTTATGTCACTTATGGAACAAATCTAAATGCCTAGATTGCTCTCATCGTCTGGACAAAGGCCCTGCTGCGGATCCGCCAGACCCATGCGGGCCGCCGCCTGGGCGAAGGAACAGTGACCCTGGCTGCGGGACCAAAGGAAAGCTCGTCCGGACTGAACAGAGAGGATTTCCCTGAGGGGTCGCGGAACGCGGCGGCCCGCCCCGATACTCGCATATGAGGACTTCGACGATGATCACGATGCTGGTGACCTATGCGGGCGATGAGAAAACGCCATTCGACCGCGACCACTGGATCAACCTGCACCTCCCGCTCGTCCGGGAAAGCTGGGGACGTTATGGGCTGGTCAGCGCCGGAGGGTTCTTCCCGCAAGGTGATGGTGCCGGGCTGATCGCGGTCGGAATTGTCAACTTCCGCGACGAAGCCGCCATGGATGCGGCGCTCAGGTCGCCGGAAACCGCCCAGGTCATGGCTGACGTCGACATCGTCACCGCCGTCAAACCGCAACGCAACATCGTTAAGCCGCTCTGAGCGGCACGGGGGTGCCTGTCGATTGCGGGGGCCGCTGATCTCTCCAGGTCTGCGCCCCGGCCGGCGTCACCGTGATCGGCGGTGTCTTCTACGCACTCGGCAGGGCGTGCGCCGATGCTGGCCAATCTGCCGGCGCAGGTCTCGGCCTCGCGATCGCCCGGCAGCCTGAGTCCGGTCCCGAGCACAGCCCTCATCCGAACAACAGGAGAAAGAACATGCAGATCGGATTCATCGGTCTCGGCAATATGGGCTCGGCAATAGCCCTGAACCTCGTGAAGGCAGGCCATGACGTGCGGGCCTGGAACCGCAGCAAGGTCGCACAGGAAAGCATTCCCGGGGTAAAGCTGGTCAAGCGCGCGGCGGATGCATTCCAGGCTGACGCAGTCTTCACGATGCTATCCGACGACCCTGCCATTCGGGAGGTGATCCTCGATGCCGGCCTGCTGGCAAGCGCGCAACCAGGGCTGACCCATGTTGTCACCTCGACGATCTCGGTGGCTTTCGCTCGGGAACTGGAGCTGCTGCACGAAGAGGCAGGCCTTGGCTACGTGTCCGCACCGGTCCTCGGGCGACCGAACGTAGCGGCGAGTGGCCAGCTCAACATCCTGGCGGCCGGGAAGGCCGATGCAGTTGCAGCGGTCGAGCCGCTGCTCGCTTCACTCGGCAAAAAGGTTTGGAAGTTGGGGGAGAACCCCGCTCGGGCGAATACGGCGAAGCTGGCCTGCAATATGATGATCGCCATGGCCATCGAGGCGATGGCCGAGGGTGTCGTGCTGACCGAGAGCGTCGGCCTCGACCGTGCGGATTTCTTCGAGCTCATCCTGGGCACCCTTTTCTCGGGTCGCGCCTATGAGAGCTACAGCGCGCAGATCACGGAACGGTCGTTCGAGCCGGGTTTCAAAGCCGAGCTCGCGCTCAAGGACATGCGTCTCGCGACCGAGGCCGTCAACGAGATCGGACGCACGCTCCCGATGCTCGAAGCTGTCCGCGAGGGGCTCGGCAAAGCTGTCTCGGCGGGCTTCGGGAAAAAGGATTGGTCGATCATGGCCGACATGACGGTTCGCGGCGGCGACGGCTTGGCACCGTCTGAAGGCAACACGGAGAGGACATGATGAAGACTTGGCTCATCACCGGCCGCTCAAGCGGCTTCGGACGGCGCCTTGCGCTCGCCGCGGCACAACGCGCCGATCAGCCCTGACGCTCGCCGCAAGCTCTGTTTGAACGTCAACACCGACTGGAAAGCGATCATGATCGCAACTTTGAAGGGGTTTACCCAGCAGTTGGTGCCGGTGAACGGCATCAAGATCAACGCTGTCACGGGGGGCTCGGGCCCGCCGATCCTTCTGCTTCACGGCTGGCCGGAAACATGGTGGGAATGGCACAAGGTGATGCCGCTGCTGGCCGGGCATTTCAGCGTGGTGGCGATGGATCTGCGCGGCGCAGGCTTTTCCGACTGCCCGCTCGACGGCTATGACAAGGCGACGATGGCGCGCGACGCGCACGAGGTCATGATCGCCCTTGGGCATGACCGCTACGCCGTGTGCGGACATGACATCGGCGGAATGGTCGCCTTGCCGCAGGCCGCCATCTACCGGGAGGCCGTCACCCACCTGGCCGTCCTGGATGTGCCGCTTCCCGGCTGGACCGGATGGGAGGCGACGACTTCGAGGCTCTGGCACTTCAGCTTCCATATGAACCGGGATCTGCCCGAGCGCCTGATCCATGGCCGCGAATATGATTATGTTTCGACCTTCATGGCAGAGCGGTTCTACGATCACGGCACCTTCAATCCGGCGGACATCGAGATCTACGCGAAGGCGATGGCTCTTCCCGGCCGCACGCGCGGCGGCATGGAATGGTATCGCACCCTCGCCGCCGATCATGCGGCTGCTCTTGAGTACAAGAAGAACCCCCTCGGGATACCGGTGCTCGGTCTGGGTGGGGACCAGCGGTTCGGTGCGCAGATGGTGCCGATGCTCAAAGAGTTCGCCAGCAATGTGACAGGTGGCTCGATCGCGCGGTGCAGCCACTATGTCGCGGATGAGCGGCCCAATGAAGTCGCGGCCGCCCTGGTCGATTTCCTCAAGGCCAGCTGAAACTCTGCGCCCGGGCCGTCGCGGGCCGAGCGGATCGACAAAATCAAGGAGACTGTCATGACTGCACCCCTCATTCGCGGCGTCAATCACATCGGCATCACGGTGCCCGACATCGAAGCGGCAAAATCCTTCCTGGTGGAAGCCTTTGGCGGTCGGGTGATCTACCAATCCTTCGGACCGCAGGATCCACCGCGGCGGGGACCCGAATTCGAGCGGGCCGTCGGCGCTTTCCCCGGAACGGTCGTGCGTGCGCAGGCGATGGTCAAGATCGGAACCGGACCCGATATCGAGCTCTTCGAAATGCACGGCCCCGAGCAAGCCCAGCCGATCCGGGCGAGCGACTTCGGCATCACGCACTTCGCTCTCTATACCGACGATATCGACGCATCGGTCGAGCGCTTCGAGAAGGCCGGAGGTACCCCCCTCACCGCGCCGCGCGCAATTCCCTATGCAACCGAGAAAGGTCCTGGAAACAAGGTGTGCTACTGCCGCATGCCCTGGGGCACGACGATGGAATTCATCACCACGCCGGACCGTATGGCCTACCATGACCAGACTGACCTGCGCAGGTGGCAGGACGAGGACTGAGCAGGGCGCGAAGTCGATGACATCTGCTGGCCCCACCATCATCGCAGTGCAATCCGATCCGCGCGGAACGGCTCCAGGTCAACGACCGGATCGTCGCCAACAATCGACTCCGCGATCAGACGACCGGTAATCGCTCCAAGCGTCAATCCTTGGTGGCCGTGCCCAAAGGCGAGCCACAGGTCCCGATGCCGTGGAGCGGGGCCGATGATCGGAAGCATGTCCGGCAGGCAGGGCCGGATGCCCATCCATGGCCGGGAATCCAACGCTTCTCCCAACGGGACGAGGCGCCGCGCATGCCGCAGAGCCCTGTCGATCTGAACCGGTGTCGGCTCGGCGTCGCGTCGGGCAAACTCGGCACCGGTGGTCAGGCGCACACCCTGGCGCATCGGAGCGAGGACATATCCCCGCTCGGCATCGAGGACCGGTCGCCCAAGCTGCACCCCGGCCTGCAAACCAAAATGCATGTGATAGCCGCGCTTGCCTGCAAGTGGAAAGCGATACCCCAGCCTCGCCGTCACCTGATCGGACCAGGCGCCCAGGGCGACGACGGCGGCACCCGCCTGGACCGCACCGTCCTGCGTTTCGACCGACCAGCCGCCAGTGACCTGCCGGAGCGAGCCGGCGTTCCCGGTCAGAAACAGTCCGCCCAGCCGTTCCGTCGCGATCCGGTAGGAATCCACAAGCTGGCCGGGGTCCGTCACCGTGAGCGGCTGGGGATAGTGAAGTCCGCCCAACACCCCTGGGTCGATGTCCGGTTCCAGCGACGCGAGCCGGGTCCGGTCGAGCGGCCTCGCCTGGACACCGAAAAGGCGCTGCAATTCCTCGGCCTGCTGCAGTTCCGCGTCCTGCCGGCGGGAGGTTCTGAAGATCTTCAGCCAGCCGGTCGGGCGCAACAGATGCCCGGCCTCGGCATTTCCGGCCAGATGGCGGGTCTCCTCCAGGCAGCGGGCGATCAGGCTGTGATAGTCCCTTGCGATCCGCGCGTGCCGGAGCGGATGCGAGTGATGCCAGTAGCGCCGCAGGAACGGAGCGAGCCCAGGCAAGGCGTTCGCATGGTAATGGACGTCGCTCCCCCGGTTGCCGGCGACGCGCAGAAGCGTCGCCATGTCGCGGGGGAATGCATAGGGAAAGATCGCCTCGCGTTGAATGAGACCGGCATTGCCATAGGACGCCTCCCGCCCGGCCGCACCCCGCCGGTCCACCAGCGCGACGGACCGTCCGCGCATCTGCAGGTGCAAGGCGGTTGCGGCACCGACGACGCCGGCACCGACGACGAGGACATCGACTTTCTTCACGACGGACGCTCCGCGGCTGCGTCGAATGGCCATTTCGGCCGCCTGATCTTCCGGAAGGGCAGCGTCGTGATATCCCGGGTGACGACGCCCGGGGCATCGACCATGACGATCCGCGAGGCGATTGCCGTGAAAGCCGAGCGGAAGTGCTGCGACGACTTGACGACCACGATCCGCCGGTCCGCCGGGTCGCAGCCGAGCTGGGTAAACAGGTCGAGGCCGAAGGCTTGGCAGCGGAAGCTCGTCAGCACAACGTCGATGCCGTCGCAGGCGACCAGCGCGCAGTCGCCGAGCTTCGCGGGCGTGCCAGCAAGCCCCGTCATCGTCATGTCGCGCTTGAGCGCCTTCACCTCCCAGATCCCGTCCACCGGATCGCCCGACAGCGGACCGATCTTGCCGCCGATGCGCAGCGGAATCCTCGCGCCGGCACCGGCGTCGAAGGCGATGCGGACGGCGACCATGTCCCAGAGGGGGCCGAGGCAGACATTTCCGACGCCCCTCTGCAGTAGCCGCCGGAGGATGAAGGTGGAATCGCTGGGAGCACCGCCGCCGGCATTGTCGCTGCCGTCGCCCAGCACCACCGGACCGGGCGTGGCGAGGGCCAGATCGATGGCCTGATCGATTGTCGGCATGGGGCTGGCAAGCCGGTCCCGCAGCGCGAACAGGTCCTTGGCCAGGGCGTCGGCGACGGATGCGGCGCGGGTGCCGTCGCGATCCTCATCGGCGTCGCCGTAGACGAGAATCTTGGTGCCCATATCGGCCGTATCGCCCCATGCGAAGCCGTGGACAATCGAGATCGAGACGATCCCGTCCCGGCCCTCCATGGCCTTCACCCGGTCGACGAAACCGCGGGCAGGCTCCTGGGTGGTGTGGAGCAGACCGATCATGCCGGTGTCGGCGACGGCCGGGCGCAGACGCAGACGCCCCTCGGCCAGTTCCGCGCAGCGCTCCACCAGTTCCAGCGCACGCTCCGCGATGTCCGTGTGGGGATATTCCTTCCAGCAGATCAGCAGATTGGCGTTGCCGACCATCGCATCACTCAGATGGGTGTGGGGATCGAGCGTGGCCCCGACGACGGCGTCCGGCCCGGTCATCGTCCGGATCCGGGTGAGCAGATCGCCTTCGCAATCGTCATAGCCATCCGCCGCCATCGCGCCATGCAGCCCGATCAGAACCATGTCGACCGGCAGGGCCGCCCGAAGGTCGTCGAGCAGCGTATTGCGCAACTGTTCATAGGCGGCCTTCGTCACCAGCCCGTTGGGGACGGCAGCCGCGACCAGACCTTCGGACAGGTGCCAGCCGCGCTCGCGCCCCAGCTTGCGGGCGGCCCACAATGGGCCGCTGTGCATCTGCATTGCATCGGGATGCTGTCCGGCGGGAAAGAACGCCCGCTCGTGGAAGCTCGATACACCGGTCGGCATCGGACCGAAGGTGTTGGTCTCCGTCGCCAGGGAACCGGAGAAGACGCGCAGTGGCTTCATCGTTTTTCCAGGGATGGATGGTTTTCTCAAGGGATGGATCGAAATGGAGGGGCCGGCCGATCAGGCGGGAACGGCCTGCCGCCGCCGGCGCAGCAGGATCAGCACCACGCCGCCAGCCGCCAGCGCCAAGGCGATTGCCGCGAGCCCGCCTTGCAGGGACCCGGTCGCGTCGCGGATCGTGCCGATCACCATCGGACTGATGAAGCCGCCAAGCAGTCCGATGCTGTTGATGAGCGCGATGCCGCCAGCCGCCGCCGTGCCGCGGAGCAGATCCGCCGGAATCGTCCAGAAGACCGTATAGGCCGAATAGATGGCGGCCGTTGCCACGACCAGGGCGGCAAGTGACACCGGCACATTGCCGAGCGCTGCACCGGTAGCCGCCAGACCCGCCGCACCGATGAAACAGCCTGCAATGCTGTAGCCATAGCGGTCGCCGCTGCGATCGGAGCGACGGGCGACCAGTTGCATGGTCGCCACAGCAACCACATAAGGCAGCGCCGAGAGAAGCCCGATTGTGAACGTCTCGGAGATGCCTCCAGACCGCAGAAGCGTGGGCAGCCAGAAGCTGACGGCATAAAGCCCTGCGATCATGCAGAAATAGGAGAATGCCAGAGCATAGATGCGCGGGTCGCGCAGCGCCCGGGAAAAGCCGTCGTGCCGTTGTCCGCCGGATTCCTCCGCAAGGTCAGCCCTGATCAGGGCGCGCTCGGCCTCGGTGAGCCACGGAGCCTGTTCGGGACCGTCGCACAGCACCAGGAACAGCAAGACGCCGAGGGCGACGCAGGGAAGTCCCTCGACAAGGAACAGCCATTGCCACCCCGCGAGCCCCAGCGCTCCGTTCAGCCCGGCCATGATCGCGGTGGACAGCGGACCGCCGACGACCCCGGCGACCGGGCTCGCCAGGAGCACCGTCGCCATCACCCGTCCACGATGGGTCCGGCCGTACCACAGGGTCAGGTAATAGAGCAGGCCCGGTCCGAAGCCGGCTTCGAAAACGCCGAGCAGGAAGCGCAGGATGTAGAAGGTCCGCTCGTCATGGACAAAGATCATCGCGGCCGAGGCCAGCCCCCATAGCACCATGATCCGGCTCATCGTCCGTCGCGCTCCGATCCGGGCGAGCAGGAGGTTGCTTGGAACTTCGAACAGCACGTAGCCGAGAAAGAAGATGCCGGCGCCGAACCCGTATGCCGCTTCCGAAAAGCCCAGATCGCTCTGCATCTGCAGCTTGGCGAAGCTGATATTGACGCGGTCCAGATAGGCCAGCCCATAGGACAGGATCAGCAACGGCAGGATCCGCATGCCCACCTTTTTAAAGATACGCGCCTTCTCCCGGTCGGTCGCCGCCGGATCCATCGGTCCGGCGATTGTGGTCACGTGCGCGTTCAAGAAGACCTCCTGTCGGGTACCTATTGTTCTTGCAACCAGCATTCCTCTGCCAGCTGTTGCCAACAATGATAAAATACGCTGTGATACGTTGCGATTGAGGCAACGAAAGTCAGTGCCGATGCCGCTCGGACCCAGCAGCCGTCAACTGTCCTACTTCATGGAGGTTCTGAGGACGGGATCGGTCCGCGGTGCGGCCGACGCCTGCAACGTGGAACCGTCCGTCGTCAGCCGACAGGTCGCCGCCCTGGAAGCCGATCTGGGGGTGAGCCTGCTGGAGCGGCGCGGCCGCGGCGTGGTCCCGACGGAAGCGGCAGAGCTCGTCCTTGCCTATTGCCGGGATCGCGTCGCCGGCAACGATACGCTGCGAACCCAGCTCCTGGAAATTGAGGGCTTGAAGCGCGGCCGCCTTCACCTGATGGTGGGCGACGGGTTCGTAGACACCGTCATGAGGCTGGTGGTCGGGCGCTTCTGCGGCGAGTTTCCAGGGGTCGAGGTCACCGTCGAGGTCGGGGGCACCAGCGAGACGGTGCGGGCGCTTGCCGAGGATCGCTGCGATCTGGGATTGGCCCTGTCGCCGCCGACAAGTTCGGCCATTCATGTCGTCAGCCAGCGCGCCCACCCGATCTGTGCCCTCATGGCCCCCGACCATCCCTGCTCCAGGATCGAGGCGCCGCTGACCCTTGCCTTGCTTCAGAAATACCCGTTGGCTCTGGCCGCTCCGGGGACTGGGCTGCGTACGCTGATCCAGTCGGCAGCGGACGACGAGTGCGTCGAGTTGCGGCCGAGTTTCGTTTCCAACACCGTCATGCCGATGAAGCATTATGCCGAGGCGGGTCTGGGGTTGACCTTCCTTTCTGCACAGGCGGCGGCTACGGAGTTGGCGGACGGCCGTCTGATCGCCCGCCCAATTGCCAACTCCATTCTGCAAAGCAGTCGGGTACAACTGATCGTCCGCGACCGACCACGGCTGTCTCCCGCATTGACGCGACTCATCCGGACCTTCGACGAGTCACAATATTTCAGCGCGGCGAACGATCCCCAGCCAATGGACGGCAGATGACCGACACTGTCGTTTCGTCCGCCGTATCGGCGGAAAACAGAGTCCGCCGGATCTCGCGTCAATTCCGGTGAGGGAGCGCAAGGCGGACAGCCGGCGTGATGATGGCCGAGCGCGGCGTCACGGTCGGTCACCCGACCATTTACCGCTGGGCACAGAGGTACGCGCCGGAAATCGGGAAGCGGCTACGCTGGCAGTGGCGCTGCCCGCGGTCGACCAGCTGGCGGGTCGACAAGACCTTAGCCAGCATCTCGAACTCCAGAACGCATTGCGTCGGCGGCGATGCCCGTAACCATCGCCTCGCGCCTGCCGGCTGACTTTGCAGCGAAGCCCCCTGGAGTTCTGGAGCGTGGTGAAAGATGCGGCCGGTTGTGGTCCGGCTCACATCGGCGGCGGGCGGGGTCGGCTAGGGTCATGTCATCGAGACAACCCGCCGGATGCACCGCACCGACCCCACCCAGGAGACCACACCATGATCCGCACCTCCCTGCTCGCCGGCTTCGCCACCCTGGCCCTGCTCACCGCCCCCGCCATGGCGCAGAATGTGTCCAACCTGTCGAACACCGCGGCCGGCATCGGCAATGGCGCGACCCAGAGCGTCACGACGATGCAGCGCAGCGGCGGGCTGTTCGGCGGTCCGAACGCGGCGAACGTCTCGAACCTCGCCGCCGGGATCGGCAACACCGCCAGCCAGGGCGTGCTGGTCGGCCAGCGCAGCGGCGGGCTGTTCCCCGGCGGCTCGGCCGCCAACGTGTCGAACACCGCGGCGGGCATCGGCAACTCGGCGATGCAGGGCGTGACGGTGCTCCAGCGCTCCGGCGGCCGGACGCCGTTCGGCGCCCCGAACCTCGCAAACGTGCAGAACCTCGCCGCCGGCATCGGCAACGCCGCCGGCCAGGGCGCCCTGGTCCGTCAGCGCTGAGCACCGGGCTACGTCTCATTCCTCCCCGGCTTCGGCCCACGGCCTCGGCCCCGAGCGGTTCATCCGCCGGGGCCTTCTCTTTTCCTGCTTCAGGCCAAGCCGTTGGCCGGTCAGTTCTTCAGCTTGTAGCCCGTGCGGAAAATCCACCACACGACGGCAAGGCAGATCGCCAGCAACAGAGCGGTCATGCCGAGGCTCAATGCGACAGGCATGTCGGCGGCGCCATAGAAGCTCCAGCGGAAGCCGCTGACCAGATAGACGACCGGATTGAACAGGGTGACTGTCTGCCAGAACGGCGGCAGCATTTTGATCGAATAAAAGCTCCCGCCCAGGAAAGCGAGCGGTGTCACGATCAGCATCGGCACGATCTGCAGCTTTTGCCAGCCGTCGGCCCAGATGCCCAGAATGAAACCGAGCAGGCTGAAGGTCACCGACGTCAGCACGAGGAAGGCGACCATCCAGACCGGGTGCGCGATGGAAAAATCCACGAACAGCCGCGCCGTCAGCAGGATCAGCGTTCCAAGGATGAGAGACTTGGTCGCCGCCGCGCCGACATAGCCGATCACCGTCTCGAAGGCGGAGACGGGGGCCGACAGCAGTTCGTAGATCGTGCCGGAATAGCGCGGCATGTAGATGCCGAAGGACGCGTTCGACACGCTTTCCGTCAGCACCGACATCATGACGAGGCCGGGGACGAGAAACGCGCCGTAGCTGACGCCCTCGATCGATGTGAAACGCCCGCCGATCGCCGCCCCGAAGACGATGAAATACAGCGAGGTGGAGATCACCGGGCCGGCGATGCTCTGCGCCAGCGTGCGCCAGGTGCGGGCCAGTTCGAAGAGATAGATGGCCCTGATCGCATGAAGGTTCATGCCCGCTCCCTCACCAGATTGACGAAGATCTCCTCCAGGGAGCTCTCTTCGGTGCGCAGGTTCGTGTAGGTGATGCCGTGGTCGCCCAGCTTGCGGAGAAGCCCGGCGATGCCGGTGCGCTCCTGCTGCGTGTCGAAGCTGTAGACCAGTTCCCGCCCACCCTCCGACAGGGTCAGGGGATAGTCGGCGAGTTCGGACGGGATGGCGTTCAAGGGGCTCTGCAATTGCAGGGTCAGCTGCCGCTTCCCCAGCTTCTGCATCAACGCGGCCTTTTCCTCCACCAGGACGATCCGGCCGCCGGAGATCACGCCGATGCTGTCGGCCATCTCCTCCGCCTCCTCGATATAGTGGGTGGTCAGGATGATGGTGACGCCGCTGTCGCGCAGGCGCCCGATCATCTCCCACATGCCGCGGCGAAGCTCCACATCCACACCGGCGGTCGGCTCGTCCAGGAACAGGATGCGCGGCTCGTGCGACAGCGCCTTGGCGATCAGCACGCGCCGCTTCATGCCGCCGGACAGCGCCATGACCTTGGTGTCCTTCTTGTCCCACAGGGACAAATCCTTCAGGATCCTCTCGATCACCGCGGGGTTGGGCGGCTTGCCGAACAGGCCCCGGCTGAAGCTGACGGTCGCCCAGACGCTCTCGAACGCCTCGGTCGTCAGTTCCTGGGGGACCAGACCGATCAGGGACCGCGCGGCGCGCCAGTCGCGCCGGATGTCGTGGCCGTCCACCGTCACGCTGCCCGATGTCGCCCGGACGATGCCGCAGACGATGCTGATCAGCGTCGTCTTGCCGGCACCGTTCGGACCGAGCAGTGCCAGGATCTCGCCGCGGCGGATGTCGAGATCGACTCCTTTCAGGGCCTGGAAGCCGGATGCGTAGGTCTTCTTCAACCCACGGATCTCAATTATAGGCTGCATGTCTTCCCTCGGCTTGGGGCCAACTCCCGGGTGCGGACGCCACCAGGGCGGGGCCACCATAACGCTGTGCGGCGCCCGGCGGAATTTTTACCTGAGTGGTAGGACCCGGCGCAGGGCGACCTCGAACAGGGCGCCGCGTTCGGAGGGCAGCAGGGCGATGCTGCCGCCATGCGCCTCCACCAGTCCCCGCGCGATGGTGAGGCCGAGACCGGTGCCGCTGCGGTCGCGCGCGGTGGTGAAGAAGGGGACGAAGACCCGGTCTGCGTTCGCCGGCGAGATGCCCGGCCCGTCGTCGGCGACCCGCAGGATCGCCCGCCCGCCCTCGGCCCGCAGGGTGACGGTCACCCGCGCGTCCGCGCCGGCATGGTGTCTCGCATTCTCGATCAGGTTCGCCAGAACGCTTTCCAGCGACTCCTGACCCATGGCGACCGGCAGCGACGCCGGCAGGGACGTATTCGCGCCATGGCGCCCGGCCAGACGGGCGGCGACCGGAACGGCGTCGGTCACCGCATCGTCGGTCACGGTCATCACGTCGGCACGGGCCAACTCCAGCAGGCGGCGGACGAGGCGGGACAGCCGCCCGGCCTCGGCGTCCATGTTGGCGAGGAAGCGGTCCCGGTCTTCGGGAGGCATGCTGTCCATATGGTCGCGCAGCAGCTCGACGGTGCCGCGGATGGTCGTCAAGGGCGTCTTGAACTCGTGCGAGACATGGGCGGCGAAGTCGCGGATATAGTCGGCCCGCTCCTCAAGCGTCCTGGCCATCCGGGTCAGCGCGTCCGACAGTTCGGCGACCTCGCGCACCACCGGGCGGGGCAGCGGGACCATCACGCCCCGTTCGCCGTCCGCCGTGCGTTTCGCCAGCTCCGTGACTGCCCGGAGCGGGCGGGCGATGGCGACCGTCCCCAGCCGCGCCAACACACCCACCGACACCAGCAGCAGCACCGCCAGCCCGGCGAGGTGCCAGCGCTTGCCGTAGAGGGTGTCGGCGATGCTGCGCGGCGTGCGCGACACCACCACCACGCCGACGACGCGCCCGTCGTCGAGCACGGGCTGGGCGGTGAAGACCCGTACCGACCGGCTGCGGTCCGGCACGGCCGGGCTGTCCGAACCGGACCGGTAGCCGATTCTCTCCTGGCCGGGGCGGTCATGGCTCGTGCGTTCGCGCAGGACGCTGGCTGCCTCGCCGGCCAGGGCGCGGCGGACCTCGTCCTGCCGTTCCAGGGACAGCCCCATCTCCTCGCCGGTGCTGGCGACGACCACCCCCTGGCGATCGGTGACCCTCATACCGGCCAGGGTGATGCGCTGCGCGTCGCGCAGGATCGGGCCGAGCGTCGATCCGGCAATGGCGGCGGACGGGTCGCTCGCCGCCGCCGGGACCGGATCGGGGGCGGGGGGAAGGATCGGATCCTCGGCCAGATCGAGGCTGGCGAAGCGGGGCGTCCAGGGCGGATCGAAGCCCGGCGGGCGTGTCCAGGCCGGATCCACCGGGGGGCCGAGTTCCTCCGCACGTCCGCCGGCCCGGCGCCAGGCGTCGCGGTAGAAGGCCGCGACCACCCCGGCCTGGGCGATCAGTTCGGATTCGGTCTGGCGGATCAGGGCGCTTTCGTAGAGACGCAGGATCCACAGGCCGCTCAGCGGCAGGACCAGTGCCGCCACCGTCATCACCAGCAGAACGGTCGCAATCGACGGCCGCCGTCCGGATGACGACTTCCCGGACGGCGACCTCCCGAACGGCGATTTCATCGGCAGTCCGACAGCTTGTAGCCCAACCCATGCACGGTTTCGACGGGAGCGCCGCCGACCGCCTGGAATTTGGCCCGGACCCGACGGATGTGGCTGTCGACCGTGCGGTCGGCGACATAGCGTTCGGTGGCATAGGCGCCGTCCATCAGGGCGTCGCGGCTGAACACCTTGCCCGGCCGGTCGGCGAGGGTGCGCAGCAGGCCGAACTCGGTGGCGGTCAGCACCACCTCCGTCTCGTCCCAGAAGGCGCGCACGCCGTCCAGGTCCAGCCGCAGGCGGTTGTGGCGGAGGACCGGGGCCGGACCCTCCGGAACCGGCGGCTCCGGCGGGACCGTCCGCCGCAGCACCGCCTTGACCCGCGCCGTCAGCTCGCGCGGCGAGAAGGGCTTCGTGACGTAATCGTCGCCCCCCAGTTCGAGGCCGAGAATCCGGTCGATCTCGTCGTCGCGCGACGACAGGAAGATGATGGGGACCCGGCTGTCCCGGCGCAGCCGGCGGCAGACCTCGGTGCCGTCCATCTCGGGCATGCCGATGTCGAGCAGGATCAGGTCGGGGAAGTCCGCCTGGGCCAGCGCCAGCCCCTGGACGCCATCCCCGGCCTCGACCACGGCGAAGCCCTCCCGGTTCAGGGCAAAGCGGACGATGTCGCGGATGTGGGGATCGTCGTCGATCAGCAGGATCTTGGTCATGGCTGCGCAACCCTACCCGATAATCTGCACAAGTTCTGCACGGAGATTCCTTCCCGCCTGCACGGCCGCGTCATCGCTGCTGCATGCCGGGACGCCACGCTGGGAACCTGCTTCCCATCCCCTC
Source organism: Azospirillum sp. A23 (assembly GCF_042938965.1). Taxonomy (NCBI): domain Bacteria; kingdom Pseudomonadati; phylum Pseudomonadota; class Alphaproteobacteria; order Rhodospirillales; family Azospirillaceae; genus Azospirillum; species Azospirillum sp. A23. The sequence continues at coordinate 181,685 of NZ_CP170663.1, read as the reverse complement.
GTGGAGTGTCCGAATGACCGTGCCGCCCGATTCCCCGGCCAATTCCCCGCCCGCGCGGCGCAATCGCCGGTCCGCGAAGTTCCTGCAGATCGTCCTGCTTCTGGCGGTGACCCTCGTCGCCGGCCTGCCGGTCTCCGGCATCATCGGCGAACGCTCCGACCGGCAGGCCGAGATGCAGGAGGAACTGGCGCGGAGCTGGAGTCCGGAACAGACCGTGCGGACGCCGGTCCTGGCGGTGCCCTATCTCGCCGCCGACGGCAAGACCCGCGGTTACCTGAAGATCGCGCCCGCGACCCTGGCGACGCAGGCGGCGCTGGTGCCGGAGCGCAAGAGGCGCGGCCTGTTCTCCGCGACCGTCTACACCGCGGCGCTGGAGATGACCGGCAGCTTCGCGGTCCCGTCCGCGTCCAGCCTGGAGAAGCTGGTCGGGCGCGGCGGCTCCATCTCCTGGCAGGACAGCGTCTTCCTGCTCCAGGTGTCGGGGCTGGCCGGCATGACGGCCGAGGACCGCGTGGTCTGGAACGGAGAGACCGTCCCCTGGCGAGGGTGCCAGGAGCTGGTCGCCCGCGCCGAGGACTGCTGGGGCGCCGCGCTCGCCGCCCGTCCGACGATGGCGGCGGCCCCCGCCACTAACCTGGAGATGAGGTTCCAGGCGACGGTGACGCTGCGCGGCACCGGAGCCTTCCACCAGACCCTGGACGGCCGGCAGGCGACGGCGGCCATCAAGGCGCCGTGGCCGACCCCGAGCTTCGTCGGCACCGTGCTACCGTCCGACCCGACCGTGACCGCCGATGCCTTCGAGGCGCGGTGGAACGTCTCCGACTATTCCAGGCCGCCGCTCCGCTCCGATGCGGCGCTGCTGGACTCCGCCGATGCCCAGTATCTCCCCTCGGTCGGTGTCGAGCTGCTGGAGGCGGTTCCCACCTACCGCATGATCAACCGCGCCTCGAAATACGCCAGCCTCTTCGTCGTGCTGTCCTTCACGGTCTATGCGCTGTTCGAGCTTCTCTCCAGCGTGCGCATCCACATCGTCCAGTATGGCCTGCTCGGGCTGTCGATGACGCTGTTCTCCCTTCTGCTGGTGTCCTTCGCCGAACCGTTCGGCTATGTCGCCGGCTACTGGATCAGCGCGGCACTCGTCCTGGTCCAGGCGACGGCCTACACTGCGGCGGTCACCCGTCGCGCCGGTCCGACCCTGGTCTTCGCGGCGGCGCTGGGGGGCCTGTTCGCCTTCCTCCACCTCCTCATCGGGCTGGAAAACTACTCCCTGCTGGTGGGGACGGTTGCCCTGTTCCTGGTCCTGTCGGCGGTCATGGCCGTCACCCAGCGCGTGGATTGGCAGGGAGAGGAACCGTGAGGGCTTTTGCCTGGTGGGTTGGTGGCCTGCTGCTGGCTCTCGCCGGTGCCAACATCCACGATCCCTACCTGACCCCGGTCAAGGGCTGGTCGTTGCCCCTGATCGCGGCGGCCGGGCTGTGCGGCCTGCTCGCCCTGCGACGGCCGGGCGTTCGCCGGCGGCCGATGCTCGCGCTGCTCTGGCTGGTCGTACCCCTCTGCACGGTGGGGGCGGAGGCGGTGTTCCAGATCCGCAAAGTGCATGTCCTGGCGATGCAGGAGCCGCTGGCGGTCGAGCTGGGACAGCACTTCATCGTCGGCTACCGGCGGGTCGAGGAGGTCGAGGCGCTGGCGGCGCACGGGCTGATCGGCGGGATTTTCGTGTCCCGCCACAATCTGGCCGGACGGTCGGCCGAAGCGCTGCGCGACGAGATCGGCCATTTGCAGGAGATCCGGTGGCGGGCCGGGCTGCCGCCGCTGGTGGTGGCCGCCGACCAGGAGGGTGGCATTGTGTCCCGGCTGTCGCCCTGGCTGCCGCATCGCCCGGCCCCGGCGGCACTGGCCGGCCTGCCCTCCGACGAGCGCCGGGCCGCCGCGCGCGCTCTCGGGCAGGCGCATGGGTGGGACCTGCAGTCGATCGGCGTGACCGTCAACCTCGCACCGGTCCTCGACCTGCGCCGCGACCGTCCGCCCGATCCGCTGGATTTCCACAGCCTCATCGCCCAGCGGGCGATTTCCGAGGATCCGGACGTGGTGGCCGACGTCGCCGCGGCCTATGCCAGGGGCGTCATCGACGGCGGCGTCCGGCCGACGGCGAAGCATTTCCCCGGGCTGGGTCGGGCGCAAAGCGACACCCACCATTTCCGCGCCGTCATCGCCGAATCGCGCGAGGTTCTGGAAGCGACCGACTGGTTGCCCTTCCGCCGCGTGCTGGCTGCCGATCCGCAGACCCTTCTGATGGTCGGCCATGCCATCGTGGCGGCCGTCGATCCTGACCGGCCGGCCTCCCATTCGCGGCCGCTGATCGACGGGGTGATCCGCCGGAATTGGGGGTTCGACGGCCTGATCGTCACCGATGACATGCTCATGACGCCTGTCTATCAGTACGGGCTGTGCCGGGCTGTCGTCGAGGCGTTCAACGCCGGCGTCGATCTTCTGCTGTTCGCGCTCGACGGCAGCCAGTTCTACCGGGCCATGGCCTGTGCCATGGATGCCGGGAAGCATGGCCGGTTGGATCAGGCCATGCTGACGGCGAGCGATAGCCGCTTGCAAGGCTCCGGGCGGTCCGGACCGATGAGCCGTGATCTCGGACGTTGGTGCAAAATAGCCGGGCCGGCGGTGTGCGGGAGGGCTTCTTCCGCGGCAGCAATTACCCCAAACTTCCGGCAAAACGCTCGGTAAGACGGTCCCGGCGGAACAGGTCGAGCAGCGTGTCGATGAAAACCCGTGTCTTTGCCGGCATCTGGGCCCGGCTCGCATAGTAGAGCGAGATCGCGCCTGCGTCCGCGTACCACCGGGGTAGGAGGCGTAGCAGATCGCCTCGCTCAAGATGCTGAAGCACGTCCGGTACGGCGAGAAGCGCAACGCCCAGCCCGAGCAGTGCCGCCTCGCGCATGGCGGCCGGATCGTTGACAACAATGCTCTCCGGCAGCATCGCCGGCAGTTCGACACCTGCCGCGTCACGCATCGCCCATTGGCGCGCACGGCCAGTGTGGACGGAGCGCATGACGATTCCCTAGTGCTCCGCCAGTCCGGATGGATCGACCGGCGCGACCCTCACCGTCGACGGCGGCCAGATCGCCTGATCCCCATTCCTTCAAAGCAGGAGCATGATCCATGACCAGCATCGGCATCATCGGCGCCGGCAACATCGGCCGCGCCATTGCGACGGCTCTCGCCGCCAGAGGCATCGCCGCCATTATCGCCAACAGCCGCGGCCCGGAGACCCTGGCAACGCTGGCGGCTGACCTCGGGCCGTCGATACGGGCGGGGACGCCGGCCGAGGCGGCGGCCCAGGACATGGTGTTCGTCGCGGTGAACTGGTCGAAGCTGCCGGACGCACTCGCCGGTTTGCCCGACTGGGCGGGGCGCATCGTCGTCGACGCCAACAACCCGATCGAGGCACCGCTGTTCAAGCCCGTGCCTCTTGGCGACCGGTCATCCTCGGAGGTGGTCGCCGGTCTTGTCCCCGGTGCGCGGCTGGTGAAGGCGTTCAACCATCTCCAGCCGCATCTGCTTTCCGGCGATCCGTCCGGCGATGGCGGCAAACGCGTGCTGTTCTATTCGGGCGACGATGCCGACGCCAAGGCCCGGGTGGGCGCTCTGATCGACCGTCTCGGCTTCTTCGGCATCGACCTCGGCTCGCTCGCCCTCGGCAGCCGCCTGACCCAGTTCCCCGGCGGACCACTCCCCGCTCTGAACCTGGTGAAAATCTGAACCGTTCCACGGCGGCCGGCAGGCCGCTCCAGCAAGGGGAAGCACAATGTCCAATGCGGATCACACGGCGCATTCATCCGAAGAACCGGACTACAACCGCCTTCTGCGCTCGAACCTGGAACACGTCTTCAATGAGCGGGACGCCGGGAAGCGCGCCGCAGCCATCGCAGAGCTCTTCGTGGCCGAGCCGATCATGTACGAACCGACTGATATCGTAAGGGGACGTGCGGCCATCTCGGAGGTCGCGGGCGCTCTCCTGGAGCGGTTCGGACCTGCGTTTCGTTTCCAGCCGCAGGGCGACGCCGTGGGCCATCACGGTCTCGGATATCTTTCATGGAAAGCGGGTCCGGCCGATGGCCCGGTTGCGGTCACGGGAAGCGATGTGGCGGAAGTCGTCGATGGCAGGATCGCCAGACTGTGGGTGCTGCTCAACCCGGCGAAAACCTAAGCTGGACTTTGCGCATTGTGCCGGGAAGCAGACGGCCTGCAAAAGGCGGTTGAGAATGGGATCCGGCGGCTTCGCGATCTCCTGGCGAAGGGCTGCCGATGAGAAAGCTGTTTCACGCCATAGCTGGACGCATACCGTCGGGCTCTGTTCCAAAGTTGGCCAAGTCACCCGCGAGGACGTGCGGGACCGGCTTGCGAAAGGAGCTGCCCCCACTTGATCCTGATCGTGCCGGTGCTATGATTCCGCACTGCGCGAGGCGCCCGGCGAATAGCCCATGATGCGCTTGAAGGCACGGCTGAAGGCGGCCTGCGAGCCGTAGCCGAGCCGATGTGCGGCGGTTTCGATCGGCAGACGCTCCCGGCCGATCCACTGGGCGGCAAGCCGCATCCGCAGCTCCGTCACGTAGCGGACCGGGGTCACGCCGGTCACCTCCAGGAAGCGCTCCGCGAAGACCGAACGCGAGGCGCCCATCTCCGCAGCCAGTTCCGCCACGGTCCAGTTGCGGCCGGGATCGCGATGCAGCGCGGTGATGACGCGGCCGAGCCGCGGGTCGCGCAGGGCGTCGATCCAGCCGCGCGCATCGCCGCAACCGCATTCGACCCAGCCCCGCACGATGGAGGCGGACACCACGTCGGCCAGCCGCGCCAGGATGCCGGCATAGCCGGCGCGCTCCGCCCGCGCCTCCCGCTCCATCGCCTCCAGCATCGGCAGGATTTCGGGGTAGCGGTCGAGCAGGGTGCCGACCTGCATCACCTCGGGCATCAGGCCGACCAGCGGCTGCATGGCGCCAAGGTCGAACTCCATGCAGCCGCTGAAGATCACCGCATCCTTCGTCCGGCAGCTGTCCGGCGGGCAGGATTCGAGTGCACCGACATTGCCGCACAGCGGTGCCGTCGCGAAGCTGGCGACGTCGCGGGCCGGCAGTTCCGGCGCCGACAGCAGTTCGTGCGCGCCGCCGCGCGGCAGCAGCACCGCATCGCCGGTGTCCAGCGAGAAGGTGTCGCCGGCGAGCAGCCTCAGCACGACCGGCCCGCGGGCGATGAAATGGAATTGCGCCCGCCCTTCCACCGTCCCGAAGCCGATGCCGAATGGAGGGGCGACCTGCATGCGGCGGTACTGCACGCCGGTCAGCCGCATGCCGAGCAGAAGCTCGCTGACGAGGTCGGTGGTGGGAGGGAGACGGGGTGAGTCGGGCATATCAGGACTATCGATCAAAAGATACGGACGTTATGGCATGGATCGTCCGGAGACTCCATTCTATTCTGCGTCGCAGCATAATCTTCCTGTGAGGACAGACCATGATGGAACCTGTGAGGCAGGCCGGCACCGCGCCGGCGGAGCCCGCCTGGGGTGCCGTCTTCTCCCTGACGCTCGGCGTGTTCGGACTGGTAACGGCGGAGTTTCTGCCGGCCAGCCTGCTGACGCCGATGGCGGCCGACCTGCATGTGACCGAGGCGATGGCCGGCCAGGCCGTCACCGCGACTGCCGCGGTGGCGCTGGTCGCCAGCCTGCTGATCTCCGCCGCGACCCGCCGAATCGACCGGCGCCATGTGCTGCTCGCCTTTTCGGCGCTGCTTCTGGTGTCCAACCTGGCGGTCGCCTTCGCCCCCGACCTACTGTCGCTGCTGGTCGGGCGGGTGCTGCTGGGGGTGGCGCTCGGCGGCTTCTGGGCCATGTCGGCCGCAATCGCCATGCGTCTGGTGCCGGAGCCGATGATTCCGCGGGCCTTGTCGATGATCTTCAGCGGCGTGTCCGCCGCCACCGTCTTCGCAGCCCCGGTCGGAAGCTATCTGGGCGACCTGCTCGGCTGGCGCGAGGTGTTCCTGATGGCGGGCGGGCTGGGGCTGGTGGCCTTGGTGGCGCAGGTTCTGACGCTGCCGCGCATGGCGCCGAACGGCCACACCAGCCTCCGCACCCTGGGCGAGGTGATGGCGCGGCCGGGCGTCGGGCTCGGCATGGTGTCGATCATCCTGGTCTTCACCGGGCATTTCGCGCTGTTCACCTATGTCCGACCGTTCCTGGAGACGGTGACCGGCGTCGGCGTCAGCGGCGTGTCGGGCATTCTGCTGGGCTTCGGCGTGGCGAACTTCGCCGGCACCTATCTCGGCGGCGCGCTGCTGGCGCGCAGCATGCGGCTGACCCTGACGGTCATGCCGCTGACCATGGGGCTGCTCGGGCTCGGGCTGGCCGCGCTGGGCGGGTCGCCGAGCGTGGCCTCGGTGCTGATCGCGCTGTGGGGCGTCGCCTTCGGCGCCGTGCCGGTGGCCTGGTCCACCTGGATCACCCGTACCGTGCCGGACGAGGCGGAAAGCGCCGGCGGCCTCTTCGTCGCGGCGGTGCAACTCGCCATCGCCACCGGTGCGGCGGTGGGCGGCGCCATCTTCGGCGTCAGCGGCGCCGGCGGGGTCTTCGGCGCCAGCGGAATCGTGCTGCTGCTGGCCGCCCTGGTCGTGATGGGTGGCATGCGGGCGCGGGCAGTCGCTGTCGCCCCCTGATCATCTCCGTCAGGCGCCCGTGGATGGACCTGCCGCTGTCGCGCCCCGTCTCCAAGACGGCAGGTCCCCCGTCCCACCACCACCGCATTGTACCCGGAGAACCGCCTCTCGCTCGGTTCGATACCCGCGACATCGACGATGACGGCGTGGTCGAGGTCGAGGTCGAACAGGTAGTCGGTGGCGTAGGCGAAGAAGGCATGGCCCTGAACGCATAGCGCTTGTGCGCTCCCGACCATTGCGCGGCCGGATCCGAGCGCGAGACGAACTTGGGCTTCACCTCGCTGGCGGCCCCCCAGGCAGCCTCGTCCAGCGTGTCGAGATATTCCCGGACCTAGCGCCGGGTCGCCGCCATCGTCTCCCGGTCGACCTCCTCCGATCCCGCCTATCGTCGTCTGCCTTTCCAACTGGCGGATGGGCATCGAACTCCATGCGGCAAGCCGGACCACAGACTGTTCTATGACGTGACGTCGATAACGATTTTACCGAACGGTCCCCGGTCCAGACGGTCGAATGCTGCAGGAAGATCAGCGAGCGGATGGCGCGAATCGACGACAGGCTTGATGCCCGTTTGATCGATCGCACGGACGAACCGTTCCAGCGCCCTTCTGCTGCCGGTTCCGATCCCGTGGATCGTGATGTCCTTTATCATCAGGGGCATCGCCGGTGCCTGGATGTCCCAGCCGTCGAGCGCGCCGCGTTCGGAGGTGAGCCTGTAGACGGTTTCCATCCAATCACTCCCAGCGTCGATGAAGTGGTCGGCGCCGAGCGCCGTCGCGCGCGTCTCGCAGTCGGGCTGACCGCAGACCATCACCCTGGCACCATTGGCCTTGGCGATCTGCAGTCCGAAAAGGGCGACCCCGCCCGTGCTGGGGATCAGAACCGTGTCGCCTGCCCGCACCCCGGCCCGTTCGACAAGCGCGAACCAGACCGTGAGACCGGCGACCGGAAGCGTGCAGGCCTGCCACGGCTCGAGCGTTTCGGTCGACGGAACGAACCACTCTTCCGGCATGGCGACATACTCGGCAAGCACACCCGGATAAATGCCGCCCAAGGTTTGATACGCAGAAGCGCACTCCCCGACAGTTCGCCACACTGTCCGCCACCCCACTCTGGAGATTGCCTCCCCGGACAATCCGATTGTCGGGCGGTGCTCCGGACGAGTAGGAATGCCGGCAGAGACGGGAGCGCTCCCTTGTATGACAGCACCGGTGATGATGGCGGGCGCGGTATGACCAGGAATGCCCGGTGGACAGAAGTGATTACGTGACCCCACGCTGCCCCAGCATCTCCTCGACCATCCGCAAGCTCGGCGGAAAGCGGAAGTCCGGGTACACCGCGTAGCTGATCACCTCGGCAGGGAAACGGTAGCCGGCGTAAATCGGGTCGGGACATCGGGCCAGTGCATCGGGTCGGGGAGCGTCGTCATGCCGGCCCCATACCGTCACCCGGGCGCCCCTGCCAGCGCGAACTTGACGGTGCCATCGGCGCCGCGGAGCTTCCCTAAGCCCCGCTTTGCCCTGATACGCTGTCATTCTCCAGGCTGATGCCGCGTCTGCAGACCAACCTCTTCCTTAGCGACGGGATGCTGGTTGACCGCCAAGGGTCTGCTGAAGAGACGGCGGATGACCGTGTAGAACACCGGGGTGAAGATCAGGCCGAAGATGGTGACGCCCAACATCCCCATGAACACCGCCGTGCCCAGGGTCTGTCGCATCTCCGATCCGGCTCCTTGCGCGATCATCAGCGGCACGACGCCGAGAATGAAGGCGAGAGAGGTCATCAGGATCGGACGAAGCCGTGTACGCGCCGCCTCCACTGCCGCCTCGAAGCGGTTCTTCCCCTCGAAGAGTTCGTTCTGGCGGGCGAATTCGACGATGAGGATGGCATTCTTGGCAGCAAGACCGACCAGAACAACGAAGCCAACCTGGGCCAGAATGTCGACAGCCATGCCACGCATCATCAATCCGGTCACTGCCGCCAACAGACACATGGGCACGATCAGGATGACCGACAGCGGCATGGTCCAGCTCTCATACTGGGCCGCAAGCACCAGAAAGACGAACAGCACCGACAGCCCGAAGACCATCAAGCCGCTGTTTCCAGCAGCCTTTTCCTGATAGGCCAATTCCGTCCACTCGAAACCGAAACCGTCCGGCAGCACCTCGGCGGCGGCCTTTTCCATGGCGGCCAGGGCGTAGCCGGTGGAGAAGCCGGGAAGCGTGTTGCCCTGCAGCTCCGCCGCCGGGTAGAGGTTGTAGCGGGCGGCACGGTAAGGGCCGGTGATGTCGGTCAGGGCAGCCACCGCACCGATCGGAACCATCTCGCCGCGCTCGTTGCGCGTCTTCAGATTGGCGAGGTCATGCGGGTCCTGGCGGAAACGGCCGTCGGCCTGCGCGGTGACCCGGTAGGTGCGGCCCAAGAGATTGAACTCGTTCACGAAAGCCGAGCCGACATAGATCTGCAGCGCCTCGAACACCTGATCGGCGGTCACCCCCAGCATCTCCGCCCTTTGACGGTCGATATCGGCGTAGATCTTGGGGGTCTTGGTGTTGAACAGCGTGAACACGCCGACCAGCCCCGGAATCTTGTTGGCTGCGGCGGACAGCTCCGTCACGGCCGCATCGAGTGCCGGCAGGCCGCGGCCCCGCTTGTCCTCCACCATCATCTTGAAGCCGCCGGCATTGCCGATGCCGCGGACCGGCGGCGGCGGGATGGTGATGATGAAGGCGTCTTCGATCACGGCCAGCCGCTGCCTCAGATCGGCCAGAACCGCATCGGCGGAATGTCCGTCCCTGATGCGATCCTCGAAGGGGGCAAGGGTCACAAAGATCGCCCCGGCGTTCGGCGCATTGGTGAAGGTGGCGCCATCGAAGCCGGCGAAGGGAACGGCATGGACGACCCCGGGTGTCTTCAGCAGCACATCCACCGATTTGCGCACCACCTCGTCGGTCCGGGCGAGCGAAGAGCCCGGCGGCAGCTGCACCACGGTGATCAGGTAACCCTGGTCCTGGTTGGGAATGAAGCCGGTCGGTGCCCGGTTGAACTGCCAGCCGGTCAGTCCGAGCAGCAGCAGATAGACCGGCAGGACGATGAAGGGCAACCGCACCAGCCGCCGCGTCAGTCCGGCATAGCCGTTGGACAGCCGCTCGAACCCGGCGTTGAAACCGCGGAAGAAGGCGGCGACCGGCCGCATCGGCAGCGACGGCTTGGCCGGGTGCTCCTCGTGGGGTTTGAACAGCAGGGCACAGAGCGCCGGGCTGAGCGTCAACGATACGAGGCAGGAGATCACCGTGGCGCTTGCGATGGTCACCGCGAACTGCCGGAAGAACTGGCCGGAAATGCCGCTGACCAGAGCGGCGGGAACGAACACGGCGGTCAGGACCAGAGCGATGGCGATCAGTGCCCCGCCAACCTCGTTCATCGTCTCGTGCGCGGCATCCTTGGGCTTCATGCCGCGGCTGATGAAGCGCTCCACATTCTCCACCACGACGATGGCATCGTCGACCACGATGCCGATCGCCAGCACCAGACCGAACAGCGACAGCGTGTTCAGCGAATAGCCCAGCGCCGCCAGCACGGCGAAGGTGCCGACCAGCGACACCGGAATGGCCAGAATGGGAACGATGGAGGCGCGCCAGGACTGGAGGAACAGGATGACGACGACGACGACCAGTACGACGGCCTCGTAAATCGTCTTGTAGACCTCCTCGACCGACTGGGCGATGAACTCCGTGGGGTTGTAGACGACATCGTAGCGCATGCCGGCGGGGAAGCCCTTGGAGAGGTCCTCCATCGTCGTCAGGATGCGGTTGGCGGTTTCCAGGGCGTTGGAGCCGGGCCGTTGGAAGACCACCAGCGGCACCGCGGACTGGCGATCGAGGTAGGCGTTCAGGTTGTAGTCCTGGGCGCCAAGCTCGATGCGGGCCACGTCGCGCAGACGGGTGACGGCGGTGCCGTCGGTCTTCACGATGATGTTGCCGAATTCGCGCGCATCGGTGAGACGGCCCAGCGTTTCCACATTCAGCTGGAACGCACCGGGGGTCGGAACCGGCGGCTGGTTGATGACGCCGCCCGACACCTGGACGTTCTGCGCCTGGATGGCGCGGACGACGTCACCGGCGGTGAGCCCGCGCGCCGCCACCTTGTCGGGGTCGAGCCAGACGCGCATGGCATAGTCGCGGGCACCGAACACCTGCACGTCGCCGACGCCGTCCAGACGTGCCAGCACGTCCTTGATCTGCAACAGCGCGTAGTTCGACATGTAGAGCTGGTCGCGCTCCCCACCCGGCGAATTCAGGTGGATCACCATCAGCATGTCGGGCGAATTCTTGCGCACGGTCACGCCGATGCGCCGCACCTCTTCCGGCAGCCGCGGCTCGGCGACGGCAAGCCGGTTCTGCACGAGCACCTGGGCGGTATCGAGATCGGTGCCGAGCTTGAAGGTGATGGTCAATTGCAGACGGCCGTCGCTGGTCGCCTGCGAGGTCATGTAGAGCATGTTCTCGACGCCGTTGATCTCCTGCTCCATCGGAGCGGAAACGGTGTCGGCAACCACCTGCGCCGAGGCGCCGGGATATGTCGTGTTCACCACGATGGTCGGCGGCGCGATCTCGGGATACTGCGCGACTGGCAGGGTCAGGTAGGCAAAGATGCCGATGAGCGTGATGACGATGGACAGGACGGCCGCGAAGATCGGCCGGTTGATGAAGAAGTGCGAGATGTTCATGACGGTCGCCCCTCACCCGGCCGGCGGTTTCTGCGGCTCGATTTTTGGCGGCTCGATTGGCCCCTCCCGCGGCGTCACCTTGGCGCCGGGCCGGGCGCGGACCAGCCCGTTGATGATCACCCGGTCGGTGTCCGCCAATCCGGACCGAACGATGCGCAGACCGTTTTCCATCGGGCCGAGCCGCACCGGCTTGGGCACCACGGTGCCGTCGTCGGAGACCGTCAGCACGATCTTATTGGCCTGGTCGCTGACCACCGCCTGGTCCGGGATCAGGGTCGCGGTATAGCGGTCGGACCCCGGCAGGCGCAGACGCCCGAACTGACCGGGCGTCAGGACATTGTTGGGGTTGCGGAAGACGGCGCGCGCCCGGATGGTACCGGACCCGGCATTCACCTGATTGTCGACGAAATCGAGCGTGCCCTTCAGCGTCCAGTCGCGCTCGTCGAACAGGCGGGCTTCAACCTCGATGCCGCCGTCACGCTGCGAGCGCAGGGTCCCTTTCTGAGCGGCACGGACATAGGCGAGGAAGTCGGCCTCGCTCATGTCGAAGGTGAAGTAGATCGGGTCGAGGGAAACGATGGTGGTCAGCGGCGTCGCCGCCCCGGCTTCGCCGCCGGCGATCAGATTGCCCACGCTGACCTCGCGGCGGCTGATGCGGCCGGCAAGCGGCGCCAGGATGCGCGTGAAGCTGAGATTCAATTCGGCAGTGCGGACGGAGGCCTTGGCGACTTCGACCCCGGCGGCATCGACGCGGACCTGCTGCTGCCGCTCATCGTAGACGCTGGCGGCGACATTGTCGCTACGCCGCAGTTCGGCCGCACGGGCCAGTTGACGGTTCGACAGATCCAGCTTGGCTTCGGCCTGCTGCAGTTCGGCCCGGACCGAGGCGAGCGTCGCCTCGAAGGGGCGTGGGTCGATGACGAACAGCAGATCGCCGGCTTTTACCATCTGGCCGTCACGGAAGTTGACGGAATCGAGATAGCCGCTGACCCGGGCACGGATCCCCACGGAATCCACGGCCTGGAACTGGCCTGTGAATTCATCCCATTCGACGATGTCCTTGCGCAGCGGCCGGCTGACCGTCACCGGCGGTGCGCCAGCCCCGGCCGCCTGGGCATGGGCCGGGCCTGGCCCCCCGGCATTTGCGCCGGCCAGCCACAGGCAGGCAATCGCAAGGATGATTGGAGGCAGTCTGCCGATACCGGCCGCCCGTGGCCGGACCGGAACGGCACTGGCAGCCATTGCTGCAATCATGGAACTCCCCCGGCCATTGGGAGGCCGATTCCGGGATCGCAATGACAGTAATCGACTGTGGCGGGCCAGAATTGGACGTCCCTTGCCCCAATCGCGTTCCGCGACCGTCGTCCCGTCCTTGGTGGTGATGACGTTCATCATCATGGATCCTTTCCAGATGGACGTGTTTTGTTTGCTGGTGCCGTACCCTCCCGCGAGACAGCAGGCGCGCAAGAACCGCAACCTGTTCCGTAACGCCACTCGCGAAACAAATCTTGGCGATCCGTCCGCCTATTTGCCGAAAGCGTATTTTCTGTGCAGAACAAACGCGCCAGACATACAGAACAAAATGCTTGTTCGGATCATGACAAACATTGATGAACCGCTTGATGAGCATGTGCGCATGGCGGTTGAGACGATGGACGCTGACATCGCGCATAACTTTAAGATTAAAAATTTGTCATCGTCCATCGGAATCTCGCGATCCCATCTCACGTCTTTGTCCGATGCCGCTTTCGGCTTACCCCTGAGACCGGTGGTGTCTGCAAAGGAGGCTCGACGCTGCGCCAGGGCAAGGTTCCTTGCCTTAAAGCTGGCGAACGGAATGAGTCACAGAGACAGGCCGCCATCGACAGTCAACGAGGCGCCAGTGATCGCAATATGTTGCGATTCGCTACACCGAGCGTCTCACCTAAGCTAGGGTCGAGCCCTCCGTGGGCTGTGTCGGCGATTCCTACGACAACACCTTGGCCGAGACCATCAACGGTCTCTACAAGACCGAAGTGATCCGGCGCCGTGAGCCATGGCGCACCCTGGAGGCTGTCGAGTTCGCCACCCTCGAGTTGGTCGACTGGTTCAACCACCGACGCTTCCTCGAACCCATCGGCAACATTCCGCCCGCCGATGCCGAAGCCCGCTACTATGCCCAAACCGAGGACGTCGCCATGGCGGTGTGACTCAACACACATGGCCTCCAGGAAACCCGGAGCGGTTCAGTCACCAGCACCCGCAGCGCACGGCCCTGCATTTTCAGCAATTTACGAAACAGGCGCTTGGCCGCCTTGGCATCGCACCGGCTCTGCACCAGCACATCGAGCACGAAGCCATCGCGGTCGACGGCGCGCCAGAGATACCGCTTCTTGCCGGCAATGGTCGGCATCACTTCATCGAGGTGCCATTTATCGCCCCGGCGTGGCGCCCGCCGGCGCAACCGATCCGCGATCTCGCAGCCGAACTTCAGGCCCCACTGACGGATCGTTTCATGGCTGACCGTGATCCCACGCAGCCCCAGCAACTCCTCGAGCATCCGAAAGCTCGGCGGAAAGCGGAGGTATAGGCACACCGCCTAGCTGATCACCTCGGCAGTGAAGCGTAGCCGACGCACATCGGGTCGGGGCATCGGGTTGGGGCGCGTCGTCATGCCGGCCCTATCCCGTCGGCGCCCCTGCCAGCGCGAACTTGACGGTGCCCCTGTTATGCCCAATGTTCCGGCTCTGTATCCTTGCCATAGTTTCTCGTCCGTCCTGTGGCAGCACTCCAAGTTGACGGTGCTTTCACAAACCCGGCGCGGGGCCGCGCGCCTTGCTCGGCATGCGGCCGAACTGGGCCTTGAAATCCCGTGAGAAATGCGCGGTATCGGCGAACCCGCAATCGAACGCGATTTCTGTGATCGAGCGGCGCGTGTTCTCCAGCAGCCAACGCCCGTAATCCAACCGCAACCGGCGCTGGAAGGCCGCCGGCGAAACGCCGAGCGCCGCCTGGAAGGCTCGCTCCAGCTGTCGGGCGCTCACCCCGACATAGCGGGCGATGGCCTCGACCGACGGTGGGGAATCGAGCCTCTGCTCGATAAAATGCGACGCCTGCCGGACGCGGATGTCGGCGATGCCGTCCAGGTTGGCATAGAAATGAGCCTGCGGCAGCGCGGCGGACCGGATGTCCTGCAGCATCATGTGACGGACCGCCTGCCGCGCCTTCTGACCCCCACAGTGTCGGCCGATGAGATAGAGGCCGAGATCGATGGCGGCGGTCGATCCCGCGCAGGTGATCAGGTCGCCCTCGTCGATGAACAGTTGGTCGACCGTGGCGGTGACGGTCGGGAAACGCTCGAGGAAGGCGTCCAGGACGTTCCAATGGACGCACACCCGCCGGCTGCCGACAAGGCCCGCATGGGCGATGGCGAAGGTCCCGGTGCAGACGCCGAGCAGCCGGACGCGGCCGGACACCGCTCGCCGCAGATAGTCGGTCAGACGGGCCGGCTGGACGTCGTTCAGGTAATCGTTGCCGCCGCAGACCGCGACGTAGTCGAACGACGTCGGATCGCGCAGATCCTCGTTCGGCGTGACCAGCACGCCGCAGCTCGACCGCCGGGCCTGCCCGCCGACGCTCATCACCGTCCAGCTGGCGTCGATCTGCCGGCTGCGCCCGCCGAGATCGGCGGCCAGCCGGACCGCGTCGATCAGCCCCGAAAAGGCGGTCAGCGTGAATTGATCCAGAAGGACGAAGCCGATCCGCAGGCGGGGGACCGTACCGGGGACTATGCCTGGGTCCGCGCCGGAAGGGGGTCGGGTGCCGGGGTGTTCGCTGCTCATGTCGGAATTATTCAAGCATCCGTCCGCAATCTTCTATCGGAAAAAGCCGCCCGCTGGCTAGCATCGACCCTGTTGCAAGGGTTTCACGCCCGCAAGGGCCGACATCGAGGGAGAGCGTCATGACTTCTCTGCGTGCTGCCACCTGTTGCGCCGCTCTGATGGCAGGTGCCGCCTTCGCCCCAATTGCCGCCGCCCAGCCCGCCGCCGCGCAGACCTCCCTGACCGTCGCCTGGTACGGCGGCAATTGGGGCGATGCCTTCAGGACCTGCGTCGCGGAACCCTTCACCAAGGCGACCGGGATCAAGGTCGTCCCCGAGATCGGGACCTCGACGGTGACGCTGGCCAAGCTCCAGCAGCAGAAGGGCGCGCCGACCATCGACGTCGCCTGGATGGACGGCGGCATCAGCGAATTGGCGCAGGCCGCCGGCGTCACCGGCGCCATCGACCCGCAGGCCGTGCCGAACCTCGCGAAAGTCTCGCCCGAAGCGGTCTACAAGGCCGACGGCACCGTCTTCGCGGTGGGAACCGGCTACTACTCGCTGGGGCTGACCTACAACACCCAAAAGGTCAAGACGCCCCCGGCCTCGTGGAACGATCTCTGGAACCCGGAATTCGCGGGCGCCGTCACCATCCCGTCCCCGGCCAACTCGTCGGGTGTTCCCTTCATCCTGTTTCTCAACAAGATCTGGGGCAACCCGGCCAACGACCTGTCCAAGACCTTCGCGAAGCTGAAGACCCTCGACACCGCGCTCTATTTCGACAGCTCGGGCGCGGCCTCCAACGCCTATCAGAGCGGCGAGGCGATCGTCGGCGCCCATTTCAGCGTCGGCGCCTGGGATCTGGCGGACAAGGGCCTGCCGATCGGCTTCGTCGTTCCCAAGGAAGGTGTGTGGGCGACCGACGCGCGCCTGCATCTGGTGAAGGGCACGCCCCGTGCGGCCGAAGCCGCACGCTTCATCGACACCGCCCTGACCCCGCAGGCCGCCACCTGCCTCGCCGAGAAGCTCTATCTCGGCCCGTCCGTGCAAGGCGTCTCCGTGGCGCCGGACATCGAGCGCAAGCTGCCCTGGGGTGTCGGCGGATCGGTCAAGAACCTGCAACTCTTCAACTGGGCCGACATCAACCGCGACCGGGGCGCGATCACCGACGCCTGGAACCGCGAACTCGCGCGCCAGTAAGGGGACCAAGGCATGCCCCCGGCCCTACTGTCCATCCGCGATCTCGGCAAGCGTTTCGGTGGATTCCACGCGCTCAAGGGCGTGTCGCTGGAGGTTGAGCATGGCGAGTTCATCGCCCTGCTCGGCCCCAGCGGCTGCGGCAAGACCACGCTGCTGCGCTGCATCGCCGGTTTCCTCACCCCCGATTCCGGCGACATCCGGATCGCCGGGGACAGCGTGACGCGGCTGCCGCCGCACCGGCGGCCCCTGAACACGGTCTTCCAGAACTACGCCCTGTTCCCACACATGAGCGTTCTCGACAACATCGCCTACGGCCCCCGCCGGCACGGCGTTCCGCGGGGCGAGGCAGCGGAGCGAGCAGCACAGGCGCTGCAACTGGTCGGGCTGGAAGCGCTGGGCGCGCGCTACCCGCGCGAGCTGTCTGGGGGGCAGCAGCAGCGCGTCGCCCTGGCGCGCGCGGTGGTCAACCGGCCCAAGCTGCTGCTGCTGGACGAACCGCTGAGCGCGCTCGACATGAAGCTGCGCAAGCGGATGCAGATCGAGCTGAAGCATCTGCAGGAGAAGCTGGGCATCGCCTTCGTGTTCGTCACCCACGACCAGGAGGAGGCGATGAGCATGGCCGACCGGATCGTCGTGATGAATCGCGGCCTGATCGAGCAGGTCGGGTCGGGGACGGCGGTCTACGCGACGCCGGCCACGCGCTTCGTCGCCGAATTCATCGGGGAGGCGAATTTGCTGCCCGGCGCGGTGGACGGCGACGGTGGGCTGCGGCTGGCCTTCGGGTCGGCGGCCATTCCCGATCCCGGCCCCCATCCCAGCACCTGGTCCAGCCCCAGGCCCGGCACCGGCGCCGGTCACAGCCGCACCGGCGTGCTGCGGCCCGAGCATCTGGAGCTTCTCGACCGGGCCGACGCGCCCGGCTTCCTCACCGAACGCGGCATCGTCGAGGACGTGATCAACACCGGCGGCCAGACCCTCGTGATGGTCCGGGTCGGCGACGCCCTGCTGGCGAGCCGCCGCCTGGGCATGCCGGGCGCCGGCCTGGGCCGGGGAACCCAGGTCGTCGTCGGCTTCCGCCCGGAGCATCTGCACGTCGTCGTTGGCGAGCCGGCGCCATGACCGCCGCCCTGACCGGCGACCCCGCGATGGTCCCCGCCGCCGCGCCGCCCACCGCCCTGCGCCGCGCCCTGCCGCTGCTGGCCGCCCCCGTCGCCTTCTTCGTGGCCTTCTTCGCCGTGCCGATGGTCGTCGTGCTCTCCTCCAGCCTCATGGCCGGCGGTGCGCCGTCCCTCGCCAACTACGCCCGCGTCCTGCTCGACCAGTATCATTGGGACGTCCTGGCCGTCACCTTCCGGATCGCCGCGCTGACCACGCTGGCCGTCACGCTGCTGGGATATCCACTGGCCTATTATCTGGTGCGGGTGGTGTCGTCGAACGTCCTGCGGCGAAGCTGCGTCATCCTGCTGCTGCTGCCGCTGTTCACCAGCAACATCGTCCGGTCCTTCGGGTGGATGATCCTGCTCGGCCGCAACGGTCTGGTCAACGACACGCTGGTCGGGATCGGGCTGCTGGAACGACCGGTCCGCTTCCTCGGCACCGAAACGGGCATCGTGATCGGCCTCGTCTACATCCTTCTGCCCTTCATCGTCCTGGCGGTCGGCAACGCGCTGGCCACGGTGGACCCGACGCTGGAGGAGGCCTCGGCCGATCTCGGCTCCAGCCCCTTCACGACCTTCTGGACCGTAACCTTCCCCCTGTGCCTTCCCGGCTTGATCGCGGGCGTGATCATGGTCTTCACCCTGGCGGCGAGCGCCTACGTGACGCCGGCGCTGCTGAGCGGCGGCAAGATCACCGTCTTTCCGATGCTGATCTTCCAGCAATACAGCACGGTGTTCGACGTCCATTACGGCGGTGCGCTCAGCATCACCCTCCTGGTCTTCACGCTGGTGCTGGTTGCGCTGGCCGGGCGGATCGGCAGCGGCGGAGGCAACCGGTCATGATCGCGCGCGTTCTCCTGCGGATCGTCGCCTGGGCGGTGATGGCCTATCTCGTCCTGCCGCTCGTGGTCATCGTCGGCGCGTCGCTGACCGCCACCAGCTATCTGGCCTTCCCGCCTCAGGGCCTCACGCTGGACTGGTACGGTCGGATGCTGGCCGACACCTCCTACGTGGCGGCCTTCGGAACCAGCACGGCGCTGGCGCTGGCGGCCACGGCGGGGGCGGTGCTGCTCGCCCTGCCGGCGGCCCTGGCCATCGCGCGCCATGATTTTCCGGCCAAGCGGACGCTGCTGTCGCTGCTGATGTCGCCATTGGTGCTGCCGCATGTGGTGCTGGGCGCGGCCCTGCTGCAATACTGCGCCGCCCTGGGCCTGATGCGCAGCTTTGCGGCCCTGCTGGTCGGCCATGTGGTGATCGTGACGCCCTTCGTGCTGCGCTCCGTCTTGCCGCAACTGACGCCCGAGCAGCGCGCCCTGGAGGAGGCCTCGGCCGATCTCGGCGCCCGGCCCTTTGAAACCTTCCTGCTGGTGGTGCTGCCGCAGATCCGCGGCGGACTGACGAGCGGGGCGATCTTCGCCTTCATCTCGTCCTGGATCAACGTCGAGCTCAGCATCTTCAACACCACCGCTGAGCTGACGACGATCCCGGTCAAGCTCTTCAACTACGTCCAGTACACCATCGACCCGGTCATCGCCGCGGTCTCGTCGATCACCATCGCGGTGGCCGCGGTCACCATCGTTCTTCTCGACCTGACCGTGGGGCTCCACGTGCTGTCGAAGCGGCGCTGACCCCGTCCCGGTCCCCTTTCTTCCCGCCAACACCCCGAGAGGCCTCAAGTCATGCACAAGCAAGACGTGTTCGACGTTGTCTACACCCATACCGAGGGTGAGCCGCTCTGCATCGTCCACAGCGGCATTCCCTATCCTCCCGGCTCCAGCATCCTGGAGAAGCGCCAGTTCCTCGAAACCCACTACGACTGGCTGCGCTGCGCCCTGATGCGCGAACCGCGCGGGCACAAGGACATGTTCGGCGTCTTCCTGACGCCTCCGTCCGGTCCGGATGCCGACGCCGGGCTGATCTACATCGATGGCACCCAGTATTCCCACATGTGCGGGCACGGCACGATTGCCGTGGCCATGGCCATGGTGGCGCTGGGGCTGGTCCGGCGCGGCGAGGGCGACCGCACCACCATCCGCTTCGAGACCACCGCTGGCCTCGTGGTGGCCGAGGTGGCGACGGACGGCGACGCCGTGCTGTGGACCCGGTTCGAGAACGTACCGGCCTATGTCGCGGCCCAGGACGTGCCGTTCGAGCTGCCCGAAATCGGCCCCCTGAAGGCCGACATCGTGTGGGGCGGCAATTATTTCGGCATCATCGACCTGACCGGCACCGCCCTGCGCATCGGTCCGGAGAACGGCACGGCGCTGTCGCGCTACGGCGTGCTGGCGCGCGAGCAGCTGCGCCAGAAGGTCGCCATCCAGCACCCGGCCTCGGCCCACATCAACAACTTCAACTTCGTGACCTTCTGGCATGAGCCGACCATCGAAGGCGCCTTCTACAAGAACGTCCATGTGTTCAGCGCCGGCCAATTGGACCGCTCGCCGGGCGGCACCGGCACCAGCGCCATGATGGCCATGTTCGAGGCGCGCGGCAAAATGACCATCGGCCAGACGATCCGTTCCGAGGGCCTGCTGGGCAGCGGCACCTTCGAAGGCTGCCTGCTCGGCGAGACCCGCCTGAACGGCGTGCGCGCGGTGCGGCCGACCGTCAAGGGCACCGCCAGCATCCTGGGGACGGCCCGTTGGGTCATCGACCGCAACGACCCGGTCGGATCGGGGTTCCTCGTCGCCTGATGGAACCGGCGGCGGCCTCGGTTTAGAGGGCACCGTCAAGTTCGGGCTGGCCGGGGACGCCGGTGTGACGGTATAGGCCGGCATGACGGCGCGCCCCGATCCGATGTACGCCGGCTACCGGTTCCCTGCCGAGGCGATCAGCTACGCGGTGTACCCGGACTTCCGCTTTCCCTTGAGCCTGCGCATGGTCGAGGAGATGGTGGCGCTGCGCGGCATCACGGTGAGCCATGAAGTGATCCGTCAGTGTGGCCTGAAGTTCGGGCGCGCGATCGCCACCCGCATCCGGCGACGTCGCCTGGCCCAAGGCGACAAATGGCACTTGGATGAAGTCGTCCTCGGCATCGCGGGCAAGAAGCACTGTTTGTGGCGCGCGATGGGCCAGGACGGCTTTGTTCTCGACGTGCTGGTCCAGAGCCGGCGCGATAAAGCCGCAGCCCGCAAGCTGATGCGTAAATTGCTGAAGAAACATGGTTTCGCGCCAACCCGGGTCACCACCGACAAGCTCCGGTCCTACGCGGCCGCCTTCCGCCGACTCGGTCCGACCGCCCAACCATGAACAAATCCGGATCGCCGCCAACGGCCCGGCGAGCTGATCGACCATGGCAAGCTGAAGCAGCTGATCCGCCCGGTGCGAGGCTTCAAGACCCTGAAGACGGCCTACGCAACGATCAAGGGCTTTGAGGTGATGCGGGCGCTCCGCAAAGACCAAGCGTTCAGCGTCAACATCGCCCGCGACATGCGGGGCAAGGCGCGCCTCGTCGAACGGGCCTTCAACGTCGGACCCGGCGCGCTTGCCGACGCCGTCCGGTTCATCAGCCAGCAGCTCGAACTCCAGGACGAATAGCGTCGGCGATGATGCCGGTAACCATCATCTCGCGCCTGCCCGCAAACTTTGCAACAGAGCCGTCCGACTTCCCGCAGGCTCAAGCCGGATCAGAGGATTCCAAGCCTCTCCTTGATCTGCGGGAAGAAACGCCGGCTGACGGGGATGATCTGCCCGCGTCTCGTTCGAATCTCCGCCAAGCCATTCTCCAGAAAATTGATCTTCTCAATGACGTCGATGTTCACGAGATATTGCCGGTGGCAACGCAGCAGAGGCGTTCGATCCTGCAGGATATGCAGCGGCAGCTCGGTCGGCAGTTCGCTGCCGTCGGTGGTGACCACACAGACGCCGCTGACACCGGACGCCACATATTCGACCTCCTCCATCCTCACCAACTGGACATGGTGCTGTCCGAAACATGGGATCTGGCGGAGTTGGTTGGCGCCCGGAAGCTGGCCGATCTTCTGTGGCTCGCGGTCGCGACGGAGGCGCTCCAGGGTCTTGTCGAGGCGGGACTGGTTGACCGGCTTCAGCAGATAGTCGAAGGCATGCTGCTCGAACGCCTGCACGGCATACTCGTCGTAAGCGGTCAGGAAAACGATATGTGGCATCCTCTCATGGTCGAGCATGCTCAGCATCTCGATGCCGCTCACCCGCGGCATCTGGATGTCCAGGAACACGAGCTCGGGCTTTTCCCGGTTGATCACGCCGATGGCGTCGATGGCGTTGCTGCATTCGGCGATGATGGCGATGTCGTCGGCCTTCGAGAGGACGCGTCGAAGCTCCTTTCGGGCCAACGGTTCGTCATCGACGATGAGGGCGGTGATCATTTGGATGCGGCCTCCAGCGGAACCCGGATCGTGATGCGGGTGAAGACATCCCGGTCGGACGCGACCGTAACACCATAGGACGGGCCGAAACAGTTCCTGATGCGGCGGTCCACCAAACTCATGCCGAGCCCCTGCCCGGCCGGCTTCGGCTCGTAAAGTCCGGCATTGTCCTGCACGTCGATGACGAGTTCATCGCCGTCCTCGCGAGCGCTGATCGCGACATACCCCGGACGGAGCTGTTGCGACGTGCCATGCTTGATCGCGTTTTCGACGACGGGCTGAAGCGTGAAGGCAGGCAGCCGTACGCGGCCAAGACTGTCGGGGATGTCGATGTCCACCGTCAGGCTGTCGGAAAAGCGCGCCCGCTCGATTTGGAGATAGGCGTTCACATGCTCGATCTCCTCGGCCAACGAGGCGATTTCGCTGGGGCGCTTGAGGTTCATGCGGAAGAAGGTGGACAGGTCGCCGATCAGGTCACGCGCTTTCTCCGGTTCGTCGCAGGTGACGGCGGCGATGGTGTTCAGCGCGTTGAACAGGAAATGCGGATTGACCTGGGCATGCAGGAGCTTGATTTCCGCCTGTGCCAGCAAAGCCTTCTGCTGTTCATAGCGGCCGGCCAGGATCTGGCTCGACAGCAGCTTGGCTATGCCCTCGCCCAGCGTCCGGTTGATGGTGGAGAACAGCTTGGTCTTGGGTTCATACAGCTTGATGGTGCCGATGACATGGCTGTCCTCGCCGACCAGCGGGATGACCAGCGACGCCCCCAACGGGCAGGTCGGGCTGATCGAGCATTGATAGGACACCTCGTTGCCGTCGGCATAGGTAACTTCATTGTGCGCGATGGCCTCCAACGTGTTCAGCGACGAGATCGGTGTGCCGGGAAGATGGTGGTCGTCGCCGATGCCGATGAAGGCGAGGATCTTCTCGCGGTCGGTGATGGCGACGGCGCCCACCCCGGTCTCCTCATAGATGATCCGCGCGACGGTCATGCTGTTTTCCTGGTTGAAGCCCCGCCGCAGCACGCCGTCGGCGCGCGCCGCGATGGCCAGCGCCTTGGCGGAGAACAGGCTGGACTGCCGCTCGATCAGGGCGCGGCGGTCGATCAGGATCCCCATGAACAGCGCGGCACCCAGTGAGTTGGCGATCAGTTCCGGCACCGCGATCAGCCGCACGATCTCCAGCGTCTGGTCGAAGGGCTTCGCCACCGCAAGGTCGATCAGCAGTTCCAGCAGCACCCCGGCGAAGGTCAGGGCACCGGCCTTTACGGGATCGAACAGGGCGCGGGTCCTGCCCTGCCGGATGAGATGGCGGTGCATCAGGCCACCCAGCACCCCCTGTACAACGATGTCGATTCCGGCAGCGAGCGCGAAGGCCCCGCCCAGCGAATAGCGGTGAAGCCCGCCGGTGATGCCGACCCCAAGCCCGACCAGCGGCCCGCCGAGAAGGCCGCCGAGCACCGCGCCGATCGCCGGCGTGTTGGCGATGGCATGGACCACCGGCATGCCGAGGATCGTCCCCATGATGCAGAACAGGGAGAAGATGACGTAGCAGGCCAGCTTGTGCGGCGGCCGGATCGTGGCGTGCGTCAGCGGAATGAAGATCTTCGTCCGGCTGAGGAGATAGGCCACCACGAGATAGACGCACATCTGCTGGAGAAGGACCAGCGAGAGGCCCACGGGGTCAATTTGCATCGGTCAGGACTCCCTGCACCTGCGCGTCCGGGCCGTCCGGTGCGGGCAGGCGAGCGACGGCTTATGCTTGGTTGAGGCGCTTGGTTTGACCCATTCGCGGCCGAAAGGCCAGGGAGAAGCGGCGGTCGGGACCGGGTTGGAGATGCGGCGAAAGGCACCGCCTGCCGCACCGCCCATTCCTCCATCGCGCCGCTCACTTCCGGCGGCCTCCGCTCATTTTTCCATTCCGCCGCTCATTTCGCTATTCCACCGCTCCTGAGTTCAGCCGGGAATTGCAAGCGGAGCGTTGATAGGCTTCCTCCAGGTCAACAAAGCGCAGCCTTACCGTGATGGCTTGAAGATCCACGATGGAAGGCATGCTGGAGGCATAAAATGGTCAGCATCTCAACGGAATCCACGAGACTCGGCAATCCTCCACTGTCTTGGACCAAGCATGATACCATGTGGATGCTTGGGTTGTTCGGAACCGCCATTGGGGCGGGAACGCTTTTTCTTCCCATCAATGCCGGTCTTGGCGGCTTCTGGCCTCTGGCGGTCATGGCGGTCATCGCCTTCCCCATGACCTATCTGGCCCACCGGGGGCTGTGCCGCTTCATCCTGTCCTCGTCGAAGCCGGGCAGCGACATCACCGAGGTCGTGACCGAGCATTTCGGCAGCACCGCGGGCAAGCTCATCACCCTGCTGTACTTCTTCACCATCCTGCCGATCCTGCTGATCTACGGCGTCGGCCTGACCAACACGGTCCAGAGCTTCATGGTGCATCAGCTGGGCATGGTGCCGCCGCCCCGCATCCTGCTGTCGCTCGGCCTGATTCTCGGACTGATGGCCGTCATCAAGCTGGGCGAACAGATGGTCGTCCGGGTCATGAGCTGGCTCGTCTATCCCTTCGTCGTGGTGCTGATGGGCATCGGCCTGTATCTCGCCCCCGACTGGAACGGCGCGATCCTCGACCAGGTGCCGACCGCCGGACAGTTCAGCCTGACGCTGTGGCTCAGCATCCCGGCCCTGGTGTTCTCCTTCAACCACTCCCCGGCGATCTCGCGGTTCGTCGTCGCCCAGCAGAACCACTATGGCGAAGAGGCTGAATCCCAGACCACCCGCATCGAGAAATACGCGGTCGTCATGATGGTGCTGGTCGTCCTGTTCTTCGTCTTCAGCTGCGTCTTCAGCCTGAGCCCGCAGGAACTGGCCGACGCGAAGGCCCAGAACATCTCCATCCTGTCCTATCTCGGCAACAAGTTCGACAACCCGCTGATGGCGCTGCTGACCCCGGCCGTGGCCTTCGTGGCGATCACCAAATCCTTCTTCGGCCATTATCTCGGCGCCCGCGAAGGTCTGAACGGGCTGATCTCCCAGCATCTGCGCGGCCAGGGCAAGTCCATCGACCTCAAGGCGATCAACCGCTTCAGCGCTCTGTTCATGGTCGCCGCCGTCTGGATCGCCGCCACCCTGAACCCCAGCATCCTCGGCATGATCGAATCGCTCTGCGGCCCCATCATCGCCGCCCTGCTCTTCATCATGCCGATGTACGCGATCCGCAAGGTGCCGGCGATGCGCAAATATGCCGGCCAGCCGGGCAACGTGGTGGTGATGTTCATCGGCAGCGTGGCGATCTCCGCCATCCTCTACTCCCTGCTCAGCCTCTGACGCCCATACCGCTTTCCGCTTCGGGTGGTGCCCCGTCCAGACGTGACGGGCCGCCGCCTGAAGCGGCGAAGAGAAGACCATCGCCCCAGGGCCGTCCACAGGAAGGAAGCAAGCCATGATCAGCATGTTCGACCTCTACAAGGTCGGTATCGGCCCCTCAAGCTCGCACACGGTGGGACCGATGAGGGCAGCCAGGCAGTTCGTGGATGCCTTGCGCTCCTGCGGCGGCGTCGATGTCACCACCCGCGTCGCGGTCGACATCTACGGCTCGCTGGCGCTGACCGGCAAGGGCCACCACACCGACGCCGCCCTGATGCTGGGCCTCGCCGGCAACCTGCCGGACAGCGTCGTCATCGACACCATCCCCGCCTTTCTGCAACAGGTGCGCAATTCGCACCGCCTTCCGCTTGGCCGGGAAGGCAGGCAGATCGACTTCCCGCCGACCGCCATCACCTTCCACCGGTCCAACCTGCCCCGGCACGAGAACGGCATGACGATCCAGGCCTTCGACGGCGACCGGCTCCTGCTGGGCAAGACCTATTATTCGATCGGCGGCGGCTTCGTCGTCGACGAGGAGAATTTCGGCAAGCAGAGCGGAGAGGAGGTGGAGCTTCCCTACCCCTACACCTCGGCCGCCGATCTGCTGGCGCATTGCCGCAAGACCGGCCTGTCCTTCTCCGGCCTGATCCTGCAGAACGAACTCAGCCTGCACAGTCATCAGGAAATCCGCGATTATTTCTCCACCATCTGGCAGACGATGCGTGCCTGCATGGAGCGTGGCATGACCACCGAGGGCGTGCTGCCGGGGCCGATGCGGGTGCCCCGCCGGGCCGCCCTGCTGCGCCGCCAGCTGGCGTCGTCGGAAGCGCTGTCGCGCGATCCGATGAATGTGGTCGACTGGGTGAACATGTTCGCCTTCGCCGTGAATGAGGAGAACGCGGCGGGCGGACGCGTCGTCACCGCGCCGACGAACGGCGCCTGCGGCATCGTCCCGGCGGTGCTCGCCTATTATCACAACTTCATCAAGCCGCTGGACGACGACGCCTGCGTGCGCTTCTTCCTGGCGTCCGCCGCCATCGGCGCGCTGTACAAGAGGAACGCCTCGATCTCCGGCGCCGAGGTCGGCTGCCAGGGCGAAGTCGGTGTCGCCTGCTCGATGGCGGCGGGCGGCCTGGCCGACCTGATGGGCGGCAGTCCCGAACAGGTGTGCATCGCCGCCGAGATCGCGATGGAGCACAATCTCGGCCTGACCTGCGACCCGGTCGGCGGACAGGTGCAGATTCCCTGCATCGAACGCAACGCCATGGGTGCCATGAAGGCCATCAACGCGACGCGCATGGCCCTGCACCGGACCAGCGAACCGCTCGTCTCGCTCGACAAGGTCATCGAAACGATGTTCGAGACCGGTAGGGACATGGATCCGAAATACCGCGAGACATCCTGTGGCGGCCTTGCCGTCAAGGTGGTCGCGCTGCCCTCGCGCTCGGCGCAGGACGCCGATAGCACCAACTGGGCCGCTTGACGACGTGGGCGCCGCGCCTCTCCGCGCCCACCGTCAAACTTTGCAACGGAACCCGATCCGGCGCCGCGGACCATGGCGTAGTCTGGAGGCCGTCGAGTTCGCCACCTTGGAATGGGTCGACTGTTTCAATGACCGGCGAATCCTCGAACTCGTCGACACCATTCCGCCCGCCGGAGCCGAAGCGCGCTATTCGGTCAGAACGGCACCACCGCTCCGGGCAGGGGCGGCAGACGCAAGCTCGCCAGATAAGCGATCAGTGCCTGTTGGTCGCCAGGGTTCAAGGCGTAGAAGGCGTTGATCACCGGGTCCGCTTCGCTGCCGGCGCATTGATAGGGGAACTCGGCTGCGATGCTGTCCGGGCGGGTACCGCCATGGAAGCGGATCGCCTGGACCAGATCCAGCGCGCGCCCGTCATGCAGGTAAGGCCAGCTGTCGGCAACGCCCCACAGGGGCCGGGTCAGGAATTGCTGCGGGGGAACGGCGATGTCCGCCACGTCGGTGCCCTGCGGCGCGATGTCGGCGAGGCAGGGGCCCATGTCGTGCAGGCGCAGGTCGCTCAGCAGCGGCACGTCCAGGGGAGCGTCCGGCGTCTTGAAGGGCAGCCGGGCGCGGGCGTAGGCCGGCAGCGGCCCTGCCTGATCCTCGGCCTTTCCGCCGTCCAGATTTTGCCATGGCATCGTCGTGGCCGCCCGGCTCGCCAGCGTGTTCAGGTTGATCTCCAGCCCGCCGACCGCCACGGTGTCGGCATCGGCGACCGCCTTGGCGTAGAGGGCGGCGACCGCCGCGTCCGGCGCGCCCTGGCGGACGGCCGCGCCGGCATCCGCCGACGCCTTGGCCAGCCGCGCCCGCGCCTCGCGCACCACCGGCAGATGGTCGGTGCCGGGCAAGGCGTTGACCAGGGTCGGCGAGGCGACGGTCCGCCTGCGCGTTTCCTCGGCACGCCCCTGGACCCGCGAGGGCAGCGCGATCCCGGCGTCGGAGCCGGCCCGATCGGGATGCCCTAGCACGGTGCCCCACTCGATCGTCACCACCGGCCGGTCGAGCGTCTGCGCCGGAACATGGCAGGACGCGCACATGCCGGCCGGAAGCCCGGCGTCGGCCGCCGTGCCGGCGAACAGCGCCGCGCCGCGGGCCACCCTGGCCTTGGCGGCCGGATCGGTCGGCGTCTCGACCACCGGCGGCCGGGTCATCGCGACGAAGCTCGTCAGCGCCCCGACGTTGCCGTAGCTCAGTTCGTTGATCACCCCGTCGGCGTCGTTGTCGTTGTTCTCCCCGACGATCTCCACCCCTTCCATGCTGAAGTGGAACTGGGTCGCGGAGGCTGCGAAGTGGCGGACCGACGAGGCGATGCCCTTCCACTGGAACGGGCGCACGACCAGATCCGGGGAGACCCCGGTCAGCCGGCTGTAATCATAGACGATCCGTTGCGCCTTGCTGTCGTAGGTGGCGCCCAGCCAGCCGAAGGACAGGTTCTTGGCCGCCAGCGGCAGGGTCACCGGCTTGTCGGGTGTGTAGCGGGCATGGTCGGCGAGAAGGGCCTGCTGCCCGAGCAGCTGCCCGGTGATCTCGTTGGCCAGCGCCTGGGTGTAGCCGGTCCCGAACACGTGCGGCGGGTTGCGGACCAGCTGGGTCAGCGGGTTGGGAAACTGGCCGTTGATGAAGGCAGTGTTGGCGATGCCGGCGGCGCCGCCGATCGCCGGCTGGGTGCGGGTCGCCGGTCCGGGCGGGTTGGCGCCGGCGAGGTCGGGCTGGACGGTGGCGCCGATCGACGTGTGGCACTCGTAGCAGCTCTGGCTGTCGATGCCGTTCAGGCGCAGGAAGGGGATCGGCGGCGGCACGGTCCCATCCGCCGTCGCGTAGGGGCTGAAAGGCGAATTCGGGTAGAGCGCCTTGCGCTGCCACGCGCGCGGGCCGTCCGCGCCCTCGCCCCAGCCATCCTGCGGGAAGTAGGGATAGCTGAAGAAATGAGCGCCGGATTCCAGGATCCGCCGCAGGGGTACGCTACCCTTCATCACCTCCTGCTGCTGGATCGTCACGCTTCCGGTGATGTTGGCCTGCTGGGCACCCGCCTTGGAGGTGAGAAACACGGAAAGGCCCATCATAACGATTGGCCATGCCGCAACGCGAACGCTTGCCATGCGCATGAACTCCCGATTTTTGCGTATCGTCCGATACTGTCGGAGCATTCTCGAAAATCAAACCAAATAATTCAGGGCAATATACTTAGAAATCTAATTTTCTATGATCTGCTATGCCGGAAATTCTAAAATTATTCGTGCTCGTTCAGATAAAATTCAGAGAAATATGCGAACAATCCAAAATCATATCATGGTATGCGCATTCAAAACCGAACATTGACTCGTTGATTATTTGAAATTTCTTGCAGATATTCGACGCACGCGACGCATCAACGCGCGCCGGAACAGCGGCGTGCGAGCGGCATCACCGAGCGGGAGGGACGCGGACCATGACTGAGCAACGTCTTCTGGAGCGGGCGCAGGGGAAGGCGGCGGCCCCGCTGTCGGTCGCCTACACGCCGATTTCGACCCTTGCGGATCTGCGCGCCGCCGCGCAGTTGGCGATCCAGGTCGAATTCACCACGGTGCCCGCCTATCTGACGGCGCTCTATTCGATCACCGACAAGAGCTCGGCCGCCTACCAGGCGCTGCGCAGCGTCGTGGTGGAGGAGATGTTCCACCTCAACCAGGCGGCCAACATCCTGGTCGGCATCGGCGGGCAGCCCAAGCTGACCGGGAGCGTGGTGCCCGTCTACCCGGCCTATCTGCCCTCGGCCAGCACCACCGCCACGCCCTATGTCGGGCTGTACCGGGCCTCGCAGGCGGTGTTCCGCAACGTCTTCATGGCGATCGAGACCCCCGCCCCCTTCACCGCGCCGCCGCAAGGCAGCGACTATCAGACCATCGGCCAGCTCTACAAGGCCCTGTCGGACGGCATCGAGCACTGCGTCGAGCAGTACGGCGCGGCGGCGGTCTTCGCCGAGAATCCGATGGCCGAGCAGCGCACCGACATCTACCTCGGCAAGTTCGGCGGCAAGGCCGTGAAGGTGACCGACGCGGACAGCGCCCAACTCGGCATCCAGCAGATCGTCCAGCAGGGCGAGGGCGCGGTGAACCCGACCCACCCTCTGGTCCCCCAGCAGCCCTACGGCGCCTACGAGCATTACGGCGCCCGCACCGACGGCACCTACGGGCCGATCCTCGGCACGCCCTACGAGCTGTCGCACTATTACAAGTTCCTGCGCGTGGCCGACGCGCCGGATTTCCCCGACACGCTTCCCATCGTCTCCAACCCGCGGGTGTCGGATTTCACCAACGCCACAGCCGTCCAGGCGGTCAAGACGTTCAATGTCGGCTACAGCGTGATGCTGAAGAACCTGGAGGCCTCCTTCACCAAGGCGGGCGGCGCGGCGGACGTCTACTTCACGCTGGCCCTGCCGCTGATGCACAACCAGCTGCCGACCCTGGCCAACCTGCTGATGCAGCTTCCCGTCTTCCCGGACGGCGACCCGTCCGTCGGCCCCAACGCCGCCCCGACCTTCGAGTATGTCGAGGACGCCAGCTTCGACAGCTTCCTCGCGGCCCTGAAAGTCCTCGACAAACTGCTGGCCGACCAGGGGCTGCCCCCGCTGCTCGTCGCCCCGGTGGCCCCGCCCGCCCCGCCGGGCCCGGCCCCCAGGCACCGGGAGGCGCTGCACGGGGTGATCGACGGCGTCCGGACGCTGAAGAGCCGTTCCGACGCCATCGGACTCGGGCTGTAACCCGACCGGCACTGCCCAAACGGCACCACCCAACCCGGCCAGATCGGGACAGCGAGGGGAAAACCATGTCCAACACCGTCTATTCCATCGTCCCCGCCATCGGCATCGCGCGCGTCGGCAACGCGCCGACGGCTTTCTACATCGGCCCCGAGACGGAGGGCGCCCTGCCCACCCTGCCCGACGGCAGCCCCGTCGGGGAGCGGGATTTCCGCGACGACGAGGGCCGGCTGTGCCGGCAGGCGGCGCGCTTCCGCCTGATGCGCAGCGTCGACGGCGGACCGCCCGAGGAGGTCACGCTGAAAAGCAAGGGCGTGGCCTCGATCCGCTGGTACGTCCACCTCGCCAACAAGAAGTCGAGCTGGTACGAGTTCCAGACCTCGAAGGGCGAGGACGGCTACGCGTCGAACCACCCGCTGCGCAACGCCGACCGGACCAGCGTGGAGGATCGGCGCGCCCTGATGATCGACGCCGGTCCCCGCTCGATCGAGGGAAGCGACGCCCCGGCCGAGCACTTCTCGCGCGACACCATCCCGCCGGGCTACGCCGGCAGCTTTCCGCCGGAGGGGCTGAAGCCCTACCCCATCGACACGCTGGGCGAGCTGCGCACCGACGAAGAGGGCCGCCTTCTGGTGCTGGGCGGGCTGGGGCATTCCGGATCGGACAGGCCGTCGCCCCACATCGGGCAATACGCCAACAACGACGGCTGGTGGGACGACACCTCGGACGGGCCGGTGTCGGTGAAGATCAGCCTGCTGGACGAGGTGGACGCCCCCCCCGACGTGGAGGTCGGCGGCGCCTGGGTGATGGTCGGGCCGCCCTCCTACGCGCCGCAAATCCCCAATCTGGTGACGCTGTACGACACCATTTTCGACGTCGTGGTGCGCAAGCAGGGGCTCCGCCCCGACCTGTTCGCGGACGGGATGTGGAAGACCGGGCCGACCGGCTACAAGCCCTTCTTCGAGACCGACATCAAGCCGATCTTCGAGCGAGTCGCCCGCTACCCCTGGGTCGCGGCGATCCCGCCGAAGCCGCACAGCTTCGATTTCGCCAGGCTCGGTAATCCGGATCCCAAGCTCAACGGCTTCCGCGCCTACATCCTCGACATCATCCGCCCGCCCGGCGCGGACAACGTCCTGGTGAACGCCAGCACCGGCGCCACCGCCATGCCCTATCTGGCCGGCGACGACGCGCTGGGCGCCTCGAAACCCGGCACCGTCACCGCGGCGACCTCGAAGTACCTGCGCCTGACCGACACCCAGTATTTCCTCCTCCAGCAATGGGCCGACGGATGGTTCGAGCCGGGGGCCGAACCGGCCGGGACCGCCGGCGATCCGGTCACCCGCGGCGTGCTGGCCAACTGCGTCGGCGGCGCCTTCTCGCCGGGCATCGAGATGACCTGGATCTCCCGCAACCCGGCCATCTACGACGGCCCCTTCCGCATCAAGGCACGGCCGGACGTGTCCGGCCCGCTCAGCCTCGGCTTCGATCCGGCGGCGGGCATGGAGCCCGGCGACGTCAGCCGCTACATGGCCGTCCCCTGGCAGGCCGACTTCAACGAATGCTCGTCGCAGCCCATCGAGGGCCGGATCCTGTGGTGGTGGCCGGCGCAGCGGCCGGAATTCGTCTATCTGCCGCCCGATCCCAAGGCCCTCCTGGCCGAGCCCAGTCCGGCCCTGGGGCCGCAGGTGTCGTGGATCGGCACCGAGTACAACCAGAAGGCCGACGACTACATCCAGTTCGCCGACGATCTGGACATGGTGAAGCTGTGGGACCAGCTCGGCTTCGTCTTCAACATCGGCAGCGCCGACGATCCCTATTTCGTCGAGGTGGCGCGCCGGCTTCCCCGCACGCCCGGCTCGCAGGGCGACACCGCGGGGATCGGCGAGCCGGCGCGGCCGCTGGTGGCCGATGTCCCCTGAAGCGTTGTCCCCCGAGGCGTTGCGCGACCCGCTTCCGGGCGCGCCTCCGGGCACGGACGCGGCGGACGTCCTGATCGTGGGGGCGGGGCCGGCCGGCTCCGCCACCGCGCTCGCCCTGCGCGCGGCCGG
This sequence comes from Azospirillum sp. A23, assembly GCF_042938965.1. Classification (NCBI taxonomy): domain Bacteria; kingdom Pseudomonadati; phylum Pseudomonadota; class Alphaproteobacteria; order Rhodospirillales; family Azospirillaceae; genus Azospirillum; species Azospirillum sp. A23. The sequence goes on along the minus strand of NZ_CP170663.1, from coordinate 149,057 downwards.
CGTGCCGCGCGTGGTCCTGGTCGACCGCGCCGCCCACGGCTCACCGGAGCGGGCGGCGCTGCGGGTCGGCGAATCGGCGACGCCCAACGTCGGACCGCTGCTGGCCCGGCTCGGCCTGCCGGACGATCTCGGGCGGCTCGGCCACCGCCCCTACCACGGCAATCTCAGCCTGTGGAGCGGCGACGGGGAGAGCGCCGACGACTTCCTGCGGCGGGGCAGCGGGCACGGCTGGCATCTCGACCGCGCCCGCTTCGACCGCTGGCTGCGCGAGGCGGCGGCGGAGCGCGGCGCCCGCCTCCTGGCCCCCGCCACCCTCGCCGGGATCGAACGCCGGCCGGAGGGCGGCTGGACCGTCGGGCTGCGCGACGCGGCCGGCCGGCGCAGTGTGACCGCCCGCGTGGTGGTGGACGCCGGCGGCCGGCGGGCGCCGCTGGCGACCGCGCTCGGCGCGAGGCGGCGGCGGCTCGACCGCCTGATCGCCCTGGCGGTCGAGGCCGCTCCGGCCGCCGGACCCGCCGGCGGGGGCTTCCACGGCCGCTCCTTCGTGGAGGCGGTGGAGATCGGCTGGTGGTACGCGGCGGTGCTGCCGGGCGGGCGCGCCATCGTCACGCTGATGACCGACGACGACATCGCCCGCGCCGGCGGTCTGGCCGGCGCGGACGCCTTCCGCTCCGCCTGGGCGGCCACCGCGCGCCTGCGCGATCTGGTTCCGCCGCCGGAAGACGGCCCCGGCGCCGGAACGGCCCCGGCGGTCTTCTCGGCCGCCTCGCAGCACGTCGACCGGGCGGTCGGCGCCGGCTGGATCGCCGTCGGCGACGCGCTGATCGGCTTCGACCCGCTGACCTCCTCCGGCATTGCCGGGGCGCTCGACGACGCGCTGGCCGCCGCCGACACCATCCTGCGCTGGTTCTCCGGCGACGGCGCCGCGGCGCGCGACGCCGCGATCGGCTACGCCCGGCGCGCCGAGGACACGCTGCGCCGCTATCTGGCCGAGCGGACCCGCCATTACACCGCCGGAGGCCGCTGGCCCGACGCCCCCTTCTGGAGCCGCCGGGCCGCGCGGTGAGCGTGGATGCGGTGAGCCTGGATCAGGCCGACGCCACCCGGTCGGCCACCCAGCTGTCGAAATCCACATGCAGGCTTTCCGGCAGCTTGGCCCGGACGGCGCGGTCGTCCTGGGCGGCGTCCCGCAGAAGCTGGACCTGGATCTGGTAGTCGCCGACCACGATGCCGTTGGCGATCATGGTCGTCGGCCCGGCCCCCTCGGGAACGAGCCACAGGTTGAACAGACCGCCGTTGGTCTGGGTCTCCTGGCGGGTGGCGGTCACCGTCGTCGTGCCGTGGCGGGTCAGCACCGTGTCGCCGACCGCCAGCGCCCCCGCATGGACCGTGCCGGCCGGCGTCACCACCGGGTGGGTGGCCGATCCGGCGAGTGTGGCGCCGTCGGCGAACTCCAGCACGGTGATCGGCCCGCTGTGCGGCTGCGCCAGGGTCGCCTGCACCGGCCGGGTTCCATCGCCGCTGACGACGACGTCCTCGGACGTGAAGTCCTCCACCGCCTTGGTCGTGCCGTCGGCGAGCGTGATCTGCGTGCCGGCGACCAGGCAGTGCCAGACATAGACGATGGGCTTGATGAAGGCGACGCCGTCCTTCGAATCGGTGTCCGGCGACAGCGAGCTGACGATGCTCGACCAACCCGATCCGTGCCTTTCATAGTCCTCGAAGGTCACGGTGACGCGGGCGCTGAAGAAGGCCTGCGTGTCCGCAGCCCATTTTTTGGAAGGGAATTCGATGGCGTTGCCCGCATCGTTGTAGGACGCCCTCAGCACGAACGTCAGCGTCCGCCCTTCGGGATCGGCATCGTCGATCCGGAAGTGCGGCAGGTAGCGCGAAGCGTCGCCGCCGTTCAGTTCGGAGATGCCGCCCTCCTTGTGAGCCAGGTAGAACTCCAAGAACGGGGGGTAGCTGTCGAGCGGAGCCAGCTTGTAATCGAATTTCATGCTCCCGGACAGCGGAACAAGCAGAGGATTCGTACCAAGATCGTGCATATTTTGCCAATACCAGTAATCGACGTCGGTTTTATTCCTTGTACCTTGGTTGTTATCGTAGCCGCGCGCCAGACCGATGACGATGTCGTTCAAGTCGCCGGTCTTGCGGTCGCTGCGGATGGCGGGATCGACGACGACCGGGTCGCGCGACGCCTGGGAGGCCCAGGGAGCCGCGGTCGAGGACACCTCGACCGTGCCGTCCAGGTAGGTGATCGCGAAGGAAATGATGCCGGTCATCGTGCCCGTCGGCAGCGGCGGCAGGGCGGTTTCCGGGTTGGTCTCCACGAAGATCGTCTGGGTGGCGAAGCTGACCGCGACACCGGAGGCCAGCGAGGTCTTGGTGTCGCCGTTCTCGTTGACGACGTTCAACCAGACGATGGCCTGGGCCACCGGCCGGATCCGGCTCAGGACGGCGCGGCCGGTGACCGCCTTGTTGCTCTGACTGCTCGAAATGAACTCGACATACTGGCCGTCGGTAACGCCGCTGCTCTCGGCCGCTCTGTCCGTCGCCGCGCCTCCGCTCCCGATGGCCTTGAACAGCCCCGGGTAGCGCGCGGGGGTCAGCCCGCTGCGTTCGGCGTTGTCCTGCAGGAACGCCGTGTGCGCCGGATCGCCCGCCGACGGGACGTTCCCGGCCTTCAGTCCGTCCAGGATATGAACCAGCCGGTCATTCTGGAGTTGGTTCAATGCAACACTCATAAGTCAATTGCTCCAATCAATGATTCGTTGATTCTTGAGCAAACAAAAATCATTACTTAGGATACAAAGGTATCGCGCGGCATCAAATCCATGTACTTCGCCATGATTACCGATGTATGATTTTCGACCGCTCAGGATTTATATTTGACTATACTATGATTTATTTTTCAACCATGGAGAGGGCGCTGATTGCAGCAGGGACGCTTGTTGCCGTGCTCTGTTGCAAAGTTGGCCGGCAGGCGGCGGAATGGCTGAAGGTTGGACCGAGCCAAGCCGTGTCTGACTTCAAAGGTCGCTACTTCGAGGGTGAAATCTTGCTCTGGGCAGTGCGCTGGCATCGCCGGTACGCCTTGAGAGGCTGTTGAGAAAAAAATACAACAAATGCAGCGTTGAAGTTGGTTTGAGACGCTGATTGCAGTTTCCCTGTTGATAATACATGCCATGTCGCCGCCACAGGAGACAATCGCATGTCACCGAACCGATACCCATCAGATCTGACGGACGAAGAGTGGACTGTGGTCTCAAAACTCTTCACGAAGAGTGAGCATCGTGGAGCGCGGCGGAAACATGATCTGAGGCGCATCATTGACGGATGCCTGTATGTCCTGCGTGGAGGCATCTCCTGGCGCATGATGCCTCATGATCTACCACCCTGGGCGGACGTGTACGATCACTTCCGTCGCTGGCGCAAAAGCGGGAAGTGGGAACAGGTCAATGCGGTGCTGCGCGAGCAGTATCGAACCCGGCGTGGCCGCAAAGCCCAACCAACTGCGGCAGCCATCGACAGTCAATCAGTGAAGACGACTGAGGCTGGTGGCCCACGTGGCTATGATGGTGGCAAGAAGGTCAGCGGGCGGAAGCGGCAGACCTTAGTCGATACGGAAGGCGATCTTCTGAAGGTGCGGGTACATCCGGCCGATCTTCATGACAAGGTAGGGGGCATGCTCCTGCTGACGGGCTTGCACCTGTGGTTTCCTACGATCCAACTCGTGTGGGCGGACACGCATTATCAAGGCCTGAAAACTTGGGCCAAAGACCGGCTCGGCTGGACCATCGAAGTCGTCAAGCACTGGTGGACCGGTATTCAGGGCTTTTGGCTCGCCCCTGGCCAGGAACCTCCAGAAATTCCCAAGGGGTTTCATGTTCTGCCGCGCCGCTGGGTCGCGGAAAGAACATTCGCATGACTTGGAAGACATCGCCGTTTGTCAAAAGATTACGAGCGCCTTCCGGAGTCAGAGGAGACATTCATTTACATGGCAATGAGCCATCATTCTCGTGAAGCGACTTGTTCGTCCACCTTCGGAATTGCAATAAATCTGCTCAGTCCTCTTCTCAACAGCCTCTTATATCGCCGCGCCTAAGCATTGACACATGGGAGCCAAGGGTAGCTTGTGAGGAAGTGTCGGCGCTCCGGTGTGGCGGTGAGGGCGTTCCAGGCGTAACAACAGGCCTGGACGACGGCATCGTAGTCGTCCAGGAGCCGATGGGACAGAAAGCGCTCGCGCAGGTACAGCCAGACTCTTCCCCATCGCGATGGATTATCGAATCACGGATTGCCGGCCTTGGGAATCCCTCTCAGTGAGTCAGCGGCTCCGCTCACCGGTATCAGAAAACCGGAATGCCGACGATCATCAGGCCGAAGACACCCAGGAGGGCATGGGAGACGCTGCTGCCGACCAGCGATCCCTGGCGCGCGAAGATCCAGCCCCAATAGAGGCCGAAGGGAAACACCGCCAGCGCGAGCAGGATCGACACATGCAGATGGGTGGCGCTGAACAGCATGTTGGACAGGAGGATGGCTTCCAGCGTCTTGTATTTGCTGGTCAGGAACAGCTGGAACGACGCCTGGGTGCCGCGGGCGATGGTTTCCTGGATCGGCGTGAAGGCGCAATAGGCGCTGCCATACAGCAGAACCTCGCCCACCGACAGGCCGGTGGAGCGGGCGAAGTCGAACACCGCCTGCCCCTGAAGGGCTGGGATGAAAGTCACGCCGATCCATTTCAGCAGCACGATCAGCACCGCGACGGGAATGGACAGCACGATGCCTTCCAGCGCGTTGCCCCGCCAGTTCTTCAGCGTGAAACCATAGGTGCTGGGCGGCCACGGGCTGGTCTTGACCGTGCGGTAGACGCCAAAGGCGAAGCCGGTCAGGATCGGCAGGCTGATCAGGGAGGTGTCGGGAACCACCTTGCTCAACGCCGTGGTGACGCCCAGCGCGAACATGTAGAAACACAGGCCGACCAGCAGGCGGAAGATGAACCTGCTCATCTCCACCCGGTTTTCCGCCTCGCTCAACCGGCTGCGCAGCGTCTCCACCGTCACCTCGTTGGTGCGGCGCAGGCGGGCGGCCAGTTCATAGGCCATGTTGATCTTCAGGCGGCTGTCGACGTCGAGCGGCGGATCGGGCTGCTCGCGCAGGCGGGCGATGGGAACCGCCATGACCTCGCTGTCCTCGACCGCGCGCACCGCACCGGAGCGCGGACCGCTGTCCAGCAGCGACACCTCGCCGATGGACTGCCCCGCCGTCAGCAGGGCAAGCCGATGGAGGGCGGCGCCGCCGGCATCCCGCTTCAGAACCTCGAAACTGCCGGACAGGATGAAGTAGAGAGCGTCGCCGGGCGCGCCTTCCTCGAACAGGATCTGGCCCTGCGGGACGCGGATGGGACCGTCCATGATGGAGGCCAGCTGCCGGATGTTCCCGTCCGAGAAGCCCGTCAACAGGGGCGCCCTGTTCAGGCGCTCCCCCAAAAGCTCGGAGATCGTCGGATGCCGCGCATCCGCCGGCGCGCCACCAAGCTCCACCATTTCATGCCCCTTCAGGAATACAGACGGGGGGCACTATAGGGCGACTCACCCTCCGACAAAAGCTGTGCACCACGAATGATGGCAGCGGCCGTTCGATCGGTTGCATGGATACACGGCGCAACGGCGCCTCATCCGAACGAAGCGTTCGCCCGCAGGGTGTCGGAGGGCTTCTCCCCGAACATCTCGCTGTAATAGGCGGAAAAGCGTCCGAGATGCCAGAATCCGTGGTCCATCGCGATTTCGGCGACGGTCGCCGTCCGCGGGTCTGCAACGCGCAGGGCCCGGCGCGCCGCGTTCAGCCGCACCATCTTCAGGTAATCCTTGGGCGACACGCCCATGACGTCGGCGAAGCTGTATTCCAGCATCCGCGTCGTCACCCCGATGGCCTGGGCGACCTGCGCCACCGACAGCCGGTCGTCCGGATGGGCCTCCACATGGTCGCGGAACTGGCGGACGAATTTCTGGCGCTGCGAATGACCGATGGTGGGCGGGCGGACCGCCTGCATGATGCCGGCCTCCACCACCGACACGCACTGGTCCAGCAGCGGAAGAAGGACTTCGCTCTGCTCCAGCAGGACGGGCGACGCGGCGAGCACGCATTGCAGCACCGCCCGCAGTTCGCCGGCACGCGCGTATGAAAAGGAACTGGCCGGCACCTCGGCGGCATCCGGCACCGTCACGCGCAGCTGCTCCGCCCGCCGGCGGTCGATGGCGAGCGCCAGCACCGACATCGGGCCGTTGCACAGGAACTCCGACAAGGTGCCGCCGCGCAGGAGCAGAACCTCGTTCTCGCCGACCGGCCGGCCGTCCAGCCGGGCCGGGGCCGAACCCGGCAGCGGGACGGCGACCACCAGCGTGTCGGGCGGCGGGGCCGTGTGCTGATGCAGGCGAAGGTTGGTGTCCTCCTGGAACACGCTGATGCCCGGGGCCACGACCTCCTTCAGCCGGCCGAGGAAACGGCCGGGCTGCAGTTGGCGGTAATGCTGGGTCCAGCCGACGAGAGCCTTTTCCTGCTCCCACACATCTTCCGCGATGTCGGTGTCCAGCAGGAGGGTCTTGGGTTCCACCATCCGCTGTTGCTCCAGGCACGGCACGATTGGGCCGGTTCGTGTGGCTATTGCGGCAATGTCCAGGCAGCGGTCTTGCCTGAACGCCCATGTTCCGCGCTTTCAAGAAGATGTCAAACACAGAGAAGGATGATCTCTTCCATTTCGCAAAACGGATAAGACTATTTTTTGAACAGTTCGCTGCCTTGTGAAAATATATCCTGCCAAAGTCGTGGGCAGAATGGCGAATACATGCATCCTTGCTGACTAACGATCGATCGTCACAAAAATGCCGGCGGAGTTGAAAATTTTTAAGGCTTCCGCCCATTTTGCCGACCCTGCAAACGCATGTGCGATTTTCAAACGGCCAAGAGCGGTTTCAGGAGAGGGTTATTGCCGGACTCCCAAAACAATACGGTAAGCAAACAAATTATCGCCATTGCCTATAGTCTCCGTAAGTACATCGGAAAAAATCAGACTACCAGAAATAAAATATCGAACAATTTCACATCGATAAATCTACCAACCAGATAATCATCAGTTCTTCAAATATATCAGCGAAGATTATCCCCAAAACATCGCTCCGAGATTCTCATTTTCACTAAGGCTATTCAGAAAAATCTGCCAAGTTCCCGAAGATTTTCGCAAAGCGGATAGATCAAACCCAGGTCGCCATTGCACGATCCCGGTCAACCACGGCACTGCCGAAACAGACGGCAGGCCGGGGTGACCCCATGGGACATCGGAAGCGGCAGGGAGGGCACGGCATGACGGATGTGCTGATCCTGGGCGGCGGACCGGCAGGTGCGGTGCTCGCCCGTCGTCTGACGGGCCTGGGGCATGGCGTGACGCTGGTGACCTGCGCCCGGCGCCCGGCGGTGGAAGGACTGTCCCTGCGGGCCGTCGAAGGGCTGCGGCGCGCCGGCTGCCTGGAAGCGGTCGCGGCGGCCGGCATGCCGGCAGCGCGCCGGGTCGATTGGAACGGGCTGCACACCGCTTTGAACGGCGAACATCTGGTCGACCGCAGCCGCCTCGACGCCGCCCTGCTGCGCGATGCCAGTGCCGGAGCGGTTGTCCTGTCCCATGGCACGGTGGCAGCGGTCAGGCGCGGAAAGGATGGCTGGCTGGCGGTCGATGCGGCGGGCACGATGCTGGGTTCCGGCCGGTTTCTGGTGGAGGCCCGCGGCCGCAGGGCGCCGAACGCGCCGGCACGAGAGTCCGGCCCCCGCACGCTGGCGGTCGGCCGTCTCTACCTCGGCCCCACCGGAGACATGGGCGGAGAGGCGGGCGGAGAAGTGGGCAGCGCCGCCTTCTCCTTCGCCGACGGCTGGGCATGGCTGGCTGCCCTGCCCGATGGGCGGCGAGCCGTGCAACTCGTCATCGACGGTGCCGAAAGCCCGGCCCGCGCCGACCTGACCGCCTGGTACGCGGCGACGGTCGCATCGCTGCCGCAGGCGGCCGGATGGATCGCCGGCTGCGCCCCGATGGGCGAGGCGGAGGTGCGCGACGCTACCGCGATCCGGCGGTCGCCCGGCGTGGAAGCCGACCGGCTGCGGATCGGCGATGCCGCCTTCGCCGTCGATCCGCTGTCCGGCCACGGCGTCTATGCCGCGGTGGCCTGGGCTTTCGCCACTGCCGCCGCCGTCAACACGCTGGCCGCCGACCCCGCGGCCCTGCCGGCGGTCGAACGCTTCGTCGAGGATCGCTGTGCCGGACTGTTCGCCCACGCCGCCGACGCCGGCAAGCAGTTTTACCGGGCCGAGGAACGCTGGTCCGGCCGCCCTTTCTGGCGACGCCGCGCCGCTTGGCCGCCGGCCCCGCTGCCCACCGCCGACCGCGGCATCCGCCGCCGCGCCGTGGTGGTGAACGACCGGATCGAGGAACGCCCGGTCCTGGTCACGCCCGCCCTGCCGCGCGGCGTGCTGGCGATCGACGGGGTCGAGCTGGGCCCGCTGCTGGACAGCGTGGCGAGCGACCGAGGACTCGACGGCGATCTGGCCCAGCGCTGTGGCCGGCTGCTCGGCCAGCCGCCGGGACGGGTGGCGGTCGCCCTCGCCTGGCTGGCGAACAACGGGTTCCTGCCGGGCGGGACAAAGCCGCCTTCGGCAATGACGACAACGATGAAGAACGCCAATTCGTAAGAACGGGGAGTACCGATGGGACAGAAACCGAGAGGGCCCGGCCGCTGGCCCGGTCTTTTGCTGGGTGCGGTTGCCGGCGGCGTGGTTTTCGGCGGTGCGCTGACGGCTGCCCAGGAAGCGCTGGCCGACGATGGCCGCATGCAGGGCCGCGCGCTGGTCGAGGAACGCTGCTCCGCCTGTCACCAGAAGGAGGCCGACGGGTCGCTGCACCGCATCGATCATGTGCGCAAGACGCCCGAAGGCTGGACGATGACGCTGTTCCGCATGCGCCAGTTCCATGGCGTCGCCCTGTCGGACGAGGAACAGCGCACGCTGGTGCGCTATTTCGCCGACCGCCAGGGTCTGGCGCCGGAGGAGGCCGCCCCCTACCGCTATGTCCTCGAACGCCGCCCGTCGGTGGTGGAGGAGCCGGTGACCGACGGCGACCTGTCGGTGATGTGCGCCCGCTGCCACAGCGTCGCCCGCGTCGGGCTTCAGCGCCGCGATGAGGACGAATGGCGCCGTCTGGTCAACTTCCATCTCGGCCAGTGGCCTACCATCGAATATTCCGCCCAGGGCCGCGACCGCAAATGGTGGGAGATCGCCTCCACCGAGGTTCCGCAGACGCTGGGCGGCAAGTTCCCCTTCAAGACCGACGCCTGGACCAGCTGGCAGGCGGCGCCCAAGCCCGATCTGTCCGGCCGCTGGGCGGTCGCCGGGCACCGGGCCGGCATCGGTTCCTATGGCGGCACCGCGACCATCGCCAAGGAGGCCACCAGGGATGGGGATGGCTACCGCATCACCTACGACCTGACCGATTCCGCCGGCAAGCCGCTCAAGGGCGAAGGCAGATCGACGGTGTTCACCGGCTATGAATGGCGCGGCACCGGCACGCTGGACGGCAAGCCGGTGCGCGAGGTGTTCGCCGCGTCGCGCGACGGCAGCCGGCTCGACGGCCGCTGGTTCCTCACCCAACAGGACGAGGTCGGCGGCAGCCTGCATGCGGTGCGGGCCGGCGGTGCCGACAGCATGATCCTCGGCACCAGCCAGAGCTTCCTGAAGGCGGGCAGCACCGCCCGCATCACCCTGTGGGGCAGCGGGCTCGACCGCGGCGAGGTCGGCTTCGGCCCCGGCGTGTCGGCGAAGATCCTGTCGCGCGGCCCGACCTCCGTAACGGTTGAGGCAACGGCCGCCGCGGATGCCGCCCCCGGTGCGCGCAGCCTGACGGTGGGCGGCGCCAAGGCCGGCGGCTTCGCGGTCTATGCCACGCTCGACAGCATCCGGGTGGAGCCGGACTTCACCATCGCCCGCGTCGGCGGCAATGGCGGGCCGGTCCCGCCGATGACCGCGCAGTTCGAGGCGGTCGGCTATCTGAATGGCCCGGACGGCAAGCCCGGCACCGCGGACGACGTGCGCGTCGGCCCGATGCCGGCAAGCTGGAGCGTCGAGCCCTTCAACGACGCCGCGGCGCAGATGGAGGACGTGAGGTTCGCCGGCGCCATGGGCTCCAGTGGCCTGTTCACCCCCGCCGGCGCCGGCCCCAACCCGCAGCGCCAGTTCGGCACCAACAACATCGGCGACCTGAAGGTCGTCGGCACGGTGATCGACGGTTCCGCGACGCTGACCGGCACCGGCCGCCTGATCAGCACGGTCCAGCGCTGGAACGACCCGCCCATCCATTGAGGAGCAGAGCCATGGCAACCCTTCATCTGGTTCGCGACGACCTGCGCGACGTGACGGTCGGCGACCGGCGTGTCCTGTTCCATGTCCCCACCAGCGGCCTGTTCGAGCTGGACCGCGTCGGCGGTGCCCTGATCGACCTGTTCGCCGAGTTGGGCGAGGTCAGCGAGGAGGATGTCCGCCGCCGCTTCGACGGCGTCGCCGATCCGGCCGAGGTGATCGACAGCCTGCGCGAACTGATCACGCTGCGCGTCGTCGAGAGCGGCCCGGCCGTCAGGCGGACGAAGCCGCCGGTGACCATCAGCGAGTTCCCGCTCAGCACCGTCGTGCTGAACGTCAACACCGGCTGCAACCTCAGCTGCACCTACTGCTACAAGGAGGATTTGACCACCCCCGCCAAGGGCGAGCGGATGGAGTTCGACACCGCCACCCGCAGCGTCGATCTGCTGCTGCAGGAGGCCAGGGGCCGCGACAGCGTCAATGTCGTCTTCTTCGGCGGAGAGCCGCTGACCAACCTGCCATTGATCCGTCAGGTGGTGGCCTATGCCGAGGAGCGCGGGCGCGAGGCCGGGGTCCGCATGGACTTCTCGCTGACCACCAACGGCGTCCTGTTGACCGAGGAGACCGTCGACTGGCTCGACGCCCACCGCTTCGGCATCACCATCAGCATGGACGGGCCGAAGCCGCTGCACGACCGCAACCGCCGCACCGTCGGCGGCAAGGGGTCCTACGACGTCGTGGCGGCGAAGGCGCGGATGCTGCTGTCGCGCTACCGTTCCCGCCCGGTGGGGGCGCGGGTGACGCTGACCGCCGGGGTCACCGACGTGGTGGCGATCCACGACCATCTGAAGACCGATCTGGGCTTCTTCGAAGTGGGATTCTCCCCCGTCACCTCCGGTGCGATGTCGGCCTTCAACCTGACCGGCGACGAGTTGGCGACCGTCTTCCACAACATGAAGACGCTTGGGCTGGCCTATGTCGAGGCGGCCAAGCACGGCGTCAACACCGGCTTTTCCAACATGCACCAGCTGATGACCGATCTGACGGAGGGAACGACCAAGTCGCTGCCCTGCGGCGCCGGGCTCGGCATGCTGGCGGTGGACAAGGAAGGCGACCTGCATCTCTGCCACCGCTTCACCGGATCGTCGCAGCCGACCTACGGCAATGTCGACGACGGCATCGCCAAGGACAGTCTGGGCAGCTTCCTGGAAGGGATGGCGAACCGGACCGGCACCGATTGCGAGACCTGCTGGATCCGCAAGCTGTGCGCCGGCGGCTGCTATCACGAATCCTACGCCCGCTACGCCGATCCGGCGCACCCGACCTATCACTACTGCAACCTGATGCGCGACTGGATCGACTTCGGCATCCGCGCGTATGCCGAAATCATGGTCGCCAACCCGCAGTTCATCGAACGCCACGTCGCGCCGCGCAGGGGGATGAAATGAAGCATCTGACGCCCATCAACAAGAAGGCCCGTCTGGTCGATCAGGCCGTAGAGAACGGCCATTTGGACGAGGTGGTGGCGATGCAGGTGGTGGTCGGCTGCGCGTCCACCATGGATCCCGGCTGGGAAGTCGATCCCTTCGGCAGCGTCGCAGCACTCTGCGCACCGATGGAGGCCGACCTCTACGGCTGCTCCGACCCCTGCTGGTGGCCGGCGCAGGTGCCCGACACCATCAACAGCTACCCGGACTGGAACGCCAAGGCGGCCTCGGCCCAGAACGACTGGCGCGCCCTCCAGTCGGTGTTTCCGAAGGACTGACCGCCATGAAGACCCATGCAAACGGAGTCCGTCCGATGAGAAGCCGGCGTTCCATCTCCCATTTCGGCGGGCTGCTCGCCGCTGTGCTGCTCGCCGCCTCTCCCGCCGCGGCGAAGGACTATCTGCTGACCGGCGCCAAGCCCGACAAGCTGGTGCTGGTCGACGCCGCCGCCCGCAAGGTGGAGCGGGTGCTGACCATCCCCGGCGGCGGGGTGGCGCCCGGCACCATCGTGCCCTCGCCGGACGGCCGCATCGCCTATGTCGTCAGCAACCACATGGGCAGCGTTTCCGGCATCGATCTGGACAGCGGCAAGCAGGTCTTCCGCGCCGACTTCTCGACCGCAGAGCTGCGCGTCCGCAGCCTGTTCGGCATGGACGTCAGCCCCGACGGCAAGGAGTTGTACGTCTTCCAGGCGCCGGTGCGCATGCTGCCCGGCGAGTACCGGGTGGAGGACACCCGCATCGCCGTCTACAGCACCGCCGACGGCGTCGGCGCCAAACCGGTGCGCCTGCTGCCGGCACCGCGCCGGGTCGCCGTGCTCGCCTTCTCCAAGGATGGCGGCACGCTGTGGGCGCTCGGCTGGGACCTCTACGGCCTCGATCCGAAAACGGGAGCGGTGAAGGAGACGCACAAGGTGCTGAACTGGACCCGCGCCAACCACAGCCCGCCCGACGTGCTCGACATCTGGCCGCAGTTCGAACAGGCGGCGACGCTTTCCACCCCTTACTTCACCGCCCGCACCGATCTGGCCGCGACCGATCCCGGCGCCTTCCGCACCGGCCTGATGACGCTCGACCTCGCCACCGGCCGGATGGACATGCGGGATTTCGAGGACACCAGCGCCGTCATCTTCTCGTCCGTCGTCAGCCCGGTGAAACGGACGGAGGCCTATTCCGTCTACACCCAGCTGACGAAGATCGACACCGACGGCGGCAAGCTGGTGAAGCGGGTGGACCTGCCGCACACTTACTATTCGATCAACGTCTCCAGCGATGGCAAGGAAGTCTATGTCGGCGGCACCGCCTGCGACATCGGCGTCTACGGCACCGATACGCTCGACCGCGTCGGACAGGTGGAAATCGCCGGCTGCCCCGACCAGGGCATCGCCTCCCTGCGGGTGATCCGGCGCTAGGTTAATGCCCTCTCCCGCCCTGGGAGAGGGCGACTTGTTGCCCTCGCCACCCAGGATATCCACCATGCCCCATTCCCTGCGCTGGGCCGGCGGCTTCGTCCGGCCGCACCGGAGCCGTCTGGCGGTCTGCGTCGTCCTGTCGCTGGCCGGCACCGGCATCGGGCTGGCACAGCCCTGGCTGACCAAGCGCATCGTCGATGACGGGCTGACCGGCGGCGATGCCCGGCTTCTGGTGCTGCTGACGCTGGGCATGCTGGCGGCAGGGCTGGTCTCCACCCTGCTGTCGGGGGCGAACCGGCTGGTCTACACCCGTGCGTCGGCCGGCGTGCTGTTCGCGATGCGGGAGCATGTGTACGGCCATCTCCAGACGCTGCCGCCGCGCTTCTACGCCCGCTGGTCAGCCGGCGACGTGCTGGGCCGGCTCGACGGCGATCTGGCGGAGGTGCAGCGCTTCGCCGTCGATGCTCCGCTGTCGGCGCTGAACGCGCTGCTGACGCTGGCCGGGGCGGTGGCGCTGATGCTGCTGATCGATCCGGCGCTGACCGTGATCGCCTTCCTGCTGCTGCCGGCGCAGGCACTGTTCCTGCGCGGCGCCCGGCCCTGGGTGGAGCGCAGCGCCCGCACGCTCCGCGACTCCATGGCAGCGCTGACCGGCTTCTTCGTGCAGCGCCTGTCGGCCATGAAGCTGATCCAGTCGCTGGGTGCCGAATGCCAGGAGGCCGACCGCCTCGCCGCCCTCGACCGCGATTGCCTGGGCCAGCTTCTGCGCCAGCAGATCGTCGGCATCGTCACCGGCGGCGTGCCGGGCCTGCTGGGATCCGCCGGAACGGCGGCGGTGTTCCTGTGGGGCGGCCTGCGGGTGATCGACGGCGAGCTGTCGCTGGGCGCGCTGATCGCCTTCTCCGCCTATCTCGGCCGCGCCACCGGTCCGGTCCAGGGGCTTCTGGGCCTGATCGTCGGGGCGCAGCGTGCCCGCGTGTCGCTGGACCGTTTGGGCGAACTGCTGTCCGAATTCCCTGCCATAAACCGCCCGGCCCGGATGGTCATCCCGGCATGCCGGGGCGGTGCGCTGTCGGTCGAAGGCGTGGTCTTCGGCCATGTCCCCGCCCGGCCGGTGCTCGACGGGCTGTCCCTCACCATCCCGGCGGGATCCAAGGTCGGGCTGCTCGGCCCCTCCGGCGCAGGCAAATCAACGCTGACTGACCTGCTGCACCGCCATTACGACCCGGAGCGGGGCCGCATCGCGCTCGACGGCGTCAACCTGCGCGACCTCGACCCCGCCCTGCTGCGCCGCCGGGTGGCGGTGCTGGGCCAGGACGCGCCGCTGCTGCCGGGCAGCATCGCCGACAATCTGCGCTTCGGCCTGACCGCAGCGGAGAGCGCGGCGCTCGACCGGGACACGCTGGCCGAGGCGGTGGCCGCCGCCCAGCTCAGCGGTTGGATCGCCGGCCTGCCGCGCGGGCTGGACACGCCGGTCGGCGCCTGGGCCTCCGCCCTCTCCGGCGGGCAGCGGCAACGGATCGCACTGGCCCGCTGCCTGCTGCGCAAGCCGGACCTGCTGATCCTCGACGAGCCGGTCTCCGCCCTCGACCCCGCCGCCGCCGAGCGGCTGATCGCCGATGTGGACCGCCTGTTTGCCGGCCGCACCCGTCTGGTCATCAGCCACCGCGGCGAGGCGCTGGCCGGCTGCGATGCGGTGTACCGCCTGGAGCATGGCCGTCTGGAGCCGGTCACTCAACCCCTGGAGGCCGCATGCGCATCGCAGTGATCGACAGCGGCATCTCGTTGCCCAACGCACAGGCGACCGAGCGCGCGGCCTTCCGGCTGCGTGAAGATACGCTCGGCATCGAGCAAATCCCGGCCGCCCCTGACCGCATCGGCCATGGCAGCGCCGTCGCCGCGGCGATCCTGGCGCAGGCCCCCACGGCGGCGCTGATCGACGCCCAGATCTTCCATGACCGCATCACCGCCTCGCCTGCCGCGGTGGCGGCGGCCCTGCGCTGGGCCGTCGGCTGCGGCGCCCGGCTGGCGACCCTCAGCCTCGGCCTGTCCGCCGACCGCCCGGTGCTGCGCGCCGCGGTGGAAGAGGCGCTGTCGCACGGCCTGCTGCTGGTCGCCGCCAGCCCGGCGCGCGGCGGCCCGGTGTGGCCCGCCGCCTATCCCGGCGTCATCGCCGCGACCGGCGACGCCCGCTGCGCCCCCGGCGAGGTGTCCGTCCTGCCCGCCGCTTTCGGCACCTGCCCGCGCCGGCTGGATGGCGCCCCGCATGTGGGCGGCGCCAGCCTCGCCGTCGGTCATCTCGCCGGCCTGCTGGCCGCCGCCGCCCCGCCGTCGCGCGAGGCCGCTCTCGCCCATCTGCACAGCGCCGCCCGCTGGCACGGGCCGGAACGGCGTCTGGTCTGACGCCCTGGCCGCCGCGGGGGTGGGGAAAAGCATCCGCCCTTTAATCAGTTCGCAAAGCGGATAGATCGAGCGCCCCACGACGGCGATACTTCCGCCGCTTCCCACCGAGCATCGCCTGCCCCTCCACAATTCCGGAACATCCCGATGTCCGATTACAAACTGCTGATCGGCGGCCGACTGGTCGCCGGCGACACCACCATGCCCGTCGTCAACCCGGCGACGGAGGCTGTGATCGCCGACTGCCCGCGCGGGTCGGCGGCCCAGATGGACGAGGCGGTCGCCGCCGCCAAGGCCGCCTTCCCCGGCTGGGCGGCGCTGCCCATCGCGGACCGCCGCGCGGCGATCCTGCGGCTTGCCGACGCGCTGAACCGCCGCGCCGAAGAGTTCGCCCGGCTGCTGACCCGGGAACAGGGGAAACCCCTGTCGGAATCCACCGCCGAGCTTGCCTATACTGAGGCCTTCCTGCGCAGCCTCGCCATGCTCGACCTGCCGGTTCGGGTGGTGGAGGACGGCGAGCAGCGGCGGGTCGAACTGCACCGCCGGCCGCTGGGCGTGGTCGCGGCGATCATTCCGTGGAACTACCCGCTGCTGATCGTCGCCTTCAAGCTGCCGCTGGCGCTGCTGGCCGGCAACAGCATGGTCATCAAGCCGGCGCCGACCACGCCGCTGACCACCCTGCGCTTCGGCGAACTGTGCGCCGAAACCCTGCCGCCCGGCGTCGTCAACATCGTGACCGACGCCAACGACCTGGGCGCCCGCCTTTCCAGCCATCCCGACGTGCGCAAGGTGACCTTCACCGGCTCGACCGAGACCGGGCGGCGGGTGATGTCCTCGGCCGCGGCGACGATCAAGCGGATCACGCTGGAACTGGGCGGCAACGACGCCGCCATCGTGCTGGACGACGCCGACCCGAAGGCCGTGGCGCCGAAGCTGTTCGCCGGTGCCTTCATGAATGCCGGGCAGGTCTGTCTGGCGATCAAGCGGCTCTATGTGCATGAGCGCCTCTATGACGCGGTCTGCGCCGAGCTGGCCGCCCTGGCTGAGGCGGCGGTGGTCGGCGACGGGCTGCTGCCGGACGTGCGGATCGGTCCGCTCCAGAACCGCGCGCAGTATGACAAGGTTCTGGGTTTCCTGGAGGAGGCCGGACGCGACGGCCGGATCATCGCCGGCGGTGCCGTCACCGGCGGGCCCGGCTGGTTCATCCGCCCGACCATCGTCCGCGACATCGCCGACGGCGCCCGGCTGGTGGATGAGGAGCAGTTCGGCCCGATCCTGCCGGTGATCAAGGTCACCGACATCGACGATGCCGTTCGGCGCGCCAACGCCTCTCCCTACGGGCTCGGCGCGTCGGTCTGGTCGTCCAACCCCGACCGGGCCTATGGGGTGGCATGCCGGCTGGAGGCGGGGACCGTCTGGATCAACACCCATCTCGATTTCGGCCCGACCATCCCCTTCGGCGGCGCCAAGCAGTCCGGCCTGGGTGTCGAGTTCGCCGAGGAGGGGCTGGCCGAATTCACCCAGCTCACAATCATCAACCGGGCCAACTAGCCGAACGGGGGATCGACAGGCCGCCTCCGCGCGGGTTCAGTAGGGGAACCGCACCGCTCCCACCGGGGGGCGGTGCCCATAAAGGACCGCCGGTCCATAAATTATCCGGGGAAGGGAAGCAGCCTTGAGTACCGACACCACGTCGCTGACCCAGAGCTATGTTCACGGAGCGGGCAACACCCCGTTGCTGGGCGAGACCATCGGCGCCCATCTCGACCGCATGGCGGCGCTGTCCCCCGACCGGCCTGCCCTGATCGTCCGTCACCAGACTGTCCGCTGGACCTATGCGGAGTTCAAACGCACCGTCGACCGGGTGGCGGCGGGGCTGGTGGCGCTGGGGCTGAAGCCGGGCGAGCGCATCGGCATCTGGTCGCAGAACAACGCCGAATGGGTGGTGACCCAGTTCGCCACCGCCAAGGCCGGCCTGATCCTGGTCAACATCAACCCGGCCTACCGCCTGCACGAGCTGGAATACGCCATCAACAAGGTCGGCTGCGCCGCCCTGATCCTGTCACCGTCCTTCAAGTCCAGCGACTATCTCGGCATGATGGCCAAACTGGCGCCGGAACTGGCGCAGGCGGCGGCCACCAAGCCCCTGTCGCTGCAACGGCTGCCAACCTTGCGCCACCTGATCCGCCTGGGAGCGGAAAAGACGCCGGGCATGCTGAATTTCGACGACCTGCCGGCACTGGCCCGCCCGGCCGACGTGGCGGAGCTGGGACGGCTGGCCGGCATTCTGCAATTCGACGATCCGGTGAACATCCAGTTCACCAGCGGCACCACCGGCAGCCCGAAGGGCGCCACGCTGACCCACCACAACATCCTGAACAACGGCTTTTCCGTCGGCGAGGCGATGCGCCTGACCGAACAGGACCGGCTGTGCATCCCGGTCCCCTTCTATCATTGCTTCGGGATGGTGCTGGGCAACCTCGCCTGCATCACTCACCGCGCCTGCATGGTGATTCCTGGCGAGGGCTTCGACCCCGTCGCCGTGCTGAGCGCGGTGCAGGAGGAGCGCTGCACCGGGCTGCACGGCGTGCCGACCATGTTCATCGCCCTGCTCGACCATCCCGACTTCGCGCGCTACGACCTGTCGAGCCTGCGCACCGGCATCATGGCCGGCTCGCCCTGCCCGATCGAGGTGATGAAGCGCGTGGTCTCCGAGATGAACCAGCGCGAGATCACCATCGCCTACGGCATGACCGAGACCAGTCCGGTCAGCTTCCAAAGCTCCACCGACGACCCGCTCGAACGGCGCGTCTCGACCGTCGGGCGCATCCAGCCGCATCTGGAGGTGAAGATCGTCGATGCGGAGGGCCGCATCGTCCCGTCGGGCACGCCGGGGGAACTGCTGACCCGCGGCTATTCGGTGATGCGCGGCTATTGGGGCGACGCCGAGCAGACCGCCAGGGCCATCGACGAAGCCGGCTGGATGCACACCGGCGACCTCGCCACCATCGACGGAGAGGGTTACTGCAACATCGTCGGCCGGCTGAAGGATCTGGTGATCCGCGGCGGCG
The DNA here is from genome assembly GCF_042938965.1 of Azospirillum sp. A23. Taxonomy (NCBI): domain Bacteria; kingdom Pseudomonadati; phylum Pseudomonadota; class Alphaproteobacteria; order Rhodospirillales; family Azospirillaceae; genus Azospirillum; species Azospirillum sp. A23. The sequence goes on along the minus strand of NZ_CP170663.1, from coordinate 130,290 downwards.
AGAACATCTATCCCCGCGAGGTGGAGGAATTCCTCTACACCCACCCCGACATCGCCGACGTGCAGGTGTTCGGCGTTCCCGACCAGCAGTATGGCGAACAGCTCTGCGCCTGGATCCGGCCGAAGCCGGGGACGGCGCTCACCGAACAGCAGGTGACCGCCTTCTGCCAGGGCAACATCGCCCATTACAAGATCCCGAAATACATCCGCTTCGTCGAAGAATTCCCGATGACCGTCACCGGCAAGATCCAGAAATTCGTCATGCGCCAGACCATGATCGAGGAGCTGAACCTGTCCCAGGACCGCACCGCCTGACGCACCCTGCCTCCGGCCGGCGGTTTGCCGGCCGGGAGAGCCCCGGCTTCATGCGTCTGCCGGCAACGCCGGGGGGCGACAGGGGTCAGGACGCCCGCCCGCCCCATGGCAGCCAGGCGCCGATCCAGCCATACACGGTCCCGGTGGCGGTCGAGAACCATCCCTTCGCCTCCTCCGCCAGCGGCGGGGCCTTGTCCTTCCACTGCTTGATCCACTCGACGGCCGGCTGCATGTCCTCCTCGACCGACTTCAGCCGGTCGCTGACTTTGCCAAACTCCTCACGCTGCTCGTTCAGCCGGGTCGATGCCTGTTCCTGCAACGCGGACAGGGTCTCCATCATTCCCTTCGCCATCTCGACGGTGGCGTTCAGCGTCTCCATCCGGGAGGTATCTCCGGCACCGCGATCCGCGAGGGCCTGAAGGTCGGGCATCGCCGCCAGTTTCCGCTCGATCTCGTCCAACCGGGCCTGGAGTTTGTCCAGCCGCTCCAGCAGGACCGGATCGGCGGGTGCCGGCGCGGGAGTGGACGCCGCGGCGACGGGAACCGGCGTGGAGACCGGAACCGGTGCGTTTGCCGGGCCGGAGGCGCCGCCGGTTGCCGGAGCAGCCGCACGCAGCAGGTCGGCCGAGACGAAACCGGTCCGGCCGCTTTGCGTCACCACGCTGTACCAGGGGGCGTCGGCCACCTTGCCGGTCACCCGCAGGCGGCTTCCGCCATCGATCAGTTCGATGCGTGCCGCCCGCGCCGAGGGCTGCTCGCGCACATTGATCCGCGCGGTCGCCACGAAGTCTCCGTCCAGCGGCGTGACCTGCGCCGGCGGCGTGTCGCGCGCGCTCTGCGCCCCGGCCGTCGACGGCGAGGCCAGGACGAACAGAGCCAAGGCGGCCAGGGGAAGCGGACGAAGGGCCGGACGGGTCGAATTCATGGTTTCGCGCTTTCCTCGTTCACAAAGTCACTGGCCCTGATCAGCCGGTCGATTTCCGCCTCTTCGCGGGCGAGCTGGGCCTCCAGCTCCGGGCTGACCTTCCGGCTGCTCCAGAATGCGTCCTGATAAAAGGTGTCGTACCAGTTCTGGAGCGTGTTCATGCCCACGTCCATGGCAATGCCGCCGAGCAGCGACGCGGTGACGACCAGGACGGTCAGGGAGGTCGGCTCCATGATGCTGTCTCCTCGTGGGTCAGAAGGTCTCGCTGGCGAGGTCGCCTTCGGCCACCACGCGCAGCCGCTCCAGCGCCTCCTGGCCGAAGCACTGGAACAGCACCGGGGTGGTCAGCGTGTCCAGCAGGGTGGAGCTGATCAGCCCGCCGAAGATGGCGACCGCCACCGGATGCAGGATTTCCGTCCCCGGCATATCGGACGAGAACAGCAGCGGGATCAGCGCCAGCCCGGCCGACAGCGCGGTCATCAGCACCGGCGTCAGCCGTTCCTCGCAGCCGCGCATGATCAGCACCCGGCCGGTCGGAACCCCCTCGTGCAGGGCGAGGTTGATGAAATGGCTGATCTTGAGCACGCCGTTGCGCACCGCGACACCGGTCACCGCGATGAAGCCGATCATGGCGGCAAGGCTCAGATCCTGGCCGAAGACGACCAGGGCGGCAACGCAGCCGATGAGGGCGAGCGGGATGTTCGCCATCACGATCAGGCTCAGCACCACCGAGCGGTAGCGCTGGTACAGGACAAGGAACACCAGCGCGATGGAAACCGCGCACAGCCCGGCCATCACCGGCCGGCTCTCCTCCTCCTGGCGGAAGCTGCCCTCCAGCAGCGTGTTGTAGCCCGACGGCAAGGGGGTTGCGGCGATCTTCGCCCGCATCTGCGCGACGATGGCCGACATGTCCGACCCGTCGGTGTTGGCGGTCAGCACGATCCGGCGCATCCCCGCCTCGCGCATGATCTGGTTGGGTCCGGCGGCGTTCACGATGGTGGCGACGGAGGACAGCGGCACATAGCCGGCCGGGGTTTCCATGCGCATCTGGGCCAGGGTTTCCGGCGTGCGGTCGGCATCCGACAGGCGCAGCACCACGTCGAACCGCTTGCCGCCGTCGATCACCTGCGACACCGTCCGGCCGTTCGACAGGCTTTCCAGCGCCTGCGCCAGCTGCGCCGGCGTCACGCCGAACAGCTTGGCACGCTCGTAATCCAGGGTGATCCGGATCTGCGGCACCTGGACCTGCTGCTCGACCAGCAGGTCGCGCAGCCCCGGAATCTCGTCGAACTTCTCGCGGAAGCGGCCGGCCAGCATGCGCAGCGTGCCCAGATCCTCGCCGAAGATCTTCATGACGATGGCGCCGCGCACGCCGTTCTGAGCCACCTCCATGCGCGAGGTCAGAAACTGGGTCACGGTCAGATCGACCGGCAGCACCGACAGGCGGTCGCGCAGATCCTCGATCACCTCGGCGCGGCTGCGGCCGTCCAGCCGGACGCGGATCGGGAACTCGCTGCTGTTGACCGGATCGGCGTCCTCGTCGTCCTCGTTGCGGCCGGTGCGGCGGGCGACGCTCACCACCTCCGGCACCTGAAGGACGATCTGTTCCGCCATCGCCCCGACCCGGCTCGATTCGGCAAGCGAGATGCCGGGCCGGTTCAGCAGCTGGACATAGAGCGTGCCTTCGTTGAAGGGCGGCAGGAAGGAGCGCGGCAGTAGCGGCAGGGCCAGCGCCGACAGCACCACCAGCCCGGCGGCGGCGCCCAGCAGCGCGCGCGGATTGTCGAGCGCCCAACCGAGCGCCCGGCCGTTCAACCGCTTCAGCCAGCGGATCAGCCGGCCGTCATGCGACTCCTCCAGATGCTTCATGTTGGGCAGCAGATAGGCGCAGAGCGCCGGCGTCACCGTCAGCGACACCAGGAGGCTGGCGAAGATCGACACGATGTAGGCGATGCCGAGCGGGCCGAACAGCCGCCCCTGCTCCCCCGGCAGGGCGAACAGCGGCAGGAAGACCAGCAGGATGATCGCGGTGGCGTAGATGATGCCCGACCGCACCTCCTGCGAGGCGCGCATGATGACCTCGATCACCTCCAGCGGCCGGTGGCGCCGTCGGTTGTCGCCCAGCCGGCGCAGCGTGTTCTCAACATAGACCACCGAATCGTCGACCAGCTGGCCGATGCCGATGGCGATGCCGCCCAACGTCATCGTGTTGATGGTGGACCCCATCAGCTTCAGCGTGATGATGGTGAGAATCAGCGACACCGGAATCGCCAGCAGCGAGATGGCGGTGGTGCGCGCGCTCCACAGGAAGGCGGCCAGCACGACGGCGACGATGACGATGGCGTCGCGCAGCACATCCTCGACATTGTCGACAGAGGCGCTGATCAGGTCGGCCTGGCTGTAGGAGATCCGGTTGGCCTGCACGCCACGGGGCAGCGAGGGCGTCAGTTCCGCCAGCATGTTCTCCACCCGCTCCGCCAGCGCCACGCTGTTGGCGCTCGGATGCTTGAGGATCGCCATCAGCACGGCCGGCTCGCCGTTGAAGCTGCCCTCGCCACGCTTCACCTTGGCGGCGAAACTGACCTCGCCGATCTGGCTCAGCAGCACCGGACGGCCGTCGCGGAAGGCAACCACGAGGCTGCGCAGATCGTCCAGGCTGCGGCTGCGGGCGACGTTGCGGATGATGAATTCGGTGTTGTAGAGGTCGTTGAAGCCGCCGCTGCTGTTGCCGCCGAAAGCGGTCAGCGCCTGTTCCACCTGGGTCAGCGTGATGCCCAGCATATTCATGGCGACCGGATTCGGGGTGAAGCGGAACTGCCGCACGTCGCCGCCGACGACATAGACCTGCGACACCCCCTCCACCGCCATCAGCCGGGGCCGGACGGTCCAGTCGGCCACCTCGCGCAGGGCCATCGGATCCATGCCGGGAGCCTGCACCACCAGCTGCATCGCCAGCCCCATCACCGACGACATCGGCGCCAGATGCGGGACGACGCCGGCCGGCAGCCGCTCGCGCACCATGCCGATCCGTTCCGTCACCTGCTGCCGGTTGCGGTTGGGGTCGGTGCCCCAGACGAATTCGACATAGATCAGCGAAAAGCCGGGACTCGACGCGCTACGGATGCGCGATACCCCCGGCATGCCGTTCAGCACCAGCTCCATCGGATAGGTGATGAGCTGTTCGACCTCCTCGGGCGCATAGCCGCCGGCCTCGGTGACGATCGTGACCATCGGCGGATGCAGGTCGGGAAGCAGGTCGATGGGCATGTCCCGCGCGATCAGAACGCCCCAGCCGGTGATCAGCAGCGCCGCGATCAGGACGAGAGGACGTTGGCGCAGGCTGATTCCGACGAGAAAGGTGAACATGACGACGGGCGTCTCCGAAGGCGGCCGGAAGGCTGGAGGTGGCGAAGGATCAGGCCGGCCTGCCGGGCCAGCGGCGGCGGATGGCCACCGGATGCTGCCACAGCCACAGGAGGGCCACGATCAGGGCGACCGCCACCCCCGCCCAAACGATCGGCCGGTGGGCGGATGCGGCGCCGGGGACGGTGTCCGCCAGTCGCGGCACCAGCAGGTCGGCGGCTCCGGTTGCGGTCGCCCCGGCCAGCGCCATCCTCACCGTCAGCGGCGTGACGCTGGCCGGCGGCAGGTAGGGTTCGGAGCGGTAGATGCCGGGAGAAACCTCGCTCAGCTCCAGCGTCTGCCGCGGGGTGTCGATCCGCAGTTCGGCTCCGCTCAAAGCCTCGCTGCTGTCATAGCGGTCGACGAAGGCGAACAGCCGCTTCTGGTTGGCGATCACCACGACGCTGACGGGTTCCGCGGCAGCCCCCCTCACCATCGTCCGGGCGAGGTCCAAGACCATCGCGACACGCGGCGACGCGGCAGTCCCGGCCTCATCGGCCAGCGCCCGGCCGGCGGAACCGGCGGTCAGCCCTGTCGCCAGACACACCGCCAGCACGGCGGACGCCGTGCCGGCGGCGGCGCAACGGAGCCAGTCTGCCGTCTTGCTGCGAAATTCCATGGCGTCCTCCACTGTATTTGCGTTCATTGTTTTGGCTTGGCATCGTCTCGGCCAGGCGTCGGTCTTGCCGGGCGGAAACGGAAGGGCGGCGTTACTGGAACTGCGACAGCAGACGGGCACCGTGGGTGACGATCCGGGCGCCCGGCTCCAATCCCGCGGAGATCAGCACGCTGCGGCCATCGATCATCTCGGTCTTGACCGTATGCGGCATGAAGACCTCAGGCTCGACCAGTTCCCAGACCTGCTCGGCCCCGCCCGAATCGTTGACCACCGCCTCACGGGCGATGGGAATGCCTTCACGCATCTTCGATTCGTTGCGGACCGTGACGGTCACCGGACGGCCGACCCGAAGTCCATCCATCGGATTCTCGATCCGGAACATCAGGGGCACCGACTGCTGCTGCAACGCCAGCCCGCTGCCGATGAAGGTCAGGTCGAGCGCGTCGCCCTCCGGCGTCACCGCGCTGGCATTTTGGACCAACTGCGTGCCGCGGGCGACCTCCGGGTCGGCGGCGACCGCTTCGATCCACAGGCGCTGCGGGTTGACGATCTCGAAAATCTTTTCGCCGGGATGGACGATACGGCCGTTGATGGCGGTCGACGCGCTGATCACGCCGTCGATGGCCGCCCGCAGCACCTCCTGGGTCTGAAGCATCGGCAGCAGGGCCTCCCGCTCGCGGCGCAGACCTTCCAGCCGCACTTCCGCCTGCATCACCTTGCCGTCGCGGAAGGGCACGAACCAGAACTGCTTCAGGATCTCCACGCTCTCGGCGGTGATCCGGATCTCGTTGGTCAGTCGCGCGACCTCGCGCCGGACCTGGCTGCGATCGACGACGCCGATGGCCGGCGCGACATAGCCGAGGATTTGTCCCTTGCGCACCGTTTCCCCCAGGACCGGCATGCCGGTCTTCGGCGGTTCGATGCGGCCGAGCAGGCTTGCCTCGACATCGCCATGGGCGTTCGGGTCCGGCACGATCCGGCCGGGCAGCTTGACCGTCAGCGGCGTGCGCACGCTGTCGGCCCTGTGCGTGCGGATGTCGAACATCCGTTGCAGCGGCTTCGGCACGAAGTAGGAGCCGTCCGGCCTGCGCTGAGGCTTGTCGACCGCCAGCGATGCCAGCAGCTTCGCATCCGTCGCGCGCGGTTGCGGCGCGGCGGCCACCGCTTCGGCCACGGCGGCCACCGGCGGCGTTGCCGGTTCGGATGTTGCAACCGGGGGCTTCGGCGCGGCTGCTTCCGGCACCGGTTCGGACGAAGCCGGTTGGGACGAAGCAGGTTGGGACGACGGCGAAGCAACGGCAGCGGCCGGAGACGCGGCGTTCGGAACGGGTGACGGCGCTGCGGGAGCGGTCTGGCCGGCCTCCCGTGCCGAAGGATCCTGCGCGGATACCGCCGGCATCGCGGCGTCCGTGACATGGACCTGGCTGACCGGGGTGCGGTTGACCCCGAACATATAGGCGACTTCCCAGCTGAACTGGCTGAGGGCGTTCGATCCGCTGGATATATAGCTGCCGACCGCCGCGACCGGTGCGGTTGCCGTGTTCACCACCGCGCTTGCCGCCGAGCAGGCGGTCGAGCCGATCCATTGGCCGGTGCCGGACAGCCAAGCCCCATCGGCGGACGAGGCGGCGAACGAGGCGGCAGTCGAGGTGACGGCCGGAGCGGCGGGCGGGCGCCGCACCCTGACGGGAGCCTCATCCTCCGCTTCCGTTCCGTGACGGCTCCAGGCCGCGGCAGGTGCCGCGGACAGCGATGCCAGAAGAATTGCGGCGGAAACCGCCGAGGACACCGCGCGGGACAGCCCCACGCTCCGAACGAGCGCCATCGGCCGGCCGGGCAGCTGCCGGCCCCGCTGCCGGGGGCCCTTCGCCGGCGTTGCGGAGCCGACGGCATGAGGCTGTTCTTGGCCCGCCATGGTGCGATCCACCGTTCCAAACACATTCGGCATGTAGATTCCGGCGTTCGATGATGTCGGATCCGGTCGGCAAAGCAGCGAACGCACGACCGTCCCGGATATGGACCCGCTTCCGGACCCGCTTCCCCCGGCCGGCGCGCAAACCCCGCCTGCCGTCATTGGACCCGAGGAAGCCTAACGAATTATGAATGATCATGTTGGGATGCGACGTTCTGAAATATAAACGGCAGGATTGCGAAATCTTCTGACAGGGATCACTCCGCCAAGACTGTTAAGAGCCGTAACTTTTCAAGGAATCCGGCGACAAGAATCCTTGTTATCGTCGACGATTACCTTTTCAACTTAACATTTTGCCAGTGATAAGCCACTGCATCCTTTGATGAAAATTTCTCGGATAGACAACAATAAGACTCTGATTCGGAACAAAAAGTTTCAACACCGCCGGAGTCTGCAAATTTCCCGTGAACTCTTTTCCGTTTACCCTGATTGAGGTAGCCTGTCCGATATGAGATATGCGGACTACTGGACACTCGAATCAAGGACCGCCTTTTCACATGCCGATGCCGCAGGAAGACGATGCCACCCGGCACCGTCGGCGCCGCCCCTGTCGCCGGCTTGGAAATCGGTCGTCGACAGTGACTCGCGAACCGTAGCAGCCATGCCAAACCCGAGCGGAGCGTGATCGTATGCAAGACGTCCAATCCACAGAAGAAACCGGCAGCCGATCCGGCATTGACCGGCAGGCGTCCGAAACGGCCACGCCCGGACTCCAGACCGCGCCCGCCATCGTGCAGCCCAGCCGCAGCAACGGTCCCATCGTCCTGACCATCCTGCTGGCGGCGGCGGCGGTGTGCGGCACCGTTCTCTATTCCGACGACCTGCGCTCGTCCTTCCTGTCTCCGAGCCGCACCCAGCTGAAGCTCGATACGCTGGAGCGGACCGTCGCGGGGCTGACGGCGATGCCGGAGAAGCTGACGGCGCTGGAACAGGCGGTCGCGGCGACCGGCAAGCGCATCGACCAGCAGTCCGTCACCGGCCGCGCGGTATCGGTGATGGCGGCACGCCTGCTGAAGGAGTCGCTCGGCACGTCCGATCCCTTCGCCGACGACCTCGCTCTGATGCGCCTCTCCGCTGCGGCGGATCCCGAACTCTCGAAGACGCTCGATTCGGTGTCGGGCTACGCGGCCAAGGGCGTGCCGACCCGGACCCAGCTCTATGCGTCCTTCGGGCTGCTGGTGCCGTCCGCTCTCCAGGCGGAGGTGCAGGACGGTGCAGGCGGACTGCGCGAAACCGTCTGGGGCTGGATGACCGGCCTCTCGACGGTCATCCTGGCATCGGCGTCCGATTCGCCGCCGCAGGCGGCCGATACCACGGCTTCACAAGTGGCGGCTCCGCAAGCGGCGGCTCCCCAACCGGCCGAAACCAGGACCCCGGCGCTGCTGGCGGCCACGGCGGCCCGGCTCGAAGCCGGCGAACTTGCGGCGGCCATCGACATCATGGCGTCGCTCGACGGCGTTGCCGCACCGGTGGCGGCACCCTGGCTGGCCGACGCCCGCGCCCGGCTGGCCGCGGAGCGGACCGGCGCCTTCCTGGAAACCAGGATCCGCAGTTGGAGCGCCGCCGGCACCCAATAAGGAATTCGGCCCACTGCCGGGATGCGCGTCCGGCCGCCTGGCGGCCTGCAGCCCCGGACCGGTGGGCCGGACACCGATCATTTTCCGATTCCACCGCCAGATTGCGAGGCTACCGGTGACAGAGCTAAAGAAGAAGGTATCGGCGGTGATGGTTGCCGCCGGGCTTGCGCTTTTCGCCGGGACGGTGGCGCAGGCGGCAACGGTGCTGAACCGCGGCAACGGTGGCGAGCCGTCGACGCTGGACCCGCACCGCACGGACGGGCGCATCGAATCGAACATCCTGCGCGACCTGTTCGAAGGGCTCGTGGTGTATGGCCCCGATGGCCGCATCCTGCCGGGCGTCGCCGAAAGCTGGCAGGTCTCGGAGGACGGCAAGCTCTACAGCTTCCAGCTCCGGGCCGACGCCCGCTGGTCCAACGGCGATGCGGTGACGGCCGAGGATTTCGTCTACAGCCTGCGCCGCGCCCTGACGCCCAAGGACGGCATCCAGCCCTCCTCCAACATGCGCGTCATCAAGGGTGCCGCCGCCGTCATCGACGGCACCAAGCCGGCCGACACGCTGGGCGTCGCGGCGCCGAACCCGCGCACCGTGACCATCGCGCTGGAGGCGGCCACTCCCTATTTCCTCGACCTGATCGCCGCCGACAACAGCGCCCTGCCCGTGCACCGCGGCACCGTCGAGTCGCAGCGCGAGCGCTGGACCGACCCCGGCAAGATGGTCAGCAACGGCGCCTATGTGCTTGAGGAATGGCGGGCCCGCCAGCAGATCGGCCTGGGCAGGAACGCCAATTTCCACGGCCGCAGCGGCATCTCGATCGACAAGGTCAACTTCTTCCCCATCGACGATGCCGCCGAGGAGGTCGACCGCTTCAAGGCCGGCACCCTCCACCTCACCTACGAGGTGCCGCAGGACCGGGTGAAGTGGATTTCGCTGACCGAACCGAAGGTGTTCTGGAACAGGCCCTTCCTGGCCACCTACTATTACGCCTTCAACCTCACGGTCGAGCCGTTCAAGAGCAACCGCGACCTGCGCCGCGCGCTGTCGCTGGCGGTCAACCGCGAGAACATCGTCGACAAGGTGACGCGCGCCGGCGAGACGCCGGCCTATGGGCTGGTGCCGCCCATCGTCCCCAACTATCGCCGCCAGACCGCCGACTTCATCGCCGAGCCGATGGACAACCGCCTGCGCGAGGCGCGCCGCCTGTTCTCGGCCGCGGGCTTCAGCCCGATGCAGCCGCTGGCGGTCGAGATCCTCTACAACCAGTCGGAAAACAACCGCGTCATCGCCGACGCTGTCATTTCCATGTGGCAGGACGCCTTCGGCAAGGGCATCCAGGTCAAGCCGGTCAGCGTCGAACGCACCGATTATCTCAAGCGCCGCGCGCGGCGCGATTTCCAGATCGTCCGCGCCGCCTGGATCGGCGACTACGCCGACCCCACCGTCTTCCTCAACCTGATGCTGTCCACCGCCCTGCCGCCGCGCAACGATCCCGGATACCGCAGCCGCAAGTATGACGACCTGCTTGCCAAGGCGGCGGCCAGCGAGGATGCGGCCCAGCGTTCCTCCCTGCTCGGCCAGGCCGAGAAGGCGATGATCGACGACGACCCGGTCATCCCGATCTACCACTTCTCCACCAAATCTCTGGTCAGCCAGCAGATCAAGGGCTGGGTCTACAACGTGCGCGACGTCCATCCCAGCCGCTTCCTGTCCATCGCCGAAAAGGCCGCCTCGTGACCGCCGCCACGGCGTCCACGGCAGCCTGACAGCAGACAGACGGCACAGCGAAAGCAGAGCGACAGGGGGAAACACATGGATTTCGGCCTTCTCACCATTCCGCTGGTGACACTGGCGATGGCCTTCGGCTTCGCCGTGTTCACCGACACCCAGACCATCCATTTCGACTATGTCGACGTGCCCGATTCGATCTCCCAGGAAACCGGTCTGACGCCGGCGGTGGTGATCACCAAGCTGGCCGACGACATGCAGGAGATCGAGCGGCAGGCCTTCACCAAGGCCGAAGCCCGTCAGGTCGAACTGCATGCCGACCAGAGCGCCACCTCGGTGCTGGGCGAATATCTCGGCGTCACCCCGCTGATCCGCGTGGTGCAGGAATCGGCGCACATGATCCCCTTCACCTTCTCCGGGGAAATCGTGCGCCACGACCAGCAGGTCGAATTCATCCTGCGCAGCTACGACAGCCACCACAACAAGACGCGCATCTCGCGCAACGGCTCGGTCGACGACATGAAGGGCCTGATCCACGGCGCCGCCTATGAGGCGATGCGCGTGGTGAACCCCTACATTCTGGCCGCCTACCAGTTCAAGCGCGACCGGCTGTCGCGCGATTTCACCCCGACCCTGGAAATCCTTCGCCGGGAGCTGGAAGGGCACGACTCGCGCTACGCCCCCTGGCTGCACAATCTGTGGGGCATGGTTCTGTACCAGCAGAACGACCGCCACGGCGCCATCCACCAGTTCGAGGAGGCGGTGCATCTCGACCCGAACTTCCTGTCGCCGCTCCTGAACCTGGGCGTCGTCAATGCCCGGCTCGGCGAATACGATTCGGCCGTGCGGAACTTCACCGCGGTGGTGCAGCACCCCAACGTGGCGCAGAGCCCGGCGGTGAAGGCGGCGGCGCTGAGCGAATGGGGCTTCACCCTGGCCCTGACCGGCCGGATCGACGAGGCCTACGCCAAGTTCGACGAAGCCAGCCGGACCGATCAGAATTTCTCCGACGTCTATTCGAGCTGGGCCGAGGTGCTGAGCGCCCAGGGACGCCGCGAGGAGGCGGAGCGGATGACCGCCAAGGCGCTGAAGCTTGCGCCCAAGGAGGTCGTCTACACGGAAAACCTGATCGGCACCGTCCAGAACGTGCCGGCCACCGCCAGCATGAACTGACGGGCGGCAGGACGTTGACGGTATGACGGAGGGGGGCCGAAGCATGAGGCGGAACGCACACTCCACAACCATTTCCGCTGCCATCGCCGCGGTGGCGGCGGCGATGGCCATCCTGGTCGCGGCGGCTCCGGCCGTTGCGGCGGGTGGGCATGGCGGCGGCAGCGGGCACAGTGGCCGCCAAGTCCGGCATGCGGTGCCGGTCCATGCCGAGGTCAAGCATGCGTCGGCGCACCGCAGCAAGGGCAAGGGCCATGGCGAAAGCCACGATGACGACCATGGCGGCGGCCACAGCACCAGCGTCCTGCTGCTGGTGATTTACGGCCTGCTCGGTGTCAGCAACGACCATGGCGGGGATCACGGCGGCGGGCATTCCAGCCCGATCGCCTCGATCTTCGGAGGCGGCCATGGCGGTGGGCATGGGGGAGGCCATGGCGCCGACCATGGAACGGGACACGGCCCCGACCCGGCCGGAGCCCATGGCCCGGCCGACGCCGCGGTCATCCCGGCAGCAGCCCATTGATGGCGGCCAATTGCCGGTGAATGGTCCGGGACCCGCGGGTTCCGGTCGGATTTTCAGAGCGGAGACGATGCAAGCAACCGAAAACAGCGGTACGGGCCGGTCGTTATGACCGTTGATGTCGCAGGCTGCCATGCCGTCCTTCATATCGACCGGCTGACGTCCAATCTCGCGATGGCCAGATCGATGCTGGACCGTGGCGCCCGCATCCTGGGCGTGGTCAAGGCCAACGCCTATGGTCATGGCGCCCTTGCCGTGTCCCGGGCGCTCGAACGTGCAGGCATCGACGGTTTCGCCGTCGACAGCCCGGATGAGGGAATCGAGCTTCGGCAGGCGGGGATCGCATCGCCGATCCTGGTGATGAACCCGCTTTGCCCCGGCGACGCATCCCCGATGATCGGGTTCGGCCTGACGGCGACCGTCAGCGATGTCGAAGCGGCCGAGGCGCTGCAAGCCGCCGCCCGCCGGGCCGGACGCCCGGCGGACATCCATGTCAGAGCCCGGTCCGACTGCGCCGGGCTGGGCGCGGACGGGGACGCGCTGGTCCCCCTCCTGCGCGCGTTGCGCAGCCTCGCCAATCTGCGGGTGGAAGGGCTGTTCACCCACATGATCGGTCCCTACCGGGACGACCCCGGCCAGATCGGGCGGGAGGTCGCGGGCTTCCACACCCTGATCGACCGGCTGCCGGCTGACTTGCCGAGGCCGCCGCTCGTCCATGCCGTCACCAGCCCCGGCCTGTTCAATGCCCCCGACGCCCGCTTCGATATGGTCCGGCTGGGCGCCGTGCTTTACGGCATCCGCATGGTCGAGGCCGGCGGCGCGCCCTTCCCGTTCCGGCCGGTGATGGAACTGGTGTCGCGCGTCGCACATCTCTGCCGGCTGGAGCCGGGCGATGACATCGGATACGGCCCGGCCGCCCGGCGACGGAGCGATGGACGAAGTGGGGGGCCGGCCGGGAGCGGGACCGGAGGTCGGGCCGCGATGATCCCGGTGGGCTATGCCGACCTCCCCTATCTGCTGCGCTTCCGCGACAGCGCCGTGCTGATCCGTGGGCGGCGGGCTCCGCTGATCGGCGAAGCCTTCATGGGCAAGGTCCTGGCGGACGTCACCGACATCCCGGAAGCCGCACTGGGCGACGAGGCGGTGTTCGTCGGCGCCCAGGGCATCGAGACGATCACGGTGGAAGACATCGGCAAGGCCAACGGCATCCGCCCGTCGGCCATTCTGATGCTGGGGCCGCGCGTGGCGCGCCGCTTCGCCGGAGAGGTTGGGGAACAGGTGGGGGGCGTGGAATGAGCCGATGCGGACGGATGCCGAACCGGCGCCACGTGATCGCCGGTGCCGGCACAGCGGTCATGAGCGCCCTTCTTCCGGGTGGCGCGCACGCAGGCCGGGCGACCGACAATGCATTGCTGCCGAAGCTGACCGACGGGCGGCACTGGCGCATCGGCTATGCCGAGACGATGCCCTACGGCAATTATGCGGGCACCCTGGCCAGCATCGTGAAGGGGCTGGACGCCCTGTCCTGGCTGAACGGAGCGGCACGGATGCCCTATGACGCCGGCCAGAGCGACAGCGAGGCGCTGTGGCGCTGGCTGTCGGCGCGCGACCTGGGGCCGCGGATCCGCTTCGTCGCCGACGGCTGGTACGGCGGGCTGGACCAGGCGTCGGCGGAACCGATCCTCCAGCGGCTGGAAGGCGGCGGCGACATCGACCTGATGATCGTCATGGGCACCATCGCCGGGCGAAAGCTGGCGCTGGACCGCCACGCGGTCCCGACGCTGGTGTTCTCCACGACCAATGCGGTTGCCGCCGGCATCGTGGGCGCCGCGGAACAATCCGGCCGCAATCATGTCTGGGCCCATGTCGATCCCGAGCGCTATCACCGCCAGATCCGCATCTTCCACGAGACCTTCGGCTTCCGCCGGCTGGGGATCGCCTACGAGAACAGCACGGCCGGCCGTGCCATCGCCTCCATCGCCGACATCGAGGTGATGGCGGGACAGCTGGGGTTCGAACTGGTGGCGCGCCATGTCCAGGCGCCCGCCGGGTCCGACGATCAGGAACGCTATTACGCCGACCTCGCCACGGCCTGGGGCGACCTCTCCCGGCAGGTCGACGCCATGTACATCACCTTCGGCCGCTGGAGCCTGGAGCGCTTCCCGCCCCTGGTCCGCATCTTCCAGGAGCGCGGCATCCCCACCTTCTCGCAGCTTGGACCGGAGGAGGTCGCGCAGGGCGCCCTGATGAGCGTCGCCCGCAGCGATTTCGACGGAATCGGCCAGTTTGGCGCCTCGGTGATCGCCCGGCTGGCCAACGGCGAGAGGTTGGCGGAGATGCGCCAGATCTATTTCGACACGCCGACCATCGCCTGGAATCTGGCGGTTGCGAACCGGATGGGCTACCGCCCGGCGATGTCGGCGCTGCTGGCCGCCGACAACATCTACACCAGCCTCGGCGCCATGCCTTGAGCGGCCCGCCATCAGCCGAGAGGACCCGTCACGTGCAACGCAAGACCGGCCGTTTCCTGGCGACCTTCCTGCCATCCGTGCTGCTGATCGTGGCGGCGCTGGTCTTCAGCGCCGGCGTCAATGTCGGCACCTTCCGGCGGGATTGCGGCGATGCGCTGTTCTCCACCTTCAGCGTCGCCGGCCGAAAGGTGGTCACCAGCATCGAATATGCGGTGAAATACGGCAAGACCATCGACAATTTCTTCGGCATGGAGCGGGCGCTCAACCAGCTGAGGACCTATCTGCCGCAGGCGGACGGGGTCGCGGTGGCATTGCCGAACGGACAGGTCGCCTACGCCATCGGCACCTACGGCTTCAAGGATCGCGTCGGCGACCGGCTTTCCGGCTATGAACAGCGCCGGACAGCTGAGGAATTCAAGCGCAACACCTCATTCAATTATCACGACACCGACAACCGGTCGTACGAACTGTATCTGGCGATCCGCGATCCCAGCGATGGGCGCTGGATCGGCACCCTGATGATCGCGGCCAGCGATTCGGTGATCGACGATTACGTCCGCGCCTTCGAACGCCACACGCTGATCCTCGTCGGCGCGCTGGGTGGAGTCGCGATCCTCCTGCTGGGCGGCCTTGCCCTGCTGCCGGAACGCGGACGCGGCGGGCTCGGACGGCCGCGCTCCGGGCGCGCGGCGCTCGCCGTCGCGGCGCTGGTGCAGATCGCGGTCGGCGTGACCGGCTACGGCGCCTTCAGCGACGCCTATCTGCGCACCGTGGAGAACACCACCGGGATCGTCGAGAATATCGTGGCGACGGACATCGGCTCCGTCATCGGGCGCGGGGCGACCTACCGCTCCTTCTCGGGCATCGACGATTATTTCCGCGAGATCATCGCCATCGTTCCCCACTTCAAGGGCATGTCGCTGGCCATTCCGGAAGGGGCGGATTTGTCGGGCTCGCTCGGCTCCGGCCAGCCGGCGGCCAAGGGGGATCTGGTGACGGGACGGGCGCTGGCGACCGACGCGGACTTCGTGACGCCGACCCTGCGCATCGTCATCGACAGCGACTTCATCCAGCGCAACATGCTGGAGGTCGTCGCCAACAACCTGACGATCCTGATCATCTCGCTGATGTTCATCTATGAACTGCATGCCTTCGTCAGCCGGCGGATGCGGCCGACGGTGGAGACGGTAGCCGAGACAGAGGCAGCGGTGGCGGGCGCCGATGGCGCCGCGGCGACCGGCCGGTCCCTGGCCGGCCTCCGCTTCCTCACCTTCATGCTCTATTTCGGCATGTTCCTGTCGGCCTCCTTCGTGCCCGTCATCATGCAGACCTTCGACCGCGGCCTGTTCGGATTGGCTCCGCCCCAGGCGGCCGCGATTCCAGTGTCGGTGGAGATGCTGTGCGGCGCGCTGGCGATCCTGCTGGCGGGACGGATCAGCGCGCGTCTGCCCTGGCGGACGATGACCGCCGCCGGTCTGGCAGTCGCCGTGCTGGGCGCCCTGGTCTCCGGGGTGACCGGCGACCCGGTCCTGTTCATAGTGGCGCGCGGGCTGGTGGGCGCCGGAACGATGACGGCGCTGATGGGGCTGTACCGCCTGATCGACCGCATCCGCCGGATCGATCCGGCGACGGGAGCCTATTCCGACCTGTTTTCCGGCATGTATGTCGGCGTCAATTGCGGCGCGGTCGTCGGCAGCCTGCTGGCGGACGCAATCGGCCCCCACGCGGTTTTCCTGATTGCCGCCGTCGTGCTGACGCTGGGCATCGCGCAATTGCTGCTTCTGACTCCCGAACCGGCGGGAGCGGCCGCCATCGCTGCCGCCGCCCCCGCCGTGGCGAAGCCGGACGGCGACACGGCACCGGCGCGGCGGGTGTGGAGCGACGGCTCCTTCCTTGCCTTCCTGTTGCTGGTGTCGGTTCCGACCTCCGCCTGCAGCATGTTCCTGATCTATTATTTCCCTCTGTTCGCCAGCGGGTTGGGACAGCCGGCCTCCACGGTCGGTCAGGCCTTCCTGCTCTATGGCCTGTGCATCGTCTATCTCGGTCCGCTGCTGTCGCGCCTGATGCGGTCGAGCAACGTGGCCCCCGGCCTGCCGGTCCTCGCCTCCGGCCTCATCATGGCGGCGGGACTGACGACCTTCGCGCTGACCGGGAGCCTGGTCGGGGCGTTCCTGGCGATCCTGCTTCTCGGCCTCAGCGACAGTTTCGGCCTGACCGCGCAGCAGCGCTATCTCGAGCGGCTGCCCGTCGTGGGCACCCATGGACTCGCGGTTCCGCAATCTTATCATCTGAACGCCCGGAAGATCGGTCAGGTCATCGGTCCGATGCTGTTCAGCGCCGCCGCAGTCGCCGGCGGGGCGGGCGCGACGCTGATCGGCCTCGGTCTGGCGGCGGCGCTGCTGCTTCATCTCGGACTGTCCGTCCTGGCCCTGCGCCGGCGCCCGTTCATGGCCGAGACGGCATGAGGGACCAAAACGGCCTGAGGAAGATGGCGGCACAGGCACGGACGGAGGGCAGGCCGCTGCGCCTGGCGGTTCTCGACGGCAGCTGGGCGCCGGCCATCGCCGCGTTGCAGGACGCGGCAATCGGCGACCGCATGTATCCGGTCAGCGGCGACCAGATCGCCGAGATGCTCGGCCCCCGCGGCCTGACGGTGGGGGCGTTGGCCGGCGACAGGCTGGTCGGCTTCTTCTCGCTGCTGTTTCCCGGCCGGCAGCCCGATTCGATGGGCCTTCCCTTCGGGCTCGTGGATGGGGAACTGGACGCGGTGGTCCACTGGACCGCGGTGATCGTCGATCCCGCCTTCCGCGGGCAGCGGTTGCAGCAGCGGATGGTCGCGGCGGTCGACTGGCGGCTGTTTCCCGAGTCCCCGCACGACTACGGCTTCGTCACCGTGCGCGCCGACAATCCGCCCAGCCTGCGCAGCATGCTGGCCTGCGGCTTCGCCATCGTCTGGGCCGCTCCCAAATTCGACGGCCACTTGCGCCATACCCTGTTCCGCATCACGCCGGGCGATGGCGCGGTTCCCGGCGGCGGGGAGATGGTGGCGCTGATGGATGTGCAGCGTCAGATCGACCTGATGGCGCGGGGATGGATCGGCTGGCCCCAGGATACCACCCCCGGCCACGTCCGCTTCGCCCCCCCGGTTCCCGGCAGCCTCGTGGACCGCATCAGGGCGCGGAAGCGGTCCGGATAGGCCGGGCGGTCACATCGTCACGCGTTGACATCGCTGAAGCCGAAGGCATCGCGCAGCCGGGCGAGCATGCCGGTCCCCTGCCCGCGCTGACGGTCGTCCTCGTCCGGGCGGCCGGTGTCGCGCCCGTCCGCCGAGCGGGTGGATGCGATGCGGCCCAGAAGGTCGCGCAGCGACGGCTGGCCGTCCAGCGCCTGTGCCAGCACCGTCTCGTCGATCTCGTACAGCAGCGCCGGCCCCAGGGTGCGCGCCGAACTCGTCCTCGCGGCCCCGTCCAGCAGGACGCTCTCCCCGAACAGCGCGCCCGGTCCAAGGCGGGACAGCTCGATCTCGGTGCCGTCCAGGCCGGTGGTGCTGAGCGCCACGATGCCCTCCGCCACCAGGAACAGCGACCGGCCGGCATCGCCCTGACGGTACAGCGGCGTACCGATGGCGACCCGTTGCGGCCGGGCGCCGGCCGCCAGCCGCTCGCGGGCCGGGTTGTCCAGCGGCTGGAACAGGGAAGCGGCGGCGATCAGCGACGCCGCGTCCGGATGGGCGTCGGCCGCGTCGGTCCCCCCCTCCACCAGCCGGATGTTGGCGTGGCGCTGCGCCAGCGTCACCCCGGCATGGCGGAAAACGGAATGGATGCTGATCAGCACGGCATGCTCCTGCGATTGCAGGAGGGAGCGGTCGGTCAGGTCGAACGAAACCAGGAAGCGCATCCCGAATTCGTCGATGCCGTTGAACTTCACCCAGACCAGGCCGAGATGCTTGCGGCCGTCGACGCTCTTCACCAGCCGCAGCGCGTCGGTCAGCAGATTGACGATCCGGTCGGGATCGTGGCCCAGCGTCACATGCAGCAGCATCTGGGCGATGAATCGGTTGTTGGGGTGCGAGCAGTTCTCGATCCGCGTCCCCGCCGCGACCGCGTTCGGAATGCTGACCACCGTGTTGTTGAAGGTCTGGATCTTGGTCGAACGCCAGGAGATGTCGATCACCTGACCGATGGGCGCATCCCCCACCTTGATCCAGTCGCCGCGGCGGAACGGCCGTTCGAGGTTCAGCACCATGCCGGAGAAGATGTTGGACAGGTTGCTTTGCAGCGACAGGCCGATGATCATCGCCAGCACGCCGGAGGTGGCGAGCAGGCTGGTCAGGTCCTTCTGGAAGACCTGCGCGATCACGCCGAAGACCGCCAGGATCAGGATCAGCAGCGACACCGTGCTCTTGACCACTTGCGGGATCGCCCGCTCGCTGGACGCCTCCAGCGGATCCCAGGCGAAGCGGTGCAGGGCCAGATTGATGAACAGGGCGGGGACCAGCCACCATGCCACGTCGAAGGCGGTGACGGTGGCGGCCATCGCCCGTTCGGCGTCGATCCGCGCGAAGCCGTTGATCAGCGCCGATTCGGCGGCAAGCAGGCCGACGCCGGTCGCCGCCGACTCGACCAGCAGGAACAGGCGGGGGAAACGACGGTCCGACTGCCATGCCTCGGCCCCGCGCAGGGCCAGCAGCAGCAGACAGGCGCCCCACACCCCGATGAGGGCGGGGAGCCCGCCGATCTGCCGGCGCAATCCGCGATCCTGCGGCTCGATCGACAATTCGAAGCGGACCGTCGGGGCGTCGCGCCCGGCGCGCCGTTCTTCAGGCCGGATTTGGGCGCCGGGCACCGCCGCCGGAATGTCGGCGGTGAGAACCGCGTCCGTCACTGCCCACCCCGCCCCGGCCACCTTGCGCCCGGCGAGCACACGCGCAAGGTCGCGGTGGGCGGAGCCGTCGCCTTCGTCGGCGGCGAAGATCATCCGCTCATGATTGAGGTCGCGGCTGCGGAACCGCAGGCCGACCCGATGTCCGCCCAGCGGCGCGCGGGCGTCCTGCCACGCATCCATCAGGAAGCGGCCGGTGACATGGTAGAGCCGGTAATCCTCGTCGCCATTGCGCGCCTGTTCGACGGGAACGCCCAGCATCACCGGCTCCACGGTGTCGAGGAACTGGATGTCGGTGACCGCTTCCGGCGGCGGGCTGTCGGGAACGTTGCGATAGCGGAACCACAGGTCGAACTCGATCCGCGCCGAACGGTTGACGGGATCGATGTCGGAGATTCGGCTGACCGACATGCCGACATGCACCACCGACAGCGGCCTCATCGCGCCGCGGTTGCCGTTTCCGCCGCTGCCGTCCGCATCGGCCGCATAGCGCAGCTGGGTCAGCGCGGTGGTCAGCCCGTCCTCCGGCCCGGTGCCGGTGGTGAACTGGCCGATGCCGAGCGCCCGTTCCGGCGTTCCGTCCTCGCCGAAATACAGCGGTCCGGTGACGCCGGGCACGGCATGCAGCACCGAGCGGATGGCGGCGAGCTGGTCGCGCACCATGCGCCGCGCCGACGCGCGCGTGCTCCAACTGGCCGCCAGTCCCGCCCGTCGCACGGCGGCGATCAGAAGCTGCCCGGCGTCGTAGGCGTAGAGCGCGGCCCAGTTGCCGAGCGGCCCGAACTGCGCGTCGTAAGCCGCGAGCAGGCGGTTCGCCTGCTGGTTGGCGATGTCGGGCAGGAAGGAGCTGATGACGAAGAGCTTCCCGGTGTAGAGGCCGGGATGGGACGATTCGCGGGGCAGACGCGACAGCTGCCTGCCGAAGGATGGCGCTCCCAGCCAGTTGGGGCCGAGAATGCGATTGGTCACACCCGCATCGCGCAGCGCCTGGATCAGCATGACCGCCGGCTCCTCCGTCGCCAGAAGGACGACGACGGTCTCGGCAGGCAGCCCGCGCAGAGTGCCGACGAAATCGGCGATGTCGCGGGCGAAGCCGCTCGCCGCCGGATTGATCGCCGCATCCAGCCGCAACCCGACACCACGCTGCGGCATGACGTCACGCAGGGGAACCGCGAGCCGCTCCGTGACCGTTTGCGGCGTGCGCAGCAGCGCCACCGAATCGGCAAGCAATCCCAGCCGGACGTAATCGGCCATGAAGGCGGCTTCCCGCTCGTCCGAATGCCCGATGCGGAAATACCACGCATTGTTCCGCGTCAGGCTGGTCTCGCTCGCCATCGGTGACAGGGCGGGAATGCCGGCGGCGGCATAGATCGGCGCGGCCGCAAGGGACGTGGCGGAGCTGTCGTGGCCGATCACCGCCAGGATGCTGTCATCCTCCACGATCTCCGCCGCGGCCTTGCGGGCGCTTGGAGAAACGCCGTGATCGTCGAACGGCACGAACTGAAGCTGCAACCCGTCGATCCCGCCGGCGGCGTTGATGCCGTCCGCCAGAAGCCCCAGCGCCCTGACGATGTCCTGGCCGCCTTCCGACAGGTTTCCGGCATAGGCGATGCGGACCGTGCCGGCACTTTCCCGAATCGCGGATCGCGATGTCAGCGATGGCACCGCCAATCCTCCGGCCAGCAATGCCGCCAAAAACAGGAGAATGGCGATCAAGCGCATCGGTAGGGCAACCCCAGGACTCCACTTCGGCGGGAAGGCGGCGGTCAGGCGCCGGACAACGGCGAGTTACGCGGCTCCAGTAGGCCCGACGGCCCAGCGAGGATCAAGCCTTACGCGCGGTGCGCGCGGTCAAGTCCGGGAAATCTCCGATTATCACTGCTTCCTCAGCTTTAAGTGTTAGAGTCTTAATGAATGCTGCAACCTTTCTTTGAAACAAATCAAGAAGTCTGGAATCTAAACATTTCTCCGATTCGGTAATTTGTTATTGTCAGGGATAACATAAACCAACCCTTTTCCAGTCAAGGCGCGGTTGAAACCAGTAGGAGTGTTCCGGATGGATATAGCGTGTCTATTGTGGAAAGAATCAGACGGTGAGACTATGTTGCACGCGCTTTCCTGAAGAGGTACGCAAAAATTGCCGCCCGATGCGCTCTCCGCGCATGGCGGGAAGGCCGGATAAGACCGTGGGGACAGGCGGACGCTCTATTCGTTCGCAGGGTGCGATGTAGACTTGGCAACGCAATGGGTTGGATTTCAAATGACCGAAGCAGTCGAGGATTGCCGCCGTAAATTCGCCGATCTGGTCAAGCTGAATGGGATTTCAAGCAAGTATATCGAGCGCGACACCGAGCGGCGGATCCTGGAGGATGGGGTTGTCCGTTGCGGCCTGACGCTGGAGGAAGCACGCGGTGTCATGCGTTGTGTTGCCGACGATTACGATCTCGTTTTCGAAAGCGAAACCGATCGTCGGATCCGGCAGGTGCTGGACAAGCACGCCGGGAAGAAGGGAAAGATCGGCAAGAAGCAGTTCAACCAGACTGCCTCGATCCTGCGCGATTTCTCCAACGACAGCATCAGCGAGGAAGAGGCGCGGCGGCACATCAAGCGCATCATGACCGACAATGGATGGCAACCGAAGCGGGCCGGGCTGATCCCGACCAAGCGCTGGTACCGCAAGATCGAAACCTGACACCTGCCCTGACACCTGCAAGGCTGAGGCCCGCGACGGGGAGCGACGCCCATGGATATCCTAGAGCTGTTCGCGTCGGGAACCGTCATCCTTATCGGGACACTTCTGATCGCGGCACCGCTGATCGTCTACCGGGCGCTGTTCGACACCGCGCGGCATTGGCATGCGTACGGCGCCGGCCGCGCCGGCATCGTCGAACTGTGCGGGTTCCTGATCGGCATCTGCTTCATCCTGACCACGCCGCTTCCCGGCGGCGGCCTGAATGCCGATCTGCTGTTCGGCGTCGGCGGCCCCTGGGATCTCGATCCTTCGGCGTTCGAGGCCCTGGTCCTCGACACGCTGGCCGAGGCTCCGGACCGGCTGGCGGCGTGGCTGGCCGAGCGGGACGACCGCCTCAACCTGACCCTGGTCGTCGGTTTCGCCTTTGCCTTGCTGGCGGGACGGGGAGCCTGGGGCTTCTACCGGACCTATTGGCGCGTGGCCCTGCTGACCCTGGCGATGGACCTGACGCTGGCGGCGCTTGCGTCGGTGGCGACGCTCTACGCCATGCTTCTCGGCCTCTGGCTGCTCAACCGCCTGAATTTCTGGGCTTTGGCGGTCGCGGTGCTGGTCATGCAGGAGTACCGCTACAACACGCTGGGCCTGTTCCAGAAGCAGCGCCATTTCCGCGCACCGAAATCGATGCTCCCGCTGGGCGCACCGGTCAGCAGCGGGAGCGACAACAGCCGGCGGAAACGGGTCAGGGCGGAGGGGTCAGGACGTGCGACTGGCCGGAAATTCGGCGTTTGAAATGCGACCAGCACACACCGGACGCCAGCACCAGCCCCGCC
Organism: Azospirillum sp. A23; assembly: GCF_042938965.1. Taxonomy (NCBI): domain Bacteria; kingdom Pseudomonadati; phylum Pseudomonadota; class Alphaproteobacteria; order Rhodospirillales; family Azospirillaceae; genus Azospirillum; species Azospirillum sp. A23. Next base: position 107,191 of record NZ_CP170663.1, on the reverse strand, counting down.
AGCACCAGCGCCAGATAGCTGCTCCACAACGGTGCGTCGGCATCGAGCACGCCGAGGTGCCGCAGCGACAGATAGCCGCTGTAGAGGATCGTCACCGCAGTGAGAATCCCCGGCAGGCGCAGCGCGACCCAGGCGATCCGCAGATAGGCGGCATAAAGGGCGAGCAGCAGCAGGCCGACGGCGATCTTCACCGACAGGCGGCTGCCGTCGTCGGTTCCGAGCCAGGCGGCATAGGAATAGCCGGTCGGGTTCCAGGTGGCGAACAGCAGGAGGAAGCAGGTTACGGTGCGGATCAGATAGCCGAAGCTCTTCATGGCGTCATCCGGCCGGTCAGGCGATCAGGCGATCAGGTTCTGGGAATCGACCTGACCGCTCAGGCGATAGCGCACGAGCGACCAGGATTGCCCGGCCCCCAGCACGATGGCGACGGTGCTCAGCAGGCCAAGCGAACGGGTGGTGGGATCGGTCAGATCGATCACGCCGAAATCCCACAGGACCCAGCCGAACGACGACACGACCGAAAGCACCAGCAGAATGCCGATCAGCTTCATCGAACGCCACGTGGCCTGCGCATGGATGAAAAGCAGGAAGGCCAGCACCGACGCGCCGAACAGCTTGACCGTCCAGTGCCCCTGATCGCCGACGAGCCAGTCGTAATAGGAATAGCCGGACGGGTTGTAGATGCCGAAGATCAGCAGGACCGCGAAGATGATCCGGACGATGAAACCCGCTGTCGTCATCATGGCGGCGGCTCTGCACAAATTTTCGGTTTTTCCCGTCCGGAAACCGTACGCCGCCCCAATTGCCCGGTCAATGTCGGGAAGATCCCGCAAATGCCGCACCGTTTCCCCATCCCCCTCCCTGTGCCGGAATGACGCATCGCGATGGATCGGCTGACATGACGCCCGTGAACGCCCTTTTCGGCAAGCCCGCCGCCATCGCCGCAAGCCTGGCTCTCGGCGCCCTCTTCCTGTCGGCGGGCTGGACGACGCTGCCGACCCGCCATGCCGCCGCCACCGTCAGCTATCAGTTGGCCGCCCCGATGGACGGCACGCCGGCGACCTCCCCTGCTGCGCCCGCCGCGGCGCCCATTCCGGTGCCGGTCTTCCTGATGCAGCCCGACCACGCGACCATGCGCAGCGGCACCGGCCTGCTGCAGCCGGACGGGCGGGTCGACATCACGCTGTTCGATCCGTCGGACCCGCGGCTGATCCATGGCAGCGAGGCGCTGATGTTCAACACCGAGTTCCGCGTCCTCTGGCTGCTCGCCACCGACGAGGAGCGGGCCCGGCTGTGGCGCGGCATCGAGGAGGTGGGGCGCGGGCTGCGCACCGCCATGGACGGCATCCTCGAATCCCCGGAATTCACCGGCGAATACCGCGACGCCTTGCAGGAGATCGGCCGGATGGCGATCGAGGAGGCCTGGCGGGCCCCGTCGACCCGCGCCACCTACGAGGAGTTCCTGCGCAGCGCCGAACCGATGCTGCACGACATCGTCGGCCGCGACCTGAAGGCCATCGCGACGAAGCAGGTCGAGCCGCTGGTGTGGAACCTGATCGGCGCCAATGTCGGCATGGCGCTCGATCCGTTCCGCAGCCAGTCCTGGGATCTCGCCCCCGTCGATCAGGCCATCGACGCCATCCTGCGCGAAGCGCGGGAGGCCGGGCTGGTCAACCGCGCGGCACGGCAGCTTGCCGACAGCTGGCAGGCGAAGGCCTTCCTGAAGACCTTCGCCGGAAATGTCGTCGATGCGCTGGCCCATCAGCAGCGCCTGCGCGACGTCGCCGGCCGGATGGTGAACGATCCCCGGCTGGGCGCCTATCTGAAGCCGGTTTCCGGCCCGGCCAGCGATCTGGCCCGGCTCGCCCCCGACCTGCTGTTCGGCGTCCAGGCCGGCGCCGATCTCAACGCGCTGGCCGCCCACACCTTCCAAGGCTTCCTGACCGGCCGCGGCGGTCCGCTCATCGTCATGATGAGCGCCCGCCAGCGCGAGGACATCCTCACGCTCGACCGCTATTCGCCCCGCATCCTCCTGCATGCCGTGCCGCAATGACCCAGACCTCCCATGCCCTCGTCATCGATGGCTTGACCATCGACCGGCCGAACGGCCAGCCGCTGCTGCGCCACACCAGCTTCGCCATCGACCCGGCGGAGGTGGTGCTGCTGGTCGGGCCGAGCGGGTCCGGCAAATCCACCATCGTCAAGCTGCTCGGCGGCCTTCTGGAGAACGGCCCCGGAGAATGGCGGGTGTCGGGACGCCTGCATTGCGGCGGACAGCCGATGGATCTGGCGACGGAGCGCAGTCCGGTCGGCGGCATCGTCTTCCAGGACCATGCGCTGTTCAACGATCTGAGCGCCGTCGAGAATCTGCGGATCGCCGCCGACCATGCGGCGCACCCGCCGGATGCCGTGCTGATCGCCGACGCCACCGCCCTGCTGGACGGCATCGAGCCGACCCAGACCGTCAGTTCCTGCAGCGGCGGGCAGCGCCAGCGCCTGGCCATCGCCCGCACCCTGCTGGCCGACCGGCCGGTCCTGCTGTTCGACGAACCGAACTCCGGTCTGGACGTCGCGATGGCGCGGCGGCTGGGCGAGTTGATCCGCGATCTGTGCCGGTCGATGAACAAGCCGGCGCTGGTGGTCGCCCACCACGTCAAGGATCTGCTTCCGGTGGCCGACCGCGTGCTGCTGTTCGACACGCGCAACCACCGGCTGGTCGAGGTTCCGCGCGATGCCGAAGCCATCGAGGCGGCCCTGCTGGCCTTGGACGAAAGCGCTCTTCCCAATGACAGACAGGCAGGGCTTACAGAAGCCGGCTTGGCTGAAACCGGAATTCTGCGAGGCGCCGGCAAGGGTCGGGACTGGCGGCGGGAGGTTGGCCACCGCTCCCGCTTCCACTGGTTCCTGCGCTATCTTGCCGAATATTTCTGGGAGCTGTGCGTCTCGCCGCTCATGCTGATCTATATGGGAGCCGGCGCCCTGATCATGGGCTTCGTGTCGATGTGGTTCGGCTTCCACTACAACTCCTTCGGCGGCTATTTGAAATCCCTTCTGCACGACGAGACGCTGGTCGGGCTGGGGCTGGTCCAGGGCACCGTGGCGGTTCCGCTGATCAGCAGCATCCTGTTCGTGGCGCGCAACAACGCCATCATCGCCGCCGACATCGGAAACCGGGTCCTGTCGTCGCAGTTCAGCGCCATGCAGAACCTGCGCATCACCGCGCGCGGCTACATCTTTTCGGCCATCCTCATCAACATGGTGGTGGGATCGCTGATCCTGCTGGTCATCTCGCTGGGAATGGCGAGCTGGGCGTCGATGCAGACCTGGCACATCCAGTTTCCGATGCAGAGCTTCGAGCTGTGGCGCAGCCATTTCTTCCGCAAGCTGCTGCCCGACGGCCTGCATCCCTCCTTCAGCATGGTCTGGGTTCTTTTGAAGGTGGCGCTCAGTTCACTGCTTGCCGGCGGCGCGGCGATTGTTATCGGCTGCGGAAAGAAAGAATCGGTTCTTGAAATAAACGCAGCGATTGCGCGTTCGATCATTGTCGGGGTGACTCTGACTCTGCTGGTCCACGCCATCATTTCAATTCTGACACTCTGACACACCTCCCCTTCGGATATTTCCCGATAGCGCGGGAACTCTTTTGGGGTAACATTGCGGTGAATGGACGCCGTGAAACGGGGAAGCGGATCATGATCACGGATGCGGACATCGAACAGCGGGCCGCGGCGCAGGATGCCAAGGCCGCGGGAAGCCAACCGGAACCCTGGCAATCCGCCGGTCAGGCGATTCCGCCGTCTCCCCCGCCCGACCTGCCGCCTTTGAAGGCGCCGGCTTCGGACGGGCGAAACCCGTCGCTGCCGCTGATCCTGTCCATCGCGGCGCTGGTCGCCACGGTGTCCGCCCCCTACTGGTCGCCGCCGCTCTACCGGCTTTTCCGGCTTCAGCCGGCCGGACTGGAATGGCAGGCGAGGCAGGAGGTCGAAACCGGCCGTCTCGCCCGGTCCGTCGCCGAACTGGACCGCAAGGTCAGCGATCTGTCGGCGACACTGATCAGGACGACCGAACAGGGCCTGTCGGCCAATGCGGTGCTGGCCAATGCCGATGCCAGAATCCGGATGGTGGCGCTTCTGCAGCTGCGCGCGACCTTGCGCCGGCCGGTTCCCTTCGATGCGGAGCTGAAGGCCGTCCGTGCCCTCGGCGGCAAGATGGAGGAGTTGGAGCCGCTGCTGGCCGCGGTGGAGGCCTATGCCGCAAACGGCATTCCGGTGGAAAGCCAGCTCCGGCAGGATTTCGCGGCGGTCACCGAGGCTGCGGGGCGCACCGACCCCCGACCGACGCCGATCAAGTGGCTGTCCAACGTCACGGGCTGGACACCGGTCGCGGTCGAACCTGAGGCAATCCGGCCGGTGACGATTGCCGAACAGGCGCAGGCGCTGCTGGCCGAAGGCAATCTGCCGGCCGCCATGGCGCAGCTGAGCGCCATCGACCTCGGCTCCACGTCTCCGGCCCGCGCCTGGATGGAGGATGCACGGGCACGGATCGCGGCGAACCAGGCGGTCGACCGCATCGCCGAGATTGTGGTGACGGCGGCTGGCCGGATGTCTCCGAAATCCTGACAGGACTGGGTCGGGTCCATGCGGGGCCCATGCACGGGCGGCGGTTTCACGCTCCGGCCGTTAGCGTCCAATTGGCAAAATATGGCTGGCAAGGTATGGCTGGATGAGTTGCGACCTTCTCGTGTCTCGCCTGCTCGGCTCGGTGATCGCCGCGTCGCTCTGGACCGCTTCGGCCGCCTGCGCCAGCCCTCCGACGGCAGCGTCGCCCCAGGGCGCCGCCGCGCAAGCCACAACGGCTCCGGCGGCCTCCGCCGCCACGGCAAAGGATGCTGCTGAACAAGGTGGCTGGCTCGACAGCTACAGCCGCGCCGTCTTCGATTTCAATCGGCATCTTTACGACGGCTTCGACGCGGTGGGCGGCTGGATGCGGGGCGGGGCACCGGCCGCACCGCCGGATCCGGCGGCCGGAAGCGTGCAGAACGTGGTCACCAATCTGGTGAACGAGCCGCTGACCGCCGTCACCAGCACGATGATCGGCGAGTTCGGCAACGCATGGCGGTCGGTGGAGCGCTTCGGCATCAACAGCACGGTGGGCGTTCTCGGCTATTACGACACCGCGAGCCAATGGGGATTCACCCCGACCCACACCGACCTCGGCCTCAGCCTGTGCCGCTCCGGCGTGGGTGAGATGGGGTATGTGGTCCTGCCGTTCATCGGTCCGCGCACCGGTCGCGACGCAATCGCCGACATCGTCCTGATGAACGCCGTGCTTTGGACCTTTGCCGGGGTGGCGGCCGGCACCGGCGCCAGCTTGCAGACCATCGTCATCGCCGAATCGGTCGAGGTGGTGGCGGACATCACCGCGACCCGGCAATTCGACATCGAAGCGAAGAACATCCGCCTGCCGGACTACGATGCCACGCGCACGGCCTACCTGAAGCAGCGGCGGGAACGCTGCGCCCAGCCGATCGAGACACCGCCCGCCAAAGGGCCGGTTTCCGCTCCCCCGTCGCTCGACCGGACACCACCGGGCCGGGGGCGCTCTTCGCCCGAGATAGCCTTCCCGGAAGACGACCGCCCAGGTCCACGCAAAGGACTTTCCGTGCAGCGGGCGTACACGGTCGCAACCCGATAACCGGCTGCGCGCATCGAAGAGCAACCACCCCACCGCTCTTTCGCCTCCCTCCCGACAAGTTGCTCCGCTTTTCAAGGCTGCAAGGTCGATCAAATGCTGAAAGACCTTTCCACCAGACCCGAAATTTTTACTCAAGATCTTACATAAATATATTCGACAGTCGTTGCCGTCATCGCCGAATAGCCACAGCGCTATTTTGAAAATCGAAAGTTCTTCAATTTTTTAGAATGATTAATTCTGAAATTGAGTTTCATAAATAATTTAAAACTGAAGATTTGAAACCTAATAGGGGTTGTCCGAATTGACTCAACCTATCTTTTATAAATAAAATTTCCCCAATAGTCGTTTAATCACTTAATCAATTTTTGGTCAGTCAAACGAATGCCCTGCAGGGTTTTTATTTCTACTGAAGATTATCTCTTTCAGTTCGCAATTTGTTATCGGCGATCTCATTCAAAAATTTCTCCGCACGCTGAAAAAAGATGCCCTGAAGGAGAGGAAGCGCTGTGACAGAGCCAACAATGACGGGATCGGATCGGAACGATCGATGCCGCGACCGCAGAAGCGGTGAGGCATGCGGCCGGCGGAACGGACTGGCCGGCGCGATTCTGACCGTGCTGCTGCTCATCGCCCTTGCCCAGTTCGCCTTGCCGTCCTGGGCGGCAACCGAAGCCTCCCCTGCCGGAACTGGCGCCCCGCCCGGCACCGCCGCCTCGCCGCCGCCAGCCTCCGACGGCGCAACGCCGCCTTCCGCCGCACCGGCACGACCGGACGGGCCGACGGAGGTGAAGGTGGGCATGTACCTGACCCAACTGCTCGATTTCGATATGTCGAAGCGGTCCTACTACGCGTCGTTCTGGCTTTGGTACCTGCACGACAATCCCGAATACGATCCGCATGCGACGGTCGAAGTCGCGAACGCGAAGTCGGACAGCGTGAAATTCGCCTCGCTCGACACCAGCAAGGGAGTCCGCTGGCATCAGGAAAAGCACGGCGCGGTGCTGGCGGAGGATTGGGAAATCACCCGCTTCCCGTTCGACCGGCAGAAGCTGGTGATCATGGTCGAGGACGGCCAATCCGACACCGGCCGCATCCGCTTCGTCGCCGACAGCAAGAACAGCCGCATCGATCCGGCCGCGACCGTGCCGGGCTGGACAATCGAGGGCTTCGACCTCTCGGCCCAGGACGTGACCTACAACACCTCCTACGGCGATCCCACCCTGTCGGAGGACAGCGTCTATTCGCGGGTCGTTGCGACCATCACGGTGAAGCGCCAGGGCATCCGCCTGCTGTGCAGCCTGTTCGTCGGCTTCGGCGTCGCGTTCCTGCTGGCCCTGCTCACCTTCGTCCTCGATTTCGAGTCGATGGCGGGATCGCGGATCGGCCTGTGCGCCGCGGCGGTGTTCGCCGCGGTCGGCAACAAATACGCGCTGGACGGCTATCTGCCGCCCGCCTCCACCTTCACGCTCGCCGATGTGATCGTCAGCACGACCTTCGCCTCCATCCTGCTGGCAGCGCTTGCCGTCGTCCTGATGCAGCTGACGCACAAGCGTGCGCCACGCTTCGCCCGCGTCGCCAACCTGTTGCTGTGTCTGGCGACCTTCGCCGGTTACATCGGCATCAACGGCTATGCCGTCACCTCGGCCGCCTGACGGAACGGTGGAGACGACGATGACCGCCCCGCTCCCGATTGCCGGCCCGACGGCGCCGCGGCCAGCCGCCCGGACGGCGACGATGACCGCTCTCGTCGCCGGGCGGCACGTCGCAATTCCGGCGAGCCAGGTGGCGGCCGTCGATCTGGCTGTACCCGCCGCACCGGTGCCGTTCGCTCCGCCCGGCTACGAAGGCGTGGTCTTCAGCCACGGCGTGGCCGCGGCGCAGATCGACCTGGGGGCCCGGAACGGCGGGCGACCGGGTGACGGGCGATGGAGCCTGCAACTGGACCACGCGGCAGGGCCGCTGTCGCTGCGGGTCGATGAGGTGAAAGCCGCCGACGGGACCATGGCGGAGCCGGCCTCCGGCCCTGTCCTCTCCATCGATCCGGACGATCTGCTCGGCGGGCTCGCTCCCTGCGGGCCGCAGCCGGCACAGCCGGGACCGGATTATATGGACCGGACGACCGAAGAGCTGGACGTGCTGTTGGTCGCCGGTGGCGGACAGCGTGTCGCCATCCCCGCGACGCTGGTCGACAGTGTCGGCCGTCCGGACGGCCTTCTGACCGCGCACGGCATCGCCCCCCGTCAGGTGGTGATGCTGGACGGCGACCTGCTGCCGGCCCACTCCCTTGCCTCCTGGATCGGGGCCGGATCGCCGGAGGACGACAGCTGGGCCTTGCGCCTGCGCACGCCCGACGGGACCATCGCCCTGACGGTCGCCGAACTGTTCGGCCTGCACAGCCTGCCACGCCGGGATCTGGTGGCCGTCGATGCCGACGGCGAAACCTCCCTGTGGTGGCGGGACGATGCGGGCAACCGCCCGATCCAGATGGTTCATCCGGGGGCGGGCGGGTTCCTGCCGATAGACCGGCCGGCAGCGCGCGAAGCGGTCTGCACGGCCGTCCGGCCCCTGCCCGCTCCTTCGTCGGGCCACAGCCATGTCGCGATGGCGGCCGGCCCCGTGATCCTGGCCGCACCGGCCGCCATGGTGCGGGAGGTGCGGGAGATACCCTGCCCCGGCGACTTCCACCGGTCGCGCCGCTCCGGATCGATCCCCGCCTTCGACATCGACGCGGCGTTCGGGGGCACGGCCGGGCCGGCCGGCTGCGTGGTGCTGAAGCGCGACGGCCGGCGTCCCATCGCCCTGCTGACGGGACGGATCGAAGCGGCGGATGGCGGCTTCGGCTGGCATGCGCCACCGCCGCTGCCCCATGCGATGGCCGTTCTGGCCGAGGCGGTCCGCCCGGCGCCCGGAAAACCTTCGGACGGCAAGCCGGTCCTGGAATGTCTGGTGCGGCCCGACGCCTTCCGCCGCCCGTGGCGTGCGGACCCCGGAGATGTCGTGCGGACGGCCATGCGGGCGTCATTCGCCGGCTGGCTTTCGAATTGGTGAGCGGACCCTGCAGGAGTGCCCTGGCGCAATGTTCAAGAACCTGAAAATCGGCAAGAAGCTGGCGGTCCTGGTGGTCGTCCTCAATGGCTTCACCGCCATCATCGGCCTCATCTCCCTGCATGGCATGAAGATGGGAAACGACGCGCTCGACACGGTTTACAATGACCGGGTGGTGCCGCTGCGCGATCTGAAGGTGATCGCCGACCTCTATGCGGTCAACATCGTCGATATGGCGCACAAGGCCCGGAACGGGAATGTGCCCACCGAGGCCGCGCTCACCGCCATCGACGCCGCCCGGTCCGGAATCCGCGAAAAATGGCGTGGCTATCTGGCAACCTATCTGGTCGACGAGGAAAAGGCGCTGGTGGCGAAAGCCGAACCGCTGATGGCCGACGCCGACCGCGCGGCCGACCGGCTGCGCGGGATCCTCGCTGCCGGCCATTCCGAACGGCTCGACCGTTTCGTCATCGACGAGCTGTATCCGGCAATCGAGCCGGTTTCCGATGCGATGTCGGCCCTGATCGAGTTGCAGTTGACGGTCGCCAAATCGGTCTACCAGCAGAACGACGCCCTGTACGACCTCACGGTCCGCCGGACCATCGGGCTGCTGATCGGTGCGGTGCTGGTCGGGGTGGCGCTCGGGCTGGCGATCATCCGCTCGATCACCGTGCCGCTCGGTCAGGCCCGCGATGTGATCGACCGCATGGCGCGGGGCGACCTGAACGTCACCGTCGCCGACGACGGCCGCCGGGACGAGATCGGCCATATGCTGCGCGCCACCGCAGGCATCGCCGCGACGCTGAAGGCGGTGGCCGGCGACCTGCGCGACCTGATCGAGGCGGCCCGCGGCGGCGCCCTGTCCGTGCGGGTGGAGCCGGAACGCCATGCCGGTGAATTCGCCGTTCTGGTGCGCGGCGCCAACGAACTGGTGGAGGTGCTGACCACCCCGCTGTTCGAGGTGGCGTCGGTGATGGCGCGGCTGTCCTCCGGCGACATCCGCGGCCGCATGACCGGTTCCTATGAAGGCGACCTGCGGGCGCTGAAGGGCAACGTCAACCGCAGCATCGACGCGCTGGCCCTGCTGCTCGACGAGATCTCGGGCTTCGCCGGGGCGCTGGCCCAGGGCGATGTGACCCGGACCGTCGACGGTGCGCACCAGGGCGACTTCGCGGCCATCAAGAACAACCTGAACCGCGCGGTCGAGCAGCTCGCCGCCGTGCTGCGCGCGGTGAACGGCTCCACCGAACAGGTCGCCACGTCGGCGACGGAGACGGCGGCGGCGGCCATCGACGTGTCGCGCCAGGCGGCCGGCCAGATGATGACGCTGGCCGACGTGTCGGGCGCCATCGAGCAGACCGCCGGCGCCATCGGCGAGATCGCCCGCAACGCCGAACGCGGCAGCACCCTGGCGCGCGGCACGGCTGACCTTGCCGAGGATGGGCAGCGGACGCTGATCTCGCTCAGCCGGGCGGTCGACGGCATCGCCGAACGGACGGCGGGGATCGAACGGATCAGCGCGCTCATCGCCGGGATCGCCGACAAGACCTATGTGCTGGCGCTCAACGCCGGGCTGGAAGCGGTCCGGGCGGGAGAGAGCGGCCGCGGCTTCGGCCTGATCGCCGCCAAGATCTCGTCGCTGGCCGAGGACGTCACCGCCGCCACCCGCGACATCGGCACGCTGGTGCGCGAGGCGTCGGCGGGGGTGGAAACCGGCGTGCGGGCCGCCGGCGAAGCGGCGGAAGCGATCGGACGCATCGTCGAGGCGTCGCGCGACAGCGGCTCCACCGCCCAGTCCATCGCCGCCGCCATCGACGAGCAGAACGCCATGGCCAGCCTCCTGAAGGACCGGGTCGAGCAGCTCTCCATGACCGGGCAGGCGACGGCCGGCGCTGCGGAGGAGATCTCCGCCACCATGGCCGCGCTGACCGACATGGCGCAGCGCCTGAAGGCGGAAACCGCCCGCATCCGCACCGCCTGACCACAGCCGCACCGGAGAGGAGGCAACGGGAACGCCATGAAGGAAGGGTTGCGCCGCGCGGCCGGCAAACTGACCGCGCCGTTCGTCATCACGCTGGTGGTGCTGTTCGGCTTCTATCTCGGGGGCGACAGCTTCCAGGGATTCGGGCTGGCCGCGATGGACAGCACGCGCCGCGTGTTGAAATACGTTCTCGGCGTTGCCGCTTTCCTGTCGCTGGCCGTGCTGGTGCAGCGGATCGTCCAGTATGTGATCTTCGACGGCATCGTCGCGTCGGCCACCGGGTCGCCGGTGCCGAAGCTGCTGAGCCAGATGTCCGGTCTGGTGATCTTCGGCATCGCCGTGTCCGCCTGCGCCGGCATCGTGTTCGAACAGGATCTGACGGTGCTGTGGGCGGCGTCCGGCGTGGCCGGCCTCGTGCTCGGCATGGCCCTGCGCGAGCTGCTGCAGGACGTGTTCGCCGGCATCGCGCTCAACATCGACCGTGCGATCCGCATCGGCGAATACATCCAGATCCACCGGTCGGGCGACAGCAAGATCAGCGGTCAGGTGCTGGAGATCAGCTGGCGCACCACCCGCGTGCGCGACTTCATGGGCGATCTGGTGATCTTCCCCAACAGCAAGTTCAGCGCCTTCACCATCACCAACTTCAGCCAGCCGGAGGCTAACAGCTTCCGCTTCGTGACCCTGACGCTCGACGCCCGCGTGCCGCTCGCCCGCGCCACCCGCATCCTCCAGGCGGCGGCGCTGGAGGCGATGACCGGACTTGCCGGCCCCGACACGCCGGTCCCCTGGGTCGAGGTCAAGGCGATCCGGCTGGAGGGCGTCGAATACGCCATCTTCTACAAGGCGGAATGGCGCCATCTGGGCAACGCATCACCGATGATCCTTCAGACGGTGCTGACCCATCTCGCCTTCGCCGGGCTGGAGACCGCGACCGTCCTGACGGACGGCCCATCCGCTGCGGACGGCACGTTCCGGCAGACTGGGGGCGCCGGCCCCGACACGGCCGCCTTGACCGCCCTGCTGCGCGCCACCGCCCTTTTCCGCGGGGTGGGGGATGCGCCGCTGTGCCTGCTGGCCTCCCACGCGGCGATGCGGGAACTGCCGGCCGGTCGGGTGGCGATCCAGGCGGGAGAGGCCGGGACCTCGCTCTATCTGGTGCTGGAGGGGCTGCTGTCGGCGGATGCCGGGCGCAGGTCGGTCCGCGGTCCGCTGCCGGCGACGCTGCGTCCCGGCGACCTGTTCGATCCCGCCATCCTGCGCGGCGAAGCCCATGGCAGCACCGTGCGCTGCCGCACGGCGGTCCTGCTGTGCGAATTCGGCCCCGACGCCCTGCAATCCCTGTTCGGCGCCGGTGCCGGCACGATGGAGTTCGGCGCCGGTGCCGGCGCAATGGAGCGCGTGGCCCGCAACCTCGTCGCCGGCTCTGCCAGCCGCTCCGACGAGGACGAGGAGCGGGTCGCCGACACCCTGCGGCAGATGCGGCACCTGTTTCCCGCCCCTGTCGGACGGCATGGCTCAAGCATCGGCCCGGTCGCCAACACGGGCTGAAACCACCGGGCAATGGCCCCGCCGGACAATTTCAACGATAACGCCAAAGAGAGGTGACACCATGGATCCCATTTCGCTCGCGGTCGCCTTCATGGCCGCCTTCGGCATCATCTCGACCGATGCCGTCCTGCATGCCGACAGCGTCGCCGTCAGCCTGTACATGTCCGACGATTTGTCCAAGGGAACCGCCCGGGGCGACGTGATGGAGGACATGTTCATCGCCAAGATGCAGGAGATCGGCGACACCAAGTCCTATTTCGGCAGCCCGAGCGTGCGCTCGACCAAGGCCAAGACCATGGGGGCGGTCCTGGCCAAGACGCTGAAGCTGGAGGATATGACCGCCGCCGTTCAGCACACCTTCGGCATGAAGACGGCGACGGTGAACGGCAGCTTCGCCAAGGACGAGAAGGAGGGCAAGCTCCAGCTCGTCGCCATGGTGCGCGACCCGGACGAGCCGCCCTTCCCCGTGATCGTCAAGCGCAAGGATGGAGAGTCGCTGCCCGACATGATGGGCCGTGCCGCACAGGAGGTGATGGAGCATCTCGCCCCCTATGTGACGGTGGTCTACGCGCTCCAGAGCGCCGACCGCCAGCACGACTACACCGAGGTCGACGAGCTGATCGCGCGCGAGCTGAAGACCTACGCCTCGAAGACCTACTACAGGGAACGGGCCAGCATCCTGAACATGGCGGGCATCGTCGCCCTTCACAAACAGAAGCCCGACGAAGCCGCCCGCCTGTTCGAGGAAGCCGACCAGACCGACCCGGCCCTGCTATTCCCCCGCGTGAACCGCGCCTTCGTCATGCTGGTGAAGGACGACGAGAAGTCGGTGGAAACCTATCTGAAGCCGGCGATGGAGTCCGCCCGCTATCAGCGCGCCTACACGCTGCTCGCCGCCGGTGATCTGGTGCGGGCCGGCGCCTTCATGGCAACGGGCCGCTACGATCAGGCGATCACGGCGCTCGACGATGCCGAATATTGGGATCCGACCAGCGCCCTGGTGCCGTCGCTGCGTGCCGAACTGTGCACGGAGCGGGGGGACGTGGTGTGCGCCCAGCGCAACCAGACGAAGGCCCGCGCAAACCTCGACAATTTCGAAACCTACCCGGAGGTCGCGAGCCTCTACTACCACATCTCCTGGCGCAAGGGTGAACCGCTGAAGCCCAGCGATCTGCGCCAGGATCTGGGGAAACCTTCGGCGCAGCCGACACCGGTCAAGGTCTCCAACACCACCGCCGCCAAATAAGGGCACGGGGTGCGCTGATTGTGCAAGTCGGGAGCCTCGGTTCGCCGAGGCTCCCGTTGCTTTGAGAGAGCGGCGGTGACGCGCAAGTCCTCCATTGTTTTTCCGGTGAAGTGGGAGAATCATAAGTAAAACGAAGCCGCGCCGGCAAAAGAGGGAATGCCACCATGACCGGAACCGACGCCGACCCACCCGACATGTCCGCCGATCTGCCGGACACACCGGACCGCGAGCGGCGGTACTCCGCCCCGGCGCTGGAAAAGGGGTTGGACATCCTGGAATTCCTGTCCGAGTGCCGCGATCCCCAGTCGTTGCAGCAGATCGGCGACGGCGTGGGACGGACCAAGGGCGAGATCTTCCGCATGGTCTCGGTGCTGGCGCAGCGCGGCTATATCGAGCGGTTGGAGGGCGGCGACCGCTTCCGCGTCACCGACCGGCTGTTCCGCTTGGGAATGAACCGGCCGGTCAACCGCTCGCTGATCGAAATCGCCCTGCCCTTCATGAACGCCTTCGCCGAGAAGACCGGCTATTCCTGCCATCTCGCCGTGATGTCGGGCACGCAGATCGCGGTGGTGGCGCGGGTGGAAAGCACCAGCCACATCGGCTTCACCGTCCGCATCGGCTACCGCCAGCCCCTGGTGCTGACCGGGTCCGGCCATTGCCTGATGGCCTTCATCGGCGCCCGCCGCCGCCACGGCCTGTATGAGGAGCTGCGGCGGGAGGATCCGTGGATCGACCTGGATGCGCTGGACCGCACGCTGGATGCCGTCCGCGCCGCCGGCCATGTCGCCCGCCCCAGCGGCATCACCGAAGCGGTGGTCGATCTCTCCTGCCCGGTGATCGACCGGCGGGAGGGCGGCGCCGTCGCCGCCCTGACCTGTCCCTATCTGCGCACCCGACAGGTTCCGAAGGAACCGGCGGAGATCCTGGCCGCCCTGGACGAAGCCAGTCGGCGTATATCGGAAATCTTTTCGTTGGACTGACGGATCGATTTACAGGCGCAATGACGATGTGTATATAAAACATGCGATCCGCGATGCGGATTGTGGCAACAGCGATGCAACCGGCGGATCTGCAACCGCACCCGACATCGCGCCTTAGGGAAAAACGCCTGGGGAGAACACACCGCCATGACCGCCAGATTGCAGGGCAAGACCGCCATCGTCACCGCCGCGGCACAGGGAATGGGCCGCGCCGCCGCACTCGCCTTCGCGGAGGAAGGCGCCAGCGTGGTTGCGACCGACATCAATGACGGGCTGCTGGCGGAGCTGTCGGGCATTCCCGGCATCGTCACCCGCCGCCTGGACGTCTGCGATCCGGCGGCGATCCGCGCCTTCGCCGCGGAAGTGCCGGCGCCGTCGGTTCTGTTCAACTGCGCCGGCTTCGTTCATGCCGGCACGGTGCTGGAGTGCGACGAAGACGCCTTCGACTTCGCCGTCACGCTGAATGTCCGGTCGATGTACCGGATGATCCGCGCCTTCCTGCCGGGAATGCTGGAGGCCGGCGGCGGATCGATCGTCAACATGTCGTCCGTCGCCTCGTCGATCATCGGGGCGCCCAACCGCTTCATCTACGGCACCACCAAGGCGGCGGTGATCGGCCTGACCAAGTCGGTCGCCGCCGACTACGTCACCCGCGGCATCCGCGTCAACGCCATCTGCCCCGGCACGGTGGACAGCCCGTCGCTGCACGACCGCATGCGGGCGCTCGGCGATTACGACACCGCGCGCGCCGCCTTCATCGCCCGCCAGCCGATGGGCCGGCTGGGCACGGCGGAGGAGGTGGCGAAGCTCGCCGTCTACCTCGCGTCCGACGAATCCTCCTTCATGACCGGACAGGCCATCGCCATCGACGGCGGCTGGACGAATACCTGACCGTCGGGCAATCAACCGGTAACCGACAGATCCGGCAGGCCCACGGAAACGACAAGAAACTTCTGAACACATAATCTGGGGAAACGCTCGATGAAGCTTCTGCGCCATGGCCCGCGGGGGGCCGAGAAGCCGGGATTGCTGGATGCCCAGGGGCGTATCCGCGATCTGTCCGCCCATGTCGGCGACATCGCCGGCCGCTGGCTGCTGCCGGAGGGTCTTGCGGAGATCGCGGCCTTGCCGGTGGACAGCCTGCCGCTGGTCGATGCCTCCATCCGGCTGGGTCCTTGCGTGGCCGGCACCGGCAAGTTCGTCTGCATCGGCCTCAACTATTCCGACCATGCGGCGGAAACCGGTGCGACGGTCCCGTCGGAGCCGGTGATCTTCATGAAGGCGACCTCCACCATCCAGGGTCCGGACGACCCGGTGGAAATCCCGCGCGGTTCGACCAAGACAGACTGGGAGGTCGAACTCGGCGCCGTCATCGGCAAGACGGCGAAATATGTGTCGGAGGCCGAGGCGCTGGACCATGTCGCCGGCTATTGCGTCGTCAACGACCTGTCGGAACGCGAATTCCAGATCGAACGTCAGGGCCAGTGGACCAAGGGCAAGAGCTGCGACACCTTCGGCCCCATCGGCCCCTGGCTGGTGACCAAGGACGAGGTTCCCGACCCGCAGGCGCTGGACATGTGGCTGGAGGTCAACGGCCACCGCTACCAGAACGGTTCGACCCGGACGATGGTCTATGGCGTCGCCCACATCGTCTCCTACCTGTCGCAGTTCATGAGCCTGCATCCGGGCGACGTCATCTCCACCGGCACCCCGCCGGGCGTCGGGCTGGGGCTGAAGCCGCCGACCTATCTGAAGCCCGGCGACCGGATCGAACTCGAAATTCAGGGTCTCGGCCGCCAGCGCCAGCAGGTGTACGCGGCGGAGTGACGCCACCCCGGCCGTGACCGGAACAACGGCGCGGCCGGGATAAGCAGCGGTTTGCTCGACAAAGCAGCCAAACGGCGCGCCCCGGAACGAGGGGCCGCACCGGATGGGCCACACCCGATGGGGAGGTGCCATGCAGCAAGCGTCGCTCCACACGGCCCCCGGCCGGTTCCCCGCAGCAGCGGCGGGGACCGAGCTGCTGCGGCTGGACAGAATCACCAAGCGGTTTCCCGGCGTGCTGGCGCTGGACGGCGTCGGTTTCGACCTGCGGCGCGGCGAGGTCCATGCGCTGTGCGGCGAGAACGGAGCCGGCAAATCGACGCTGATGAAGATCATCAGCGGCCAGTACCAGCCCGACGAGGGCAGCATCGCCTACAAGGGCGAGGTACGGCGCTTCACCTCTTCGCTCGACGCCGAACGGGCCGGAATCGCCATCATCCACCAGGAACTGAACCTCGTCCCGCATCTGAGCGTGGCCGAGAACATCTTCCTGGCGCGGGAGCCGAAACGCGGCTGGTTCATTGATCGGAACGCATTGCGCCGGCAGGCCCAGGCCTGCCTCGACCGCCTCGGCGTCGACATCCGCCCCGACGCCCCGGTGAAGTCGCTGTCGGTCGCCCAGTGCCAGATGGTGGAGATCGCCAAGGCGCTGTCGCTGAATGCCGAGATCGTCATCATGGACGAGCCGACCTCGTCCCTCACCGAATCCGAAACCGCCCTGCTGTTCCAGGTGATCCGGGAGTTGAGGGACCAGGGCGTGGGGATCGTCTACATCTCCCACCGGCTGGACGAGATGGCGCTGATCGTCGACCGGGTCACGGTGCTGCGCGACGGCCGCTTCGTCGACACCCGCGCCTTCGCCGACACCTGCGTGGACGAGATCGTCGCGCTGATGGTCGGCCGCTCGCTGGACGACAAATTCCCGGAGCGCACCTCCGTTCCCACCGAAGACGTGTTGATGGAGGTGCGCGGCCTGACCCGCCGCGGCGTCTTCCAGGATGTCGGCTTCGACCTCAGGCGCGGCGAGATCCTGGGCTTCGCCGGATTGATGGGCGCCGGCCGCACCGAGGTGGCGCGGGCGATCTTCGGCGCCGACCCGCTGGATGCCGGAACCATCCGGCTCGGCGGCGGCGAGATCGCGGTGAAGACCCCGCGCGACGCCATCGCCCACGGCATCGCCTACCTGTCGGAAGACCGCAAGAGCCACGGGCTGGCGGTCAAGATGTCGGTCACCCAGAATTTGACGCTCGCCAACATGGCGGCGGTGTCCAACGCGATGGGATTCATCGACCGCAAGGCGGAGGAGCAGGCGGCCTGGCGCTACATCCAGATGCTGTCGATCCGCACGCCGTCGCCGCATCAGGTGGCGCGCCTGCTGTCGGGCGGCAACCAGCAGAAGATCGTCATCGCGAAGTGGCTGTTCCGCCAGTCGCGCATCCTGTTCTTCGACGAGCCGACGCGCGGCATCGATGTCGGCGCCAAATTCGCCATCTACCAGCTTCTCGACCGGCTGGCCGCCGAGGGGATCGGCGTGGTGCTGATCAGCTCCGAACTGCCGGAGATCCTCGGCCTGACCGACCGCGTCGCCGTCTTCCATGAAGGCCGGATCACCGCCGTTCTGAACACGCGCGCGACCAGCCAGGAAGAGATCATGCATTTCGCCTCGGGCCATGGCCGCCCGGCGGCGCCGGGAGCCGAAACGCCATGAGCAATCCCACCACCAAGACCCTCGACGCCGCGCCGTCAGCCGCACCGCGCCAGCCGGTGAGCGACGGTCCCCAGGCGATGAATGGCCCCATAAGCAGCCGCGTGACGAACGACCGGCGCAAGGATCTGATCCAGAAATTCGCGGCGCTGGCCGGGCTGCTGGTGCTGGTCGCCGTCTTCTCCGCGACCAGCGACGCCTTCCTCAGCGTCGGCAACGGCATGACCATCGCGTTGCAGGTGACCTCCATCGCCTATCTCGGCATCGCCGCGACCTGCGTCATCATCACCGGCGGCATCGACCTGTCGGTCGGCTCCGTCCTGGCGCTGTCCGGCGTGGTGGCGGCGCTGGCGGTCAAGGCCGGCGCGCCGGTGCCGCTCGGCATGGGGCTGGGCATCCTGGTCGGTGCCTTCTGCGGCCTGTTGAACGGGCTGTGCGTGACGCGGCTGAAGCTGCCGCCCTTCATCGCCACGCTGGGCATGATGATGGTGGCGCGCGGCGTCGCCCTGCAGATCACCGGGGCGCGCGCCGTGTCGGGCCTCGGCGACTCCTTCGGCGAGCTTGGCAACGGCGCCATGTTCCGCATCGTCCGCATCGGCGAAGACGGCTTTCCCGACGTGGTCTTTCCCGGCATCCCCTATCCGGTGGTGCTGATGGTGGTGATCGCCATCGCCGTGGCGATCATGCTGAGCCGCACCACGCTGGGCCGCCACATCTATGCCGTGGGCTCGAACGCGGAGGCAGCACGGCTGTCCGGCGTCAATGTCGCCGGCGTCACCCTGTTCACCTATGTGCTGTCCGGCACGCTGGCCGGGCTGACCGGCTGCGTCCTGATGTCCCGCCTCGTCACCGCACAGCCGAACGAGGGCGTGATGTACGAGCTGGACGCCATCGCCAGCGCGGTCATCGGCGGCACCTCGCTGATCGGCGGGGTGGGGACGATCTCCGGCACCGCCATCGGCGCCTTCGTGATCGGCATCCTGCGCAACGGGCTGAACATGAACGGCGTGTCGGCCTTCACCCAACAGATCATCATCGGTCTGGTCATCCTGCTGACCGTCTGGATCGACCAGATCCGCAACCGGCGCTGACCGGCGTTTTCGGCAAGCGAACAAACCAACCCCAATAAACCAACAGGGAGTGAAACCATGAAACGCTTCGTTTCGGCCTGTCTGGCATCCGCCATCGCTCTCGCCGCCGGTTCGGCATTGGCTGCGGATAAAGAAATCGCGGTGGTGGTGAAGACAGTGAACTCCACCTTCTGGCAGAATGTGCAGAAGGGGGCATCCACCGCCCAGAAGGAGGCGGACGGCTACACCATGACCTTCCAGGGTCCGGCGGCTGAATCGGCCATCGCCGATCAGGTCAACATGGTGGAGAACGCGGTGAACCGGAAGGTCGCCGGCATCGTGCTCGCCCCGTCCGACCCCGACGCGCTGGTCCCGGTCCTGAAGAAAGCCTGGGAGGCGAAGATCCCGGTGGTGCTGATCGACTCACCCGTCTCCGATGCGGGCAAGCAGTACTATCAGGCCATGCTGTCCACCGACAACGTCAAGGCGGGCGAGCTGTGCGCCAAGGCGCTGATCGACAAGGTCGGCACCAGCGGCAAGATCGCGGTGATGTCCTATGTCGCCGGTGCGGGATCGGAGATCGGTCGGGTCGGCGGCTTCACCAAATACATCAAGGACCATTCCAAGCTGGAGATCGTCGGTCCCTTCTATTCCCAGTCGCAGATGGCGACCGCGCTGAACCAGACCACCGACGTGCTGGCCGCCAACCCCGACCTGAAGGGCATCTTCGGCGCCAACGAGCCGACCGCCATCGGCATGGGCCGCGCACTGGCCCAGAGCGGCAAGGCCGGCCACATCGCCGCGGTCGGCTTCGACGGCAACCAGGACCTCCAGGGCTTCGTCAAGGACGGCACGCTGGAGGCCATCGCCGTCCAGGGCTCCTACCAGATGGGCTATCTGGGGGTGCAGACTGCGGTCAAGCTGACCAAGCGCGAGAAGGTCGAAAAGGCGTTGGACACCGGCGTGGTGCTGGTGACCAAGGCCAATCTGGCGACGCCGGAAGCCCAGAACGTTCTGTACTGAGCGGTAGCACAGCTTTTTCTCCTGGGTCCCTTCTCCTGGCCTTGGGCGTGCGCGGCGCCCGGTCCCTCGCCGCGCACGCCATTTTCTTCGCCATCCAGCGTCCGCAGTTGATTTCCGCAGTTGAGGCGTCCCGCATGACCCTGATCGACCCCTTGGCCGACCGCCGCACCCTGCCACGCTCCGGCCTGCCGCTCCCGGCGATCGGGCTGGGCTGCGCGCAGCTCGGCGGGCTCTACCGCCCGACCGATCCGGCCGAGGCCGACCGCCTCGTCGCCGCGGCCTGGGAGGCCGGCATCCGCTATTTCGACACCGCCCCCTATTACGGCTATGGCCGGTCGGAGCGGCGGCTGGGCGCCGCCCTGTGCGACCGGCCGCGCGACGAATTCGTACTGTCGACCAAGGTCGGCCGGCTGATTCGCCCGAATGCCGGCGGTGCGCGGAGATCGGGCGTCGACGCCAGCGGCTGGGCCGATCCCCTGCCCTTCCACCCGGTCTATGATTACTCCCACGACGGCATCCTGCGCTCGGTGGAGGATTCGCTCCAGCGCCTCGGCCTTGCCCGCATCGACATCCTCTATGTCCACGACATCGGCCGGGTCACCCATGGCGACGCCCATGCCCATCACTGGGACGCGCTGACCCGCGGCGGCGGTTTCCGCGCGCTGGAGGAGTTGCGGCGCGATGGCGCGGTGTCGGCTATCGGCCTCGGCGTCAATGAGTGGGAGGTGGCGCTGGACGCGATGGACGAGGTCGATCTCGACTGCACCATGCTAGCCGGACGCTACACCCTGCTGGAACAGACCAGCCTGTCGCCCTTCCTGGAGCACTGCCTCGCCACCGGCACGCGGATCGTCGCCGCCGGTGTGTTCAATTCCGGCATTCTCGCCGGCAACGGCAGGTTCAACTACGCCGACGCCCCGCCGGAAACCGTCGCGCGGGTGGAGGCGCTCGCCGCCGCCTGCCGCGAGTTCGCTGTCGAGCTTCCCGCCGCCGCCTTGCAATTCCCGCTCG
This sequence comes from Azospirillum sp. A23, assembly GCF_042938965.1. Classification (NCBI taxonomy): domain Bacteria; kingdom Pseudomonadati; phylum Pseudomonadota; class Alphaproteobacteria; order Rhodospirillales; family Azospirillaceae; genus Azospirillum; species Azospirillum sp. A23. Next base: position 86,061 of record NZ_CP170663.1, on the reverse strand, counting down.
CCCATCCGGCGGTGGCCTCCTGCGTCACCGGCGTGCGCAACGCCGGCCAGCTGGCGACCAACCTTGCCTGGGCGCAGGCGTCGATCCCCGCCGCCTTCTGGCAGGCGTTGAAGTCACGCGGCCTGCTGGACGAGACCGCTCCCACTCCGGCTCAAGTCCCGGCGGAGGCCTGACCCCATGCGCATCGACGCTCACCAGCATTTCTGGCTCATGGCCGCCCGCCAGGGCGAATGGCCGCCACCGGAGCTTGGTCCCATCCACCGCGATTTCCTGCCGCCCGACCTGCTGCCGCTGCTGCTGGAGACCGGCATCGACGGCACCGTCCTGGTTCAGACCCTGTCCAGCGAGGCGGACACCACCTTCATGCTCGACCTCGCAGCAAAGCACAGTTTCATCCGCGGCGTGGTCGGCTGGACCGACCTGAAGGCGCCGGACGCCCCGCAGCGGGTGCAGGCGCTGGCATCCCATCCCAAGTTGAAGGGGCTGCGGCCGATGGTGCAGGCCGAAGCCGCCGACTGGCTGGACGATCCGGCCATCGATCCGGCCGCGGCCGCGATGGCCGACTGGGGGCTGAGCTTCGACGCGCTGGTCCTGCCGCCTCACCTGCCGTCGCTGCTGCGCTTCGCCCGTCGGCATCCCGCCCTGTCCATTGTCATCGACCATGCCGCCAAGCCGGACATCGCCGACGGCGGCACTCCCGGTTGGGCGGAGGACATGGCCGCCCTCGCCGATTTGCCGAATGTCCGGTGCAAGCTGTCCGGCCTGCTGACCGAAGCGGGCGAGCGCACCGGGATCGACGACATCCGTCCCTATGTCGAGCGCCTGATCGCCCTGTTCGGCACCGACGGGCTGATCTGGGGCAGCGACTGGCCGGTCCTGCGGCTGGCCGGCGACTATCCCGGCTGGCTGGAGATGTGCCGCCAGCTGGTCCCCGCAGCGGCGCATGACGCGGTGTTCGGCGGCAATGCCGCAACCTTCTACCGGCTGGGCTGATCCCACGTCCGCCTTCCCATTCTATCTTCAAGGACCAGACCGATGCCGTCTTCCGTTCCCGAACTTCTCCTGCTGAACCCGGCGGACAGCGTCGCGGTCGCCACCCGCGAGATCCCGGCGGGCAGCCCGGTCGCCGTCGGCGGCTTCGCCGGCACCGCCGCCGCCACCATCCCCAGCGGCCACAAGATCGCCATCCGCGCCGTGGCGCCGGGCGAGCCGGTGGTCAAGTACGGGCAGGTGATCGGCACCGCCACCCAGCCGATCGAACCCGGCCAGCATGTCCACGTCCACAATCTCGGCATGGGCGAAGCCCGGCTGGATCACGGCTCCACCCGCATCATCGAGGCCGACCGCGGCGCGGAGGAGGCGACCTTCCTCGGCATCCGCCGGCCGTCGGGACAGGTCGCCACCCGCAACTACATCGGCGTCATCGCCAGCGTGAACTGCTCCGCCACCGTCTGCAAACGCATCGCCGACGCCTTCACTGGCAACGCGCTGGCCGAATACCCGAATGTCGACGGGGTGGTCGCCATCGTCCATGGCAGCGGCTGCGGCATGAACGGCACCGGCGAGGGCATGGCGATCCTGCGCCGCACGCTGCGCGGCTATGCCGACCATGCCAATTTCGCCGGGCTGCTGCTGGTCGGGCTGGGCTGCGAGATGAACCAGATCGCGCCGCTGGCCCAGACCCTGGCGCCGCGCCCTGACGGGCTGATCGCCACCCTGACCATCCAGGAGGAAGGCGGCACCCGCGATACCATCGCCCGCGGCGTCGCCCTGGTCCGCGCCATGCTGCCCATCGCCAACGACGTCCGGCGCGAGCCGGTGCCGGCGAGTTACCTGACAGTCGGTCTGCAATGCGGCGGCTCCGACGGCTATTCCGGCATCACCGCCAACCCGGTGCTGGGCGCCGCAGTCGACCTGCTGGTCGCCCATGGCGGCACCGCCATCCTGTCCGAAACGCCGGAAATTTATGGCGCCGAGCATCTGCTCACCGCCCGCGCCGCCACCCCCGCCGTCGCCGACAGGCTGATGGACCGCATCCGCTGGTGGGAGGACTACACCCGCCTGCACAAGGGCGACATGAACAACAACCCGTCGCCCGGCAACAAGGCCGGCGGCATCACCACCATCCTGGAGAAATCGCTGGGCGCGGTCGCCAAGGGCGGCGGCACCCGCCTGAACGCGGTGGTCGATTATGCCGAGCCGGTGACCGACCACGGCCTCGTCTTCATGGACACGCCCGGCTACGACCCGGTGTCGGCGACCGGACAGGTGGCGGGCGGCGCCAACCTGATCGCCTTCACCACCGGCCGCGGATCGACCTACGGCTGCAAGCCGACACCGTCGCTGAAGATCGCCACCAACAGCGCGCTCTATGCCCGCATGGGCGACGACATGGACTTCAACGGCGGCGCGGTGTTGGACGGCGGCACCAGCGTGGCGGAGGCGGGTGCCGCCCTGTTCCGCCTGATGCTGGACACCGCGTCGGGCCACCGCACCCGCAGCGAGGAGAACGGCATCGGCGACAACGAGTTCGTGCCCTGGCAGATCGGCGCCGTCATGTGACGGCGCCGAAGCGGGGGCGCCGCTCAGCCATTCAGCGCCCCCCGCCGGACCAGCGAGCGCATCAGTTCGGCGATGCCGATGCTCCAGGGCTCGCAGGCGTCGCTCGGCCGCATGCGGTTGACCAGCGCGCCCAGCTTTGGCGCGGCGATGGTGACGATGTCGCCCTCCTTGTGGGTGAAGCCGCCGCCGGGGTTGTCGCGGTCCTGGGTCGGCGCGAACATGGTGCCAAGGAACAGGGCGAAGCCGTCGGGATACTGGTGGACCGGCCCGACGGTCTGGGCGACGAGATCCTCCGGATCGCGGCTGATCCGCGAGATGGAGGACAGGCCCGCCAGCTGGAAGCCCTCCGGCCCCTCGACCGTCAGGGCGACATCGGTGGTCCGTACATCGTCCAGCGTGAAGGTTTGGTCGAAGAAGCGGATGAAGGGACCGATGGCGCAGGACGCGTTGTTGTCCTTCGCCTTCGACAGCAGCAGGGCGGACCGGCCTTCAAAATCGCGCAGGTTCACATCGTTGCCCAGCGTCGCCCCGGTGATGCGGCCATCGGGGGCGACGATCAGCACCACCTCCGGCTCCGGGTTGTTCCAGGTCGATTTGGGGTGCAGCCCGGCGTCCATCAGCGTGCCGACCGACGACAGGACAGGCGCCTTGGTGAAGACCTCCGCATCCGGGCCGATGCCGACCTCCAGATACTGGCTCCAGGCGCCCTGGGCGATCAGCACCTCCTTCAGGCTCATCGCCGCCTCGGAGCCGGGCTTCAGCGCCGCCAGATCGTCGCCGACCAGCCGCTGCACCTCGGCGCGGATCGCCTCGGCGGCGTCGGGGTTGCCGCGGGCGCGTTCCTCGATCACCCGCTCCAGCATCGAGACGGCGAAGGTGACGCCGGCCGCCTTCAGCACCTGCAGATCGGTCGGCGCCAGCAACCAGGGGGCGTTCGTGTCACGGCTTTCCGGCGGCGTGTTGGCGAGGATGTCGGCCAGTGCGCCGATGCGCCCCCCTGCCGCAGCGGCAAGGTCCGCCGCCGGATCGAGCCGGGCGGCCAGCTCGCTCATGGTCGGGAAGGTCGCGGTCACGTCGTACACGCCATCGGCGCGCACGGCCACCACCGACGGGCCGATGCCCGGCCGCCAGACCCGCCCGGCCAGGGTGCCGGCATAGCCGTCGTTGGGAAGGGTGCGGGTCACATCCACGGGGAACTGGATCATGTCGGAGTCCGAATCTTGAAATTGGGTCGGGTTTACGGCACGTCGCCGGCGATGACGCCCTTGCGCAGCAGGAAACAGCCATAGGGCCGCGGATCGCCGACCTGCACAACGGCGAAGGCGCGGCGGGCGGCGTCGTAGAAAGCGAAACGCTCGATCCCCTGCAAGGGCTGCGCTCGGCCCTCGGCGCGGTCGATCTCAGCCTGAACCTCCCATTGCACGGTGGGGATTGCGGCGGGGTCGCCCACCACCTCCATCCGGCGCACCGGATCGGGCACGAAGCCGTCCAGCGGGAAAACGCCGAGGATGCCGCGAGCGGCCCGAGCCATCGTCACCCCAGGCAGCACGATCAGCCGGCCGGAGATGGTGGCGCGGGCGATGGTTTCCGCCGGGTGGTTGGCATCGACCAGCGCCAGATCGTCGCCATGCCCCATGGCGGCCAGCACCCACAGCAGGTCGGGGGACAGAAGCGGGTCGAGTCCTTTCAGCATGGCTCTTATCCTTATTGGTTCAGGCCGGCACCGGCACGTCCGCCGCCAGCAGCCCTTCGCCCTTGAGGTCGGACCACAGCGCGCCCGGCACCGTTGCCGCCATGGCGGCGAGGTTGCGGCTCACCTCCCCGGCCGTCACCGCCCCCAGCACCACCGACGACACCGCCGGATGGCCGAGCGCGAAGCGCAGCGCCGCCGTGGCGAGCGGCACGCCATGGCCCCGGCACACTGCCTCGATCCGCCCCACCCGCTCCAGGATGTGGGCCGGGGCCGGAGCGTAATTGTACTTGGCGCCGGGAACCGCACCGCTGGCGAGGATGCCGGAATTGAACACGCCGCCCAGCATCACGCCGATGCCCTTGGCCTGGGCCAGCGGCAGAAACTCCTCCAGCGCCGGCTGTTCCAGCAGGGAATAGCGCCCGGCCAGCAGCATGGCGTCGAAGTCGCCGGCCCTCGCGAAGCGGACGCACATCTCCGCCTCGTTGACGCCGACGCCGATGGCCTTGACCGTGCCGTCGGCCCGCAGCCGGTCGAGCGCGCGATAGGCGCCGTCCATCGCCTCGGCGAAGCGGGCCTCGATGCGGTCGGCGCCATGGGTCCAGACATCGACGTCATGGATCAGCAGCACGTCGATGCGGTCGGTGCCCAGCCGCAGCAGCGACTGTTCCACCGACCGCAGCGTGCCGTCATGGGAATAGTCGATCACCGCCCGGTGCGGAAAGCCGCCGGCATAGCCCGACCCGTCCCCCCTGCCCTGCCGCGGGTCCATCCAGCGCCCGACCTTGGTGCACAGCACGACGCCGTCGCGCCCGGCCTGGCGCAGCGCGGCGCCGCAACGCGCCTCCGCCAGCCCATGGCCGTAGAGCGGCGAGGTGTCGAGCAGCGTGACGCCCGCCGACAGCGCGGCGACCGCGGCACCGACCGCGGCGGCCTCGTCGAGATGGCCGTACAGGTCGCCCAACGGCGCGGCGCCGAAGCCGATCTCCGAGACGGCGATGCCGGTGCGGCCCAACGATCTGGTCGGCAAGGATTCGGCTGTCGGCGTCATCACAGGCGCAGCCCGGTGTCGGGGTTGAACAAATGGGCCAGCGCCGGATCGGGCGCGATCCGCACCACCTCGCCGGGCTTGGCGCCGGTCCGCTCGCGCAGCACCCAGGTCAGTTCGCGCTTGCGATCCTCGCGGCCTGCTTTGCTGCCGAGCGGGCGCAGGACCATCTGGGTTTCCGACCCGGTCGGCTCGACCACCACCACCTCGGCGGCCATCCCTTCGTCGGCTAGACGGAAATGCTCCGGCCTCACACCATAGACGGCCGGACGCCCGTCGGACGCCGCCGGCACGCACCCGCCCAGCGGCAGGCGGTCGCCGCAGTCGGTGGTGAAGCCGTCGCCGCCGATGCGGCCGGGAATGAAGTTCATCGCCGGCGAGCCGATGAAGCCGGCCACGAACATGTTGGCCGGATTGTCGTAGAGATCGAGCGGTGCGCCGATCTGCTCGATGATGCCGTCATGCATCACCACGATCTTGTCGGCCATGGTCATGGCTTCGATCTGGTCGTGGGTGACATAGACGGTGGTGGTCTTCAGCCGCTGGTGCATCTCCTTGATCTCGGTGCGCATCTGCACGCGCAGCTTGGCGTCGAGATTGGACAGCGGCTCGTCGAACAGGAAGACCTTGGGGTCGCGGACGATGGCGCGCCCCATCGCCACGCGCTGGCGCTGGCCGCCGGAGAGCTGGCGCGGGAAGCGGCCGAGCAGCGGCCCGAGGCCGAGAATGCCGGCCGCCCGCTCCACCTTGGCCGTGATCTCGCTTTTGGCGGTGTTCTTCAGCCGCAGCGCGAAGCTCATGTTGTCGGCGATGGTCATGTGCGGGTAAAGCGCGTAGTTCTGGAACACCATCGCGATGTCCCGGTCCTTCGGAGGCACGTCGTTGACGACGCGGTCGTCGATGGCGACGGTGCCGCCGCTGATCTCCTCCAGCCCGGCGATCATGCGCAGCAGGGTGGATTTGCCGCAGCCCGACGGGCCGACCAGGATGACGAACTCGCCGTCCTGGATGTCGATGGACACGCCCTTGATGATCTCGACCGTGCCGTAGGATTTGCGGACGTTCCGGATGCTGACGGAGGCCATGAGGTCGTCTCTTTCTTGGGATGGATCAGCCGCCCTTGACGGCGCCGGCGGTCAGGCCCGCCACGATCTGGCGCTGGGCGGCCACGGTCAGGATCAGCACCGGCAGCGTCACCACCAGGGCTGCGGCGGCCAGCGGTCCCCAGCTCACCTGCTCGAAGGACAGCATGTTGTAGACGGCAACCGGCAGGGTCCGCGTCTCGCGGCTGGCCAGCACGATGCCGAAGACGAAGTTGTTCCAGGAGAAGATCACCGACAGGATGAAGGCGACGACGATGCCGGGCTTGGCGATCGGCAGCGCCACCTTGGCGAAGATCTGCCAGCGCGTCGCGCCATCGACCATCGCCGCCTCCTCCAGCTCCATCGGCGTCGTCTCGAAATAGCCGATCATGATCCAGATCACGATGGGCACGGTGACGACCAGATGGATGATGATCTGCGGCCACAGCGTGCCGAGCAGACCCAGCCACTGGAACAGCAGGAACAGCGGGATCAGGAAGGACAGGCCGGGCGTCATGCGCGCGATCATGATGACCACCGCCGACTTGTGCGCCCGCATCCGGGCGATGCCGTAGCCGGCCGGCACGCCCACCACCAGCGCGAACAGGGTGGCTGCCCCGGTGACGATCAGGCTGTTCCAGAAATAGAGCAGGAAGCTGTTGCCCTCGAAGATCGTCGTATAGTTCTTCCAGGCGAAGCGGTCCGGGATCAGGATCGGCGGATAGGCGCCGTTGTCGATCTCGAACTTCAGCGACAGCGACAGCATCCAGATGAAGAACAGCAGCGCCGGCGACACCAGCAGCAGTACGCAGACGGCCATGCCGGCCTTGTCCAGAAGCTTCCTCAGCGGCCGGCTCATTGCCCGTCTCCCGTATTCCAGGCGCTGCGCTGGCGCAGGTACAGCAGGATCAGCGACAGCAGGATGATCAGCACGAAGAACACCACCGCGATGGCCGAGCCGTAGCCGATGTCGTAGTAGGTGAAGGCGACGCTGTAGAGATACAGGTTGATCGTCTCCGACGCCGTGCCCGGCCCGCCCTGGGTGATGGTGTAGAGGATGTCGAAGCTCTTCAGCGCGTCGATGCTGCGGATGATGACCGCGACCATCAGGAAGGGCTTGATCATCGGCAGGGTCAGGTAGCGGAAGCGCTGCCAGGCGGTGGCGCCGTCGATCTGCGCGCTCTCGTACGGCTCGGTCGGCAGCGCCGCCAGACCGCCCAGCACGATCAGCATAACCAGCGGCGTCCACTGCCAGGTCTCCACCAGCACCAGCGACAGGATCACCGTGCTGGGGTGATAGACCCATTGCAGCGGCCCGATGCCGATCTGCGACAGCAGGTAGTTCAGCACGCCGAGCTGCGGGTGGAACATCATCGTCCACACCAGCGCGATGGCGACCGGGGTCGCCATCATCGGCATGACGAAGATGCCGCGCAGCAGGCCTCTCGCCGGCAGCTTGGTGTTGAAGGCCAGCGCCGCCGCGGTGCCGAGCACCAGCGGGGCCAGGACCGACAGCGCGGTATAGACCAGCGTGTGGACCATCGCCTCCAGGAAGCGCACGTCGGTGAACAGCCGGGCATAGTTCTGCAAACCGACGAAACGCTGTTCCTCGCCGATGCGCCATTCCATGGCGCTCATCCACAGGGTGAAGACCCAGGGAAAGACGATGACCCCGATGACGACGATCAGCGCCGGCACCACGAAGGGCCAGTAGGAGGGCCGGAGCCGCTTCGTCCTGCCGACGGAAGCGGCGCCGACCACACGGTCAGACGAGGTCAGGATGCTCACGTCTTCTCGCTACGCTCGAGGATCGGCTTGAAGTCAGCGGTGGCACGCTTCAGCTCGGCCGCCGGATCGCTGCCGGAGATCATGTTGGTCAGCGCCCCGCCCAGCACGTCGCGGAACTCGGTGACCGGGATGATGACCGGCAAGGTAAGGCGGCTGATCTTGGCCGATTCGACCACGGCGTCGCCCCAGGCCGCCGGCATCTTGACGCCCTTGCGCACCTCCGCGTCCGCCAGGACGGAGTTGCGGAACGGCACGCCGGCCCCGGCCTGCAACAGGCGGGCGCCCATCAGCTTGCCGGTCGCCCACTGGCAGTAGAGATAGGCGGCTTCCTTGTTCTTCGACGCCGCGGTGACGCCGACGCCGTCGCCGGTGGTGGCGGCGGCATGCGCCTTCGGCCCCTTGGGCATCAGGCCGTAGCCGACCTTGCCGACGACGCGCGACTTTTCCGGATCCTCCAGCGGCGGGGCGAAGCCGACGCCGTCGAACCACATGCCGACGCGGCCCTGGAGGAAGGCCGACTGGCATTCCGCCCAGTTGAAGCCGGTGACGCCCGGCGGCGCCGACTTGGTCATCAGCGTCTGATAGAGCTTCGCCGCCTCGACAGCCTCGGGCGTGTCGGTCAGCAGGTTGCGGTTGGCATCGACGCTGTACTGGTCGTAGCCGAGCAGCAGACTGGTCCACACCGGGGTGTTGGCGTTCTTCATGCCGCGGGCGACGAAGCCGTAGGTCTGGCTCGACGGGTCGGTCAGCGCGGCGGCGGCGGCCACCATCTCGTCGAAGGTCTTGGGGAAGGACAGGTTCTTCTTCGCGAACAGGTCCTTGTTCCAATAGACGATCCAGTAATCGACCGAGAAGGGCAAGGCGCCGATCCCGCCCTCCGGATTGCGGGCGAAGGTCACGCCGGCTTCGGAGAAATCGTCGAGGAAGCCGGCGTCGGTCAGCGCCGGGTCCTTGATGAAGGGCGTCAGGTCGGCCAGCCACTTGCCCTTCTCGAACTGGCGTTTCTGGACGTGATAGCTGATGTGCACGACGTCGAAGCTCGGCCGGCCGGAGGTCAGCTCGATCACCGCCTTCTGGCGCTGCTGCTGCTCCGGCGTCTGTTCCGACACCACGGTGATGCCGGTCAGCTCCTCGAATTCCTTGTGGTGCTTGGTCAGGGTGTCGCCGCGCGGGCTCTTGATCAGGTTCACCTCGATCTTGGTGCCGGCATATTTGCGCCAGTTGACCCCACTGGTCTGGGCGAAGGCGGGAAGCCCCGGAAGACCGAGAGCACCGCTGAAGCCCAGCGCACCGGCCGCGGCGCCCGACGCCAGAAGCCGGCGGCGCGACAAAGACATTCCGTTCGACATCGACATGCACTCCTCCCCGTTATCGCCTGGGCCTTTGATGCCCGGCCTTGTCCTGACCGGCGAACACTGTGAGCGACGCGGATCCGCGCCGCCACCGATTTGATTGCTTGGTCAACGTATAAATCCAGCGCAGCCCCCTTGCAAATGAAAAACATCCTAGTAACATGTTAGTCGTAACGCGGTGACCGTTCGGCAGGCCCTTCAGCCGTCCCTGGGAGAAATGCAAAGTGAATCAATACACTGGCCGCTTTGGCCTGTCCTGCGCGCTGACCACCCCGTACCATGAGGACGGCAGCGTGGATCTGGCCCGCCTGACCCGGCATGTCGCCTGGTGCCTCGCCAGCGGCTGCGACTCGGTGACCCTGTTCGGCACCACGGGAGAGGGTCCGCTGCTCGGACATGTGGCGCGCGAGCAGATGATCGGCGCGCTGAAGGGCGCCGGCATCGATTTCCGCAGCCATGTGGTCGGCGGCGTCATCGCCGCGTCGCTGCACGACGCGCTGGCCCAGGCCAACCAGCTGCTCGATGCGGACGCACGGGCGCTGCTGGTCGCCCCGCCCTTCTACTTCAAGGGCGTGTCGGACGACGGGCTGTTCGCGTGGTTCTCCAGCTTCATAACCAAGCTGGGCGACCGGGCACGCAACATCATCCTCTACCACATCCCGTCGGTCACCGCGGTTCCGCTGTCGATCGAGCTGATCGGCCGGCTGAAGGCCGCCTTCCCGCAGGCGATCACCGGTGTCAAGGATTCGGCCGGCGACTGGAACTACAGCCAGCAGCTTCTCGCCGCCCACCGCGACGATCTCGCCGTGCTGATCGGCGACGAGCGGGTGCTGGCCCAGGCGGTGCGCGACGGCGGCCAGGGCGCCATTTCCGGCATGGCCAATCTGGTGCCGGGACGGCTGCGGACGGTGGTCCATCAGGGCCGCGACGATGCGGCCCTGGTCGAGCTGGTGGACGCCGTGCTGCGCTACCCGGTCACCCCGGCGGTGAAGGCGCTGGTGTCGCACGCCACCGGCGACAGCGCATGGTTGACGGTGAGGGCGCCTTTGCTGCCTATGTCGGTGGCGGACACCGCGACGCTCGGCCATCTCTTCGACCGCGTGTTCGCGGACAAGGCCGCGTGATGGGGCCGCCTGACGGGACAGCACACGGATGACGATCTCCGCCAAACGCGACTTGGCCAAACGAGACCCGGCCAAACGGGACCGGGACTCGGTCAACCTGCGCAGCCGGGCTTACGAGAGCTTTACCCAACGGCTGCTGGCGGACGAGATCCGCCCCGGGCAGTTCATCTCGCAGCGCGAGCTGGTCGAGCTGACCGAACTGCCGCTGGGGGCGATCCGCGAACTGATCCCCCGGCTGGAGGCCGAAGGGCTGGTGAAGACCGTGCCGCAGCGGGGGATGCAGGTCGCCCATGTCGACCTCAACCTCATCCGTGACGCCTTCCAGTTCCGCCTGTTCCTGGAACGCGAAGCGGTGGCGGTCTTCGCCCGGGAGGCGCCGGAGGCGACGGTCCGCGCGCTGCTCGACGATCACGAGCGCATCATCGCCGCCTGCGCCGAAGCGGAAGCCGACACGGGTGGCGGCGGCATCCGGCCCGCCCTGTTGCAGGAGGCGCAGGACATCGACTGGGCGCTGCACCTGACGATCATCGACGCGCTCGGCAACGCCATCGTCTCCGACGCCTACCGGGTCAACCAGATCAAGATCCGGTTGATCAAGCAGTCGAAGACCAGGCTGAACACCGCCGTTCTGGTGCCGACGATGCGCGAGCATCTCGCCATCATCCACGCCATCAAGGCCCGCGACCCGGAGTGGGCAAAGGATGCCATCGGCACGCACATCCTCAGCGCCCGCGACCGCGCCATCGGCCTGCGCTGAGGCCATACCGGTTACAGGACGCCGCCAACCGGCAGCGTCAGGCGGCGCAGCGCCTCCACCGCCGCCGCAGGCGTGGTGAGCACCGGGACGGACAGCAGGGGCTGAAGCCTCGGCTGCGCCCGCGCCATCGAGAATTGGCCGAGAATAACGACATCGCAGCCGCGCAGCTGCTCCGCGGTCCGTGCGACGCGCTCGTCATGCCCCTCGCCGTCGCCGCTCTTGAGCGCCGCCAGCGCGCCGTCGGCAACCGCGACGGTGACCTCGATCCGGCGGTCGGCGGCGGCGGCCATCGCCAGCAGCTCGGTGCGCAGAGACAAGGCGGACGGGCCGAAGCTGACGACGATGCCGATCCGGTCGCCGACCGCCATCGCTGCTTCGAAGGCGGATTCGTTCGGCCGCAGCACCGGGATCGACAGGTGCCGCTTGACCGCGTCGATGGCCGGGGCGAAGGCCGAACAGGTGAACAGGATGCCCGCCGTGCGCCCGCCCGCGCCCACCGTGCCGGCGGCATAATCGGCCAACGTCCGGAACCGCCCCATCATCGCCTCGTCGAGCCGGCCGGCCTCCGCCAGATCGACGGCCAGCGAGGTGTCGAGCAGGTCGAAAATCCGCGCTTCCGGCCAATGCGCCCGGAAGGCGGCCCGTGCCGGCGCCACCGATTCCTCCAGTGCGTGGATCAGCGCGATGCGCGGCCCCGGCATGGCGACACTCGTTTCGGCGGTCATGTATCCTCTCCCTGCTTTGCAGTCTGTCGGGCAGCCAAAGCCAGCATCAGCCCGCGGTCGCGTTCGGCCTCCAGCGCGGCGATGGAGCGGCCGGCGGCTTCCTCTGCGATTCCATCGACCAGCAGTTGGCGAACCTCCGGCGTCAGGCTTGGGCTGCCGAGCGTCGCCCAGCGCCGTTCCTGGCTCGGTCCGAGATGGTCGAGGTAATGGGCGATGCCGCCGGGGCCGCCGCCCAGATGATAGGCCATGTGGGCGCCGATCACCGACCAGCGCAATCCCGGACCATGGACCAGCGCCGCATCGACGTCGGCGACATCGGCAATGCCCTCCGCCACGATGTTGACCGCCTCGCGCCACAGGGCGGACGCCAGCCGGTTGGCGATGTGCCCGACCGCATCCTTCTTCAGCGCCACCGTCTCGCGGCCGAGACCGCGATAGAAAGCCTCGGCCCGCACCAGAACCTGCGCGTCGACGGCGAACAGCTCGACCAGCGGCATCAGGTGCGGCGGATTGAAGGGGTGGGCGGTGATGAGGCGCTCGCGCCGCACCACGCCCGCCGCCAGATCGCTCCAGGTCAGCGAGGAGGTGCTGCTGGCGATCACCGCATCCGGCCTTGCCGCCGCCTCGACCTCGGCATAGAGGCTGTGCTTGACCGCGGTCTTTTCCGGCGCGTTCTCCTGAATCCAGCCGGCATCGCCGACAGCCGCCGCGACCGACTGCACGACGGACAGACGACCGGGTCGGGCGGCGGCGGTCCCCAGCGCCTGCAACTGGCCGAGCAGCCGCTCCACGCGCTGCGACAAGGCGGACAGCACGGCGGCGTCGGGGTCCCAGGCGACCACGTCCAGCCCGTGGGCGAGGAACAGGGCCGACCAGCTTTCGCCGATCAACCCGCAGCCAAGCACGGCAACGGGCGTGGTGGACGGCAGAGGTGGCGGCATTGCGGGAGCACTCCTGCGCAAAAGAGTCGAAAAGAGGACCGGGCACGGAGGCGCACGGCAGGGACAGCTTGACCTTCATCCGCGACCGGGTCAATATGATGCATCATACAGCAAAACAAGATGGCCGGGTGACGGGCAGACGATGAGCGGGTTCAACCTCAGCCTTCTTGAACACGACAATCTCGGCAGCACGATTTACCAGAAATTGTGCGAGGCGCTGATGCGGGGCGTGTTCAAGCCGAATGACCGGCTCAAGATCCGCGATCTGGCCGAACGGCTGGGGACGAGCGTCACCCCGGTGCGCGACGCCATCCTGCGTCTGGTGCAGGACCAAGCGCTGGTGCTGCGCTCGCCGCGCGACATCCGCGTCCCGATGCTGACCCGCGCCGCCTATCTGGAAATCCGGGACATCCGCGTCAATCTGGAGGGGCTGGCCGCCGCCCGCGCCGCCGAGCGGGCCACACCGCCCCAGATCGAACAGCTGGAAGCTCTGCTGACGCACAACGAGGAGGCGTTGGCCGCCGGCAACACCGCGCTGGCGACCGAACTCAACCAGATCTTCCACTTCAAGCTGGCGGAAATCGCGGACATGCCGGTGCTGGGCGACATTCTGCGGCGGCTCTGGCTCCAGATGGGGCCGTTGATCGCCGACGTTTATGGCGGAGCCGGCCGCACGATGATCGACCATCACTACCCGCTGATGGACGCCATCCGCCGCCATGACGGCCCGGCCGCCGCCCGCGCCATCCAGGACGACATCCAGTTGGCCAGCGGCCCGATCCTGGAGAGGATCGACGCCGAGCGGATCGACGCCGAGCGCCCCGAAGCCCAGCCGCAAACCCAACCGGAAACCCTGGTTTCCTGACCCCTTTCGCCGGTGCCCGAAGCCGGGCCCTGCATGACGATGATGCATCAAACATTGAAGTTTCGAATGACGAGGAGAGTGCGGCCATGACACAGCGTGATGTACTGACCACCGTCGCGCCGCCGATCTCCGGGGACGAGGCCGGCGCCATGATGCTGCGGCATTTCGGGCTGACCGGCGGCGTCCGTGAACTGAGCAGCGAGCGCGACCGCAACTTCCACATCACCACGCCCAATGGGCAGAGCTATGTGCTGAAGTTCACCAACCCGGCCGAACCGCAACCGGTCACCGCCTTCCAGACCGGCGCCATGCAGCATGTGGCATCCCGCGACCCGGCCCTGCCGGTGCCGCGCGTCGTGCCGACCCGGGATGGCGAGGCGCAGACGACGGTCCTGATCGACGGCCATCCGATGATCCTGCGGCTGCTGACCTATCTCGACGGCACGCCGCTCCATGCGGCACCGGCCTCACCGGGACTGATGCGGGCGCTGGGAACGACGCTGGCCCGGCTCGACCTCGCGCTGGCCGACTACGAGCATCCGGGCTCGCAGCGCGACCTGCTGTGGGACATCACGCGCACCGCCAGCGTCGCCGACAAACTGCACTATCTGGCCGACGGTCCGCGCCGCCGGATGGTGGAGCGCTTCATCGCCCGTTTCGCCGACCGGGTCGCCCCGCGTCTGCCCGCCCTGCGCCATCAGGTGATCCACAACGACCTCAACCCGCACAATGCGGTCGTCGATCCGGCCGGGCATCAGGCGGTCACCGGCATCATCGATTTCGGCGACGCGCTGAAGGCCCCGCTGATCAACGATCTGGCGACGGCGCTCGCCTACCACGTCACCAGCGGCGAGACGCCCTTCGGCTCCATCGTCGAGATGACCCGCGCCTACAATGCCGTGCTGCCGCTGACGGCGGATGAGACGGAGTTGCTGCCAGATCTGATCGCGGCCCGCCTTGCCCTGACCATCTCCATCACCGGCTGGCGGGCTGCCGAATATCCCGAAAACGCCGCCTACATCCTGCGGAATGCCGAACGTGCCTTCGCCGGGCTGGAAAAGCTGACCGGCGACGAGGCCGCCACCGCACGCACTCTGCTCCACCTTGCCTGCCAGGAAGTGTGACCCGCCATGACCATGATCAACGCCTACGCCCCCGACGCCGCCGGTTCCCTGCCGGAGCGCGAACGCGCCCTGATCGCCCGCCGCGAAAGGCTGCTCGGCCCGGCCTACCGCCTGTTCTACGCCGATCCGATCCATGTCGTGCGCGGCGAGGGCTCCTCCCTCTATGACGCCGAGGGCAACCGCTATCTCGACGCCTACAACAACGTCGCCTCGGTCGGCCATTCGCGGCCCGAGGTGGTGGAGGCGATGGCGAAGCAGGCGGCGGTGCTGAACACCCACACGCGCTACCTGACCGACGGCATCGTCGAGTTCGCCGAAGCCTTCCTGGCGGAATTCCCGGCCGAGCTGTCGCACCTGATGATGACCTGCACCGGCAGCGAGGCGAACGATCTGGCGCTGCGCGTCGCCCGCGTCCACACCGGCGGCACCGGCGTCGTCATCGCCCACAACGCCTATCACGGCGTCACCTCTGCGCTGGCGGAGATGTCGCCCTCGTTGGGCGCCGCGGTGAAGCTGGGCGACCATGTCCGGGTGGTGCCGTCGCCCGACAGCTACCGCATCCCGGACACGGAGGTCGGCGCCGCCTTCGCCCGCTCCGTCGAGGAGGCCATCGCCGACCTGCGCGAGAAGGGCATCGCCCCGGCGGCGCTGCTGGTCGACACCATCTTCTCCAGCAGCGGCGTCTTCACCGATCCGGCCGGCTTCCTGGCCCCGGCGGTCGAGGTCATGCGCAAGGCCGGCGGCATCTTCATCGCCGACGAGGTGCAGCCCGGCTTCGGCCGGCTCGGCACCCACATGTGGGGCTTCGCGCGCCACGGGCTGGTGCCTGACATCGTGACCGTCGGCAAGCCGATGGGCAACGGCCATCCGGTGGCCGGCGCCATCTTCCGCCCGGAGGTGATCGAGGCGTTCGGCCGCAGCCAGCGCTATTTCAACACCTTCGGCGGCAACCCGGTGTCCTGCGCCGTGGCGCACGCCGTGCTGCGCGTGATCAAGACAGAGCGCCTGCAGGAGAACGCCCTGACCGTCGGCACGCAGATGATCGGCGGCATCCGGGCACTCGCCGCCAAGCATGACCTGATCGGCGACGTGCGCGGCAGCGGCCTGTTCATCGGCGTCGAGATGGTGCGCGACCGCAAGGCGAAGACCCCGGCCCCGGAGGAAACCGCCCGCGTGGTCAACGACATGCGCCGGCGGCGGGTGCTGATCAGCGCCACCGGCCAGGAAGGGCACATCCTGAAGATCCGCCCGCCTTTGGTCTTCTCGGCCGACGATGCCAACCTGTTTCTGAGCACGCTCGACGAGGTGCTGGCGGCGCTGTGACGGACGCGGCCGGAACGTCTTCGTTCCGGCCGCACCCCATCCGTCAGCTGCGGCGGGAGAGCTTCACCCCGGGAAAGTCGACCGGCACATCGAGAGCGACGTTCACATAGTTCGTGAACAGGTTCAGGGCGACATGCGCCAGGATTTCGACGATGGCCTCATCGTCGAATCCGGCCTCGCGCAGGGCCGCGACGTCGGCGGCATCTACCGCCGCCCGCGTCTCCACCAGCTTCACCGCGAAGGCCAGCGCCGCCGCCGTCCGGGGATCGGCCGAGCGGCCGTGCTGCGCCTCGGTCATTTCCGCTCCGCTCGCCCCGGCCTTCTGGCCAAGCAGGGTGTGGGCGGCGAGGCAA
The DNA here is from genome assembly GCF_042938965.1 of Azospirillum sp. A23. Taxonomy (NCBI): domain Bacteria; kingdom Pseudomonadati; phylum Pseudomonadota; class Alphaproteobacteria; order Rhodospirillales; family Azospirillaceae; genus Azospirillum; species Azospirillum sp. A23. Next base: position 69,327 of record NZ_CP170663.1, on the reverse strand, counting down.
TAGTTGCAGTCGTTGCGGTCGGCGACCGCCACCGCGATCTGCTCGCCCAGCTTCGCGCCGAGCTTGCCCTGGCCGAGCGCACCGAACGCCCCCCACATGCTGGCGAGTGCCGCCGGCGAATTCGCAACGGCCTTGAACATGTTGGGGACGACGCCGAAGGCGCCCTTGATCCGGTCGAGCGTCGGCTTGACCGTCGCGGCAGACGAGGCTGGATCGACAAGATTGACGTGTGCCATGATGGTTTATCCTTCTCTGATGCTTGGAGGGGGGTATTCGGGCGGTCCGGCGATGGCAGTCGCCGGGCCGCTTTCACTTTTGCGCGTTGCTTGGCCGGAGATAAATCGCCAGCGTTACTTGGCCGGAACGACCTTGCCCGGCAGCGACAGGGCGCCGGAGGCGACCTTGTGGATGTTGGTGACGCACAGCAGCGGCGCATGCAGGTTGGCATTGACCCGCAGCCCGGCGGTCACCCCGTCGAAGGACGCGGTGGCGATCGCCCCGATCTTTTCGAGCGGGATGTGGACCTCGACCAGATCGGCCTTGAGATCGGTTCGGTAGTCCGGGCTGTCGATCAGGATCGGCGCGCCGGGCCAGGTTTCCGGCAGCTTGGGCTTCGTGCCCTCCGGAATGTCCTTGACCTTCAGTCCGCCGGGACAGGCCTTGTCCTCGTTGAGGACGACCCAGTGGGAATGCCAGCGGTCGCGGTTCTTCCCGCCATAGGCGGCATCGTCGAAATCGGGGTGGAAGGTCACCGCGAGCGCGACGATGCCCTGGTCCTTCTCGAAGCCGACATCGGCGGAGTTGAGGGAGGTCGGCCAGACATAGGCGTAGACCTCCGACCCCTGGAATTTGCCGGTGGCGGACGGCGTCGCCTTGCCGGCATCGGCGCGGACACGGGTGCTGAAGACGGCATGGCCGTGATCGGTGACGATGCGCGTCTCGACGATGTCGAACGAGGCCATCACCGCCTGATCGGGGGCGGTCTCGATCCCATGCGCGGCTGCCGCCGAGAGCCCGGACACAAGGCCGGACGCGAGGCAGCAGAGCGCCGTTGCCACGAGGCCGATGCCCCGTGGAGTGCAGACGATCATGATGTTGTTTCCTTTTCCGATGAGTGGGCTTGGAGGGGTGGCTATCCTTCGGCGAAGGCCGTCCAGGTGGCAGCCTGGACGGCAGGATCAGCCTCTTCATGCTCACCGCAATCGAGCCGGAGATCCCGGTCGCCGATGGCGGCGTTCACAAAAGCGCAGTGATGGGGGGCGGTCTCGCCTGGATGGGCGTTCGGCCGGAAATGGCGGCAACTGACACACAGGCGCTGGACCGGGATGGCCCCTGCCTGTTGCAGCGACCGGATGATCTTGATCTGCGCCCGCAGCAGCCCGGCCTGCTCGGCGGCGGTCAACTGCGCAAGCGCCGCCGCGATCTGGGAGGCGGAGGAGGCAAGGCTGCGGCCCAGCTCCTGCCCCTCGTCCGTCAGGCGGGCGATCTGCGCCCGCGCATCGCTGGGATCGGGCGTGCGCCGCAGCAGCGACTTGCGCTCCAGCGCCGCCAGCGTGTCGGCCATGCTGGCGGCGGAAACCGCCAGATGCGCGGCGACCTCCTTGGGGCGAAGGCCGGCGGGCCGGGCCGCCAGCAGGGCCAGCACCTGCGCCTGGGTGGGGTTGAGCCCGGCCGTGCCGGCAGCCGACCAGAGATCGGCGCGCAGCACCAGCGCGATGCGCTCGAAGCCTTCCCGAAGGCGGTGCGGAACAGGATCGGGGTGCGATGCGTGGTCCATGGATTTAACTTAGGACTCCTATTTAAAACTGTCAAGCGATTGATCTCCGACCGCGCCATGGACGTTCTCCGTCGTGCCAAGGAGACTGGATGCCTTTATGAGAATTCAGTCAATTAGACTTCACGCGCGAAGAGAGTCCCCACATTCGGACTATCGGACGGAGGGGGAACATGTCCCAATTTGCAGTACTTCTGCAAATGAAGATATGAACGCCCCTGATCAACCCCTGTGCATTTGCGGATATTTCTCGGGATGGTTTTTTAATACCTAGGGATAGCTTTGAAAGACGCATGATTCCGGTACTCAATGCAGGCATCGGCGTACCGCGGCGCCACGCGGCCGGATCCGGGCCGGCCGACCGCCAACGCAACTGACAGCCAATGCACTGACAGGGGACATCACGATGCCATCCGAAAAAGTCCTGGCGCCGGGCGCCACCCGCCGCAGCCTGCTCGTCGGCGCGGCCGCTGCCGGTGCTGCGGTCGCCGGCGCAACCGTGATCGGGGCCGCCGATGCCACCGCGGCCGAACGTCGCCATGCCGGAGACACTGCCACCCACAAGAGTGAAGGGAAACGGACGATGACCAACGGCAAGACCGAAGACGGGTTCATCACCGCCAAGGACGGCGCCTCGATCTATTACAAGGATTGGGGACCGCGCGACGCCCAGGCCGTCATGTTCCACCATGGCTGGCCGCTCAGCGCCGACGACTGGGACGCCCAGATGCTGTTCTTCCTGAACCACGGCTACCGTGTCGTCGCCCATGACCGGCGCGGCCATGGCCGCTCGACCCAGACGGCGACCGGCAACGAGATGAACACCTATGCCGACGACGTGCTGGCCGTCGTTGCCGGGCTGGGGCTGAAGAACGTCTTCCATGTCGGCCATTCGACCGGCGGCGGCGAGGTCGCGCGCTATCTGGGCCGTCACGGCACCTCGCGCGCCGGCAAGGCGGCGCTGCTGGGCGCCGTTCCCCCGATCATGGTCAAGACCCAGGCCAATCCCGGCGGCCTGCCGCTGGAGGTGTTCGACGGCTTCCGCGCAGCGCTCGCCGCCAACCGCGCCCAGTTCTTCCGCGACGTCCCCTCCGGCCCCTTCTACGGCTTCAACCGGGACGGCGCCAAGGTCTCGCAGGGCGTCATCGACAACTGGTGGCGGCAGGGCATGATGGGCGGGACCAAGGCCCATTACGACTGCATCAAGGCCTTCTCCGAGACCGACTTCACCGAGGATCTGAAGAAGATCGACATTCCGGTCCTGGTGATGCACGGCGACGACGACCAGATCGTGCCGATCGCCGATTCCGCGCTGCTGTCGTCCAAGCTGCTGCCGAAGGGCACCCTGAAGGTCTACAAGGGCTTTCCGCACGGCATGGCGACCACCCATGCGGAGACGATCAACGCCGACCTGCTGGCTTTCTTCAAAGCCTGACCCCGCGCCTCCCCCCGCAGGGCCGGGACGGCGCTGCGGGGGCAACCTCGTGCGCAGGTATGAAGGCGCATCCTGCTCCGATGCCGGCCGAACCGGCGTTCCGGTCAGTGACCGACCGGCAGGGCGATGGCGTCGGCCGATCCCCACTCCACCCCATAGCGGCCACCCGGACGGACATGCCGATGGTCGGCGTTGTTGGGTATCTTCACGACCAGCCCGGCGGCCGGACCGTCCGCCAGATGCACGCGGATGTGATCGCCCAGATAGATCAGCTCGGAGACATGACCGAACAGGCCCCGCCCCTCCCCGGCCCCGCCGGCCGCCTCCCTCTCCGCCTCCGCCGGCACCAGCCGGACCCGCTCGGGCCGCAGGGACACGGTGACCGCCGCCCCTGCCTCCAGCCCGGCGGCGACACGGGTCCGCACCACCGGGCCGCCCTCCAGCCGGACGGTGCCGCTGTCGCCCTGCCGGTCGGCCAGCACGCCGGACAGCCTGTTGTTCTCGCCGATGAATCCGGCGACGAAGACGGTTGCCGGCTGCTCGTACAGCTCCGCCGGCGTCGCCAGCTGTTCCACCCGGCCGCGGTTGAAGACGGCGATGCGGTCTGACATGGTCAGCGCCTCCGCCTGATCGTGGGTGACATAGACCATGGTCACGCCGAGGCGTTCGTGCAGATGCTTGATCTCGAACTGCATGTGTTCCCGCAGGTTCTTGTCCAGCGCGCCCAGCGGTTCGTCCATCAGGACCAGATCCGGTTCGAACACCAGCGCCCGCGCCAGCGCCGCCCGCTGCTGCTGTCCGCCCGAAAGCTGGGAGGGGCGGCGCTGCGCCAGCGCCCCCATCTGCACCATGTCGAGCGCACGGGCCACCCGCCCCTCCGTCTCCGCCCGCCCCATCCGGCGCACCTTCAGCGGATAGGCCAGATTCTCGGCGATGGTCATGTGGGGGAACAGCGCGTAGTTCTGGAACACCATCCCGATGTTGCGGCGGTGCGGCGGCACATTCTGGATCGGCTTGCCGGCCACGCGGATTTCGCCGCGCGACGGCGCTTCGAACCCGGCCAGCATCATCAGGCTGGTGGTCTTGCCGGAACCGGACGGCCCCAACATCGTCAGGAACTCCCCCTTCGGGATCGACAGGTCCAGCCCCTCGATCACCAGAGTGCGCCCGTCATAGCTTTTCTGGACGCCGGAAAACTCCACAAAGCCCTGTTGTTCCATGATCGTACCCTCCGGGATCAGGCGGCGTGGACAGGCGGGCGGCGATGGCGCCACGGACAAGCGGCCTCCAACTGGCCGGCGAGACGGAACAGCGTCGCCTCGTCCCCCACGCGCCCGGTGAACTGCGAGCCGACCGGCAGCCCTTCGGCGGTCCAGGACAGCGGAACGCTCATCGCCGGCAGGCCGGCCATGTTGGCGAAGGTGGTGAAGGCCAGGAACTGCATGAAGCGGTCCATCACCACCTCCCCACCATGCAGCCCGGCATCGAAATGGCCGAGCTTCGGCGGCGGCGAGCCCAGCGTCGGCGTCAGCCAGACGTCGTAGCGGTCCAGGAAGCGCCCGAGGATGCGGGAAAAGCCGTGGAACCAGCCGAGATCCGTCACATAATCCGCCGCCAGGATGCGGCTGCCGTGGTCGAACAGATGGCGGTTGAAGGGCTCGACCTCGCCGGCCAGCTCCGCGGGGGAACGGTCGGTGGCGCGGCCGATGCTCCACAGGCTGCGCGTCGCCGTCATCGACCAGAAACGGCGATAGGCCGACTGGTACTGTTCCGCATCGAACACCGGCGCCGTGACTTCGACCTCATGCCCCAGCTCGGCGCAGAGACGCGCGGTGTCGCGCACCGCCGCCACGCATTCCGGATCGACATCGGTGCCCAGCAGCGACCGGTCGGTGACCGCGATGCGCAGCCGTCCCGGCTCACGCCCGACCTGCGACAGGAAGCTCTCCGGCGGCGGCGCTGCGCTGTAGGGATCGCCGGCCATCGGCCCATGGGTGGCGTCGAGCAGGGCCGCGCTGTCGCGCACGGTCATCGTCACCACATGCTCGTTGACGATGCCGCCCAGGCTGTCGCCCAGGTCGGGGCCCATGGTGATGCGTCCCCGCGTCGGTTTCAGCCCGAACAGGCCGCAGCAGGAGGCCGGGATGCGGATGGAGCCGGCACCGTCGCCGCCATGGGCCGCCGGCACCATGCCGCCCGCCACCGCCGCCGCGGCGCCGCCGCTCGACCCGCCGCTGGAGCGGGTGATGTCCCACGGGTTGCGGGTCGGGCCGAACAATGCCGGCTCCGTCGTGCCGAGCGTGCCGAATTCGCACAGGTTGGTCTTGCCGACCGGCAGCAGTCCGGCCCGGCGGTAACGCGCCATCAGCTCGCTGTCATGGTCGACGACGGCCCCGGCCATCAGGCGGGAGGCGCCGGTGGTCGGCGTGCCGCTGACATGGCAGTAGAGATCCTTGATCAGGAAGGGCACGCCGGCGAAAGGGCCGGACGACGCCTCCCCCGTTTCCAGCGCGGCGCGCGCCCGATCGTAGAGCGGCAGGATCACCGCGTTCAGCACCGGGTTCACCGCCTCGATGCGGGCGATGGTGGCGTCGAGCAGTTCGGCGGCAGAGATTTCGCCGTCGCGGATCAGGCGGGCCTGATCGAGCATGTCCAGATAGGTCATGACGGTCGTCCCCTCAGGCGGCGAGGCTGTCGCGGGACAGCGCGTCGGCGACATCGTCCAGCGCGGCGCGCAAGCGCTCCACCAGCGCGTCGATCTGGTCGGGTTCGATGATGTAGGGCGGGCAGAGCGCGATGTTGTCGCCCATGTTGCGGATGATCGCACCATGGGCGAGGCAGCGCCGTTCCACCTGCGCACCCACCCGCAGGGCGGGGTCGAAGTCGCGGCCGGTCGCCGGGTCGGCGGTCAGGCCGATGCCGGCGAGCAGGCCGACGCTTCGGATTTCCCCGACCAGCGGATGCCCGGCCAGCGCATCGTCCAGCGCGGCGCGCAGATGGGCGCCCAGCCGGCGGGCGCGGCCGACCACGTCGATCTCGTGATAGATGCGGATCGCCTCCGCCGCGACCGCCGCCGACACCGGGTGGCCGGAATAGGTGAAGCCATGGCCGAAGACGCCGACCTCCGCGCTCTGGTCGGCGATCACCTGATAGATGCGGTCGCTCAGCGCCACCGCGGCGATGGGGATGGCTCCCGACGACAGGCCCTTCGCCATCGACATCATGTCCGGCAGGAAGCCGAAGGTCTGGCTGCCGAACCAGTTGCCGGTACGGCCGAACCCGCAGATCACCTCGTCGGCCAGCAGCAGGATGTCGTGGCGCGCCAGCACCGCCTGGATTTTGGGGAAATAGGTTTCCGGCGGCAGGATCACCCCGCCCGCCCCCATCACCGGTTCGGCGATCATCGCCGCGATGTTGCCGGCGCCCTCCGCCTGGATCAAGGCCTCCAGCTCGGCGGCGAGCCGTGTCGCGTAGTCCTCCTGGCTTTCGCCCGGCCCGGCATGGCGGGCATGGTTGGGGCAGGCGGTGAAGACCACGCCCTGGTCCGGCAGGTTGAAGGCGCGGTGCATGTGCGGCAGGCCGCTGAGCGCCGCTCCCATCACCGTGCTGCCATGGAAGGCGCCGGTGCGGCTGATGATCTTGCGCTTCTCCGGCCGGCCGCGCGCGGCGTTGTAGTACCAGGCCAGCTTCACCATGGTGTCGTTGGCTTCCGACCCCGAATTGGCGAAGAAGATCCTGCCGCCCCTGATCGGCGAGATGGCCGAAATCGCCTCCGCCAGCGCCACGCAGGCGTCGTTCGTGCGGTGGTTGAAGGTGTGGTAGGTCGCCAGCGTCCGCATCTGGCGGGCGGCCGCATCGGCCAGCCGCGCCTCGTCGAAGCCGAGCGACGCGCACCACAGCCCGGCCATCCCCTCGATGTAGCGGCGGCCGGAGTCGTCCACGACATGGACGCCGTCGCCCCGCACCAGGGCGAGCGGCCCGCGCTCCTCATGGGCACGGGCATTGGTTTGCGAATGCAGATGCAGGTCGATGTCCAAGGCACGAAGGGCGTTGGTCATGGGATCGGCTCTTCCTGATTGCGGGAATTGGGTGGGGGCGCCGACGGCGTTCCGGCCGCGGACCCGGCTGGAGACCGGGTCGAAAGGAACGGCAACGTCGCGCTTGCCATTCCCGACTTGTATCTTATAAGTTATAAGTTGTCGAGGGCAATTCGGCGCGCCTTCGCACCCCGCCGCTCACGCTCCAGCGCCGATCCGCTGACAGGAAGACCATGCCAACGACCGCCACCGCCGCACCGGCGCCCGATCCCATGGGCGCCGACCGGACCCTCACGCCTGAAATCTTGGGGCCTGCCCCTCTGACACCCGAAACCATCGCCCATCTGGAGGAGCGTGCCCGCCATGTCCGGCTGGAGACGATCCGGCTGATCGCCATCGCCAAGGTCGGCCACTATTCCTCGACCTTCTCCTGTGCGGAGCTGTTCGCGACGCTCTATTACGACGCCATGCGCCTGCGTCATGGGGAGCCGCGCTGGTCCGACCGCGACCGTTTCCTGATGGGCAAGGGCCATGCCGCGGTCGGGCTCTATCCGCTGCTGGCCGACTGGGGCTTCTTCCCGAAGGAGCTGCTGGACGGCTACACCCGGCTCGGCAATCCGCTGGGCGACCATCCGGACATGACCAAGGTGCCGGGGGTGGATTTCAGTTCCGGCTCCATCGGGCATGCCCTGTCCGCCGGGCTCGGCATGGTGATGGGCGGCCGGATGACGGGCCGGCGCTTCGACGTCTATGTCATGCTCGGTGACGGCGAGATGCAGGAGGGGCAGGTGTGGGAAGCCGCGATGGCCGCCGCCCACCAGAAGGCCGGCAACCTGATCGCCATCGTCGACCGCAACGGCTACCAGCTCGACGGCCAGGTGGACGAGGTGATGGGGATCGAGCCGCTGGCCGGCAAATGGCGCGCCTTCGGCTGGGAGGTGCATGAGGTGGACGGCCACGACGTCGCCGCACTCGCCACCCTGTTCCGCCGGCTGAAGCAGGACAAGACCCGCGAGAGGCCGGCCTGCGTCATCGCCAAGACGCTGAAAGGCAAGGGCGTCGGCTACATGGAGCGGGAGGCCGGCTGGCACCTGGGCTATCTGGCGCCGGAGGACGAGGCCGCCGCCATCGCCGAGATCATGGGACAGGCCACCGCCCCCGCCCGTTTCCAGGGAGACGCCCGATGACCGCCACCAACACTCTCACCGGACCGGTAAATCCCGGGAGCTGGCAGTACCGGCAGCTCAACTCCCGCGCTCCCGGACTGTCCTACTTGTCGGACGCGCTGTCGGCGCTGGTGGAGGACGGCTACCCGGTGATGGCCGGGACCGCCGACCTGCAATATTCCAACGGCCTCGCCCGCTTCGCCGCCCGGCACCCGGACCGCTTCGTCCAGTTCGGCATTTCGGAACAGAACATGGTGTCGGCGGCGGCCGGCATCGCCACCACCGGGATGATGCCCTTCGTGGCGACCTTCGCCTCCTTCCTCGGGCTGTTGTGCTGCGAGCAGATCCGCATGGATGTCGCCTATTCCGCCCTGCCGGTGCGGCTGATCGGGCATCACGCCGGCATCGCGCTCGGCTTCTACGGCACCTCGCACCATGCGACGGAGGATTCTGGCGATCATGCGCTCCATCGCCGGGCTGACCGTGGTCAATCCGGCCGACGGGCCGCAGCTGGCCGCCGCGATCAGGGCGTCGGCCGACCACCCGGAGCCGATCTATTTCCGCATCGGCCGCGGGCAGGAGCCGAACGTCTATGGCGACCTCCCGGATTTCCGCTTCGGAAAGGCCATCGAGCACGAGACGGGCAGCGACCTGACCATCATCGCCTGCGGCACCATGGTCCATCCCTGCCTTGAGGCGGTCCGCGCCCTGCGGGCCTCCGGCCTGTCGGTCGGGCTGATCGACATGCACACGATCAAGCCGCTGGACCGCGACGCCGTGCTGGCGGCGGCGGAACGCTCCCGCATCATCCTGACGGTGGAGGAGCACAACATCCTCGGCGGGCTCGGCGGCGCCGTGGCGGAGGTGATGGCGGAGGCCGGCACGAAGGCGCTGCTGATCCGCCACGGCATCCGCGACGAATACAGCCTGATCGCCCCGCCGACCCATCTCTACCGCCACTACCAGCTCGACGCCGCCGGCATCGAGACGGTCGTCCGCGACATCCTGGCCTGACACCGCCGGCCGGGACGGGCGATTCCGGCTTCGTCCCGGCGGTACCACAAGGAGCGACCATGCCCAACAAGACCGACAACGCCGCGCTCACCGCGCGGGCGCGGGCCGTCATGCCCGGCGGGCTGCTCAGCCCCAGCCGCCAGCTTGCCCACCCCTATGTCTTCGTCCGCGCCGCCGGGCCGTACCTGTACGATGCCGACGGCAACGAACATGTCGACTATCACTGCGGCTTCGGCGCCAACATGCTGGGCCACTGCGCCGCCGCCGTGCGCGACCGCGTGACCGCGGTGTCCGAGCGCATCGACCTGATCGGCGCCGCGGCGCTGGACCTGGAGATCGAGGCGGCGGAAACGCTGGTCCGCCTGATCCCCTGCGCCGACCGGGTGGCCTTCTGCAGCAGCGGGTCGGAGGCGACCTACCATGCCCTGCGGCTGGCCCGCGCCGCCACCGGGCGGCGCACCGTCATCAAGTTCCAGGGCGGCTATCACGGCTGGCACGACTATGTCGCCATGAACGTGCAGTCGCCCGCCGACCGCATCGGGCGGTACGACCCGGTGTGCGACGGCATCCTGCTCGACGCCGCGCGGCACACCATGGTCCTGCCCTACAACGACGCCCAGGCGTTTGAGGATTACCTGACCGCCCATCCGGGCGAGGTCGCCGCGGTGATCGTCGAGCCGATCGCCCACAATATGGGATCGGTGATCGCCCATGACGCCTTCCTGCGCGACCTGCGCCGGCTGACCGCCGACCATGGCACCGTGCTGATCTTCGACGAGGTCATTACCGGCTTCCGCCACGCGCTGGGCGGCTACCAGTCCATCGCCGGGGTGACGCCCGACCTCGCCACCTTCGGCAAGGCGGTGGCCTCCGGCCATCCGGTCGGCATCCTGGCCGGCCGCGCCGACCTGATGGAGCGGCTGGCACGGACCGGCGAGGGGGCGGTCTTCATGGGCGGCACCTTCAACGGCACGCCGCCGTCGCTGGCGGCCCTGCTGGCGACCATCGGCGAACTGGAGCGGCCGGGCACCTACGAGCGGCTGTTCGCGCTCGGCGACCGCATGCGGAACGGCCTGTCCGCCATCGTGGAACGGCTGGGGATCCCGGCGCAGCCGGCAGGCTACGGCTCGGTGTGGCTGCTCTATTTCTTCCGGGGGGCCTTCGACCGCTACGAGGATCTGCTGCGCAACGACAACGCCGCCGACCTCGCCTTCCGCCGGCGTCTGGTGGAGCAGCGGTTCATCTTCCAGCCCCTGCCGCTGAAACGACTCTACCTGTCGACCGCCCATGACGAGGCGCTGATCGACCGCACGCTGGACGCCATCGCTGAGACGCTGCATGCGCTCCATCCGGCGATGCGGGTCGGCGCCTGACCTTTCTGTGTTATAGCTTATAGGACGGCAGGGGCGACGCCGAGGCGCCATTCCTGCCGTTCGTCCGTGTGTGAGGAGATGACGTCGTGCGAATGCAGCCGATCGAACCGGGAAACCTGTCGGCGCGGTCCTATGTGGCGGTGCGCGAAGCACTGATCGCCGGGAGCTTCAAGCCGGGCCAGCGGCTGGTCATGCAGGATCTGGCGGACGAGCTGGGTACCAGCATCACGCCGGTGCGCGAAGCCTGCCTGCGGCTGGTCAGCGAACAGGGTCTGGAGCTGCGGTCGGGCCGCTTCGTCTGCGTGCCGGGGCTCAGCCTGTCGCGCTATCTGGAAATCCGCACCATCCGCATCGCCCTGGAAGGTCTGGCGGCGGAACTCGGCGCCGCCCATGCCACGGCGGAGGACATCGCCCGCCTGACCGAAGCGCATGCCCGGTTCGACGCGGCGGAGCGCGCCCGCGATGTCGCGGCGGCGCTACAGCACAACCGCGACTTCCATTTCACCGTCTACCGGCTGTCGGGAATGGAGATGCTGGTCGGCCAGATCGAAAGCCTGTGGGTGTCGATGGGACCGATCCTGAACGTCTTTTACAACGAGGTCGAACACGACGATTACGCCGGTGCCGACGAGCATCTGACCCTGATCGCCGCACTCCGAGCCCATGACGGCCCCGCGGCGCGGGCCGCCATCGAACGCGACATCGTCCGCGGCGGCGAGAGCCTGGTCCCGTATCTGGAAAAGGTCGGCCAGTCCCTGACGCCAGCCTGACCCTGACGCCGGCATGACCGGCGCCAGGGAGCCGTTTTTTCAATCCTCGTCCAGACCGCGCGGCGTGCGCATGCCGGCGGTCTCGCCGCCGTCGACGGTCAGCACGGTGCCGTTGACGTAGCTCGACCGCTCCGACAGCAGCCAGGCGACCGCGTCGGCGACCTCCTCCGGCGCGCCGAAGCGGCCGGCGGGGATGCGCTGTTCCAGGCGGCGGCGCTTGATCGCCTGCGTCTTGATGCCCTGCATCATGCGGGTGTCGATCTGGCCGGGGCAGACGGCGTTGAAGCGGACCTCGTCGCCGAACTCCAGCGCCAGCGCCTGGGTCATGCCGATCACCGCCGCCTTCGACGCGCAATAGATCGCCAACCCCTCCTCGCCGATCTTGCCGGCGACCGAGGCGACATTGACCACCGCCCCACCCGCCGCCCGCAGCCCCGGCAGGGCAAGGCGGGTGAACAGGAAGGCGCTGCGGGCGTTCACCGCCATCACCCGGTCCCAATCCTCCACCTGCGCTTCCGCGAAGGCGACGCGGCGCGACATGCCGGCATTGTTGACCAGCCCGTCGATGCGGCCGCCGCCAAGCTCCATCGCGCGTTCGACCGCAAGGGCGCAGTCGTCGGGCGAGGCGACGTCGCCCTGCTGGAAGACGGCCCCCGGGCAGCGGCCGGCGAGGTCGGCGCCGGCCGCCTCGTCCCGGCCGGTGAAGAGGACGCTCCGCCCCTCGCCGGTCAGACGCTCCACACAGGCACGGCCGATGCCGTGCGTGCCGCCGGTCACGATGATCATGCGTTGCTCCCAGGCTTTGAACCGGTCCCCCGCCCCAGCCGGGTGAGGAGACCCATGAAGACGACGGTGACGCCGACCAGCAGGGTCGACATCGCCAGGATGGAGGGGTCGATGGTGTCGCGGATGCCGTCGAACATCTGGCGCGGCAGGGTCCGCTGTTCCGGCCCGCCGATGAACAGCGCCACCACCACCTCGTCAAAGGAAAAGATGAAGGCGAACAGACCGCCGGACAGCACGCCCGGCAGGATCAGCGGCAGCGTCACCGTGAAGAAGGCACGCACCGGCGAGGCTCCCAGGCTGTAGGCCGCCCGCACCAGGGTGGTGTCGAAGTTGCGCAGCGTCGCCGTCACCGTGATGACGACGAAGGGCGCGCCCAGCACCGCATGCGCCAGGATCAGCCCGGCATAGGAGGCGGTCAGGCCGATCCGCGCGAACAGGAAATACATGGCGACACCGCTGATCACCACCGGCACCACCATCGGCGCGATCAGCAGGCCGAGCAGAAAGGATCGTCCCGGCAGGTCGTTGCGTGCCAGCCCCAGCGCCGCCAGCGTGCCCAGAACCGTGGCGAGCGCCATGGCGCCGGTGCCGACGATCAGGCTGTTGCGCAGCGCCGGCAGCCAGGGGCCGGAGGCCGCCAGCACCTTGTCGTACCATTGCATCGACAGGCCGGGGATCGGGTAGGACAGGAAGCCGGCGGAACTGAAGGAAATCGGAATGACCGCCAGGATCGGCCCCACCAGGAAGACCATCATCGCGCAGCAGAAGGCATAGTGGAGAATACGGGTCGGACTGGAGATCGGACTGGACATGGGGGTTCGGCCTCTCTGGAACGGGGACCTCATTGGATGCCGGCGATGCGGCCGACGCCGATCAGGCGTCCGACCGTCGCGTAGAGCAGCATGATGCAGATGAGCAGGATCGCCCCCAGCGCCGACGACAGGCCCCAGTTGATGGTGGTGTTCGCGTAGTAGGCGATGAAATAGCTGGTCATCTGGTCGCGGGCGCCGCCGACCAGGCTGGGCGTGATGTAATAGCCGACGCCGATGATGAAGGTCATCAGGCAGCCCGCCCCGACGCCCGGCAGCGTCATCGGCAGATAGACCTTGAGAAAGCCGACCGCCGGATGGGCGCCCAGCGAGGCCGAGGCCCGCATGTATGACGGCGAAATGCCCTTCATCACGCTGAGGATCGGCAGGATCATGAAGGGCAGCAGGATGTGCACCATCGCGACATAGAGGCCGAAGCGGTTGAACACCAGCTCCAGCGGCGCATCGACGATGCCGAGCCGGGTGAGCAGCCCGTTCAGCACGCCCTCCTTCTGCAACATCACGATCCAGGCGCTGGTCCGCACCAGCAGCGAGGTCCAGAAGGGCAGCAGCACGCAGACCATCAGGACCGACGCGAAGCCGCGCGGCAGGCTGACCAGCGCATGGGCGAGCGGAAAGCCCAGCACAAGGCACAGGAGCGTGGTCACGAAACCGATCCACAGGGTGCGGCCCAGCGTGTCGATGTAGATGCGCTCCTCCGCCGGAGCCCGCACTATCGACCCGCTGTCGTCCATTCGCAGGTCGAGCGCCGTCAGCAGGTAATAGGGCGTCAGCGGCGGGCTGGCCCGGCGCAGCGCCGCCCAGGTGGCCGGCTCGCCCCAGCGCGCATCGATGCCGGTCAGCTCCGCCGCCCAGCTCGCCTGCGGCCGGTCGATGGCGCGGACGGCGCGCGCGGTCTTGGCCAGCAGCGCCCGGTAGCCGGCGCGCTCGTAATTCAGGCGCCGGCTCGCCTCGCCCAGGCGGGGCTCGCCATGGGCGGCCTTCAGGTCGCGGGCGAGCGCGGCATAGGCGCTTTCGGGCGGCAGGCCCTCGCCGGTCCAGCCGCGCATTTCCGCGGCGACGCCGGGCAGCACCCCGCCCACCTCGCCATTCTCCACCGCGTGGACCAGCATGCCGCCCAGCGGCAGCACGAAGACCAGGGTTAGGAACAGGACCAGCGGTGCGATCAGCAGCGCCGAGACCATGCGGGCCTTCGCGCGCGACGACAGGGACGGCGGCGCCAGCGCCGAAGTCCCATCCAGAGTTTCCGTGGTGCTTGCCATGCGCGTCATCGCTCCGTCCCGCCGGTCATCGGGATCGCCAGTTGGCGAAGCGCGCTTCCAGCGCCTCGCCATGGTCGGCCCAGAAGGCGGTGTCGAGCGGGACCGCCAGCTGGAAATTCGCAGGATTCGTCGGCAGGTCGGCAGCCAGCGCCGGGTCGATGCCGAGGTTGGCCTTGCGGTTGGTCACGCCATAGGCGATGTGGCTGGGAAAGCGGGCCTGCACCTCCGGCCGGCTGGCGAAGGCGATGAAGCGCTCCGCCGTGGCGCGGTTCTTCGCCCCCTTCGGGATCGCCCAGTAATCGACGCCCAGCACCTGCCCGTTCCAGGCGAGCGCGAAGGTCCGTCCGCTCCGGTTGGCCGCCGTCACCCGTCCGTTGAAGGCGGCGGCCATCGCCACGTCGCCCGAGGCCAGCCGCTCGATCGGTTCGGCGCCGGAGGTCCACCACAGGATGTCCGGCTTGAGCCTGTCGAGCGATGCGAAGGCGCGGTCGACCCCGGCCGGCGTCGCCAGCAGCCGGTAAACCTCGCCGCGCGGCACGCCATCGGCCAGCAGGGCGATCTCCAGCGTCATCTTGGCGGTCTGGCGCAGGCCGCGTTTGCCCGGCCAGCGCTGCACGTTCCAGAAATCGGCCCAGCTTTTCGGACCGTCGGCGATGCGGGAGCGGTCGTAGGTCATCACCATCGACCAGACGAAGGCGCCGACGCCGCACTCGCTGTAGGCCTCGTCGATGAAGTCCCGGCGGTCGCCGACGGCTGTCCAGTCGATCTTCTCGAACAGCCCCTCATCGCACCCGCTCAGCAGGCTGTTCTGTTCGACCTGCAACACGTCCCAGCTGACGCTGCCGGTGTCGACCATGGCGCGGACCTTCGCCATCTGGCCGGAATAGGAATCCTCGGTCAGCTGCACCTTGCCGGCATCGGCGAAGGGGCGGAAGAACACCGCGCGCTGGGCGTCCTGCAACACGCCGCCGGCGCCGACGACGGTCAATTGTCCGGTTTGTGCGGGAGATTGCGCCAGGGCCGGCGCGGACCAAAGTCCGGCCGCCAGCGCGCATCCGACGATGCGCGTTGCGTAAAGCGTCATGACTCTCACCTGTTCAGGAAATTGTTTGCGGCGGGCTCTGCACCCGGTCCGCCCTGCACCCGGTCCGGTGAACCCGGATCTATTGGGCGACCCAGCGCTCGAAGCGCTGCTGCAATTCGTCTTCGTTGTTCACCCAGAAGGGCGTGTCGATCATCAGCGCGCCCGCCATGTTCTGCGGAGCGGTCGGCAGGTCGGGCTGGATTTTCGGATCGATCAGGGCGGAGGCACGGCTGTTGGTGACGCCGTAGGGGATCGTTTCGGCGAAGCGCTTCTGCGCCTCCGGGCTGGTCATGTAGGCGACCAGTTCCCTGGCCGCCGCCAGCTTGTCGGTACCCTTGGGGATCGTCCAGTAATCGGCGGAATAGAGCTGCTGCGTCCACAGCATGGTGAAGGCCCGCCCGTCCCCATGTGCGGAAGCGTTGGCGGCGGCGACCCGCCCGTTGTAGGCGGAGGTCATGACGACGTTGCCGGCGGCCAGCCATTCCACCGGCTGCGCGCCGCTGACCCACCAGCGGATGTGCGGCTTGATCCGGTCCAGCTTGGCGAAGGCGCGGTCCACCCCGGCCTTGGTGCCCAGCGTCTCATAGAGCTTGTCGGGGGCGACGCCGTCGGCCAGCAGGGCGATCTCCAGCGTCATGCGCGCCTGCTTGCGCAGGCCGCGCTCGCCCGGCCAGCGTTTGAGGTCCCAGAAATCGGCCCAGGATGTCACGCCGGGGGTCTTGGCCGGATCGAAGGCCAGCACCTTCGACCAGACGAAGGCGCCGACGCCACAGGGTGCCTTCACCTGCGGTATGATGTCGGCGGCGTTAGGCTGACTTTTCCAGTCGAAGGGTTCGAGAAGCCCCTCGTCGCAGGCCAGCGTCATCTCGTTCTCGTCCATTTGAAGGACGTCCCAGGTGACCGTCCGCGACTGGTTCATCGCCTTCAGCTTCGCGATGCCGCCGGTATAGGATTCCTCGATCAGCGGCGCGCCCGATTGTTTGCCAAAGGGCTCGAAATAGGCGGTGCGCATCGCGTCCTGCAACGATCCGCCGAAGCCCACGACGGTCAGGTCGCGCGCATGCGACGACCCGGACGCAATCAGCATGGCGAACAGAATGGGCGCGCAAAGGCGCCCTGCCCGTCTCGTCGTCATCCGACCCTCCTCACTTGGATCCCGGAAATTGTGTGGAACCCGGAAGGCCGGCGGCATCGCGCCGCACCGGACCATCCGATGCGACAATCTTATAAGTTATAAATTACCTGTCAAGGCGGGCAATTCGATCAGTGCGTCGTTTGGTGGAATGCGGCGCCGACCGCCAGCAGGCCGGCGATCAGCAGAAATTCCACTCCTTTGACCGACCCGGCCATCTCGGCCGGCAGTTGCAGGATAAGGCCATAGGCGGCGACCGGCATGAGGACCGCCAGCGCCACGGCACTCCCAAACCTGCGCAACACCACCAGCACCGCACAGGCGATGGCGGCCAGAAGGGAACCGGCGGCCATCGGATGAGCCGGACTCAGGTCCGGCGCGCTGTTGCCGAGTTGCCCGGCAATCGACAGCAGATGGTTGCCCAACCAGCCGAGAAGGCGCTGGTTGCCCGAAGGCATCATCAGCAGGTCCAGCACCCCGCGGACGACGGAGCAGCCGGCGCTGTGCAGCTTGCAGGACAGGGTCGACAGGGTGTCGCCGGCGGTGGTGCAGAGGGAAGTGGATTGGCTCATGACCCGCGTCCTTGGATCCGTGTGAGAGATCGGGATCAGGCCGG
The DNA here is from genome assembly GCF_042938965.1 of Azospirillum sp. A23. Taxonomy (NCBI): domain Bacteria; kingdom Pseudomonadati; phylum Pseudomonadota; class Alphaproteobacteria; order Rhodospirillales; family Azospirillaceae; genus Azospirillum; species Azospirillum sp. A23. The sequence goes on along the minus strand of NZ_CP170663.1, from coordinate 52,048 downwards.
ACGCGAACGGAATGCCGTGCCGGTCAATGCAAGGACGCTAACCGTTCTTTGATGCGCGATAAATAAACCGAATTGAAGAAGACTGTTGCGTTCCACGGAACGACAACACAGGCCGCTCACCCTTCCGCCGCACTCCAATGGTCGGCGCCGTCCCCGAGATCGATGCGTGTCGCCAGGAAATCCAAGAAGGACCGCACCTTCGGCGGCTGAATCCGCCCACCGGGGAAAACCGCGTGCAGATCGACATCCGATCCCCTCCAGCCGTCGAGCACCCGCTGCACCTGACCGGCCGACCGGTAGGCTCGCATGGCGAAGTCGGTGGCGAGAACCAGCCCGCCGCCGGCCAGCAGCGTCGGGACCAGCATCTCCGGATCGTCGGCCGACATCACCGGGTCGATGACCGCATCCACCCCCTCCCCCGGCTGGTCCCCGTCGGTGCGGAACAGCCGCCAGGCGAAGCCCGAGGGACGGCGGGCGGTCATGTTCGCCAGCGTCAGATGGCGGATCAGCGCGTCGGGGTGGCCCGGCAGCCCATGGGCGGCACAATAGGACGGTGCGGCATAGACATGGCGATGCAGGACGCCCAGCTTGCGGGCCGCCATGCTGGAGTCCTGCAACGTTCCCATCCGGATCGCCAGATCGATGTCCCGCGCCACCAGATCGAGATTCTCGTGGCTCAGCACCAGATCGATGCGGACATCGGGATATCGGCTGCGGAAGTCGGGCAGCAGCGGTGCGATGACCGTCATTCCGAAGGATGGCGGGGTGGTGATCCGCAGCCAGCCGCGCGGCGCGTCGCGAAGCTGGGCAACGGCGCTTTCCGCCTGCTCCAGCTCTTCGGCGATCCGGCGGCAGCGGTCGAAATACACCGTCCCCGCTTCCGTCAGCCCGATGCGGCGGGTGGTCCGGTGCAGAAGCTGAATGCCGAGCCGCTGTTCGAGATCGCGCACCTTGCGGCTCAGCGTCGTCTTGGGCAGCCGCAGCCGCCGGGCGGCCTTGGTGAAGCTGCCCTCCTCCACGACCTTGACGAAGGCGATGGTGTCGTTCAGGTCCTGCATCGGCAACCCGGCGATTGGATCGGTTTCCGGCACAATGTTGCCCGAGCTTGACGGGTAATCAAGCCCGCCGCCCGGTGCTAACTGGTGGGCATGCGCAGCGGCGGAAAACCTCCACCGCCGCCGCACCCGATATCCGGACCGTTCCCAAGGACAGGCAGAATGAAACCGCACACGCTCCTGCTGGCCGCCGGCCTGCTGTTCGCAACCATCCCGACGGGCCATGCCGCCGACACGGCCATCGACAAATCCCCCGGCAAGCCCGCCGGCCACACCACCGCCCAAGCCATTCCCCAACCGGCGGCCCAACCGTCCGAAGCCGGACTCTACCGCTTCACCGTCGGCGACCTGCGCATCACGGCACTCAGCGACGGCACCCTGCCGCTCGGCATCAAGCCGCTGGTGAAGGGACTGCCGCCGGACCGGATCGACGCGCTGCTGGCCGAGCGGTTCGAGCGCGATCCGCTGGAAACCTCCATCAACGCTTTCCTGATCGACACCGGCTCACGCCTGCTGCTGGTCGATACCGGCGCCGGCCAGTTGTTCGGACCCTATGGCGGCAAGCTTCCGCTCAGTCTGGCCGCAGCCGGCTATCGGCCCGATCAGGTGACCGACATCCTTCTCACCCACATCCACACCGACCATTCCGGCGGACTGACTCTGGACGGGCGGATGGTGTTTGCGAACGCCACCGTCCATGTCGGCCAGCCCGACCTCGACTTCTTCCTCAACCGCGACAACATCGCCAAGGGATTGCAGCCCCGCCTCCATGACGAGGCGGTCGCCACGGTCGGCCCTTACCTCAAGGCCGGCAAGGTGAAGCCCTTCAGCGAAAAGTCGGAAATCCTGGCGGGAGTCACGGCGATCCCCACCCCCGGCCACACCCCCGGACATGCCTTCTACCGGGTGACGAGCCGGGGCGAGACCATCGAGTTCTGGGGCGACATCATCCATGTCGGGCCGGTGCAGTTCCGGCATCCGGACGCCACCGTCGCCTTCGACATCGACCAGGATGCCGCCCGCGCCCAGCGCCGGGACCGCTTCGCCGAGGAGGCCGACAGCGGTCAGCTGACCGCCGCCGCCCATCTCAGCTTCCCGGGCCTCGGCCGGCTGCGGCGCGACGGCGACGGCTACCGCTGGGTGCCGGTGGAATACCGCAACCGGCAGTAAGACATCACCCCGGCCCCGGCGAAGCGGAGGCTCAGGCCTCCAGCGTCAGCGCGGCCCCCTCGACCGTGCCGGGCCGCAGTTGCGGTCCGCCCACGCTGCGCAGGCGCAGGCCGCGCCATGCCGGCTGGTAGCTGCCGGCCGCCTTGGCGGAGACCACAACGGCATCCCCCTCGCGCAGCGCGGTGACGCTGGTCGCCAGCCCGGCGCCGTCGCGCCAGCCGGTGGTGTCGCCGTTGTCGTCATAGAGCAGGGCCGTGGCGCCCTCCACGTCGCCGTAAGCGACCAGTTCGCGCTCCGTGTCCGTCGCCGGATCGACGCGCAGTCCGGCGGCCCCCAGCGGCAGCAGGGCGCCGGACCGGACGAACAGCGGCGCACGGCCGAGCGGGGCCGCCACCGTCGCAACGGCTCCGCCCGGATGGTGCGTGCCATCGTGGAAGACATACCAGCCGCCGGGATTCTCCGGCAGCCGGACCGACCGGCTGTCCGCCCCCGGTTCCAGCACCGGCGCCACCAGCAGGTCGGGGCCGAGCATGAAGGCGTTCTCGGTCGCTGCGGCGCCGGGATCGTCGGGGAAATCGTAGAACAGCGGGCGCACCACCGGCTCGTCCGCCTCCGCCGCCCGCCACATCCGCGTGTAGAGATAGGGCATCAGGCGATAGCGCAGGCGGATCGCCTTGCGGATCGGGTCGATGACCTCCGGATGCATCCAGGGCAGCGTCGTGATGCCGTCGCTGTTCCAGCTGTTCATCATGAAGCGCGGCCAGAAGGAACAGAACTCGACGAACCGGCAGAGCAGTTCCGGCCCGGGGCTCGGCCCATGGAAGCCGCCGGTGTCATGCCCGATGTCGAACATGCCGGACAGGCTCATGTTGAGCCCCTGGGTCAGGTTGAAACGCAGCGTCTTCCAGGCGGTGGCGTTGTCGCCCGACCAGGTCTGGCCATAGCGCCACAGGCCGGCCGGGCCGCCGCGGGTGATGGTGTAGGGCCGCTTGTCCGGCGCCCAGGCGGCCTGCGTGTCGTAGGCCAGCTTGGTCATCAGCAGCGCCTGCGCCGGCCGCGCCAGCGTCTGCGGGAAGGGACGGCCATCGCCGGCCGCCACGGCATCCTCGTCCCAGATCTCGTACTCGTTGTTGTCGTTCCACACCGACACCATGCCGGGGGCCAGCAGCGCCGTCTCGATCCCGTTGCGCCACCAGTCGCGGGCTTGTCGGTTGGTGAAGTCGAGATGATAGCCCAGCCCGTCCCAGAACTGTGCCACCGCCGGCTTGCCGGTCTCGCCGTCATTGACCAGCCCGCCGACCCCGGTCACCTCCGACAGGCGCGGATGGTCATCGAGCAGGCACGGCTTCAGGTTGGCGACCGGATGCAGCCCGGCGGCGTTCAGCTTGCCCAGCGTCGCCGCCGGATCGGGGAACTTGTCGTGGTTCCAGTGGAACGCGTAGCGCCGGCCGCCGATCATGGTGTAGCCGGAGCCGAAATGGAAACTGTCGCAGGGAATTGCGTGCTCGGCGCAGCGGTCGACGAAATCGGCGATGCGGGCGTCGGCGTCGGCGGCGTCGGCGATGGCCATCGAAGTGGTGGCGAAGCCCAGCGTCCATTTCGGCCCGAAGGCATGGCCGCCGGTCAGGCGCGAGAAGGCGCGCACCACATCCGGAACGCCGGGGCCGGCGAAGACATAGGCGTCGAGGTCGCCGTCGTCGGCACGGTAGGAGCGGAACAGCCCGTGGTAATTGTCGATGGTGGCGCCGACGTCGATCTCGGCGGTGGCAAGGTTGTCGTAATAGACCCCGTGCGCCCCCGTCGGCCCGGCGACCAGCAGGAACGGAATCATCTTGTAGAGCGGGTCGCTCAGCTCGGCGTCGAAGCCGCAGGGATCGACCGCATCGACGCGGAAGCGGCGGCCGGTGCGGTCCAGCGGACCGGCCTTGTCGCCCAGCCCGTAATGCCGCTCGTCCCCGCCGCGCTCGACGTAATGCGAGAAGGCATGGGTCTGGCGCGACACGAAATAGGCCTGGGTGCGGCGGTCCTGCAGGAAGGGCACCTCCTCCCCCGCCCGGTACCAGGCGACGCCGAAGGGCTCCAGCGTCACGACGGCGCGCAGCTTCGTCCCCCGCAGCGTGACCGTACCCTGGCCCTCTTCGACATCGGCGGCCGGGCAGGCAAAGCCGCTCAGATCGTCGCGGTCACGGCCCTCATAGGACGGATCGGCACCGCCGGGCGCCACCGACCAGCCGCGGTCGAGGCGGTAGCCTCCGTCGCGCCGCATCAGGATGCGGCCGACATCGTCCTCGACGAAACCGATGCGCAGATCGACGCCATGGTCGAGTTCGAACACGGCATAGATGCCGTCGCGCCCAATGAAACGGGCTCGGGTCAGGGCCTTCATGAATGGCTCCGGGCGAGAAGGGGTTCGGGACGGCAGGCGAGGCCCGCGGCGTCGAAACGGTGGAGATGGTCGCGGCGCAGCCGCACCGGCAGCAGGTCGCCGCGGGCAAGGCGGCTCTGGCCGTCGCAGCGGATGGTGAGCGGGATGTCGTTCGGACCGGTGGCGTAGAGGAAGGTCTCGCCGCCGAGCTGCTCGACGAGGTCGATCCGCACGGTCAGGTCGGCGTCGGCCTCGGCACAGGGCTCGACATGCTCGGGCCGGATGCCGAGCGTCGCCACCCGGCCCGTCGCAGCGCCGGCCGCCTCACCCCGCACCAGCTCCGTCGGCAGCAGGTTCATCCGCGGCGAGCCGATGAAGCCGGCGACGAACAGGTTGGCCGGGCGGTTGTAAAGCTCCAGCGGCGTGCCGATCTGCTCGATCCGCCCGCCGTTCAGGACGACGATGCGGTCGGCCAGCGTCATCGCCTCGACCTGATCGTGGGTGACGTAGATCATCGTCCCGCCGATCTCGGCATGCAGGGCGGCCAGCTCCTTGCGCGTCGCAACCCGCAGTTCGGCGTCGAGATTGGACAGCGGCTCGTCGAACAGGAAGATCTTGGGATCGCGCACGATGGCGCGGCCGATGGCGACGCGCTGGCGCTGGCCCCCCGACAGGGCGGCGGGCCTGCGCTGGAGATAGTCGGTCAGCCGCAGCATGCGGGCGGCGCGGTCCACCCGTGCCGCGATCTCCGCCTTGGCGATCCCCATATTCTCGAGCGCGAAGCTCATGTTCTGGTGGACGGTCATGTGCGGATAGAGCGCGTAGGACTGGAACACCATCGCCAGCCCGCGGTCCGACGCCGCGGTCCGCGTCACCTCCGCCCCGTCGATGCTGATGTCGCCAGCCGTGACCGTCTCCAGCCCGGCGATGACGCGCAGCAGGGTCGATTTCCCGCAGCCCGACGGGCCGACGAAGACGACGAACTCGCCGTCGGCGATGCTGAGATCGATGCCCTTCAGGACGGCGGTGCTGCCATAGTCCTTGCGGATGCCGCGAAGCTCCAGTCCGGCCATTTATTTCATCCCCGTATTCGCGATGCCGCTGGTGATGAAGCGCTGCAGGAAGGCGAAGACGAGCGCCACCGGCAGCAGGGTCACCACGGTCATGGCGAGCAGATAATGCCACTGCGTCTGCAACTCGCCCTGGAAGGCGTTGAGAGCGATGGGCAGCGTGTGGACCTCGGTCTTGGTCAGGACGGCCAGCGGCCACAGGAACTCGTTCCAGCGCCACATGACCGAGAAGATCGCCAGAACCGCCAGCGCCGGCATCGACAGCGGCATGACGATGCGGGCGTAGATGCGCCATTCCGACGCCTTGTCCATCCGCGCCGCCTCGATCAGGTCGCGCGGGATGGTCAGCATGTACTGACGCAGCAGGAAGACGCCGGTCGGGGTGGCGGCCCCCGGCAGGATCACCGCCCACAGCGAGTCGACGAAGCCCAGCTTGGTGACCACCAGATAGACCGGCGCGAGGATGATGGTGATGGGGATCATCAGCGTGCCGATCACCCCCAGCATCGCCACCGACTTGCCGCGGAACTCGTAGACGGAGAGCGCGTAGGCGGCCATCGAGTTGATGATCAGCGTGATGATGGTCGCCACCACCGTCACCACCAGCGAATTGCGCAGGAAGCGCAGGAAATCGAACTGGGTCAGCGGGTCGGTGTAGTTCTCGGCCGCCAGCGCCATGTGGCGCACCGGCGTCCGGCGGTCGGCCGGAACCCGGATGGTCTGGCCGGGCGCTGCCGGATCGACCATCTGGGCGACGATGCCGACGCGGCGGACCTGCGCCAGTTCGCGGACCGAACCGTCCTCCATCGTCACCCGGAACAGCGGCAGCGGCTGCGGATAGCCCGGAACCGACACCTCGCTCTGCGCCATCGGCAGCAGCGACGGCGGGAATTCCAGCAGGGCCGCCGGCGTCTTGAAGGACGACAGCGCCAGCCAGAGCACCGGGCCGAACATCAGCAGCACGCCCAGCGCCAGATAGGCATAGCTGGCGACGTCGGTCCAATGCCAGGAGGCGCCGCCACGCCGCGCCAGGAGCAGGCGGCCGAGTTTTCCGGTGCGGAGTTTTTCGGTCATGATGCCCTCCGCCGGGTCAGGAAAAGCTGGATCAGGGTCAGGACGAACAGCACGGCCCCCAGCAGCACCGACGCCGCGCCGGCCAGACCGAAATTCTGCACCTGGTTCGCGAAGGCGGTGGTGTAGATGTACTGGACGACCATCATCGTCGCCGTGCCGGGACCGCCGCCGGTCAGCACGAACACCTCGTCGAACACCTGCACCGAGCGGATCAGCACCAGCACCAGCACGACCAGAAGGTTGGGCCAGAGCAGCGGCAGCGTGATGCGGTGGAAGACGCGCCAGGGGCGGGTGCCGTCCATCTCCGCCGCCTCGTAGACATCGCGCGGGATCGCCTGGAGGCCGGCCAGCAGGATCAGCGTATAGAAGCCCATATGGGCCCAGACCGAGACGAAGACCGCCCAGAACATCGCCCAGCCGGGATCGACGAAGAACAGGATCTTCTCGCCGCCCGCCGTGGTCAGCACCGCGTTCAGCAGGCCGTCACGCTGCAAAATCCATTTCCAGATCAGGGCGACGACGACCGGCGACAGCAGGACGGGGAAGAAATAGACCGCCCGGAAGAAGCCGCGGCCGCGGATCGGACGGTTCAGCACCAGGGCGGTGACCAGCGAGAACAGCACCATCGCCACCATCTGGAAGACGGTGAAGGTCAGCGTGTTTCCCACACCGCGCCAGAACAGATCCTCCCGGCAGCTCCCGGCTTCCAGATAGGAGCCGCAGTCGAGCAGGCGGGCGTAATGCTCCGCCCCGACATAGGGCCGCTCCGACGGGAACAGCCCCGTTCCGCCCGTCACCGAGAAGACGATGTTGATCCCGATGGGCAGGAAGACGAACAGCCCGAAGAAGAGAAGGTTCGGCAGCAGGAAGACATAGGGCATGCGCGCCGCGCCGATCAGGCGCTGGACCGCCCGCATCGGCGGGTCGGTCAGCCGCATCAGGGCGTTGGCGCTGCCCGTGGTGACGGCAGCCGCGGCGGCGGACGGACCGCGCGCGGGGGCGCCGTGCGATCTCATGGTATCGGTCATATTCCACCGCCCAAGGTTGGGGCCCGGAATTGGGGGCCCAGGGTTGGGAGCGAAAGCCGGGAGTTACTGCTTCTTCTTGCGCTCGGCGATCTGCTGGGCGACGTCGGCGGAGATCCGCTGATAGGCGTCGTCCAGGCTCGTTTCGCCGACCACCACCTGGCCGAGACGGCTGATGGCGGCGTTGAAGACGATGCGGCTGCTGGGATCGCCCTGGATGCGGTAGGCGACCGGATCGAGCTTGCCGACCGCATCGCCGAACACCTTCAGCGCGGCGGCGGCCTGCGGCGAGGCCGACTTGTAGGCGATGCCCTTCTTGGCGAGGCCGATATGGCCCGGCACGAACAGCGTGCGCGCATAGAACTCGTTGGCGACCTCCTCGCTGGCGAGATAGTCGAGCAGGCGCCCGACCTCGGCCGGATGGCTGCTGGTCTTCAGCGCGACGAGTGCGGCGCCGCCGGGCATGCCGGAGCAGTTGGCCGGGCCGCAGGGGGTCGGCACGGCGATCCAGTCGAAGGCGTCGCCGATGGTCTTGTCGAACTGCGCGGTCTGCCAGGATCCCGATTCGTAGAAGACGACCTGCGCGTTCTTGAATTCCTCGTTGGCGCCGCGATAGGCGGTGCCGGACACGGCCCCCCACAGCTCCTTCGACATCACGCCGGCCTTGTGCCAGTCGACGACCAGCTTGGCGGCGCGTTTGAACCCGTCATCGACCGGCTTCAGCTCGCCGCCGGTCTCGGCCATCTGCGCCCCTTGCGAGACGGCAAGGCCGAAGAAACGGTGGCCGGAGCGGTCGAAGGCGACCGGGAACGGCGCCTGCACTTTGTCGGCGACCGCCTTCGCCGCCTTGGCCCAATCCTCCCAGGTCGCGGTGGCGCCCGGCATGGCGACGCCGGCCTGTTCGAACAGCGTCTTGTTGACGAAGGGGCCGGTCACCGTCAGCTGCGTCATGTAGCCGGGGATCGCGGTGGTGTTGCCGGGCACCCGCATCCACTGCAGGAACGGCCCGTAATTCTGCTCCCAATAGGCGGCGTCCTTCACATGGGCGCGGACGTCCAGCAGATAGGGGGCCAGCCCGCCCATGTCGGTGATGCGGGCCAGATCCGGACCCTGGCCGGAGGCCAGCTGCACCGGCAGAGTCTCGTTGATCGCCTTGAAGGGCACCTGGTCGAGGACGACCTTGACATCCTTGTTCTTCTCCTCGAACCGGCGGAGCAGGTCGTTCATGACCTCGCCCTCGTTGCCGTCCGAGTACCACATGATGCGGAGCGTGGTTTCGGCCTGGGCGCCAGCGGCCCCGAGGATCGACAACGCCAGCGCACAGCCGGCCATCCATGCTGCCTTCTTCATTGCGTTTCCTCCTGTGGGGTCGCTTGCGGACCCTCGGTCGGTCCCTGTCCGGACCTGTTTCCTGCCAAAACCGGCAGCTCGGCGCAGGCCGGAATTCACCGGCTCCGCTCTTCTTCCTTGAACATGGCAAACGTTTGCCTAAACTGTCAACGGCAATGTTCGATGCACAAATGGAGGGGGCCATGAACGATCGGCGACGGGAACCGGGACAGGCCTCGGGACAGGCGTCCGGACAGACGTCCCTGGCCGACATCGCGGCCGAAGCGGGGGTGTCCGTCTCCACCGTCTCGCGCATCGCCAACGGCGATCTGGGGCGGGCATCGGCGGCGACGGTGGCGAAGGTGCAGCGTCTGATCGCGGAGCGCGGCTATCGCCCGAACCCCGTCGGCCGCAGCCTGCGCGGGGGCGACAGCCGTCTGGTCGCCATGCTGGCGCCCAATCTCGACAACCCGGCCATGGCCGCCATCGCCGCGTCGACGGAGGCGGCCCTGCGCGCCGCCGGCTATGTGATGATCCTGTGCGACACCCACGACCGTCCCGACCTGCAGGACGAGTATCTGCGCGCGATGCGGTCACGCTTCGCCGAAGGGTTCATCGTGGTGAGCGCGGTCGCCAGCCCCGAACTGGAGGCATCGCTGGACCGGCGCGAGCCGATCGTCTTCGTGAACCGGCGCAATCCCTATGGCGGCGGTCCCTTCATCGGGATCGACAACAGGCAGGCGGGCGCCGACGCCGCCGACCATCTGCTGGCCTGCGGCGTGCGCGCCCCGGCGGTCATCCACCCGGCGGACCTGTCCTCGACCATCCGGGAACGGGTGGAGGGATTTCTCGACCGGCTGGAGGAGCGGCGGCCCGGCATGGCGGTCCGCCGCTGCGACGGGCCGGGCGGCAACCATCTCGATTGCGGCTACTCCGCCGCGAAGCGGCTGACCGCCGACGGTGGCTGGCCCGACGGCATCCTCTGCCCCAGCGACCTGATGGCCTACGGCCTGTTCCGCGCTGCCGGCGAGCAGGGTGTGCGCATCCCGGACGACTGCCGCCCGGTCGGCATCGACGACAACGACCTCAACGACTGGATCGCCCCCTGGCTCAGCTCGGTCAAGATCCCCTACCAGCGGTTCGGCGACGCCGTCGTTGCCAGCCTGCGCGATCTGCGGGGGGAAACAGCGTCGGGGAGGTGCTGCTTCCCCACCGGCTGGTCCGCCGGCAGAGCGGACCGGCGATGGCCGGAGACCCGGCATAACCGGCCCGACCATCGCCGTCACTGGGTGTAGTCCGGCTTCCCCACCGCGGTCGGGTCCAGCCGCTGGCTGACCAGCGCGGTGAACTGCGACAGTTCGCAGGTGCCGGGTCCGAGCCTGTCGGTGCAGCCGGGAAGCTCCAGCGTCGCCACCCTCGGCCCGGCATCGCCGGTCAACGGCGTCAGGCCGCGGACCTGATCGGCGGTGGGGGCGGCAAAGGACAGCCGGACATAGCGCTTGCCGCTGGCCCCGTCCTTCAGGCGCTCGAACAGCATCGCTCCGGTCGGCGAGGAGTCGTTGGGCTGCGATCCCTCCAGCGCCCAGCCCACCTGCATGACCGCGCGCATATGGCCGATGTTGGTGTCATGCCCCACCAGCAGGGTCAGCTTGGCCGGCGGGGGGCCGGCGCTCTCCGCTCCGGAGCTTTGCGGACCGGCGCCGTCGTTCATCGCCGCGACGATCTGCTGCAACAGGAAGGAGGCGCCGCGGCGGGCGATGTAGGGCACATGTTCGATCACGTCGTACTTCGCCATGCGCAGGGCCATCAGGTCGCGGACCTCGTCCGCCCCCACCCTGCCCCAGCCGACCTGATCGGCGGCCATGCCCTCCATATATTCGAGCCGGAAGGTCTCGGCGATGGTGGAGGCGAGATCGAGCGGGCCGTCCAGCCCGATGTTGCGACCCTTGTCCTTCCCCTGGTCGATGGCCCATGGCAGGTCGATCAGGTGACAGCCCTCGGACAGCCCCGCCTTCCGGCAGGTCTCCGGACGAGGCCCCGGCAGCACCGGGTCGAGCCGTGCGAACAGCGGCGCCAGCCTGGCCTTGTAGGCGTCGATGCTGCCGCCCATCGCCTCCAGCACGCCGGCCTTGGCGCTGGCGGGGTCGAGCGGCGACAGTCCCTGCGCAATCGGCGCGAACAGCACGTCGCGTCCGCCCTGCGGCGGCTTCGACGCCGCCTTCAGGCCGCAGCCGGGAAACAGCCCCTCCAGAATGCCGTTGCCGGTCTCGCGGGTGCGCTGGTCGGTGTTGGCCCAGGCGAACACGTCACCGGCCGCCGGACAGCCGCCGGCCGGCAATAGCCCGTTTCCGACGAAGCGCGACCGGTAGAACTGGCCCATCAGCACCGCTCCCTCGCGACCATGCGGCGTCAGATGCCCGTCCGGCACCGGCCAGGACGGCCAGTCCCTGGTGGAGAGCGGAACGATCTTGTGGGTTTCGGTCGGAGGCCGAACGCCGTGACGGCTGAAGATCAACGCCTTCTCGACGGTCTCGCGAGTCTCCGCGGCCCTTGCCGGCGCCGGTGCCGACAGCAGCCCACCCACCACGAGAGCAGCACCCAGCAGGGCGGATGTCCGGACCCTGACTCGCTTCATTGTTTCCTCCACCGGTTTTTTTCGATGTTCGAAGTCCCGTGGGCGTCAGGCAACGCCCCGCAGCGGTCCCAGCGCCTGCAATCGTCCGGTCAGTTCGGCCGTGCAGGCGACGACGACGTTGCCCAGCCGCAGCCCGTCGCCGGCAAGAAAGTCGTTGGTCCAGCCGCCCGCCTCGCGCACCAGCAGCAGGCCGGCCAGAGCGTCCCAGGCATTGATGTGCAGCTCGACATAGCCGTCGCTGATGCCGGCAGCGACATTGGCGAGACCCATCGCGCCCGACCCGCAGCGGCGGAATTCGATGTCGTCGGCGATCATCTGGGTGATCAGGTCGAGGCTGAGCGCCAGCGGGCGCCGCGCCGACCAGCCGACCTCGACCACCGCCCCGCCGCCGTGGCGCAGGCCGCTGGTGCGCAGCGGGCGGCCGTTCAGGGTCGCTCCCTGGCCGCGGCGGGCGACGAACAGCTGGTCGAGGTCGGGGGCATAGATCACGCCGATCTCGACAGCACCCCGATGGACCAGGGCCAGCGAGACGCACCAGTTGGCGGTGCCGTGGATGTAGTTGGTCGTGCCGTCGATGGGGTCGACCACCCAGACCAGTTCGGCCGGGTCGCCGCCGGCCTCCTCGCCGATCACCGGATCGCCGAAAGCTTCGTCGAGGCGCCGGCGCACCAGCGCTTCCACCGCAAGATCGGCCGCGGTGCAGAAATCGATGCTGCTCTTGGTCTCAACCGCGCCCAGCCCTTGGCGCATGGACCGCGCCAGGGCTCCCGCCTCGGTGGCGAGGTCGATGGCGAAACGCAGGCGGTCGTCGAAATCGGTCATGACAGGAAAGCTCCGCCGGCAGCCGGCAGCGCCGGCCCGGGATGTCTTGGGTAAAAGGGATCGGGGGAAAAGGGATCGGGGCGGAAAGATCAGGGCGGAACGATGGTGACGCCGCGCGGCACGAAGCCGACGCTGACGGCATCGCCGACGGACAGCGGCGCATCGACATCCGGGGTGCGCGCGAACAGCATGACCTCGCGTCCGCCCAGCGCCACGGCCACCTCATATTCCATGTGGTCGCCGAGATAGGCCGCGAAATGCACCCGGCCCGGCAGGGCGCCAGATGCATCGACGCCCGACGCATCGGCGTTCGCATCCTGGCCCGGCGTGAGGCGGATCGCGTTGGGGCGCACCGCCAGCTCGACCGGCCCATCGGTCAGATCGCGGTGCGGCAATGTCAGTGTGGCCATCCCCACTCTCACCCGGCCCAGCGCACCGTCCCGCCCCTCCAGCAGAGCCGGAACGATGTTGGCGTCGCCGATGAAATCGGCGATGAACCGGCTGGCCGGCCGCTGGTAGAGGTCGCGCGGCGTGCCGTCCTGGGCGATCCTCCCGCCGGCCATCACGATGATGCGGTCGGACACCGCCAGCGCCTCCTCCTGGTCGTGCGTGACGTAGACCACGGTCAGCTTCAACGTCTGCTGGAGCTGCCGGATGTCCTCCCGCACCTGCCGGCGCATCTTGGCATCCAGGTTCGACAGCGGCTCGTCGAAGAGCAGGACGCGCGGCTCCAGCACGATGGCGCGGGCCACGGCAACGCGCTGCTGCTGGCCGCCCGACAACTCGCTGGGCAGGCGGCCCTCCAGCCCGGCGAGACCGACCAAAGCCAGCTTGTCGCGCGCCGCCTCCAGCGCCGCGCGCTTGGCCATGCCGCCGACCGTCAGCCCATAGGCCACATTGTCGAGGATGGTCATGTGCGGAAACAGGGCGTAGCTCTGGAACACCATGCTGACGTCGCGTTCCGCCGCGGAGCGGGCGGTGACGTTCTCGCCGCCGATCAGGATGGTGCCGGACGACGCCTGCTCCAGCCCGGCGATCATGCGCAGGGTGGTGGTCTTGCCGCAGCCCGACGGTCCGAGCAGCGTGACCAGTGTCCCGGCCTCGATGGAGAAATTCAGCTCGTGCACGGCGGTGAAGGCGCCATAGCGCTTGACGACGGAGCGGAACTCCACCGCCGGCCGGGCTCGGATAGCGGCCGGGGCAACGGCCGGCGCCGGCTCAAGGGTCGTCGTCCCGGAGGACGGGGTCCGGATATGGGTCATGCGTTGACCTTCGAGGCTGAAGTGCTGACGGGCAAGGCGGCGGTGCGGCGGCCCAGGCGGCGTTCGCCGACCAGCAGCTGGATCGCCAGCAGCGCCACCACCATGATCGCGATGAGGGCGGAGGAGTAGGCGATGGCGAGGCCGTATTCGCCGACCTCGGCCCGGCCGACGATGTAGGCGGTGGCGAGGTTGTATTTGGCCGTCACCAGGAAGATGACCGCGCTGACGCTGGTGATGGCGCGGACGAAGCTGTAGACCATGGCGGTGACGATGGCCGGGCGCAGCAGCGGCAGGATCACCCGGCGCAGCGTGGTGAAGGACCGCGCCCCCAGCGTCAGCGACGCCTCGTCCAGGCTCTTGTCGATCTGGCTCAGCGTGGCGATGCCGGCGCGGATGCCAACGGGCATGTTGCGGAAGACGAAGGCGATGATCAGGATCAGCCCGGTCCCCGTCAGTTCCAGCGGCGGCGTGTTGAAGGCGAGGATGTAGCTGACGCCGATCACCGTGCCGGGGATGGCGAAGCTCAGCATCGTCAGGAACTCGAACGCCCCGCGGCCGAGGAAGGACTGGCGCACCAGCAGATAGGCGGTCAGCAGCCCGAGCGCCGCCGTCAGCGGCATGGCGACCAGCGACACGCCCAGCGTCGTGAACAGCGAATCCCAGGCCGACCCGCTGAACCACCAGCCGTTCGGCCCGGTTTCGATGCCGAAGGCGGTCTGGTAATGGATCAGCGTCAGCGTGTTGTCGCGCCCCAGGCTCTTCAGGAAGCCGCCGACCAGGATGGTGCCGTAGACCAGAACGGTCAGCGCCGTCCACAGCGCCGCGACGGCCGACGCGGCGATCCGCACCCCCGACGGCAGCGGGCTGGGCAGGCCGGCATCGCCCTTGCCGGCCACGGTGGCGTAGGACCGGCGGCCGAGCCACCGTCGCTGCGCCAGGAAGGCCGACAGGGTGAAGGACAACAGGATGATCGCCAGCACGGCGGCCCGCCCCTGGTCATGGGCGGCACCGACCACCGCATAGAAGATCTTGGTCGACAGCACGTCGAAATTGCCGCCGAGCACCAGCGGGTTGCCGAAGTCCGCCAGGCTTTCGATGAAGGAGATCAGGAAGGCGTTGGCGAGGCCGGGACGGATCAGCGGCAGCGTCACCGTGCGGAAGGTGATCCACGGGGTGGCGCGCAGGGTCTGCGACGCCTCCTCCAGCGTCGGGCTCACCCCTTGCAGCACGCCGACCAGCACCAGGAAGGAAATCGGCGTGAAGGCGAGGATCTGCGCCATCGCCACCCCCGGCATGCCGTAAATCCAGCGCGAGCGGGGAATGTCGAACAGGGTGGACAGCAGATCGGTCACCACGCCGGCGCGGCCGAACAGCAGGATGATGGCAAGCCCGATGACGAAGGGCGGCGTGATCACCGGCAGGATCGAGGCCAGCCGCAAGGCCGCCTTGAAGCGGAAGCCGGTGCGCACCGCGATCAGCGCGAAGGCCAGCCCCGTGCCGGTGGTCAGCACCCCGACCACGCCCGCCAGGGCCAGCGTGTTCCAGGCCACCCCGCATGTGCTGCCGGTGCCCAGCACGCAGCCGAGGCCCCAGATGCCGCTGTCGGTCAGCTTGTCGAACAGGCCCACGACCGTCAGCCGGCCATCGTTGTCCTGGACCGCCGACAGCAGGATGGTGACCACCGGGAAGCCGACGAAGACCAGGATCGAGCCCAGCACCAGCCCGATGGAGGCGACGATGAAGACATCGCCTTTGCACCAGCCGCGCAGCGCCAGCCCATGGGCGCCCAGCACGAGGCAGACCACCGCATAGGCGGCGGCACCGAGCCCCAGGCCCGGCTGGGTGACGGCGATGCTTTCCACCAGCAGCCAGCCGAGCCCGCCGGCACCGGCGGCGGTCAGCCACGCCGACCGCGCCCGTCCGTCCGCCCCGCCTTTTGCCCCGCCCTTCGCCCGCAAGCCGGCCAGCGCCGCCAGCAGCGGCAGGACCGACGCCAGCAGCCACAGCCGTCCCAGCAGCAGCCCCTGGATCAGCGCAGGCATTCCGTCACCGGCGGAGGGGCCGTTCTGCGGACCGGCCGGCCAAAAGACCGGCCAGACGCCGCCGATATGCCAGGGCAGGACAAGCACAGCCGCCCAGCCCGCGGCCAGCCAGAAACCGAGATGTCGTTTCATGATCGCGGGACCTATCTGGACAGGGACTTGACCTCGTGATCCCACTTGGCGAGCAGGCGGGTGCGTTCCGCGCTCGAGCCGTAGCGCGCGAAGTCGTAGGAAATCAGCTTCATCTTGTCGACGCGCGGCGATTCCGGCGGGATCTGGGCGCCGCTGTTGCTGGGAATCTGGAAATTCCTGGCCTTGGCGCCCAGTGCCTGCACCTCGGGCGTCAGCGCCCAATCGTAGAAGATTTTGGCGGTGTCGGGGTTGCGCGCACCCTTGACGAGGCTCATCGAGCCGATCTCGTAGCCTGTGCCCTCGCAGGGGGCGACGATGGCGACCGGGGCGCCGGCAATCGCCTCCACCAGCAGGTCGTGCTGGAAGGCGATGCCCAGCATGGTTTCGCCCTGTGCCGCCGACTTCGCCGGAGCCGCGCCGGATTTGGTGTACTGGTTGACGTTGCGGTGCAGCTTCTTCAGGTAATCGAAGGCCGCATCCTCGCCCATCAACTGCACCATCGTCGCCAGCATGGTGTAGGCGGTGCCGGACGAATTGGGATCGGCGATCTGGATTTCGTCCCGGAAATCGGGCTTGACCAGATCGGACCAGCAGGCGGGAGCCGCGATCTTGCGCTTGGCCAGCAGGTCCTTGTTATAGCCGAAGCCGAGCGCGCCCATGTAGATGCCGACCGTGCGGTAACCGGAGATTTCCGCCTGGCGGATCGCCCAGCCATACAGCCCGTCGAGTTCCGGCGATTTGTACGGCTCCGTCAGCCCCTCTTCCGCCGCCTGCAGGTGGGGATCGCCCGAGCCGCCGAACCAGATGTCGGCCTTCGGATTGGATTTCTCGGCCCGAAGCTGTGCATAGACCTCGCCCGCGCTCTTGCGGGTCATCAGCGCCTTGATGCCGGTCTTGCGCTCGAAGGAGGTCACCACCTCGCGGCACCAGTCCTCGTTGACCGAGCAGTAGACGACCACCTCCGCCGCGGCGGCCGGCGACGGCCCGGTCAGGACGGCTAGCCCCGCCGCCGCGGTTACCGCCAGCAACATCGAGCGCAGGCGCTTCCGGCCGGCGGCCGTGGCCGGGCGTCGTGTTTTGCAATGCATGAAGTTCCTCCCTTCAAGGAAACGGACGGCTTCTTTCGGCGATGTCGGCATGGCCCGCCGCTTTGAATTGTTTATGCACGCGCGTTCATTCGTAGGTCACGCTATTTGAGACGCGAACAACTGTCAATCCCCAGACAGGCGCACCCCTCCGGAATCATGCCGAAGATTGGAGATATGCACATCAGCCTGGAAACGGCGAAAAATGGCGGCCATGGCACCCTCCACACAGCAGGGCCGATCAAACGGCACTCGCCAAAGGGCCAAAACCCCGCCCCGGCCGCCATCGTCGCGGAGGTTTCTAGCGCTGCACGCGCGTGCAGTATAGTGCCGCATTCAGTGAAATCTCCGGGCAACGCATAGCGCTTGCGATCGTCCGGGTTCGCCCTCAGTATCCCTTGGCAACGATCCGGATGCGGGCAAGGGACGGGACCCCAGTGTCATCAATGAAATCGCGGGTGACCGCCCAGCAGGTGGCCGATATGGCGGGCGTTTCACGCTCGGCGGTTTCCCGCTGTTTCGGCGATGGGCTGGTGTCGGAGGAGACGCGCAAGCGCATCGTGGCGGCCTCGGAAGCGCTGGGATACCGCCCCAACGTCATCGCCCGCTCGCTGACCGGCCAGAACACCGGCCTCGTTGCCCTGCTGCTGGCCGAACTGGAGAACCCGCACACCGATCTGGTGCTGAAGAAGCTGCTGGTGGCCATCGCGGAGGCAGACAGGCGCGCCCTGGTCATCCCGGAGACGCGGCAGCACGATCTGACCAGTTCGACCATGCATGCGCTCGATTATCAGGTGGATGCCATCGTGGTGATGGGCGGAACCGTGTCGGACCATGTCGTCGACCAACTCCGTGCGCTCGACACCCCGGTGTTCCAGTTCGGCCGGCAGATCGAGGGGCTTGGCGGGGTGGCCTGCGACAACCGGCTCGGCGGGCTGATGGGGGGCCGCTTTCTGGTGCAGTCCGGCCGGCGCCGCATCGCCTACGTCACCAAGACGGCACAGACCGACGCCAACCGGCGGCGACGGGCCGGGCTTGCCGCCGCGCTGGAGGATGCCGGCCTGCCCTTCATGGAGGAGGAGTCCGAGGACAACAGCTTTGAAGGCGGCTACAACGCCGCAACGCGGCTGTTCGCCCGCTCGGACCGCCCCGACGCGCTGTTCTGCTTCAACGACATCATCGCGCTGGGCGCCCTCCAGGCTGCCGCCACCTTCCGTTTGCGGGTGCCGGAGGATGTTGCGATCCTCGGTTTCGACGACATCCCCATGGCCTCCTGGCCGGCCTTCGGCCTGAGCAGCCTGCGCCCGAACCTCGACAGCCAGGTCGGCCGGTTGATGGCGATGATCGAGCGCGTCGGCAAGGGGAGTCCGCCGAACCGCGAGGTCGATCTCGTCCTGCCCGAACTCGTGGTCCGCCGAACCGCGGTTTGACGGCGGCGGGCGCCTCTTGCACTTCTGACGGGCGCAACGGATTCGTTGTGGGGCGTGAGGCCCTTCCCTGCCGGGGCAGGGTTTGGATGTTGACCCGCTCGGCAGGTCTCTGATGCACAAAGCCCAGACGCACGAACGCTCCGGCTCTTTCGAACCGGGGCGCACTGTGTTTTTGGTTGCGGGGGGCGCAACCACCGAGAGTTGACTATACCGCCAGTGACGATCTGCCCCACTTCGGCCCTGCCCTTTTCCCGTTGCGAGTGCCGCTTCCGACATGCCCTAAGGACTGAGCTGGTCCCGGAAAAGGTCGTGCCCCTTGGGGGTGATGTAGGAGTTGTGGGGAACCGGCCCGCCACAGCGCCATCCGATGGCCGGCGTGAGGTGCTGGGCATGGACATCGGCCCGTCGAAGGCGGAAACCTTCTGGATCGAGTTCCTGCGCAAGCTCAAGCGCCGTGGTCTGAGCGGCGTCAAGCTGGTGATCTCCGACGCCCATGGCGGCTTCAAGGCCGCCGTCACCCGCGTCTTCCAGACGACGTGGCAAAGCTGCCGGGTGCACTTCTCCAGGACCACGCTTGCCCACGCCGGCAAGAGCGGGCGCCGTGTCGTGGCGGCTTTCATCGCCACGGCTTTCGTGCAGGATGATGCGGCATCTGCACGCACGCAATAGCGGCAAGTGGCCGATCAGGTCCGGACCAAGTTGCCGAAGCTGGCCACCCTGATGGACGAGGTGGAAGAAGATGTCCTGGCCTACATGACCTTTCCCAAGGAGCATCGGGCCAAACTCCACTCGACCAACCCGATTGAACGTCTCAACAGCGAGATCAAGCGGCGCACCGAAGTGATGGGTATATTTCCGAACGAGCAAGCGATTACAAGGCTCATCGGTGCGATATTGTTGGAGAAAAACGATGAATGGGCCGTCCAGAGGGCGCGATACATGACGCTGGAAACCATCGCCCCGCTCGGCGATGATCCCATCGGCAGCCTTCCCGCTGTGGCCGCCTGACCATCCGGCCAGACCGGCCGGAGAACCTGATGAGCGACCCAGGTCCTACACCACGCCCAGGGGCACGATCAGCGACTCTTGATGCACGGTCATGATGCGACCGTCGCGGCGAAGGCGTATCCGCGTGAGCGGAGGGTTCGCAACGGCAGGACTTCGCCGGCTTCGGCTTCCACTTTGCGGCGAAGCCGGTGGACCAGAAGATCGATTCCCCGGTCGTCGATGGCCAAGCGTTCCGCCAACGTTCGGCGCTCGATCACTGAATCCGGAGCGTCGAAGAAGGGGGTAAGCAGGCGCACCTCGACGTCGCTGAGCGAAATCGCCGCTCCGTCCGGCGTCAGCAGGCGCCACCGGGCGGCTTCCAGCCGCCAGGGGCGTGTCCCAGGCGGAGGCTGGTCGCCACGACGGCGCATGACTGCGCCGATGGCCGCTTCCAGTTCGCGCATGTCCAACGGCTTGACCAGATAGATGTCGGCGCCCGCGTTCAGGCCGAGGATGCGGTCTTCCACCCGGCCGCGCGCGGTGATGACAACCACCGCGATAGCAGGGTCGCCGAGCCGTGCGTTCGCGGCCAACCGCCGGGCGATGGATACGCCATCCTCCTCAGGAAGACCGAGATCGAGCAGGATCACGTCGGGACGGCGCTCCAGAATGGCTTGGTCCATCGTCCGCCCGCTGTCGACGGCCCGCACGGTCAAACCGCGCGCCCTGAGATAGGCGACGACCTCCTCCGCCAGATCCGCGTGGTCTTCGACCACCAGCACGTCCAACAGTGCCAAAGGGCTTTCCGTCTTGCCCATCCCGATCCTCCAGCCTCGTTTTCCAGGAAAGCGCTCAGACGAACCTGTCATCCGCATCAGGCGGCACGATGTGCGGCAATTGCAGCCGGATCGTGAAGAGGGCGCCGGCGTCCGGCCGGTTGCGAATGCCGACCGCACCGCCATGGGCGGTCACGATGTGACGGGTCAGGTGCAGCCCCAGGCCGGCCCCCGGAATCCTTCCCGTGGCGGCACCGCGGTAATATTTCTCGAAGACGCGCTCACGCTCGTCGTCGGGAATTCCCGGCCCCCGGTCGGCGACGGAGAAGACGGCATTGTCCCCTTCCTGGGAGAGCGCGACCTCGATCACTGTTTCGGAAGGTGAATATTTCACCGCGTTCTCCATCAGGTTGGACAGCGCGACGCCGAGAAGCCGCTCGTCCCCGGCGAGATCGGGCAGAGCTTCGGCCGTGACGCAAATCCGATGATGCGGTGCCGCGGCCTGCGCCGCTTCGGCAATGCGGCAGACCAGCGCCTTCGGATCGAACAGGCTGGAGCGCAGCAGCAGCCCCGCCCCCTCTATCCTGTCGTCCAGCAGGCAGGCCTCGATCATTCCATTCATGTGGCGCACCGACCGTTCGATCCGCAGCAGACGCTGGCTGGTCGCCTCGTCCTCGGCGGTCAACCCCATGGTTTGCGCGGCGGTGCTGATCACCGCCAGCGGCGTGCGGAACTCATGGCTGATCATCGCCAGAAACTGGCGCTGAGCCTCGCGGGCCGCCCGCTCCAGCGCAACCGACGCGTCGGCGATCTCCTTCTCCTTGGTCAGTTCCTTCTCCAACTGCTTGCGGCCGGTGATGTCATTGACGGCGAGAAGCCGTGCCGGCTGACCCTGGTAGTCGATCGGCACCATCGACACCAACGCCCAGAAACGGTTGCCGGTGCCGTCAAGCATCTCGGATTCGGCGTTCTCCACCCGTCCGTCGCGCTTCAACAAGGCCAGCAGGCGGTCACGGTCGGCCGGGTCATGGTAGAGGTCGCTGCCGCCCAGCTGCTCCCGTGCGCGGCGGTTGGCGTAGAGCGGCTTCGAGAGGACCGCGTCGGTCAGGACGATGGCGAGCGGCACGGCCTCCAGCGTCTGGCGAAGCTGCGCCTCACGGTCCTGCAACGCCGCGTTCGCCCGGTCGAGCGCCATCGTGCGCAGGTCAACCCGCTCCGCCAGTTCGGCCTCGTTGCGGCGAAGGGCGTCCACCAGTGCGCGCTGCGCCTGGTCCTTCTCCACCCGCAGCAGGCGCAGACGCGCCGCCTTCATGGCACCGAAGAACAGCATTTCCGCCATCGGCGCATAGGTCGGCAGGAAATAGGTGGCGTCGTTCCACGGCACGGCACCGGCGTTGCGCAGTGCCGTCAGCACGTTCCCGGCGGCCAGCACCGCCCAGCCGGCGATCATGTACAGTGCCGCGCGATACCCGGCGAGCCAGGACTGGATGCTGGCGGCCAGACCGGTCACCAGGATCAGAAGGGTCAGGTTGCGGGGACGCAGGATCACGTCCACTTCGAAATCGCCATCCAGGAACAGGTCGTAGATGACCAGCAGAACGGTTCCGAGCAGGATGGGCGTCGCCAGAACCGGAACCACCCAGCGGGCTCCCCGCCGCACCGGCAGCGCCGCGAACAGGAATCCGATGCCGAACACGCCCGAAATCACCAGCCAGACGAAGGGGTTCCCGCCACCTATCGGCAGATGACGGCCCCACAGGAGCAAATCGAGCCCGGTCATCGCCATGATATGCCCAGCCGTTGCGAAGGCGGACACCCCATAGAAGGCGAGCGCAAGGCTGGGAAGCGTTGCCGCCAGCATGATCGCGCAGCCGCCCAGCAACAGGACCACGGTGACCAGTGCGGCATGTGTCAGATTTTCAAGCTGCTCGGTCCGGATCAGGGCTGCAGGCCGCCACAGGTCGAGCGGCACCGCCATCGATCCGCTGGTGACCCCACGGAACCACAGGGTGTGGTGCCCAGCCGGCAGGTCGATGATGGCGGCGTTCCGCCGGAATGGCAGCGGGCGGGGCGCTTGGTCGCCCAGAACGGCAATCGGTTCGGACCCGGCAGTCCACGATCCCCAAACCTCCAGCCGATCGAAGTTGGGCACGGCCAGCGTCAGAACGCGCCGTCCCGCTGATTGTGGACCGACATCGATGCTGGTGCGCAGCCACAGGGCGTCTGTGGTGATGCCGAGGCTGTAATCCTGCGACAGCCGGGGGGCCGGTGCGAAGCGGGCCGCATCCGGACCGCCGCGCAGTTTGCCGATGGTCAGGCTGCGGTCAGGATCGCGCAGCATCGCGAAGTCCGACAGTTCGACCTGGTCCCGACCATCCACCAACACGGTTTCGGCCCGCACCGCGGCAGCGGAGAACGCGAGCACCAGAACGACACACAGGACGGCCCATGGCAGGAACCGCTGCCGGCTCATCGACGCCGTTCCCCTCCGAGGCCGCGCAGCCCTTCGCCGACATCCCGGATCACGCTGTCCCAGTCGCCGCGCGCCGGTTGCCGGAACAGGCGAACCGTCGGATACCAGGGTGTGTCGCCCCGTCCCAGCAGCCAGCGCCAGTCCGGGACATGGGGCAGCATCACCCAGGCCGGCCGGCCGAGCGCACCCGCGAGATGGACTGGGGCGCTGTCCACCGAAACCAGCAGGTCGGCATGGGTCAGAATGGCGGCGGTGTCCTCGAAATCGGCAATCGCATCGGACAGGCGCTCGATCCGCATCCCCGGCGGCGGCGAGGAAGCCTGTTCGGCGGCGGGGCCCTTTTGCAGGGCCAGGAAAGTCGCGCCGGTCCGTGCCAGCGGAGCCAGATGGTCCAGCGACAACGAGCGGTTCGCGTCGTTGAGATGGGTCGGCCGTCCGGCCCACACCAGCCCGACCAGCGGCCGCGGCAGGGATTTCAGCCGCCGGCCCCACCGCTTCACCCGCGCCGGGTCGGCGCTCAGATAGGGAGACCACTCCCGTTCCGGGTCGGGCAGATCGGACAACCGCAGTCCCATCGCCATCGGCAGGCTCATCATTTCGCAATGGATGTCGAAGGGCGGCGGCAAGGTGCCGCGCAGCACGAGCGCGTCGGCCCCGCCCCAGTCCATGCCCTTCAGGCGGCGGGCGAAATCGATCTGCTCGTGGTTGATCTGGAGAATGATGCTCGCCTGGCTGCACCGCTTGGCCCAGGCGACCATGCGCAAGAACTGAAAGGTATCGCCATAGCCCTGCTCGTCGTGGATCAGCAGCGTCTTGCCCGGGATGGGCCGGCCGTCCCAGCGCGGGCGCTGCATCTTGCGTTCGAGAGGCATGGTGTGGACCATGTTGTAGCGGTAGCGGTATTCCCGCCAGCCGCGCTCGAAATCCCCCAACAGCAGCAGCAGTTCCGCCAGCTCGAAGCGGATCGTGAGGTTGCCGGGCAGACGGTCGACCATCAGCGCGTAGACTTCCAGTGATTCTGTCACGCGGCCCTGGACCCGCAGCGCCACGGCCAGCAGATGCCACAGCCCGACTGCACCGCCACTCTCCGCCAGCGCCTGCCGGGCGCAGCGCTCGGCGTCTTCCGGCCGGTCGGCCGCCAGATGGGCGCGTCCCTCCGCTTCCAGTTCCGCTGCGTTCGTCATGACGGGCGGGCCTCCCCGATGTCGGCGGATGCGGCGGGGCCGGCATCGGCGAGACGGTCGCGGATGGCGAGGGCTTCGGCATCCGCCGGATGGAGGACCAGCGCCCGCTTCACATCGGCAAGGGCCTCGGCGGTTCGGCCGAGATGGGCCAGCGCCCTGGCCCTCCCGACCGGCAGAGCGGGATGATAGGGGGAGAAATCGCGCAACGCGTCCAGCCAGGCCAGCGCCTCGCTCCACCGTCCGCGTGCGCCCTCGAGCGCCGAGGCGTTGATGTATGCATCACCCAGATGAGGGGCGAGATCGACCGCCCGCCGCAGCAGGTCCAGCCCCTCGTCCGACCGCCCTGCGGCTGCCATCAAACCGCCCAGGTTGCTGCAGGCGTCGGCATAGTCCGGACCGAGGACCAGTGCCGCACTGTAGCTGGCGGCGGCTTCGGCCGGGCGGCCCGACAGGCGCAGCGTGTTGCCCAGGTTGTTGTGCCCTGCCGCGAAGTCGGGGGTCAGCGCCAGTACACGTTGCATGCAGCGCACGCTGTCGGCGAGTTTGCCTGCCTGCTGAAGGATGATTCCCAGGTTGCTCCAGGCGCCATCGAGCGTCCGGTCCGTTGCGACCGCGCGACGGCCGGCCCGCTCCGCCTCCTCCAGACGACCGCGGCGGCGGCAGAGTTCCGCCAGGTTGCTGGCGTAAGAGGCGGGTGCGCCGGGTACCGCGACGGCCTGGGTCAGCAGATCGATCGCCAGATCGGCATGGCCCGCGCCGTCGGCGATCAGCCCCAGCAGATGAAGCATATCGCACTGGCCGGGCCAGACCGCCAGCACTTGGCGGCACAGGATTTCCGCTTCCTGCCCATGTCCCGCCTGCCAGTGGCGGTAGGCAAGATCGATGGCTGTTTCCACCGGAATGCCTTGCGGCTGGGATGCCGCGTTCCGGCCGCCCGGCTTTTTGCCCGCCATTCCGCCAAGCGCCGTCCTGCCAGTCCT
Organism: Azospirillum sp. A23; assembly: GCF_042938965.1. Lineage (NCBI taxonomy): Bacteria > Pseudomonadati > Pseudomonadota > Alphaproteobacteria > Rhodospirillales > Azospirillaceae > Azospirillum > Azospirillum sp. A23. The sequence continues at coordinate 27,152 of NZ_CP170663.1, read as the reverse complement.
GCCGGTCTTCCGCGCCATGATCGCCCTATTTCTTGAGCTGCTTCAGGGCGGCGTCCACCCCCTTCAGCGATATGGGAATATCCAGCGCGTTCCGGTCGGCACCGACGAAGCGCATGGTCATGCGGTTGCCGCGCCGGATCTGGTCGAGCGTCGGCTGGTCCATGTCCGCCACCGACCGGCAGCCACCGGTCTGACAGCTTTCGAAAGGCAGAGTCACCGGCTTGCCGGCATCGATGGACATCACCAGGCCGGGCGCCAGCAGCACGCCGATAGGCACCGTCACAATCATCCGGGGCCGACCCTCCGGTCCGAAATAGCCGATCCGGATGTTCAGAAGGACGGTGTTGGACGGCATCGCCACGGCATACTGCTCGATGAAGCAGACCTCCCGCTCCCCTTCCTTGACGCATTGCTTGTTCCACAAGGGGGCGGAGGCGGCATCGTCCGCCAACGGCTTTCCCTGCGCGAAGGCGGCGCTTCCGGCGACGGCCAGCAAGCCGGCGACGCCGGCCCCCTTCAGGATATTCATCACAACTCCGTGGAGAATTGCAGAAAACTGAACGCGCTCTCTGAGCAAGAGAGAAATCTTTCAAAATCTTTCAGGCGATTTCATTGTATTTCGATCATCGTAAACAGCTAGTTAATGAGTTTATATGCGCCATCATCTACTTTCATCTCTGAAAAATTTCTGATTGATTCGGATTGTCAAAATTTATTTCTGGAAATCTGAAGTCGATATCGAATAGAAGCGAATAAGCGTCCCATCCGGCAGCGAGTCTGCAATCAGGGATAGCCAACTCAAGTCCATCGGTGTGCTGATGACAGACTCCTTATCCCGGCGGACAAGCATCGTCGCGAACCTTCCGCCCAGCGTCCGCCAGGGCTGAAGGAAAGGCCGGACCGCAATACCGGTTCGCAGGCCGCCGGCATCCGAGATCTCTTCATCGCCCGCGCACGCGTCGGGCGCCCCTCCCATCGCGTCCTCCCCTGGGGACGGACAAGCAGTCTTGCCGCCCGATGCCAAGACCCCGACGCACGAAAGCCACGGCCATGACGTCCACCGTTCCCACGCATAGGCATCCCACCCTCCGCCGGGCGCTTCTCACCGGCGCGTCCCTGATCGTCATGCTCGGTGTTCTCGGCCCGATGGTTGCGTCCCCGGCGGCGGCGCAGACGACCAACACCGTTTCGTCATCCGTCAGTTCGGTCCAGACGGTCACGGGCGGAAACAGCCTGTCGATCACGTCCACCGGCACGATCTCGCACACGCTGTCTTCGACGGCCGGCGCGGTGGCCACCGGCACGGTCGGCTCCATCGTGAATGAGGGTGTCGTCAAGGCGGATTATGGCGTCAGCGTCGCCTCCGGCGCGACGGTCGGCACCATCGCCAACAGCGGCACTATCGGCCAGTCGGCGCGCGCCCTCTTCATATCGGGCGGGACAATCGGCGCGATCAGCAACACTGGAACGATCACCGGCTATTCGGTGTATGGAGACGCCATCTATGTGAGCGGTGCCGCAAGCATCGGGACGATCGTCAACAGCGGAGCTGTGCTCGCGCCGCAAGGCACGGCCTTCAACCTCCTCCTGGGCGCCACCGGCACGATCGGCGTGATCGTGAATTCGGGAGTGACCAGCGGCGCGAATTCTTTCTTGAATTTGGGGGGCGGAACGATCGGGTCGTTCGTCAACAACGGCACTTTCATTCCCAACACCGCCTCCAGCAACCTTGCGGTCGGCATCAACGGGACAGGCGCCGCGATCACGGCCTTCACCAACAACGGCACGATTGCAGCCGGCGGCGCCGTCGGGATCACCAACGGGTTGATCGGCACCCTGATCAACAGCGGCCTGCTGCAAGGCTCGTTCAGCGCCGGCCAGGCGGTCTATATCAGCGCCAACGGCACCCTGACCTCGATCACCAACGTCGGAACGATTGCGGGAGCAATCTCGAACGGCAGCACGCGCCCCCTGACCATCGCCGGCGGAACGGGGACGGTCTACGGCTCGCTGCTCGGCCGCATTGGCGGCAGCTCCGTCTCCACCATCACGTCCGGCGGCGACCTGACCCTGGCCGGCAACACATTCCTGAACAACAACATCTCCGTCAATTCCGGAGCGGGTACGGTCACCAACACCGGCACCCTGTACACCGAGCGCGCCACGACGATCACCGGCAACTACAGCCAGGGTTCGGCGACGCTCATCGTCGGCGTCACCAACAGCTCGACCTATGGGGCCCTGTCGGTCAGCGGCGCGGCGACCCTGACCAACGGCTCCATCGTCATGGAGGCGGCGCGCACGACGCTGGCGGGCAGCCCGACCCTGAGCGGCGGAACCTACACAATCGTCAGCGCCGCGACCACCGGCACCGACTACACCGGCGTCAGCGTGACGGCGCCGGGCTTCGACGGCTCCGTCGCCAGCAGCAGCACCATCAGCGGAACCCTGAGCCGCCTGCTGGTGACGCTCACGCCGACCACCCGGCTCTACTGGGACGGCGATGCCGTCGGCAATGCCGGCAACGCCACGGTGGACGGCGGCAGCGGAACCTGGAGCAGCGCCGGGACCAACTGGACCAAGTCCGACGGCTCAAACAACGGAATCCTGTCCGGCGCCACCATCACCCCATACTTCCAGGGCACGGCGGGTGTGGTCTCCGTCTCGGGAACGGTGGCGTCGGCGGGCATGTCCTTCGCGACCGACGGCTACCAGCTCACCGGCGGCACGATCCGCCTGACCGCGTCGCCGTCGACCATCACCACCGACAGCGGGGTCGGCGCGACAATCGCATCGAGCCTGACCGGCTCGGGCGGGCTGTACAAGGCAGGGGCCGGTTCCCTGCTGCTGTCCGGCACGAACAGCTTTAGCGGTGCCACAACCATCGCCGGTGGCACGCTGACGGTCGCCGGCGGCGCGGCACTCTCGGATTCGGCGGCGGTGACGGTCAATACCGGCACTGCGTTCCAGCTCGCCGCCAGCGAAACCATCGGCGCGCTGTCCGGCGCGGGCAATATCCTGCTCGGCGCCAACACACTGACGGTCGGCGGATCCTCCAGCACCACCATCACCGGGTCGATCTCCGGCACGGGCGGCAAGCTGGTGAAGGCCTCCAGCACCACGCTGACTCTCGCGGGGACCAACGACTACAGCGGCGGCACCGACATCACCGCCGGAACGTTGGCTGCGGCCAGCGCCCTGCCGTCCAGCGGCGCCGTATCGATCTCTTCCGGCGCTGCGCTGAAGATCGACGCCAGCCAGACCATCGACCTGCTGTCCGGCGCCGGCCGCATCCTGCTCGGGGCCAACACCCTGACGACGGGGGCCGCCACCGACGCAACGCTGTCCGGTTCGATTTCCGGCACCGGCGGCTTCGTCAAGGCGGGTGCCGGCACGCTGACGATGGCGGGCAACAGTTCCTTCACCGGCGGCACCAGCATCACCGCCGGCGGGCTGCACGTCACCGGCACCATCGGCGCCGTCTCCATCGCGTCGGGCGCGACGCTAAGCGGCACCGGCACGGTCGGGGCCATCGTCAACAGCGGCACCGTCGCGCTAGGCGGCTCGGTGCTGACCGCGACCGGCAACATGACCGGCACCGGCGCCATCACCGTCACCATCGGCCCGTCCGGCTCCGGCTATATCGTCAACACCACCAACACCGCCAACTACGCCCCCGGCGCCGGCACCGTCACCGTGACGCCGACGCTCAGCGGCGTCACCATCGCCAACGGCGCGACGGTCGCCCTGATCCGCGGCAATGCCGGCAGCACCGCCCCCAGCTTCACCAGCACCACCCTGGCGGTGGCGGCCACCGGCGTGGTGACCTGGACGGCGGCGGCCGGTACGGCCTATGTCGGGACGGTGGACCTCAACGGCTACACCGTTACCGCCAACGACACGGTGCTGGTCGCCACCGCGCCCGTTTCGCCGCCCCCGCCCCCGCCGGTCGTCACCACCCCGACCACGCCCACCACACCCGTGGTCACAACTCCGACGACGCCCACAACGCCCGTAGTCACCACCCCGACCACGCCGGTCGTCGTGCCGCCCACGGTCAGCACGGGCGTGATCGACGGCTCCAAGCCCTCCTTCACCAACGATGACGGGGCGGTGAAGACCTCGACCGTCATCTTCGACGGCGGCACCCTGAAGCCGACGGCACCGCTGACGCTGAACCAGACGGTGAGCGTCGAGGCGAACAACGGCATCATCGATCCGAACGGCTCGACCGTCACCTTGTCAGGTCCGGTCACCGGTCCGGGACGGCTGACCGTGACGGGCACCGGATCGCTGGTCGTGACCAACAGCCTCACCAACGACGGCGGCATGGCCGTCCAGTCCGGTTCCTTTACGGTCGCAAAGGGCGCCAGCGTTTCGGGACCGGTCGCCGTCGGCGGCGGATCGGTCGTGGTCGGCGAGGGAGCAGCCATCACCGGCGACGTTACTGTGGACAATGGCGGTTCCGTGAAGGTCAACGGCGACATCGGCGGCCGGGTGACGGTCGCAAGCGGCGCGACGCTGAGCGGAAGCGGCCGCATCGGCGGCGATACCTCGGTGTCGGGCATCCTGGCGCCGGGCAATTCGCCGGGCACGCTGGTCTTCACCGCCCCGGTCACGCTGAATGCCAGCTCCATCTATCAGGCGGAAATCGACGGTACCGGCACCGGAACGGGAGCCGGCAACCATGACCAGGTCGTGGTGCGCGGCGCCTCCTTCACCGCCGGCGGCCGGTTGACGCCGGTCCTGCGCGGGATCGCCGGCTCCGCCACCAACAGTTTCAGCCCGGCGCTGGGCCAGACCTTCACCGTGGTCACTGCCGACGGCGGCGTTTCCGGCCGCTTCGACCGGCTCGACCAGCCGGCCGCCGGGCTGGCGGCGGGCACGCGCCTGGACTTGATCTACGGCGTCACCACCGCAACCCTGGTGGCCACCCCGGCCAGCTATGCGAACCTCGCGGCAGCCGGGCTGGGCCAGACCTCCAACCAGCGCAGCGTCGGCGCCGCGCTGGAAAGCATCCGCCCGGCCGCCGGCGGGCAGGCGTCGAGCACCTCGACCCAGGCGCTGTTCGACACACTCTACCCCCTGCCGGGCGACCGGATCGCGCCTGCCCTGGACCAGCTTTCTGGCCGCATCCATGCCGACACGCTGGCCGCCGAGCGGATCAACCGCCGCATGTTCGGCCGTGCCATCGAGACACGCCAGGCGTCGGGACGCGGCGGCCCGGCGGTGGCCGACGGCGTCGGCGGCGTCGCGCAGTTCGTCTTCGACGGCGAGGCGCGCTCCGTCGCCGGACTGCCGGAAGCGGCCGGCGGTGGCAATGACAATGCCGGGAGCGACACCAGCTTCTGGGGCCGTCCGATGGTCGCCTGGGGACGCAACAGCGGCGACGGTTCCGCCACGCGGTCGACCGGCGGCTTCCTGGTCGGCACTGACCACGCCTTCGATCCGGCCTTCAAGGCGGGCATGGCGCTGGGCTTCCTGCGTAGCCGGGTGAAGGGTTCCGACGGAATGGGCGAAGGCACCGTGGACAGCTATCAGGCGACGCTCTACGGCAGCTGGATGCCCGGCGCCTTCTTCGTCGACGGCGCCTTCGGCTACGGCTACAGCCGCACCGAAGCCTCCCGGCCGATTGCTTTCGGCACGGCGGCGGGGGCGGCCTCCGGCAAGACGGACGGACGCTCGCTGTCGGCCGAACTGTCGGCGGGGACGCGGATGGCGGTGGGTGGCGCCTGGCTCGAGCCGCGCGCCGGACTGCGCTGGGACCGTCTGCGCCGGGACAGCTTCACCGAGACCGGCACCGCTGCGCTTGCCCTGACGGAAGAGGAAGGGGCGGAAGATGCGCTGCGCAGCTCGTTCGGCTTGCGCGCCGGGAAGCGGCTGACCCTGGAGGGCATGGTGGTGGAGCCGACCGGCCTGATCGCCTGGGAGCATGACTGGCGCGACGTGGGGTCGACCACGACGGCGTCGCTGGGGGGCGCGCGCTTCGCCATCGGACAGGCCGGCAAGCCGGGCCGCGACGCCGCTGTGCTGGGGGCCGGGGTTGGCGTGACGATGACGCAGGGACTGTCTCTTCAAGTCGGCTATGTCGGGGAACTCCGCCGCAAGGATACCAACCACGCGCTGTCCGCCGGGCTCCGCTGGACATGGTGACGCCGTAACGTCCACGGGGGCGGGCCGATCTACAAGGTGCTGCCTGCCTGATCCCATCAGCGACACTCCCCGGCTGCGGTCGAAGCACGCTGTCACGCCCGAGCCGGGGGTATCGCATGGCGGCGTGTCTCAACCGGATCGTTCTCCGGCGAATCCGGGGCGGCTTATCCTCTGGGAAACGGGACGAGTTTTCCGTGCGCCTCGTCCCACAGCCAGAGCCGAATTCCCGACAAGGCCGTGCCCAGGGAGAGGGCGGGCACCGTCTGGAGCACCGGAAAGCGCCGGTGGCACTCTTCCAGGCGATAATTGGGAATGCGGGGGTTCAGATGATGAATGTGGTGGAAGCCGATGTTGCCGGTGAACCATTTTAGAATGGCGGGAAGACGCAGGTAGGAGCTTCCCCGCAAGGCGACGAGTTCCGGATTCCACTGCCTCTGCCGAACCCACAGCGTGTGTTCGAACCGGTGCTGGACCGAGAACAGCCAGACCCCGGCGATGGCAGCGAGGATGGTGATTGGCAATTGCACCAGCAGCACGGTGCTGACACCGAGCCAGGCCGCGAGCCCGAGCAGGACGACAACGATCATCAGGTTGGTCGCATGGACGGAAAGCCGCTCCTTCCGCCAGTCGGATGGCGTATCGAAGGGGAAGCGGTACAGCACGAGGAAAACCAGCGGAGGCAGCAGGATCAGCGCCACCGCCGGATGGCGGAGCAGTCGATGCAAGAGACGCTCGCGATGGCCGAGCGCGTTGTATTCGCTCAGCGTCAGGCAGGATGAATAAATGTCGTATCCGCTGTTCCGACGGTCGAGATTGTTCCAGTTGGCGTGGTGGCCGGCATGCTGTCGCCGCCAGTTGGCATAAGGCGTCAGGGTCATGACGCCACACAGCGTACCGACGGCGTCGTTGGCCCGGCGCGACCGGAAAAAGGCGCCGTGCCCGCAATCATGCTGGATGATGAAGATGCGCACCAGAAGCCCGGCGGCCGGAATGGAGAGCAGCAACGTGACGGCGTAGCTGACGTCGAGGCTGAAAACCATGAGCGCCCAGCACCCGATGAAGGGCAGGACCGAGGTCGCAAGCTGGGCAAGGCTGCGGGCGAGGCTCGGCGTCTGGTAGGGGCGGAGACGAGCGCGCAAATGCGCCTGCGCATCGTCGCCGGCGGGGACATCATTGCGCGAAGGCATCAACGCGCCGGCAAAGTCCTGCGTCATGGGCGCCACTCCTCAAAAGCAGTCTTGAAAGCCGGGCCTGTCTTTTCATGCGGTGGGGTGGCGAAACTGATTGGCGACCGGGGCATCAATGTCCGATGCCGTTTGCCGATGAACCGTTCACCCGTGTCCGGATCCCAACCGACGATCGATCCTCTACATGGGCACGGGATCCTGGGGAATCATCCGGGAAAGATGACGATGCCGCCATTGCGGTTCCGCGAAGGCGGACTATCCCGTTCGCCCCCGTTCGCCAGGCGGCTCTGTTGCAAAGTTGGCCGGCACGCGGCGGAATGGCTGGACGTTGGAGGGAGCCAAACCGTGTCGGACTTCAAGGGACGCCACTTCGAGGGCGAGATCGTGCTCTGGGCGGTGCGCTGGTACTGCCGGTACGGGATCAGCTACCGTGACCTCGAGCAGATGATGGCCGAGCGCGGCGTCACGGTCGACCACACCACCATCTACCGTTGGGTCCAGAAGTATGCCCCCGAGATCGAGAAGCGGCTACGCTGGCAGTGGCGCTGCCCACGATCGACCAGTTGGCGGCTCGATGAAACCTATGTGAAGGTAGGTGGCAAGTGGGCCTACCTTTACCGGGCCGTCGACAAGCACGGCAACACCATCGACTTCTACCTTTCGCCCACGCGGAATACCGCGGCCGCCAAGCGTTTCCTCGGCAAGGCGCTGAACGGCCTGAAGGATTGGCAGAAACCGATGGTCATCAACACCGACAAGGCGCCCACCTATGGGCCAGCCCTAGCGGAGCTGAAGGCCGAGGGCAAATGTCCCGAGGAGACGGAACATCGGCAGGTCAAGTGCCTGAACAATGTCGTCGAGGCCGACCACGGCAAGTTGAAGCAGCTGATTCGGCCGGTGCGGGGCTTCAAGACCCTGAGGACGGCTTATGCGACGATCAAGGGGTTCGAGGTGATGCGCGCGCTCCGCAAAGGGCAGGCCGCCGCCTTCAACCTGACCCGTGACATGCAGGGCGAGGCGCGCCTTGTCGAGCGCGCCTTCAACGTCGGCCCCTGCGTGCTCGCCGAAGCCGTTCAGCTCGTCAATCAGCAGCTCGAACTCCAGGCTGCGTAGCCTCCGGCAGTGATGCCGGTCGTCATCATCACGCGCCTACAGGAAGAGTTTGCAACAGAGCCCTTTCGTGTAGTGACCCCATTTGGAAGTCTCCTTCGCACGGGGACAGGATCAGTTGGCCGCAGGCTGCTTGATGCAGCCTCCGATTGCTTCATCGCAATTTCCTAACTCGCGGGCGAACTCGACGCGGCGGTTGACGTCGGCGTATGGATTCCGGGCATCGAGAGGGCGGCGGGCGCCTTCGCCTTGGACAACGAGGCGGGCTCCATCGATCCCCTGCTTCTCGATCAGGTATCGGTGCACGGCCTGGGCGCGGCGAAGGGAAAGCGGGACATTCACCTCGTCGCCACCGCTGGCGTCCGTGTGGCCACTGACCCTGACGACGAGATCGGGCCTCTTGCGCATCGCTTCGGCGATGGTATCGACATACCTGCGCGCCTGCACGCTCAATTCGGCCGAGTTAAGTTCGAAGGTCAGAGGGAATGCGACCGAGGCTTGGCTCGGAAACGGAGGCTTCGCTTTTGGTGCCTGCTTGCGCGGAGCTTCCACGGTGGGGGAAGGGGGCGGGACCGAAGTCGAGGGCGGGGCCGACGAGGCCGATGCCCCCCCGGCCGCAGGGGACGGCGATGGAGGCGCTGGCGGAACGGCCACCGATACCTTCTCCACCGATCCCGGCGGGGCAGCGACAACCTGACCTCCAGGAAAGACAACCGCGCGGGTCTTGAACTGCGGCTGGCCGCTCGCCGGGGGGCCACCCCGCATCTTCATCGCCGGGCGCGGCGCGGCACCCAGGGCATCCAGCACCTCGTCGGCGCTCGGCACGTCCTGGAACAGCGTCACATCCCCCTCGGCGAACGCCGGAGATGGTTGGACGAACGCAGACATGACGGCCAGCGCCAACCCCAGTGTCAGAAACGCCCGTTCCGAGAAGGTTGCGGTCCTGCCCCGGCAAGCTGGGGGTGGCCTGGTGCGATCCATGATCATCCTCTCCTTTCCTGCTCGTCGGACACCGGTCAGCGGACGGTGAAGGCCAGCCGACCGACGCCCATCGGAGCTGGTTGAACGACCGCCTTGACGGCATTCACCACCTCGTCGAGGCTGCGGAACGGCAGGGGGCTGAGTTCCGGCGCGCGCAACGCCGCCGGCATCAGGGTTCCGATGTCCACCTCGGTGGCCACGCAGGCGACCTCTTCCCGTCCGCTCTTAAGGAATTGCAGCGTGAAGCCGTTGCTCATGCCGGGGTCCGGGATCAGAACCGGTCGGTTTCCGGCGATCACCTTGTCGGGTTGGAAGCGGTTCGGATAGATCTGCACCACCGTTCCATCGGCATCCCGGTAATAGCAGTAGGGAAAGCCGCCGCGGCTCAACGACATATTCAGTTGAAGCCGGTCGCCCCGGTTGTAGGCGAGCCCGTCCTGGGCCTGCAGATTCACATTGATCGGCTGTGGGCCGCTGATGGTCACCGGTTTGGGCGGTGCCGACGGCAGGGCATGCATCTTGATCTTGCCCTCCATCAGCGCTTCATAGACCTCGAACGACACCTGCCCGTTCGGAACCAGGTTGCGGTCGGTCTGGAAGGCCGTTATGGCCGTGCGCAGGGCATCGCTGTAGGTGCCGTTCACCGGCCCCTTGTAATAGCCCAGGCCGCCCAGGCCCGCCTGATGGAATTCGATGGCCTGCTGCTGCGACATGCCATCGTACCAATCGCGCAGCTGGGTCAGGACCGCCGGGTTTGTGCGCTCGATCTGCAGGCATTCCCAATAGGGCACCCGCGTCCAGCGGCCGAGCAGCTCGATGGTGCCCAGCTCGATCAGGGTGCGGACGGCCTGGCCGGAGCCTTCGCTGGTGTCCGAGCCGAAATTGAAGCTGACGCCGGCCTTCTGGATTTTCGCACCGGCATCCATGCCCTGGCCATTGCGCACGACAGCGATGGTGTTGGTGGAATCCGCGCCGGGAATGATGGTGCGCGTGCGGAAATCGCCGAGATGCAATTCCAGCGTGACCAGCGACACGTTGCGGTCCCGCTGCGCGCCGATGTCCAATATGCCCGTCGTCAGTCCGACGCCCTCCCGGCCGGCCTGGACGCCCTGTTCCACCTGGCTGATCGATCCGCTGATGTAGACCTGCGGCATGTCGATGGTGATCCGGTTCGCATTGAAGAACATCTGACTGAGGTTCTGAACCGAATCGGCCTTCAGCTGGTCTGTCTCGTAATCGACGTAACGGAAGGCTTGGCTTACCTGCGACATGCGTGAGATCGAGGTGATCAGCATGTCGCGACTGCCCAGCGCCAGCTTGCCGGTGGCATCGGGAATCGACTTGCTGGTGATGACAAAGCCGTTCTTGTTGTAGCGCTGGAACAGCCCGTCCATGCAGCGCAAGGCTTCGGAGAAGCTGGTCATGTTGCGCACCGGCGCATTCGACGGCTGCACCGCCACCGGAGCCTTCTTGGGGTCGGGCATCGTGCAGCTCGCGAGGGCGAGCGCGACGGCAAGGATCCCTGCCCCGAAGACCGCCGACAGTGCCGGTTTACTTGCAAACACTGATCGCATCTCCCTTGATCACCGTGGTCACCTCACGCGGCGCGGCGCCACCTTGCGTCACGACGTTGCCGATATTCACGCCGCACTGAGCCGGCTTCGTCAGCGGCTGCGGCACATTCGGGCTGTTCTGCCGCATGGTTTCGGCCATGGTGCGGTTGATCTTGGCCTGGGTGCGCGGGTCCAGCCCCTGGCGCTGGTTCAGCTCCTGCGAGAAGGAGGGGGCAGCGGCCGCCCACAGTGCGGCGGCAGCCAGGATCACTCGGAAAACATGGGTCATCGGGCCCCCTCCTATGTCTTTGCGCGCTTGCGGCGATCAGCAGCCGGGATTGCTGCTGATCGAACCAATGGAGGTGCTGGCGCAGCCGCTCTTGCCGGTGTTGACGGTCGTCACGGCACCCTGGACGTTGGTGTTCTGGTTGACGTTGCCGCCGATCTTCACGTCGCCCTTGATCGAGCCGATCTCGGTGGAAGCCTTGCCGTCCTTGCCGGTGTTGACGGTCGTCACGGCACCCTGGACGTTGGTGTTCTGGTTGACGTTGCCGCCGATGGAAACGCCGCTCCCCTTCTGCTGCGCGAGTGCCGCACCGGCGGTGAGGGCGATGACGATGGCGGCGATGGCGACGGTGATGGTCTTCATTATGTTGGGTCCTTTGTAACGTTGCGGTGCGAGAGCGGAACGGGGTTGAAGGATGCCGACGACGCCGGGCGGATACCCTGCGGTGCCGGCGGCGAAGGCTGTGCCGGCGCCATCATTGCGCCCAAGGCGTAGTGTAGACGCCGTGCAGGCCGACCTGATGCGGCAGATTGCCGATGTGGGTTTCGAGAAGCCGCGCGAATTCGCGCGCAGAGGGCTCCGCTCCACTTCGCGCCAGACCGTCCAGAACCTTCTTCAGCGGAGTGTCGGCGGAGAGGGCGATGAAGTGGTCGGCCCCGTAGGGCGGCTGCACGACCAGCCGCAGCGTGAACTGACCCTGCGGAACCGCCGGGCTTTCGCCCGCCTGCGGATAGAGGATCTCGACGGTTCCGACGCTGGTCAGGTTGAACAGCGCGAAGTAGGGGTGACGCATTCCGGTGACCGTGACGGTCGCCTTGTCGCCCTTGCGGTAATACTGATCGCCCGGCGACAGTGACAGATTCAGGCCTCCGGAGATCCCGAGTTCGCGCAGAGCCAGCACGAGCCGCCATTTGTCGATGACGCCGTGGACGAGCTTCCAATCCTCCGACCGCCCCTCCAGCGTTGCCAACTGGACCGGCGGTGCCGCCGACGTCACCGCCGCCTGCCCCAGCCGGCCGAACCCGCGCGTGGGGCTGCCGGTGGCACCGCCGCGATTGGGCCGGTTCTTCCCGACATAGGCGACGAGGTCGCTCAACCCGTTCAGCACCTCGCCGCGCGAGACGTCCCAGATGAGGTCGGCGTGGCTGTCGCCGACCAGCGTGACTCCCTCCGGCAACGCATTGCGCCGCCAGGCCTTGACCGACTCCTCATCCGCATTGATCAGACGCAGGGACAGAGAGGGCAGCGCGACCTGCCCTGGGACCGGTGGCGTCTTGCTCTGTCCACCCGGATCGATGCGGATGACCGGGATTTCCATGGCGATCTGCTTCGGCTCTCCGGTCTTTTCCGGGACCATTTCTTCGCCAGACAGCCCCTGCTTGAAACGATCGATGGCAAAGCCGAAGATCGCTTCCGCCACTTTCCCAGCGGCGTCGCCCACCAGAGGCTTGATGACCCATTCGATCACCCGGCCGCCGCCCCGCGTGCGGAGGATCGAAGGGTGCTGTTGCCCCTCCATCACGACACGGACGCTTTCCCAGACGAAGACCTGCAGTTCCTTCTCGGAAATGGCGCCGTCCTTGTCGAGGTCGGCGCCGCCTTCCAGTCCGCGGGCGAGCGACCAGCTGAGCGCCCCGCGCGGCTGGCCGTCGATGATGACCTCTGGAGCCAGTTCGTCGTCCTGCACCGCGCCGAGCGACACCACGTTCGGCAAATCATCCAACGTCATCGATGCCGCCTCCGGGTCCGGCGCCGGCAGGCGGTCATCGGTGATCGGAGCGTGCAGGGCGGCACGCACCTTGGGCCGCGACAGCCGTGTGTCGAACCCGCGGGTCATGGTGCCGGAATGGCAGGCGTCGGTCGCCAGCAGCACGGCCAGACCGGCATCCGTCGCCCGCTTGAGCATCACATGGATTTCATCGTCGACGATCCGCTCGTAATTGCCGGGTGCCTCGGCGGTGAAGGCGGCGAGGAGCAGCTCTGAATCCATGCCGGTCCGCTCGGATCCCTTGATCCGTTCGGGAGACTGGCCGCCGTGGCCGGCATAATGGAACACCAGGATATCGCCGGGTGTTGAGCGAGCTACGGTCTCATTCCAAGCCTGCATCACCGCATCGCGGGTCGCTTCGCGGTCCAGCAGCAGCTTGACGTCGCTTGCGCCGGCCCGACGCAGGGCTCCGGCGACATCGCGGGCGTCGTTCACCGCGCCGTCGAGGCTTTCCAGCTGAACATAGTCGTTGATGCCGACCACTAGGCCGCGCAGTTCCGCCATCGCCGGACTCGCGCCGAACAGGCCGAGCGCCACGGCGGAGACACTCAGACGCCGGGCCATAGACTTCTGGAGCGCACGGATCATCGGGCGGCCTCTCCTTCCGAAGCGACCAGCGGAAAACCGCTCAACTCGTTGCCGCCGGTCTTGAAGAACGCGTTCTGTTTCCAGTTCTTTTCCTGGGCTAGCCGGGGGACGCGGCGGCGGACGTAATCGCCCAGCGTCAGGTGGTAGACGACGGTGTCGTCCTGGAAACGGGCCTTTCCCGCCAGTCCGTCCAGGACCGCACGGGCGAAAACACCGTGCCGCCCGTCATAGCCGTCAAGCGCCTCCTGCCCGCTGGCCGAGGCCGCAAGCACGTAACGGCTCTTGCCCAGCTCCCTGTAGAACTTGTCCACGTTGCCTTCGGAAAAGGCCCCGGCATGACAGGTGTCGAGGAGGAGCAGCACGTTGCGGGCGTGGATGCCGCTGATCAGGCGGACGAGATCCTTCTCCGAAAGCGCCTGATCGGTCACCGCCTCTAGGGACGGCACGTCCTGCGTCACGAAGTGGTAGAAGGTCGCGCCCGGCTCCTGGGCAAAGGGCACGACGATCCCATGACCGGCGAGATAGAGGACGACCGTGTCGTCCTCGCGGCTGTCCCGGCCGATCGCCTCCAGCGCCTCAACCAGCGCCGAACGGGTAGCCGCCGCATCGTAGAGTTCGCGCCAGGAGGCCAGCGAGGAGGCGGCATCATAGTGCGATGGGATGTGCTCCCGGATCTCCCTGGCGAATGCCTGTGCATCGGGTCTGGCAAACGCCAGCCGGGCTCCGGGCGCTCGGTATTCGTTGATGCCGGCGGTGAGAAGCAGCAGCCGCGGCTTGGACGGCGCCTCCCCTTCCCCGCTGCGTGCCGCAACGCGCTGAGGCGGCGTGGGAACGGTAAAATCCACCACGCCCGACTGCTCGTACACCGCATCGTTGCGGTCATAGGCCCAGAGCCTGACACGGTTCGCCCCCGGCTCCAGCAGCACGGTGCGCTCACGCATTTCGCCGGCTTCGTCGGTGACCCGGCCAAAGCCGCGAACCGCCCCCTCGGCACTGACGTTGCGGTCGTTGCGGAACACATGGATCGTGCCGATTCCGCTTCCGGTATCGACCACGCGGAAGCGCAACCGCACACGAGAGGTTCCCGCCGGCAAAGCGATTGCTGTTCGCGGTGATCCGCCATCATCCGCTTCCGCGGCGGTGCCCGACACCCGGAAGGCGCGGGCCAGCGCGCTGGATTCAATGGGCCGGCAATCTTCCGCCGACGGCTGCACCGCGGTCCCATCGCGGCCGAAGGCACGGCTGGTCTCCGCAACCGCACAATAGTCCGTCAGCTGGATCTGCGGCCGCCGCAGGGTCAGCCTGCGCAGGTCGCCGATGGCAGCCCGCCGGGTGCCGATGGCTTCCGCCGCAGTCCCCTCCAGCTTGCCGCGAACCAGCTCCGGTGCATGCAGCATGCGATAGATCTGGCCGAAATCGATCCACAGGGGCGACTTGCGCTTGCCGTCGTTCAGGTGGATGCCGACCATGCTCTGGCCGCCGCCTTCGGAGTGGTCGAAGAAGGCCTCCGGCGTCCACAGAACCCATTGGCCGTTCCTGCGGCGGGGGAACAGGGCCGCCTGCTCCTCCAGACGCGAGCCGTCGAGCGAGTACCAGCGGATGGTGCCGTCCCCCAGGGCCGCGACCGCGAGCCGGCCATTGCCGGACACCGCGACGCCCCATGCGGCACCCGGCGTGCCGACGCGGTGCAGTTCGCGGCCGCTGGCCACGTCGAACAGGCGCAGGCCGAATTCCCCACCAAGCAGCAATCCTTTGCCGTCCGGCGTGAAGGACATGCTGCGCGACCATTCGCCGGCGTCGAGCGGCAACGGCACGCCGTTCAGCCGGGGCGTCTGGGTGTTGCGCCAGTCGGTGACACGGGCGATCGGCGACTCGGCGATGGGGCCCGTCATGGCGGGATCGGCCGGCGGATCGGCCGTTAGGCTTCTGTTCAGAACGTCGAAGCGCATCGGCGTCCGGCCGTCCGCGTCCATGCCGAAGTCCAGAACCAGTCCGTCGGCCGACACGCCGAAGCGGCCGGCGACGATGTTGCGGAAGTCGCCGATCTCCCCTTCGATCCGATGAACCAGCCGCCCTTCACGGCCGACGAGGCCCCAGGCCGGATCGGCACTGGCGAACAGCAGGCTTCCGTCCGTTCCGGCAAGCAACTGGTTCACCGAATCGCGGCTGATCGGAGTGTCGGAAAAGGCTCCTCCGCCGGCATCGGACCAACGGCGCAGGACGTGATCGGCGCCGCCGGCCTTCGCCGTTCCGGCCGCGACTAGGCTGAGGCCGGCATTGCCCGTCACCCAGGCAACTGCGGCAAGGCTGCCGGACGTCAGGCCGGAGGTCGCGGGGGTCGCGATGGGCTTCAGATCGGACGCGCGCAGCACATCCACGCGAAGCTTGTCGGAATAACCGACAGCCAGACGCCGCCCATCGGGCGAGAATGCCAGGGAATAGGCGCCATCGTCGCCAGCCGCCTTCCGCGTGGCGATTGGCTTGAAGGCGGGATCGTAGAGCCGTACCGTGCCGTCGGCCGCCACCGTCGCAAGGCGGCCGGCGCGGTCGAAGTCCACCCAGGTCGCACGGGCGCCGTAGCCCCCATGCTCTGCAACCAGTTTGAAAGTCGCGGCATCCCAGACCCGCAGCCCGGCGCCGGCGCCGAAGACGCCGGCGATGAACCGTCCGTCCGGCGACATCGCCAGATGGTTGACCACCTGTGGCTGGCCGGGCAGGCGCGCCTTCAACTGCTGCTTCTCGACATCGAACAGGTAGAGGACGATCCCGTCGCCCCAGGTCGACCCGGTATGGCCGGAGGCCACCGCCAGCTTGCCGTCGGCCGATAGTGCGACCGCGTAGAGCGCCCCTTCCTCGCCATCCTCGATCGGCACGCGTATCGTCCCGATCTCCTCCCCGCTGTCGCGAGCCCACAGGCGCACCGTCTTGTCGCTGGACACCGTCGCGACCAGCCGGCCGCTGGCATCCGTCGCCAGCCGGTTGATGCGCGCTGTATGCCGGCCGGTTTCGATGCGCAGGAAGGGGGCGGTCGATGCGTCCTGGGCCATGGCGGGCGCGAGCGCTGCCAACAGCACCATCGCGACGCATACGAGCGGCATGCACGCCCTACCCCACACCACACGCCTCATGGGAGCCAGGTACATTCGATCCGCCGCCCGTTCAGCTGGTTTCGAGCGATGCTTCGAGCTTCGCGCTCTGGAACTGTGCAGGAGCCTGCACCACGCGCTCGCTGGTCTGATAGGCGGTGGTGACGTATGCGATCGTCTGCGCCGCGGGGTCGTCCACCGCCGGCTGCGGTTCCTTCTGCTTCTTGTTGGGCTTCTTGCCGTTTGCCTGCTTGAACTTGCCGTCCTGGATCTGGGTCCGTGTGCCGGGCGTGATGTTCTCGGCGGCCTCGAGGAAGGCATCGCGACGCTTCACAACATTGGCGCTGATACCGTTGGCGATCTCATAGTCCTTGTCGAGCTGCTGCCGGATCAGAGCCATGCGCTGTTCCGCCACCTCTTTGGTGGTTCGCTTGGCCTTGTAGTCCCTCTTGACCTTTGCGATCTCGGCACGCCGGCAGTTGACCAGCTGGTCGAGAGCAACCTGCGTCTGATTGAGATTTGACCGTTCCTTCTGCGCGTCGGACATCACCGACAGGATGGCCTGGTCGCGGCCCTGCTGCATCTTGGAGTACCAGTAACCGCCTGCGGCCCCCAACGCCGCACCGCTCACCGCGCCGATCAGGGCCGCCTGCGGGGTTCCCCGCACCATCAGTCCGGTGGCCGCGCCGACGACGGCTCCGGCCATCGCGCCCGCCAGCATGTCCTCCTGGTAGAAGTCGCCGGTGGAATCCAGCGCGACCCGATACTGGTAGCAGGCGTCCGAGCCGTCGTTGGTGCCGATGCGACTCTCCCGGGTTGTCACACATCCTGAGAGAGCGACACTGGCAGAGACAACCACCAAAAGAAGCTTCTTCCCCACGTCACTCTCCGGAAAGAAAGGTATATATCGATAGGGGAAGGTAGCTCTACCGCAATTGATCAGTCAAATACATATTTTTTTAGTGTGTATGCCGGCAAACGCATGTACGACCGCGCAACATTGCCAGGAATGCGCCCTCCAAGGTTATAGTCTGCACCAAATACCACGATTCAAACATGCAATCCGGCATATCGCCGCAACCCTTCACGTTCCCTGTACACTTTGACTTGCCCCCCTGAACCCGCTCCAGCCCCTATTTGAGGGATGGGCAAATCAGGAGGAAGGAATGGCCCGTCGAAAGCGGCATACCCCCGAGCAGATCATCAGCATGCTGCGCGCCATCGAGGTGGCGGTAGCGCAAGGGCGCACGGTCGCGGAGACCTGCCGCGGGCACGCCATCTCGGAGCAGACTTACTACCGCTGGCGCGCCGAGTTCGGCGGCCTGAAGCTGGATCAGGCCAAGCGGCTCAAGGAACTGGAACGCGAGAACCAGCGTCTGCGCAAGGCGGTGGCCGACCTCACGCTGGACAAGCTGATCCTGCAGGAGGCGGCACGGGGAAACTTCTGAGCCCCGAGCGGCGCCGCGCCTGCGTCGCGCAGGTCCAGCAGACCCTTGGCGTCTCCGAACGCCGGGCCTGCCGGGTGCTTGGCCAGGCACGCTCGACCCAGCGTCATGTATCCGTTGTTCCGGCCGAGGAGGATGCGCTCACGGCGGCCGTCGTGCAGTTGGCCGGTCAGTATGGCCGCTACGGCTACCGGCGCATCACCGCCTTGCTGCGTCAGGCGGGCTGGCAGGTGAACCACAAGCGGGTCGAGCGGATCTGGCGCCGTGAGGGGCTGAAGATCCCCAAGAAGCAGCCCAAGCGTGGCCGGCTGTGGCTGAACGACGGCTCGTGCGTGCGTCTGCGCCCGAGTTGGCCGAACCACGTCTGGGCCTATGATTTCGTCACCGACCGCACCCACGACGGCCGGAGCTTTCGCATGCTCACCATCATCGACGAATTCACCCGCGAGTGCCTGGCCATCGACGTCGCCCGCCGTCTCACCTCGGACGACGTCCTGCACCGGCTGGCTGAGCTGTTCGTCGAACGGGGGCCACCCGACTTCATCCGCTCCGACAACGGGCCGGAATTCGCCGCCACGGCGGTGCGCGAGTGGCTGGCGCAGGTTGGGGTGAAGACGCTGTTCATCGAGCCGGGCAGCCCATGGGAGAACGGCTACAACGAGAGCTTCAATGGCAAGCTGCGCGACGAGCTGCTCGCGCGGGAGATCTTCTACACGTTGCCCGAGGCGCAGGTGAGCACCTCGATAAACCGGCCTTTTTGGGCAGTTAGGCCACGGAACGGGGTTGATCCGGTGAGAAACCGGCAAATTTGGGGTCGCAATCCCGATTTTGATGCGAGAAGGCGGAAATATGCGGCGATTTTGGCACTATACGGGCGCAGTTTGCCCCTCGAGCCAGATCAGGCGTCGGAAATTGTAGGCGAGGTTGGCGATGCCGATCTTCACCGTGGCGCGCGCCAGGCCGATGGTGCGGATGAATAGCGCCATGCGCTGCTTCTGGTCGGCGAACACATGCTCGACGGCGGATCGCACCATCGAACGGGCGCGGTTGGCGCGCTGGTGCGGCTCCGGCATCGGCCGTCCCTTCGGCTTGCGGAAATGCACCATGCTGCGACGGCCCGCCGCTGCGATGGCCGCTTCATTGGCTTTCGAGCGATAGGCGCTGTCCGCCCACACCCGGTTGTCGAAGGCGTCCGGGTTGAGTAGGCCCGGCAACTGCGCCCCATCGTGCCTCGCGGCGTCGGTAACGGCAAAACGCCGGATCAGGCGGAACCGGCGGTCGATGTTGATGTGCGACTTGTAGCCGAACGCCGGGATCAGAAGCCCCTCCACCATGCGCGCCTCCGAACCGTCGAGCGCCGGTCCCGGCTTCGCCTTGACCCGCCCCCGCTTCACCGTCCAGCGTGCCTGCGTGTCCTTCTGGCGCGCCTTGGCCGGTGGCCAGGGCGGGTCTTCACCGTCACGAATTTGCTGCTTCTCCTCCCAGGTCAGCCGCTGCCTGGGCGCTTCCACGATGGAGGCGTCGACGATCTGGCCGCCCAGCGCGAAGTAGCCGCGCTCCTTCAGCTCCGCGTCGAAGCGGGCGAACAGCCCCTCCATCGCCCCCGCCGTCACCAGCGCCTCGCGGAACAGCCAGATCGTCGTACGATCCGGAACACGGTCGCCCAATCCAAGCCCGAGGAACCGCATGAACGACAGCCGGTCGCGTACCTGATACTCCGCCTGCTCGTCCGACAGACCGTACAGCGCCTGGAGTACCAGGATCTTGAACATCATCACCGCGTCCAGCGGCGGCCGACCGCCCCGGGAACGATCCTTGCGCCCCAAGGCCGCGTCCAGCGTCGGACGGAAAACCTCGAAGTCCACCACCGACAAAAGACGCTCCAGCGGATCGCCGCTCTTGCTCAACTCTGCATAGCGATCCTGAAGATCGAACAGCCCTGCTTGACCGGCCATGCTTCCGCCCCCCCCGCCTTCAAAAACAAGGGAATCACCAGAAAGCCGAACACGCTACAGTTTTTCGAGGCGTCCAGGTGCTCATCGAGTGCTGGCGCGTCGCCTACAACACCGTGCGTCCGCACAGCGCGCTCGGCTACCGCCCACCGGCGCCCGCCGCGGTGGTGCCGGCTCCTGTCCAGCCCGGCTCCGCTACGCTCCGCCGGACTGGACAGGAGCCGCCGGGCGGTGTTTGGCTAACATCGTCTCTGGTGTCCCACGTGGGGGCAGGTCAACTGCGCCCAGACGTTGGGGCTCTGTTGCAAACTCTTCCTGTAGGCGCGTGATGATGACGACCGGCATCACTGCCGGAGGCTACGCAGCCTGGAGTTCGAGCTGCTGATTGACGAGCTGAACGGCTTCGGCGAGCACGCAGGGGCCGACGTTGAAGGCGCGCTCGACAAGGCGCGCCTCGCCCTGCATGTCACGGGTCAGGTTGAAGGCGGCGGCCTGCCCTTTGCGGAGCGCGCGCATCACCTCGAACCCCTTGATCGTCGCATAAGCCGTCCTCAGGGTCTTGAAGCCCCGCACCGGCCGAATCAGCTGCTTCAACTTGCCGTGGTCGGCCTCGACGACATTGTTCAGGCACTTGACCTGCCGATGTTCCGTCTCCTCGGGACATTTGCCCTCGGCCTTCAGCTCCGCTAGGGCTGGCCCATAGGTGGGCGCCTTGTCGGTGTTGATGACCATCGGCTTCTGCCAATCCTTCAGGCCGTTCAGCGCCTTGCCGAGGAAACGCTTGGCGGCCGCGGTATTCCGCGTGGGCGAAAGGTAGAAGTCGATAGTGTTGCCGTGCTTGTCGACGGCCCGGTAAAGGTAGGCCCACTTGCCACCTACCTTCACGGAGGTCTCGTCGACCCGCCAGCTGGTTGACCTCAGGCAGCGCCACTGCCAGCGTAGCCGCTTCTCGATCTCCGGCGCGTACTTCTGGACCCAGCGATAAATGGTCGAGTGATCGACCGAAACGCCGCGCTCGGCCATCATCTGCTCGAGGTCACGGTAGCTGATCCCGTACCGGCAGTACCAGCGCACCGCCCAGAGCACGATCTCGCCCTCGAAGTGGCGCCCCTTGAAGTCCGGCACGGCTTGGCTCCCAACAGCGTCCAGCCATTCCGCCGCGTGCAGGCCAACTTTGCAACAGAGCCGAACGGGATGAACAGCCCGTCCCTGAAGGAGCGGCTGTCCGCCCTGGAGGCCGAGCGTGCCACGCTCGCCGCCGAGATCGGCGCCCTGGGGACGGAGGCGCCGGAGATGATGCTGCCGGCCAACCTGCCGGAGCTGTACCGGCGGAAGATCGCGGAGCTGGAATCCGTGCTCGGCGACGGCGACGAGGGGATGGCCGCGATGGAGATGATCAGGTCCATGGTCGACCGTGTCGTGCTGTCCCCCTGCCTCTCGGGCGCCGGGCTGGAAGCGCAGCTTCATGGCG
This sequence comes from Azospirillum sp. A23, assembly GCF_042938965.1. NCBI lineage: Bacteria > Pseudomonadati > Pseudomonadota > Alphaproteobacteria > Rhodospirillales > Azospirillaceae > Azospirillum > Azospirillum sp. A23. The sequence goes on along the minus strand of NZ_CP170663.1, from coordinate 5,572 downwards.
ACCTGCTGGCGATCCTGGAGGCGTGCGCCGAAGCCGACCCGAAACGCCGACAGCCCGCCTCGTTGGAGGCGGGCTGTCAACTGTCGGTGGTTGCGGGGGCAGGATTTGAACCTGCGGCCTTCAGGTTATGAGCCTGACGAGCTACCGGGCTGCTCCACCCCGCGGATGTCTGTTATGTGGGACGATGGGTTTCGTGAAGATGGGAGCATATACGCTTTGTGTATTGAGCGTCTCTTGTGCCTGAGCGACCTGGCGGCGACCTACTCTCCCACGTCTTAAGACGCAGTACCATTGGCGCGGAGGCTTTTCACGGCCGAGTTCGGGATGGGATCGGGTGTTTGACACCTCGCCATGACCACCAGGTCACCGAGGCACAAGACCGACGCTGTTACCGAAAGCGCGTATGCTTGTTCGTGCAAGTGATTTGAGGATGTATCGAACGGCGATGCGCTGGTCAAGCACTGCTTGGAACAGGCTTGCTGCTGCGCATGGCGCGGTTAGTGTGGTGTCGAGATCAAGCCGATCGAGCGATTAGTAAGGCTTAGCTTCAGGCATTGCTGCCCGTCCACATGCCTCCTATCGACGTGATGGTCTGTCACGGCTCTCAAGGGAGCTCTGGTTTAGAGGTGGGTTTCCCGCTTAGATGCTTTCAGCGGTTATCCCGTCCATACTTAGCTACCCGGCCATGCCACTGGCGTGACAACCGGTGCACCAGAGGTATGTCCATCCCGGTCCTCTCGTACTAGGGACAGATCCTCGCAAAACTCCGACACCCACGGCAGATAGGGACCGAACTGTCTCACGACGTTCTAAACCCAGCTCACGTACCACTTTAATCGGCGAACAGCCGAACCCTTGGGACCTGCTCCAGCCCCAGGATGTGATGAGCCGACATCGAGGTGCCAAACGACTCCGTCGATATGGACTCTTGGGAGTCATCAGCCTGTTATCCCCGGCGTACCTTTTATCCGTTGAGCGATGGCCCGTCCACGTGGAGCCACCGGATCACTATGGCCGACTTTCGTCTCTGCTCGACTTGTCAGTCTTGCAGTCAGGCGGGCTTATGCCATTGCACTCGTCGAGCGATTTCCGACCGCTCTGAGCCCACCATCGCGCGCCTCCGTTACACTTTGGGAGGCGACCGCCCCAGTCAAACTACCCGCCATGCAGGGTCCCGGACCCGGATAACGGGCCACGGTTAGATGCCAGAGACTTCAAGGGTGGTATTTCAAGGTTGGCTCCACACGAGCTGGCGCCCATGTTTCCAAGCCTCCCACCTATCCTACACATGAAGTCCCTAGCACCACTGCAAAGCTGTAGTAAAGGTGCACGGGGTCTTTCCGTCTGACCGCGGGAACTCCGCATCTTCACGGAGAGTTCAATTTCGCTGAGTTGGTGTTGGAGACAGCGGGGAAGTCGTTACGCCATTCGTGCAGGTCGGAACTTACCCGACAAGGAATTTCGCTACCTTAGGACCGTTATAGTTACGGCCGCCGTTTACCGGGGCTTCAATTCAGAGCTTGCACTCCTCCTCTTAACCTTCCGGCACCGGGCAGGCGTCAGACCCTATACGTCGCCTTGTGTGGCTTCGCAGAGCCCTGTGTTTTTAGTAAACAGTCGCTACCCCCTGGTCTGTGCCCCCCGCCATGGCTTGCGCCACAACGGGGCCCTCTTCTTCCGAAGTTACGAGGGCAATTTGCCGAGTTCCTTCAACACCATTCTCTCAAGCGCCTGGGTATACTCTACCAGTCCACCTGTGTCGGTTTGGGGTACGGTCTGTATGGCGGGGCTATTTCCTGGAACCGGTCCACAGCACGATCAATCCGATAAGATCGTACACGCTTTCCAATCCGTCACCTCCGCCAGGCCCACGAATATTAACGTGGTTCCCATCGACTACGCCTTTCGGCCTCGCCTTAGGGGCCGGCTCACCCTGCGTGGATTAACCTTGCGCAGGAACCCTTGGACTTTCGGCGACAGTGTTTCTCACACTGTTTGTCGCTACTCATGTCAGCATTCTCACTTCCGATACCTCCAGGCGGCCTCACGGACACCCTTCGCAGGCTTACGGAACGCTCCGCTACCACGCGATCAAAGATCGCATCCGCAGCTTCGGTACACGGCTTGAGCCCCGATACATTTTCGGCGCAGGCCGGCTTAACTAGACCAGTGAGCTATTACGCTTTCTTTAAAGGATGGCTGCTTCTAAGCCAACCTCCTGGTTGTCATGGCCTTCCCACATCCTTTCCCACTTAGCCGTGATTTGGGGACCTTAGCTGGCGGTCTGGGCTGTTTCCCTCTCGACGATGGACCTTAGCACCCACCGTCTGTCTGCCGGACTGCACTCTGCGGTATTCGGAGTTTGGTTAGGTTTGGTAAGGCTCGCGCCCCCCTAGCCCATCCAGTGCTCTACCCCCGCAGGTGATATCCGACGCGCTACCTAAATAGCTTTCGCGGAGAACCAGCTATTTCCTGATTTGATTGGCCTTTCACCCCTAGCCACAGGTCATCTCCGACTTTTTCAACAGGCGTGAGTTCGGTCCTCCAGTGCGTGTTACCGCACCTTCAACCTGCCCATGGCTAGATCATCAGGTTTCGGGTCTAAAGCATGCAACTCGGTCGCCCTATTCAGACTCGCTTTCGCTGCGCCTCCACCTACCGGCTTAAGCTCGCTGCATACTCTAAGTCGCTGACCCATTATACAAAAGGTACGCCGTCACCCCGCAAGGAGGCTCCGACTGCTTGTAGGCATCCGGTTTCAGGAACTGTTTCACTCCCCTTGTCGGGGTGCTTTTCACCTTTCCCTCACGGTACTGGTGCACTATCGGTCACTGAGGAGTACTTAGGCTTGGAGGGTGGTCCCCCCACGTTCAGACAGGGTTTCACGTGCCCCGCCCTACTCGAGCATTCGATCCGGTTTATCCGTACGGGGCTATCACCCGCTATGGCCCGACTTTCCAGACGGTTCCGGTTATGTAGATCGAATGACTGGCCTGGTCCGCGTTCGCTCGCCACTACTAGCGGAGTCTCGGTTGATGTCCTTTCCTCCGGCTACTTAGATGTTTCAGTTCG